>NZ_JAEUAV010000018.1 GCF_019511605.1 Paraburkholderia phenoliruptrix | reverse complement strand
CAGTCAACGTTGCGCAGCTCCAGGCAATGGGCGGCACGTTCAACAGTAGCGGCGTCGTGACCAACGCATTCGTCGCGTATGACGACACGACGAAGAGCAAGGTCACGCTGGGCGGCGCGGGCACGACCAAGGCAGTCACGCTGACGAACGTTGCGAACGGTATCTCGACGAACGACGCAGTCAACGTTGCGCAGCTCCAGGCAATGGGCGGCACGTTTAACAGTAGCGGCGTCGTGACCAACGCATTCGTCGCGTATGACGACACGACGAAGAGCAAGGTCACGCTGGGCGGCGCGGGCACGACCAAGGCCGTCACGCTGACCAACGTTGCGAACGGTATCTCGACGAACGACGCAGTCAACGTTGCGCAGCTCCAGGCAATGGGCGGCACGTTCAACAGTAGCGGCGTCGTGACCAACGCATTCGTCGCGTATGACGACACGACGAAGAGCAAGGTCACGCTGGGCGGCGCGGGCACGACTAGGGCGGTCACGCTGACCAACGTCGCGAACGGTATCTCGACGAACGACGCCGTCAACGTTGCACAGCTTCAGGCCATGGGCGGCACGTTTAACAGCAGCGGCGTCGTAACCAACGCATTTGTCGCGTACGACGACACGACGAAGAGCAAGGTCACGCTGGGCGGCGCGGGTGCAACCAAGGCCGTCACGCTGACCAACGTCGCGAACGGTATCTCGACGAACGACGCAGTCAACGTCGCACAGCTCCAGGCAATGGGCGGCACGTTTAACAGCAGCGGCGTCGTAACCAACGCATTTGTCGCGTACGACGACACGACGAAGAGCAAGGTCACGCTGGGCGGCGCGGGTGCAACCAGGGCCGTCACGCTGACCAACGTCGCGAACGGTATCTCGACGAACGACGCAGTCAACGTTGCGCAGCTCCAGGCAATGGGCGGCACGTTCAACAGCAGCGGCGTCGTGACCAACGCGTTTGTTGCATACGACGACACCACCAAAAATACCGTGACGCTGAAGGGTGCCAGCGGCTCGACCAAGATTACCGGTCTGAAGGCCGGTACGCTGTCGGCCACAAGCCTCGACGCAGTCAACGCCAGCCAGTTGTACAGCACGGCGAGCAGTGTTGCGAACGCGCTGGGTGGCGGCTCGACCGTGAGTTCCACGGGCGCCGTGTCGGCACCGAGCTATCAGCTCAGTGGCGGCACGTACTCGGATGTCGGCTCTGCCCTTAGCGGGCTCGATAGCCAGGTCGGTGCGATCAACAACAACATCGCCGACACGACCAAATACATCAAGGTGGTGTCTGCGTCCAGCGCTGCCATCGCCTCTGGCGGCGAAGCCGTGGCCATTGGCGGTGGGGCGTATTCGAGCGGTACCAACGCGGTTGCTATCGGTTCGGGCGCACGTTCGCAGTTTGCTGACTCCGTGGCGTTGGGTTCGAACTCGCGGGTCAGCGCGGCGAATTCGATTTCGGTCGGTGACATCGGTGCAGAACGCCGCATCATGAACGTTGCGAACGGCGTTGCGAGTACTGACGCCGTGACCCTCGCTCAGTTGAACGCGCTGAAGGCTTCGTTGACGCCGGTCCAGTCGACCGGACTCAAGTCGATGCTTTTGGGCGCGGCCGTGCCTGTCACGAACTATATCGCGGTGAGCACGACCGTCACTCCTGGCCTTCCTGCCACCTCGACGGACAACACCGAGAACGCCATGGCAATCGGGCCTGGCGCAATGGCTCAGGGCGCGGGTTCCGTGATCGTGGGGGCGGGTTCAGGCTCGTTCCGTGCCGGCTCGACCGTGGTAGGTTCGTATGCAAGCGCAGCGGCACTGAATGCCACGGTAATTGGCGACGGTGCGACTACCGACAACAAGTCCGACAACTCGGTGGCCATTGGCTACATGGCGGCGGCTCAAGGTCTCAACTCCTTGGCGATGGGTAGCAATAGCGTGACGAACGCCACAAACTCCGTGACGCTCGGCAACACTGCAACGGTGGCGACGGGCGCTACCAATTCGATGGCGCTCGGTGCCGGGTCGTCGGCCACGGCGATTAACGCTGTAGCAATCGGCTACAACTCGATGGCAGACCGAGCCAACGCCGTTTCGGTTGGCAGCAGCTCGCAGCAGAATCAGATCATCAACGTTGCCGCCGGTACCCAGAATACCGACGCGGTGAACCTCGGCCAGATGAATGCTGCTATCGCGGCTGTGGCTGGTGGCGGCGCACCGAACGCGGTGGTGTATGACACGTCGGCTCACACGTCGGTCACGCTCGGCGTTGCAGGCACGCCGGTCAAGGTGGCGAATGTTGCCGACGGCGTCGCGAACAACGACGCGGTCAACGTCGAGCAGTTGAAGGCAATGGGCGCAACCATCGGCACGAGCGGCAACGTGACGAACGCGTTCGTCGCTTACGACGACACGACCAAGGGCAGAGTTACGTTTGGCGGCGTTGGCGCGACCGCCCCGGTCATCCTGTCGAACGTGGGCGCGGGCCAGGTGACGTCGACCAGCACGCAGGCCATCAACGGTTCGCAACTGTACGGTGCAATGGCCAGCACGGCAGCGGCGCTCGGTGGCGGCTCATCGGTGAACAGCGACGGCACGATCTCGAAGCCCAGCTACAAGCTGAACGGCGCGACCTATAGCGACGTCGGCGCCGCGCTGATTGCGGCAGCATCCAGCAGCGGTGGCGGCTCGACGAATGCCGTCCTGTACGACACGTCGGCACACACGTCCGTCACGCTCAATTCCACTGGCGCGCCGGTCAAGCTGTCGAACGTTGCCGACGGCGTCGCGAACAACGACGCGGTGAACGTCGAACAACTCAAGGCGATGGGCGCAAGCATCGGCTCGAGCGGCAATGTCACGAACGCGTTCGTTGCATACGACGATACGACGAAGACCAAGGTGTCGTTTGGCGGGCTGGGGGCGACCACGCCTGTCATTCTGTCAAACGTCGGCTCCGGTCAGGTGGCGTCGAGCAGCACCCAGGCAATCAACGGTTCGCAACTCTACGGCGCAATGAGCAGCACGGCTGCGGCGTTGGGCGGTAGCTCGTCGGTGACGGCGAACGGCACCATCAGCAAGCCTGCGTATGTCATTAGCGGCAGCACATACAGCGGCGTGGGTGCGGCAATCAGTGCGCTGGACGCGCAGTCCCGCGGCGGCAGCCCCGACGCGGTGATCTACGACACGTCCGCGCATGACAAGCTGACCTTGGGCGGTGCCGGTTCCACGACGCCTGTGACGATCGCAAACGTTGCAGACGCTACGAGTGACAACGAGGCCGTGAACCTCAAGCAGTTGAAGGCCGCTGGTCTGAACGTCGACTCGTCGGGCAATGTGACCAACGCGTTCGTCGCCTATGACAACATGTCGAGGGGCACAGTGACCTTCAATGCGGGCGGCACCCCGACCCAACTGAAGAACGTGGCTGCGGGCACTGACGCAACCGACGCCGTCAACGTCGACCAGATGAAGACGTACGTTGCGCAGCACGGCGGCGACGGCACGGCAAACGGCGTTGCCTACGACGACTCCTCGAAGACCCAGGTCACGCTGGGCGGCGTGGGTTCGACGACGCCGGTCACGCTGACCAACGTGGCAGATGGCAAGAACGCTACCGACGCAGTCAACTACGGCCAGTTCTCCGCTCTCGAGAACACCGTGAAGAACTTCGCGGACGGCGGCGGTTCCACCTACATCACCGTCAACAACCCGGGAACGAGCGGTACCGCGGCAGTAGCTTCCGGCACGGATGCAATCGCGATCGGTAACGGGGCAGTCGCATCGGGTAGCGAGTCGATTGCAATCGGCAAGGACACCAAGACGACGGGCGATAAATCCGTCGCCATGGGTTCGGGTGCCTCGGCTCCGAATGTCAATTCGGTTGCCCTTGGTGCGAACTCGACTACGGATCGCGACAACACGGTGTCGGTCGGCTCAGCCGGTGCCGAGCGTCAGATTACGAATGTCGCGGCAGGCACGCAGGCAACCGACGCAGTCAACCTGGGTCAGTTGAACAATGCCATGGGCAGCATGAGCAACTCGATCAACAACGTTGATCGCAACGCTGCCAAGGGTATTGCTGCGGCGTCGGCGCTGAATATCGTTACGCCGTATCTGCCGGGTCGCACCACGATCAACGCGGGCGTCGCCAACTACCGCGGCTATCAGGCGGTCGGTCTGGGCGTGTCGCGGTGGAACGAGAAGGGCACGATCAACTACAACCTGGGCGTGTCCAGCTCCGGCGGCAATAGCACCATCGTTCGCGCTGGTATCGGCATCGTCCTCGGCAACTAGGCGAGGGCCGTCAGGCCTTCAATAGAAGCTTGAGACGTTAGCTGTCGGGGTCGCACGGGAAGTTTCCGTGCGACCCTCTTTCCATGAGAAAACACACATGAAGTATTCCTTGATTGCGCTCGCGCTTGCCGCGACGCTCGCCGGATGTTCGTCGAACGCGACGCGCGACCGGCTGCAGATTCAAGACCCCACTGTGCTGCAGACCGGCTTCAGCGCCACGCAAAGCCAGGCCGCAGGTGCGGTGACGCCGCAGTGGATCGACACTTATGGCGGCATCAAGGGCGGCGCACTGCTCGATGCCGTTCAGGGCCGGCTGCAAGCGCTCGGCGAGCGCAAGAACAACTACTTTGGCGACAAGGCGCAGTGCTGGCTGAATGCGGCCAGCGCCGAGCGTTACAGCCACGATAACTGGGGCTTCGTGCAAGAAGCGTTGGTTCAGGCCGACCGTCTTACCGCGGCGCTTGAAACCGGTCAGGGCCTGTCTGTCGACAATCCGGAATTGCGCACGGCTTCGGTGATTCGTCCCGATCTGTGGAAGCAGATCCTGCAGGCGAAGACGTCCCCCCTTTTCCCGCAGTGCCAGGAAGCGCAGCGTTTGACGGCGTGCTCTGAAGTCGAAATGATTCATGCCGGTCACGAGGCATGGACGCGAAACTTCGAAAAGAGCCAACTGCTGGTGGATGGGGTGGAAAAAGGTCTGCCTGGCATTAGTGCTGCGCTTGCTGCGTGCACCCCGCCTCCGACCGCACACGATGACGCCGTTATTCCGCCGAAAATGACACTGCAGGCCGACGCCACCTTCAAGTTCGATCGTGGCGATCTCGGCGGCATGCTGCCTACGGGCAAGGCCAAGTTGGATCAGCTCATTCGCGACCTCAAGCAGGTGGATGACGTGACGGCTATTCGTATCGACGGCTACACCGACCGTCTGGGTAGCGACAGCTACAACCGTCAGTTGTCCAGCAAGCGGGCAGAAACGGTCAAACGCTATCTGCAAAATGGCGGCGTCACGACGCCAATCTCTGCACGCGGTCGCGGTAAGGACAATCCGGTGGTCGAATGTCACGACGCTAACCGTCAGGCGCTGATCGACTGTCTGGCAGCGAACCGTCGGGTGGAACTGGAATTTGTGCGTAGTGACGCACAAAAACCGGTTCAGAAGGCGAAGCCGCAGCAAGAGCCGAACGAGCGGGCACAGTAACGCAATAACTCGCACGTTGATCGCGGGCCGCATTTCCGGTGCGGCCCGCGCGACGGTTGGAGGAAGCGGTAGCGCGCGAGCACTCCATCACAAACCAAATCTGCGGCTCCGTCAGTGCCGCAGAGCGGACATATGCAATCGCGGTTGCAACTTGGCATGCAGCATCACACTAGTCGTCACAACATGTCCTTCAAGCACGCCGCAGAATTATTCTGGTCTCCACTCGGAATTATCCGTCGGTGAGATTCGAAAAATCCCTTGTTATTGCAGACATATCTACTGACGTTGCGGCAGAGAGGAGGCCCCAACGTTGTTAACATACACGTCAATCCCTGCTGGGCTGTTTCTGTTTCGTTTTGCGCCCCTTGATTAATAAGAAAACAAATGGAGCTGTAAATGAAGAGAATCGTGATTATTGACGATCACCCCATAATTAGAGGGACGATAGCGAACGTGCTGCGCGCCGACCCGGAGCTGGACCTGGTCGGGGAATGCGGCGACGGCGAAGACGGTCTACAAATGGTTCTGCGCGAAAAACCGGATCTCGTCATTGTCGATCTTGATTTGCCGCGGCTCGACGGCTTGTCCATGATCCGCCGTATTCGCGAAGAGAACCTGAAGATTTGCATTCTTGTCCTTTCCGCCAAACCAGAAGATGTAATGGCCGGATATACGCGCACGGCAGGTGCCAACGGTTACGTGGGCAAAGGGCGCAACATGAGTGAGTTGATCACGGCGCTCAAGACAGTCCTATTTGGCTACGACTGTTTCCCAGCCGATGCAACCGGGTCTGCGCCCGAAAACGCGCTGAGCGCCTTGTCGGCACGTGAAGTGGAAGTGCTGCAACACCTTGCTCGCGGTGCGAGCAATCGCGACATTGCAAGTCGTTTATTTTTGAGCGACAAGACTGTGAGTACCTACAAGAGCCGTATTCAGGAGAAGCTGGGACTATCGTCGCTCGCGGCGCTCATCGAATTTGCGTCGTTACACAAGCTGATCGATTAGTTGCACGGCTATGAACGAGACGAGACCGCATGATGACGCCGAAAACGCCGGCCTCCCGCAGCCAACACCCAGCGCCCCTGCGGCGCACGGGGGATCACTCGCGCAGCTTGTGATGCCTGCTATGGGGCATGACAGCGCGGCGGCTCATACAGATCACACATTGTGTGGCATGCATGAAGGCGGTCACAATTCACACAAAGCCGTCGAACCATCGCCGACACTATTCGACCGTGGTTATTTGAACGCGCTGGTAGAAGAAGGAATCAACCTCAACGCATTTCTTGATGGTTGGGGCCAGGCAATGCGCGATGACCTGGACCATCTGGTCGAATCGCAACGCGCGGGTGACGCACAGCATTTTCGTCATTTGTTGCACCGACTGGGCGGGGCGCTCGGTCTCGTCGGCGCTCACGGTTTAATCGAGGCGCTGAGGGTCGTGCGAGCCGCGCCCGGCGCGCAGGATTGCCCGTCGATTGATACGCTTGCGGCGCGCATACGAACGCTGATCGAGCAACTCGAAACCGTCAGCGACGAGTACCGGAGCGCCCGGCCATGAACAGGCCGTTGGCCTTGATCCAGGGCGCGCTTGCGCTTCCCAATTCGCGTCCGCTTTCTGGTTTGCCGCCGCCTTTCGGCTCGTGGCAACGGTCAGCATCGCGCACGGAGCAACTGGGCCCGCAAGCGGCCGTGCCAGAGTCGCCGCGATATGCGCCAAAGCTGCGTCCTCGCTTCAAGGCTCCGCCGAAGAACAAGTTAATATTGTTCTACAAGCTGCCACAACGGCCCGCTTCGGATAGTCGTTTTGACGAGCAATTGGCCGAAGCGCGGCGTTATCTGGAAGCGGATCACGCGCAACCGCATTCGTCGCGTGCGGATCGCATGCTCGGCGCGGCGATTTTTGTCGGATGCAGCATTGCGCTTGCGTGGCTATTGGCCACCTGCTCGTCACACGAGCTTGCCGACAAGGCCACGGTTTCAGCGCGGCCATCTGAAAGCATGGTGCATAGCGGCCGTGGCACCCAGCAAACGTCCCAAACGGTCATGGAGCAGGCATCCGCGCCGCACAAGCTTGCCCCACCGGCGTTGGCCGCAGCCGAGCCGTTGCCGCGAGTCATACGTCCGGCCGACGCGGCGAGGTCGTCGCAACAAGATGGGTTGCAAGCCAGCGCGAGCGCGCGCAGCCATTCCGTTTCGGAAAAGCGCATTGCAGGAGCACACCGTCCGCTTGCTGTAACCGCCCCGACTCGCGTGGCAAGCGCAAACACGCGAATCGCGTCGAGTCGCCTCAATGATTCGCGTGCGCCTCTTGCGACACACAGTGGGCGCGAATGGGCAGCGGCGCAGTCGTCGGCAAACGACACAGCGGAGCGCAAGGCCTTGTGGGATTGGGCCGCGCAGCAGCGCCACGCAAGTGCCGTTACGCGCACAACAGTGTCTACGTCGGGGAACGTCGACTGGAACGCGCACATGACGCAGCGTCGTATCACCGACAATCCCGCCGCTTTTCAGTCCGGCCGCGCCTCGCAATAAGCGGCGAAAAAAAAGCCCGACCAAGGTCGGGCTTGAAAGTCGGCTGCGCCCTCCACAGGACGCAGCCCCTGCAAAACAGCCAGGCTGTTTGCGTCGTCGCGAAGCTTAAGCAGCCAGCAACGAACGAAGCACGAACGGCAGAATACCGCCGTGCTTGTAGTAGTCGACTTCGATCGGCGTGTCGATACGCAGCAGCACCGGCACGCGCTTCTCGCTGCCGTCCTTGCCGCGAATCACCAGCGTCACTTCCTGTTGCGGCTTGAAGTCCGCGCCCAGGCCTTCGATGTCGTACGTTTCTTCGCCGGTAATGCCGAGCGACTGAACGCTATCCGAGCCCTTGAACTGCAGCGGCAGAACGCCCATGCCGACCAGGTTCGAACGGTGAATCCGCTCGAAGCTGCGTGCGACCACGGCCTTCACGCCCAGCAGTTGCGTACCCTTCGCGGCCCAGTCGCGCGACGAGCCCGTGCCGTACTCCTCGCCGGCGAACACGATGGTCGGCGTACCGGCCTCGATGTACTTCATCGCGGCGTCGTAGATCGACAGTTGTTCGCCGCTCGGCTGGTGAATCGTCAGGCCGCCTTCCACGCGCGAGCCGTCTGCCTTCGCCGGGATCATCAGGTTCTTGATACGGACGTTTGCGAACGTGCCGCGCATCATCACGTCGTGGTTGCCGCGGCGCGAGCCGTAGCTGTTGAAGTCGGCCTTCTGCACGCCGTTTGCCTTCAGCCACTTGCCTGCCGGCGAGTCTTCCTTGATCGAGCCTGCCGGGCTGATGTGGTCGGTCGTGACCGAGTCACCGAAAATGCCCAGCGCGCGCGCATTCTTGACTGCGGCGATGCTGTCGGCCGGCGTCATCGAGAAGTCATTGCCGAAGAACGGCGGCTCCGCGATATACGTGGACTTCGGCCAGTCGTAGACCTGGCCTTCTTCGCCTTCGATCTTGCTCCACAGGTCGCCCTTCTTGGTCAGCGACGAGTAGTTCTTGCGGAATGCGTCCGCATCCAGCGCGAACTTCAGCAGGTCGTTCACTTCGTCGCTGGTCGGCCAGATGTCGCCGAGGTAGATGTCCTTGCCGTTCTTGCCCTTGCCGACCGGCTCGGTCATCAGGTCGCGCGTAATGTTGCCGGCGATGGCGTAAGCCACCACGAGCGGCGGCGAAGCCAGGAAGTTCGCGCGGATGTTCGGATGAATACGCGCTTCGAAGTTACGGTTGCCCGACAGCACCGCCGCCGCGACGATGTCGTTCTTCGTGATGGCTTCGTTCAGTTCCGGCGTCAGGTCGCCCGCGTTGCCGATACAGGTCGTGCAGCCGTAAGCGGCCAGCGTGAAGCCCAGCTTGTCCAGGTACGGCAGCAGGCCGGTCTTCGTCAGGTACTCGGTGACGATACGCGATCCCGGAGCGAGCGACGTCTTGATATGCGGTGCGACCGTAAGACCCGCTTCCACAGCCTTCTTCGCGAGCAGGCCGGCAGCCAGCAGCACGCTCGGGTTCGAGGTGTTCGTGCACGACGTGATCGCGGCGATCAGCACGTCGCCGTTCTTCACGTTGACGCCGTTGCTGGTGGTGTATTGCGCGTCGAGGTCGGCGGCCTTCTTCGCGAAGCCGTTTTCAGCGACCGGCTTCGAGAACAGGTCGGTGAACGTGGACTTCACGTTGCCGATTTCGATGCGGTCTTGCGGACGCTTCGGACCAGCCAGCGAAGGTGCAACGGTGCCGAGGTCGAGCGTGACGACCTTGGTGTAGTCGATGTCGCCTTCGTTCGGAATACCGAACAGGTTCTGAGCCTTGAAGTAGTTCTGGAACGCGGAGATTTCCGCGTCCGTGCGGCCCGTGCCCTTGAAGTAGTCGATGGTTTTTTCGTCGACCGGGAAGAAGCCCATGGTTGCGCCGTATTCCGGCGCCATGTTGCCGATGGTCGCGCGGTCCGGCAGCGACAGCGAGCGCGTGCCTTCGCCGAAGAACTCGACGAACTTGCCGACAACCTTTTCCTTGCGCAGCAGTTCGGTGATGGTAAGCACCAGGTCGGTGGCCGTCACGCCTTCGCGCAGCTTGCCCTTCAGGTTCACGCCGACCACGTCCGGCGTCAGGAAGTACACCGGCTGGCCGAGCATGCCGGCTTCAGCTTCGATACCGCCCACGCCCCAGCCGACCACGCCAATGCCGTTGATCATCGTGGTGTGGCTGTCCGTGCCGACCAGCGAATCCGGGTAGTACACCGTGTCCGCGCCTTCGGCCTTCTTGTGCACGCCGCGTGCAAGGTATTCCAGGTTGACCTGGTGAACGATACCGACGCCCGGCGGCACGACCTTGAACGTGTCGAACGCCTGCATGCCCCACTTCATGAACTGGTAGCGCTCGTTGTTGCGCTGGAATTCCAGTTTCATGTTCAGGTCGAGCGCGTTCTTTTCGCGGAAGTGGTCGATTTGCACCGAGTGGTCGACAACCAGATCGACGGGCACCAGCGGCTCGATCGACTTGGGGTTCTTGCCCACGCGCTTCGCGACGCCACGCATTGCCGCGATGTCGGCGAGCAGCGGCACGCCGGTGAAGTCCTGCAGCACGACGCGCGACACGACGAACGGAATTTCGTCGACGCGCGCGGCGGTCGGCTTCCAGTTCGCGAGTTGCGTGATGTGTTCTTCGGCGATTTTCTTGCCGTCGTAGTTACGCAGCACCGATTCCAGCACGATTCGGATCGAAACCGGCAGGCGGTCGATCTGGATGTTCAGTGCCTTGCCGAGTTGCGGCAGGGAGTAGAACTTGCCTTTGCCGGAACCGCTGTCGAATTCCTTGAGCGTTTTGTGGAGGTTGTGGGCCATGGTGTTTTCCTTGGTTTGATCGCGGAACTACAGTACTTAACTCAACTAGATGACGTACAAATCGACGTACTCATTGACCGGCATGGCTTCTAGCCGTGCCTGATCCAGCGACACGTCGAGAATCGCCAGTTGTTGCTTGACCGGAAAGCGGCGCGCGAGGTTGGTCTTGAACTTCTCGACCAGCAGCGGAATGCCGTCTTCGCGACGACGCTTATGACCGATCGGGTATTCGACTACGACTTCGTCGAACTGCGACCCGTCGTTGAATTCGATCGTCAGTGCATTGGCGATGGAACGCTTCTCCGGGTCGTGGTAATCCTTCGTGAACTGCGCGTCTTCCACACATTCCATCTTTGCGCGCAGCACATCGATACGCGCGTCCTGCGCGACCGAATCTTCGTAATCGGCAGCCGTCAGGCGGCCGAAAATCAACGGCACGGCGATCATGTACTGAATGCAATGATCGCGGTCGGCCGGATTATTGAGCGGACCTTTCTTGTCGATGATGCGGATGGCGGCTTCGTGCGTGCGGATAGTGATCTTGCGGATGTCTTCCACGCGCTTGCCGTGTGCGACAAGTTGCGCCTGCAACGTCATGGCGGCTTCCACGGCGGTTTGCGCGTGAAATTCGGCCGGGAACGAAATCTTGAACAGCACGTTCTCCATCACGTAGGAGCCGTACGGGCGCTGGAACGTGAACGCGTTGCCCTTGAAGAGCACGTCGTAGAAGCCCCATGTTTTCGCAGTCAGCACCGACGGATAGCCCATCTCGCCAGTTTTCGAAATGAGCGCGAGACGTACGGCGCGCGAAGTCGCGTCGCCCGCGGCCCACGATTTACGCGAGCCCGTGTTGGGCGCATGGCGGTACGTGCGCAGCGCCTGCCCGTCGACAAGCGCCTGCGAGACCGCATTGATCAGTTCGTCGCGCGTGAGGCCGATCAGTTGACCGACTACCGCCGTCGACGCGAGCTTGACGAGCAGCACGTGGTCGAGCCCGACCTTGTTGAAGGAGTTCTCGAGCGCGATGCAGCCTTGAATTTCGTGCGCCTTGATCATGGCGATCAACACGTCTTTCATTGCGAGCGGCGCTTTGCCGGCTGCGATGGCGGTGCGCGAGAGCCAGTCGGCCGTGGCGAGAATTGCGCCGAGGTTGTCCGACGGGTGCCCCCATTCGGCGGCGAGCCACGTATCGTTGAAGTCCAGCCAGCGGATCATGGCGCCGATGTTGAAGGCAGCCTGAACCGGGTCGAGCTGGAACGACGTGCCCGGCACCTTGGCGCCGTTGGGGACGATCGTGCCCGGCACGATGGGTCCCAGCAGCTTGGTGCAGGCAGGAAAGGTGAGCGCCTCGAGGCCGCAGCCGAGCGTATCGATCAGGCAATGACGCGCGGTTTCCAGCGCGAGCGCGCTGTCGATCTGATAGTCCAGAACGTAATCGACGATATCGACCAGGACCTGGTCCGGATCGGGTCGCACGTTGGAAATCGGAGCGGACATCGAGGGCTTTCCTGATGACGGCGGGTTATTCCGCCTTGTTGATCGCGTTCGATTGCGTCGGAGCCGGCGCGCCTTGCGCCATGGCTGCCGTCTTGCACTCGTCGGCGAGACGCGAGCTGTCCTTGTCCGAGAACAGCATGGCCTTGGTCGGAATCACGACCAGATCCATGCCGCTGGCGGCGTCGTGGAAGCGGTCCGCACCCGTGGTCGTGGATTGACGCGGCAGGTTGTAGTTCTTGTTTGCCCAGTGAACCGTAACGATCTGGTCACGCTTCATGTCGCCCTTCAGAGCGAAAGAAAGGCCTTCGTTGCACGACCACTTTTCGGCGCCTTCCGGAACCGGATCGACCTTGGCTTCCTTGGCCGGATTGGCTTTGCGCTTGATCAGACGGCGCGGCTGCGGCTTCTTCGGCACGGCCTTGGCAGCGGGCTTGGTGGTGGTCGCCGGTTGCGCGGCGGCGTCAGTCGCGACGGCGAGCATCGTCGTGGACAGGGCGCCAATCACGGCGGCGATCATCAGCTTCTTCATGGAGAAAACCTTTCTATCTAATTTCAGTTGAACGGTACGCGGTCTACCGGTCCTGGCGGCCGCGGGGTTGAACTGCACGCGCCTCTTAAGCGCACAGCGACCGCTATTTTCGCTTATTTAACGCCACGTACTTTAAATTCTCAGGCCCGGTGTAGTTCGCGCTCGGCCGGATGATCTTGTTGTCGATGCGCTGCTCGATGATGTGCGCACTCCAGCCAGACGTGCGCGCAATCACGAAGAGCGGCGTGAACATGGCCGTCGGCACGCCCATCATGTGATACGACACCGCGCTGAACCAGTCCAGATTTGGAAACATCTTTTTCACTTCGGCCATGACTTTTTCAAGGCGCTCGGCGATATCGAACAGTTTCGTGTTGCCCGCTTCCTTCGAAAGCTTCTTCGCCACTTCCTTGATGACCTTGTTGCGCGGATCCGAGATCGTATACACCGGATGCCCGAAGCCGATCACCACTTCCTTGTTCTCAACGCGTTTGCGGATGTCCGCTTCGGCTTCATCCGGCGTCTGGTAGCGCGACTGGATTTCGAACGCGACTTCGTTCGCGCCGCCGTGTTTCGGCCCGCGCAGTGCGCCGATCGCGCCGGTAATGGCCGAGTAGATGTCCGAGCCGGTGCCGGCAATCACGCGGCCGGTGAACGTCGACGCGTTGAACTCGTGCTCGGCGTAAAGGTTCAGCGACACATGCATGGCATCGACCCATGACTTCGGCGGCTCCGTGCCATGCAGCAGATGCAGGAAGTGCCCGCCGATCGAGTCGTCGTCGGTCTCGACCTCGATGCGCTTGCCGTTGTGCGAGTAGTGATACCAGTAGAGCAGCATCGAGCCGAGCGAGGCCATCAGTTTGTCGGCAATGTCGCGCGCGCCCGGCAGGTTGTGGTCGTCCTTCTCCGGCAGCACGGTGCCGAGCACCGACACGCCGGTGCGCATCACATCCATAGGATGCGCGGCGGCCGGAATCCATTCGAGCGCGGCCTTCACGTTCGCGGGCAGACCGCGCAGCGCCTTCAGCTTCGCCTTGTAGGCGCTCAGTTCGGCCTGCGTGGGCAGCTTTTCGTGCACGAGCAGATAGGCGATTTCTTCGAATTCGCAATTGCCCGCAAGGTCGAGAATGTCGTAGCCGCGATAGTGCAGGTCGTTGCCGGTCTTGCCGACGGTGCACAGCGCCGTGTTGCCCGCGGTCACGCCGGATAGCGCGACGGATTTTTTCGGTTTGAAGCCGCCTTGTACGCCGGCGCTTTGAGTGGTCTCGCTCATTTGCCGCAGTCTCCTGTTTGCGTGTTCATTGCTCCGCTTCCCCGAAAAGCGGCGCGGCGTCTTGCGGAATGGCGCGACCGGTGGAACGCGCGCGACGCAGCACCGACCAGTAATAACGGTAGCTCGCGCGGTCGTGCAACGTGTCGCGGTGGCGCGTCGGTCCCCACTGCGCGGATTGCGCGGCGAGCAGTATCTCCGCGGCGGTCGAGATTTCGTCCTCGCGCGGCGCGAACGCGTTCACGATTGCTTCGATCTGCGCGGGATGAATGCTCCACATGCGCGTGTAGCCGAACTCATTACGGGCCCGCGCGGCGTCGTTCGCGACCACGCTCATGTCGCGCACTTCGGTGCTGACGTTGTGCGACGGCACCTTGCCGTGCGCGTGGCAGGCCGCCGCAATCTCGAGCTTCGCGCGTCGCACGAGCGGATGCTCGAACTGGCCAGGCGAGCGCATTGCGGTGTCGGGAATCGCGCCGTCGTGCGCGGAAACGAAATCCATCAGGCCGAAGCTCAACGCCTCGACACCCGGCAACGCGGCCAGATCGAAGACGCGCGTGAGCGCGCCGTGCGTTTCCACCAGCAGTTGAACGGGTACCGGGTTCGCCACGCCGAGCTCGCGCCGCGTGGCCTCGATGAAGGCGATCATCTCGGCGGCGTCGGGCACCGTACGGATTTTCGGCAGCGTGATGTAAGCGGGCGCCCGCCGCGCGGCGCGCAGAATCAGACGGACGTCGTCGCGCCAATGCGGGTGCTCGAAGTCGTGAATGCGCACGCCGACGCGGCCGAAGCGGTCATGTTCGCTGCCGATCAGCGACGCGACCAGTTCCGCGTGTTCCGCCTCACGGCCGACTTGTGCGCCGTCTTCGCAATCGAGTGTGATGTCGAACACCGGCCCGAGCTGTTGCTGCAACGCGAGCGATTTCAGCATCAACTTCTCGCTGCCAGCGTAGTGATCGCAGGCCGGCAGCACAGCGGGCGGCACTTCGCCGTCAAACAGCACTTCGGCGGGTGTGAGGGCGCGCATCTTCAGCGTGAGTGGCGTGGGTCTTGTTGAAGGAAAACCGATTCGGGCGCGCTCTGTCCAGTCGTACAGGGAAGCAGGCAAAGCGCGCCGGGATCGGTTGCGAGTGGCTGGCGTGGCTCGAATGGTTCAGCGCATTCAAGCGGTGCAGTCAGCGCGGTTCGCACGAAAAAAACCGGAACCCGCCGCGATGACGCTACGGAGTTCCGGTTGTTCTGCATCAGGTGCTTAGCCGAGCAGATGCTGAACGCCTTCGCGCTCTTCCAGCAGTTCCTGCAGCGTGCCGTCCATCTTCTCGCGCGAGAACGCGTCGATTTCCAGGCCTTCCACACGCTTGTATTCGCCGTTTTCGCAGATCACCGGCACGCCGTAGACGATGTCTTCGGGAATGCCGTACGAGCCGTCCGACGGAATGCCCATTGTGACCCACTTGCCGCTGGTGCCGAGCACCCAGTCGCGCACGTGGTCGATCGCAGCGTTAGCCGCCGATGCCGCCGACGACAGGCCGCGCGCCTCGATGATCGCCGCGCCGCGCTTGCCGACGGTCGGGATGAAAGTGTTGCGGTTCCACTCGTCGTCGTTGATCAGCTTGGTCAGCGACTCGCCTTCGGCGGTCGCGAAGCGGAAGTCGGGGTACATGGTCGGCGAGTGGTTGCCCCACACAGCCAGCTTTTCGATGGAGGCGACCGGCTTGCCCGACTTCGCGGCCAGTTGCGACAGCGCGCGGTTGTGGTCCAGACGCAGCATGGCGGTGAAGTTCTTCTTCGGCAGATCCGGCGCCGACTTCATGGCGATGTAGGCGTTCGTGTTGGCCGGATTGCCGACGACCAGCACCTTCACGTCGCGGCTTGCGACTTCGTTCAACGCCTTGCCCTGAACCGTGAAGATTTCGGCGTTGGCCGACAGCAGGTCCTTACGCTCCATGCCTTTCGAACGCGGACGGGCACCGACCAGCAGGGCGACGTCGGCGTCTTTGAATGCGACCTTCGGGTCGTCCGTGATCACGACGCCCGACAGCAGCGGGAACGCGCAATCATCCAGTTCCATCACGACGCCTTTGACGGCGGCTTGCGCTTGCGGCAGGTCGAGCAGTTGCAGGATAACCGGCTGGTCCTTGCCGAGCAGATCACCATTGGCGATGCGAAACAGCAGGGAGTAAGCGATTTGACCTGCGGCGCCGGTGACGGCAACGCGCTTTGCGGGCTTAGCCATTGAGAAATCTCCAGGACGATGCGTTAGACGCTAGGGAAAACGCCATTCTATATGCGCGTTCAGCGAAGCGTTGTGAAACACGGCGGAAATTACGATTCGCGAACGGCCCGCTGCCAGCCCGGTTATTGCGAGCGGGAAACGGCGCTGCGGCAAGACCGCCATGCCGGAAACCGGTACTGCTGAGCTCTCTCAGGCCGGCGCTGCACGCCGGGCCGCCGGCGCAAAAAAGGACGACGCCAGCCGATGCTTGCTGAAAGAACGGGGCGGGCATTGGGGCGCCGGGGTAGCCGCTGCACAGTGCGGGCTCCCGCGAACAGCGCGTTTCGGCAAGCGTCTGACCAACGAATGGCGGCGAAATCGAAACCTGGACTGCGTGGGAACGGCGTGGTGCAGGTGCTGCCGGTGCGTTGCGGCGCTGCCTAACCAGGCGCAGCCAGCAACCGCCAAAAAACCCGCAAACCCTTGCTCGACAAGGAGTGTAGGAGTCGGCAGGCGCAAAGTCAACATTATCTTATGTCTTATATAAGACACATCTATTGCGGGAGAAATGCTGGACGCCGCCCAGCGCTTTATGATGAAATGCGCGCATGAATTCGAACCCGGCCAACACCACGAATCCGGGCGGCCAGGCGGCCGCGGGCGAAGGTGTATCCGCGGCTGTCCCCGCTGCGTCGCCCACCTTCAGTCCGCTCTACCAGCAGATCAAAGGGCTGATCACGCAGAGTCTGGAAAGCGGTGAATGGAAACCCGGCGAGATCATTCCCAGTGAAGTCGAATTGGCGGCCCGATACAAGGTCAGCCAGGGCACCGTGCGCAAGGCAATCGACGAACTCGCTGCCGAAAACCTCCTCGTGCGCCGCCAGGGCAAGGGTACATTCGTTGCAACGCACAACGAAGATCGTGCGCAGTTCCGCTTTCTCCGCCTGCTTGCCGACGACGGCGCCGAACATCCGCACGTCAGCCGCCTGCTGGAGTGCCGGCGGCTGCGCGCGTCGGCGGACATTGCGCGGCAACTGGATCTCAAGCCGGCCGAGCCGGTGGTCCTGATCAAGCGCTTGCTGCAGTTCGACGGCGAAGTCACCGTGCTCGACGAAATCTGGCTGCCTGGCGCCGTGTTTCGCGGGCTTACGCTCGAGCGGCTGTCGGAATACAAGGGTCCTCTTTACGCGATGTTCGAGACGGAATTCGGCACCCGCATGATCCGCGCCACGGAGAAAATCCGCGCGGTCGCCGCCGAGCCTTCGGTTGCCGATCTGCTGCAGGTGCCGCCGGGCTTTCCGCTGCTGTCGGTCGAGCGCGTGTCTTATACCTACGGGGATCGGCCGGTGGAAGTCCGGCGAGGTTGGTATGTCACAACCGGGTACTACTATCAGAACGACTTGAGCTGAGTCGGGCTGGATCAAGGGCGCAGCGTCCCACACGCGCGCCTCGTGCCGGTGCCTTCATTGCACGCGCTGTAACGGACCTGTTCGGGGTTTTCGCTGCAGCGCGAAATGAAAAGGCGCTAAAATTGCGGATTGGTGTGACTACATAGCAGGGGGTCTAGCATGGCTGAAGCGGTAAAAAAACCGAGGCCGGAATTCCGGAACATCGGTATCGGGCAGATATTGACGGCGTATCGCCTGCCTCTGGCGGGTCGCGTGTCGATCCTGCATCGTGTGAGCGGCGGCCTGCTGTTCGTCGCGTTGCCGTTCCTGCTGTACCTCTTCGACCAGAGCCTGACCTCCGAGCTGAGCTTCGAGGGCTTCAAGGCCTTTTTCTCCAACATCATCGTCAAGCTCATCGTGCTGGTGCTCGGCTGGGCCTACATGTTCCATTTCTGCGCGGGCGTGCGCCATCTGCTGATGGACACCAACCACGAAGCAGTCACCAAAGAGAAAGGCAGGCAGACCTCGATCGTCGTGTTCGTCGTGTCGTCGCTGCTGACCCTCGCCTTCGCGCTCAAACTCTTCGGAGCATTCTAAAAACATGGCAGCCCCTAACCGAATCGGCTCGAAGCGCCTTGTCGTCGGCGCGCACTACGGTCTGCGCGACTGGCTCGCGCAACGCCTCACCGCCTGCGTGATGGCCATCTACACGGTGATCCTGCTCGCGTGGTTCTTCGGCGCGCGCGATTTCTCCTACGAAGGCTGGGCCTCGATCTTCGCCACCCAGTGGATGAAGCTCGCCACCTTCGTCACGCTGCTCTCACTCTTCTATCACGCGTGGGTCGGCATCCGCGACATCTGGATGGACTATGTGAAGCCCGTTGGCACGCGTCTGCTGCTGCAGGCGCTGACGATCGTCTGGCTGCTCGCGTGCGCGGGCTACGCTGCGCAGATTCTCTGGAGAGTGTAAAAGCATGGCTGCAATCAAGAATAGCCTGCCGCGTCGCAGGTTCGACGTGGTGATCGTCGGCGCGGGCGGCTCGGGTATGCGCGCGTCGCTGCAACTGGCGCGCGCCGGTCTGTCGGTGTGCGTGCTGTCCAAGGTGTTCCCCACGCGCTCGCATACGGTCGCCGCGCAAGGCGGCATCGGCGCCTCGCTTGGCAACATGAGCGAGGACAACTGGCACTACCACTTCTACGACACGATCAAGGGCTCGGACTGGCTCGGCGACCAGGACGCGATCGAGTTCATGTGCCGTGAAGCGCCGAACGCCGTCTACGAACTCGAACACTTCGGCATGCCGTTTGACCGCAACGCGGACGGCACCATCTATCAGCGCCCGTTCGGCGGCCACACCGCGAACTACGGCGAGAAGCCCGTGCAGCGCGCCTGCGCCGCGGCCGACCGTACCGGCCACGCGCTGCTGCACACGCTGTACCAGCAGAACGTCGCGGCGAAGACGCAGTTCTTCGTCGAATGGATGGCGCTCGACCTGATCCGCGACGCCGAAGGCGACGTGCTCGGCGTGACCGCGCTCGAAATGGAAACGGGCGACGTCTACATCCTCGAAGGCAAGACCACGCTGTTTGCCACGGGCGGTGCGGGCCGCATCTTCGCGGCGTCGACCAACGCGTTCATCAACACCGGCGACGGCCTGGGCATGGCCGCACGTTCGGGCATCGCGCTGCAGGACATGGAGTTCTGGCAGTTTCACCCGACCGGCGTGGCCGGCGCGGGCGTGCTGATCACCGAAGGCGTGCGCGGCGAAGGCGGCATTCTGCGCAACTCCAACGGCGAGCGCTTCATGGAGCGCTACGCGCCCACGCTGAAGGATCTGGCGCCGCGCGACTTCGTCTCGCGCTCGATGGACCAGGAAATCAAGGAAGGCCGCGGCGTCGGTCCGAACAAGGACCACGTGCTGCTGGACCTGTCGCACATCGGCGCCGAGACGATCATGAAGCGTCTGCCGTCGATCCGCGAGATCGCGCTGAAGTTCGCCAACGTCGACTGCATCAAGGAGCCGATTCCGGTGGTGCCGACCATCCACTACCAGATGGGCGGCATTCCGACGAACATCAACGGCCAGGTGGTGGGCACGCCCAGGGGCCACGAGGAAGTGGTCAACGGCTTCTACGCAGTGGGCGAATGCTCGTGCGTGTCGGTGCACGGCGCGAACCGTCTGGGCACGAACTCGCTGCTGGACCTGGTGGTGTTCGGCCGTGCGGCGGGCAATCACATCGTGAAGCACGTGAAGGAGCTCAAGGAGCACAAGCCGCTGCCGGCCGATGCGGCGGACTTCGCGCTCTCGCGGCTGGCGAAGCTGGAGAGCTCGTCCTCGGGCGAGTACGCGCAGTCGGTGGCCAACGACATCCGCGGCACGATGCAGAAACACGCGGGCGTGTTCCGCACCTCGGCGCTGCTGGCCGAGGGCGTCGAGCGCATCCGCGAAGTGGCGCAGCGCGTCGACAACATCCATCTGAAGGACAAGTCGAAGGTGTTCAACACGGCACGCGTCGAGGCGCTGGAAGTGGCGAACCTGATCGAGGTGGCGCGCGCGACGATGGTGTCGGCCGAGGCGCGCAAGGAAAGCCGCGGCGCGCACGCGCAGAACGACTTCGAGCATCGCGACGACGAGAACTGGCTGCGCCATACGCTGTGGTTCAGCGAGGGCGACCGCCTCGACTACAAGCCGGTGCACATGCAGCCGCTGACGGTCGAATCGGTGCCGCCCAAGGCGCGGACCTTCTAAGCCACAGAGCAAAGGAATTCTGAAATGGCCAAGCGTACATTTGAAATCTACCGCTACGATCCGGACAAGGACGCGGCGCCCCGCATGCAGACGTACGAGATCGAGATCGACTCGCACGAGCGCATGCTGCTCGACGCGCTGGTGAAGCTCAAGGCGCTGGACGAGACGCTGTCGTTCCGCCGCTCGTGCCGCGAAGGCGTGTGCGGCTCGGACGCAATGAACATCAACGGCAAGAACGGGCTGGCGTGCCTGACGAACCTGAACGAGCTGCCGCAGAAGATCGTGCTGCGGCCGCTGCCGGGGCTGCCGGTGGTGCGCGACCTGATCTGCGACTTCACGCAGTTCTTCAACCAGTACCACTCGATCAAGCCGTACCTGATCAACGACACGCCGCCGCCGGAGAAGGAGCGTCTGCAGTCGCCGGAAGAGCGCGACGAGCTCGACGGGTTGTACGAGTGCATTCTGTGCGCGAGCTGCTCGACGTCGTGCCCGAGCTTCTGGTGGAATCCGGACAAGTTCGTGGGCCCGGCGGGTCTGCTGCAGGCGTACCGCTTCATCGCCGACAGCCGCGACCAGGCCACGGGCGAACGGCTCGACAACCTGGAAGACCCGTACCGGCTGTTCCGCTGCCACACCATCATGAACTGCGTCGACGTCTGCCCGAAGGGATTGAACCCGACCAAGGCAATCGGCAAGATCAAGGAATTGATGGTTCGGCGTACTGTGTAGACTGAATAACCTCCATGCTTCGCGTCGTTCGCTGCCCTTCGGGCGGTGGTACGACCCGGGGCGACCCGGCAAGTATTGACATGAACGATGCATCGCATCAGTCCGACCCTCTCCGCCGCGCGCGTCTTCGCTGGCGCGCCCGGCGAGGCCTGCTGGAAAACGATCTGATCTTTGAGCGTTTCTTCAGCCGATATGAGCATGACCTCAGCGATGCCGATGTGGGCGCACTTACGCGCCTGCTCGAGCTGAGCGATAACGACCTGATGGACTTGCTTCTCGCGCGCAAGGAACCTGAAGGCGAGCTTGCCGACCCGGACGTGATCCGGGTTCTGGAGCTGTTGCGCAACGCTTGAGCGCCGCGAGTGCGTAGTTCCGAGCGTGCAATTATCGAAACCCCGTTTCCATTCTTCGATTGAGGATGTGCTATGACCCCGTCAGATGTTAAAGCCACGCTATCGTTCAGCGACAATTCGCCGAGCGTTGAAATGCCGATTTACAAGGGCACTCTCGGCCCGGACGTGATCGACATCCGCAAGCTGTACGGCCAGACTGGCAAGTTCACGTACGACCCTGGCTTCATGTCGACGGCGGCGTGCAATTCGGCGATCACCTACATCGACGGCGATAAGGGCGAGTTGCTCTACCGCGGTTACGCGATCGACAACCTCGCGGAGAACGCTGACTTCCTCGAAACTTGCTACCTGCTGCTGAAGGGCGAACTGCCCAACGTCGAGCAGAAGGCCGAGTTCGTGAAGACCGTGACGAACCACACGATGGTGCATGAGCAAATGCACTTCTTCTTCCGCGGTTTCCGTCGCGACGCGCACCCGATGGCGATTCTGGTCGCCGCAGTCGGCGCGCTGTCGGCCTTCTATCACGACTCGCTGGACATCAACAATCCGCGCCACCGTGAAGTGTCGGCTATCCGCATGATCGCGAAGCTGCCGACGCTCGTCGCGATGGCTTACAAGTACAGCATCGGTCAGCCGTTTGCGTATCCGCGCAACAACCTGTCGTACAGCGCGAACTTCATGCACATGATGTTCTCGAACCCGTGCGAAGACTACAAGGTCAACGACGTGCTGGTGCGTGCTCTCGACCGCATCCTGATCCTGCACGCGGACCACGAGCAGAACGCGTCGACGTCGACCGTGCGTCTGGCCGGCTCGTCGGGCGCAAACCCGTTCGCGTGTATCGCAGCCGGTATCGCGTGTCTGTGGGGCCCGGCGCACGGCGGCGCGAACGAAGCTGCGCTGAACATGCTGGAAGAAATCGGCTCGGTCGACAACATTCCTGAATTCATCAAGCAGGTGAAGGACAAGAACTCCGGCGTGAAGCTGATGGGCTTCGGTCACCGTGTCTACAAGAACTACGACCCGCGTGCGAAGCTCATGCGCGAAACCTGCCACGAAGTGCTGAATGAACTGGGTCTGCACGACGACCCGCTGTTCAAGCTGGCGATGGCACTGGAAAAGATCGCGCTGGAAGACGAGTATTTTGTGTCGCGCAAGCTGTATCCGAACGTCGACTTCTACTCGGGTATCGTGCAGCGCGCGCTGGGCATCCCGACGTCCATGTTCACGTGTATCTTCGCGATGGCGCGTACGGTCGGCTGGATTGCACAGTGGAACGAAATGATCGCCGATCCGGAGCAGAAGATTGGCCGTCCGCGTCAGCTGTTCATCGGCGATACGCCGCGTGAAGCGAAGCCTATTACGCAACGCTGATCGGGGTTGAACCTCCCCGTCTGTAGTTGGCTGTTCACTGCGGGCTGGGAGGAACTCTAGCGCGCCGAATCCGAAACGCCTCAACGGGTACAACCGTTGGGGCGTTTTTCTTTGAGCGGCACGCTGACGCATCGGCTGGCCTCACAGTGATGAGCCGCGACCCCTCACCCACAAAAACGCTTCAAGCCTCCGGCGCGCCCCGTCCACGCCTTGCCGGCTTATCAAGCGAAGGCGAGCGCGTGCGCAGATCCTGCTGCGCAGCCTCTGGACCCTTCGGCACGCGGCCGTGCGTTTCAAAGAAGCGCCGGTACGTGCTCGGCGTCATGCCTCGCGCGGCGAGAAACTGCCGATTGAAATTGGCGAGATTCGGAAAGCCGGCTTTCGCGGCGATCAGCGCGACGGGCCATGTCGTGTCTGTCAGTTGACGGGTCGCGTAGCCGATCCGTAGCCGGCTCAGATAGCGCCCCACGCTTTCGCCCAGATGCCTCGTGAAGTACCGGTGCAGCGAGCGCTCGGACAGATTGGCGACCTCGCACAGTTCGGCGATGCGCAGCGGCTCGTGAAAACGCCGGTCCAGCAGATCGAGCACGCGGTTCAGGCGCTCAGCCTCGGATGCGCTGCCACCTGCCATCGCGGTAGCGCCGCTAACTTTTTGCCGGGAGTCTGGGGCTGGGGAATCGGCGGAATGGTCACCGTCGAGAAACTGGTTAGAGCCGGCGGCTCGACCAGAGCGCCGCACGGACGCCCCGACGACCTTCGCTGCGCGTCGATGCGCAGCCGGCGACGCCAACGGCTCGGACTCGGCCTCCGCGAGTTGCGCCAGCACCTCGAGCACCGCCCCAAGCCGAACGCGCGGCGAAGCGTCGAGCAACGCAGCCATGCGTTCGCGTACCGAGGCTGCGGCTTCGCTGGAAAAGCGCAGACCTGGCGCGCCCCGTCGCAGCAGCGTGCGAAGCGACGCAAACTCCGGGCAGCAGTCCGCAATACGCCGCGCCCAGTCGCCGCTGAACCACACGACAATCGCCACCTGAGGCGCGCTTGCGTCGATCGGTTCAGTCGACGCCCACGTATGCGGCATGTCCGGCGGCACCAGCACGAGATCGTCGCCGCTGTAGTCCGCAACGTGATCGCCGATGAACCGGCGGCCACGGCTGTTCATGGTCAGCGTCAATTCGTATTCGGGATGGTGATGCCACTCGAACGGAATCTGCGCGAGCTGCCGGTGGTAGACGCGGATCGAGCAGCCGTCGGGAATGGTGACGCGTTCGTATTGAGGTTTCACGGCGGACGTTCCGAGGCAGGCGAGCCGGCCGCACGGAGAGAAGCTGCGGCGAATGTCTGAATTGTATCGGTATCTGGCCGTAAAGCATGCTTCGTGACGGTCGAACCTCCTTAATCTTCAAGAAGGACAGCCCTACACAGACCATCACACGGAGACACACCATGCCGCTTGTCATCGACAATATTCCGGAGGCGATTCGCAGCACGAAGCGTGCGCTGCGGGCCGCGCTGCCGACCTACAAACAGGTTTTCGACGAAGTCGAAGGCGCGATCCGCGAGCAGATCGATGCAATTCACCGCGACCGCGCCCAGGGGCGCGACGCGATTCCCGTGTTCGACTACGCGTCGGTCGCATCCGGCAGCGTCGATCCGGCCACCATCGCCGCCATCAAGGTGCGGGGCGCATGCGTAGTGCGCGGTGTTTTCGACCGGCAACAGGCAAGCGACTGGAACGACGAAATCACCGATTACCTCGTGCGCAACGATCTCGACGCGAGGCTCGCGCATCGGGCAGAGGACAAGTATTTCGGCAATCTGTCGTCGAGCAGGCCGCAGATTTACGGCGTCTACTGGTCGAAGCCTCAGACAGCCGCGCGCCAGTCGGAACAGCTGACTAACACCCGCGTGTTCCTCAATCGTCTGTGGAAGTCGGAGAGCGAAGGCAGGCGACATTTCGATCCTGAGCGCGTGCCGGTTTACGCGGACCGGATTCGTCGCCGGCCGCCTGGCTCCGAGTCGCTGGGCTTATCGCCGCACGTGGATGGCGGCTCGGTCGAGCGCTGGCTCGATCCAAACTTCCAGAAGGTTTATCGACATGTGCTGTCGGGCAACTGGCGCGCGTATGACCCGTTCGACGCCGCTTACCGGCCGGATGTCCAGGAAATTCCATCGCCGGCCGTGTGCTCGATGTTCCGCACCTTCCAGGGCTGGACCGCGCTGACGCCCCAAGGTCCCGGCGACGGCACCTTGCAACTGGTTCCAATCGCAAACGTCATGGCTTACATCATTCTGCGCGCGCTTCAGGACGACGTGCCGGACGACGAACTGTGCGGCGCGCAGGCCGCGCGAGCCCTATCGATCAAGGCCGAGTGGCACGGCCTGCTGCTGGAAGCCGTCACGCCGATTCCGCATATGCAGCCGGGGGACGCGGTGTTCTGGCACAGCGACGTGGTGCATTCGGTCGAGGACGCACATCGCGGCAAGGGCTACAGCAACGTGATGTATATCGCGTCAGCGCCGTGGTGCGCGAAAAACGAAGCGTATTTGAGGCGCCAGTTGCCAAGCTTTCTGCGCGGCGAAAGCCCGCCCGATTTTCCCGCCGACCACTTCGAGACGGACTTCGCCGGCCGCGCACAGGAAAGCGATCTGACGGCGCTCGGCCGCGCGCAACTCGGGTTCGAATTGCCGCGCTAAGCAGTGCGGCAGGCGCGGCGGTGAGTAACACGCCTCGCCTTGCCGTCAACGCGGTCGCTCGAGCGCGTTGCCCTTGCGACTAGCGTGCCGCCGCAATCAGGTCCGTCGGCGCACCATGCCGTAGATCACGAGCAGCACGATCGCGCCAATTACCGATGCGATCCAGCCCGCGGCCTGGCCCGGCTGGTACCAGCCGAGCGCTCGCCCCACGTAGCCCGCAATCAGCGAGCCGGCAATGCCGAGAATGATGGTCATGAGCAGACCCATGCGGTCGTCGCCGGGCTTCAGTGCCCGAGCGATCAGTCCCACGATCAGCCCTACGATTACCGTACCAATGAAGGAAAGCATGCAGACCTCCGAAAGAGTGTGAGTGTTACCGTCTTCACTACTACCGCTACCGTTCCTGCCGCGATGCTGTTGGGAGCATACGCGCTGAACGCGGAACCGGTCGCAAGAGTCGCGCCCGTTTGTGCGGCGGGTGGCCTTCGCAACGGCGGCAAGCTTGCCGGCAGCTTGCCGGGTGCCGCCGATACAGGTATCGACACTACCACCCAACTCACTGTTTTTTATCGCTTTTTTCCATGATGCGACGGCCCACGGCGTGACTTCGCGTGGCATAATCGACCGACACAGTCAGCCCGCAGTCATTACTACCCCGCATACCATGGCACAGACTCTCTACGACAAATTGTGGAACACACACGTGGTCCACACGGAAGAAGACGGCACGACGATTCTCTATATCGACCGTCACCTGCTGCACGAAGTGACCAGCCCCCAGGCGTTCGAAGGGCTGAAGCTGGCCGAGCGTCCGGTGTGGCGCATCAGCGCGAACCTGGCTGTGTCGGACCATAACGTGCCGACCACGGACCGCAGCCACGGCATTGCCGATCCGGTTTCGAAGCTGCAGGTCGACACGCTGGACTCGAACTGCGACGCCTTCGGCATCACGCAGTTCAAGATGAACGACCTGCGCCAGGGCATCGTGCATATCATCGGGCCCGAGCAGGGCGCCACGCTGCCTGGCATGACGATCGTCTGCGGCGACTCGCATACGTCCACGCACGGGGCGTTCGGCGCGCTCGCGCACGGCATCGGCACTTCGGAAGTGGAGCACGTGCTGGCCACGCAAACGCTCTTGCAGAAGAAGAGCAAGAACATGCTGGTGAAGGTGGAAGGCCAACTGCCGCGCGGCTGTACCGCGAAAGACATCGTGCTTGCGATCATCGGCAAGATCGGCACGGCGGGCGGCACGGGCTATGCCATAGAATTCGGCGGTTCGACGATTCGCGCGCTCTCCATGGAAGGCCGCATGACCGTGTGCAACATGGCGATCGAAGCGGGCGCGCGCGCCGGCATGGTCGCCGTGGACGACACCACGATCGACTATCTGAAGGGCCGTCCGTTCTCGCCGGAAGGCGCGGAGTGGGACGTGGCCGTGGAATACTGGAAGCAGTTCAAGTCCGACGAAGGCGCGCATTTCGACCGCGTGGTCGAGTTGAACGCAGCGGAAATCGTGCCGCAAGTCACGTGGGGCACGTCGCCGGAAATGGTCACCGCCGTGGACGGCCGCGTGCCCGATCCGGAGCGCGAGAAAGATCCGGTCAAGCGCGACGCCATGGAGCGCGCGCTCAAATACATGGCGCTGGAACCGAATGCGCCGATCGAGTCGATCAAGCCGGATAAAATCTTCATTGGGTCGTGTACCAACGCGCGCATTGAAGACATTCGCGCCGCGGCATACGTCGTGAAGAAACTGGGCCGCCGCGTCGCGCCGAATATTCGCCTTGCCATGGTCGTGCCGGGCTCGGGTCTCGTGAAAGCGCAGGCCGAGCGCGAAGGCCTCGACAAGGTGTTTACGGAGGCCGGTTTCGAATGGCGTGAGCCGGGCTGCTCGATGTGTCTCGCGATGAACGCCGACCGGCTGGAGCCGGGCGAGCGTTGCGCGTCCACCTCGAATCGCAATTTCGAAGGTCGTCAGGGCGCCGGTGGCCGTACCCATCTCGTGAGCCCCGCCATGGCCGCAGCCGCAGCCATCGAAGGGCATTTCGTCGATATTCGCAAGCTGGGATAAATCGCATGATGAACAACATGAATCGCACTACTCTACTGCGTCGCTTCGCGCTCGGTGCTCTGGCTGGGTTGCTGCTCGGTCTGACCGGCTGCAACACGGTGCACGGATTTGGGCAGGACATGTCGCACCTCGGCAATTCGATCAGCAATCACGCTGAGAAATAACCGGTTTTTGATTTTTGCCGGCGATGTGGCGCGCGGCCTTCATGCCGCCACACACGCATCGCCCGGTCCTGAAACAGGCGCAAGCGTCATGGATAAATTCATCGTACACACCGGCGTCGTGGCGCCGCTCGATCGCGAGAACGTCGACACGGACGCGATTATTCCCAAGCAATTCCTGAAGTCGATCAAGCGCACGGGTTTTGGTCCGAACGCTTTCGACGAGTGGCGTTATCTCGACCACGGCGAGCCGGGTCAAGACAACTCGAAGCGTCCGCTGAACCCGGACTTCGTGCTGAACCAGCCGCGCTATCAGGGCGCTTCCGTGCTGCTCGCGCGCAAGAATTTCGGCTGCGGCAGCTCGCGCGAACATGCGCCGTGGGCGCTTCAGCAGTACGGCTTTCGCGCGATCATCGCGCCGAGCTTCGCGGACATTTTCTATAACAACTGCTTCAAGAACGGGTTGCTGCCGATCGTGCTGAGCGAACAGCAGGTCGATCATCTGTTCAACGAAACGTACGCATTCAACGGTTTCCAGCTGACCATCGACCTCGAGGCGCAAGTCGTGCGCACGTCGGACGGCGCGACGGAGTATCCGTTCGAAGTCGCGCCTTTCCGCAAGTACTGCCTGCTGAACGGTTTCGACGACATCGGCCTCACGCTGCGTCACGCGGACAAGATTCGCCAGTTCGAAGCCGAGCGCATGGCGAAGCAGCCGTGGCTGGGTCATCGCATCGTCGGGTAAAGCTTGCGCGCGCTGCGGCTCTGCGCGCGTTGCATTGGCTGCACAGGCTGAAAGTCTCGAAGAAAATCATTAAGGAATTCGCATGAAGATCGCAGTGTTGCCGGGCGACGGCATTGGCCCCGAAATCGTCAAGGAGGCCGTCAAGGTCCTGAACGTGCTCGGCGAACAATTCGAACTGGAAGAAGCGCCGGTTGGCGGCGCGGGCTACGAGGCGAAGGGCCATCCGCTGCCTGATTCCACGCTCGCGCTCGCGAAGGAAGCCGACGCAATCCTGTTCGGCGCTGTGGGCGACTGGAAGTACGACAAGCTCGAACGCGCGCTGCGCCCCGAGCAGGCCATTCTCGGGCTGCGCAAGCATCTGCAGTTGTTTGCGAACTTCCGCCCGGCAATCTGCTATCCGCAACTCACCGGCGCTTCGTCACTGAAGGAAGAAATCGTTTCGGGCCTCGACATTCTGATCGTGCGCGAACTGAACGGCGACATCTACTTTGGCGCGCCGCGCGGCGTGCGCGAAGCGCCGGACGGCCTGTTCGCCGGTTCGAAGGAAGGTTTCGACACCATGCGTTATTCGGAGCCCGAAGTGCGCCGTATCGCGCACGTCGCCTTCCAGGCGGCGCAAAAGCGCGGCAAGAAGCTCACTTCGGTGGACAAGGCGAACGTGCTCGAAACTTCGCAGTTCTGGAAAGACGTGATGATCGACGTTTCGAAGGAATACCCGGACGTGGAGTTGTCGCACATGTATGTCGACAACGCCGCCATGCAACTGGTGAAGGCACCCAAGTCGTTCGACGTGATCGTGACCGGCAACATGTTCGGCGACATTCTGTCCGACGAGGCTGCCATGCTCACGGGCTCCATCGGCATGCTGCCTTCGGCCTCGCTCGACAAGAACAACAAGGGCTTGTACGAGCCCTCGCACGGCTCCGCGCCGGACATCGCCGGCAAAGGCGTGGCCAATCCGCTCGCGACTATTCTGTCGGCCGCCATGATGCTGCGCTATTCGCTGAACAAGGCCGAGCAGGCGGACCGCATTGAAAACGCTGTGAAAAAGGTGCTGGAGCAAGGCTTTCGCACCGGCGACATCCTGACGCCCGGCTGCAAGCAGGTGGGCACGGTCGCCATGGGCGACGCAGTGGTCGCCGCACTGTAAAAGCGGCTGGCGCGCGGCTGCCAAGCCGCGCTCATGCGCGGCGCGCTCCAAGGCCTGCCGCGCGAGTCGTTAAATCGGTCTTTAACCCGCGAATCGGCCCAAATCAAAGCCGATTCGCGCCTGAAAGAGACGACAAGAGACGACAAAGGACGATAGCGACGGACAACGACGTCGCCGGATTCCGGTTTTCGTGTATATTGTAGCGATGGCACAAATGGCTCAAATCTCCAAGATTTCGAAACTGCACGGCAAAACGGCCCGTGTGGTTGAGCTCGCCATTTCCACTCAAGCGCTGATTAAAACGATTACCCCGAAAACGATCACGAAACGCTGATCGTCCGTCGTGCCCGCTCATCTTCCCCGCGCGGTCACTGCGGGCAAAGATGCGGGGAAGTTTCCATTCGAAGGGTATGAAGTCATGAACGTAGGTCTCGTAGGTTGGCGCGGCATGGTCGGCAGCGTCCTGATGCAGCGTATGCAGCAGGAAGGCGATTTCGACTTGATCGAACCGGTGTTTTTCAGCACCAGCAACGCGGGCGGCAACGCGCCGTCGTTCGCCAAGAACGAGACCAAGCTCAAAGATGCGACAAGCATCGAAGACCTGAAGAAGTGCGAAGCAATCATCTCCTGCCAGGGCGGGGACTACACGAACGAAGTGTTCCCGAAGCTGCGCGCAGCGGGCTGGAACGGCTACTGGATCGACGCGGCTTCCGCGCTCCGCATGAAGGACGACGCGGTCATCATTCTCGATCCTGTCAACCTGGACGTGATCAAGAACGCGCTGGTCAAGGGCCAGAAGAATTTCATCGGCGGCAACTGTACGGTCAGCCTGATGCTGATGGCGCTCGGCGGCCTGTTCCGCGAAAACCTCGTCGACTGGATGACGGCCATGACGTACCAGGCCGCGTCGGGCGCGGGCGCGCAGAACATGCGCGAGTTGCTCTCGCAAATGGGCACGCTGCATGGCGCGGTGAAGAACGAACTCGCGGACCCCGCTTCGGCGATTCTCGATATCGACCGCCGCGTGCTTGAAGCAATGAACAGCGACAGCATGCCGACCGACCACTTCGGCGTGCCGCTCGCCGGTTCGCTGATTCCGTGGATCGACAAGGACCTCGGCAACGGCATGTCGAAGGAAGAATGGAAGGGCGGCGCTGAAACCAACAAGATTCTCGGCAAGCCGGCCATGGGCACCCCCGGCTCCATTCCGGTGGACGGCCTGTGTGTGCGCATCGGCGCAATGCGCTGCCACTCGCAGGCGCTCACCATCAAGCTGAACAGGGACGTGCCGCTGGACGAAGTCAACAGCATCCTCGCTTCGGGCAACGACTGGGTCAAGGTCGTGCCGAACGAGCGTGAAGCTTCAATGCGCGACCTGTCGCCGGCAGTCGTCACGGGCACGCTGACGGTGCCGGTCGGCCGCGTCCGCAAGCTGGCCATGGGCGGTGAATATCTGTCGGCATTCACGGTCGGCGATCAGTTGCTGTGGGGCGCGGCTGAGCCGCTGCGCCGCATGCTTCGCATTGTGCTCGACAAGTAAAGTAAACTACGCGGTCACGACGCGTAGAAAACTCAAGAAGCGTCGCGCTTGCGCGGCGCTTTTTTCATTTGTGTGCTCCGATTATCTTGTCTCTTTATAACCGCAAAAAAGGGCCGCGCGCTGACGCGCCAGGAGTCCCGATGAATCTTCGACTCGCTTCCCTTCGGGCCATGTTTGCGCGCCCAGATACCTGCCGCCTCGCGGCCACAGCCGCGTTGGCGTTCCTGCTGACGGGCGCGAGCCTCGGCAGCGCATTGGCCGTGCCACTTGATGCCGCGAGCACGCCGGACGGCGCCGCGGCATCTGCGCCCGCGGCGGCGTCTGGGTCTTACGCGGGCGGCGGGCAATATACGGTCAAGCCGGGCCAGTCGCTGAACGACGTGGCGATCGCGGTCACCCAATCGCGCGATCGGGCCACGCTCGCACGCGCGGCCCGCGCTTTGTTCGATGCGAACCCGAACGCGTTCATGGGCCACGATCCGAGCCGCATGCGTCTTGGCTCGGTGTTGACTGTGCCGCCGCTCGACGCGTCGGGCGCAGTGGCGGCGACCGCAGCGGCGGCCTCCGCGCCGACGGCTGGCAGTGGTTCGGCGTCGAATGCTTCCGTCGCGGCGGCCGCGAGCGGCGCCGCGCAAGGCAGTGCCGCGGCGGCGAGCGCGACCGGCGCGGAAAGTCCCGCCACGCAAGCGGCCACGACAACCCCGCCTACCGCTGCCGCGCCAACTGCAGCGGCCAGCGCTGCGGCGGACGCAAGCTCGGCGGCTTCCAGCGACGCTGTTTCGTCGGCGCCGGCCGCGGGCTCGCAGGCGGCGTCGGCTGCGAGCGGCACGCATGTGTGGGCCGGATCGGTTCAGCCGTCGGCGAGCGGGGCCGCCGCTGTCACGGGCGCCTCACAGCCGCGCGCCCAGGTGTCCAGCTTGCAGCAACTGCTCGCGCTGAAGAACCGCGTGCTGATGGAATTGCAAAAGCATGGCATAGGCGGGGCGCCAGCGGCGCCGACCACTGCTTCGGGGAGCGGTACGGCATCGGTGGCGGGGGCATCCACTGCGGCTGTCGTGCCTGGGCATGCAGGCGCCGCTATGTCGACGTCCAACGAACCCGGCATTTCGCAGACGAACCTCGCGGTAGGCGCCGCGGTCGGCGCGGCGCTGGTTGTACTGTTGGCTGCTTTGCGCATGGGTCGGCGCAAGCGTGAGCGCCTTGCCGAGGCGCGCCGAGCCGAAGCGTCGGAGAAGGCCGAGTCGTCGGGTGACGCGGAACTGGCGGCTTCGGTTGCTGCACGCGGCGAGACGGTCGACGCAGATGAGGGCGCTGACGTTGGCACCGCGGCTGCGCAGCAGGCACCCACGGCAGCGGCAGCCGCCGCGGTAGCCGCTGCCGAGCGCGAAGCGGCTGAAGGCGACGCCGCGGCACGCGAAATGTCGGAGCGCGTCGCTGCCGAGCGCGAGGCGGAAATGCGCACTGCGGCCGCACGAGACGCACAGGCGCGCGAAGCGGAGGCTCAAGCCGCCGCCCAGCATGCCGCAGCACAAGATCAGGCGGCATTGCGTCAAGCTGAACTCGCGTCGGAACGGGAGCGCATGGCGGAAGACGTGGCATCGCACGACCGGTCACCAGAAGATGCAACTCGAGATATGCCGCGCGAGGCAACTGACGAGCTGGCCACAGCACGACAGCCCGAATCTCATGAACCTCCGGCGGCTTCGGTGGTGCCCCATGCGGAACTGCCCGCCGAACCGCGCTCGGAGCAAGACGACGAGAACCTGCAGAATGCGACCACAGCGGCAAGCCTCGGCGCTGCAGCCGAACTGGGCGCCGACGCTCTGCCGCGAGCGCCGCTCGAACCGTTGAATGAGGCGTGGGAACCGGAACCGCTGTCGCATCGTCTGGAATGGGACGACGAACCGCTGCCGCCCGAGCCGATGGAGCCGTCGCTCCCGCAGACTTCCGCAGCAGCCCCGCAAGTGCACGACGACGAACTGGGCACGCCCACGGAGCCTCGCGTGGCAGCGTCGACAGAATTCCCGCGCGACGCCGTCGATGCTTTCGGTAGCCTGGACATGCCGTTGCCGCCGCGCGTCGGCTCGGGCGCCGAACCCATGCACGCCCCGGAATCGCTGAGCAGTCAACCCGTTGCGTCGCCCGAAACGACGGCGCGGCAAGCCGTTCCGCCGCCTCCTGACGCAGATGAGGCGCCGCACGCCGCCGACGAGATCGCTGCGGGCACAGCGGGCCGCGGCGCGGTGGCAGGCTTGGGCGCCGGTAGTCTGGGCACGGCGGGTTTCGGCGCGCTCAAACTCGACTTCGACCTTGAACTGCCGCCCAGCCCGACGCAGCCGCTGCCCGCGTTCACGCCCGCGGATCTTGCCCGCATTGCGCGGAACAAGCTGGAGCTGGCCGCCGAGTACATCGAACTCGGCGATCTGGCCGGCGCGCGCACGCTGATCAACGAAGTGATCGAAGCCAACGATCCGGCCACGCGCAACGACGCCCGCGCGCTGCTCTCGACGCTCGCTCCGTTGTCGTGAAGCGGATTGCGCTAGGCGTTCAGTACGATGGCACGGCGTTCTGCGGTTGGCAGTCGCAGCCGCATGGCAACACGGTTCAGGACGAGCTGGAACGGGCGCTGCGCGAATTCGCGCAGACGCCTGTGCACACTGTCGTCGCGGGGCGGACGGACACGGGCGTGCACGGCTTGGGTCAGGTCGTCCATTTCGACACCGAACTGGAGCGCGCCGATGTGTCGTGGGTTAGAGGCACGAACTCGTTTCTGCCGAAGACCATTTCGGTGCAGTGGGCCAAGCCGATGCCCGAAGCGTTCCACGCGCGGTTTTCCGCGTTCGAGCGCACTTATTACTATGTGCTGTACGTGCACCCGGTCCGTTCGCCGATGCTCGCGGGGCGCGCGGGTTGGGTCCATGCGGCGCTGGATATCGACGCGATGCGTGCAGCAGCCGCGCATTTGATCGGCGAACACGACTTTTCGGCGTTCCGCTCGTCGCAATGCCAGTCGAAGACGCCGGTCAAACATTTGTATCAGATCGACATTCAGCAGCACGGCGACTTCGTGCATTTTCGCTTCAGGGCAAACGCATTCCTGCATCACATGGTGCGCAATGTGATGGGATGCCTGGTTTATATCGGCAAAGGGCGTCGTCCGGTTCAATGGATGGCGGAGGTCCTCGCGGGCCGCGACCGCGAATGGGCTGCGCCGACTTTCATGCCCGACGGCCTGTACCTCGCGCAGGTGGGCTATCCTGAGCACTTCGCCGTGCCCGCGCCGCAGACCGGCAGCGTGCCGTGGAGCACCGTATGGAACGAGCAGGCACAAACATGAGTTCGACTGACATTCTCGCCGCAGACAACGCCGCGGCGGCATCAGATGCCCGCGGCGGGCAGCAAGCCGTGCCCCGGCGCACGCGCATCAAGCTGTGCGGCCTCTCGAAAGCGGCCGACGTCAGCCATGCCGTCGACCTGGGCGCCGACGCCATCGGCCTCGTGTTCTATCCGCCGAGCCCGCGCACGGTAAGCGTCGCGCAGGCTGTCGAGCTGGTGCGGGACGTGCCGCCCTTCGTTTCGGTGGTTGGCCTGTTCGTGAACCCCACGCCGGACTGGTTGCGCGAAGTGGTGAGCAATGTCGGGCTCTCGCTCTTGCAGTTTCACGGCGACGAGACGGCGGACCAGTGCGAATCGCTTGCCGGCATTGCGGGTTTGCCTTGGTTGCGTGCGTTGCGCGTTGCGTCGGATACTCAGTCGGCCGATTTGGTAAAATCGGCTCTCAACTATTCAGGCGCCAATGGCTTTCTGTTCGACACTCATGTCGAAGGCTATGGCGGCGGCGGGAAGGTTTTCGATTGGTCACTTATTCCAGCAGAGCTCGCGCGTCGGGCCGTTTTGAGTGGTGGGTTGAACGCGCAAAACGTCAGTGATGCGATCCATCGCGTGCGCCCGTACGCGGTCGATGTCTCGAGCGGCATCGAAGTGCCGGGCGCCAAGGGCGTGAAAGATCACGCCCGGATGGCGGCGTTCGTACGCGCAGTGCGCGCGGCGGACGCCGGGTGATTCCGCGGTGCGGCGCCTTTGGAGCGCGCCGCACGCCACGAAAGAGTGATCCTCATGTATAACTTGCCTGACGAAAGAGGCCATTTCGGCCAGTTTGGCGGCGTGTTCGTCGCTGAAACGCTGGTTCACGCACTCGACGAGCTGCGTACCTCCTACGAGAAATTCCAGAAGGACCCGAGCTTTATCGCGGAGTACGAGCGCGAGCTGAAGTACTTCGTGGGCCGGCCTTCGCCGATTTATCACGCACAGCGCTGGAGCGAACTGCTCGGCGGCGCGCAGATCTTCCTCAAGCGTGAAGACCTGAATCACACCGGCGCGCACAAGATCAATAACGTGATTGGTCAGGCCTTGCTGGCCAAGCGCATGGGCAAACCGCGCGTGATTGCGGAAACCGGCGCCGGACAACATGGCGTGGCGACTGCAACGATCGCGGCCCGCTTCGGCATGGAATGCGTGGTCTACATGGGCGCGGAAGACGTGCGCCGCCAGGCTGCGAACGTGTACCGGATGAAACTGCTCGGTGCGACGGTGGTGCCGGTCGAGTCGGGCTCGCGCACGCTGAAAGACGCGCTGAACGAAGCCATGCGCGACTGGGTCACGAACGTCGAGAACACGTTCTACATTATCGGCACGGTCGCGGGACCGCACCCTTATCCGATGATGGTGCGCGACTTCCAGCGCGTGATCGGCGACGAGTGCAAGGTGCAAATGCCCGAACTGATCGGGCGTCAGCCTGACGCGGTGATCGCGTGCGTTGGCGGCGGTTCGAACGCAATGGGCATCTTTTATCCCTATATCGACGATACTTCCGTGCAGTTGATCGGCGTGGAAGCGGCTGGCGACGGCATCGAGTCGGGCCGGCATGCGGCGTCGCTCATTGGCGGCAGCCCCGGCGTGCTGCACGGCAATCGCACTTACCTGCTGCAAGACGAGAACGGGCAGATCATCGAAACGCACTCGGTCTCCGCCGGTCTCGACTATCCCGGCGTCGGCCCGGAACATGCGTGGCTAAAAGAGTCTAACCGCGCCCAATACGTCGGCATTACGGACGAAGAAGCGCTGAAGGCGTTCCATGACTGCTGCCGTATCGAAGGCATCATTCCGGCGCTGGAGTCGAGCCACGCACTGGCTTACGCGACGAAGCTCGCGCCGACGCTCGCGAAGGACAAGCACCTGCTGGTGAACCTGTCAGGCCGCGGCGACAAGGACATGCATACGGTCGCCGAGCGATCGGGCATTCAGTTCTGAGCGCGCCCGCGATGCGCGACGAGTTCGACGAACCGCAGCCGACCGCCAGCGAAACGGCGCCGGCTGAGGAACTTCTGGCGTCCGAGGCGCCTGCGGTGTTGTTGCCGCAGGTGCCCGCGGGCATCCAGTTGTTGAACCGCGATTTTCTGACCGATGTGGCGAATATTCCCGACGGGTCGATCGACCTGATCCTTTGCGACCCGCCGTACGGGCTCGGAAAGGATTATGGCAACGACTCGGACATGCGCAGCGGCGACGACTTTCTCGCCTGGACGCGCGGTTGGCTCGAGCTTGCCATTCCGAAGCTCAAGCCGTCGGGCTCGCTCTATATCTTCTGCACATGGCAGTACGCGCCGGAAATCTTCAGCTTCCTGAAGACAAAACTCGTGATGATCAACGAGATCATCTGGGACCGGCGGGTGCCGAGCATGGGTGGAACGACGCGCCGTTTCACGTCGGTGCACGACAACATCGGTTTTTTCGCGGTGTCGAAAGACTATTATTTCGACCTCGATCCCGTCCGCATTCCGTACGATGCCGCCACGAAGAAGGCGCGTTCGCGTAAATTGTTCGAAGGGAGCAAGTGGCTGGAGCTTGGCTATAATCCGAAGGACGTCTGGTCTGTATCGAGGCTGCACCGGCAACACGCCGAGCGCGTCGATCATCCCACGCAAAAGCCTTTGGAGATTGTCGAGCGCATGGTGCTGGCAAGTTGTCCGAAGGGCGGCCGCGTGCTGGACCCTTTCATGGGCAGCGGCACCACCGCAGTCGCTTGCGCCCGTCAGCAGCGCGAATTCGTCGGCTATGAGATCAATGAAAGTTACTGCGCAATAGCGCGCGAGCGCGTCAGCGCCGCCGCTGCCGCACCCGCCGGGCGCGCGCCCGTCAAGGCGCGAGCGCAGCGGCAGCCCGAAGTGCAATGAAGCTTCGCGCCACGCGCAGTAGCTCAATCGAGAATAACTCCATGTCCCGTATCAAAAACACATTCGCTGCGCTGTCCGAGCAGGGCAAAAAAGGCCTGGTTCCTTTCATGACGGCCGGCGACCCCGACCCGGCCCGCACGGTCGAATTCATGCACGCGCTGGCTGCGGGCGGCGCCGACGTCATTGAACTCGGCGTGCCGTTTTCCGACCCGATGGCCGACGGCCCGGTCATCCAGCAATCGTCCGAGCGGGCGTTGGCACACGGCGTGTCGTTGCGTCACGTGATGGCGGACGTCAAGCGGTTCCGCGAAACCAACGACACGACGCCTGTCGTGCTCATGGGCTACGCCAACCCGATCGAGCGCATGGGCACCGAAGCCTTCGCGCAGGCGGCGAAGGAAGCCGGCGTGGACGGCGTGCTCGTGGTCGACTACCCGCCGGAAGAATGCGCGAATTTCGCCGAAAAGATGCGTGCAGCCGGCATCGACCCGATCTTCCTGCTCGCGCCCACGTCCACCGACGAGCGTATTGCCGAAGTCGGCAAGATCGCGAGTGGTTACGTGTATTACGTGTCGCTAAAAGGGGTGACCGGAGCGGCAAATCTGGACGTTTCCAGCATCGCGAGTAAAATCCCGGCGATCAAGTCGCGCGTGCCCCTGCCGGTGGGCGTCGGTTTTGGCATTCGTGACGCCGAAACGGCCCGCCTCGTGGCCGAAGTTTCCGACGCCGTGGTGATCGGCAGCCGTATCGTGCAATTGCTCGAGCAGGCCGCCCCGGAAACTGCCGCTGAGACGCTCACGCGTTTCGTCGCCGAGGTGCGCGAGGCGCTCGATAGCGTCGCGACTGCCCGATAACAGTCATTTTGTCGTCTGTAGTGCGAGCGGTGGGTTGGCCCCGCCGTTTGCGCAACCGTTGACCCCAGAAGGATTCAATATGAGCTGGCTCGATAAGCTGCTGCCGCCGAAAATCAAACAAACCGATCCGAAGAACCGCAAGGGGATTCCGGAAGGCCTGTGGATCAAGTGCCCGTCGTGCGAAGCCGTGCTGTATCGCAACGACGTGGAGGCCAATCTGCACGTGTGCCCGAAGTGCGACCACCACATGCGCATCGGCGCGCGCGAGCGGCTCGACAGCCTGCTGGACCCGGAAGGCCGCTATGAAATCGGCCAGGAAATCGTGCCGGTCGACGCCCTCAAGTTCAAGGACAGCCGCAAGTACCCGGACCGCCTGAAAGAGGCCATGGACGAGACCGACGAGACCGACGCTATGGTGGTCATGGGCGGCGCGATTCACACTTTGCCGGTCGTGGTGGCCTGTTTCGAGTTTTCGTTCATGGGCGGCTCGATGGGCTCCGTGGTCGGCGAGCGTTTTGCCCGCGGCGCGCAGAATGCACTTGAGCAGAAAGTGCCGTTCATCTGCTTTACCGCGTCGGGCGGCGCGCGCATGCAGGAAAGCCTGCTTTCGCTAATGCAGATGGCGAAAACCACCGCCATGCTGACAAAGCTGGCCGAAGCCAAGCTGCCGTTCATTTCCGTGCTGACCGATCCGACCATGGGCGGCGTGTCGGCGAGTTTCGCGTTCCTCGGCGACGTGGTGATCGCGGAACCCAAGGCGCTGATCGGCTTTGCCGGCCCGCGCGTGATCGAACAGACCGTGCGTGAAAAGCTGCCGGAAGGCTTCCAGCGCGCCGAGTTCCTGTTGACGAAGGGCGCGATCGACATGATCGTGGACCGTCGCAAGCTGCGCGAAGAGCTCGCACAACTGATGGCGCTCCTGAGCCACCAGCCGGCGGACGCCGTCGCGTAAGTTCGGCGAAGCGCACGGGCCCCGAGGCCGGCTTCCCGGCCGCAGTCACGGTGCCTCGGCATCCAGCCCGCGCGGCACCGTCCGCGAAAATTCTGCAAAACATAGCGCGCCGCATGGGCAGTCAAGCGGCGCGCTGTCATTTCCGGGATAATCACGGTCTCACATACTGCGCGAGGCGCCTTGCCGCGCATGTTTGTCACACCGCTCAATGATTTTCTCGCGATTCACCCGATGACCACATTCCCCACCCTCGACGCGTGGCTCACGCATCTCGAATCCGCGCATCCGGTCGGCATCGACATGGGTCTCGCCCGCATCAGCCAGGTGCGCGACGCGATGCAACTGTCGTTTGCCTGCCCGGTCATCACGGTGGGTGGAACGAACGGCAAGGGTTCGACGTGCGCGATCCTCGAATCGATCCTGCTGCGCGCCGGTTTCACTGTGGGGTGTCATACTTCGCCGCATTTGCTGTCGTTCAACGAGCGCGCGCGGATCAACGGGCAAATGGCGAGCGACGCCGATCTGCTGCCGCACTTCGAAAAAGTCGAGGCGGCGCGCATGAGCCTCGGGCAACCCGTTTCGCTGACATATTTCGAGTTCACGACCCTGGCGATCATGAGCCTGTTCGCGTCGCGCGGGCTGGACGCGGTGATTTTCGAAGTGGGCCTGGGCGGCCGCCTCGACGCTGTGAATATTCTCGACACCGACTGCGCGATCATCACCAGCATCGACATCGACCACACGGAATACCTGGGCGACACGCGAGAGAAAATCGCGCTGGAAAAGGCCGGCATTTTCCGCCCCGGCAAGCCCGCTATCTGCGCCGACCCGGTTGCACCGCAAACGCTGATCGACCATGCCGAGCAGATCGGCGCCGAACTGTGGCTATTTGGCCGTGATTTCCGCTACGAAGGGCAGGCCGGCAGCGAGCGGCAGCAATGGAGCTACGTGGGCCCGACGCTGCGGCGCTCCGCGCTCGCCTATCCGGCGCTGCGCGGCGCCAATCAGTTGATCAACACGTCCGCCGCATTGGCCGGCCTGGAAGCGCTGCGCGACCGTCTGCCGGTTTCGGCCCAGGACATCCGCCTCGGCCTCGCGAACGTCGAGTTGCCCGGACGTTTTCAGGTATTGCCGGGCAAGCCGGCCATCGTGCTGGACGTCGGCCATAATCCGCACGCGGCCGCGGTGCTCGGCCAGAACCTCGGCAACATGGGCTTCTTCCCCTACACCTACGGCGTGTTCGGCATGATGGCCGATAAGGACATTGCCGGCGTGCTCGCGCATCTGAAGGGCGAAATCGATCACTGGTGCGTCACCGACCTGCCGACGCCGCGAGCGGCATCGGCGCAACAGCTTGAAGACGCGCTGCGCGATCAGGGCGTGCAGGACAGCGGCGACAGCAGCGTAACGCGTCACGCGACGCCCGCAGAGGCGTACCAAGATGCGCTAAAGCGGGCGTCAGAGAATGATAGAATTGTGGTTTTCGGCAGTTTCTATACGGTAGCGGGCGTTATGGCCTACCGTAAATCGCAGCAACACTGAACGGGCGCCACGCTCGAACCAAGCGATTCATGGGAATTTTCTCGTTCGGCAAGAAAGACGACGCGCCCAGCCGGCGCGGCGCAAACACCAGTTCCACCCGGGCCGCCCGTAGCGAGCGCGTGGAGCGGCGGACCCGCCGCACGGAGCGCACCGTCGATGCCGATGCGATGCTGCTCGACCCCACGCTGCCGGAAAAACAACGTGCGCGGCGCCGGCTGGTCGGCGCGATTGCGATGGTTGTGGCAGCGGTGGTCGTGCTGCCCATGGTGCTCGACTCGCACCCGAAGCCGGTTACCGACGACATCTCCATCGACATTCCCAGCCGCCCCGCGCCCCGGGCCGCCAGGCACGAGGTAGACACGCAGGCCGGCGTCGCACCGGATAACCCCACGCCGGACGCCGCACTCGCGGCATCAAGTCTCGCGCCGGCCACGTCGGCCGCGCCGTCGGTTGCACAAGGGCAAGCGGGCACCGCGAGGAAAGACACGAGCCAGCAGGCCGGCAAAGAAACTACGCACGCCGAGGCGAACGCCGATCCCGCTCCCGCCGCGAAGCCTGCTGCGAGGGCGCAAGCGCCCGCGGTTGCAGCCAATACTGCGACGGCACAGGCATCCGCGCCACAGGCGTCGAAACTGGCCAACAATCCCACCAGGAGCGCGGCTAATAGCGCGGCTAACACTGCAGCCAACAAGCCGGCAACCCGCAGCAATACGACGGCCGCCGCGCCGTCCGCGGACGAAACCAATGCCGCAGCGAACGCGGACGCGAATTCCGGCACGCCGTCCTCGCCGGCGGGCAGCCGTTTCGCGGTCCAACTAGGCGCCTTTGCAAACGAAGCGAACGCGCGTAATTGGGCAACCAGGTTGAAAGCGGCGGGCGTACCCGCATATACCGAACATCGGAAGCAGGCAGACGGCTCGACGCTTACGTTGCTGCGCGCCGGACCCTTCGCGGATCGCGCAGCGGCAAGCGCCGCCATTGCGAAGGTTCGCGAGGCCGGCTTGGGGTCGGGCGCGAACAACGGCTCCGCACAGTAAAGCGAGCGATGTTCACTGCCTTCGACTACGCTGTAATGGCGGTCATCGGTTTGTCGGCCTTGCGCGGCACATGGCGCGGGTTTCTGTCCGAAGTGTTTGGGCTCATCGGCTGGATTGCGGCGTTTTTCATTGCTTGCCGCTTCGTTGGTTATGTCGTGCCGTATATCCCGTCCACGTGGCCGGGCGGCGCGTTGACCCAGTGGCTGTTGGCCTTTGCGTTGGTGGCGATCGGCGTGGTGCTGGTGGCAAGCGTCCTGAATGCGCTGCTTTCCCGCATCGTGCAGGCTACCGGCCTGAGCGGCGTGGACCGCTCGCTCGGTTTGATGTTCGGCCTCGTGCGCGGGGTCGTTCTGGTGCTGATTCTGGTCGCCCTTGCCGGCCTGACCGAACTGCCCCAACAGGAATTCTGGCGCAACGCCTTGCTGCGGCCCTATGCGGTCGAGGGCGTGCACGTAATGAAACCGCTGCTTCCGGAAACGCTCGCTGCCTACGTCCGCGTGTGACGATCAGGTGAGTGGCCAAGGAACGCGGCAGCACTCCGGCGCAAACCGGTTGCCTTGGCATCATGTCGCGAACTGTCGCGTCATATCGCGCTCTCGCGAGGCACCGGCCGCTCTGACGAATTTCGTACCTTTGAAGGACATGCCATGTGCGGCATCGTAGGCGTAGTTTCCCATTCTCCGGTCAACCAGCTGATCTATGACAGCCTGCTGCTGCTGCAGCACCGCGGTCAGGACGCCGCCGGCATCGCGACGGCGAACGGCAGCAATTTCCACATGCACAAGGCCAACGGCATGGTGCGCGACGTGTTCCGCACGCGCAACATGCGCAGCCTGCCTGGCAACACCGGCATCGGCCAGGTGCGTTACCCGACGGCCGGCTCGGCGTCGAGCGAGGAAGAAGCGCAGCCGTTCTACGTGAACGCGCCGTTCGGCATCATCCTCGCGCATAACGGCAATCTGACCAACTGGCAGCAGTTGAAAGACGAGATGTTCCGCATCGACCGCCGCCACATCAACACCAATTCCGACACGGAAGTCATGCTCAACGTGCTCGCGCACGAATTGCAGCTTTCGAGCTCGGGCTTGCAACTGGACCCGGCGGCGCTCTTCAAGGCAGTGTCGGGCGTGCATCGCCGGGTGCGCGGTTCGTATGCGATCGTCTCGCTGATCGCCGGTTACGGACTGCTCGGTTTTCGCGACCCGTTCGGCATTCGTCCGCTGTGCCTCGGCAAGCTCGAAACGCCGGAAGGCGTGGAGTGGATGCTGGCGTCGGAATCGGTGGCGATAGAAGGCATTGGCTTTGAGTTCGTGCGCGACGTGGCGCCGGGCGAAGCGGTGTTCATCGACCTCGACGGCAACGTGCATTCGCAGCAATGCGCGACCAGTCCGAGCCTGAACCCCTGCATTTTCGAGCTCGTGTATCTCGCGCGTCCGGACTCGGTGCTGGACGGCGTGCCTGTCTATAACGTGCGTCTGCGCATGGGCGATTACCTCGCCGAGAAGATCAAGCGCGAATTGCCCGACGTTGCAATCGACGTGGTCATGCCGATTCCCGATTCGTCCCGTCCGGCCGCCATGCAGGTCGCGAAGAAGCTGGGCGTCGAATATCGCGAGGGCTTTTTCAAGAATCGCTATGTCGGCCGCACGTTCATCATGCCGGGGCAGGCGGTGCGCAAGAAGTCGGTGCGTCAGAAGCTCAACGCAATGGGCATCGAGTTCAAGGGCAAGAACGTGCTGATCGTCGACGACTCGATCGTGCGCGGCACCACGTCGCACGAGATCGTCCAGATGGCGCGCGACGCCGGCGCGAATAAGGTGATCTTCGCTTCGGCCGCGCCGCCGGTGAAGTTCCCGAACGTCTACGGTATCGACATGCCCACGCGCGGCGAGCTCGTCGCTCACGGCCGCTCGGACGAGGAAGTGGCGCGCATGATCGGCGCCGACCATCTCGTGTATCAGGACGTCGAAGCGCTCAAGCAGGCCGTGCGCGACATCAACCCGGCGCTCAAGGAGTTCGAGGCGTCGTGCTTCGACGGCAACTACGTGACGGGCGACGTAACCACCGAGTACCTCGACCGCATCGAAACCGCGCGTCTTGCGCCGTCGTCGCAATCGGACCGCGATGCGGCCAGCGAAGCAATCGACGGTGGCGGCCCCGCGCGCTCGCAGTTGCATTTGCAGTTGTCGGTAGGCTAAGCCCCGACAGGCGCGGCACGGCGCGGCCGCCTGTGCGCCGCGCGCTACGCCGCACTGCGCCGCACTGCGCCGCCGTGAGCGTGCCGAGCCTGTCGTGGTCGGCGTCCGCGTCGGCGCCGGGCACTTCTTCATAGGCCGACGTATGGCCACTGGCGCCTGGCCGCTGGCCGCGGCCAGGCGCCGCGCAGAAGCAACGCGCTTTCCGGCATTCAACAGTGAATAAGTCGATACGCGGCGCGCTGGGCCAATTGGCCGGCGCGCTTTTTTTGCGCCAGTGATTGATCCGCCAATAAAGGTAGCGCCCGCTGCGGCGCCGTTGAGAAAAGCCCGCTCAGTGCCGCAACGCGCGCCACTGACCCGGCGCGAGCCCGAACCGGCGCGTAAATGCATGCGTATAAGCGCTCTGATCGCCAAAGCCCGTATCAAACGCAATGTCAGTGAGCGAACGCCGCGGATCGGCGAGCAGTGTGAGCGACGTATCGAGCCGCAGCCGCTGCAAATAGCGATGCGGCGTCTCGCCGAACGCTTCGAGAAAAAGTTGATGAAAGCGCCGCATGCCGAAGCCGCAATGCGCGGCGAGGTCGGCGATACGCAGCGGCTCGGACAGATGCGCGCGCAACCAGGCGTCGATGCGCGCGAAGTCGAGCCCGGTAGCGGGCGCGTCTTTGGCCTGCGTGCCCGCGCCTGCCACCAGCGCCGCGCCGAGACGAGCCGCCGCGTCCCAGTGAAAGCGACGAGCCGCGACAGCGCCCTCCGCTGCGCCCTGCGCGGCGCGTAAAGCAATGCGCTGCACGAGCGCGGTGAACGGGGCATCGACAGTAATGGCCCGCGCCCGGTCGAAGAGCCGCTCCGGCACGGCCAGCGTCGCGGCCGGCAAATCCAGCACCAACTGGCGGTTTTCGCCGAGCCCCGCATAGTCGTGCCGCGCGCCCGCGGGAACGAGCCACGCGCAACGCGCGTCGATCTGTTGCTCGATGCCGTTCACGGCCATCACCATCGCACCGTCCAGTCCAAGCACGACCTGGTGAAAGTCGTGCACGTCCGACGCCTCCTGCGCGCCGAAGCGGCGCAGCGAAACGCTAGGAGCGGTCACGGCGGCGTGCGTCATTGGACTGATCAGCAGACAGACAAAGCAAGCGGGGCGAAGCTTCAGACGTCGAGCAACTCAACTTCGAAAACGAGCGTTGCATTCGGCGGAATCACGCCGCCCGCGCCACGCACGCCGTAGCCGAGTTGCGGCGGAATGGTGAGCTTGCGCGTGCCGCCAACCTTCATGCCTTGCACACCTTCGTCCCAGCCCTTGATGACCATGCCGCCGCCCAGCACGAAGTCGAACGGGCTGTTGCGGTCTTTGCTGGAGTCGAACTTCTGACCGTCGGTCAGCCAGCCGGTGTAGTGCACGCTGACGGTCTTGCCGGCAACCGCTTCCGCGCCCGTTCCCTCAACAATATCTTCGTACTTCAAGCCGGACTCGGTAGTCACAGTGGACATGTGTCGCTCCTCGGTTCATAACGTAAAACCGACATTGTAGGCGCGTTCCAGCAGGGCGGTCGAAGAATGCGGCGTGGCACAGGGATTGCAATCTCCATTAGCCATCTGGCCAGGCTGGTGGTGCCCGTTGCCATGCCTATAATGGGACTTTCCCAATCATCATGCATTGCCTGAGAGGTCGATCGTGACAACGTCTTCAACCGGAGCAGCCGGCGCGCAAACGGCGGGTTCCGGGTTCGTCGTATCCGAACGCACCGCGCATCTGCGGGCCGAATCCGCGCTTTTCATGCGCGACCACGTGCTTTCTCTGGTGTCGCACGACCTGCGTGGTCCGTTGAACGCTATCCATAGCTGGGCGTATGTGCTCGAGCGCAAGCTTGACCCGAACGATCCGAACTCGCAGCGCGCGGTCACGGGCATTCGCAACGGCGTGGATCAACAGGTGAAGCTGCTCGAGACGATTGTCGACGCCACGCGCGCCGAAACCAAATCGCTTGCGCTCAACTATGCGCCGTTCCCGCTGCATCCATTGCTCGATGAAACCGTTGACGAGGTGCGCTCCGCGCTCGCGCGTACACGCGGCGTGGAGCTCGTGATCAACTCCCAACTTGCCACGGAGCAACTGAATGGCGACCGCGAGCGTCTGGCGGCGGCTCTGTGGGTCATGCTGACTTTCGCCGTCGAATCGAGCGCGCAAGGCGCGGCTGTCACGCTCGAATCGCGTGCGGACGCAACCAGTTGGCACGCCGCAGTCACCTACGAAACGAGCGCCGCACTGGTCGATGCTTCGTTGCCGCACGTGCTCGAAGCGTTCGCGCGCAAGCAGGCTCGCGAACCGCGCGAAGCCAATCGCATTGCATGGGTGCTCGCGCTATGCAAGCGCGTGGCAGAAGCGCATGGCGGTGGTTTCGAACAACAGGACGCGACGGAAAGCACGCCGGCCACACTTATGCTGCGCATTCCGCTGAGCGCTCCGCCGGCCCGATGAGCGGTGACGCGGATGAGGCGCCGTCCGCAATAAACTTTTCGATCACCTTTCGCCCTCTATACTGACAACTTTTGTTGCCGGAGCCTCCGCTTTGATCCAGGTTGTCGCCCTTATCGGCGCATTGCTACTCGTCGCCCTGAACGGTTTTTTTGTTGCCGCCGAATTCGGCCTCGTCAAACTACGGCAGACGCGCGTGCAAAGCCTCGCGGAAAAGCACGGATTGCAGGGTCGCCTGCTCGCCAAGGTACATGCCCGCCTGGACGCCTATCTGTCTGCGTGTCAGCTTGGTATTACGCTCGCCTCGCTCGGCCTGGGCTGGATCGGCGAGCCTGCATTCGCGGACCTGCTCACGCCGCTATTCAGCCTGGCCGGCGTGCAGTCAGAGCAACTGATTCACGGCATTTCGCTGTTCTTCGCGTTTTCATGTATCTCGTTCCTGCATATCGTGGTGGGCGAACTCGCGCCCAAGTCGCTCGCCATTCGCCAGGCGGAGAAGATCTCGCTGTGGACCGCCATGCCGCTGTACGGCTTTTATTGGGCGATGTATCCGGCTATCTGGTTGCTCAACACCAGCGCAAACGCGGTGCTCAAGCTCGCCGGGCTCCACGCGGAGCACGCGCACGACTCGCATTATTCGACCGACGAGCTCAAGCTCATTCTGCGCAGCCGCCGTACCAATGTGGCCTCGGAGCGCGGCTCGCCCGAAGACGCGTATAGCCAGGACGAGTGGAACACCATCGCGCATTCGCTGGATTTTTCGCGCATGACCGTGTCGGATCTGATGCGCCCCGCGTATGAAATGGTTGGCTTGAGGCTCGATTTGCCGTTGCGCGAAAACATGCTGATGGTGGCGCGGCATCGCTTCAGCCGTTACCCGCTCTTTGAAGATGCATCCGGCGAGCGCGTTGCAGGCATGATCCACCTGAAGGACCTGCTGCTCGCGCGGCATGCTGGCAGCACGCTCGACGATCTCTCGCACTACGCGCGGCCAGTTCAGTACGTCAAGCCAGACATGCCGGCGCTCGAACTGTTTCGCCGCTTTCGCAAGGGCGCGCCGCATTTCGCGCTGGTGGGTCGCAAGAATGCGAAGCCTATCGGTTTTCTCACCCTCGACAATCTGCTGGGCGCGCTTGTCGGCCAGATTCACGACGAATTCCGTCAGGGCGACGCCGACTGGACGCGCATGGACGACGGCACGCTGATCGGCAAGGGCAGCTTGCCGGTGGTGTCGCTCGAACGCGCATTGGGTATCGACATCGACGAGGGCAAAGCAGAGTCCGTCGGCGGCCTTGTGATCCAGGCCCTCAACGATCTGCCTGCCGAAGGCCAGCGCGTGGAATTCGACCGATTCGATGTCGTCGTGAAAAAGATGAAGGGCCCGCGCATCGTGCTCGTGCGCGTGTACCCCAAAGTTTTCGACGACGAAGGCGGCTAGCGCCTTTCTCGCGCAACGACGTGTCACAGCGCGTCACAGCGCGCCCTCGTCACGCGACAACGCGCAATGACGCTCGCCACGCGCCACAACGCGCTACAACGCGCCATGACGCGCCACAACGCGCCTTCGTATCTTCCGCCGCCCAGGCAGCTCACCATTCCATGTTCAGTGTGCCGTCAACTGCGCGGCACCCCGTCTTCCACAAGCACCGCAATCGGCATGGCCGCCAGCGCGTCGCGCAAATACAGCGAGCCGTTTTCATCGACCTTCGGCGCGGCCGGACTGAGCCAGTCGAACAACGCACGCGAGGACAGATCCGTCGGCATCTCGACGGCGGTGTCTTGCCACGCTTCCGGGGCGACCATCGGCAGATCGCCCTGTTCGCCGAGCAGGCCAGCCGCGAGCCGGCTCGACACGACGACGGCCCACGCATTGCCGTGTCGCCGCGCAAACGCAATCACGTTCGAAGCATGCGCGCCGCGTATCGTGAGCGGCAGATAAGTGCCCTGGCAGAGCAACTCCGGCAAATGCGCGCGTAGCGCGAGCACACGCTGCACGACCGCGAGCTTCACACGTCCGTCGCGCCACGTCGGCAAAAATTCGGATGGCGGGGTTTGCGCAAGCAACGCGGCGCGCTGTTCGAAGTCGACCGGCCTGCGGTTGTCCGGATCGACGAGACTGAAGTCCCACAACTCGGTGCCTTGATAAAGATCGGGAATGCCAGGCGATGCGAGCCGCAACACGGTCTGCTGCAGGCTATTGAGCGCGCCCGCGCGCGCAATGCGTGCGACGAACGCGGCCAGTTCCCTGAGAAAGCCGTCGCGCCGCTGCGGCGCGAGAATGTCGAACAGGAAGTCGCGACAACCGGCTTCGTAGGCTTCGTCGGGCGTGAACCAGTTGGTTTGCAGCTTCGCCTCGCGCAGCGCCTTCAACTGCCATTGCGCGACGCGTTCGGCCAATGCCTTGACGCCCGCTTCGTCGTCCGGCTGAAGCTCGGGCGGCCAGCAACCCACCAGCGTCTGATACAGCATCGCTTCGGCTGCGGGGCCGGGCGCCCAGTCGTAACTCGTGTCCTGGCTCACGCTGCTGATTGGTTTGCCGTCCAGTGAACGGCGCTGCGGCGCGTTCAACGTGGACCATGCGCGCAGGGTCGCGCTCCATTCATGCGGAATCTCGCTTAGCACTGCCAGCCGCGCGCGCACATCTTCACCGCGTTTGTGGTCGTGCGTCGCGGTGCTCAGCATTGCGTGCGGAAAGCGCTGCGAGCGCTCGACGTTGCCCGCATGAAACTGTTCGACCGACAACGCGAATTCTCCCGGATCGGCGCCCACTTCGTTGCGCGACAGGAGCCGGCCGTAGCGATAACAGGCGGTGTCTTCCACAGCCTTGGCGGCGACCGGCGCTGTCAGTTGCGAGAAGAGCGTTTGCGCGGTGCGCCGCGCCGAACTGACGTGGCTCGGCGGCGCGCCGTTCTGCCCTTGCTGCGGCTGAGCGGGGCGCGCGCCAGGCGAGTCGTCCGCGCTTGCACCAAGCCATGTGTTCACGCGGTCGAGCACACCGTGATCGGCGCGCGAAAGCGTGGCGCGCGCCCCGGCCAGCGCCTGTTCGAAGTACACGTTGTCCGCGGCGCTGCGCAAGCCGTTTTGCGGATAGATGCGGTACACCGGAAAATGCACGACCAGCTCGGTCAGCACGCGTCGCAAGCTGGTGAACGTGTAATCGCGCGTGGCCAGCGAGTCGCGCGCGATACGATGCAGCGCCCGCGCCGCGCGGTCGAGCTCCGCGGACAGGTTCTCCGCGACGATCTTGCGCCGCGCGGCCAGTGCTTCGTCTGCGAAATCCGGGCTGCGGCCGGTTAGTTCGGCCCATGCCTGGGCTAGCGGCTCGGCGCCCGCCGGGTCGTGCAGCAGCGCGCCCACGTCGTTCATGAAGTCGTAACCCGTGGTGCCGTCCACCGGCCAGTCGTCGCGCAGCGGTTCGCCGCGCGCGAGAATTTTTTCGACGATCACGTACGGCGTCGTCTCACGCAATTCGCTCAAGCGTTGCCGCAGCCGCTGACAGTACTCGCGCGGCTCCGCCAGGCCGTCGACGTGATCGATCCGCAGCCCGTCGATCACGCCTTCCTGGTACAGACGGAATATCAGCGCATGCGTCGCCTCGAACACTTCGGGCCGCTCCGCACGCACTGCGGCGAGCGTCGAAATGTCGAAGAAGCGCCGCCAGTTCACTTCGTCTGCAGCAGTGCGCCACCACGCGAGCCGGAAGTGCTGGCGCTCCAGCAGCCGATGCAGACGGTCGCGCGTGAGCGGATCGCCCGGCGCATAGCTTTGCAGCACGAATTCAATGGCCGAGGTGCCGTTTTGCGCGACGAACTCGCGCAGCATTTCGCGGCTTTCGGCGGCGCGCGGCTGGTCGGGAGGCTGTGTCGTCAGTCCCTGGAAGCGTTCGGCGAGCGCGCTGAGATCCGCGCGGTCGGCGCTATTGAGGATCGACGCATAATCGACCGGGCAAACCGGAAACACGTGTGGGCCGTAGCCGACATAAAAGCGGCCACTGTCCGCGGCGAAATGCAATGCAATGCGGCCCGAGAGGAGTTCGTCGCCATACGGCGCGCCGAGGGTCGGCAGCAGCACCTTGCCGCGCAAGGCCGGATCGGGCGAATGCCAGTCAACGTCAAAGTGGCGCGCATAGGCGCTATGGCGTCCCCATTCGAGAATGTCGAGCCACCACGCATTGCTGGAGCCGCCTACGCCCATGTGGTTCGGCACCATGTCGACGATCAGCCCCATGCCATGCGCGTGCAGCTTTTCGACGAGGCGCTTCAAGCCCGCCTCGCCGCCGCATTCGGCGCTCACCTGGGTGTAGTCGACGGTGTCGTAGCCGTGCATCGAGCCGGGCTCCGCGGTCGTGATGGGCGACGCGTACACGTGGCTGATGCCGAGCGCGGCAAAGTAGTCGACGTGCTTCGCGGCATCGTCGAAAGTAAAGCCCCGGTGAAACTGGAGCCGAAGAGTGGAGCGCGGGACGGTCATGGCGTATCAGGCTCCGAAGCAGGATTGGCTGAAGGAGTGGAAACGGTCGCGGCGCTGCGCGCGCGGTCAACGGCGAGCAGTCGGTCGCAAAAGGTGTCGTCGAGAAACATTTCGTCGATGGGCAGGTTCATGCGGCGGCGCCAGTTCGGATGCTCGTCGATCGAGCCCGGCAGGTTCGGCTGGTCGCTCTGCGCGAGCAGATCTTCGAGCGGAAAGGTAACGAGCGGCCCGGGCGTTGCCGCGACGAAGGCGAGCGCTTCGTCCACCGGCGGGTTGTCGGTGGGCGGCGCCTCGACGTCGGGTGCAGCCACGCCGGCTTGCTGGAATGACTGCCATAGCTCGGCGCGGTCGCTCGCACGTTCTTCCTGGGCGGCTTCTTCGGGATCGCGGCCATCGGGCCGGGCCATCGTCTGGCCGATCCGGTTGCGCCATGTAATGTCGCTGCCCGCCCACCAGCCGGCGACGGTCGGCAGATCGTGCGTCGTGGTCGTGCCGACCGCATTGCGGTCCCATGCTTGCGGTGGCTTGAAGCCAGTGCCGTCCTCGCCGCGCTCGAACCACAGCACGCGGATGCCGGCAATGCCGTGCTCGTCGAGCCGCTCGCGAAAACCTGGCGGCACCGTGCCGAGGTCCTCGCCGATCACAATCGCGCGATGCCGCCACGATTCGAGCGCGATGAGCCGCAACAGGTCTTCGAGCGGATAGCGCAGATATGCGCCGTTGCTCGCGCTTTCGCCTTCCGGCACGAGCCACAGGCGCCGCAAGCCGAGAATGTGATCGATGCGGATGCCGCCCGCATGCGCGAACGCGGCGCGCAGCATGTCGATGAACGCGGAAAATCCTTGAGTGCGCATTGCGCGCGGCGAGAACGTGGTGAGACCCCAGCTTTGTCCCGCCTGGTTGAAGAGGTCGGGCGGCGCGCCGACGGACACGCCTTGCAGCATGTCGTCGCGATAGGACCATGCGTGGCTGCCGGCGCTGTCGCATCCCACCGCGAGGTCGGCAATCAGGCCCACGGCCATGCCCGCTTCGTGCGCCGCATATTGCGCATGCGACAGACCTTTCGCGGCAAGCCATTGCAGAAAGAGATGAAAGTCGACTTCGTGACGATGTGCTTGCGCGAATGCCTCCACCTCCGGGCTGCGCGGATCGCGCAATGCTTCAGGCCAGTTGCGCCAGTGACCATTGCCGCCTTGCGCGAGTTGCGCGGCTTGCAGCGCTTCGAAACGCGCATGATCTTCCAGGGCGCGCCCCGCGCGCTCGCAGAAGCCGTGAAATTCCAGCGCGCGCGGGGTGTCTTCCGTGCCCTCGCGGGCGCGCTCGTCGGTGCAGAAATTTTCAAAGAGCGCGCGCAAGACTTTCAGTTTGAGCACGACGGCCTTCGGCCAGTCGATGAGCGGCAAGCCTTCCAGCTCGGACCATGCGTCCACGGCGTCGGCGGACTGCATTGCGGCGCGCGCCGCTGCTTTGCCGAACACGGCAGCCGGGTCGATATGCGTGACGTTCAACCACAAGCGCGAAGACGGCGAATAGGGACTAAAGCGGTTTGGCTCCGCGCTGAACATGGCGTGGGTCGGACTGACGGCCAGCGCATGCGCGCCGCGCTTCGCGCTTTCCGCTGCGATTTGTGCGAGCGCCGAATAATCGCCAATGCCGCCATCGCCCACCCGGCGCAAGCCGTAAAGCTGCGTGGCCACGCCCCACAACGGCGGAGCCACGGCGCGCTCGTCGTCGCGCAGACTGCGCCACGCGTCGGCCACGGTGTAGCAACGTGACGGCGCAACCGCGAGCGTCACGCGCTGCTCATGAATTACGAGCGTGTGATAGCCGGGTTCGTCGATGGGCGCGAGCAACGCCTCTTCGCCTTTGGGCGCCGTAAAGCGCCCGTCGATAATCGAGCCGCTCTCCAGCTCGATCCGGTAATGGCTGCCCGACTTCAGCGCCGCGGCGGGCAACGCAATGCCGCGCCCGACCTGTGCGGTCATCAGCGGCGGCAGCTTGCGACCGGACAATTCCGCGTCGAGCGCGGCCGCACTTTGACGGATTTGCGTGGCGTTACCGCATGGCAGACCCATTCGTTCGAGCAGAATCGAGAGGGTTTTCTCGGGCACGCGATGCACCTTGCGATGCGCGTCTTCCCACTCCACCTCGAAACCGGCGCGTGTTGCCAGCGTGGCGATCGTGTCGCCGGAACGTCGGGTACTCACGAGCGGCGCTCCTCTTTGCCGACAATGCGTGCGTCGTGACCGGTCGCGTAGTCGTTGATGTCGCCGGTCAGCCACGCAACGAACGCATGCGCCGGCAGCACCTTCGCGTCGATCTGCTCGCGCACGCGCGGCGGCGTTTCGAAAATGACCTTGCCCGCGGGCACGTCGTTAAACGGCACACTGTCCTTCGACAGATTCAGCGCGAGCGACAGCGTCTCGCCATCGCCCAGCTTCCAGCGTGCGACGAGCGCATTTGCGTCCGCGCCGTTCGTGTCGGTCAACACTGTTGCGTTCAGCGCCTTGCCGTGTTTCAGACGCGGCGTGATCAGTTTTGCGCGCACCGTCAGCGCGGATTTGTAGAAATGCATCCAGTCGAGCCGCTCCCTGGTTTCGTCGTCATGTTGCGAAGCGGACGCCGTTGCCGTCACCGGCGCGGGCGGCGACGAAGCGGCAAACGTCTTCTCGTCGTTCGGATCGGGAATCTGCGCGCGCCGCTTTTCGTCGCTGAACGAGGAGAACCGCGCGAACTCGCGGCGGCGTCCTTCGCGCACGGCGTCGGCGAGATCGCCGGTGTAGTCGGTGAAGAACAGGAACGGCTGCGTCGAGCCGTATTCCTCGTCCATGAACAGCAGCGGAATTTGCGGCGACAGCAGCAGCAAGCCGGTGGCCGCGCGCAATGCTTCGTCCGAGGTCAGCTTGCGCAGACGCTCGCCGAATGCGCGATTGCCGATCTGATCGTGGTTCTGCAGAAACATCACGAACGAGGTGGGCGACAAATGCCCGCTCGGTTCGCCGCGCGGCGCGCCGTCGTGCAGCGGCGACGGATCGCCCTGATACGCGAAGCCCTCGGAAAGCACGCGGGCGAGACGGCGGATGGGCTGGTCCTCATAAGCGTGGTAATAGCCTTCGGTTTCGCCCGTGAGCAGCACGTGCAGCGTGTTGTGCGCGTCGTCGTTCCATTGCGCGTCGAAGTGATGCTCGAGCAGGCTTGCGCTGTTGTGCTCGTTTTCCAGCACGAGATGCACATGTCGACCATGTTGCACATTGGCTCGAATATGGTCGGCCAGCTCGCGCAGCCACGCATGGTTGTCGATGGCGTGCACGGCGTCAAAGCGCAGACCGTCTATCCGGTATTCGTTGATCCAGTAGACCGCGTTGTCCATGAAGAAGTCGCTGACTTCACTGCGCTCGAAGTCGATGGCGGGGCCCCAAGGGGTATGCGTGCCCTCGCGGAAAAACGAACGCGCGTATTCGTGCAGATAGTTGCCGTCCGGGCCAAAGTGGTTGTAGACCACGTCGAGAAACACCATGAGGCCGAGGCCGTGCGCCGCGTCGACCAGAGCCTTGAGATCTTCGGGCCGGCCATACGCGGAATCGGGCGCATATGGCAGCACGCCGTCATAGCCCCAATTGTGCCGACCGGGAAAATCGTTCAGCGGCATCAGTTCGATGGCGGTCACACCGAGCGCCGCCAGCGCCGGCAAACGCTCCTTAACGCCCCGATAGCCGCCCATCGCGCCCACGTGCAGTTCGTACAGCACGGTCTCTTCCCAAGGCCGGCCGTGCCAGTCGGCATGTTGCCAACGGTATGCGCGCGGGTCGATGACTTCGCTCGGGCCGTGCACGTCTTGCGGCTGAAAGCGCGACGCGGGGTCGGGCACCGCGTTGCCGTCGTCGAGACGAAAGCGGTATAGCGTGCCCGCGCCGCTCGCAATGGACGCCTCAAACCAGCCGTTGCCGGCCGGCGTCATGTCGTGCGAGCCTTGCGCGGCGCCATTCTCGATTTCCACCTGCACGCTCTTGCACGACGGTGCCCAGAAACGGAAACGCGTGCGCGGATGGGCGCCCTGGGGCCCCAGCAATTGCGCGCCGAACGGCAGGCAATGCGCGAAATGACGCGCGTTAGGATCGATCGGATGTTCGGACATGACTCTTCACCATTCGGTTTTCGATGCGGGGCCGCTCACACGCCGTTTGCGCATGAACGCCGCGACCTACGCAGCCGGCGACGCGTCGCCGGCCGGCGGATGCTCGCCCGGCTCCGGTGGCAACGCCGTCAAAAGCCGTGACCCGTGCCGCGCGCCGGCCTTCCAACCCGCTTGCCAGTCGGCCTCGCCGACCGGTTGCGCGGCGAGTATCACGAGGCCATGCGCGGCTACTTCGAGGTCCGTCGCGGCGAGCCGGTGCGGCGCGCTGGCAGTATCAGCAGTGTCTAACAGCACGTGCCATTCCAGGTGCGGCGCGGGGGGCGTAAAACGCAGCGTTTCCGCGCTCGCATTGAGCATCATCAACAATACTTCCGTTTCGCCGTTCACACCCGGTCCCGCGCGACGCAACGTGAACGCGCGGCCCTCCGGGTCCTCCCACGCCTCGATTGTCAGCGGATCGCCGTTCTCGTCGAACCAGCCAATGTCGAAAAGGCCCGGCAATACTTCACGGTCGCCAAACAGAAAGCGTGTTTCGCGCAGCAGCGGATGCTGTTTGCGCAGCGCAGCCACCCGTGCCACGAAGTCTGTCATCTCGCGGCCGTCCGGAGATTCGGCTCTTTCCCAGTCGAGCCAGGATATTTCGTTATCCTGGCAGTACGCATTGTTGTTGCCGTCTTGCGTGCGCAACGATTCGTCGCCGGCGAGCATCATCGGCGTGCCGAGCGCGATGAACAGCGTCGCGATCATCGAGCGCGCCACGCGTCGGCGCGTTTCCAGAATCGCGGCGTCGTCGGTCGGCCCTTCGACGCCCCAGTTGCTGCTGCAGTTTTCGTTGTGGCCGTCGCGGTTGCCTTCGCGGTTGGCCTCGTTGTGCTTGTGCTCGTAGGCGGTAATGTCGGCGAGCGTAAAACCGTCATGTGAGGCGACGAAATTGATCGACGCCCACGGCTTGCGAAAGCGCCGGTTGAACAGGTCGGCGGAACCGGTCAGGCGCGCGGCGAGGTCGGGGCGCAGACCCGCGTCGCCACGCCAGAACCGCCGCACGGTATCGCGGAAGCGGTCATTCCATTCGCCAAAACCCGGTGGATGATTGCCAAGCTGATAGCCGCCCGGACCAATGTCCCATGGCTCGGAAATCAGCTTGCGTTGCGACAGGATCGGGTCCTGGCGCAGCGCGTCGAAAAACCCGGAGCCCGGGTCGAAGCCATGCGGCTCGCGCCCGAGCGTCACGCCAAGGTCGAAACGAAAGCCGTCTATGTTGAACGCGGTCGACCAGTAGCGCAGCGAATCCATGACCATTTGCAGCACGCGAGGATGCAGCACGTTCACCGTATTGCCGCAGCCGGTGTCGTTGATGTGATGCCGCTCGTCGCCGGGAATCAGGCGGTAATAGCTCGCGTTGTCGAGGCCGCGCCACGAGACGGTTGGGCCCATTTCGTTGCCTTCGCAAGTGTGGTTGTAGACCACGTCCAGAATCACTTCGATGCCGGCCGCGTGCAACTGGCGCACGGCAATGCGCATTTCGTCGAGCCGGTGCGTGCTCAGATACGACGGCTCCGGCGCGAAGAACGCCGCGGTGTTGTAGCCCCAGTAGTTGCGCAGGCCGCGCTCCACGAGAAAGCGGTCGTTGAGAAACGCGTGGACCGGCAGCAGTTCGACGGCCGTCACGCCGAGCTTCAGCAGGTGCTCGATAAATTCCGGCGAAGCCAGCGCCGCAAACGTGCCGCGCTCATGCTGGCGCAGGTCGCTGCGCAGCATCGAGGCGCCGCGCACATGCGTTTCGTAGATGACGGTTTCGCCCCACGGCACGTTCGGGCGCTTGTCGTGCGACCAGTCGAACGCTTCGTCGATCACGACGCATTTCGGCATGGCAGGCGCGGAATCGCGCCGGTCGATGGAAAGGTCCGCGCGATTCGAATGCACGCGGTAGCCGAACAATGCATCGGACCAGCGGAAGTGCCCGACGAGCTTGCGCGCGTACGGATCGAGCAGCAGTTTGTGCGGATTGAAGCGATGCCCCTGCTGAGGCTGATACGGCCCGTGAGCGCGAAAGCCGTAAGCGGTGCCCGGATGCGCGTTGGGCAGATAGCCGTGCCAGACCTCGTCGGTGCATTCGGGCAGCGGGTAGCGCTTGATCTCCTTGCGGCCCGTGGGATCGAACAGGCATAGCTCGATTTTCTGCGCGTTCGCGGAGAACACCGCAAAGTTGACACCAAGGCCGTCCCAACTGGCGCCAAGCGGATAGGGCGAGCCGGGCAGAAGCCGGTCCGGCATTGCATGCGACATGGTTCCCCTTCCTTGTTCTGTTCTGGTGAAGCGCTAATGCCTGTTCATGCAACGAGCGCGCGGCCCCGTCGTGATGCGGGCCGCGCGCTCGCTTGCGGCGTGGGCGTCAGTCGGCCTTCAGTTGGCCTTCAGTTGGCCTTCAGTTGGCCTTCAGTTGGCCTCAATCGGCCCTCAGCACGATTGTCGCGAGCGGCGGCAGGGTCAGGGACGCCGAATGCGGCCAGCCGTGGCTCGGCATTGCGTCGGTATGAATCACGCCGCCGTTGCCCATGTTCGAGCCGCCATACACGCCTGCATCCGTGTTGAGTACCTCCGACCAGCGTCCTTCGCGCGGCATGCCGATGCGATAGCCGACGCGCGGCACCGGCGTCATGTTGCAGACCACGACAAGTTCGCGGCCCGCGCCGTCGGTGCGGCGATACGCGAAGACGCTGTTGGCGTTGTCGTCGCCGATCAGCCAGTCAAAGCCGCCTGGTTCGCTGTCGAGCAGATGCAGCGCGGGCTCCTCGTGGTACAGACGGTTCAGATCGCGCACCAGCAATTGCACGCCGTGATGATGGGCATCGTCGAGCAGATGCCAGTGCGGCGACGTGTCGTGATCGAACTCCGCGAGCTGGCCGAATTCCCCGCCCATGAACAGCAGTTTCTTGCCGGGGTGGGTCCACATGAAGCCGAAATACGCGCGCAGATTCGCAAACTTCTGCCAGGTGTCGCCGGGCATTTTGCCAAGCAGCGAGCCCTTGCCGTGCACCACTTCGTCGTGCGAAAGGGGCAGCACGAAGCGCTCCGAATACGCGTACACCATTCCGAACGTCATGTTGTGGTGATGGTACTGGCGGTACACCGGATCTTCGTGCATGTAGTGCAGCGTGTCGTGCATCCAGCCCATGTTCCACTTGAAATGGAAGCCGAGCCCGCCGTCTTCCACGCGCGCCGTCACGCCGGGCCAGGCGGTCGATTCCTCGGCGATGGTGATTGCGCCCGGCGCGCCGGGCACATAACCGACTTCGTGATTCAGGCGCTTGAGGAACGCGATCGACTCGAGGTTCTCGCGCCCGCCATAGATGTTCGGCACCCACTCGCCGGCGGCGCGCGAATAGTCGCGATAGAGCATGGACGCCACGGCGTCCACGCGCAGGCCGTCAACGTGATAGCGCTTGAGCCATGCAAGCCCCGACGCGATCAGGAACGCACTCACCTCGTTGCGGCCGAGGTTGTAGATCATCGTGTTCCAGTCCTGGTGGTAGCCCTCGCGCGGATCGGCATGCTCGTAAAGCGGTGTGCCGTCGAACTGCACGAGGCCGTGCGCGTCGTTCGGAAAGTGCGCGGGCACCCAGTCGAGAATCACGCCTAGCCCGGCCTCGTGCGCCTTGTTCACGAACAGCGCGAACTGCTCCGGCTTGCCAAAGCGCGCCGACGGCGCGAATTGCCCGAGCGGCTGATAGCCCCACGATCCGCCAAACGGATGCTCCGCGACCGGCATGAACTCGACATGCGTGAAGCCCATGGTCTTCGCATATGGAATCAGGCGCTCGGCGAGCTCCGCCCAGTCGAGACCGCGTTGACCTTCTTCAGCGATGCGCAGCCACGACTCCGCATGTACCTCGTAGATTGAAATCGGAGAGCGCGGCGTCTGCTTCGCCCCGCGTGACTGAATCCATTCGTGATCGGTCCACGGAAACTGCTCGATCTCGTCGACATGCGCGACCACCGACGCCGTGCCTGGCGGCTTTTCGGTTTGCATCGCGCAAGGATCGGCCTTCAACGGCAGCGGATGCCCCTCGCGCGCAAGCAGTTCGTACTTGTAGCGCGTGCCCGGCCCGACTCGCGGCACGAACAGTTCCCACACGCCCGCCTGGTGGCGCAAACGCATCGGATGACGGCGCCCGTCCCACGCATTGAAGTCGCCCACCACCGAGACGCGCCGTGCATTGGGCGCCCACACCGCAAAGCGCACGCCGGGCACGCCGTCGACTTCCATGGGACGCGAGCCGAGACATTCGAGCACCGCATACGGATCGCCGTTCGCAAGACGGCCGAGCGGTTCGTCGCCGAGAACGGGGCCGAACGAGTAGGTGTCCTCGATTTCCTGCACCACGCCATGCCAGTCGATGCGCAACCGGTACGGCGCGGCAGAACTCACGCGCCCCGCAAAGAGCCCGGGGCGCAACTGCTGAAGCTCGCCGAGCAGCGCGCCGTCGGCGCGCGCAATCACGCTGACGTGCGCGGCATTCGGCAACAGCGCGCGCACGACCGGACCGGCGTCCGTGTGATGCATGCCGAGTTGCGAGAAAGGATCGGGATGGCGCGCCTCGACGAGCGCGTCTATCTCGAGCGGCTGAAGGCCCGCGGCCGGATCGTGTTCACTCATAGTCGCCCTCGGCCGGATGAGGCGGGGTGGCGGCGTCTGGCGCCTGGGTTGACGAATCATGCGCAGCATGCGGCGCGCCGGTATCGCCGAGCAGCCGGCTTGCGAGCGCCGCGAGGCCGCGCACCGGCAAGCTCAGCCACGTCGGGCGGTTGGCTGCCTCGTAGCGGATTTCATACGCGGCCTTCTCGATCAGGAACAGATCGAGCAGCGCCTGTTCCGCCTCGGGTGCAACGAGCGGAGTCGGCGCTTCGGCGGTGGCCGCGCGGTATTCCCTCAGGAACGTGTCGGTGGCGTGCGCGCGGAAACGGTCGAACAACACGCGCTTGCGATCCGCCGTCTGTTGCGGCGCCGCTTCCGTCGTGGACTGCGCCGCGGCGCTCGCATAGGACAGCGAGCGCATCAGGCCCGCCACATCGCGCAGCGGGCTGGATTTCTGCCGACGCTCTTCGAGCGAACGCGCGGGCTCGCCTTCGAAGTCGATCAGATACGCGTCGCCCTGTGCAACCAGCACCTGGCCCAAGTGGAAGTCGCCGTGAATGCGGATGCGCAGCGCCTGGACGTCGGGGGCAACGAGTTGGTTCACCGCTTCCACGAGCGCGGCGCGCCGGTCGATCAGACTTTGCGCGAGCGCCTTCGTGTCGGCATCGAGCAGCTGTTCGACGCGTGGCGCGAGCAGATCGAGCGCGCTTGCGAGCATCGACTGCGTGCCGTCCACCCATGCCTTCACCTGTTCCGCGCTCGCGGGCTCCGGTGAGAACGCGGGGTCGTCGGTCGGCGAGGAGAGCGCGACATGCAATTCGCCAAGCCGCCTGCCGATGATGCCGGCCAACGCAGAGTAGCCTTCCAGCAGAATCGCCTCGTTGTCGCGATCCGGCGGGGCGGTGGCTTCCGTGTCGACGGTGATTGCCAGTTCGTCGACCGAGCGGCGCAGATAATCGAGCGACCAGTTCCATGCATCGCCCTGGTTGTCGACGAAGCCTTGCAGGATCGCGAGCGTGTGCGGCACGCCTTCCGGGTCCACGCGCACCACTTCGCCGAACAGCGGAGCCGTGTTGGCATAGCCGAGTTGCGTCAGGTAGCGGCTGATTTCCGCTTCCGGATGAATGCCGCTCACAAGACGCCGCACGAGCTTGAGCACCGCTGCATCCGCGACGATCAGCGAACTGTTGCTTTGCTCGGCCGCGAGCCAGCGCACTTCCGGGCGCTCGCCGAGGTTGTCCAGTTCCGCGAAACGGTCGGTTGGAATAAAGCGGATCTCGCTCTTCTGCACGGTGGGCACGACTGCGCGTTCACGCAGTTTGCGCAGCACGCCGTGCGCGAAGATCGGCAGTGCGAACGCGTCGGTCAGATGCCCGACATTGCGGCCTCGCCGTACGCGTGCGAGCGCAAGCTGGAGAAAGAGCGGGGTGGTCGTCTCGCCGCCCCAGGTAATCGCAATCGGCACCACGTAGCGTTCGGTGTGATCGCCGACGTCTGCTTCGATCTCGGTGAACGCGAAGCCGCCGTTGGGGATCGTGGTCAACGCGGCGAGCCGCACGGCGTGCATCTTCTGATCCTTCGACGCAAACCAGCGGCGCCGGCTCAGCCACGAAGGCAGCACTTCGGATTCGAGCAGCCGCACGTTTTCCGGCGTCGGTCCGGCCTGGCCTTCACGAATCACGATGGTGACGAACTCGGGCAATGGCTCGGGATGCGCCTGTGCCCACGTCGGACGCTGACCGCCTTCGCACAGAAGGAACCACAGGAAGCCATACGGCGGGAACGTCAGCAGATACGTCAATTGACCGATGGCGGGGAATACCGAATCGGCGGTCATTTCAATCGGCACCGCGCCGTTGAATTCGGACAGGTCGAGCTCCACCGCCTGCGGCGCGCGCGACAGATTGGCCACGCACAGAATGGGCGGCTCGCCGGGCATCTCGCGCAGATACGCGAGAATCTTGCGGTTTTCCGGTTTCAGGAAACGGATGGTGCCGCGCCCGAAGGTTTGTTTCGCGCGGCGCGTGGCCAGCATGCGCCGGGTCCAGTTGAGCAGCGAATGCGGATCGCGGCTCTGCGCTTCGACGTTGACCGCGTCGAATCCGTAAAGCGATCCCATGACCGGCGGCAGCACCAGTTGCTCAGGATCGGCGCGCGAGAAACCACCGTTTCTATCCGACGACCACTGCATTGGCGTGCGCACGCCGTCGCGGTCGCCCAGGTGAATGTTGTCGCCCATGCCGAGTTCGTCGCCGTAATAGATCACGGGCGTGCCCGGCATCGACAGCAGCAGCGAATTGATCAACTCGATACGGCGGCGGTCGCGCTCCATGAGCGGCGCGAGACGACGGCGAATGCCGAGATTCAGGCGCGCGCGGCGGTCGCTCGCGTAGGTGTTCCACAAGTAATCGCGCTCGGAGTCCGTGACCATTTCGAGCGTGAGCTCGTCGTGGTTGCGCAGGAAGATCGCCCATTGATTCGACGCCGCCAGGTCCGGCGTTTGCCGCATGATGTCGGTAATCGGAAAGCGGTCCTCGCTTGCAATCGACATGTAGATGCGCGGCATCAGCGGAAAGTGAAATGCCATGTGGCATTCGTCTTCGTCGCCGAAGTATTCCTTCACGTCTTCCGGCCACTGGTTCGCCTCGGCGAGCAGCATGCGGTTCGGGTACTCGGCGTCGATGGTCGCGCGGATCTTCTTCAGGATGGCGTGCGTTTCCGGCAGATTTTCGTTGTTGGTGCCTTCGCGTTCGACCAGATACGGCACCGCGTCGAGCCGCAGCCCGTCAATGCCCATGTCGAGCCAGAAGCGCATGATTTGCAGCACTTCGCGCAGCACCGCGGGATTGTCGAAGTTCAGGTCGGGCTGGTGCGAATAGAAGCGGTGCCAGTAGTACGCGCCCGCCACCGGATCGTGCGTCCAGTTCGACGGCTCGGAGTCGATAAAGATAATGCGCGTTTCCGGGTACTTCTGATCCGTGTCGGACCACACATAGAAGTTGCGGTGATTGGACCCGGGCTTTGCGCGGCGCGCGCGCTGGAACCACGGGTGTTGATCCGACGTGTGGTTGATCACCAGTTCGGTAATCACGCGAATGCCGCGCGCGTGCGCTTCCTGAATGAAGCGTTTGACGTCGGAAAGCTGACCGTAGTCCGGGTGCACGTTGCGGTAGTCGGCAATGTCGTAGCCGTCGTCGCGGCGCGGCGACGGATAGAACGGCAGCAGCCAGATCGCGTTCACGCCGAGTTCGGCAATGTAGTCGAGCTTCGCGATGAGGCCGGGAAAGTCGCCTACGCCGTCGTTATTCGCATCGAAGAACGACTTGATGTGCACCTGATAGATGATCGCGTCTTTGTACCAGAGCGGATCGTCGGCGAGCGCCGTGGGCTTGCCGCGCCGCTTCGTGCGCGGCTTCGCCGTGTTGCCGGGGGCGTTGCCCACCGGCGCTTGCGTCGTGGTCTGGGAGGGATCGTCACGCTTCATATCGCACCTTCCGTCGGGGTAGGGTTGCCAGCGTCTGCGTGAAGGGCGCTGGTCGAATCGCTGTCGGCTTCGTCGGGGCGCTCGGCGGGCAGGCCGCCGAGCGGCGCAATGCGCCAGATCGAAAACGGCTGGCCCGGCCCGAGCCGCACATGCTGCCAGCGGCCGTGCCAGTCAAAACGCGCGCCGGTCATCTGGTCGGTGACTTCGAGTACGCCGTGATCGTGCAGACTCCATTTCTGGAAGGTCTCCCACGACAACTCGATATCCGCGCCTTGCTCGTTGAACGGGTCGAGATTGACGGCGACCAGAATCACGTTGTCGCGCGCTTCGGTCGCCTTCTCGAAGAACAGAATGTTCTCGTTGTGTGCAGGCAGGAACGTGAGACCGAGGTGCGTTTGCAGCGCGGGATTCGCGCGGCGAATGCGATTCAACGCGGTGATCTCGGCCATGATGTTGCCGGGCCGGTTCCAGTCCCACGCGCGCAACTGATACTTCTCGGAGTCGAGGTATTCCTCGCTGTTCGGCAACGCCGCAGCCTCGCAAAGCTCGAAGCCGCTATACACGCCCCACAGGCCGGCGAGCGTGGAAGCGAGCGCCGCGCGAATCAGAAAGCCGGTACGTCCCTGCGATTGCAGATGGCGCGGATTGATGTCCGGCGTATTCACGAAGAAGTTCGGCCGGTAGAAATCGCGTGCGCCGGTCTGCGTGAGGTCGGTCAGATACTCGATGAAATCGCGCTTCGACTCGCGCCACGTGAAGTATGTGTACGACTGCGAGAAGCCGATCTTGCCGAGTCGGTTCATCATGCGCGGCCGGGTGAATGCCTCGGCAAGGAAGATGGTGTCCGGATAGCGCGAGCGCACGTCGTTGATCATCCACTCCCAGAACGGCAAAGGCTTCGTGTGCGGATTGTCGACGCGGAAGATATGCACGCCCGCCTCGATCCAGAACAGGATCACGTCGCGCAACGCGAGCCACAAGTCGGGCTTTGCGTCGTGCGCGTAGAAGTCAGGGTTGACGATGTCCTGGTACTTCTTGGGCGGGTTTTCCGCGTAACGCAAGGTGCCGTCGGGGCGCCAGGCGAACCATGTCGGATGCTCCTTCAACCACGGATGATCCGGCGAACATTGAATTGCGAAGTCCAGCGCGATTTCAAGGCCGTGCGCATGCGCGGCGGCGAGCATCGCCTTGAAGTCATCGAGCGTGCCCAGTTGCGGATGCACGGCCGTATGGCCGCCTTCGGCCGCGCCGATCGCATACGGGCTGCCGACGTCGCCGGGCTGCGCATTGAGCGTGTTGTTGCGCCCCTTGCGATTGCTCAGGCCGATCGGATGAATCGGCGGAAAGTACAGCACGTCGAAGCCCATGTCGCGAATGCGCGGCAGCTTCCTGGTGACGTCGGCGAAGGTGCCGTGGCGCGATTCGTCGTCGCTCATGGAACGCGGGAAGATCTCGTACCAACTCGCAAAACGCGCGGCAGTGCGTTCGGCGTCAATCTTGTAGGTCACCGGATCGCGGCTCAGGAACGGACGATGTCGCGCGGCGGTCATCGCCTTCGCGGTGGCCGGGTCGAGCAGCAGCTTGAGCCTGGCTTGGTCGTCGTCGGCCTTCTTGAACTGCGTGACGATGTGTTCGAGCGGCTCTTTGTCCGCGCCTTCCGCTGTTTCCACTTCGGCGAGCACGAGCGCGAACAGGTGCGCGGCTTCGTCGAGTTCGATCTCGACTGTCTGCCCGGCCTTCAGCTTCTTCTCGACGTGCTCGACGAGCGAAGCAAAGTCGTCGCGCCAGGCGATCACCGTGAACTCGTGACGGCCCATGCGTTCGAGCGGAATGCGCGCCTTCCAGATGTCGAGGCCGGCCGGTTGTGCCGGGCTCATCAGTACTTCGTGCCAGGTGTTCTCGTCCGCGGCGCGCCACAGCACCGCGGCTGCAATCTTGTCGTGACCCTCGGCGAAAATCGCGGCGCTGATCTCCGCGCGTTCGCCGACGCTGCGCTTAGCGGCGAAGCGGCCGTTGTCCACGGAAGGCATGACGCTTTCAATCGCGACGCGCGGCGCGTTGATCGCTTCGAGCACTGTCTTGCGGCCGCTGCGCTTGCTGTTCGCTTTGTCGATGGGCGGTGCGAGACAAATCGGCTTTTCCGTGACGGCCTGGAAGAGACGCACGGCGCCGGGGGCGAGCGTGAACGGTTCCAATGCCGCGGGCGACGCACCGCCGCGTGCGTCGAGCGGAATGAAGCGCGTGAAATTGCCGGGCACGCCGGCAAGAAAGCGCGCCGGATCCACACGAACCGCCGCACTGAGTTCGGGATTGATGGCGATCAGCACCGCCTGGCCGGCGTCCCGCATGTCGGGTTGGTCGGCGCGCAGCAGCACAGCGGCCGGCGCACCTGGCCCGCTCAACGGACGCAGCTCGCCGTTCACCTGCAGCGCCTTCGTGTGGCGCGCGAGGTCGTTGGCGAGGGAGATGGATTGCGACAGGTCGAAGCGCTTCGCCTGGCAAGCGAGCGCGAATTGCGACGCGTCGCCTCGCGTTTGCGACATGGGTTCGCTCACGCCGTATTCGAAACCCATCGGCATCATCCAGCCGGTGCCGACGGCGGCCGCCGTGAACAGTGCGCGCCGATAAGCGCGCTCAACCACGCTCGCATCATGCGGGTCGCTCAACTCGGCGGCGAGCCGCGTACCGTACGGCGCTTCGGGAAATGCAATCGGTCCGCCTATGCGCGCGAGCGCGGCGTGCTCTTCGACCATCCAGCTTGCGCGATAGTCCCACCAGCGCACCGACGAGAACACGCTGTCGAAGCCCGCGCCTTCGAGCCCGGACAGATCGCCGCGCGCGAGGCCAGGCGTTGCGGCGAGAAAGCGCACGTCGGGATGAGCAGCGCGCACGGCGTCGCGCAACTGCCGCCAGACTTCTGCGGGCACACGATGCGGCGAATCGAAACGGAAGCCGCCAATGCCGGCCTCGGCGAGCGCGAGAAGCTGGCGCGTCCACCAGTCGGCGAGCGCGGCACACGTACCCGCATCGGTGAAGTTCGCGTAAGCGACGTTGTCCTCGCGATGGACATGACGCGGGTCGAGACGTGCCTCTTCCCGCTCCAGCGGATGAAACCAGTCTGCGTGTTCGGCGTAGAGCGCACCGTCGGCGGCGACGCGGTCGATCACCAGATCGGCCAACAAGGTCAGGCCATGTCGACGCGCCTCGTCCGCGAGTGTGCGGATTGCGTCGCCGCCGGAACCTTGCGCTTCGAACGCCGGGTGCAGGCGCGCGTGGTTGCCGACGACCTGGCCGTGGCTTGCCCGGCCTGGCTCGAAAAGGCTGCCGATCAGCGCGTGATCGAAGCCGAGCGCGGCCGCGTGAGCGAACTGCGCAGGCCACGCGTCAAGCGGACCGACCAGAGGTGAATGAAAAAAATAGATCCGCGGCGCGTACCCGTTTGGAGGTTCCATCGGTCGTTTCCAGATTTGTCCTGCTGCGGTGTGGATGCAATTGGCATGCGATCACAGCGCTCATTGGGCTTCCAGAGCCGGCTGCCGCGCGATCCGTAGACTGACGGCGCGTACTTGGTCAATGTAGTGCAAAGATCGTCACGCCGCTGGCCAGTTACGGGTGCCTCGCCGCCAGGCGTCGCGGCACGAGCCGGTCAGAACGTTTGCGGAAGTCAGCAAAGGCTGTGCCCGTGAGGCGGGCGCGGCGGCGCTCGGAGCAGCGAGTGTTCTCAAGGAAGCGTTGTGGCGCGCGGCGGCGTGGGCAGCCGCTGGAGGGCCCGAGCCCGTGTAAAACGGGCGGCGTTGGTCCGCGTTTTACACGCGACGCGGCGGGACGAGGGGCCGTTGTCAGAGAGCGCGGCGCTGCATGCGGGCCGCGCAACGATACGACATTACGAGCCGAGCAGGCCGGCCGCGATGTTCACGCACAAGCCGAGCACCGCGACGTTGAAATAAAAGGAAAGAATGGATTGTGCGAGCGCGGCGCGGCGAATGGTGCGCGAGCGCAGCACCACATCGGACGTCTGCGACGCGACAGCTATCGTGAACGAGAAGTACAGAAAGTCCCAATAGTCCGGCGTCAGCGATTGATCGGGAAAGAGCAGCGGCGTTTCCTGCACGCCGGTGTCGTAGTAGAGCCGCGCGTAGTGCAACGTGAAAATGGTGGGAATCATGAACCACGCGCCGATCAGCGTCAGTCCGGTCAGCGTGTAATGCCACACGGTCGAGGCCCCTGCCGTGCCCTTGGCCGACGCAAGTTCGAGCACGATCGCGGCAATGCTCGCGATCGTGGCGACGCAGATCACGAACAGCACGACGCCCGCGTTCTCGTCGTCGCGGCGCGCCGAATCGCGCACGCGGTGTTCGTCCGCGGCGACCATGTGCGCCCAGATCAACACCAGATAACTCCACACCGCGGTGTCCCAGCCGACCAGTACACGGACCATCGGCCGCATGTGCTGCGGCATCAACACCGCGGCGACGACGCCCAGAGCAAGCGCGATCAGCATGCGTGGACGGTTGCGAAGCGTTTGCGGATAGTATTTTGTGAACATGAAATAGATGAGACGCCGAGGTGTCGCAGATTTTATGGGTGCGCGGCGCACTTGAGGCGCACTTAGGGCGCACCCGGGACGCACCCGCGGTGCACTATCTTCGAGCGGCGCAGCACACGCACAGTGTTCCGCAATGGCCTTGCCAATGCCTTTCAATTGAAGGTCGATTGCAGGCGCACGTGTTCGCCGGCGCAACTTTCGGTGGCGTTTCTACGTCGAATCCGCTTATCGGTGCGTGCACGCACAGGCGGCGCATCCGCAGGAACGCTGGCTTGGCAGACCCGCGAAGCCAGCAAGGACGCGCCTTCACGGTGACGGTTTGCGGCAAGATTTGCCCGCAAACATGGGTTTTTCGCGTGATTCCATGTCAACTTTTCGCCTTCTGTTGCCGCGCTACGAGAGGCAGCGCGCATACGCATCCCGCATTGCGCATTATGATGAGCTTATGGCTTCCGTACTCGATACCTCTGTTCAACATCACCCGGCCAACCGGAGCGGCCGCGACTTCGTAGTCGGCGACTTGCACGGTTGTGTCGATGCATTGCGCTACCTGCTGCGCCTCGTTTCGTTCGACCCGGCTTGCGACCGGCTGTTTTCAGTCGGCGATCTGGTGGATCGTGGCGAGCACTCCGAGCAGGCGCTCGCGCTGCTCGACAAGCCGTGGTTTTTCGCGGTGCTCGGCAATCATGAAGACGCGCTGTGCGCGGTTGCGGAGGGCCGCTTGCGGCGTCAGTGGTGGTATGGCATTGGCGGCGCTTGGGCGGCCAACTTGCCCGACGAGAGCCTGCGCCGCTACGCGGAGCGGCTGCGCACGTTGCCGCTTGCGCGCGTAGTGGGCAGTGGGCAGGAGCGCTTCAATGTTCTGCACGCCGAATTCTTCGGTACAGATGCTGAACTCGACGCCGGCAATTTCTCCGCCGAAACGCGTCAGCAAATGCTGTGGGGACGCGAACTGGCAATGGGTAATGGCGACCCGCAACGGCAACGCGGTTTGTCGCTCACTTACTGCGGCCATACGCCGATGCGCGACATCAAGCAGGTCGGCTCGCAGGTGTTCATCGACACCGGCGCGTTCGGGCCTGGCGGCAGACTCACTCTCGTCGAACCGAGGGCGCTGCGGCGCTGGTCCATTTCCGTCGAAGAAGCGCGCGCGGAAGGCGCGGCAGCACTGGCGCTGCCCTGAGCGGCGCCAGACCGATTGCGCGCGGCGTCGATGCGCGCTGTTCGACGCGCTGTCAGCCGACCTGGCTCAGTTCGAACACCATGTCCACACTCGTGCCGTTCCAGTTGTACTCGAGGTACGCCGCGTGATGGCAGTCGCGCAGCAGCGTGGTCCTGAATGCCGCGAGGCATTCGCCCTCGGGGTCGCGCACCGACGGATACGCAATGCCTGGCGCCCCGGCTTCGCGCACCGCCCGTCCGAGCGACTGGCCGGCGAGATAGTCGTCCGGCGAAAGCACTGCGAGGTCCAGTTGCTGATCGCCGCGCAGGTCTACCACCTCTCCTTGCGCCACCACCGTGTACAGACGCATTTGCTGTCGCATGGGCGGCTCGGCTGTGGCTTCCATGAACTTGCCCGTGTGATAGCGCGTTTCGGCGATGGCCGTTGCGCGCGAACGGGCGCAATAGAACACGCCGTAGGTGCCGTCGGAAAAGCGGCTGCCAAGCGGATTCAGATGCGTGAGCGCGGCCATGATCGGCCCATAGCCTGGCCCGAAGCGGCGTTCTTCGCGCGGCACGAGATCGAGGTCGCCGACTTCGGTGCGCAGCCTGTCGTTGGTCATGGCTTCGAGCGCGTAGAGCGCGTCGAAATCTTCCGCCGAGGCAACCCGATCGAACAGATTGACGGCCGGAAAGCGCGTGGGAATGACGCGGTACGCGGGCGACCAGTCCAGCGGCGCGCTGCGCCAGCGGTCCTGCCAATGCGGTTGTGTCACGCCCAGCCGCCCCGCATTGCGTCGAGATACTGGCGCACCGCGACCAGATCGCTAATGTTGCCGGCCAGCATGCGGTCCAATGCGCGCCGGCCGCCGAACGGCGGCGCGCTGTTGGGACGTTTGATCCAGCTGTCCGCGGCGCTGGGTTGCGGCAGGAGAATTTGCAGCGCCTTGTAGATGCCGAGCAGCAGCGACAGACGCTCCAGCGTGTCGCGGCCAAGGCGTGCCGTTTCCGGCGCCGACTTCCATTTGAAGTAAGTGGAGCGGCCGGGCGAGCCGAGCAGGACGATCTGCTCGTCCGCGCTCAAGTCCCAGTCTCGCGCGATATTGAAGAATGCGCGCAAACCCGCTGCGGACATTTCCGCAAACGAGGGCTCTGAAGACGGTCGACGAATCGGCGCTTCAGCTTGGGCGGCGCGGGCGGCGGGAGCCATGATGGGGTAAGTCCTGATATGTACTTATTGCCTATGCTAGTCCAATTTCGGATTTTTGCAAGGGAATATAATCCCGGCTCGCCAGCAGGCAGCGATTTTGGGAGTGCAGCAGATGTGGTTTCGAGCAGTAGCAACGGCGATAGGGGCGTGGTGCGTAGCCGGCGCGGCCGTGGCAAACGGTTACGCCGAAGTGTGGAATCCGCCCGAGGCCGGCACGCATGCCAGGCACGGCGCGACGAAGCATCAGGCGGGAAAGCCGCCAACCAAGCCGACGATAAAGCCGGCAACGAGGAAGTCCGGCAAGCATGCCGGTGATGTCGCCAAGGCGACGCCGGCCGCGCACGATGGCGTGCGGCACGGCGCGGGGGCGAGCGTTAAAAGGACGGCGGCCATAGTCGGCGGTCATGCGAAGCGAGACGGTGCGCGAGTTGAGCCGGCCAGGAAACCCCACGCGCAGATCGTCCGGACGAAGTCGGGCGAGGCCAGGGCCGTGCATGCCGATACTGCGCGAGGTCATGCGGTGCATCGTGACGCACCGAAGGGCGCCGCGACGGCGAAGGGCCCGGCGCGCGAGTCACAAGTTGCGCAACCGGCTGCCGCGCAGCCGAAGCCGCACCCGCAACCGGTCAGCGCCGGTGCGGATCAGACGGACGCCGCGGCAGATCCGGCGACCGCGCGCAGCGGATCGCTGCCGCCAATCCTGCACTGAGCGAGGGCGGACGGCCAACGCGGGCGGTGAGGTGTAGCGGTGAGTGTTGCGGCGAGCGTCAGCGGCACACCGGCGTCACCAGGCGCATTCGCCCCCAGTCATCCACCCGCCAACCCGTTGGCCACCAGCCGCAGCGTCTCCTTCGAACGCTCGTCGCGCACGCGCGAGTGCAGCGTCACCCGTGATTCCGGCAACGACGGCAAGCCCAACCGCGCGCCGACATCGATCAAACCGCGTGGCGCCACTCTGCGCGCGAGCGGCGACACCGCGAGCCCGGCCGCTGTCGCGGCGCCCACGGCCGCTACCCCGCCGCCGACAAATACCTCCTGCCATGCTATCGACGCATCGGCCAGTGTCCGCAAAGCCGTGTCGCGCACATTGCACGGCGGACTCAACAACGCGAGCGCCAGCGGTTCGCCGACACGCGGCAGCCACGTCGGCGTTGCGAGCCAGCCGAGCGGTTCGGTAAACAGCACCTGGGCGTCCGCGCGCGGGGGCGCGTCCGCACTGTCGCGCACGATTGCTGCGTCCAGCCGGCGTTCGTCGAATTGAGCCAGCAATGCGGCGGACGTGCCCAGGTGCAGTTCAACCACCAGCGCCGGATCGTGTGCACCCAGGCGCGCCAGCAAGTGCGGCAGCTCGGGTCCGGCGACGTGCTCGCTCAGGCCGAGCGCCAGTTTCCGACGTTCCACCGACAGCGCTCCCAGAGCCCGCTCGTGCGCAGTCAGCAGCTCACGCGCGGCGCCGAGAAACGCCTTGCCGTCGACGGAAAGGCGCACCACCCGCGGCGTGCGTTCCAGCAACTGCTTGCCGAGGTGCGCTTCCAGCCGCTTGAGTTTCAGGCTGACGGCCGATTGTGTGGTGTCCAGCGCGTCGGCTGCACGCGTGAAGCTGCACAGGTCCGCAACCAGCACGAACGCGCGGACGGCATCGAGATCAAGAACTTTCATTTCAATCCAACATAGATGAAATAGCGAGACATGTCTGTTCATTATGGCTGAGGGCGCCTACGCTGTGTGCATGCATTCACCCCTTCAGGAGAAACCTCATGCCAATGACTCGCATCGCTTTACGCGCCGGCAAACCCGTCGAATACCGCAAGGCGCTCACGGACAGCCTTCAGCGCGCTCTAGTCGCCACCTTCAATGTGCCTAAGGACGACGTTTTCATGCTGATCACCGAGCACGACGCCGCCAATTTCGTGTACGACAGCCAGTACCTGAACGTAGCGCGGACCGACGATCTCGTCATGATTCAAATCACCGTGAGCAACACGCGCACGCTCGAGCAGAAGAAGGCGCTCTACCAACGCATGGTGGACGAGTTGCACGCGTCGCCCGGCTTGCGACGGGAGGACGTGCTCATCAATCTTGTCGAGGTGCTTAAGGAGAACTGGTCGTTCGGCAATGGGATCGCGCACTACGCGCTCTGAGCGGCGCTTCGTCTTCCAGTCATAGCCCCGGCGAGCGACCGCCAGCCTGCCTTTCCGTGGGCCGGGGGCCGGTCGCTATAATGGTTCGCTCTCCTCGATCCTTCATTAGCCGAGCGCGCGCGTCATGGCTTCAGACAGCAACGATTCTTCGCACGAGCCGCTCGAAATCGGCGGGTCCGTGTGGTTCCAGGCGGGCAACAACACGCTCGGCGGCGCGTCGCGGATCGCGCTGCTTGCCGCCATCGGCGAGACCGGTTCCATCACCAGCGCGGCCAAGGCGGTCGGCATGAGCTACAAGGGTGCGTGGGACGCCGTCGACGCGATGAACAATCTTGCCGGCGAGCCGCTCGTCGTGCGGCTGACCGGCGGCAAGGGCGGCGGCGGCACCACGCTGACGCCGCGCGCGCTCAAGCTGATCGAAACGTTTCGCGCGGTGGAGCGCGAGCATCGGCGCTTTCTGGAGCGTGCGGGCGCGGCAATCGAGGGTTTCGCGACCGACTGGGATCTGATCGGCCGCATCGGTGTGAAGACTAGCGCGCGCAATCAGCTTTACGGCACGGTCTCGCGCATCACGCGGGGCGCTATCAACGACGAAGTCTCGCTGACGCTGCCAGGCGGCCATACGATCGTCGCCGTGCTCACGCACGAGAGCACCGAGGCGCTCGGTCTTGCCGAGGGCGCGGCGGCGTTCGCGTTGATCAAGGCGTCGTGGGTGGTGTTGGTGGTGGCCGGCGAAAGCGGCGCGCCCTTGCACCTGTCGGCCCGCAATCAATTGCGCGGCACAGTGCAAAGCGCGAAGCGCGGCGCGGTCAATGCGGAGGTGTCGCTTGCGCTTGAAGGCGGCGCGGTGATCACTGCGGTGATCACCAACCAGAGCGCCGATGCGCTCGCGCTTGCGGAAGGCGCGAGCGCTGTCGCGGTTTTTAAGGCATCGAGCGTGATACTCGGTGTGAAAGACTGAGGGCGTGAGGACGTGAGGACGTGAGGACGTGAGGACGTGAGGACGTGAGGACGTGAGGACGTGAGGGCGTGAGGGCGTGAGGGCGTGACGGTGTGAGGGCGTCAGGCTTGAGGCCGTGACGGCGTGAGGGGCTGAGAGCCTGAACGCGCTAGGGCGCGAGGACATAAAGGCCCACAAAAGCGCGAATCAGGTCGCGCTGCGCACATAACCGCTGAACGTCTGATGCTCGCGAACGCGTCCGTCGCTGATCTGCACGACCTGATCGCCGAAGGCAGCGACGTCGTCGGGGTCGTGCGTGATCAAAACCATCGGGATATCCAGCCGGGTTTGCAGCTCCGAGAGTTCCGCCCGCATGCGCTGGCGCAAGTTGCTGTCCAACGCGGAAAACGGCTCATCCAGCAACAGCAGTCGCGGTCTGGCGACCAGCGCGCGCGCCAGCGCCACCCGCTGCTTCTGCCCGCCGGAAAGCTGCACCGGATAATTGCTCGCGACATTGCGCAACTCGAGCGCGTCGAGCCAGTAATCCACCTGCGCCGAGCTGTGGCGCGCGCGCGGATTCAGCCAGCCGCGCTGCAGACCGAAGCCGATGTTCTGCCGCACGTTCAGATGCGGAAACAGCGCATAGTCCTGGAACAGATACGCGACCTGGCGCGCCTGCGGCTTCAGATCGACATGGCGCGCGCTGTCGAAGAGCGCATTGCCGTGCAGCGCGATCGTGCCTTCGTCGGGGCGCAACAGGCCGGCAATCGCCTGCAGCGTCAGGCTCTTGCCCGCGCCCGACGGGCCGAACAGCACCACCCGCTGGCTGGTCGCGTTAAAGGCGACGTCGAGCGTGAAGCGGCGCTCGGCGCTCACGAAGGTTTTGCGAATGTCGACGGCAAGCGGCATGTCAGCGGGGCACCAGAAGCGTGCGCTGCGGCACGAGCCGGCCGGCGAGCAGCAGAATGACGACGCACGTCACGGAAGTCACGATCACGAGGAAGTTCGCGGTGCTGTCGTCGCCGGCTTGCACGGCTGCGTAGACGGCCACCGAGAGCGTCTGCGTGCGGCCCGGCAAATTGCCCGCGATCATCAGCGTGGCGCCGAACTCGCCGAGCGCCCGCGCGAACGCCAACAGGCCGCCCGCCAGAATGCCGCGCGCGGCCAGCGGCAGGCTCACGCGAAAGAACACCGCTGTCTCGCTGACGCCGAGCGTGCGCGCGGCGCGCTCGAGCTGCGGATCGACGGCTTCGAAGGCGGCGCGGGCGGACTTCAGCACAAGCGGGAAAGCGACCACCGTCGACGCGATCACCGCGCCTTGCCACGTGAACACCAATTGAATGTCGAAGCGGTCCAGCCAGGCGCCGATCACGCCGCGGCGCCCGAGCAGGACCAGCAGGTAGTAGCCGAGCACCGTGGGCGGCATGACGAGCGGCAGCGTCAGCAACGAATCGACGACGTCGCGTGCGCCCGAGCGCCAGCGCGACAAGCCAAAACCGGCCGCGACGCCGAACACCAGGTTGAGCGCGGTCGCCCAGCCCGCCACCTTCAATGACAGCATCAGCGGAATCCAGGCTTGTTGCATGATGTTGCGCAGTCCCTATCGTGTCGTATCGATTCGAGGGCTCAGTGCGCCGGCTTGAAGCCGTACTTCGCGAGCACCGCCTGACCGGCCGGCGACAGCACGAAGTCCACAAACGCCCGCGCCTGGGCCGCGTGGCGGCTGCCTTCTACTTGCGCGATGGGATAGGTGATCGGCGCCTGCGTCGGCACACTGAGCGCCACTTTCACCTTCCCCGGAAGTATCGCGGCGTCGGTGCCGAACACGAAGCCGGCATCTACTTCGCCACGCGACACATAGTCGAGACTTTGCCGCACGTTCGCCGCAAGTACCGCTTTCGCGCTGACGGCATCCCACACCCCGGCGGCCTTCAGCGCGCCTTGGGTGTAGCGGCCGACCGGCACCGAGGCAGGATCGCCATAGGCGATCCGTTTCACGTTCGACGACGTCAGGTCCGCGAGGCTCGACGGCGCGAAACGGCTGTCCGCCGGCACGATCAGCACCAGCGAGTTGGCGGCGAAATCCTTGCGCGTGGCCGGCGCGATGACTTTTTCGGCCACGGCCTTGTCCATCGCTTTCTGGTCCGCGGAGGCGAACACGTCAGCGGGGGCGCCTTTCGCGATCTGCTGCATCAGTACGTCCGACGCGCCGAAGTTCAGCAGCACCTTGGTGCCGGCGTGCTGTTTTTCGAACGCTTCGCTCACTGCGTTGAACGCATTGGTCAGGCTCGCGGCGGCCGACACTACCAGCTCGTCGGCGCGCGCCTGGCCGCTAAAGGCAATGGAAATCGCGCTGGCGACGAACAGCGTGCGTTTCAGCAGACGGCGGGACAGTTTCATGAAAGTGTGGACTGCGGCGTGTGCCGCAATAGTGGTCAAAGCGCATATCGTAATATACACGAGGTAATAGCGCTCGCATGACCGACATTACGCTGGTCGAACAACGCAGCCGGTTGCAGGGGAAGGGTTCAGGCGTGAAACGAGGCGGGCGGTGCGAGCAGGTTGTGCGTCTGCGCGACAGGTGCCGTGGCTGGCGGAACGTTGCGGATTGCCTTCCATTTCGCGCGAATGAACGGCCGGTCATGGCCGGACACTTTCAGCGCGATATGCGTCACCCAGCGCTGGGTCGGCACGTGCACGCCGTGCATGAGCACCGCGAGCAGCATCAGGCTCACCGCAACCGGAAGGACAGAAAGCCGCTCGGGCTGGGCCTTCCACGCCATCCGGACGAACAGCAGCGCGGCAAGCGCGCCGACCAGGCAGCCGGTGACGGCTTCTGACGGTGAATGCGCGCTCAGCACGACGCGCGACACGCCCACCGCCATGCCGGCGGCGAGGCCGAGCAGGACGCCCAGCACGCGAACGGCTGGATGCGCTCGCAGCAGCATGAGGAACAGGGCGACCGGATAGACCGCCGTGGAGAGCATCGCGTGGCCGCTGACGCCCGTAAAGTCGAGCTCGCGCACCCCGACGCCCCAGCCTAGGAACGCCAGCTTGGTTACCGTCACCACGCCGATCGCTGCGCCAAGCAGCAGCAGCCAGCCCGCCGCCATGCGCGACGTGTAGCCGACCGCCAGCCACAGCGCAATGGCGAACGCGAGCGGCAGCGTCATGCCGGCGCCGCCGAGGCTGGTGATGGAGTACCACAGGTGGTCGGACAATTCGGGCATCGGGACAAGCGCTCAGGGCTGCATAGAATTGTGGATAGCAATCACAACGCGCGAGCGGGGCCATCCGCCGACGCACTGGAATAACCGCCAGTATAAACGGCACCTGCTGCCCGCTCGCGCCGGATAAAAAAGCTTTTCGATTCGCAGCGTTAGGTCGGCAACAGCGCGCTCACGAGTGAAACTGGAGCGGATCGAGACCAGGCGACGAGGTCGAACGCCCGCCAATAGGGGCAGATTGACGCGTTCTGCATAGCGTTAGGAATGGTGTTATTGTGCATTGCACAAGAAGCGTCTGCGCTTTCACCCATCCTGTCCCTTTTTGCGAGGTTTTTGCGCCGATGGCAAAAAGTCTCTCCAAAATCTGGCTTCGCGGTCTGAAGCGCCTGCTCGCCATTCAGACCGAGCACGCCCACAAGACCGCCAAACGGGTCGCCGCGCGTCCGGTACGCCCGGCGGCCAGCAAGCCGTCCACCAAGGTTCGTCCGGTGAAGTCCGCCTTGGTCCGTGCTCCGGCCAAGCGCGAGGCGCCGCGCCCGGCGGCGCGGGAATCGCGGGTGCGTCCACGGGCGGCGGCGTGGGCGAGCGGTTCGTGGACGCGCTCGTTCCATTCGGCGCCCGCCGCGCCCGGGCGGCTCGTCAACCATCTTCACTATGCGCTGTACGTACCGTCGGGCCATGCACTGCAAAACATGCCTCTCGTCGTGATGCTGCACGGCTGCACGCAGTCCATCGACGAATTTGCACAAGGCACGCGCATGAACGTGCTGGCGGATCGGTACGGCTTCGCCGTCGTTTATCCGGAGCAGTCCAAGCACGCGCATTCGCACCGCTGCTGGCATTGGTACGACTCGGGCGAAAGCGCCGGCGGCGCGGAGGCGCGCGCGGTGGCCTCTCTGGTGGATGCGCTCGTTGCCCAGCATGGTTTTGACAGCGAGCGCGTGTATGTCGCCGGAATTTCGGCTGGCGCCGGGTTGACGGCGTTGCTGGCGCTGCATTTCCCGGAGCGCTTCGCGGCGGTCGCGCTGCATTCCGGTCCTGCTATTGGCGAAGCCCATTCGGGTATTACCGCGATGGACGTGATGCGACGCGGCGCGCGGCGCGATCCGGTGCAACTCGTCGACGAGGCGACCGACGTTGCGCATCATCCGGGGATGCCGGCAATCATCATTCACGGCGACGCGGATCATGTGGTCGCGCCGGTCAATGCCGACCAGCTCGCCACGCAGTTTCTACGGCTTAACCGAATGATCGATCCAAAAGGCGCGCGCAAAGCCGGCGAGTTGCGCGAGGAACGCAAAGGCGGCGTGACGATGCGGGATTATTTCCGCGGCGGACGACGCGTGGTGCGCGTCTGCCGGGTGCAAGGACTCGCGCACGCGTGGGCCGGCGGCGACGATGCAGTGCCATTCCACTCCGCGAAGGGCCCCGACGCCACCGCAATGGTGTGGGAGTTCTTCAAGCATCAGCGGCGAGTGGGCGCGGGCCTGCACGAAGGCGCCGCGGCCGAAGCCGCCGCGCACGCGCGGTGACGTGGGGCGCGAGCGGCGGGTGACATTTGTGCAACACCTCTAAATTGAACGCTGGCGCGGCCCTAGGGTTTTCCCTATAATACGGGTTATCCCTTAGGCGTTAACGCCTAAACTCATTGCCGAGGTTTCGCCATGTACTTGCTCACCCGCCTGTTTCTCTTTCTGACGAAGTCGCCGGAGCAACTCGCCAAAGAACGCGCTGACGCGTTCCTCGCCGAAGCGACTGACCTGTACGACCTGGAATTCCGCATGCGCAAGCTGGATCGCGAGGCGAACTTCCGTCAGCCGTCGTGGATGAGCCAGCACTAAGCTGCGCGTCAGTTAATGCATCGGCGGTAGTGAAAGACGCCGGTGCGAGGCGATAGCGTTTTCGTCTATCGCTCTTGGGTTCAGAAGCCGCATGCGCTTCGGGCCTGTCAAGATCGACGTGAGCGTGTGCTCACTTGCCGAATCGGGCCAATGTTCGCGCTCTTGCTTGCGCGTGGTCCACAATCGGCGCCGGGTAGTCTTCGCCTAGCACCACCCCGTACTCTGCCAGCCGTTGAGCGCCCGCCAGCCACGGCGCATGAATCCACTTCGCAGGCAGCTTTGCGAGCTGAGGCAGATAGCGTTTGATGAACCGCCCTTCGGCATCGAACTTTTCGGACTGCGTGACGGGATTGAAGATCCGGAAATAAGGCTGCGCATCGCACCCCGTCGACGCTGCCCATTGCCAGCCGCCGTTATTGGCTGCGAAGTCGTAGTCGTTCAGTTGCTCGGCGAAATAGCGTTCGCCGAGCCGCCAGTCGACGCCCAGGTCCTTGACCAGAAAACTCGCTGTCACCATTCGCAGACGGTTGTGCATGTACCCGGTGCGATTGAGCTGCAGCATCGCTGCGTCGATCAGCGGGTAGCCCGTGCGGCCTTCGCACCAGGCCGCAAACGCGGCCTCCGCCTCTGGCCCTTGCTCCCAGCGCAACCGGTCGTAGTCTGCCCTGAACGAGGCGCCGGCTGCGAGCCTCGGGTGATGCGCGAGGATCATGAAGTAAAAATCCCGCCACACAAGTTCCGACAGCCAGGTAGCCGCGCCCCGGCCATCCGGCTGCAGCGACATCTCATGCGCGAGCCGCGCCAGCGTGCGGATCGACACCGTGCCGAAGCGCAAATGCACCGACAGGTAGCTCGGTCCTTTGGCCGCCGGAAAGTCGCGCCGCTCGGCGTAGCTGTCGATTCGCAACAGAAAGTCGTCGAGCAGACGCTTTGCGCCGCTCATGCCGGTCGGCAGTTCCAACTCCCCAAGGTTGCCCGGCGCGAAGCCGAGTTGTTCGAGCGTGGGTAGCTGCCGGTTCAGGCGGGGCGGCAACGGGGCCAGGCGGTTAGCGTAAGTCTCGACCGGGTACGGCTTCAGATCGAAGCTCGTCAACTGCTTGAGCCACGCATTCTTGTACGGCGTGAAGACCGTAAACGGCTTGTTCTGCCCGGTCAGCAGTTCCGCGCGCTCGAAAATCACCTGATCCTTGAAGGTCTGGAGGGCGCGTCCTGCGCCTGACAGACGCTCGCGTACCGCTTCGTCGCGTTCAATCGCGGCTGGCTCGTAGTCATGGTTTGCGAACACCGCATCCACCTCGAGTTCGGCGGCCAGTTTCGGCACGAGGTCCACCGGATCGCCGTGCAGGACGACGAGGCCACCGCCTCGCGCGCGCAGCGCTTCGTCCAGTTCGTGCAGCGAAGCAAGAATGAACTCGACTCGCCGGTCTTGCGCCTGCGTGCCGGGATGGCGCGACTGCCATTTATCGATGAGCGGCTGCAGGATCGTGGTATCGAACACGAACACGCACCACACGCGCTCGCAGTGCTTGAGCGCGTAGTACAGCGCGGCGTTGTCGGTATGGCGCAGGTCGCGGCGGAACCAGACGAGGCCGGTGTCGAAGGTGTCGGTCGAATGTGGGACGCGTGTCATCGGCAGGTGGAGCGGCAAATGGCTGTGCGCCAGCTCGCGATATTCAGCGCACCAGCGCACTCAGGCAACGGAAAGGCGCCCGGCTCGACGCATGCAGCGAGCGACGAACAACGCTGATCAGGCCGCGGGCGTGGTCGGCAGGTCGGGCGTTTGCGGCGTCTGCACACCGTAGCAGCCGCGGTACGTCGCGTAGAACGAGCAATACAGCATGGTCGTGACGATCATCGTGGCGGGCATCAGCACGGCAAAGGCGAAGTCGCCGGCGCCAAGCGCCTGCATCAACGCGGACAAGCCGAGCGAGACGGTCATTGCCACGGCAAACCACAGTGCGCCGAATACGATAAACGCGCCGCGATTGCGCCAGCAACTGACGATGCTGAAGAACATCGCCTTGACAGGCGGCACGTCATGCCACGCGGCAAGGATGGGCGAGAACCAGAACAGCATGGCGACCGGAACGTAGAACGCAAAAGCAGTGATCACGCCGAGCGGCATGTTGCTGTTGGCAACTGCCTCGGGGTCCATCGGGCCGCCCGCGCCCAGCATCACCTTGAGCAACATGCCGCCGTCGGCGAGCGCGGAGCCCGCCAGCACCAGCGCCATTGCGACTACATAGAACACGCCGAGCACGATAAGCCGGCGCGCGACCATCGGCCCGTAGGACCGAAAACCGTCTGCGAGGATGGTCGGAAACACCGGCTTGCCGGCGATCGTATCGCGGCACGCAGCCATGAAGCCGACGGCGACGCCCGGAATGAACGCGAGCGGCAGCACGCTGCCGATCAACGGGATTTGCGCGACCAGCGTCATCACCAGCAGGTAGGTGAAGAACAGCGTCAGGAACGCGAGCGGATTCTTGCGGAACAGCCAGATGCCTTGCCGGAACCAGACGTAGCCGGCTTTCGCGGGAACTTCGATCAGTTGCATGAGGTATGGATGCCTGGAAGTGCTACGCCGGACAGGCGCTCGCGCAGAATGCGCTCGAAATGGCCGGGATCGTGCGGTTTGAGCAGTTCGGCCGCGCGCGGCAGATGAAAATCATACAGCCGCGACACCCAGAAACGGTATGCGCCCGCCCGCAGCATATCGCCCCAATGGCGATTTTCCTCGACGGTAAAAGGACGCACGGTCTGATACGCGCGCAGCATGGCCTCGGTGCGCGCCTGATCGAGCTTGCCGCTCGCGAGGTCCACGCACCAGTCGTTGACGGTCACCGCGACGTCGAACAGCCACTTGTCGCAGCCGGCGAAGTAAAAGTCGAAGAAGCCGCCGAGGCGCACTTCGTGGCCTGTTCCGGGCGCGGCGTGCGCGAACATCGCGTTGTCGCGGAACAGGTCGGCATGGCACGGGCCGCCGGGCAGCGCGGCGTAATCCGCGGATGCGAAAAACGCCTCCTGATACGCAAGTTCCGACGACAGCAACTCGCGCTGCTCGCCTTCGAGAAACGGCAGGATGGTCGGCACCGTCTCCTTCCACCACGGCAGGCTGCGCAAATTCGGCTGGTAGCCCGTGTAATCGCGCCCGGCCAGGTGCATGCGCGCAAGCATTTGCCCGACTTCGACACAGTGCTCGACGCCCGGCGCGAGTTCCGGCGCGCCTTCCAGTTTCGTCACGATAGCCGCGGGCTTGCCGAGCAGCATGCCGAACAGCGAGCCGTCCTCGCGCGGCATGGGGTCGGGCACCGGCACGCGGTGCGCTGCGAGATGCCGCATCAGATCCAGGTAGAACGGCAGCTGCTCCGCTGTGAGCTTTTCAAAAATGGTGAGGACGTATTCGCCGCGCGTCGTCGTCAGAAAAAAATTGCTGTTCTCGATGCCGGATGTAATGCCGCGAAATTCGACGACCTCGCCGAGATCGTAATGGCGCATCCAGTCTGCGAGTTGGGATTCGGTAACAGCGGTGAAGACAGCCATGCGGAAAAGTCGGATCAGGTTCGTCGGGCTGGCGCGGTGCGGCCAGCAGCATACGTGCGGTGGTCGAGGCAGCGGCGAACGCGCGAACAGGCGGGTTCGCAAACGGCAGCGGGATGCACGGCAACAGCGATGTTCTAACGGTTACAGCGGCTCACCCCGCGACGCGAGGGGCGGGGCGTGTCGGCGAAGCGGCGCTGCGCCTGCCCCGCCATGCATCAATAGGTCAGATTGACGGACGGCAAACGGGTGCTCGCGCGGCCGTTATCGCGCACGGCTGGCGACGTGTCGAGCGGCGCGCTCATGTGATAGCGCGTGCCGAGGTTGGAACGCACGTTGATTTCGACAGGCTTGCCTTTGTCGCGGTATTCGGTGATTTCAGTGCCGTTCGCGCTGCGCTCATAGAAGCTCGGCGTGCGCGGGACATTGATCTCGACCTTCGAGCTGACCTGCGCGGCCGGCCGGTTGATCTTTTCCAGATCGGGCAGCCCGGCGCGTTCGTTGGCGGACTGCGGTGCGCCCGGGGGCGGCGTGTCGTCGACAGGCTGGGCAGCCATCGCGGCGTTGCCGCAGGCAAGGGCCAGTGCAACGGCGACGGGAAGGAGCGGCTTCATGGTGATTCTCCAGAATGGTGCCCCGATTCTAGCAAATCCAACCTCTGGCACGGGCGCGATCACCTTATTTTGCGCTGCTTTCGCGCGACGCGTCCGCCATCGTGCGAACCTCCCGCCGGCGCATGCCGGGGAGCGCGGCAAGGTCATTTTGCTATCACGGCTTCCGTGGTAATGTCGTCTCATTAATAGAGGCGAACGAAGATGAACAACGATACCAATCAACGCGCGGTGCAAACTCCCGCCAACAGCTTCCCGACCGAATCGTTCGACGACGCCGCCGAAGCCGTGACCCGACTATCGGCGATTTACGAAGCGAACACCTCCTTTTTGCGCGACGCCTTTGCACGCTATCGCCGCAATGAACTATTCGAGCGCCGTGTGCGCGCCTGCTATCCGTTCGTGCGCGTGTGCACCGAAGTGAACACGCATATCGATTCGCGCCGCTCGTATGGTTTTGTCGCAGGGCCCGGCGTGTTCGAGACCACGGTCACGCGGCCCGATCTGTTCGGCAACTACTATCGCGAGCAGTTGCGGCTCCTTGCGAAAAACCATCATGTGAAGATCGAAGTCGGCGTTTCCACGCACCCCATTCCCATTCACTTTGCGTTTGCAGAGGGCATTCACCTGGAAGGCGACCTGGATCGCGAGCGCCTCTTCCTGATGCGCGACGTGTTCGACACGCCGGACCTCGCGCTGCTCGACGACCGCATCGTCAACGGCACGTATGAGCCGCTCGCCGGCGAGCCGCATCCGCTTGCGTTGTTCACGGCGGCGCGGGTGGACTTTTCGCTGCATCGGCTGAAGCACTACACGGCGACCTCGCCCACGCATTGCCAGAACTACGTGTTGTACACGAACTATCAGTTCTATATCGACGAGTTCGTCAAACTGGGCCGCACGATGATGGCCCGTACCGACGACGAAGAACTGCGCGCCTACCGCAGCGAATACACCTCGTTTGTCGAACCCGGCGACGTGGTGACCTACAACGAGAATCTCGGCGAGCAGGCGCAGGAAGGCACCGCGCCGCCGCGCCTGCCGCAAATGCCGGCGTATCACCTGAAGCGCGCGGACGGCAACGGCATCACGATGATCAACATCGGCGTGGGGCCCTCCAACGCGAAGACCATTACCGATCACATCGCCGTGCTGCGTCCGCATGCGTGGATCATGCTCGGCCACTGCGCAGGGTTGCGCAATACGCAGCGCCTCGGCGACTATGTGCTCGCGCACGGCTACGTGCGCGAGGATCACGTGCTCGATGCGGATTTGCCGCTGTGGGTGCCGATTCCGGCGCTCGCCGAAGTGCAGGTCGCGTTGGAGCGCGCGGTTGCGCAGGTCACGCAACTGGACGGCGTCGAACTGAAACGCGTGATGCGCACAGGCACGGTGGCCAGTGTCGACAACCGCAACTGGGAGCTGCGCGATCATCGCGAACCGGTGCAACGGCTGTCGCAAAGCCGCGCGATTGCGCTGGACATGGAAAGCGCGACCATTGCCGCAAACGGATTCCGCTTCCGCGTGCCCTACGGAACCTTGCTGTGCGTATCCGACAAACCGCTGCACGGCGAGTTGAAACTGCCGGGCATGGCCGATCAGTTCTATCGCGCGCAGGTCGACCAGCACTTGCAGATCGGCGTGAAAGCCATGGAGCTTTTGCGCGAGAACGGGCTGCATCGGTTGCATAGCCGCAAACTGCGCAGTTTCGCTGAAGTGGCGTTTCAGTAAGCCGGTGGTTGCAGCGGCGCGCGGTCCGCGCGCTGCTGCCGCGAAAGCGTTGATGACGAGTGCGCGACGCCGCTCGCCAGGAGCCGTTCGCTTACTGCCCGAAACCCGTCAACCCGATGAGGCTGCCCGCGGCCAGCAACCATAGCGGGTGAATGCGCGTCTTCAACGCGATAGCTGCTGTGAACGCGGTGATCGCCCATGCGATTGCCGTTGAATCCGACGCCTGCGCAATCAACGCCGCGCTTGCCGCGACGATGCCCGCCGTCACGGGCACGAGTCCCAATTGTGCGTAGCGTCGCCACGGCCGGTCCTTGAAGCGGTCCCACGCGTGCAGTGCGAGTATCGTCACGATCGACGACGGTCCGAACTTCGCAATCGACGTAACCAGCATGCCAGACCAGCCGGCCACGTGCCACCCGATCAGCGTCACGATCATCAGGTTGGGTCCGGGCGCGGCTTGCGCGAGCGCGAAGAGCGCGCTGAACTCGCTCGCGGGCATCCAGTGATGCACCTCCACGACCTGACGCTGCATTTCCGGAAGAATCGTGTTGCCGCCGCCGAACGCAAGCAGCGAAAGCTGGCTGAAAATGATGGCGAGGGAAACGAGCGTGTCGTTCATCGTGCGCTCCTCGATGCAAGATAGATGCTGAGCGGCGTCAGTACCAGCATGGTGGGCAAAAGCGGCAACCGCATGACCGCAATCGCGACGAAGCCAAGCGCGGCAATGAGCGCGGCCATGGGTTTGTTGCGCAGCGGCAGCACGATCTTCACCGCCATGGAAATGAGAAGGCCCGCCGCGGCCGCCGCAAGCCCCGCGAACAGATGACGCACATGCGGGTCGTCCTGCGTGCGTTCGTACAGGACGCCCAGTCCGATGACCACCAGCGAAGGCCCGGCGATCAACCCGAGCAAGCCGGCAAGCGCGCCCGGCACGCCGCGAAAACGCATGCCGACTGCAACCGACAGATTGATCACATTGCCGCCTGGCAGGAATTGGCAAAGGCCGAGCAGATCGGTGAAGTCCTCGGCGCTCAGCCAGCGGCGCTGCTCGACGAGCGCGCGACGCGCGAGCGGCAATGCGCCGCCAAACGAAATGAGCCCGAGGCCGAGAAAGCCGCCGAAAATTTCCCGTAACGTGGGTTTCGGCGCCGCGGTCGGGTCGAATGAGGTGAGGTTGTGGTCCATATGCTTTGCTTCCAATTGAAGCTCAGGAGGTTAGCGCCGAACCGCCGCGCGGCAAAACGATTTTTGCGCCCGGCTTTGTGACTTACAATCACAAGCATGGCTCGCAATCTTCCTCCGTTTCCCGCGCTACGCGCCTTTGAAGCCGCGGCGCGTCATGAAAGCTTCAGCGCCGCCGCCAACGAGCTGCATGTGACTCATGGTGCAATCAGCCGGCAGGTCGCGGCGTTCGAGGCGTGGCTCGGCGTGCAGGTGTTCCAGCGTCACGGCAAGCGTGTGCGGCTGACGGCCGACGGCCGCCGCTATCTGTCCACGGTACAGGCTGCGTTCGACAGCATCGCGCACGCCACGGACCAGTTGCGCGACTCGGGCGTGGTGCACGTGCTGCGTGTGAATGCGCTGCCCACTTTCGCGATGAAGTGGCTGCTGCCGCGCCTGCATCAATTCCAGCGCAAAGTGCCCAATGTGGAACTGCGGCTTGCCACCTCGAATGCGCCCGTCGAGACCTTGGACAGTTTCGACGTCGCCGTGCGGCGCGGCCCCGCACATTGGCCCAATTGCGTGAGCGGCCATTTCCTCGGCGAAAGCGAGGTGCCGGTCTGCAGTCCTGCGTTGCTGCAACGCTCGCCAATCAGAAGCGCGGACGATCTCGCGCGGCACGTGCTGCTGCATTCGGACACGCGGCCGGATGCGTGGAGCAACTGGTTATCCGCCGCGGGCGTGACAGCGAAATGCCGCAAAAAGCAGTCGTTCGATCACTTCTATCTGGCCTTGCAGGCTGCCGTGGATGGGCTCGGCGTAGCGCTAGGCCCGCTACCGCTGGTCGCCGATGAGCTTGCGTCGGGCCGGCTCGTCATGCCGCTTGCCGGGCCGCGTCTCGACGCGCGCGGCTATTGGTGGGTCGCGCGCCGCGAGGTGGCGAGCGCGCCGCTGGTCGCGCAATTCTGCGCGTGGCTGCAGGCGCAAGGCGATCAGCACGACGACGTGCAAACGCAAGCGCCGGTATGAACGCAAACGGGCAGCACAAGGCTGCCCGTTCGGCTAGAGACTTCGCGCGGTCGTGCTGGCCGTGCCGCGCGCGAAAGCAAAAGGGCCGCTCAGCCCGGACGTTACAGGTAGAACATCCGGTCTTCTTCCGACTTGGTGGGCTGCGGCTCCGCACCTTCGCGGTCTTCGTAGAACTTGAGCACCGCTTCCAGAACCTGGTCCGGATCGTCGATCACCTGCATCAGGTCGATGTCGGTCGGATTGATGAGGCCCATGGGCGTGAGCGAATTCTTGAACCACGCGAGCAGCCCTTCCCAGAACTCGGCGCCCACCAGAATGATCGGCACGTGGCGCGACTTCTTGGTTTGAATCAGCGTGAGCACTTCGGCGAGTTCGTCGAGCGTGCCGAAACCGCCGGGCATGACGATCACGGCGTCGGAGTTCTTGACGAACGTAACCTTGCGCGTGAAGAAGTGCCGAAAACGCAGCGAGATGTCCTGCCACTGGTTGCCGGACTGCTCATGCGGCAATTCGATGTTCAGCCCGACCGAAGGCGCCTTGCCTGCATGCGCGCCTTTGTTGGCGGCTTCCATGATGCCGGGGCCGCCGCCGGAGATCACGGCGAAGCCCGCATCCGAGAGCTTGCGCGCAATCTGCGTGGCTAGTTTGTAATACGGCGAGTTCGGTTTCAGACGCGCTGAACCGTAGATGCTGACAGCCGGGCGAATCTCCGAGAGGTACTCGGTCGCCTCGATAAACTCTGCCATAATCGTGAACATCTGCCACGATGCGCGGGCTTTTTTTGCCGTTGCGCGCTCTTGATCTGCGAGTGATCGCAGACTCGGAATCACTTTTCTCTTAGTCATAATGCCTGAAGAACGAAGCCTTGAAGGTAAGACCCTGCTATTGGTCGACGGTTCGAGTTATCTGTACCGGGCCTACCATGCGATGCCTGATCTGCGCGGGCCCGATGGTGGCCCCACGGGTGCGCTCTACGGGATGATCAACATGCTGCGGCGCATGCGCAAGGAAGTCACAGCAGAGTATAGCGCGTGCGTGTTCGACGCCAAGGGCAAAACGTTTCGCGATGACTGGTATCCCGAGTACAAGGCGAATCGTCCTTCCATGCCGGACGACCTCTCGCGGCAGATCGAACCGATTCACGTGGCCGTGCGCGCGCTCGGCTGGCCGCTTCTGATGATCGACGGCGTGGAAGCCGACGATGTGATCGGCACGCTCAGCACCGAGGCGGAAAATCGTGGCATGAACGTGATCGTGTCGACCGGGGACAAGGATCTGGCGCAGCTCGTGTCGGATCATGTCACCCTCATCAATACGATGACCAACGAAAAACTCGACCGTGCCGGCGTGCTTGCCAAGTTCGGCGTGCCCCCGGAGCGCATTGTCGACTACCTGTCGCTGATTGGCGATACCGTCGACAACGTGCCGGGTGTCGAGAAATGCGGGCCCAAGACCGCGCTCAAATGGCTCACGCAGTACGAGTCGCTGGATGGAATCGTCGCACATGCAGGCGAGATCAAAGGTGCGGTAGGAGACAATCTGCGACGTGCGCTCGACTTCCTGCCCATGGCGCGCAAGCTCGTTACGGTGGAACGCAATTGCGATCTGACCGGACACATCACGTCGATCGAGGAGAATTTGCAGAGCCGCCCGGAATCGCGGGAGGAGCTGCGCGACGTGTTCACGCGCCACGGCTTCAAGACCTGGCTGCGCGAGGTCGAAATTGCCGACGCGGTAGAAGGTCCGGAAACCGACGTGCCGCCGGCGCTCACCGTCGACCATGAACGTCACTATGAAACCGTGCAGACATGGGAACAATTCGACGCGTGGCTGCAACGGATCAACGCGGCTGAGCTGACTTCGTTCGACACGGAAACCACTTCGCTCGATCCCATGACCGCGCAGATCGTGGGTCTGTCGTTCTCCGTTGAAGCGGGGCGTGCCGCTTATGTGCCGGTTGCCCATCGCGGTCCCGACGCGCCCGTGCAATTGCCGCGCGAAGAAGTGCTCGCGAAGCTCAAGCCGTGGCTTGAAAGCCCGCAGCACAAGAAAGTCGGCCAGCATCTGAAGTACGACGAGCAGGTGCTCGCGAATTACGGCATTGAAATGCGCGGCATCGAGCACGACACGCTGCTGCAATCGTACGTGCTCGAATCGCACCGCCCGCACGACATGGACAACCTTGCGTTGCGCCATCTGGGCGTCAAGACGATCAAGTACGAAGACGTGGCGGGCAAGGGCGCGCAGCAAATCGGCTTCGACGAAGTCGCGCTGGAGAAGGCTGCCGAATACGCGGCGGAAGACGCGGACATCACGTTGCGTTTGCATCAAACGATGTACCCGCAACTCGCTGCCGAAAAAACGCTCGAGAATGTTTACCGCGACATCGAAGTGCCGACCTCGCGCGTGCTGCGCAAGATGGAGCGCACTGGCGTGCTGATCGACGCGGAGAAGCTGCGTCAGCAAAGCAACGAGATCGCCACGCGGCTGATCGAACTCGAAAGCAAGGCATACGAACTGGCCGGTGGCGAATTCAATCTCGGTTCTCCGAAACAGATCGGCCAGATCTTCTTCGAGAAGCTCGAGTTGCCTGTGGTGAAAAAGACCCCGAGCGGCGCACCGTCCACCGACGAAGAAGTGCTGCAAAAGCTCGCCGAAGATTACCCGTTGCCCAAGATCCTGCTGGAACATCGCGGGCTGTCCAAGCTGAAGTCGACCTATACCGACAAGCTGCCGCGCATGGTCAACGTAAGCACGGGGCGCGTGCACACCAACTACGCGCAGGCCGTCGCGGTCACGGGGCGTCTTGCTTCGAACGATCCAAACCTGCAGAACATTCCGGTGCGCACGGGCGAGGGGCGCCGCATTCGCGAAGCCTTCATTGCGCCGCCGGGCCACAAGCTGGTCTCCGCGGATTACTCGCAAATCGAACTGCGCATCATGGCGCATATTTCCGGCGACGAATCGTTGTTGCGCGCCTTCTCGCAGGGTGAGGACATTCACCGCGCAACCGCTGCGGAAATTTTCAGCGTGACGCCGCTCGAGGTGTCGAACGACCAACGGCGTGTGGCGAAGGTCATCAACTTCGGGCTGATCTACGGCATGAGCTCGTTCGGCCTCGCGTCGAATCTCGGCATTACGCGCGACGCCGCGAAGCTGTATATCGACCGCTACTTCGCGCGCTATCCAGGCGTCGCCCGCTATATGGACGAGACGCGTTTGAGCGCGAAAGCCAAAGGCTATGTCGAAACGGTGTTCGGCCGCCGACTGTGGTTGCCCGAAATCAACGGCGGCAACGGTCCGCGACGCCAGGCCGCGGAGCGCGCGGCCATCAACGCGCCAATGCAAGGCACGGCCGCTGACCTCATCAAGCTCTCCATGATCGCGGTGCAGAAGTGGATCGAAGACTCCAATATCGGCACGCGCATGATCATGCAGGTGCACGACGAACTCATTCTCGAAGTACCCGACGAAGAATTGCCCGAGGTCCGCAAGCGTCTGCCCGAGTTGATGTGCGGTGTCGCCGCGCTGAAAGTGCCGCTCGTCGCCGAAGTCGGCGCGGGGCTCAACTGGGAAGAGGCGCATTGACCGCCGTGTGACGGCGCGCGATATCGTCGTGTGCATGTCACACATGCGTTGTGGCGGCTTGTGACAAACCGCGCGACTCGCGGACAATCGGTAAAGAAGCACGCGCTCGCGCGTGCTTACGACGCACAACCCATCGGCAAACACGGAGAGTTCAATGCATCGTTTTATCGTCGTCGGCGGAGGTGCGGGCGGGCTGGAACTGGCAACCCGGCTGGGCGATCGCTATGGTCACAAGAGCCGGGGCGCAACGCGGGCGCAGGTCACGCTCGTCGACCGCAATCCGACTCATATCTGGAAGCCGTTGTTGCACGAAGTGGCGGCCGGCAGCATGGACCCGTTCACGCAGGAGCTCGAATACGCGGCACAAGCCCGCTGGCATGGTTTCGAGTTTCAGCAGGGTGAACTCACGGGTCTCGACCGCGCGAACAGGCGCCTCACGCTCGCTCCCGTAGTGGACGACGACGGCGCCGAACTGCTGCCCGTGCGCGTGCTCGAGTACGACACGCTGGTCATTGCGATCGGCAGTACGACGGCATTCTTCGGCGTGAAAGGCGCGCCGGAATTTTCCCTTGCACTCGACACAGTCAGCCAGGCCGAGCGTTTTCGCAAGCGCCTGATCGCGGCTTGCATGCGGGCTGAGCATCAGGCGCACGAGCCGGTAGAGTCAGGGCCGGGCACGTCGCCTTCTTCCGAGCCGCGCATTCAGGTCGCGATTGTCGGCGGCGGCGCGACGGGCGTGGAGCTGTCAGCGGAACTGCGCAATACGGCGCAGGTGTTGTCCGCGTATGGATTGCATAAGCTCGATCCGCGGCATGACGTGGGCATTGTGCTGATCGAAGCGGGACCGCGCATTCTGCCGGCTTTGCAGGAGCGCGTCTCGACGGCCACCGCAGAGCTGCTCGGCAAGCTCGGCGTGAAGCTGATGACGGGCGAGACAGTGGCGGAAGTCGCGCCCGGCATCATTCGCACGGCGAGCGGCAAGACCGTGCGCGCCGACCTGACGGTGTGGGCGGCGGGCATCAGGGCGCCGGCCATTCTCGGCCAACTGGACGGCCTGCCGGTCAACCGGCTCGGCCAGCTCAACGTGCGCCGCACGCTGCAAACGGAAATTGACGACAACGTGTTCGCGCTCGGCGATTGCGCCGCTTGCCCCTGGCCGGGCAACGAGAAGAACGTGCCGCCGCGCGCGCAGGCGGCCCATCAACAGGCCACTTTTCTGCTGAAGGCGCTCGCGGCGCGGCTCGACAACCGGCCGCTGCCGGAATTCACGTATCGCGACTTCGGCTCGCTCGTGTCGCTCGGGCACTTTAGCGCGGTGGGCAATCTGATGGGCGGGGTGATCGGCGGCAACATGCTGATCGAGGGTCTCTTCGCACGTTTCATGTATATGTCGCTGTATCGGCTGCATATTGCGGCGCTGCACGGCTATGCGCGGATGGTGCTGGACACCTTCGCGCACTGGCTGCGGCGCACCACGTTGCCGCGCGTCAAGCTGCACTGACGGCGCCGCACCTGCCTGCGCAGCCCGCTTCTGCAACAGGACGCGCACGAGGCGTATCCTGTTGCCTCCACCGTTCATGAGGAGCGCCCGCATGTTGAATCCCGATGTCGACAGCCTGGTCCCGCACGTTCCCTTCAATCGACGCACCTTCATCAAGGCCGCGCTCGGCACCGGCTTTGCGGCTGCCGTGTTGCCGGTGTCGGCGCAAACCATCCATACGGATACCGAGGGACTCGAAGCCGGCGAGATTGCGGTGCGCTCGGGCGGCACGCTGGTGCCCGCGTACCGCGCACAGCCTATGGGCAAGACGCATTTGCCGGTGATCATCGTGATTCATGAGGCGTTCGGCGTGCACGAGCATATCGCCGACGTTTGCCGGCGCTTTGCCAAGCTCGGCTATCTCGCGATCGCGCCGGATCTGTTCGTTCGCGAGGGCGACCCGATGGCGCTTCCCACCATCCAGCAGATCAGCCAGCAGATTCTCAACAAGGTGCCGGACGAGCAGGCGCTGGCCGACCTCGATGCGACCGTGGCGTGGGCCGGCGAGCACGGGGGCGATCTGAAGCGTCTGGGCGTGACGGGTTTCTGCTGGGGCGGCCGCATGGCCTGGCTGTATGCCGAACACGAGCCCCGGCTGAAAGCAGCGGTTGCATGGTATGGGCGTGTGGTCGGCGAGCGCACGCCCACCAATCCGGCCAATCCGCTCGACCGCGTGGCCGATCTTCGCGCGCCGGTGCTAGGCCTGTACGGCTTGCAGGACCAGAGCATTCCGCAGGACTCGCTCGAACAGATGAAGCAGGCAATCGCGCAAGGTCCGCAGGTCGCACGCGGCTCGCAATTCGTCGTGTACGACGATGCGGGCCATGCGTTTTTCGCGGACTACCGGCCGAGCTACAAGAAGGCGGATGCCGAGGACGGTTGGCGTCGCACGCTCGCCTGGTTCAAGCAGCATGGAGTGGCTTGACGCTTCACCGCGAGTTGCCGAAATGCGCCGCGGTGGCCGCATGGAAAAGGCCGTTGCCGCTTGCTGGCGGCAACGGCCTTGCGCTTTTTGGCAATGCCGGGCGTTGGACTAGGGGTTCGGTCCGGTCGCGACGGGCCGCTTCGGATCGGAACTCCACTCGCTCCATGAGCCCGCGTAAAGCGCCGCGCCGTGCAGGCCGGCTACTTCCATTGCCAGTGCATTGACGCACGCTGTCACGCCGGAGCCGCATTGCAGAACGACATGTTCGGGCGGGGTGTCGCCCAGCAGCGCATGAAATTCCTCGCGCAGCGTGTGGGCCGGCTTGAAGCGGCCTTCGGTGGTGAGGTTGTCCTTGAAGAAGCGATTCAGTGCGCCCGGAATATGGCCGCCCACGCGGTCCAGCGTCTCGTTTTCGCCGCGATAGCGGTCGGCCGCGCGCGCGTCGACCACCACGCGTTCCTTCGAGCCGAGATTGCGTTCCACCATCTGCGCGTCCACGGTAACGGAAAGCGGCGCGCCCGCTTTGAAGTCGCCGGTGTTTTGCGGGGGCACGTCCTGCGTGAGCGGCTGATGCGCGGCTTCCCACGCCTGCAGTCCGCCGTCGAGCAGCGCGACGGCATCATGGCCGAGCCAGCGCAGCAGCCACCATGCACGCGCGGCGTACATGCCGCCTTGCGCGTCGTAGGCGACAACCTGCTGGCCTTGCTTCAGCCCGCGCGATTCGAGCGTTTCGACAAGCCGCGCACGATCCGGCAACGGATGGCGCCCGTTCGTACCGTTCTTCGGCCCCGACAGATCGCGGTCCAGATGCAGATAATGCGCGCCCGGCAGATGTCCGGCGAGATACGCCTTTTCGCCGGCTTCCGGGTCGGCCAGATCGAAGCGGCAGTCGATCACGAACACGCTGCCCGGCGCATCGGCTAGCCGTTCCGCGAGGTTGGTCGCGGAGATCAAAGTGGTGTAGTGAGTGTGGGGCATGACGTCTCCTCGATGCAGGCATTGGCGGCTTTCGTTGCCGGCGGCCTTATGACGCGGCAGGATGGCCGGGCTACCTCGTTAGTCTAAACAAAAATGCCGTTCAGTCGTTTAACTGAACGGCATTCGGCCGAAGCGCGTCTTTCCATGTCGGCGCCGGTGTTCGACGCCGGGCAGCGGAGGTCGGCCCGAGACCTGTGGGTCAGATGGTGCCGAGCTCGCGCCGCAGGAACTCATGGAAGTGCTGCATACCGTCTTCCATGGGGCTCTGGTACGGGCCCACCTGCGATTCGCCGCGTTCCATCAGCGCGCGGCGGCCGGCGTCCATGCGCTCTGCAATTTCGTCGTCTTCGCGAGCCGTTTCCATGTAGGCGGCACGCTCCGCTTCGACGAACTCGCGTTCAAACAGCGCGATTTCCTCAGGGTAATAGAACTCGACGACGTTGGTGGTTTTCTGCGGACCGCGCGGAATCAGCCATGACACGACCAGCACGTGCGGATACCACTCGATCATGATGCCCGGGTAGTACACCATCCAGATAGCGCCGAACTCGGGCGGATTGCCGCCGCGAAAACGCAGCACTTCGTCGTGCCATTTACGGTACGTGGGGCTGCCCGGCTGTTCGAGGTCTTTGTGCACGCCGACCGTTTGTACGCTGTACCACTCGCCGAACTCCCACGTGAGGTCGTCGCAATTGACGAAGCTGCCAAGGCCCGGATGGAACGGCGCGACGTGGTAGTCCTCCAGATAGACCTCGATGAAGGTCTTCCAGTTGTAGTTGCACTCGTGCACCTCGACATGATCGAACATGAAGCCCGAGAAGTCGAAGTGTTGCCTGGTGCCGAGGTTGGCCAGATCGCGCGCGACGTTGCGGCCCTGCGCCTCGAACAGCAGCCCCTGCCAGTTCTGCAGTGCGGTGGCGCCGAGGTTCAGGCAAGGGTTGTCCGCAAAATGCGGAGCGCCGAGCAATTCACCTTTGAGGTCGTATGTCCAGCGGTGCAGCGGACACACGATGTTCTCCGTGTGGCCGCGGCCGTTCAGCATGATGGCCTGACGATGGCGGCACACGTTGGACAGCAGTTCGACTTGCGATTGCTGGTTACGCACGAGTACCCGCCCCTCGCGTTCGCTGGGCAAGGCAAAATAATTCCCCACTTCCGGCACCATGAGATCGTGCCCGACGTAGCGAGGACCTTTCTTGAAAAGGGTTTCGATTTCGCGCGTTAGAAGCGCATCGTCAAAGTAAGCCGTGACTGGCAGTTGGCTGTGAACGGAGCGCAACTGCAATGCATTGCTCAGATTGGACATTCCCACTCCCGATGAAGACGTGAAAGCAGTGAACAACCCAACCATCGAAGATTCGATTTAGGGAGCCCGAGATTATACCTGTTTCCCCCTCCTTGGGACAGTTAAGTCACTGATTTGGGTCAAAATTGTCGGGAAAGTTCGGTCTTTTCGGCACAGACCGATCAATTTTTTTCTGCGAGACTGACAGGGCGCCCGCATAGGGCAGTGGGGTTCGAAGGTGGGTTGACAGATCGGATTTGGCGCTTTTGCCGTAGAATGTCCGACTTGTTTTAATTTTTGCGACTATTCATGGCGAAGACCGCGTCGAACGATACCGCTGCGGCGTCGGCCGAGGGCGTCGACAATACGCCGCTGCCCGAGAACTACGAGGCGGCGCAGGCGGAGCTGGAAGGGCTCGTTGCGCGCATGGAAAGCGGCAACCTGAGCCTCGAGGAGTCGCTCAGCGCCTATCGGCGCGGCGCGGCTCTGGTGGCGTTCTGCCAGCAGCAGCTCGAGAAGGTCGAGCAGCAGGTGCGCGTGCTCGACGGCGAGACGCTCAGGCCATTGCCCGTGAATACAGCAGGAACAGCCGCTACTGAGAGCGGGGACGACCTATGACATTCGAACAATGGACGCGCGGGGTACTCGAGCGCGTCGAAGCGGCACTAGAACACTATCTGCCCGCTCAAAGCACGGAGCCGGCGAAGTTGCACGAGGCCATGCGTTACGCGGTGCTGGGCGGCGGCAAGCGGGTGCGCCCGCTGTTGTGCCACGCGGCAGGCGAACTGACCGGGGCGCGCGCCGAGTGCCTCGACGCGGCTGCGGCAGCGCTGGAAATGATCCACGTCTATTCGCTCGTGCACGACGACATGCCTTGCATGGACGACGACGCACTGCGTCGCGGCAAGCCCACGGTACACGTCAAGTATGACGAAGCCACGGCACTGCTGGTCGGCGACGCGTTGCAATCGCAGGCGTTCGTGTCGTTGACTTCGGATGTTCTCGCGCCCGCGCAGCAGGCCGCGCTGGTTCGCGAGCTGGCGCTCGCGAGCGGGTCGGTCGGCATGTGCGGCGGTCAGGCTATCGACCTGGCGAGCGTCGGTCACACGCTCACGCGCGCGCAGCTCGAAACCATGCACCGCATGAAGACCGGCGCGTTGCTGCGCGCCGCGGTGCGCATGGGCGCGCTGGCGGGCGAGGCGCCCGACGCGAACGCCATGCGTTCGCTCGACGCGTACTCGGCCGCGGTCGGCCTCGCGTTTCAGGTTGTCGACGATATTCTCGACGTCACGACCGACTCCGCGACGCTCGGCAAAACAGCAGGTAAAGATGCGAAGGACGGCAAGCCGACCTACGTGTCGATTATTGGGCTCGACGCATCGCGCGCGCTCGCCGCGCAGTTGCGCAGCGACGCGCACGCCGCACTGGCGCCGTTCGGTGCGCGCGCGCAGCGTCTTGCCGAATTGGCCGACCTGGTGGTGAACCGGGTCAGCTGAACGCGAAAGCCCGCCGCCGCGCACCGTCCCCACAAGGTGCATGTATGAAGTGCGGGCGCGTAAGTTTTCCTACAATGGAACGACGATGTACGACTTGCTGAAAACCATCGACGACCCGGCAGCTCTGCGCCGCCTCGATCGCCGCCAATTGCAACCGCTTGCCGACGAGTTGCGCGCCTTTGTGCTCGACAGCGTGTCGCAGACGGGCGGCCATCTCTCGTCCAACCTCGGCACGGTCGAGTTGACCATTGCTCTGCATTATGTGTTCGACACGCCGCACGACCGCATCGTGTGGGACGTCGGCCATCAGACGTATCCGCACAAAATCCTGACGGGCCGCCGCGACAAGATGCACACGCTGCGCCAGTTGGGCGGCATCTCGGGCTTCCCGAAGCGCGACGAATCCGAGTACGACACGTTCGGCACCGCGCATTCGAGTACGTCGATTTCGGCGGCGCTCGGCATGGCCATCGCGAGCAAGCTGCAGGGCGACAACCGCATGGGCATCGCCGTTATCGGCGACGGCGCAATGACCGCGGGCATGGCGTTCGAAGCAATGAACAACGCGGGCGTTGAAGACGACGTGCCGCTGCTCGTCATCCTGAACGACAACGACATGTCGATCTCGCCGCCGGTCGGCGCGCTTAACCGCCATCTCGCGCGTTTGATGTCGGGCCGCTTCTACGCCGCCGCGCGCGCGGGCGTGGAGCGTGTGCTGCGCGTCGCGCCGCCCATGCTCGATCTGGCGCGCAAGCTGGAAGAGCACGCGAAGGGCATGATCGTGCCGGCTACGCTGTTCGAGGAATTCGGCTTCAACTACATCGGCCCGATAGACGGCCACGATCTGGATTCGCTGATTCCCACGCTGCAAAACATCAAGGAACTGCGCGGCCCGCAGTTCCTGCACGTGGTGACCAAGAAAGGCCAGGGCTACAAGCTCGCCGAGGCCGATCCGGTGCTGTACCACGGGCCGGGCAAGTTCAATCCGGCTGAAGGCATCAAGCCGGCCGTGTCGCCGTCGAAGAAAACCTACACGCAAGTGTTCGGCGAGTGGCTGTGCGACGCCGCCGAACTCGACGCGCGCGTAGTCGGCATTACGCCGGCCATGCGCGAAGGCTCGGGCATGGTGGAGTTCGAGAAGCGCTTTCCGGACCGTTACTTCGACGTCGGCATTGCCGAGCAGCACGCGGTCACGTTTGCCGGCGGCCTTGCCGCCGAGGGCATGAAGCCGGTCGTCGCGATCTACTCGACGTTCCTGCAACGCGCCTACGACCAGTTGATTCACGACGTCGCGCTGCAGAATTTGCCGGTGGTGTTCGCGATCGACCGTGCAGGTCTCGTCGGTGCGGACGGTGCGACGCACGCGGGCGCTTATGACCTCGCGTTCCTGCGCTGCATTCCGAACATGATGGTGATGGCCGCGTCGGACGAAAACGAATGCCGTCAGATGCTGTACACCGCGTTGCAGCAGTCCTGTCCGACGGCGGTGCGCTATCCGCGCGGCGCCGGCACAGGCGTGGCAACAGTCAAGCAAATGGCGGCACTGCCGATCGGCAAAGGCGAAGTGCGTCGCGAGACCTCGCAACCGGCGGGCAAGCGCATTGCAATTCTCGCGTTCGGCACGATGGTCGCGCCGTCGCTTGCTGCTGCTGAGGAGCTGGATGCGACGGTGGCGAACATGCGCTTCGTGAAGCCGCTCGATGCAGACCTCGTGCGCCGACTGGCCGAAACGCACGACGCGATTGTCACCGTCGAAGAAGGCTGCGTGATGGGCGGCGCGGGCTCGGCATGCGTCGAAGCCCTGCTCGAGAGTGGGGTTATGCGGCCCGTACTACAATTGGGCCTCCCTGACCGCTTCATCGATCATGGCGACCCCGCCAAGCTGCTTGCCGCGTGCGGGCTGGACGCCGCGGGCATCGCGAAGTCAATTCGCGAGCGCTTTGTGTCGAGCGGCGCGCTGGGGGGGCAATCGTCGGTCAAGCGCGTCGCCTGAGCAAGTTGCAACCGGGCGCATAACTGCGTTGCTTGAACGGGGTGATGAGGCACGTTACTCCGGCAACCCGGTGAGCGGATCGTATGCGGTGCGCCGGTCTCGCGACGAACCAGGCGGCCGACGGAATGCTTGAACATGAGTCGATGGGCTGATGCTCATTATCGAACGCCGGCAGGGGCCGGCGTTTGCCTTTGCGGATTCTGCTTCGCGCAGCCGCAGAGCACTCCCGAACCTTTTGCTTCCAGAACGCGCAGCGGTGCGATCGTTCATCAGGGCAAGTTTTTCCCGCAGCCAGAATGCCTGCGAAGCGGAACATGGGAGCGCGTCAGCGTCTTCCTGAAAGGACAACAACATGAATCAGATGAATCCCGCCTTTGTGATGCCCGACGTGCAAAGCACGCCCGATACCCGCCAGATTCCGATTCAGCGGGTGGGCGTCAAGGCGGTGCGCCATCCGCTGACGGTACGCACCGCAAGCGGTGAGGTGCAGCCGACGGTCGGCACCTGGAATCTGGATGTCCACCTGCCCGCCGACCAGAAGGGCACGCACATGTCGCGCTTTGTCGCGCTGCTCGAGGAGCACAAGGCGCCGCTCGAAGCCGCAACGTTTCGCACGATGCTCGCCGCTATGCTCGAGAAGCTCGAGGCAGAAGCGGGGCGCATCGAAGTGTCGTTTCCCTACTTCGTGAACAAGACCGCGCCGGTGTCGGGCGTGCAAAGTCTGCTGGACTACGAAGTGACGCTGACCGGCGACACCCGCAACGGCGCGACGCGTCTTTACCTTAAAGTGCTGGTGCCGGTCACGAGCCTCTGCCCGTGTTCGAAGAAAATCTCGCAATATGGCGCGCACAACCAGCGCTCCCATGTGACGATCAATGCCGAACTGGCCGGCGAAGTCTCGGTGGAAGACCTGATTCGCATTGCCGAAGAAGAGGCGTCCTGCGAACTGTGGGGCCTGCTTAAGCGGCCCGACGAGAAATTCGTGACCGAGCGCGCGTATGAAAATCCGAAGTTTGTAGAAGACCTGGTGCGCGATGTCGCGCAGCGTCTGAATGCGGACGAACGCATCGTCGCTTATGTGCTCGAGGCGGAAAACTTCGAGTCGATTCACAACCACAGCGCGTATGCGTTGATCGAGCGCGACAAACGGGTGCTGTGATCCGGCTTCTCGGCTTGCCCTATCTGCAGTAAGTCACAAACGCCCCGAAAAAAACCGCTCTCCAGGAGCGGTTTTTTTGTCGGCCTAACGCGCGTCGCGCAATGCGAGGCTTCAGCGTGCGAGCGACGTCAGATCCCAGCGCGGCTTTACGGTAAACGCGTAATCCTTGCCCGACTGCTCCGGCCAGCGCTTCAAACGTAAAGCACCGGCGAGCGCGATCATCGCGCCGTTGTCCGTGCAAAGCGACAGATCCGGGTAATGCACATAGAAGTTGCGCTTCTGGGCCGCTGCGGAAAGCGCCTCGCGCAACTGCCGGTTTGCGCCCACGCCGCCCGCCACGACGAGGCGGTTGAGCCCGGTACGCTTGAGCGCCGCAAGCGATTTGGTGGCGAGGACTTCCACGGCTGCGTCGACGAAACCCCGCGCGAGGTCTGCTTTCGCCTGCTCGCAGATGTTCGCGCCGCCGAGTTTCTTTGCGTGCGTCAGCACCGCGGTCTTCAGGCCGCTGAAGCTGAAATCCAGGTCGCCGGAGTGCAGCATGGGACGCGGCAGCACCACCGCGCCGGGCGTGCCGAACTCGGCCATGCGCGAGACTTCTGGTCCGCCCGGGTAGCCGAGGCCCAGCAGTTTGGCGGTTTTGTCGAAGGCTTCGCCGGCGGCATCATCAAGCGTTTCGCCGAGCGTTTCGTAGACGCCCACGTCGGTCACGCGCATCAGTTGCGTGTGGCCGCCCGACACGAGCAACGCGACGAACGGAAAGGGCGGCGGCTCGTCGACGAGCAGCGGCGAGAGCAAGTGCCCTTCCAGATGATGAATGCCGATGGTCGGCTTGTCCCACGCCATCGCAAGCGAATTCGCGACGCTCGCGCCCACCAGCAGCGCGCCCGCGAGCCCGGGGCCTTGCGTGTAGGCAATGGCGTCGATATCGCCGCGCGCCGCGCCCGCACGCGCCATTACTTCTTCCAGCAACGGCAGCGCGCGCCGGATATGGTCGCGCGAAGCCAGCTCCGGCACCACGCCGCCATACTCGCGGTGCATCGCGATCTGCGAATGAAGCGCGTGCGCAAGCAGGCCGCGCTCGGTGTCGTAGAGCGCGAGGCCGGTTTCGTCACAGGAGCTTTCGATGCCGAGAACGAGCATGGGAGGTGAGCTTGCCGGGCCTCGCAAAGAAGCCCGAAACGCGAAAAGGTAAGCCTGAAAGTATAGCAGCGCAGGCAAGCCGCCGCAGACGCGCAGGTACAATGCGGCCCCATGGAATCCTTCGATATCGCGGTAATCGGCGCAGGCGCGGCCGGCATGATGTGCGCGGCCGTGGCCGGGCAATTGGGCCGGCACGTGGTGCTGATCGATCACTCGCAGCGTCTTGCCGAAAAGATCCGCATCTCGGGCGGCGGGCGCTGCAACTTCACGAATCTGTATGCGGGTCCGGCGAATTATCTGTCGGCGAATCCGCATTTTTGCCGCTCGGCGCTGGCGCGCTACACGCCGCGCGATTTCATGGCCTTGCTCAGGCGCCATCACGTGACCTGGCACGAGAAGCACAAGGGGCAGCTCTTTTGCAACGAGTCGAGCGACGCCGTCATCAACGTGCTGAAAAGCGAGTGCGACGCGGGGCGCGTCGCCTGGCGCACGCCGCTGTCGGTGGAGCAGGTGAGGCAGGACGCCGAAGGCCGCTTCATGCTCGACACGAATGGCGGGCCAATTACGGCGCGGGCGCTGGTGATAGCGACCGGCGGCCTGTCGATTCCGAAAATTGGCGCCACTGACTTTGCCTTTCGTCTAGCCAAGCAGTTTGGCCACAAGCTGATCGACACGCGCCCGGCACTGGTGCCGCTCACCTTCGCCGCAGCGGACTGGGCGCCGTTTGCGGCGCTCTCGGGGGTGTCGCTGGAAGTGCGGCTCGCGACCGGCAACAAGAAAACCGGCGCGCAATTCGAAGAAGACCTGCTGCTCACGCACCGCGGCCTTTCCGGACCGGGCGTGCTGCAAATTTCGAGCTACTGGCAGCCCGGCGAGCCGATCCACATTAACCTGCTGCCGAACCAGGACGCTGTTGCCGCGCTACTCGAAGCGAAGAGCGGAACCCGCCGGCAGATTGCGAATCTGTTGTCGGAATGGGTGCCGCAGCGGCTCGCCCACGTCTGGCTGGAAACCCACCAGATCCCTGCGGAAGCCCGCGTGGCCGATCTGCCGGACAAGGCGCTGCGGCGCATCGGCGAAGCGCTGTCGCGCTGGACGCTCACGCCCAACGGCACCGAAGGCTATCGCAAGGCCGAAGTGACGCGCGGCGGTGTGGACACGCGCGATCTTTCGTCGACCACGATGATGAGCGCACGCGCCCCCGGCCTGTACTTCATCGGCGAGGCAGTGGACGTGACCGGCTGGCTTGGCGGCTACAATTTCCAGTGGGCCTGGGCGTCGGGCGTGGCGGCCGGCCAGGCGGCCGCCGAGTACGTTCGTGGGGCTTGACGGGCCAGTGGCTTTGTGTAAAAGCTCTGCTATACTCCTGAACCTTTACAAAGTTCCGTTATTGAAAAATGACGACCATCCGCGTAAAAGACAACGAGCCGTTTGAAGTCGCCATGCGCCGGTTCAAGCGCACCATGGAGAAAAACGGCTTGCTGACGGAACTTCGTGCGCGCGAGTTTTACGAAAAGCCTACGGCTGAGCGCAAGCGCAAGAAGGCGGCCGCGGTGAAGCGTCATTTCAAGCGTCTGCGCAGCCAGATGCTGCCAAAAAAGTTCTACTGATTCTGGTGTTGCCGCTGTTCCGGGCAAACGGAGCGGCGACATCCAACGGGCGAAGGCACACAGAACGCGTGCCGCCGTCCTAACAGGTCTTTTCAGACCAGCCGGCAGGGTCGCATCCACTACGCACATTGCGCCAACCCGCTTGAGGAAGCAGTCCCAAGCGGGTGTTCGTGTTCTTGCGTGTACTTATGCGTGTGTCGACGCGGCCGGTTCTCAACTTTCAACGCATTCAGGGTGAGTGATGAGCCTCAAAGACCGGATCAACGACGACATGAAAGCCGCCATGCGGGCACGCGAGACTGAGCGCCTTGGCACGATCCGGCTGCTGCTCGCCGCGATCAAGCAGCGCGAAGTGGACGAGCGAGTGACTCTCGACGACGCCGCGGTGACCGCTGTCGTCGACAAGATGATCAAGCAGCGCAAGGACTCGATCAGCCAGTTCGAAAGCGCAGGCCGCACCGACCTCGCCGACAAGGAAAAGGCCGAGCTGGCCATTCTTGCCGCGTATATGCCCGAGCAGATGACGGACGCGGAAATCGCTGCCGAAGTGCAGGCCGCGGTCGCGCAAACCGGTGCTGCCGGTCCGCAGGACATGGGCAAGGTGATGGGCGTGCTGAAACCGAAGCTCGCCGGCCGTGCGGACATGACGGCGGTTTCCGTTCAGGTCAAGGCAGCGCTGGCAAAGTAACGCGTGTGCTCGGGCCAGCGTGTGCTCCTTGTGTGTGCTCTTTGTGATGGGAGTGCCGCCGCAGGGGGCAGCGCACGGCGCTGTGGCTCGTGCCCCGAGCATCGAGCGTCGTGGAGCCTCGTTGAGGCCGTTGAGCCCACCGAGTCCTATTGAGCGAATTGAGTCTTACCGGCAGCGCCATTCACCGTGATTCCTCCGTCATTCCTGCAGGACCTGCTGAACCGCGTCGATATCGTCGACGTGGTGGGTCGGTATGTGCAGTTGAAAAAGGGCGGCGCGAACTTCATGGGACTGTGCCCGTTCCATAACGAGAAAAGCCCGTCGTTCACGGTGAGCCCCACCAAGCAGTTCTATCACTGCTTCGGCTGCGGCGCGCATGGAACGGCAATCGGTTTCCTGATGGAGTACGTGGGCGCCTCGTTTCCGGAGGCCGTCAACGAGCTCGCGCAGTCCGTCGGCCTGACGGTGCCCAACGAGCCTTCGCCCGGCTATGGCGGCGGGGGCGCGTCGGGCGGCTATTCACCGGCGGCTTCCAAGGCTGTCACCACGGCGCTTTCCGACGTCATGCAGACAGCCTGCGACTACTACCGCAAGCAACTGCGCGGCGCGCCCGCGGCCATCCAGTACCTGAAAAAGCGCGGCTTGACTGGCGAGATCGCGGCGCGTTTCGGGCTCGGCTACGCACCGGACGGCTGGCAAAACCTCGAGGCCGCTTTCCCGAACTATCGCGACGACGCGCTGGTCGAATCCGGACTTGTGATCGTCAGCGAAAAATCGGACGGACAGGGTCAGAACCGCCGCTACGACCGCTTTCGCGAGCGGATCATGTTCCCCATACGCAATGTGAAGGGGCAGGTGATCGGCTTCGGCGGCCGTGTGCTGGACGGCGGCGAGCCAAAGTATTTGAATTCGCCGGAAACGCCGCTATTTAACAAGGGCAGCGAGCTGTACGGCCTTTTCGAGGCGCGCCTCGCGATTCGGGAACAGCATTACGTGCTGGTCGTCGAAGGCTATATGGATGTGGTCGCACTGGCCCAGTTGGGCTTTCAGAACGCTGTCGCCACGCTCGGCACGGCCTGCACGCCGGTGCATGTGCAGAAACTGATGCGCCAGACCGACACGGTCATCTTCAGTTTCGACGGCGACTCAGCAGGCCGGCGCGCGGCGCGCCGCGCGCTGGACGCCTGTTTGCCGCACGCGGCGGACAACCGGACCATCCGCTTCCTGTTCCTGCCCGCGGAGCACGACCCGGACAGCTACGTGCGCGAGTTCGGCACCGCGGCGTTCGCCGAGCAGGTCGAACGGGCCATGCCGCTGTCACAGTTCATGCTGAACGAAGTGCTTGCCGGCAAGGAACTCGACCAGCCGGAAGGCAAGGCGCGCGCGCTCTTCGACGCAAAGCCGCTGTTGCAGGCGCTGCCCGCCAACGCGCTGCGCGCGCAGATCATGCATATGTTCGCCGACCGGCTCGACGTGCCGTTCGACGAGGTAGCCGCGCTCTGCGAGGTCGACTCGCGCATCGCGGCGGCCGCGCGCTCGGCGCCCGCGCGCAAGGACCGGCGCAGCGTGACAGGCATCGAAGAAAAGACGTTGCGCAATCTTGTGATGTATCCGCGCACCGTCGCGGTGCTCGACGAGGAAGCCGAGCAGGCGCTTCTCACTGTGACGCGGCACGGCGAACTGTTCGAGGAAGTGACGACCCACGCGCGCGCGCTCGGGGATTCGGCAGAGTTCCAGTTGCTCTCCGACCTATTGCGAAACGGGGCAAACGCCCCAACTTTCGAGGAAATCTTTCGCAAAATTCTGGACTATGATGAAAATGTCCGGGATTTGTTGCTGAAGGACCCGGAAGATGCGACCGTTATCGAAGAGCGGCGCGAGCAGGAACGAATTGTCGGAGAGGAACTGAAAGCGGCAATTCTTAAGATGCGTTATGACGCTTATTGCGAGCGTCTCGAGCAGCTTTCGCGGCAATCCCGGCACACGCCGGAGGAGTTCGCTGAACTTGCCGAGCTCAACCGGAAGCGGGCTGACATGAAGCGTCAGCTGGGCTTGTAGGCGGAAGGGCGGAAACCTGGGTGGTATAATAAAAGGTTTCCAGCAGTTTGTTTTTCAAGGGTTTTCCTAGCAAAGGCGAAAGGCGATGCGATGGCAAAGACGACAGGTGGAAAGAGCAGAACTGGCCCACGCTCTACGGAGCAGACCGCCAAGGTCACTTCGGCCAAGCTAGTTTCTTCCACCAGAAAAGCGTCTTCTGCCAGCGTTACACCCGCAGCCGGGAGAAAGTCCTCGACCACTTCGGCCGCGCGAGCGGAGTCAACAGGAGTGGCAAAGGCGGTGGCGAAGTCGGCGCAAGCCGTGCCACCTCCGGCTGAGAGGCGGCCGGGTGTCAGAAGCGCAAGGGAAGCGGCTGTCGCGCAGGACGATGCGGCAGTGCGCGAGACTCCAGTATCCACGGTTCAACCGGCTGTTGTCCACCAGCCGCGAGTCGAGACTACAGCCGGTACGGCGAACTCCATGACGAAAAAGCTGAATGAAGTACCCGTCGATGACGACGCAACCCAGAGCGAAGAAACCCCTGTGGCCGCTTCCGGCAAAGTGGAAAAGGCCAGGGCTCGCGACCGTCGCGCCAAGGAAAAGGCGCTGCTGAAAGACGCGTTTTCGTCGTCGCAGCCCGGCACGGTCGAGGAACTCGAAGAGCGCCGCTCGAAACTGCGCGCGCTCATCAAGCTCGGCAAGGAGCGCGGCTTCCTCACGTACGCTGAAATCAACGATCACCTGCCGGACAATTTCACCGAGACCGAGGCGATCGAAGGCATTATCAGCACGTTCAACGACATGGGCGTGGCTGTGTACGAGCAGGCGCCCGACGCGGAAACGCTGCTGCTGAACGACAACGCGCCCGCCGCTTCGTCCGACGACGAAGTGGAAGAGGAAGCCGAAGTCGCGCTGTCCACGGTCGACTCCGAATTCGGTCGCACGACCGACCCGGTGCGCATGTACATGCGTGAAATGGGCACGGTCGAGCTGCTCACGCGCGAAGGCGAAATCGAAATCGCCAAGCGGATCGAAGACGGTCTGAAGCACATGGTGATGGCCATCTCGGCGTGTCCGACCACGATCGCCGACATTCTGGCCATGGCCGAGCGCGTCGCCAACGAGGAAGTCCGCATCGACGAACTGGTCGACGGCCTGATCGACGCCGACGCGGAAGACGCGGACGGCTTCTCGGTGCAGGAGGCGGAAGCCATCGAGAGCGAAGACGAGGAAGAAGAGGAAGAGGAAGAAGGCGACGAGGAAGAAGACGACGGCACGGCGCAGGCCACGGCCAACGCAGCGCAAATGGAAGCGCTCAAGCGTGCGTCGCTCGAGAAGTTCGCCCTCATCAGCGAGTGGTTCGACAAGATGCGCCGCGCGTTCGAGAAGGAAGGCTACAAGTCCAAGTCCTACCTGAAGGCGCAGGAAACCATTCAGAACGAGCTGATGACCATTCGCTTCACCGCGCGTACCGTCGAGCGGCTGTGCGACACGTTGCGCGCGCAGGTCGACGAGGTGCGCCAGGTCGAGCGTCAGATTCTGCATACGGTGGTCGACAAGTGCGGCATGCCGCGTGCGGAATTCATCGCGCGTTTCCCGGGCAGCGAAACCGACCTCGAATGGGCCGACAAGATCGTCAGCGAAGGTCATTCGTATAGCGCGATTCTCACGCGCAACATTCCGGCCATTCGCGAGCAGCAACAGCGTCTGCTGGACTTGCAGGCGCGTGTGGTGCTGCCGCTGAAAGACCTGAAGGAAACCAACCGTCAGATGGCGGCCGGCGAACTGAAGGCGCGGCAGGCCAAGCGCGAAATGACCGAGGCGAACTTGCGTCTTGTGATCTCGATCGCGAAGAAGTACACGAACCGGGGTCTGCAGTTCCTCGACCTGATTCAGGAAGGCAACATTGGCCTGATGAAGGCGGTGGACAAGTTCGAATATCGCCGGGGCTACAAGTTCTCCACGTACGCCACGTGGTGGATTCGCCAGGCCATTACACGTTCGATCGCGGACCAGGCGCGCACGATCCGTATTCCGGTTCACATGATCGAGACGATCAACAAGATGAACCGCATCTCGCGTCAGATTCTGCAGGAAACCGGACTCGAGCCGGATCCGGCAACGCTGGCCGAGAAGATGGAAATGCCGGAAGACAAGATCCGCAAGATCATGAAAATCGCGAAAGAGCCGATTTCCATGGAAACGCCGATCGGCGACGACGACGATTCGCATCTCGGCGACTTCATCGAAGACACGAATACGGTCGCGCCGGCGGACGCCGCGCTGCACGCGAGCATGCGCGATGTCGTGAAGGACGTGCTGGATTCGCTGACGCCGCGTGAGGCGAAGGTCTTGCGCATGCGCTTCGGTATCGAGATGAGCACCGATCACACACTCGAGGAAGTCGGCAAGCAGTTCGACGTGACGCGCGAGCGGATCCGTCAGATCGAGGCGAAGGCGTTGCGCAAGCTGCGTCACCCGAGCCGTTCGGACAAGCTGAAGTCTTTCCTTGAAGGCAACTGATCGGCGCGTTTCCCGTTGCGGTTCGCAGCGCTGCGAGAGCTAGCGTCTGCCAGTAGCCGATCCAAAGGGGCCTCCCGGTCGTTTCACCCCCAGTGAAGCGATTGCGGAGGCCCCTTTTTCGTGTAGTATGGCGGCCAATCGGCGGACAGGCGCGGACTGCAAAGGTCCTTTCGTTGTTCGTCGTCGATACGGTAGAATTTCGAGTTCTCGGGGCCTCTAGCTCATGCTTGGTTAGAGCAGCGGACTTAGCAAAGACTCACCTAAACCTTGCGGTTCGGCATGGTGAGTCGTGAATGGGTTGCCTTGGGGTAAGTTAGCTCTGCCCCCTGGTAGAACTGCTCAAATTCGGGGAAACCTCTGCTGTTCTTGCAGCGTGGCAATCCCGAGCGAAGCTCTCTTTGAGAGAACGTGTAGAGACTGAACGGGCAGGTCGTAAAGACAAGAGACAGTCCAGACCACAAACCCGAAAGGGGCGGCGAAAGCCGTAGCTGGTTAGCATAATCCGTTGGTGCCGTGTTCGACTCACGGGAGGCCCACCAAACATCCCAGCGCCGCTCTTTGCAGAGCGGCTGCGCATTCCTCAGGCGTTAAGCTAGTTGTCCGCCCGGACACTTCCTCGCCCTCAGTGCCCGCAACTCCGCAGGCACGGCTTCCGCTCCACGCACAGTACGGCACCTTTTCTTCAAGAAGAAAGGGTGCCGTTGTCCGTGCCCGGCTCAGGCAGATCCGGCTCTATTTGGCACGTGTCCCAGCGACAGCAGGTCATGCCGACAGAAATGGATTATTGCGCACTTTGAAAACGCACCGTGGCTCGCTGCGTCGGGCCAACCACCGGCCCGCAAAGGCACGCCAGCAGCGGCGCAGGCGTTTGGTCGCCACCGACTACCTCCCCATCATTTCAGAAACTGAAAAGAAGTCTTCCGGTCTCGGCTGTTTTTAGGGGAACGCTGAATCGCTATTCTTCGGCCATCGATCAACCGATCGCCAGCCACAATGAATAGGAGTAGCACCATGAAACGCATTCTCTCTGTCCTGATCGCTTCCGTCGCCCTGTTCGCCGCCGCTTCGGGCGCCGCCCACGCCGCAGCGCCTTCGGAGTGCAATGGGCCGGCGTCGTACTGCAACGTGTTCTTCGGCAACTAACTGGCCATCGTTGCCGTTAGCCAGCCAGCAAGGGCGCCCACAGCGGCGCCCTTGCCACATCTGGACGATATTTTTGCGTCAAACCAGGTGGGCGGCAGCCGCAGACAAAATCCCGGCTGCCTCCAATCGGGACAGCCCGGCGGCAGGCTTGATTGACAAGGCAAAAGTACAACTTATCCACAAGGTTATTCAGTAATTCTGTGGATAATTTTGCGGTGACGAGATTTATCCACCGCGTCGGGTGGGAACCGCGGTGCGATCGACTTCTGCGCGAAGGGATGCGCCTGGGTAAGCACCGGAGCCGCGCTTTTGCTTATGATGGGCAGTTCGTACCCTTCGCGCCTAGAGCGCCTAACACCGAGGAAGCGAATCATGGCCCTACATATCGCAGTCGTCGTCGGCAGCCTGCGCCGCGAGTCGTTCAACCGTCAATTGGCCCAAGCCGTCATATCGCTCGCGCCGCCTGATCTCACGTTCGAGTTCATCGATATCGGCTCATTGCCCCTCTACAGCCAGGAGTACGACGCCGATTTCCCTGAGCCGGCGAGACAACTGAAACAGCGCGTGGAAGCCGCCGACGGTCTGCTGTTCGTCACGCCCGAATACAACCGCTCGATACCTGGCGTGCTGAAGAACGCGCTCGACTGGGGCTCGCGTCCGTGGGGCGCGAATTCGTGGGGCAACAAGCCGGGCGCGGTGATCGGCACCTCGGTCGGTGCGACGGGCTCGGCGCTCGCGCAGCAGCATCTGCGCAATGTGCTGGCCTATCTGGACGTCGCGACGCTAGGCCAGCCCGAGGTATTCATCAAGCACGATCCGGCGGTCATCAACGAGAAGGGCGAAATTCTCAACGACGGCACGCGCAAGTTCCTGCAAGGTTTCGTCGACCGCTACGTCGCGTGGGTCAAGCGGCATACCGCGGCCTGAAGGTTGGCCGGCAGCTCGGTAGCGCGGTGGCTAACCGTTGCCCGCAGCGGCGGTCGCCACCCGACCGGTGTGTTGAATACGGCGGCGCGGCGCGAAGTGTCGCGGCGCGCCGCCGCTCTGCTTGGCTGTTCCAGCTTCTACACGTGATGATGTCCCGTCACGCGTTCCCAGCCGTGGCGCACGGCGAGCTTGAAGCGCTCCCACGTGCTGCTGTCCGCCGCCGTCGATTCCCAATGACGCCGCGCCTCCGGTTCAACGTCGTCCCACGCCCTGTCGCGGTAGCGCACGTCCTGGCCGATCTCGGCACCGTAGCGGTAAGCCGGCACATAGTCCTCGTAGCGCGAGTCGTCAGCCGAATACTGCTCGTCGTAATGCGTGCGGAAGTCTTCCTCGTACTCGAGATATTCGTTCGGAATCTGCCCGCTCAAGCCGGACGTAGGCTGCGCGGCGCTAGAGACCACTTCCGACGGCTGCATGACCGCGCCCGATCCCGGCACCGAACCTGCGGCAATGGCGCTGCGCCCGGCGTCGTCGGCTAGTGGGTCGGGCATGGGTTCGTTCAGCGGATCGGTGGCCGGACGCTCGCTGATGGGCGGCGGCACGAACGGTTCGGCGTCGGTGCTGCGCGGGGGCGCCGTGTACAGCGGGTCAGCCGCAGCGGCCGCGTGCGTGGCCGCGCCGGAGCCGGGAGCGGCAGGCGGGCTGACGCCGCTGGCAGGCGCTGACGGCGTCCCGCTTGTCATTGCCGCCGCGCTGGTGCCGGCGGACGTAGAAGTACTCGCACCCGTACTCGCACCCGTTCCCATTGGCGTCCCAGCCGCCCCCGGAGGCGACGTCCAGGTCGCGGTGCCTGGCCCGCCGGTACCCATGGTCGCGCCCATTCCCGTTCCCGCCGACGTCGTCGTGTCGCGGCCTTCAGCGCCGGTGAATCCGCTCTCTGCGCTGCGCGGCGCGGCTGTGGTGACGGTGCCGATTCCGAGCTCGTCCAGCAACGAATGCTCGCGCGCGCTTTCGCTGGCCGTGTGCGTGTTCCAATCGGCCGGGCGTTCGCCGATGTCCGTTGCGCCAAGCCGCGTCAGCGTGTTGCGCGCGAGTTCTGCGTGCGATTCGCTGGCGGCGTCTATCACCACGAGCACCGCGCCGCGGCGCACCGCTTCCGTATAACGGGCGGTCTCCGGCGCGCGCGGGCCACTAGCAAACAAACTTGCGAGAAAGCGTTCGATGTTGGCAAGCACGCCGGAACCGGCCACTTCTTCAGTCGCCGAGCCGACCGACGGCTCCGCGTTCGCCTGCAAATCGATGGTGTCGCGAGCGAAACCGGTTTGCACGAGGGTCTCGCGCGCGGATTCGGCATCTACATAAGTGTTGAATAGACCAATCACGGTATGTCGCATGGCTGTCTCCCTTTGGGGTAGGACAGCGCGTGGCGCGCCGTCCTCATTCCCAAGGAACGCCGCAACCTTCATGCCGGACAGGCGGCGCGCGCGGCGCCCGCCGCCGTGGGCTTGCGCTAAAAAGCGCCGGCCCGGCGCGTATGACGGCCCGGAGGTCGCGCATTTTTACAATCTGGCGTAATGGCGAAGGAAACGGCAAATCGGTCCGCAGACGCCCCGCTACAGCGCCTGATGCGTCGCGGGATCCAGCCCGCCGTGCGCGAGTTCGCGCTGAATGCCCTGCAACAGGCTTTCCAGCAGAGCGATGTCGAAGGGCTTGGAGAGCACCCGCACATTGACTTGCCGCGCGCGGTCGAGCTCTTCCGCGTAGCCGGTCACGAGAATCACCGGCAGCTTGATATCGAACGCCCGGATGGCCTCCGCCAGGTCGATGCCGTTCAGCGCGCCCGGCATATGGATGTCCGACAGCACCACGTCGAACGGCAACGGCTCGCCGCTGCGGGTGTGCTGCGCACGCGCTTGCTCCAGGAGACTCAGAGCCATGTCCGCATTCAGCACGCACGTGACGTGGTGGCCCATCATCTGCAGCAGCGCTTCGGTGCCCGCGGCCACTTCTTCGTTGTCCTCGACGAGCAGCACGCGCAGTCCGTGCGATGCGCCAGGGTCTTCCGTGCCTGTTTCGGCCGGCCCGTCCGCGATGGGCTCTTCCGTCGCGCGCGGCAGATAGAGCCGCACCGAGGTACCCGCGCCGACGGCGCTGTCGATCGCGGCCAGCCCGCCCGAGCGCTCGCAGAAGGCAAACACCTGCGGCAGACCGAGCCCCGTGCCCATGCCCTTTGCCTTGGTCGTGAAAAGCGGTTCGAAGGCGCGCGCGAGCACCTCGGGCGCCATGCCGACACCGGTGTCCTCCAGCGACACCTGGACGAAGTCGCCGGTCAGCGGAAAGCCGTCCTCGTGACGGAACGTGATGTTGGTCGCGCGCACCGTGAAGCGTCCGCCGTTGGGCATGGCGTCGCGCGCGTTCACGGCGATATTGATGAGCGCGAGCTCCAGCTCCGCAACGTCCACCCGCATTGGCCAGATGCCGACTCCGATATCGATAACCAGCGAAACCTTGGCCCCAAGCGACGCGCGCAACAGGTCGCGGCACGCAGGCAGCCAGCGGTCGAGCGCGACGGTTTCGTTACGCAGCGGCTGCTTGCGTGCCACACCCAGCAACTGCCGCGTGAGCGATTGCCCGCTCTTGAGCGCCCGCTCCATGGCGGACAGCTCGCGGTCGAGTCCGCTTGCGCCGCGCCGGCGCGCAATCTGCACGTTCGCCGAAAGGATCATCAACAGATTGTTGAAGTCGTGCGCGACGCTGCCCACCAGCGTGCCGAGCGCTTCCATTTTGCGCGACTGCCGGTACGCCGATTCGATGGACCGGCGCATGGAGGCTTCCGCCTGCCAACGCTCCCACGCTTCTTCCTCGGCGCCGAGCCGCCGCAGCGAAAGCCAGATCACGCACCACAGGGCGACGGACGGCGTGAATATCGACAGAATCAGCACCGCAAGGTGCCGATACCACGCGGCCCACATGGCCGACGCGCGATAGCCGCACATTACATACACGGGATACGAGCCGACATGCCGGAACGCGACGATCATGTTGTCGCCGTCGATATTGGAGCGCATGCGCGTCACGCCGGCGCGCCGTCCCTCTTTCATGGCTTCGGCGAACGGCGAGTCCGCAGCGACGGCGGTCGGTTCGCCCGGGCGGCGCGGGTAGTGAGCGAGGACTGCGCCGTCGGCGCGCACGAGGCTCATGCTCATGGGCACGCCGTCGTTGCCACCCAGCAGCTCGCGGTAGAACGCGTCGAAATAGCTCGGACGCAGGGCGACCGACACCACGCCGGCAAACGTGCCGTCCGGCGCGCGCCGTTCGATGCCCGAATTGAACACCTGCTCGCCGGCCACGTGCCCCGACATGACTTTCGACACATGTTCGAGGTCGCGGCCTTCGCGCAGGCCGACGAAGTCTTCGCGGTCGCCGATCGACACCGGCGGCGCCGGATAGAACCGGCTGCTCACAAGCAACGTGCCGTCGCGGCCGAAAATGGACACCGCGGCGACCTGCGGATAGCCGCCGCCCATCGTGCGGACTTTGTGGTGAATGGCGGCCTCGCGTGCGCGTATGCCCGCGTCGTCAAGCCCCTCCGTCAGATCGACGATGCGCGTGTCGAGCGTTTCGTTCATGTCGAACACTTTGAGCGCGTGTTCCTCGGCGATGCGCACGGTGCGCAGCGTCATGTCGGTGGCGTCGGCTTCGCGGCTGCGCATGTCGTTGAAGGCCATGGCCGCAACGTAAAGACACGGCAGCACGACGGCGGCGACCAGCAGCGCGATCAACGTCATGCGCCGCACGTGAAAGTTCTGCTCCGGCACGCTGGGAAACACCGCGTCGCCCTGCCCATCCGCGGAAAGGCGGCTCGCTCGGTGCGGATCGAACCGGTCAGCTGTCATTGTTAAACGCTCGGGCTTTCAAAAACGTAAAGACACGGGAATGATACGTGAAGCATAGTCGCTGAATGGCGGTAGAAGTTACCGTAATGGCCGGTGCTGGGAATTTTTGGGCGCAATTCATCAGCCTTTTAAAACAGTGACAAACTGACAAGCGCAAACGTACACAAAAGTATAAACGGTATAAAACGTGTAATTATGCGGCACGTATGTTTTCAAAAATGGGCTAACCGAGGAAGATATTGTTAGCCGGTGAAAAATACCGCGTATTGCTTTTCGGCGGTATTGCTTTGAGAATCGATCCCACGACAAAAAGTGCGTCCGCCATGTTCGAACGCACGCGCCGCGAGGGCACCGGATCATGCGTACGCGCGTGAGTGCCGGCGTTCGCGGAAACCACGCGCGCGCGGCACGGGGATCAGCCAGGTTCCAGCGAGCCGCGCCGATTCTATACGGGGTAGGCTCAACATGTCGGTCATAACCGTCGTCCGCCGCACGTACGCGCGTTCTCGCGCGAGCAAAGCCTGCGCTAGGCGCGCCTTGCCGCGCCTCATCCCCGCCTGTCCGCACGCCGCCTCCCAGCAGGCACACGCGCATCGCGACGCGCGCCGTCGAACGTCACCCTAAAGAGTTCGGGCTATTAGCCGTTAACACGCACGAGCTTATTCCGTCTGTAGAACGCCATGTCTTTGCCTATCGTGATCGCCGATGATTCGTTGCTTGCCCGCAAGGTGCTCACCAAGGCATTGCCGCCGGATTGGGACGTCGACGTGTCGTACGCGTCGAACGGACGTGAAGCGCTCGCTTTATATCGTCAAGGGAAAGCCTCGGTGATGTTCCTCGACCTGACCATGCCGGACATGAACGGCTATCAGGTGCTCGAGGCGTTGCAGCATGAGGACCTGAACACGTTCGTCATCGTCGTCTCAGCCGATATCCAGCCGATGGCGCAGGCGCGCGTGCGCGCGCTCGGCGCCGCGGCGTTCGTCGCCAAGCCCGTGACGCCGGAGGCGGTACTGCCCATCCTCAAGGAGTACGGGTTGTATGTCTGAGCCAGTCCTCAACGAAGATCAGCGCGACGCGCTGCAAGAGGTCGCCAATCTGGCGATGGGTCAAGCCGCGACGCGTCTCGCGCGGCTGCTCGATTCGTTCATCGAATTATCCGTGCCGCGCGTCAGGGTGGTGGCGGTAACAGAGGCTGCGCAGACGCTGAGGGAGATGACCGGCATCCAGGACCCGGTGAGCGCCGTGCGCCAGGGCTTTCGCTCGGACATCAAGGGCGAGGCGCTGGTGATCTGCCGCAGCGACAGCGTGGACGACCTGTGCGCGCTGGTAAGCGATCCTTACTCGCGCTCGGCATATGAATCGGTGAGTCAGAAGGAACTGATGTTCGACGTCGCAAACGTGCTGACCGGCGCGTGCGTGTCGTGCATCCTGGACCAACTCGGCCGCACCCCGGTGTTCTCCGCGCCGGGCCTGCTCGGCGACGCGCTCACGCTCGACGAAGTGTTCCAGCCCGGCGTGCTGCAATGGGAAGTCGCGCTGCTCGTCGAAGTCAACTTCACGCTGGAAGATCAAAGCTTCCGCGCGCACCTCGTGATGCTGATGGCGGAAGAGTCTATCCGCCACATGAACGACGCGCTCGACGCGCTGCTGTCCAGCCTATGAATTCGCCCGTGCAGTCGTTGAGCGATATGGTGGTGGAGCGGGTCGGCTTCGGCATCTTCGTGCTCGACCGCGACATGAACGTGCTGATGTGGAATCGCTTCATGCAGGACCACAGCGGGTTGTCGGCGGAGCAGGTGGTCGGCAAATCGCTGTTCGCGCATTTCCCGGAACTGCCGCGCGTGTGGTTGTCACGCAAGATAGAAAGCGTGTTTCAACTCGGCAGTTTTGCATTCAGCTCATGGGAGCAGCGCCCGTATCTGTTCAAGTTCGATCACGACCGGCCAATCACCGGCGGCGTGGACTACATGCAGCAGGACTGCACCTTCATGCCGCTCACGCGCGATCGGGAAGTGGTGGCTGTTTGCGTGACGATCTCGGATGTCACGCATGTGAGCATCGTGCAGCGCGAGCGCGAAGAGGCTGTGGCCAAGCTGCAGGAATACGCGGACCGCGACGGGCTGACAGGCATTGCCAACCGCCGCTATTTCGAGGCGCGGCTGCTCGACGAATACACGCGCTGGCAGCGCTATGGCGGCGATATGTCGGTGCTGCTGTTCGATCTCGACCACTTCAAGAAGATCAACGACCAGTTTGGCCATGGCGTCGGCGACACGGTGCTGCGCGTGATGGCGCAGCGCGTGGCCGGCGTCGTGCGGGCACAGGACACCTTCGGCCGCTTCGGCGGCGAGGAATTCGCGCTGCTGCTGCCATGCACGCCGCTCGAGGACGCAATGCGCGTCGCCGAAAAAATCCGCCGCACGATCGCGGACACGCCGGTGGAAGTGCAGGGCACCAGCGTGCCGGTGACCGCCAGTGTGGGCGGCGCGGCGGCGCGGGCCGGTTTGCCCGCCTACGATGTGTTGATCAACGAGGCTGACGCGGCGCTCTACAGCGCCAAGCGCCAGGGTCGCAACCGCTGCGTCGCACTGACATGAGACGCGCGGCGGCGCGATCTGACACGCCGTGCCCGCCGCTGTACCTGCTGCTTTGTCCACCGCTTTGCCCACGTTTCGGCTGGCAAAACTGCGTCGTCTCACAAACGTTGATATACTTTTCGCCGTTTCCGGCATCCCAGCCGTCTGTTTCGCGCGTGTCCGCGCGCGCGGGCCGCCCGCCCTGGGGCGAGGCATAACAATTACTGAACGCCTTTCAGCGGGCGCCCTCCTGCGGAGATCGTCTTGGCTGTTTCCAATCCTGTCGTGGACGATACTGAAATTGACGCCGCTGCCGCCACGTCCGGCAGCTCGTTTTATCTCGCAATGCGCATCCTGCCGGCCGCGCAACGCGATGCGATGTATCAGGTCTACGCTTTCTGCCGCGCTGTCGACGACATTGCCGACAGCGACTTGCCGCGCGCCGACCGCGCCGCCGCGCTGGAGCGCTGGCGCGCCGACATCGACGCGTGCTATGCCGGCGCGCCGCGCGCTTCGTTGCGCGCGTTGACGCGGCACATTCACACGTTCCATCTGCAGCGCGAAGATTTCCACGCAATGATCGACGGCATGGCAATGGACGCCGCCGCCGACATTTGCGCGCCCGACGAAGCCACGCTCGACCTGTACTGCGACCGCGTCGCGAGCGCGGCGGGCCGCCTCTCGGTGAGAATATTCGGGATGCAGGAGGAGCCGGGCCGGTTGCTCGCGCACCACCTGGGCCGCGCGCTGCAGCTCACGAACATTCTGCGCGATATCGACGAAGACGCCGGCATCAACCGGTGCTATCTGCCGCGCGAGCTGCTGGCGCGCGAAGGCATCGCAATCACGAACCCGGCACAGATCGCCGACGACCCGTCGTTGCCGCGCGTGTGCGCGACGCTCGCCGCGCGCGCGCAGGAACACTTTGCCGCGTCCGACGCGATCATGGACCGCGAGCCGCGCAGCCAGGTGCGCGCGCCGCGCATCATGTCGGGCGTCTACCGTGTGCTGCTCGAGCGCACGCTCGAGCGCGGCTTCGACATTCCGCGCACGAAGGTCAGCAAGCCGAAGCTGCGCTTGCTGTGGATCGTCGCGCGCTACGCGCTTTTCTGAGCTCATGTCGAGGCTCGTACATGTGGTCGGCGCGGGCCTCGCCGGCCTCGCCGCCGCGGTGCAATTGCAGCGGCGCGGCGCGCGAGTCGTGTTGCACGAGGCGGCCGCGCAGGCCGGCGGCCGTTGCCGATCGTTCTACGACGCGAAGCTCGGCGCGACCATCGACAGCGGCAATCACCTGATCATGTCGGGCAATGCCGCCACGCTGAACTATCTGCGGGCGATTGGCTCCGCGGACGAATTGACCGGACCGGCGCTGCCGGAATTCCCTTTCGTCGATCTGGCCAGCCGCGCGCGCTGGACCGTGCGCATGTCGCCTGGCCGCCTGCCGTGGTGGATCTTCGATCCGAACATGCGCGTGCCGAACACCGGTCCGAGCGATTATCTGAGCGTGGCGCCGCTGCTTTTCGCGAAGCCAGGCCGCAGTGTCGCGCAGACCATGCGCAGCAACGGCCCGCTGTGGGACCGCCTGCTCGCGCCGCTGTTTCGCGCCCTGCTCAATGTGGAGCCGCGCGAGGCGTCGGCGGAACTGACTGCGGCGGCGGTGCGCGAGACGCTGATCTCGGGCGGTCTCGCCACGAGGGCGCTGGTCGCCCGCCACGGCCTGAGCAGCGCGTTCGTCGACCCGGCGTTGCGGCTGCTGCAGCACGGCGGCGCGACTATCGAACTGGGTTCGCGGCTGGAGCAACTAGTGTTTGCCGCTCGTCAGCAAGCCAATACCCGCGCAATGTCCAGCCGCGTCGAGGCGCTGAATTTCGCGGCAGGCAGCATTGCGCTCGACAGGAACCATGCCGTGATCCTCGCGGTTTCGCCGGACGTCGCGCAGACGCTCGTTCCAGGCCTGCGTGCGCCGACCCGCTATGCCGCGACCGTCAGCGTGCATTTCGGCATCGAGCCGCCGTTCAAGCTCGCGCCGGTCACGGGACTCGTCAACGGTACGGCGCAATGGCTGTTTGCGTTCGACGGGCGCCTTGCGGCGACGGTCTACGGCGCCCAGGAACTGATCGACACGCCGGCCGAAGATCTCGCCGCACGCGTATGGGCCGAGGTCGCTCAGGCGGCCAATCTGCCCGCCGCGGGAATGCCGGCCTACCAGGTCGTGATCGACCGAAACGCGACATTCGCCGCGCTGCCGGACCAGGAAACGCTGCGTCCCGGCACGCGGACTCGCTGGAACAATCTGATGCTCGCGGGCGACTGGACGGCTACCGGCCTGCCCGCGACGATTGAAGGCGCGATCCGCTCCGGCCAGAAGGCCGCGGATACGCTGCTGAATCAACCGATGGAACGCTGATGAACGACCTATCTCAAGCTCATGTGCTGGCCGCCGCCGGGCCCGAAAACGCCGGCGAAACCGGGACTGCGCCGGCTACGGCGAGCACTGCAACGGCAACCGCGCCTGCCTCCGCAACCGCAACGGCGACCGCCGCCTCCGCCGGGTCTGCGCCTGCGCTCGACGCCGCCATCGCGCGCGCGACCGATGCGATTCTTGCTGCGCAGAATGCGGACGGCCACTGGGTCTACGAACTCGAAGCGGACGCAACGATTCCCGCCGAATACGTGCTGCTGGTGCATTACCTCGGCGAGACGCCGAACCTCGAACTGGAGCAGAAGATCGCGCACTACCTGCGCCGCATCCAGTTGCCGGACGGCGGCTGGCCGCTTTTCACCGACGGCGCGCTCGACGTCAGCGCAAGCGTGAAGGCGTACTTCGCGCTGAAGATGATCGGCGACTCGGCGGACGCCGAGCACATGGTCCGCGCGCGCGAGGCGATACTCGCGCACGGCGGCGCGGAGGCCGTGAATGTTTTCACGCGCATTCTGCTTGCGCTTTTCGGCGTGGTGTCGTGGCGCGCGGTGCCGATGATGCCGGTTGAAATCACATTGCTGCCCATGTGGTTCCCGTTCCATCTGTCGAAGGTGTCGTACTGGGCGCGCACCGTGATCGTGCCGCTGCTCGTGCTCAACGCGAAGCGCCCGCTCGCGCGCAATCCGCGCCGCGTGCGCATCGACGAACTGTTCCGCGGCGCGCCGGTGAACACCGGCATGCCGGCGCGTGCGCCGCATCAGCACGTCGGCTGGTTCCGCTTTTTCCGTGTGGTCGACACGGTGCTGCGCGCGGTCGACGGCCTTTTCCCGAAGGCCACGCGCGAGCGCGCCGTGCGGCAGGCGGTGGCGTTCGTCGACGAACGGCTGAACGGCGAAGACGGCCTCGGTGCGATCTTCCCCGCTATGGCCAACTCGGTCATGATGTACGACGTGCTCGGCTATCCAGCCGATCATCCGAACCGGGCGATCGCGCGCCGGTCGATTGAAAAGCTGCTCGTCATCAAGGACGACGAAGCGTATTGCCAGCCGTGTCTGTCGCCGGTGTGGGACACGTCGCTTGCCGCGCATGCGCTGCTCGAAACCGGCGAGCCGCGTGCGGAGCAGGCGGCGGAACGCGGTCTTGCGTGGCTGCGTCCGCTGCAGATTCTCGACGTGCGCGGCGACTGGATTTCGCGCCGGCCGAACGTGCGTCCGGGCGGCTGGGCCTTCCAGTACAACAACGCGTTTTACCCCGATGTCGACGATACGGCGGTGGTCGCAATGGCGATGCATCGCTCGGGGGCGCTCACGCAGTCGGACGTGGATCGCGACGCGATCGCGCGGGCGCGCGAATGGGTTGTCGGCATGCAGAGCAGCGATGGCGGCTGGGGCGCGTTCGAACCGGAAAACACGCAGTACTACCTGAACAACATTCCGTTCTCGGACCACGGCGCGTTGCTCGATCCGCCTACCGCGGACGTGTCGGGCCGTTGCCTGTCGATGCTCGCGCAACTCGGGGAACTGCCGCAGAACAGCGAACCGGCGCAACGCGCGCTCGACTACATGCTCAAGGAGCAGGAACCGGACGGCAGCTGGTACGGCCGGTGGGGCCTGAACTACATCTACGGCACGTGGACCGCGCTCTGTTCGCTGAACGCCGCCGGCATGCCGCATGACGATCCGCGTATCCGGCGCGCCGCCCAATGGCTTCTGTCGATTCAGAACGAAGACGGCGGCTGGGGCGAGGGCGGCGAAAGCTACAAGCTGGACTATCACGGCTACGAGCGTGCCCCGAGCACCGCCTCGCAAACCGCATGGGCGCTGCTGGGCCTGATGGCGGCCGGCGAAGTCGATAACGAGGCGGTCGCGCGCGGCATCGGCTATTTGCAGCGTGAACAACGCGAGCACGGCTTGTGGGACGAAACGCGCTTTACGGCCACCGGCTTTCCGCGCGTGTTCTATCTGCGTTACCACGGCTATCGCAAGTTCTTCCCGCTGTGGGCGTTGGCACGCTTCCGTCATTTGAAGCGCAATGGGCTGACGCGCGTCGCGGTCGGGATGTAACGGATGTCGCGTTCAAACGACCCGTACGTTGCTGCCGGCTCCGGCAACCCGCCGGTGATCGTCGTGACGGGCATGGCCTTCGAAGCGCGCATCGCGCGCGGCGAGGGCGTCGAGGTGGTCTATGCGGCACGGGCCGATTTGCTCGAACGCGCGTTGAGCGCGGCGGTCGCGCGCGGTTGCTCGGGCATTGTCAGCTTTGGGACGGCGGGCGGCCTCGCGCCGGATCTGCAGCCAGGCGCGCTGATCGTGGCGGATGCGGTTGCCGGTCCATTCGGTCTCATTCCGACCGATGCGGGCTGGGCCGACCGGCTCGCCGCCGCGCTCTCCGAAGGGCCGCTCGCATCGCGCCTGCAACGCGGGCCAGTGGCCGCGGTCGCCGCCCCGCTCATGTCCGCGGATGAGAAGCGCGCGCTGCATCGTTCGACGGGTGCGCTGGCGGTGGATATGGAGTCGCATCTGGCGGGCGCGATGGCGGCGGCGCGCGGCTTGCCGTTCGCCGTGTGCCGCGCGATTGTGGACCCGGCGTGGCGCACGCTGCCGTCCGCCGCGACCGCCGGATTACGCGACGACGGCAGCACCGCGCTTGCGCCCATTCTGCGTGAGTTGCTGCGGCAGCCGTCGCAGATCGGCGCGCTGATTCAGGTGGCCCTCGACGCCCGTGCGGCGCGTCTTTCGCTGGTGCAGGCGCGCCAGGCATTGGGCGCCGCGCGAGCGCTGAATATGGGCGTTGCCTGACGCCTGCAAGGCCGAGCGGCAGCCGCCTGCTCGCGGCGTAGCCCAGCGGAGGTCGGCCTGGCTGGTCATCCTTCTCGGCGCACGCCTTTCCTGGTCTGAATCCCCGCGAGCGTTATTGCGCTGCCGGCGCTGAGGCGGTCTGCGCGGTCCCGGCGGGCGCGGGCCGAGGAGCTGACGTGGTCGCCGGGCCTGAGGCCGGGGCGTCAGCCGGGGCAACTGACGAAGCCGGTGCAGCCGATGAAGCCGGTGCAGCCGGCGCTGCCGTCGACCCGCCCGGCGCCGAACCCGCCGCCCCGCTCGCCGGCACGTCGCCGGGGTCGGTGTAATTGGGCACGCCAGCCGGCGCGCCGGCGGCCGCTCCGGAAGCCGTCTCAGGCGTCTCGGCCGTATCGCCCGGGTCGGCATAATTCGGCAACGCTGCGGGCGCGCCTGCGGCGCTGCCCTTGGCCGGCGACGGTACAGCACCGGAATCGCCCTGATCGTCGTATTCCGGCAGCGGCGCGGCGTTGTCGCCCGTGCCGCGCAGACGGGCGCGCCGTTGCTGCGTATAGGCATCGCGCACGAACGAGTATTTGTCCAACGCCGCCTGTTGCAAGAGGTCCGTCGCGCCAAGCAGATCGGAGCGCACGCTCACGAACTGCAGCACGTACAGCGGATTGCGCACGGCGGGCTCCACGTAGTTCAACGGATTGAACTTGACGTCCACCACGAGCCCCATGCTGTCGCGCACGGTGCTCGGGCCGAACAGCGGCAGCACGAGGTATGGCCCCGACGGAATGCCCCAGTGCCCGAGCGTCAGCCCGAAATCCTGATGGTGCTTGGGCAGGCCGGCGGGCGTTGCCCAATCGAGCAGGCCGCCGAGCCCAAATGTCGAGTTCAGCGCGAAGCGGACAATGTCCTCGGTGGCGTCGGTGATCTTCAGTTGCAGCAGCGCGTTCGCGGCATTGCTCAGGTCGCCGAGATTCGAGAAGAAGTTGCTCACGGCCGTGCGCAGCGGCTGCGGCGTGACCTTCTGGTAGCCCTTCGCAACCGGTACGGCGACGTAGCGGTCGAGGCCGTCGTTGAACGTGAAGACCGCCCGGTTCATCGGCTCGAATGGGTCGCCGGGCTTGCGGTCTGGACCGGTCGCGCAGCCGGTTATCAGGCCGGCGGCGGCAACCGCCAGCACAGTGGTACGCAGTTTCATGCTTATATTCCCTTGTACTTCGCGCGACGTGGGCGCGGCTTGCCCATCAACACGGGTTGGAAAACCACTGCGCCGATGAGCGTGCAAAAGAGCGATAGCGCCAGCAGACGGCCCATGCTGGACGTCCCCGGATGATGCGATAGCCAGAGGCTGCCGAATGCCGTCGCGGTGGTGGCCGCGCTGAACAGCACAGCGTGCGTCAGGCTCGACTGCAACAGACCGGTCTGTCCATTGCGCCACGCCATCACGAAGTAGATCTTGAAGGCCACCCCGACGCCCAGCATCAGCGGCAACGCGATGATATTCGCGAAGTTCAGCGGCATGCCGAAAACCACGCATAGCTCCAGCGTGACGAGCGCCGACACCAGCAGCGGAACCAGCGTGCGCAGCATGTCGCCGAGGCGCCGCAGCGCGACCCACAACAGGATCGCGATGGACAGCAGCGACCAGCAGGCCGCCTGCAGGAACGCCTTGATGATGGTCTGCGCAGAATGAAGGATCGAAATGGGTCCGCCGATCGCGCCCGGCTCGGCCTTCTTCACGGCGTGCGCGAAGCGTGCGAGCGCGACGTCGTCGTTCGGATCGGCACCGGGCTTGATTTTCGGCGAGATGTCGACGAGCGCGCGGCCGTCTTTCGAGATCCAGTCTTTGGAGATTTCCTTCGGCAGGTTGTCGCGCGTGATTTCGGTGGGCTGCAGCAGGTTTTCCAGTTGTTTGAGCGCGATGCGCAGCGGCTCCGACATCGCCGTTTCCGCGCGGTCGCGCGTGGCGGCGTCCGCGGCCGCCAGCTTTTGCAGCGTGGCGGAGAGGTGCTTTGCTTCGGCCGCGCCTGGGCCTGGGTGGTCGTCGGCGGCGAGCGAGAGCTGGTTCGACGCGCGCTTGAGCGCCGCGACGCGCACCGCGTCCGTGGCCTGCGGCGCGGGCTGCTGTTGCAGCGCGGGCAGCAGTTGCTGCGCGGCACTCGCGATCAGCATCATTTTCTGTTGCTGCTGTTGCGGGACAAAGGTGTCGAGGGTGGTGACGCGGCCCACTTCGGGCAACGCGCGCAGGCGTTCGGCCATGCGGTCGGCGTCCGCCAGCGAGGGCGCGAGCGCATGCACGTTGTTCACCGCGGCCTCGGGCGAGTCCTTCAGCGAGAGCAGCGTGGCCATCGACTCGGTATGCGGATCTTTCAGATGCAGCGGGTTGAAGTCGAAGTGCAAACGCGTGAGCAGAGGCGTGGCGCCGATCACGACGATCAACGTCCCGATGAGCACCGGCTTACGGTTGCGGGCGAGGAAATCGTCGACCGGGGCAAGCTGCCTGAAGCCCGGCGAAGCGGGTTCGCCCGGCGGGTTGAAGATCTTCAGCAAGGCCGGCAGCAGCGTCATGTTGGTCAGATACGCGACGAACATGCCGACGCCGGCGATCTCGCCCAACTCGGACACGCCGCGATACGCGGTCGGCAAGAACGAGAAGAAGCTCAGCGCAACGGCGACCGCGGCAAGGGTCAACGGCACGCCGATGCTATGCGCGGTATGGGCGAGCGCGGCGGACAGACGGTCGTCGCGATTGCGTTCCTCGCGATACTTCACGCCGAACTGCACGCCGAAATCGACGCCGAGCCCGACGAACAGCACCATGAACGCGACCGAGATCATGTTCAGTGCGCCCACCATCATCAGGCCGAGCGCCGCGGTAATCGCCAGTCCCACGAACAGCGTGATGAACACCGCGGCGATCATGCGCCCGGAGCGCAGCGCGAGCCACAGGATCACCAGCACGACGATAAACGTGCCGATGCCGTTGAGCACCGCGCCGTCCTTGACCGACGCGAATTCTTCGTCGGCAAGCGGCTGTTCGCCGGTCAGGCGGACCGTTGCGCCATAGCGCGAGTCCAGATGCAGCGAAGCGGCCGTGTCGCGGATGCGCTGCGATGCCGCCGCGCCCGGCTCGAGCGCGTCGTAGTTCACCACGGGCTGCACTACCACGAACGCGCGCGCCGGATTCGTGGACGCGCTCTTGTCGACGAACGCGCGCCACGAGAAAGCCGCGGGCTTGCCGGCCAGCACCAGATCGAGCGTGTTCGCGCTTTGCGACAACAGGCGGCTCATGTCCGAGAGCTTCACCTGACCGATCTGCAGCGGCAGCAACAGGCTCGTGGTGAGCGTGCCCGCAAGTCCGGTGAGGCTCGGGTCGTGCGCGAGCGTGTTCACCAGCGGCCGCGACTGCACGAGCTGCGAGGTGGTGGACATGACTTCTTCTGTCGACGGGAACAGCAGGCCGTTGTGTTCGAAGAACGGTCCGCCGGCTGGCTGCGAGACCGCAACGAACTCCTTGGGCTCGGCCTTGAGCGCGGCCGTCAGCGCACTTGCGGCGGCGTCGGCGAATTCCGGCGCGCGTGCCTCGACGACCACCAGCACCGTGTCGCCGCGGTCGGGAAAGGCCTGGTCCATCGCATGCTGGAGTGTGGACCACTCCTTGTCGGTTTCGATGAGACGGCTGATGTCCGTGTTGATCTTGAAGTGGTGCGCGACATAGATCACGCTCAGAACGGCGAGCACGATAGACAGTGCGATGATCCGTAATGGATGGCGCACCGAATAGGCGACGAGGCGAACAATAGATGACTTCAGCATGTAGGCGGAACTGGCCTTATCACGGGTGGCATTTTGACGAAAGTGCACAAGTATACAGAGCCGGAGCAAACCGGACTGCATTCGACGGCAATCCGCGCAGCCCGCGCGCACTTACTTTTGCGGACACTTTTGCGGACTGACGAGGCAGGGCCGACCAAGCCCCTAGCAAATCCGGCTCCCGGACAGGCGGTTGCCCGGCACGGTGCGGTGGAGCGGGAACGCAATGCCGGTATACTGGTCTATCCAGCTTTGGCCGCCGGCTTGCCTGGCTTGTTTCCCGGCAGCGGCGCGAGCTTTGCTGCTGCCTTATGATCGTTGGCCGGTGGTGCACACTTTTTTCAGGTTACCTGAGCGTATGAAACGTTATCTGTCTGCTTTTCTGGCCGCGGCTTTTGTCTCAACGGCTGCGTTTGCGCAAAGCGCGCCCGACGCGGTCGTAAAAACTGCCGTGGAAGGTACGGTCTCGGCCATGAAGGCCGATCCGCAAGCGCGGGGCGGCGATATGTCGAAGATCACGCAACTGGTCGAGACGCGCTTCGTTCCGGCAACGGACTTTCAGCGCACCACCCGCATCGCGGTGGGCAAGGCATGGAGCACCGCCACTCCCGAACAGCAGAAGCAGCTGTACGACCAGTTCACGCTGCTGCTCGTGCGTACTTATGCCTCGTCGCTTTCGCAACTGCGCGATCAGGACGTGAAGTTCAAGTTTCTGCCGGCCAACGTGCCTGGCGGCGCGAAAGACGTCGTGGTGCAGTCGCACGTCATCAGCAATGGCGGCGACGACGCCATCGACTACCGGCTCACCAAGGGACCGTCCGGCTGGAAGATCTACGACATCAACATGATGGGCGCGTGGCTGATCCAGGTCTATCAAACGCAATTTGCCGATCAGCTTTCCAAGGGCGGGGTCGACGGTCTGATCAAGTTCCTCACCGCGCATAACGCACGCAGCGCGGGCTGATCCAAGGCGGGAGGCTCGTGCGTCGGCCTCCCGCGCTGCCAGACCGAAGCGCAAAAAAAGCGCGGTGGCCCGTGAGGCCACCGCGCTTTTTTGTCGATCTTGCAATGCGAGCCTGCGAGCGGCGGTCATGCATACACGCTGACCGCGCCGGCTGGATGCTCAGTGCGCGGCCGTAGCCGTTTGCACCTTCTTGCCCTTTCCGCTCATCTTGATCTCTTCCAGCTTGATCTCGACGTGGCGCGAGAACACATACTCAGCCGGGCGCTGCTTGTCCAGCGGAATGTCTTTGGCGAAAGCACCCGTGGTCTTCGGGCCGCGCATGCTCACCTTCAGGGCCTTCAGCGGATGCGCAACCGTATCCATCACGGCCGTTGCTTCAAAGCCGCAATGGACCATGCAGTCCGCGCATTTTTCGTAGTTACCGGTTCCGTACTTGTCCCAGTCGGTGGTTTCCATCAGTTCCTTGAAGGTCTTCACGTAACCTTCGCCGACCAGATAGCACGGCTTTTGCCAGCCGAACACCGTGCGCGCCGGGTTGCCCCACGGCGTGCATTCGTAGGTCTGGTTGCCGGCGAGGAAGTCGAGGAACATGGCCGACTGGCTGAACGACCATTTCTTGCCATTGTTGCCGCGCTTGAAAATCTCGCGAAACAGGTGCTTGGTCTTCTCGCGGTTCAGGAAGTGCTGCTGATCCGGCGCACGCTCATACGCATAGCCCGGCGAGACGGTGATGCCGTCAACGCCCATCGGCCCGACCGTGTCGAAGAACGCGGCCACGCGCTCCGGCACAGCGTCGTTGAACAGCGTGCAGTTGATGTTCACGCGGAACCCGCGGCGCTTCGCTTCCTTGATGGCTGCGACCGCCTTGTCGTACACGCCGTCTTGCGAGACCGAGTGGTCGTGCATCTGCTGGTCGCCGTCCAGGTGAACAGACCAGACAAAGTACGGATTCGGCTCGTAGTCGTCCATTTTCTTTTCCATCAGCAGCGCATTCGTGCACAGGTACACGAACTTCTTGCGCGCGATGATGCCTTTGACGATTTGCGGCATTTCCTTATGCAGCAGCGGCTCGCCGCCTGCAATCGAGACCACCGGTGCGCCGCATTCGTCGACAGCGCCGAGGCATTCTTCCAGCGACAGGCGCTGATTCAGGATGGGGTCCGGATAGTCGATCTTGCCGCAGCCATTGCAGGCGAGATTGCAGCGAAACAGCGGCTCCAGCATCAGGGCGAGCGGGTAGCGTTTGTTGCCGGACAGGTGCTGACGCATGATGTATGCGCCGACCCGGACTTTCTGTAGCAGCGGAATAGACAAGACGTCCTCCTTAAACTTCGCGTGCGGCGAGTGGTTGCATCAGCTTCGATGGCAACTTGAATTCGACTTTCTCTTCACGGCCCGCCATCGTCGTGACGTCGACGGGTCCCATTGCGCTCAGCGCATCAATTACGTTTTTGACCATTTCTTCGGGAGCCGAAGCACCCGCTGTGATACCGATGGTTTGCGCATTGGCGAACCACTCCGGCCTCACTTCCGAACCATCGGCGACGAGATAGCTCGCCACGCCGCTTTCGCTGCCTATTTCGCGCAGCCGGTTGGAGTTCGAGCTATTGGTTGCGCCGACCACGAGCAGCACGTCGACCTGCTTGCTCAACTCGCGCACCGCGGCCTGACGGTTTTGCGTCGCATAGCAGATGTCGCGCGTATCCGGCCCGACGATGTCGGTGAAGCGGCGCAGCAGCGCGTCGATGATGCCGCGCGTGTCGTCGACGGAAAGGGTTGTTTGCGTGACATAGGCGAGCGGCGTGTCGACCGGCAGATCCAGATGCTCGACTTCGGCTTCGCTTTGCACCAGCAGCACTTTGCCCGGAATCTGGCCGATCGTGCCTTCCACTTCCGGGTGGCCGGCGTGGCCGATCAGAATCAGCGTGCGCCCGGCTGCCACATACTGGCGCCCCTGCACGTGCACTTTCGTGACGAGCGGGCAGGTTGCGTCGAGCACGTCGAGCCCGCGCGCCTGCGCATCGCGCTCGACCTTTTGAGCGACGCCATGCGCGCTGAAAATCGCCACGGCGCCTTGCGGCACTTCATCGAGTTCCTCGACGAAACGCGCGCCTTTCTGGCGCAGATTGTCGACCACGTGGCGATTGTGGACAATTTCGTGGCGCACATACACGGGCGCGCCGTGCTGCTGCAGCGCCCGATCAACAATCTCGATTGCACGGACAACACCCGCACAAAAGCCGCGGGGTTGGGCAAGGATGACTCGCATAAGTTGGCGGACTCCGACTGACGCGGGTTTCGAGGAAGCCGGAAATTCTGACTTTATCGCCGCGACGATCTAATTAATTAACGTCTTGAGCTCCGGCGGCGTGCCGGTAAGGAAAACCAAACGCGCATTCTAACGCTATCGGGCCAGCTTTGCTTTGGCGCGCCAATACAGTGTTGGGCGCACGCGGCACTCGCCGCAGGCGCCCCGGCAATTCGGGCGGCAATAATTGCACGCTGCACCGCTTTGGCGGAACCCTTAAACTACGGCGTCCCGTGGAGCGCTTCGCCCCACGTCGAAAATAATTCCGGCGCTAGCCGGAAATGAAGGGTGACGATTAATGGGCTTGGCGTCGGTAATTCTGTTTTTTCTTTCCTGTTTATCTCTGCTGATCTGGGCCGTGCTGCTGTTCGCGCGCGGCGGTTTCTGGCGCGCCCGCCCGGCCGAGCCACTGGCGCTCGCGCCGCGCGCCGCGTGGCCGGCGGTAGCCGCGGTCGTGCCGGCCCGCAATGAAGTGGATGTAATCGCCCAAGCCGTCACGACGCTGCTCGAGCAGCACTATCGCGGCGAGTTTCACGTGATCGTGGTAGACGATCACAGCACGGACGGCACCGCCGACGCTGCTCGCGCAGCCGCCTTGCAGCTGCAATGTCCCGACCGGCTCACCGTGCTGAGCGCGAAGCCGCTGCCGCCCGGATGGTCCGGCAAGGTGTGGGCGCAGTCGCAGGGCATCGAGGCCGTGCGCACGCTCGGTTTGCCAGCTGACTTTCTGTTGCTGACGGACGCCGACATCGGCCATCCGCCGGACGCCGTCACGCAGCTGGTCGTTCGCGCCGACGCCGAAAAACGCGATCTCGTCTCTCTAATGGTGCGCCTGCGCTGCGACTCGTTCTGGGAAAAGGCGCTGATCCCGGCGTTCGTGTTCTTTTTTGCGAAGCTGTACCCGTTCGCGTGGGTCAACAACCCGCGCAACCGCACGGCGGCTGCGGCCGGCGGCTGCATGCTGGTGCGCCGCAGCGCGCTGGAGGAAGCGGGTGGGATCGAATCGATCCGCGCGGAACTGATCGACGACTGCAGTCTTGCGGCGCGCATCAAGCATCGCGGCACTGGCCGGCATGCAATCCGGCTTGACGTGGCCGCGCGCAGCGTCTCGCTGCGCCCTTACGACAGCTGGCGCGACATCTGGAACATGATTGCGCGCACGGCCTTCACGCAACTGCATTATTCGCCGATGCTGCTCGCGGGTACGCTCGCCGGCATGGCCATCATCTACCTCGTGCCGCCGGTGGCCGCGCTGGTGCTCGGACCGACGGGCTGGCCGGCGTGGCTTGCGTGGGCGGCCATGTGCTGTGCGTATGCGCCGATGCTCAGCTATTACCGCCGCTCGCCGCTGTGGGCGCCGTTTCTGCCGCTCGTCGCGCTGTTTTATGTCGGCGCGACGTTCGCTTCGGCGCTGCGTTACTGGCGCGGCAAGGGCGGGCAGTGGAAGGCGCGGGTCCAGGCGCCTGTGCAGGAACGTTAAAGAAAAAGCGGCGCATGTGCGCCGCTTTTTCGTTTAGCGCTGCGTGAGCATCATGTAAAGCTGAATGACCATATCCGGCGAAAAGGTGAACGGCACCCAGCCGTGGCCCGTATGCCGCATGACCAGCAGACGGTCGCCGTTCGACTGCTTCTGCACGGCCATGACGGGGTTCTTCGTCGACACGAAACGCCAGCCCGGCGGGATGCCCGGCGGCGGCTCCGGCGTCATGGAGGCGCGCGCGTTGGACAGTTCTTCGATCAGTTGGCTAATCTGCTCCGGCCGCAGCGCGACGGTCTGACCGCCGATCGTCATGGTGATTTCGTTCTGCGCCGGACGATTGATTTCGAGCGTGGGCAGGGCTGCGGCTTCAACAGGCTTCGCCGCCGGTTCGTCCGGCTCTGCCGCGGCCTGGTTCTGCGCGGTTTCGGCTTGCGCTTCGACGGCTGCGCCTTGCGTTTGCGTGGCGGCTCCAACGGTCGCTTGCGCTTTTTCTTCCGCGCCCGCAGCGGCTGGCGCCGACGCGCCTTGCGCGGTGTTTGCGTTGCGTGTCTCGGGGATGTTCTGGGCCTGCGGGGCCACGACAGCCTGAATGAGCTGATCGACGCCCACTTCCAGCGCGCCGAGCTGTTCGTGAAGATTCATGCGAGGTTTCTCTGGTAAGACCCACGATTTTAACTGCTGCGCGTAGGCTTTTACCTTTCGCAATCACAGCCACGTTGTAACAAAATGCGTGCGCTAAGGCTTCAGATAGCCTGCCTGCCGGAACCATTCGAGCGCATCGCTCAAACCCTCGCGATACGGACGCGCGCGGTAGCCCAACTCGCGCTCGGCTTTGGCCGAACTGAAGTACATCTTGTTCTTCGACATCTTCAGACCGTCCACGGTTACGAACGGTTCGCGCTTCGTGAACTTGGCGAGCGCTTCCGCGCCCATGGCGAGCGGGTATAGCGGCCAGCGCGGCAGGCTGATGGTCGGCGCCTTGCGGCCGGTGAGCGCGGCGATATCCGCGAGCATTTGCTGCAGCGGCAGGTTTTCGCCGCCGAGAATATAGCGTTCGCCGATCTTGCCGCGCTCGAGCGCGAGAAAATGCCCGGCGGCGACGTCGTCTACATGCACGAGGTTCAGCCCCGTGTCGACGAAGGCGGGAATCTTGCCGAGCGCCGCCTCGACGATGATGCGCCCGGTCGGCGTCGGCTTGACGTCGCGCGGACCGATCGGCGTGGACGGATTGACGATCACCGCCGGCAGGCCGTCCTGCGCGATCATGCGTTCCACCGCGCGCTCGGCCAGCACCTTGCTGCGCTTGTATACGCCGATGGCCTGATCGGCCTTCAGCGGCGATGTCTCGTCGGCCGAGTTGCCGGAGCTCGTGACCTTGAGCGTGGCCACGCTGCTGGTGTACACGATCCGCTCGACGCCTTCCTTCAACGCGGCGCGCATGGTCGCCTCGGTGCCTTCGAGGTTCGAGCGCTCTATCTCGCCTGGGTCGGGCGCCCACAGCCGGTAGTCGGCGGCGACGTGCAGCAGATAGCGCACGCCGCGCAGCGCGTTGCGCATCGACGCTTCGTCGCGCATGTCGCCGATCACGATTTCGGCGTCGAGCGACTCGACGTTCTGCCGTGGACTGGTGGCGCGCACCAGCACCCGCACCTTGAAGCCCTTCTGTTGCGCGATGCGCGCGACCGACGAGCCGACGAAGCCGGATGCGCCGGTCACGAGCACGAGATCGCGATTCTGTTCGGTCATTCTGTTTCCGTTTCCTGCGTGACAGTCGGGGGATTGTACGTGGCACGCGGGGCCGATGTCGTGCATCTCGCGGTTCCCGCCAACAGCACCGGCCGGCGTGGCCGACGCCGCGCTCCGTCAGGCGCCGCAAAAACGCTAACGCCCAACCCTGCCATGCAGGCTCGCCGCGACCCGACTAGAATTCCGGCTTGAAAGATTGTGAGGAGAAAACGGCATGTCCCCGGATCTGGACGAACGGATCGAAACGTATTACGTGCGCGTGCGCGGCACAGTGCAGGGCGTCGGTTTTCGTCACGCGACCGTGCGCCAGGCGCACGCGCTCGGCATCAAGGGATGGGTGGCGAATCTGGACGACGGCTCTGTCGAAGCGGTGTTGCAAGGCGCGGCCAATCAGGTTGACCGCATGTTGTCGTGGCTGCGTCATGGCCCGCCCGCTGCGCGCGTGACCGAGGTGAGCGGCGAAGAGCGGGCGACCGAAAAGCGCTACGAGCGTTTCGAGCAGCATTGAGCGGTGCGCGAGGGCGGTGAATCGGCGGCTCCGCGCCAGTTGCCCGACGAGACTGCGTTGAGCCTGGCCGATCCGACAACGGCGGTCGATCTGACGCAAGGAGCGGCGCAAAGCGTGGGCGCGAGCGCGCCGCTCGACGCCGCAGACGCCCCTTGCTCCGCTACCTGCAAACCGCTACTTCGAAAGTCGTCGCGCTGTGCGCAAGCCTCCGCTCCGCCGCCTAGCGCGCCACCAACAGGCTTTCAGCAAATCCCCACTCGTTTTCCACCCACTGATGGCTGCACGCGAACCCAGCGTCGTCGGCAATGGCCGGCATTTCGTCCGCGCGGTATTTATGGCTGCTCTCGGTCCAGATCGTCTCGCCGGCCTTCAGCGTTACGGTCAGTTTCGCGGCTGCCACATGCGCGGTGACGTCGCGCTTCGCGCGCAAATGCATCTCGATGCTGCGGGCATCCGGATTGAAGCGTGCGACATGCTCGAATGCGTCGAGCGGGAAGTCCCCGCCCAGTTCGCGATTGATGCGCGCAAGCAGGTTCAGGTTGAACGATGCCGTCACGCCCACGGCGTCGTCGTAAGCGGCGATCAGGACCGGCGTCGGCTTGATGAGATCGGTGCCGAGCAGCAGCGCGTCGCCGGGCGCGAGCATGTTGCGGATGTCGCGTAGAAAGCGCGTGGCCGCCAGTCTGCCGAAATTGCCGATCGTACTGCCGAGGAACAGCACGAGCAGGCGCTCGCCCGCAGCGCGTTTCTTGCTGACCTCGGCGAGACCGGCCAGATAGTCGCGCTCGTAACCCACAATCGAAATGCGCTCGATGTCGCCCAGCTCGCGCCTGCACAACTGCAACGCGGTGCGCGAAATTTCAATCGGGCAGTAAGAAGTGGGGCGCTTTTTACACAGTGCTTCGAGAATGCGGCGGGTTTTCCGCCCACTGCCGCTGCCGAGTTCGGCGACCGTCACATCGTGCGGCAGGTGCTCGACTATGTCGACAGCGTGCTTTGCGAGCAGCCGCTCTTCAGCGCGCGTCACGCCGTACTCGGGCAGCACCGTGATTACTTCGAACAACGCCGAACCGACTTCGTCGTACAGGTACTTGGACGGCAGCTCTTTCTGCGGCGCGTGCGTGAGGCCGGCGCGGACGTCGGCGGCGAAAGCCGAGCGTAAGTCGGGTGATGCGTCGTGCGAGAGGGCTGGCTGGGTCATGCTGTCTCCAGTAGTCACTTCGGTGAGCGGGGTGGTGTCGGGGCGCGGCGCACGTAAAGATCGTTGCGTGCCGCAAGGAAAGCGGGTCCGGCAGTCCGGCCCGGCTCGTTGATATTGCAAACGCTGCGGCAGATTCCGAAGCAAGATTCGCGCTTGACTACGGAGTGCCGTGTGGCGATGAAGGCGCGCGGCTCGTGTCGCGCGCGTGAAGTTACGTTCTAGTTCATCGACGCGAGATGTGCACGAATTAATTCGCCGTCGTTTCAGGGCCGCTGCCTTCCTTTGCCGTGCCGTTGTCGTGCCGTTGCCACGTTTGCATCGCCGCTGAAGTGCAGTTGCAGTGCTGCCCTTGCGCCTCATGGAAAAACGTTGCACGCGTCTGCCGCATGCTCAAACCGGCTAGAATGCGCGGCTTGCATCGTCAGATGAAACGACGGACAGCGGCGCGTAAGCGCGGCTCACTACCTGCACCTCTCAATGACCACAGCTCTCGCGATGCGTCACAACACAGCGCAGCAGACCGCACAATGAACCAGTATTCGCCGCGGCGCGGCATTGCGTTATCGGTTAGTGCGTGTGCGATGTTTGCGCTGCTCTCAGCCTACGCGACGCTGCTCGCACCGCTTAGCGGCCTCGACATCTTCGCCTGGCGCATTATCTGGACCGTGCCAGGCGCGCTGCTGCTTGTCGCGTTGCGCAAACGCATGCCGATTTTGCGGCAGCTTGTTTACCGAATGGTGACGCAGCCCCTGCTAGGCGTTGCGACAGTCACGGCCGCCGCGTTGCTCGGCGCGCAATTGTGGGTCTTTCTTTGGGCGCCGCTGCACGGGCGCATGCTCGAAGTGTCGCTTGGCTATTTCCTGCTGCCGCTCGTCATGGTGCTGGTGGGGCGCTTTTACTATCGTGAGCGCCTCGAACCGTTGCAGTGGGCCGCGGTGCTGTGCGCGGCGGTGGGCGTCGCGCATGAATTGTGGTCGACCGGCGCATTCTCCTGGCCCACGCTGCTGGTTGCGCTCGGTTATCCGCCTTACTTCGTGTTGCGGCGCAAAATACAGTTCGATTCGCTCGCGGTCTTCACCGTCGAAATGATTCTGTTGCTGCCCGCAGCCGTCGCGTTCGTTTTGAGCGGCGGATCGCTTCCGCTCATTGCCGGGCGCCTCGACATGTGGCTGCTGCTGTTGCCGGGTCTTGGCGCATTGAGCACGCTCGCGCTCGCTTCCTACCTGACTGCGAGCCGCCTGTTGCCGGTCGCATTGTTTGGCATTCTCGGCTACGTCGAGCCGGTTTTGCTGGTGCTGGTGTCGGTCACGCTGCTTGGCGAGACGCTGAGCGCCGCGCTATTGGCGACCTATGTTCCCATCTGGATCGCGGTCGCACTCACGGCGCTGCATAGCATGAGGTTCGTGCGCTTCGGGTGACGCGGCAGGAGCTGCGCAGTTCGGTGGAGCGCGATCGGCCGCTGGGGCGGCACGCCCTTGGGGGCCGAATCTAGTGTCGCTATTGTCTGTGCGCGGCGGCATTGCGCTCGTTCACGCGCGTGGGCCCCGCCTCGCGCTCTATCGCGTCGTGCAATGCGGGTCGCCAGCCTATGCCGAACAACGCTTCGGCCAGGACGAAAAGCGGGCCGATCAGCAGGCCGATCACATCGTCGACAAAAGCCGGTTTGCGATGCTCGTATGCAACGTGGCCGATGAACTGAAAAACCCAGCCCGTCACGAAGAGCGCAAGGCCCGTGGCCAGCCACAGCGGGGTGGACAGCGCTGCTGTCCACTGGCCGAATGCGACGCACAGCGCAGAGACGACCGCCATTATCGAACCGAGCGCCACGTCGAGCACAAGGTAGTAGAGCGTGGCGGCAACGAACAGCAGACACGCCGGCGACAACGTCAATGAAGGCGCAACGAGCGCGAAAGACGGACGACTCAGCAGAACCGCCAACGCCAGCACGATGAGCGGAATGCCGACGAAATGCGTGGCGATGTTGCGCCGGTCGCGATGGTAAGCCGCATACTGCGCAAGCTGCTGTGTCAGCGTTCTCATGGATGCCGCTCCTCGGTTAAAGTCAGCATAATCGCGGCGATCGCAATTTCAAACCATCGGGTAGCCGACAATCGGCACAGGCGCGACTCCATGACCGCAAGTATTCCGTCGACAGAGCTTGCCGCGCGGCTTGCAGGCAGCGTGTGGTTCCGCGCGGCGCCGGCGGCGTTGCAGGCACAACTGACCGAGGCGGGACGAATAACGCGTCTTGCTGCTGGCGAGCGTCTCTTCTCGCGCGGCGACGCCGACGACGGTCTCTATTGCGTGCTTGGCGGCCTGATGCGCATCGGCGCGGCGAGTGTAAGCGGCAAGGAGGCGCTGCTGGCCGTCATCGAACCGGTGAACTGGTTCGGCGAAATCGCGCTGTTTGATAATCGCCCGCGAACCCACGACGCTTATGCGGAACGCGACACCGAACTGTTTCATGTGCCGCGCGCGACACTCGCTGCGCTGCTCGAACGCACGCCGGCGTATTGGCACAGCTTCGGCTTGTTGCTCACGCACAAGCTGCGTCTCGCCTTCGAGGCGATAGAAGAAGCCGCGTTGCTGCCGGCCGCGCAACGCATCGCGCGCAGGTTGCTGCTGATGGCGGGCGGCTATGGTGAGGCGGGGGCCCTGCGCCGCGTCATCAACGTGCCACAGGAAGATCTTGCGATGATGCTGGCGCTGTCGCGGCAAACCATCAACCAGGTGCTGAAGCAGCTGGAAACGCAGGGTGCATTAAAGCTTGGTTACGCGGAGATCGAGATCGTCGATGCGCGCAGGCTTGCAGAGTTCGCGCAGTTGCACACGGCTCGAGATTGACAGAATGTGCAGCGCTGTCGGTGCAGATGCTGCCTTGCATTTTTTCGCGCTCATGTCCACGTAAAAAAGGCGAGTCATGCGACTCGCCCCCTCCCTGAACGGCTTGGCCCGGCTCCGATTATCTGCGTTGTGAGTTTTAATGCCCGCGTGGCCGGTGCGCGCCGCAACCGTGCACGTGTTATTGCGTTTTGGTGGTGCCGGTCTTCGCGCCGTCGGGGTTCATTGGCGCATTGCTGGTCTCTTGCGCGTCGTCCGTTTTCGCTTTTGCCGCGCTGGAATCGGTCGACGTTTTCTTCACGGCTTTATGCTTCTTTGCGACGTGCTTCGAAGACGTTTTCACATGCGGTTTGGCAGTCGCTTTGTCCGTTGTTTTGGCCGGCGCTTTGGCCGTAGCCGCGCTTTGGTCCGATGCGCCGGTTTGCACGTCGGTGCTTGCCTTCAGATTCGCCTGGCCGGCGGGCTGCGCTTGTGCGGATTGCGAGGATTGCGACGGTGCCGGTGCCGCCGTTTGTGCGAAAGCGGTCGACACGAGCAGTGCGGAAGCGAGAGCGGCGAAAAGCGTCTTCATGGTTTGACTCCTTGTTTAACCGTTGAATCCGTATGAGTGGATTCGTGAGCGCCGAATCGTTCAGCGCTGCCGGTTTAACGCGGCCTGGAAGACAGCAGTTGACGATGCTCTGGTGACAAAACGTAACTACAGCGCAGCCGCAGAAACATATCAGGGTGCTGAATACGCGCGCCGTCCTGGCGCGCAACCGTCTAACGATCGTTGTGCATCACTGAAACGGATTTTGCACGACGCCTGGCTTTTCATCCGGCTCGTCCTTCGCTTTTGCGGGCAGTGCCGGGTGCGCCTGCAATGCCGCCACCACGGCGTCCAAGGCTTCCTTCAATGCGAGTGCGGCCTTCAGCCCGCGCTGGTCCTGGGTGATTTCCAGCGTGCCGTTCAGGACCACGCGCGTCGTGCCGTTGCTCACGGTCATAGCGTCGCCCTGGATGTTCAGCACGTCGTCGTCGTTCGAGTAAGGTTTAAACACCTTTGAGTCCTCCTGGTCGCTGATCTTTGAGGTTTTCCGGAATGCCCGGAAAGCGGATGCCCGAGGCTGCCTCGAGTTCGTGAATCGTCCGGATTTCATAGCGGTTCGTCGATACGTTGTCGACTATCACTGCGAACGCCAGTTGCCGCGCAGGCACATAAACCGCCTTGAACAGTTGTGTCGGCACGAACACGCGCGTCGCTCCGATTGTCTGCAGTTGCTGTCCGCTGAACATCGGGCCGGTGACGACATACGTATCGTCGTACGTCATGGCGATTTTGCGCACCGACGTTTCAATGCGCGACCACAAGCGCTGATTGTTCTCGCGATTCTGCGGCACGACATTGGCAAGCGAAAACGATTGTGCCATCGCCTGGGCATTCCAGCGATTGCCGGCGGGACTCATGTGCCCGCGGTCGAAGCCGCTGCGCTTGTAGTCGGCGAGCGTCGCGCCTTCGCCCTCAGGCAGACGCGCGTCTTCGAAAAACTTGTTGGTGCGCACCATGTCCTTTGCTGCTTCGATATGGTCGCGGGTCAGATGCTCGGCAGACCACAACGGACCGTGCGTGATGCCGGAGTGCAGGACGGCGAAATCGCTGTAGCAGAGCATGCGCGTTTTCGGCGTCATCTTCTGGTTGGTCAGAACCGGCCATTGCGCATTGGGCGTGAACTGGGTGCAGGAAGGCGCCGCGCTGGCGGTGGCAGCAAACGCAGCGAGCAGGCAGAAAAGCCACTTCTTCATGTGTCGGACGTGAGGGCTGGAAAAGGGCGCAAAGTATAGCGTCGATGCTCGACAAAAAGTGGCGATTCGCGGACGCGGGAAAGCTTGCTTGCCATGACCAGGCACGACCCGGCATGACGACGAGGCGACCGGTGCGGAATCTTGCGGGCAAAAAAATGGGCCGCCTTGCAGCGACCCGAATGCGTGGAAGTCCTACTGTACGCACGCAAACTTAAGACCGGCTTAAAGCGCGCGCGAAGGAAGTGAGACGACGAAAGTGGAACGGTCGGCGCTCGCAGGTATGACACCCGCAAGCACTCGCCCGACAAAAGGACGCCCACGCGCGGACCGATCACCGCGCGTGAGAATTTCCGACCGACTGGGACAAAGGCGGGAACTAATTGGAATTAATTGCCGAACACGCTGTTTTCCGCGTGCACTTTTTGACGATCGACCGCTTGCAAACGCCAGAAACCGCTGGTGGGCGCATGAGTGCGCAGCGTGGTCCAGGCAGCGTCACCCTGTGCCGCGCTTACGCGCTGTTTGCGATCCACATGCAGGCCGCGCAGCGTGCACAACGGCGCTTCGTTACTGGGCCCGCACAACGTCGTCACGCCATTGTCGTCGCGTAGTTCGCCCCAAGGAGGCAGATCGATCCCCTGGTGCGCTTCTCTCGACCACCGATGTTCGTCGGTGTCGAGCCACAGCACAGCGTAGTCATGACTGACGGTGGGATCGGAACCGTTAATAAGGATAGTCAGGCGCATATCAGTTCCGTGCGAAGTGCGAAGAATTGCCTTATCAGTCTATGTCGCAGCACCGGTTAATCAAGACCAAGGTATGAGTTTTCGCGCTGCAATAGTCCACGCGAAGCCGCGGGCTTTTGTTGCGAGCGCACCGCTGGCCGGCACGTTCTCCCGACCATTGTTCGTCGCGCTCTTCGAATAGCTTCACGCGAGGTCCAACGGCGCAGTCAAATCACCGAGCGGCGCCAGACCGTTGCGGGCGAACGCGCGGTCGCGCGCCACCACGCCGGGAAGCGGCGCAAGCCCGTGCACACGGCTGATCAGGCGAAGAATCGAATTGGTGTCGTACACGGTGTGATCCACGAAGCCCTTTTTGGCGAGCGGCGAAATGACCAGCGCGGGAATGCGCGAGCCCGGACCCCAACGGTCGCCAAGCGGCGGCGCGACCGGATCCCACCAGCCGCCGTTTTCGTCCACGGTGACAATCACCACCGTATTGGCCCACTGCGGGCCGCGCTGAATATGCTCGATTACGCGTGCGATATGCCGGTCGCCCGATTCGACGTCCGCATAGCCGGCGTGCATGTTCAGGTTGCCCTGTGGCTTGTAGAAGGTGACGGCGGGCAGGCGCCCCGCGTCGATGTCGGCAAGCAGATGGTTGGTCGAAGCGTCTTCGCCAAGCCCGGCGTCGCGCAGATATTTGCGCCGCGCAGCAGTGCCGGGCGCGTAGTTGGCGAAGTAGTTGAACGGCTGGTGGTGATACTGGAAGTCGGGCACCGCGCCCGTGTCCTGATGCTCCAGTGCGTATTGCCACCCGCCGCTGTACCAGGCCCAGTCCACACCTTTGTCCGAGAGACGGTCGCCGATGGTCGCGTAGGTTTGCGGCGGCAACACGCGCGGATTCGACGCATCCGCGAATGCAGGGTTGCCGCCTTCGACCGGGCGCACGTTGCTCGGCTGATACGGCGCCGCCATGGTGTTCACCGCGTAGCCGTCGGCAGTGAAGGCGCCGTCGTTGACGAACTTCGGCGGGCCGTCGAGTGCCGAGGCCGGCGAGTCTGCTGCGAGCTTCAGCCGGGCGCCCGTCGGATCGTCGCCTTCCACCACCGACACCAGCTTTCTCGCCGGGCTGTTGTGAATGTCGGGATAGAACGGCGCCTGCGCCGAAATCAGAAAGATGTGGTTCAGCCACGAGCCGCCGAACGCGGACATGAAGAAGTTGTCGCACAGCGTGTATTGCTGCGCGAGGCTCCAGAGCTTGAGCGTGTCGGCGGAATTGCGGTAATGGCCCATGACGAGGCCGCCCGAATCGCCCCACGCGGCAAACTGGTTGTTGCGCCCCGCGTTGATCTGCATCTGGTTCTGATAGAAGCGATGCACGAGGTCGCGTGTGATGACGCCGGTGGGCAGCGGCGCGCCGTGCGCGTCGGTGAGATGAAAAGGCCCGTTACGCAGATTGCCGAGGTCCTTCTGGCCGATCATGTAGCGCTTGCCATCCACTTCCTGCGCTTGCGGCACGAGGCCCCCCCAGATTGCCGGCAAGCGCGGCAGCGGCGTCTTGCCGTCGCGGTCGAGTTGCAGATAGCGCTCTGCGCTGACCGAATCCAGCGGATATTGAAGCCCCGGAAAATTGCCGAACAGGTTCGTAAAACTGCGGTTTTCCGCGTAGATCACCACGATCTGCTTGACCTGATCGCGCAGCGCGGCGTCGAGCCGCAGATCCGCCGCGCTGCGCGGTGCGCCGCCGCCTGCGAGTTCGTCGGTCTTGCAACCGCTCAGCGCGAGTCCCAGGCCGACCGCTGCCAGGCCCGTGAGCACACGGCGGCGCTCGGGATTGTGGGGATCGCCCGCAGCACTGGCGGCTTGATCGGCGCGGTCGGCGCCGGGCGGCAGGGAGGAGTCGTGGTCTGTCATCGGTTGGTTCCGAGTAGGCGTGGCGAGCGTGACATGCGGCTCGGGCGGCGCACGAGACGCCGGCTGAAGTTACGGGATTCTGTTGGGACTGCCGGCGCAAGAATGCACCGGCCTGCTGTTGCGATGCAATGCGGCGCTTGCGCAGCTAGGGCAAGCGGCGCTTGACGCGCCAACTGTTGTGCGTTGCATCGACGGCAAGCAGCAGCCAGTGTCGGGCGTTGACCGGGTGACGCTGTTGCGTTGCGTAACCGTCTACGGTCAGTTCGAGTTCGTCGTGCGCCCGCAGATGGCAGGTGGCGTGGGCGCCGGATCCGTCGGCGAATTCGACGGTGGCGTCCGCTGCCCGCGCCGGTTCCGGCAAGTGCGCGATATGCACGGCGCAACCGGGGTAGAGATGCGAAGCGGCAACCTGAATCTGCACGGCATTGGACATGAGCGTGGCCTCCGGACGCTTGATCGGAACGAAGGCGTGGCAGCGAGGCCTCGCGCAGCGGACCGGATCAAAGCATAGCACCGCGAAGCGTTATCGCGTTGGTCCCAAATTGATGAATTGCAAAATACTGTGGCGAGGCAACGCGCTCCGGCAAACGCTTTCCGCTCTACCGGATCGTGGCGTTGCGAACTGCATAAGAAACGCCGCTGCCACCTCCCGCCTCGCGTTTTGAGACTTCAGCTCAAAGCTGCTTCCTGTAGACCACGAACCCCGACTTGTCTGCCACCGTGTCGTACAGTTTCATCGCCGTCTGGTTCGTCTCATGCGTCTGCCAATAGACTCGCTGCGAGCCATCTGCTTTCGCGCGCGCATACACCGCTTCGATCAACGCGCGGCCCACGCCTTTGCCGCGCTCGGTTTGAAGCGTGTACAGGTCCTGCAGATAGCAGATCGGCCCCGCGAGCGTCGTGTGGCGGTGATACAGGAAATGGACGAGGCCCAGCAACTGGCCGGCGCGTTCGGCAACCATTGCGTGCATTGGCTCATACACGTCGAAAAAGCGGCTCCACGTGAGCTGCGTGATCTCCCGCGGCAAGGCGGTTTCGCCCGAGCGGCCATAGAACGCGTTGTAGCCGTCCCAGAGCGGCAGCCATGCGTCGAAATCGGCGTGCTTCACGGGGCGGATGTGAACTGTGTCGGACATGCAGAGGCTCCTTGTTTATGTCGGCGATCAAACCGTCAGCTTAAGAAAATTGCGCCGCCATTGTTAGCTCCACGGAACGGCTCGAATCTGGAACCATGCATGGCTGCGCGCTACAGGCCGCACGCTCCACGCCCCACGCCCCACGCC
>NZ_JAEUAV010000017.1 GCF_019511605.1 Paraburkholderia phenoliruptrix | reverse complement strand
GCGGTATGCGATCGACGGGCGGGGCTATGTGCTTCTGGCTGATTCGACCGGGCATTTTCGGCGAGAGTCGGCAGAAGATTTCAAGGGCGAAACGCTCGGCGTGACGGGCACAGTGGATGGCGAGCGAGTGGCGGTGTGGACGGGGCAGGCGGGTAACGACAAGGCCATTGGAGGAAGCAAATGAAGCGGGTCATTGGGGCGGTGTGCGGGGCACTGTTGTCGTGGTCCGTGTTTGCGGCGGAGTCGGTGCCGCCGATTCCTACGCTGCCCTTGGCGTCGGGTGTCGGGGTGCCGGGGCTAGTGTCGGAGCCGATGGCGGCTGTTCCGCTAAAGCCGTTGCCGCGAATGAAGGGCGGGGCATTCGATCTGCGATTTGTCAACGTGGGCCAGCTGGTCGATTTGTTGTATGGCGATGCCATGCACGTGCCGCATGTGATCAGCTCGGATGTTCTGCAGGACACGCGGCTGGTGTCGTTCCAGTACGACGGAAAATCGGGTGACCTGCATTCGTTTGTGAAAGTGTTCCTCGATTCGCAAGGGTTCCGGGTCGAAACGCGTGATGGCGTGGACTTTGTGTGGAAGAAGCCTGCTGGAGACGTCAAACAGCCTGAGCATCAGACATTCGTGTATCACCCGCGTTATCGCACAGCAGACTATCTTGCCCAAGTGGTGCAGCCGCTGTTTTCGGGGCGTATGACGGCGTCGTCGGTGCCGGCTACGGGATTGGTGCCGACGGACATGGTTGAGGCCGCTGCGGGCGCCTCTGCGACGTCGGCTGCTACCCCAGCGCCGTTGTCGCCACGTTCGGGCGTGTCGGCGGCTGACGACCTTGTATTTAGCGGGAGCCCGTCTGAAATCGAAGACGTGAAACGGCTGTTACCTGAGCTGGACCGAGCCGCTGGCGAGGTTGTGGTCCGAGGATGGGTATATGAGGTCAACACCTCGAACGATCAGAATTCCGCCTTTTCTATTGCGGCCAAGGTGCTTAACGGGATTGGTGGTCAGGTGTCGGCGTCGAATGGTCCGACAGATCAGGATGCGACGGCGCTGCGGTTCTCGAGCAATTACTTGAACTTCGCAATCTCGGCGTTGAACGCTGACACGCGTTTCAAGCAGGTCAGCGATCCGCATGCGCGAGTGCTGTCAGGGACCAGCGTCCGGCTGAATGTCGGGTCGCAGGTGCCGACGCTGGGAAGCATCAGCTATCAGGGCGTCAGCGGGACGCCGATCCAGTCCGTGCAGTATCAGGATGCCGGGCTGATTTTCGATGTGCAGCCGACCGTGATGGCCGATGCGATACAGGTGCAGTTGCAAGAGCAGATGTCTAGCTTTGTTACGACCACGACGGGCGTGAACAACTCACCCACGAAAAATACACGGCAGATGCAGACGACCGTAAGTGTGAAAGACGGTGAGGTGATCGTGCTGGGCGGCTTGCAGCAGGACACCGACAGCGCAACGAGAAACAGCCTCGGGTGGTTGCCGAAGTTCCTTGACGGCCATAGTTCGTCGCGGGGGCGCACCGAAGTTCTGCTGGTACTCCAGGTCGAGCGAGTTAGGCCGCCAAAGTCGTAGGCGGTTGCGCTGGGGTCAAGGCTCGCGCGAGCGACCCGAAGGGCTTGGCCTTGACGCCAGCTACACCGACTTACGCTCGAGCATGGGTTGAGTCGACCGCAGGGCGGCGCAACCCATGCCGAACCGATACGCGATGCAGGGATCCCGGTGATCCGATGTCAGTAAAGCGGCTTCGTTGCGGCGCGCGCCGGGTAGGTCGAAGCGAAGCTCGAACAGCCCGGCGCGCGAAGCGCGCCTAGATTTATATCAGGGACACTTAACGGAATATGTAGTTTCCACCTCGGCCACGGCCATAACGGTTAGACCGCAGAAAAGAAAAAGCCCCGACCGTTGGAGCGGTTCGAGGCTTTGAACAACAGCATTACAAGGACAGTTGCAATGCACGATGAGAGTATAGGCAATTTTTCGGCTTTTCGCCGCGAGTGGGTGGTTCGCGGACGGAACTTTGGCGACGGGCAGGTAGAGGTTACGGCCACACGATTTGATCGCTATATGGGGGCTCAACGCTTAAGTACCTTGCCTCGGGCCAAGCGCGGTGAGTCAGAAAACACGGAACAGAACCAAATGGATGCGGCCAAGCGTGCGAAAAAGCAGGTTCGGCTGCGCTGTAAGGCCATTGGGGCGGATCGGATGATCACGCTGACGTATCGAGAAAATATGACCGACAAGGGGAGGCTCAAGAAGGATTTTGACGCTATGCGGCGTCGCCTTGGGCGGTTGTTGGACTTTCAGTACGTTGCCGTCGCAGAGCGTCAGAAGCGGGGCGCTTGGCACCTCCATGTGGCCGTGAGAGGTCGTCAGAACTATCGGGTTCTCCGGGCGATCTGGCGAAGCGTGGTTGGGGAGGACAACGGAAATATTGACGTGCGCAATCCATTTCGAGAAAGGGGGCTGCGCCATAAGCTGGCGTCGTATCTGTGCAAATACATGACGAAGGATTTTGCAGAACACGCCGTCAATGAGAAGCGGTATTGGACGAGTAGGGGGATTGTTGTTCCCGAAGACCATGCAATTGCCCACCTGTTGGCCGACAACCCGGTCGAGGCAATCAAGCTGGTTTTCGATTCGGCGCTGCGAGTCGGATCAACGTTGGACCGTTGTCAGGCTTACTGGAATCAGGAATTAGGGTGTTTTTGGTTATCTACTCGGGAAAATTGAGATCGTCGCCATGTTTCTTTCAACACAAGAATTAGTACAACTTACTGGCAGAAAGGTGAAGGCGAAACAAATCGTTGCGCTGCGCTCAATGGGCGTACCGTTTTTTGTTAACGCCTTGGGACAGCCGGTGGTAACGAGAGCGGCGGTTGAGGGGCGTGCGCCAGTTACGAACGAACGCGCTGGTCGGGCTTCGTGGCAACCGCGCGTGGTGGCGGGTTGATATGGGACGTCGACCATGGAAAAACTTAAGTTTGCCCCCGGGTATGCGCGCAAGAAAACAGCGCAGCGGTGCTGTGTACTACTACCTTGATGTCGGGGGCACACCACGTCGAGAGGTTCCGTTGGGTGCCGATTTCGTCGAGGCCGTGAGGAAGTGGGCAGAATTAGAGGCACGGGGAAGGGATCGGCACATAGAGCTTGTTACGTTTCGATATGCAGCAGAGCGCTATGTACGCGAAGTGGTGCCGACAAAATCCCGGCGTACTCAGCGTGACAATTTGCTTGAGATGGAGAACCTGTTCAAATTTTTTGACGATCCGCCGGCGCAGCTTTCCGAGATCAAACCAGTGCATATAAAGCAGTATTTAACATGGCGTGGCGAGTTGGCCCGGCAATGGTACGTTGATCGAAATCGGCCTGTGCCGGTTCGGCCTGGTCATGTTCGCGCTAACCGCGAGATTGCCTTGTTTTCGCATATCTTTAATTTCGCGCGGGAGCATGGAATCACAGATGCTATGAATCCGTGCGTAGGTGTGCGGCGTAACAAGGAAGCTGGTCGAACCGTATACGTTGAGGATGATGTGTTCAGACGAGTTTGGAGCGCGGCCGACGAGCCGACGCGTGACGCTATGGATCTGGCATATCTGACGGGGCAGCGACCTGCGGATACGTTGAGATTTGCAGAGAGCGATATACGAGGCGGGGAACTTTGGATCGAGCAGGGGAAGCGCGGGAAGAAGTTGCGCATAACAGTCTCGGGGGAGCTGGCGCTCGTAGTCGAGCGAATTCGTGAACGCAAGCTGCGTTGCAATTCAAAGTGTGACGCCCTTGTCGTTAACGAGGCAGGCGACCGTCTGATGCGCGATGCACTTCGTTTTCGATTTGACCGTGCACGTTTAGCAGCGCGCGTGGACAAGGATTTGTTTCAGTTTCGTGATCTTCGGGCGAAGGCCGGAACGGATAAAACTGAGTCATCGGGCGACATTCGTGCTGCGCAGCGGCAGCTCGGTCATCGTTCTCTGACGATGACCGAGCATTACGTTCGGGAGCGCAAAGGCGATAAGGTTGAGCCGACTCGTTGAATCAGTCGGGTAGGCAGTGTTCGTATTTTTCGGGTAACAGGCTGTACGCTCCCCAGTCATCGACTTTGCATGCAAGGATGCCGTCGTTTTCGCGATAAAGCTCACCGTAAAACAGCAATACTCGCCCTTCTGAGGTTTTGGTGATGTGTTTTCTGTCGTTGTGGGTCGGCCACGCGTACATCTTGACCTGTACACCCTCATCAGACACGAGGGTGAACTTGTCCCGAAAGCTGAGGTGGGACAACGTCCGTATCCGGCCAAAAAAGAGATGTGATTGCGTCGGTGGCTCGTCGTTCACCAATGCAATATCGAACAGCTTGTCGATTAGGCGCACGGGATATTGGCTATCGGGGAAGAAGAAAGCGCGATTAAGATTCTTGTCGAAATTTCGACAGATAGCCAAGACCGTCGACAGCTTGCTGGGTAAAAGGAAGCGCTCGCCCGTATGTCTACCGAGAGGCACTTCTGTTGGCGGGCCGTCAGGGTCGATTATCTGTGTCTGATCGAACACTGCGTCCGCGTCGGTTTCGTCGATTGCTTGATCGGGCGGCATATTCTGCCAGCCGCTAATGATCGCCAGGTCGGAGTTTTGAAGGGCTTGCCGCAGTTCCTCTTCAGAGGAGTAGTTCAGTCCGGCGCCGCGTGATGTTCGCAGTGCGCATGGTACGAGCCTATGTGCTGGTTTGTGACGGAAGTGGGCTGTCCGGCTGTTTGTGAAGATGTCTGCATTTTTAGGCGCACGACTGAGCGGCGTCGTGCACTCGGGACAAAATATTTTGTTTTCCATCTCGGACCTGTACTCGGATGGTTCGATGCGCTCGCCGTCGGCTTTCAGCCGCTCCGCCGCGTCTTTGCCGTACGTCCAGTCTTTGAGGTACCGAGCGTACGGAATACGATGACTGCCTTCTTGCACAACTGCCTCCCACCGGTTTGAGATGTTGTCCGGGATTACGACGCGAAGACACCTTGAACTGATCCATGCTGCACTGCGGAAAACGGGGCAGCATTGATGAGCGGCTAAGGATGCGAGGTTTCGGTCTCCATCCGCGTCCTGTAGCACAGAGGTGTCTGGAAAAGCTTGCGTCGGCAGCTATATGATCGTACACTTTACACAAAGTGTAAACGTGTAATTTCGATCCACGCGCATCAGACATAGTATGGAAATCGAATACAGGAGCGCGGACCTCGAGCGTTTGGCGTGCGATGGCGGATTCACGGCCGGTTACTCGGTCGCGGTTATCACCAAATTTAGGATGCGCATCCAGGCAATTGGCGCCGCAGATGACGAGCGAACCTTCTATGCGCTCAAGTCACTACATTTCGAAAAACTGAAAGGCGATCGTGCTGGGCAGTACTCGATGAGGCTGAATGATCAGTGGCGTTTGATCTTGGAGTTCAAGAAGCGACCGTCGGGGAAGATCGTCGTTGTGATCGGAATTGAAGACTACCATTAGGTTTAATTGCTGAGGCTATCATGTCGAAGAACGTTGCTGAGGTGTTTCCGCCCGGCGAATTCTTGAGGGAAGAATTGGAGGCCCGGGGATGGTCCCAAGTCGAGCTTGCTGAGATCATGGGGCGTCCCTCCCGTGTTGTTAGCGAGGTTATGGCGGGAAAGCGGGCTATTACGCCGGAGACAGCTGTGGCGCTTGGGGAGGCGCTTGGTACGGGTGCCGAGTTCTGGATGAATTTAGAGAGCCAATATCAGCTGTCCAAGGTCAAAAGCGAGCCGAACACAATATCTAGACGCGCCAAGCTCTATAACCTATTCCCAGTACGAGAGATGATTAAGCGGGGGTGGGTGGAGGCGTCAAATAGCCTAGACCTCCTTGAAACGCAGTTTTTGAACTATTTCGGTACGGCGTCCTTAGACGAGAGACCTGCCTTTCCCCATGCTGCTCGTAAAACGTCGTATGAAGACGTTTCGATTCAGCAAGTCGCCTGGTTGATCCGTGCCGGGAAGATTGCTCGCGCGGTTTCGGCTGAGAAATTCACGCAATCAAAACTCTCGGGCGTGATGCAAGAGTTGCGAGAGTGCTTGGAGTTTGTCGACAGCGTACGAAATGTTCCGGTTTTGCTTGCCCGAGCGGGTATCCGCTTGGTCGTCGTGGAGGCATTGCCGGGCTCCAAGATCGATGGTGCTTGCTTTTGGTTGGCAAAAGACGCGCCTGTTATTGCGCTGTCGCTGCGATTCGACCGAGTTGATAATTTCTGGCACACGTTGCTGCATGAGCTCGATCATATCGCTCATGGCGAGGGCCAATCTGCGCCCATTGTCGAGATAGACATGCTGTCCAATGATGAAGTTGAGCTTCCAGTAATCGAGAAGCGGGCTAACGATGCAGCGGCTGAATTTTCAATCCCAAAGAATGAGTTAGATGGGTTCATCGCGAGAGTACACCCGCTGTTCACGGATCAAAAAATCCTCGGGTTCGCGAAGAGACTGAGGGTGCATCCCGGGATTGTTGTGGGCCAGTTGCAGAATCGTCGGCTGGTGCCTTGGCAGTTTCACCGTAAATATTTGGAAAAGGTCCGGGAGTACATAGTTGGACCTGCGTTAACAGATGGTTTCGGCAGTGTCTTACCTGCCGACCTTTGAAGAGGGGGAGTCCAAGATGGCAACCTATAGCGAACACATGCAGGAGCTTGTCCGTGAGTATCAGGCGGCAGGCAAGAAGTGGCCGGCGTCGACGCGTGACATAGCGCAGTGGGCGGTGGACCAAGGGAAATGGAAGCCCCAGCCCTCCGCGGTCGTGAGTCAATGTGCTGACCATCTTGCGCGTGCGATGCGCGATGAGCACGTGACTGATCCGCAGGGACGACGGGTTCGCACCAAGCATGCGGCGACGTATGGACAAGGCTCGGAGCAATTCGTGCTTTGGGACGACATTCGTACCGCATCGCATGAACACATGAAGCTGGCATTGCAGCAACGACGAGTTCAAATTTTGGGCGATTGCAAGCAGTTGAAGGCGGACGGAGACAGCTATAACGAAAACCGGAAGCCGACCGAGCCCATCCAAATCGTTTTTGACTTCACGCTTGACTTGGAAGAACTTGAGTTGGCGAAGCGCGCTGCGTGACGTTCGCGTCGACATGACAAGATGGGTTCGGACCGGCCGGCGCGGCTTGTCCGAATCCTGCCGTTCGCGATGGGGGCCGTATGGGCTTCGATTTCTCTGTGAGATTGACTGATCTCGCTATAGTGTTTGCGACGTTTTTTGGTCCGGTTTTCGCCGTCCGCGCGCAACGTAAGGTCGACGATCTAAAAGCGAAGCGTGGGTTGCAGGAGCGTGCTTTTCATATCCTGATGGCGAACCGCGCAACGTCGCTGTCGCCTGTGCGAGTGGAGGCGCTGAACAGCATCCCGATCGCGTTTTACGGTGACAAAGGCCCGCTGAAGAAGATCAACGAAGCGTGGCGCGAACTGCTGCATCATTTCGACTCGGCGTCGTCGGACGAGTGGAAAGACCGTGCGAAGGAATGGGAATCTCGGCGCTTAGAGTTGGACATTGCGTTGCTCCGACTGGTCGGCGAGCATCTTGGGTTCGAGTTCCCTGCGTTGGATGTGAAGACGCAGCACTATTTTCCAGTGAGTCTGGGCGATCGGGTTAGTGATGAGGAGGCGATCCGCCGGGGTATGGCGCGGGTTCTGTCGGGAAAGATGCCGTTGCCTGTGGCCCCAATCGTGCCGGACTCAGTGTTTGATGACCAAAACATAATCCGCGAGGCCGTTAAAAAGGTGTTGGCGGGTGAGCAGGCGGTTTCTGTCAAGCTCGACTCAGCGGGTGTCGATGCCAAGTCTACAGCCGGTGCGGGATGAGTTTGCGGAGCAAAGCACTTTTTGCGAAGCAAAGAAAAAGGGTTAGCCGAAGCTAACCCTTTGAATTCTTTGGTGGGGCGTGAGTGACTCGAACACTCGACCTACGGATTAAGAGTCCGCTGCTCTACCAACTGAGCTAACGCCCCAACAGAAGCGAAATTATGCAGCATGTTTTCCGCCTTGCCAAGCCCCCTTTCGCAGATTTCTTAAAAAAGCGCTAGATCACGCTCGAGTCGTTCCTCAACGAAAGCCGGGCCTCGAAAAAGACGTTACGGGCGGCGTCCCGGTATCATGTCGCGGACACTTGCCGCTCATGTTCCGCGCGGCTTTCGACGGAAACGGCCATGGACGAAAAAGAGACTACCGAACTGCTCGAGCGCGTCCTCGCGCCATGGGTCCGTGAACTTGCGCTGACTCCGGTCAAGGCGGACGCAGAAAGCGCGACGCTGCGTCTGCCGTTTGCAGGCGCCCTGCGCCATTCGGGCGGCGTGATCTGCGGTCAGGTGTTCATGGCCGTCGCCGACACGGCGATGATCGTCGCCATTTCGGCCGCGCTCGGCGGCTTCAAGCCGATGACCACGGTGTCGCTGAACATCAGCTTCATGCGCGCGGTGCGCAAAGGCGATGTGCTGGTCACGGCGCGCGTGCTTCGCCTTGGTCGCAATCTCGTATTTGGCGAAGTGGAACTGTTCGACGAGACCGGCAACATGGCCGTCCACGCGACTACGACTTACGCGTTGCTCGAATAAGCTCGCCGCCTCCGGGCACAAGACAAGCCACCAAGGACAAAACAGGATGTTCGATCAGGTCGTATTCGCCGGCGGCGGCAATCGCTGCTGGTGGCAGGCGGGTTTCTGGGACGTGGTGCAGCCGGAGTTGCGCATTCGTCCCCGCGTGATCACCGGCATATCGGCGGGCGCGGCAACCGCGTGCATGCTCTACACGCGCGATTCCGCATGGGTCATGCGCTATTACGAAGACGCGCTGCGTCACAACTCGCGCAACGCGTATTGGGGCAATCTGCTGCGCGGCCAGTCGGTGTTTCCGCACTACCGCATCTATCGCCAGGCGCTGCTCGACATCTACGGCGAGAGGTTTTCCGCGCTTGCCGAGGCGCCCGAAATCCGCATTGGCGTGTCGCATCTGCCGCGCTGGCTCGGTGCGCGCAGCGCGGTGGCCGCGGGGCTCATCGCGTACAACATCGAAAAATACGTGCGCAAGACGTTGCACCCCACGCTCGGCCAAACGCTCGGCTTTCATCCGGAATTCGTGCGCGCACAGGATTGTGCGACCGTTGAGGATCTCGCCGATCTGATCCTGCAATCGTCGAGCACGCCGCCTTTCACACCGGTCCTGCGGCGCAATGGGCGGCCGGTGCTCGACGGCGGCATGGTCGACAACGTCCCGGTCGGCGCGCTGGACGCCGACGCGCCCGGCAACGTGCTCGTCATGGTCACGCGTCTTTATCCGCGGCCGCAGATGTTCGTCGTGCCGCACGGCGTGCAGCAACGACTTTATGTACAGCCGTCGCGCAAAGTGCCGATCTCGAGCTGGGACTACACGAGCCCCTCGCAGATGGTGCATGCCTACAACCTGGGCCGCGTGGATGGCGAGACCTTCCTCGAACGCATGCCCGATCTGCTGGAATTCGCCGCCTGAAGTTCGACGCCCGGCACGCGGATGTTTCACATTCAGCGGCGGCGTCCGCCCTGCAATGCTTCGGGGTTCGCCACGCTCGCAGTGTCGCCGGCGTCGAAAGCGAGAATATTTTTGAACGCGGCGCTGAAGTACAGCTCATAGCTCTCGCGTTCCACATAGCCGATGTGCGGCGTGCAGATCACGTTCTCCATGCGCAGCAGGCTGTAGCCTTGCAGAATCGGCTCGCTTTCATACACGTCGATGGCGACCATGCCCGGGCGATTGTGCGACAGCGCGTTGACCAGCGCGTTTTCGTCGAGCAACTCGGCGCGGCTCGTATTCACGAGCAATGCGGTCGGCTTCATGCGCATCAGATCTTCCTGCTTGACGATGCCGCGCGTGTCGTCATGCAGACGAAGATGCAGCGACAGCACGTCGCTCTGCTCGAACAACGCTTCGCGGCTTTCCGCCACGCCGTAGCCGTCTTCGCGAGCGGCTTCGCGCGAATGCTCGCGCCCCCAGATCAGCACGTTCATGCCAAAGGCTTTGCCGTAGCCGGCCACGAGCCGCCCGATCTTGCCATAGCCCCACACACCGAGCGTCTGGCCGCGCAATACCTGGCCGAGACCGAAGTTGGGCGGCAACGCGGACGTCTTGAGCCCCGACTGCTGCCAGGCTCCCTGCTTAAGGTTCGCTACGTATTGCGGAATGCGCCGCTGCGCCGCCATGATGAGAGCCCACGTGAGCTCGGCCGGCGCGATGGGCGAACCGCTGCCTTCCAGCACGGCGATGCCGCGTTCGGTACAGGCAGCCAGATCGATATGGTTGGACACTTTGCCGGTCTGACTGATCATGCGCAAACGCGGCAGTTTATCGAGGAGTTGCGAGCTGATACGAGTGCGTTCCCGAATCAGAACGAGTGCGTCGACTTCCGAAAGACGGCTTGCCAGCTGACCGAGTCCCCGGACGGTGTTGTTGAAAACTTTGACTTCGTGGTCGGCGAGCAGTTGAAAGCAGTCGAGTTTGCGTACGGCGTCCTGATAGTCGTCGAGGATGGCAATCTTCATGGTATGTATCTTGCGCCGCACCATGACGGTGCGGAACGGAGTGTTATGCTGACTGTCCCATCATGTGACCCAGGTCACATGCCGGTCTGGCTGAATGCCTTACCGTAGAAACTGCCGCGTAGAACGACAGCGCTACGGCACGGCCGATTGACATCGTTTTTAACAGTTTGTTGCGTGTTGAGGCAAGCCGCTTTACAGACGGTTGCAGACGCCCGTCCCGTGGGCCTTGACCGGACAAACTGTGTTGAAGCCCGTGATGACCTGCGCAATTGCGCGTCGGTTTGTAGAAACCGGCGCGACCAATTGAATGCCTCTCGCATGCAGCATCGCCGGGCTTGTACCGTTTTCCAATCCCACAAACGGAGACAAGTCGATGAATCTTCCATCATTCGAGGCACATCCCACAGCTAAAGCGTCAGTAGAAGCGCCCGCGTGGGTCAGACATCGGAAACTGATCGACTGGGTCCAGCGCGTTGCCGCTATGACCAAACCGGACAGGATCGTGTGGTGCGATGGCTCGCAGGAAGAGTACGACCGCCTGTGCGCGCAGATGGTCGAAGCGGGCACGCTGAGAAAGCTCAATCCCGCGAAACGTCCGAATTCCTATCTCGCATGGTCCGATCCTTCGGACGTCGCTCGTGTCGAAGACCGCACTTTCATTTGTGCAGAGCGCCGCGAGGACGCCGGGCCGACCAACAACTGGGTCGCGCCGGATGAAATGCGCACGACGCTCAACGGTCTGTTCGACGGCGCGATGCGCGGCCGCACGATGTACGTGGTGCCGTTCTCCATGGGCCCGCTTGGCTCGCCTATCGCACACATCGGCGTTGAACTGAGCGACAGCCCTTACGTGGTCACCAACATGCGCATCATGACCCGCATGGGCCGCAAGGTGTACGAGGTTCTTGGCGAGGATGGCGAGTTCGTGCCGTGCGTGCATTCGGTCGGCGCGCCGCTCGAGGCGGGCGCGAAAGACGTGCCCTGGCCATGCAATCCGACCAAGTACATCGTCCACTTTCCCGAAACGCGCGAAATCTGGAGCTATGGCTCAGGCTACGGCGGCAACGCGTTGCTCGGCAAGAAGTGCTTTGCGCTGCGCATTGCGTCGACCATGGGCCGCGACGAAGGCTGGCTTGCCGAGCATATGCTGATTCTCGGCGTGACTTCGCCCGAGGGCCGCAAGCATCACGTGGCGGCGGCTTTCCCGTCGGCGTGCGGCAAGACCAACTTCGCGATGCTTATTCCACCCGAAGGCCTGAACGGCTGGAAAATCTCGACCATCGGCGACGACATTGCGTGGATCAAACCTGGCAAAGACGGCCGCCTGTACGCGATCAACCCGGAAGCGGGCTACTTCGGCGTCGCGCCCGGCACGAGCGAAAAGACGAACTTCAACGCGATGGCTACGCTGAAGGAAAACGTGATCTTCACGAACGTGGCGCTGACCGACGACGGCGACGTATGGTGGGAAGGCATGACCGACGAGCCGCCCGCGCACCTGATCGACTGGCAAGGCAAGGACTGGACGCCCGCGAGCGCGAAGGAGAGCGGCCGCAAGGCGGCGCACCCGAACGCGCGCTTCACGGCGCCAGCCTCGCAATGTCCGTCCATCGACCCCGACTGGGAGAATCCGGCGGGCGTGCCGATCGACGCGTTCATCTTCGGCGGGCGCCGCTCCACCACGGTGCCGCTCGTCACGGAGGCGCGCAACTGGGTCGAAGGCGTCTACATGGCGGCGACCATGGGCTCGGAAACCACCGCCGCCGCCGCGGGCCAGCAGGGCGTGGTGCGGCGTGACCCGTTCGCGATGCTGCCGTTCTGCGGCTACAACATGAGCGACTACTTCGGCCATTGGCTGAAAACCGGCGAGCGCTTGCAGCAACTGAATGCGAAGCTGCCGAAAATCTTCTGCGTCAACTGGTTCCGCAAGGACGCAGACGGCAAGTTCGTGTGGCCGGGCTTCGGCGAAAACATGCGCGTGCTCGGCTGGATGGTCGGTCGCATCGAGGGCACCGCGCAGGGCGAGGAGCACGCATTCGGGGTGTCGCCGCACTACGACGACATCGACTGGAGCGGCCTCGCGTTCAGCCGCGAGCAGTTCGAGCAGGTCATTTCCGTCGACGACGCGGCGTGGCGCGCCGAGCTCGCGTTGCACGGCGAGCTCTTTGACACGTTGCAGCAAGGCTTGCCGCCCGCGCTGGCGCAGGCGAAAAGCGAGTTGGAGAGCAAGCTCGCAGCTTGACATGTGAGTGTTCACTGCGCACGCAAAAGCCGCCTTCGGGCGGCTTTTGTTTTTTCGCCTACGCGGTGGGCCCGAGCGGGTTGCCGGCGGGAGCCCGACCCGTGTTCTATCTGTTCGAACAGCAGCGGGTTGCAAGCTGCGGCGCACCATATTGTCGCGTTAAGCGGAACAATCGATGGTCATGCCCCACATTTGGGCGCATAGTCGCACAAATTTTGACGAGATTTCCGCTTTTGCGGGCAACTTCTGCACGATTGCGCGAGTCGTAGGAGAATCCCTAGTTCGCTTCCAATGGTTATCACCAATTGTCAGGAAGCCGTAACACGGCAGGAGTTGTCATATGGATCATTTGCAGTCGATGCGAGTTTTCGTCAAAGTGGCGGATCTCGGCAGTTTCGCCCGCGCTGCGAGCGCGCTGGATATCTCCAACGCAGTTGCCACCCGTCACGTTGCCGACCTCGAGGGGCGTCTTGGTACGCGACTGCTCAACCGTACAACCCGCAGTTTGTCCCTGACCGAATCCGGCCAGGTTTATCTCGAACGCGCGCGCCAGATTCTCGACGAGCTCGAAGACGTCGAGCAAATGGTGGTCGCGCGAAATCACGAGCCGGTCGGCACTTTGCGTATCGTCGCGCCGGTCGTGTTCGGTTTGCACAACCTCGCGCCCGTATTGCAAACCTACGCTGAGCGTTATCCGAAAGTCATTCCGGACGTCACGCTGGTGGACCGCCAGGTCGACCTGGTCGAAGAAGGTTTCGACGTTGGCGTCGTGATCGCGCGGCAGATGCGCAGCGCGAGCATTGTCACGCGGCGTCTGACCACGGGCTGCATGACCGTGTGCGCCACCCCGGCTTATCTGGAGAAGCATGGCACGCCCACGCGTCCCGAGCATCTGCTCGAGCATCCGTGTCTGAGCCTGCCCTCCGAATATTGGGGCGACGAGCGGGTGTTTACCGGTCCGGAAGGCGAGGTGCGCGTACGCCCGTCGAACGTGATCGTTGCGAACAATACGGAAATGCTGCGCCAGTTTGCGCTGCTCGGCATGGGCATCGCGATTCTGCCCAGTTATCTGATCGGACGCGACATGACGCGCGGCCGGCTGGTGCGGCTGCTTGGCGACTACCGTTTGCCGCAGGTCGAGATCAACATTGCATACCCGAGCCGTCGCCATTTGCCGGCCAAGGTACGCACGTTCATCGACCATCTGGTCGAGCATTTCAGCCAGACACCGAATAGCCTGCTCGGCGAACAGTGGATCAAGGACGGCGTGGGGCATCCTGCGTCGGCGGCGTCGTTCGAATCCGCGGATGCTGCAATGCCGCCCGAAGCGTTCGACGGCGCCGAGCCGCTATCGAGTCTGCTCGACAGCGAGCTTGCGCCGGTGGCAAAGACGTTGGGAAAGCCGGCGAACCGCTCACGACCCACGGCGTTGACGCCGCTGTAACGCGGTTTTCGTTGCCGGACCAGCGCGCGCGCCGTCCATGGCGCGCTCAACAAAGCATGGCAAAACGCATAAATGTGCATTAGAAAAGCGCGGTCACCTTATTGGTGACCGCGCTTTTTTGTCGTGAACGCCGTTGCTAACGCTGGCGAGTGTTCAGCGGGCACCCGGTGCACAGTCGCAATGCCGCGCACCACCCGTTTATCACGAGCCCGTATTGCGGGCTGCCGTCTTTTTGGCCGGCGCCTTCTTGGCCGCTGCGGTTTTGGTCGCGGGGGCTTTCTTCGCGGCAGTTTTCTTCGCAGCCGGCGCGGCTTTCACTGCGACCGAGGTCTCGTCGTCGTCGGATTCGAACTCCGGTCCACCGGCCTTCGCTGCCGACTTCGCCGCGGCCGTTTTGGCAGCAGTCTTGGCCGACGGCTCCTTCTTCTCGAACTCGAAGCCGATCTTCCCGTCGTTCTGCTTGACGAGAAACGCCTTGAAGTTGCGGCCGGTGCGCGACGACTTGAAGTTGGTGAGCAGGTCGGTACGCCCTTCTTCGAGCAGCTTGGCCATCTGCTCACGCGCGATCTCCTGCTGCAGGATCACCTTGCCGGAGCGGAAGTCGCAAGTCTTCGGATTAGCGACCGAGTTCTCACAGACGTAGCTCATGCCATGCTCGAACACGCGGCCCTTGCACTTCGGGCATGCGCCGACCGGTTGCTGGTCGGAGAAGTCGGGCGGTTCGCCGTCTTCACCACCCGCGTCCTGGCCAAAGTCGAACTCGAGCTTGTAGTTCTTGATTTCGTCGTCGAGCGACAGCTTCAGAATCGCCGAGAAAGGACGCCCCATCTTGCTGCGGAAACCGGAGAGCGGGCCGATCGTCTTGTTCTTCAGCAGTTCTTCGACTTCCTCGATCTCGAACTGGCGGCCGCCCGGAATCTTGGAGATGGAGAACTCGCACTTCGAGCACGCGAAGCGCCGATAGTTTTCCTTCACCTGTCCGCCGCAATTCGGACACGGTGTTTGCAACGTCGCGTAATCGCCGGGGATCGTGTCGGAATCGTATTCCTTCGCGCGCTTCACGATGGTTTGCGTCATGCGGGCGATTTCCTGCATGAACGCGTCGCGCGGCAGGTTGCCGCGCTCCATCTGCGAAAGCTTGTATTCCCACTCGCCCGTGAGTTCCGGCGCGGTCAATTCCTTCACGCCGAGACCGCGCAGCAGCGTCATCAACTGAAATGCCTTGGCGGTTGGAATCAGGTCGCGGCCTTCGCGAATCAGATACTTCTCGCCTAGCAACCCTTCGATAATCGCCGCGCGCGTGGCCGGCGTGCCGAGACCCTTGGCGGCCATCGCTTCGCGCAGTTCGTCGTCTTCGACGAGCTTGCCCGCGCCTTCCATGGCGGAGAGCAACGTGGCTTCGTTGTAGCGTGCCGGTGGTTTGGTCACCAGTTGCTGGGCGGCGATCTTGTCGGTCTTGACCTTTTCGTCCTTCTGTACGGGCACGAGGTTCGCGTCTTCACCGCTGATTTCGCGGCCGTAGACCTGCAGCCAGCCCGGCTCGACCAGCACCTTGCCTTCGGTCTTGAAGTGATGGCCGACCACCTCCGTAATACGCGTGGTCACGCGGTATTCGGCGGCCGGGAAGAACACCGAGAGAAAGCGCTTCACGACGAGGTCGTAAAGCTTCTGTTCCGGCTCGGACAGGTTCTTCGGCGCTTGCAGCGTCGGGATAATGGCGAAGTGGTCGCTGATCTTCGAATTGTCGAAGATGCGCTTGTTCGGCTTCACCCAGCCCTTGTCCAACACCTGCTTGGCGAACGGCAAGTAGTTGTTGCTCTCCTTGAGCATGCCGAGCGTCTGCTTGACCGTTTCCATGTAGTCCTCGGGCAGCGCGCGTGCGTCAGTCCGCGGATAGGTCAGCACTTTGTGCTTTTCGTACAGCGCCTGAGCAAGGCCCAGCGTGTTCTTGGCGGAGAAGCCGAAGCGGCCGTTCGCCTCGCGCTGCAGGCTCGTCAGGTCGAAGAGCGCCGGCGACAGTTGCGTGGACGGCTTCGACTCTTCAGTGACAGTGCCGAGCTGGCCGCGGCAGGCGGCCACGATGGTTTCCGCGGCGGGCAGCGACCACAGGCGCGAGTCGCGCTTTTCAGGATCGAACTCGTCGCGCTTGAATTTCGGATCGAACCAGCGGCCCTCGTAAAAACCGGCCGCGCAGACGAACTCCGCCTTCACTTCCCAATAGTCGCGCGGCACGAAGCGGCGAATCTTCTCCTCGCGCTCGACGACGATAGACAGCGTGGGCGTTTGCACCCGGCCGACGGTGGTCAGGAAGAAGCCGCCGCCCTTGCTGTTGAATGCGGTCATCGCGCGCGTGCCGTTGATGCCGACCAGCCAGTCCGCTTCCGAGCGGCAACGCGCGGCGTCGGCGAGCGGCTGCATTTCCTCGTCGCTGCGCAAACGCGCGAAGCCGTCGCGGATCGCGGCCGGCGTCATGGATTGCAGCCACAGGCGCTGCACCGGCTGCTTAGCTTTTGCGTGCTGCGCGATCAGGCGGAAGATCAACTCGCCTTCGCGCCCCGCGTCGCATGCATTGATCAGGCGGTCGATATCCTTGCGCTTGAGCAGCTTCGTCAGCACCTTCAGGCGCGACTCGCTCTTCGCGATCGGGTTCAGATCGAAATGCGGCGGAATGACGGGCAGATTGGCGAAACTCCACTTGCCGCGTTTCACTTCGTATTCTTCGGGCGCGGCGATTTCCAGCAGATGGCCCACTGCCGAAGAGAGGACGTACTCGTCGCTCTCGTAGTACTCGTCATGCTTGGTAAAACCGCCCAAAGCGCGCGCGATGTCGTTCGCGACGGAAGGCTTTTCGGCGATGATCAGTGCTTTGGACATGACTCGATGTGAGGTTGGTATTTCCGGGTTGGTGGCCTTGAGCGCGCCAGTTGGCGCGACCCTCGTGTGCGACCTTGCTACCCATTAACGACCGCTTTATAGCACACGGCGCGAATGCGGCGTGTCAACTGACATAAAAGCGGACATAAAAGCGGACATAAAAGCGCGCCATCATAATTGCGTGCTCAGCAATTGGGCAAGCTGCGGCAAACGCGCGCTGCGCCGGCCGCAAGTGCCGTGCCGCCGGGGCTCGGGCGCCCTCGCTGCGGATTACCCCGCGCGCCGCGAACCCGGCCTTGGGGCTGCTTCAGACGGCCGTCAGCGCCGGACGCAGCTTGGGGGCGCCGACCACGCCCGGCAGCGCGGTCAGGTCCGCCAGCATCCGCTCGACTATCGCTGCCTGCGGCAACACGGTGCCGAAGAAGCGTGTCGTTACTGAGTCTTCGATCAGAATGGTCGGAAAATTCTCGACGTCCAGATCGTCGAATCGATCTGCATGCGTTTCGATGTCGATCCATGCGAAACAGATTTCCGGATGCCGCTCGGCCAGCTTGTCGAATGCCTCCCGGTACTCGCGACAGGTCCCGCACCACTCCGCACACAGGCAGGCAACGAACAGCGTGTCGGGGTCGTTGACGCGCCCGGCTATCCGGTCCTGGTCGGTGTCGAGATTCAGCGCGGGCATGGTGGTTCCTCAAGTGCTTGGTCGAATGCTTTGGCGCGAATGTAGCACGGCGGATCGCGCGGAGTGGCCGGGCCGGGCCCGGTGCGTGTGCCGGCTATCTCGCCGGCTCGCCGTGGCTGACCCGCGCGTAGCGGCCGCCGGGCAGCGCGCTGACGTGGCCGGCGAGTTCCAGTTGCAGCAGCGTGGCTTGCAGGACGGCGTAGTCCATTTCGGTGCGCGTGGCGAGAATTTCAAGGCTGGTCGGGGCGTGGCCGAGCGCGGCGAGGAGCCGTTGCGCGTCGGGCTCGAACGCAACCGTTGCAACTGTGGCAACCGTCGCAACCGTCCCCACCGGGCGGCGCGCTTCGGCCGGCGCCGGTTCGGTTAAGGGCAATTGCGCCGCGCATTCCGGCTCGCGGTTGTCCGGCGAGTCGGTGGGCAGGCAACCCGCCGCGGCATCGGCAAACGTGCACGTCGCGCTGCGCTGAACGCGGATGCCCGCATCGACGGACGAAACAGCAGGCGCCGCCCTTGCGAAGCCCAATTCGTCTAGCACCTCCTCGGGTGTCTCCACCAGTTTGGCGCCCTGCTTGATCATCCGATGACACCCGCGCGACAGCGGCGCATGTATCGAGCCGGGCAACGCGAAGATGTCGCGACCCATCTCGTTGGCGAGCCGCGCGGTAATGAGCGAGCCTGAGCGCATGGCGGCCTCGACAACCAGCACGCCGCTCACGAGCCCTGCGATCAGCCGGTTGCGCTGCGGGAAATTGGCGGCGCGCGCCGGCGTGCCGAGCGGCCATTCCGACAGAATGACGCCTTGCACGGCAATCTGCCTCGCGAGCGCGTGGTGCGCCGACGGGTAGACCAGGTCGGCGCCGGTACCGATCACCGCCACGGTGCTGCCGATTGCGGCGAGCCCACCCCGATGCGCAGCGCCGTCTATCCCTTGCGCAAGCCCGGACACCACGGTCACGCCCGCGGCCGAAATGGTACGCGCGAAGCGTTCGGCGTCTTCCAGACCTTGCGGCGTGGCGCTGCGGCTGCCCACCAGCGCGACCGCGCGCGTATGCAGCAGGTCCAGACGCCCCTTTATATATAGCAGCGGCGGCGGATCGGGCATGGTGAGGAGGGCCGGCGGATAGGCCGGGTCGTCGAGCGTGACGATCTGGTTGCCGGGCAGCTCCCGCCAGGCGATCACTGCGTCGAGCTGGGCGTCGAAGTCGGGGCCCGCCGGAGCCAGCGCCGCGCGCGCGGCGGCCTCGCCGGCAATCGCGGCGAGCGTTTCACGGTCCTGCTGAAGAATCGCTTCGGGCAGGCCGAAAGCACTCAGCAGCAGGCGCAGCGCCGCGGGTTTCAGTCCCGGCGCGAGAGAGAGCCGCAGCCATGCGGCGAGTTCGGTTTCCGTTGAAGGCAAGGTGTGCATTGCGCGTCGATCCTCGTGCAGGGCCAGCGGGCAGGCGGGCGCCATGCTAAAATTTTCATCATCCGAAATAACTGCAGCGCCGCGCCCACCCGCGCGGGCTCGTCGTCAGCGCTAGCGCGCGTTGAATCGAACCGGTTCGACACCATCTATCGTGTGCGTATTGCGACGGGCTCACAAGCTGGCCGAATGGCCAACGCGAGCCTTCCCCAGCTGAGCGGCGCCAAAAATTCACACTCGAAATCATGGCTTTACTGAACATCCTCAATTACCCGGACAAACGGCTGCACAAGGTTGCGAAGCCGGTGGAAGAGGTCAACGACCGTATCCGCCGCCTCGTCGCGGATATGGCCGAAACCATGTATGCCGCACCGGGCGTCGGCCTCGCTGCCACCCAGGTGGACGTGCACGAGCGCGTGATCGTGATCGACGTGTCGGACGCGCACGACCAGTTGCTCGCGTTCATCAACCCGGAAATCGTCTGGTCGAGCAACGAGAAAAAGCTGTCGGAAGAAGGCTGCCTGTCGGTGCCGGGCATTTACGACAACGTGGAGCGCGCGGAGAAAGTGCGCGTGCGGGCGCTGAACGAGAAGGGCGAAACGTTCGAGATGGATTGCGAGGGCCTTCTCGCCGTGTGCATCCAGCACGAAATGGATCACCTGATGGGCCGCGTGTTCGTCGAGTATCTGTCGCCGCTGAAGCAGACGCGCATCAAGAGCAAGATGAAAAAGCTCGCCCACGCGATGTAATGCGCGCCCGTCCCGTTCCCTGCTTCCTGTCCCGCTCATGAGTCATTCGTTGCGCGTTGTCTTTGCCGGCACGCCGGAATTCGCTGCGGCGGCGCTCGCCGCCATTCACGGTGCGGGTTTTCCTGTGCCGCTCGTGCTCACCCAGCCGGACCGGCCGGCGGGGCGCGGCATGAGACTGCAGGCCAGTCCCGTCAAGCGTTACGCCGTGGAGCACGGGCTTGCGCTCGCGCAACCGCAGTCGTTGCGCCGCGCGGGCAAGTATCCGGCCGAGGCCGCGGCGGCCATCGATCAGTTGCGCGCCACGCCGCACGACGTGATGGTGGTGGCCGCGTATGGCCTGATCCTGCCGCAGGAAGTGCTCGACATTGCGCCGTTCGGCTGCATCAATATTCACGCGTCGCTGCTGCCGCGCTGGCGTGGCGCCGCGCCGATTCACCGCGCGATCGAGGCGGGCGATGCGCAAACGGGCATCACGCTCATGCAGATGGATGCCGGCCTCGACACCGGCGCGATGATCTCCGAAACGCGCACGCCGATCTCCGCCGACGACACCACCGCCACGTTGCACGACCGCCTCGCACAAGACGGCGCCCGGCTGATCGTCGAGGCGCTCGTCGAACTCGAGAAGCGCGGCAAGCTGACTTCCACGCCGCAACCTGCCGACGGCGTGACCTACGCGGAAAAGATCGGCAAGCACGAGGCCGCCCTCGACTGGCGTCGGCCGGCCGCGGCGCTCGCGCGCCAGGTGCGCGCGTTCGATCCGTTCCCTGGCGGCGTGGCCACGCTCGAAGACGGCACCTCGATCAAAATCTGGGCGGCCACGGCCGAAAACGCCACCAGCCACGCGGCACCGGGCACCGTCATCGGCGTGTCCGCGGAGGGCGTAGTGGTGGCCTGCGGCGAAGGCGCGCTTTGTCTCACGCAATTGCAAAAACCCGGCGGCAAACGCCTGCCGGTGCGCGAATTCCTGGCAGGCTTTGCGCTCGCTGCCGGTCAGCGGTTTCAGCTTCCCGAAGCAGGCTGACAGAGCCCGGCACGGCCCGCCAGCGCTAGCCCATCGCTCGTTCGACCGATGGCGCAGGCGGCACCGGCGCGCGCACGCCGCGCGTTAGAATCCCTCCTGCAGAGACTCAGTTTTCGAGGATTCCCATGTTCGGCATTACCCATTTCGAGTTTTTCGTGGTCGCCGTTTTTCTGCTGAACGTCACGCCCGGGCCGGATACGGCGTATATCGTCGGGCGCAGTGTCGCGCAAGGCCGAGGGGCGGGGCTCATGTCCGCGCTGGGCATTTCGGCCGGTTGCTGCGTGCACTCGCTCGCGTGCGCATTCGGGCTGACGGCGCTGCTCGCCGCGTCGGCCACGGCGTTCACGGTCATCAAGTTTGTCGGCGCGATCTATCTGATTTATCTGGGCGTGCGGCTCATTTTCGCCCGGCCCGCCGTGGACGAGGCTCGCGGCGCGGCACGCGCGGCCGGCGCGCCGAAGTCGCTGCGCCAGCTTTTTCTGCAAGGCTTCTGGACCAATGTTCTGAACCCGAAGGTGGTGCTTTTCTTCGTCTCGTTCTTCCCCCAGTTCGTTGCCGCGGGCACCCAGCAGAAGGCGCTCGCCTTTCTCACGCTGGGCGCCGTGTTTGTCGTCATGAGCATGCTGTGGAACAGCTTCGTCGCGTGGGTCGCGGGCAGCGTGACGCAGCGCTTCTCCGGCAAGCCGTCGGTGAAGAAGTGGCTCGACCGCGGCGTAGGCAGCGCTTTTGTCGGCTTGGGGATCAAGCTCGCGACTGCATCGAGATAATTGAATTTTCCGCACGCGTCCATATCTAACATTTCGCTTACAATCAGGCGCCGCGTTGCTGCGGCACGGATATGAACCCCGCGTTAGGGCAAGGAGTTGCAGACATGTTCAATTGGGTCAAAACCGCGATGTTGATGGCCGCGATCACGGCCCTTTTCATCGTGATCGGCGGAATGATCGGCGGGTCGCGCGGCATGACGATCGCGCTCGTCATTGCGCTGGGTATGAATTTCTTCTCGTACTGGTTCTCGGACAAGATGGTGCTGCGCATGTACAACGCGCAGGAAGTCGACGAAACCAGCGCGCCGCAGTTCTACCGCATGGTGCGCGAGCTCTCCACGCGCGCCGGCCTGCCGATGCCGCGCGTCTACCTGATCAACGAAGACGCGCCCAACGCGTTTGCGACCGGCCGCAACCCGGAGCATGCGGCCGTGGCGGCCACCACCGGCATTCTGCGCGTGCTGTCCGAGCGCGAAATGCGCGGTGTGATGGCGCACGAACTGGCGCACGTCAAGCATCGCGACATTCTGATCTCGACGATTTCGGCCACCATGGCTGGCGCAATTTCCGCGCTCGCGAATTTCGCCATGTTCTTTGGCGGCCGCGACGAAAACGGTCGTCCCGTGAACCCGATCGCCGGAATTGCGGTCGCGCTGCTTGCGCCGATTGCGGGCGCGCTGATCCAGATGGCCATTTCGCGTGCGCGAGAGTTCGAGGCCGACCGCGGCGGCGCGCAGATTTCCGGCGACCCGCAGGCGCTCGCTTCGGCGCTCGACAAGATTCACCGTTACGCGAGCGGCATTCCGTTTCCCGCAGCCGAGCAGCATCCGGCCACCGCGCAGATGATGATCATGAACCCGCTCGCGGGCGGCGGCATTGCGAATCTGTTTTCGACGCACCCGGCGACGGAAGAACGCATCGCGCGTCTGATGGAGATGGCGCGCACCGGGCGCTTCGAATAAGGCGCGTGTGCGCGGTGTCACGCGCGGTCTGAAAAAGACAAAGGCGGGTCTTCGGACCCGCCTTTTTTGTTTGACCAACGCGAGCCGGCGCCGCGCCGCCCTTGGGCTGCCGGTCCGCGGCCCGCGCCACGCTACAATGTGTGTTCATTGTGCCGCGCCTACTGCGCGGCCTGCCTTCGTGTTCCCATGATCCCAAAGCCTTCTTCGCGTTCTGCTTCTTCGTCGGCGCGTCCGCGCGAGTCCCGCTTGTCCGTGCTGCATCTCGCGCCGGAATCGCTCGGCTTCGCGCTCGATTGCGCCGCGCAAGCGGTCGGCGCCGTGCGCCTCGGCGCGGCTTTGCCGGCCGCGCTGCAATCCGTTTTCGTGTCCGCACCCGAGGGCAGCGCCGCTGCTGCGCGCGGCGCCGTGCAGGACATCGCCTATCGCACGATGCGGCGGCTGGGCACCGCCGAGTGGCTGATCGCACGGCTCGTCAAGAAGGCGCCGCCGCCGCATGTCGGTCATGTGCTGGCGTGCGCGCTCGCGCTCCTGATCGACGACGAAGCCAGCGCGGCTTATACGCCGTTCACGGTCGTCGATCAGGCGGTCAGGGCGATTTCGGCCCGTCGCGAATTCACGTTTGCGAAGGGGCTGGTCAACGCGGTGCTGCGCAACTTCCTACGCGAGCGCGAGCAATTGCTGACCGAAGCGCAAAGCGACGAAGTGGCGCGCTGGAATTACCCTACATGGTGGATCGACGCAGTGAGGCGCGCGTGGCCTGAAGCATGGCAAGACGTGCTGGCGGCCGGCAACACCCAAGGTCCATTGACGTTGCGCGTGAACGCACGGCATTCGACGGTCGAAGCCTATTTGCAATTGCTCGAGCAGCATCACATTGCCGCGAGCAAAGCGGGCGAGCACGCGGTCAAGCTAGCCACGCCGATGCCGGTCGACCGTATTCCAGGCTTCAACGAGGGCGTTGTCTCGGTGCAGGACGCAGGCGCTCAACTCGCGGCGCAACTGCTCGGCGTGCGTGACGGCATGCGCGTGCTGGACGCGTGCGCGGCGCCGGGCGGCAAGACCGGACATTTGCTTGAGCTCGCAAACCTGCAACTGGTAGCGCTCGAAAGCGACGTGGCGCGCGCAAGGCGCATCGGCGAAAACCTGCAGCGGCTCAAGCTCGAAGCAGAGGTGCGAATTGGCGACGCGGGGGCGCCGTCCAAATGGCACGACGACATCGACCAGCCATTCGACCGCATTCTCGCGGACGTGCCGTGCTCGGCATCGGGCATCGTGCGGCGTCATCCGGACATTCGCTGGTTGCGCCGCGCGTCCGACATTCCCGCGCTCGTCGACGAACAGCGTCGCATTCTCGGCGCACTCTGGCCGCTTGTGAAACCTGGCGGCGAATTGCTCTACGTTACGTGCTCGATCTTTCCCGAAGAAGGCGAGTTGCAGGCGCAGTGGTTTGGAAACAACCATCAGGATGCGGTACGATTGGACGCGCCGGGGCAACTTCTACCTTCAGTCGCCCGCGCGCCCGCCGACACATCGGCCGGTTCTCATGCCGGAGGATTCGCTGACACCAGCGCCGGCGCGAACTCAGACCACGACGGATTTTTCTACGCGCGCTTTCAGAAACGGTGACCATCAAACGCTTCTTCCCGCTTCGGCTCGTCGCCGTGCTTTGGATCGCGCTGGCCGTGTGGCTGGCCGCGCCCGGCGCGGCGCACGCTGAGCCGATTGCCGTGCAGCGCGCTTCGCTGCAAGCGGACAACTCCGGTTGGAGCCTCGAGGCGCGTTTCGATTTCGAGCTGAACAGCAATCTCGAAGACGCAGTCAACAAAGGCATTCCGCTTTACTTCACGACCGATTTCGAACTGAGCCGGCCGCGCTGGTACTGGTTCGACGAACAGCCGGTCAACGTGTCGCAGACTCTGCGGCTGTCGTTCCAGCCGCTCACGCGCGAATATCGCGTGCAGGGCGTGTCTTCCGGCGGCTTGCAGTTTGGCTTCTCCACGCTGAAGGACGCGCTTGCGGTCATCAAGCACGTGTCGTCGTGGCACGTGATCGAGCGCAGCGACGTGCACCCGGGCGAGACCTACACGGCATCGGTGCGCATGCAACTCGACATTGCGTTGATGCCCAAGCCGTTCCAGATCGACGCGGTGAACAACCGCGACTGGAACCTTGCGTCGGAATGGAAGCGCTTTACTTTTACGGTGACCGAACGTGCTAAATAAAGTGCGCTCCGCCACCAGCGTCAGCAGCATCGTCGTGCGCGTGCTGGTGTCCACGGTCGCCGTGACGGCCGTGCTGTTGCTTGTGCTGCTCGCCGCGGCCAGCGCGAACACCGAATTCTTCGACCGCTATTACCAATGGCTGTATGCGGCCAACCTCGTGGTCGCGATCATCTTCTTGCTGGTGGTCGCGACGCTGGTTGTCGTCATTATCGCGCGCCTGAGAAGGGGTAAGTTCGGCACACGGCTGCTGGCGAAGCTCGCGTTCTTCATGGCGCTGGTCGGCGTGGTGCCGGGCGGCATCATCTACGTGGTCTCGTACCAGTTCGTGTCGCGCAGTATCGAGTCCTGGTTCGACGTGAATGTGGAAACCGCGCTCACATCGGGTCTGAACCTTGGGCGCGGCATGCTCGACGCGTCGCTGTCCGATCTGCAAACCAAGGGGCGCCTGATGTCCGAGCAGCTCGCGAGTGCAGACGCGGCCGGCACCACGCTCACGCTGCTGCGCCTGCGCGACCAGTTCGGCGTGCAGGATGCGACGATCGTCGAGCCTACGCGCAGCATGTCCGGCGCGACGCCCGACATGCACGTGGTTGCACAGGCCTCGGGCAATTACGCGACGCTCGTGCCGAACGACCTGCCCACGTCGCTCATGATCGACCAGGCGCGCAGACGCGGCTATGCGGCAATAGAAGGCGAGGTAGACGGCGATCCTCGCGTACAGGGCAGCAAGGGCGCGCTGCGCTTGCGCGTCGTGCAGCGCATTCCCGATTCGAACGCGACGCTTCTGCAACCCACCGAGCGTTTCCTGCAACTCACGCAGCCGGTGTCGCAATCGCTCGCCCGTAATGCCGACGCCGTGCAGCGTGCCTATCGCGAGTATCAGGAGAAAGCGCTGGGGCGTACCGGCTTGCGCAAGATGTACATCGGCACGCTCACGCTCGCGCTGTTTCTCGCCACCTTCATCGCGATGATGCTCGCGCTCGCGCTCGGCAATCAGTTAGCGCGGCCGCTGTTCCTGCTCGCGCAGGGCACGAAGGAAATCACCGAGGGCGACTACACGCCCAAGCGCGAAATCAAGTCGCGTGACGAACTTGGCTTTCTCACGCAGTCGTTCAATGCGATGACGCGGCAGTTGGCCGAGGCGCGCGCGGCGGTCGAGAACAACCGCATTGCACTCGAGCATTCGAAGGCATATCTGGAGAGCATTCTCGCGAACCTCACCGCGGGCGTGTTCGTGTTCGACCGGCAGTTCCGGCTCACCACGGCCAATCGCGGCGCGGAGCGCATCTTCCGTCAGCAGTTTCAGGAGATGCTCGGCTCGGCGCTTGAACAGATCGCCGTGTTGAGCGAATTCGGCGGCATGGTGCGCAAGGCGTTTGCCGATCGCGAGGCCGCGAGTGGCGACGCTCATGACGACGGCGGCCATTGGCAGCAGCAGTTTTCGATTCAGGTGCCTGGGGAAACGGAGCCGCTCACGCTGCTCGTGCGCGGCGCGCGGCTCGTGTCCGCGACTGATCGCGACGCGCAGGACATGCAGACGTCCGGCTACGTGGTGGTGTTCGACGATATCTCGGACGTGATTTCCGCGCAGCGCTCCATCGCATGGGGCGAGGTCGCGCGGCGCCTTGCGCACGAGATCAAGAATCCGCTCACGCCTATCCAGCTTTCGGCCGAACGTCTGCAGATGAAACTCGCCGACAAGCTGGCCCCGTCGGATGCAGACGTGCTCAAGCGCGGCGCGACCACCATCGTGAACCAGGTCGCAGCGATGAAGCAGATGGTCGACAATTTCCGCGATTACGCGCGCACGCCTCCCGCCGTGCTCGTGCATCTGCAATTGAACGACCTCGTAAGCGAAGTGCTGACGCTGTACGGTATTGAAGAAGGCAAGGGCGCGATTCAGGTCGAGCTGTCGGAATTGCCTGCCATTCGCGGCGATGCAACGCAATTGCGGCAGGTGATTCACAACCTGCTGCAGAATGCACAGGACGCGGTGGCCGACGTGGAACGCCCGCGTGTGCTGCTCGAGACGAGGACAGTAGAATACGGAGACCCCGACGCACAAGGCAAGGCACGCGTCGCTGTGCGTCTGACAGTGTCGGATAACGGACCGGGTTTCCCCACACGTATTCTCACGCGTGCATTCGAGCCCTACGTGACGACCAAGGCCAAGGGCACGGGCCTGGGTCTTGCGATGGTCAAGAAGATCGTCGACGAGCATGGCGCGCGCATCGACATTCGCAATCGCATGAAAGCGGGCGATGTGATCGAAGGCGCGCAGATTTCGATCCTGTTCCTTCAACTGGCAGACGACGCCGCGGCTCCCGAAGCGGGACCGCGTCCTGCGCACGGCGGAGCGTCGCAGGGAAAGACAAAAGCAACAGTGCAGACAAAGGCAGCGTAAATGGCAACCATCCTGGTGGTAGATGATGAAATGGGCATCCGGGAATTGCTCTCGGAGATCCTGAGCGACGAGGGGCATGTCGTGGAGGCGGCGGAAAACGCGCAACAGGCGCGCGAATTCCGTTTGCGTCAGGCGCCGGACCTGGTGCTGCTCGACATCTGGATGCCCGATACGGACGGCGTGACGTTGCTCAAGGAATGGGCTGCGCAGGGGCAGCTCACCATGCCGGTAATCATGATGTCCGGTCACGCGACCATCGACACGGCAGTCGAAGCAACCAAGATCGGCGCGCTCAACTTTCTCGAGAAGCCGATTGCGTTGCAGAAGCTGCTGAAGGCGGTCGAGCAGGGTCTGGCGCGCGGCACGGCGGCGGTGCAGCCCGGCGGCGCGGCGGCGAAATCGGCTTTGCCGATGAATTCGTCAGCGGTGGCTTCGGCGGCGGCGCTGCCCATGCTGTCCGCAGACGGTCACGGCAGCGGCGTGCTGGCGGCGCAAACCGCCTCCATTTCGTTCGACATTCCGCTGCGCGATGCGCGCGATGCATTCGAGCGTGCGTACTTCGAGTATCACCTCGCGCGCGAGAACGGCAGCATGACGCGTGTCGCGGAAAAGACCGGGCTGGAGCGCACGCATCTGTATCGCAAGCTCAAGCAACTCGGTGTCGATCTCGGCAAGAACAAAGGCGAGTGAGCGCCGCGCAACGTGGCCGCTTTTTGCTCGTGCAGATTTTTTAGAGAAGGGGCTTGTCCAGTAGATGGTCCTTTGATATGATTTCGTTCTTCGTTGGCCCGGTAGCTCAGTTGGTAGAGCAGCGGATTGAAAATCCGCGTGTCGATGGTTCGATTCCGTCCCAGGCCACCAGGATTCAGCCCCAGGAAATCGCAAGATTCCTGGGGCTTTTCCTTTTGCTGTGGGGTTTCGTTGTTTCGGCGGGCAAGAGGCCAGGAGCAGTTGCTTCGCAAGAGTGGGCAATGGGGCGCCGGCGGCGGGCTTTGGTGTCGCGTGATAAAATCGCGCCAGTTCAAAGACTTGCGTGACAGTGCGGCGCCTGCCGAATGCATCGATCGACGTTGGTCGCGTTCGTTGGCCTTGATAGGCGCGCGCGAGCCGCAATCCGCACAAGAACCTTTCGGCCGACGATCATCGGTATAAGCGCCCACCCGCTTCGCAGACTGCACCCGCGGCCTATACTGCTTTGGGCCGGCAACAGTGCCGGCTCGCGTCGCGCCGCGTTGCCTGCATCGCGCACCTCGCGCAGCGCTACGCGGCACTCATCATTCACGGAGTTTCACGGTGATCCGCAAAGACGCTAAACGTAGCGCTCTGGTGCTGTTTTCCGGCGGCCAGGATTCCGCCACGTGCCTCGCATGGGCGCTTGAACGATATGAGACGGTCGAGACGCTGGGCTTCGATTACGGCCAGCGCCATCGCGTCGAGCTCGAATGCCGCGAGGGTTTTCGCAGCGCTGTGGCGCGCACCTTCCCCGCGTGGGGCGAGCGCCTCGGCGACGATCACATGATCGACCTGTCCGTGCTGGGCGCGATCAGCGATACGGCGATGACGCGCGAAATCGAGATCGAGGCCACGGCAAACGGTTTGCCGAACACCTTCGTGCCGGGCCGCAACCTGATGTTCATGACGATCGCGGCGGCCATTGCTTACCGGCGTGGGTTGCAGGTGCTGGTCGGCGGAATGTGTGAAACGGACTTCTCGGGCTATCCCGATTGCCGCGACGACACCATGAAGGCGCTGCAGGTCGCGCTCAACCTGGGCATGGACTCGCGCTTCCTGCTCGAAACCCCGCTGATGTGGCTCGACAAGGCGGACACATGGCGTCTCGCACATGAGCTGGGCGGCGACGAACTGGTCGAGCTGGTGCGCGTCGAAACGCACACCTGCTATGTCGGCGAGCGCGCGGAGTTGCACGCTTGGGGCTTTGGTTGCGGCGAATGCCCGGCCTGCCGCTTGCGCAAGCGTGGCTACGAAGCCTATCTCGCGGGTGAAAAGGTAACCGAGCCAGTCTGATAAGCCCGCGTAACGGCGGGGCTTGGGCAATGATTCGTAGGTACACAAGCTAGATAAGCTACACAAGGTACGCGAGTACAAATACAGGGTACAGGGCGGAAAGCAGCATGACGTACGCGGTGAAGGAAATTTTCTACACGTTGCAAGGCGAGGGCGCGAATGCCGGGCGCCCGGCCGTGTTTTGCCGCTTCGCCGGCTGCAACCTTTGGTCCGGGCGCGAGGAAGATCGCGCCGAAGCCGTATGCCGCTTCTGCGACACGGACTTCGTCGGCACCGATGGTGAGAATGGCGGCAAGTACCGCAGCGCCGAAGAGCTCGTGCAGATGATCGCGTCGCAATGGCCGCAAGGCGAAGGTCAGCGCTTTGTCGTGTGTACCGGGGGTGAGCCTATGCTGCAGATCGACCAGCCGCTCGTCGACGCGTTGCATGCGGCCGGCTTTGAAATTGCCATTGAAACGAACGGCTCGTTGCCGGTGCTCGAAACGATCGACTGGATTTGCGTGAGCCCGAAGGCCGATGCGCCGCTCGTCGTCACGAAAGGCAATGAACTCAAGGTCGTGATTCCGCAGGACAACCAGCGTCTGTCCGACTATGCGAAGCTCGACTTCCAGTATTTCCTCGTCCAGCCGATGGACGGCCCGTCGCGCGACATCAACACCAGGCTCGCAATCGACTGGTGCAAACGCCATCCGCAATGGCGCCTGTCTATGCAGACCCACAAGTATCTGAACATTCCCTGATTTGCCGTGCTGACGATTACACGAAAACTCGAATTCGACGCGGGTCACCGCATTCCCGATCACCGTAGCCAGTGCCGCAATCTGCATGGTCATCGCTACGTGCTCGAAATCACGCTGCAAGGCGATCTGGTCGACACCGAAGGCGCGCCAGACCGCGGCATGGTGATGGACTTCGCCGACGTGAAGTCGCTCGCGGTCCAACATCTCGTCGACAAGTGGGATCATGCGTTCCTCGTCTACGAAGGCGACTCGCAGGTGCGCGGCTTTCTCGAAACCATGGCGGGCCACAAGACAGTCGTGCTCGATCGCATTCCGACTGTGGAGAATCTTGCGGCCGTCGCGTTCGAGGTACTCGCCAACGTGTACGACGCGCACTACGGCGTAAATCTGCGGCTGCATAAGGTGCGCCTGTACGAAACGCCGAATTGCTGGGCCGACGTGGTCCGCGACTAACGCCTGTATCGCCGCGCGGCCCAGCCGCCGCGTTATTGTCACGGTATGATCGCTCCATAACCACACGGAGCGAGACATGCCGGTTACAGCATTGCGCCGCAGCAGGTACACAAGCCGCCCGTTTCCGGGCGAGGCGGTGTGCCTGAACCATTCGACGGGCGCACTCGCCCGCGGCTCGTGCAAGGACCCGCACCGCTCGTGCAAAGACGGTTTCCAAACGCACGGAGCGCGGCCATGAGCACCTTCACCAACCCCCTGAAGCAACGTCTGAAAGAGGCCGATCCGCTGTTCGGGCTTTGGCTGTCGCTCGGCAGCGATGCCGCCGCGGAGGCGCTCGCGCATGCCGGCTTCGACTGGCTGCTGATCGACATGGAACACGCGCCGAACGACAGCGGCGACGTGACCTCGCAACTGCGGGCGATTGCCGCCGCCCATCTGCCGAGCGAACCCGTGGTGCGTCTGCCGGCTCGCGAGCCGTGGCTTGTGAAGCGGGTGATGGACGCTGGCGCGCGCACGCTGATGTTTCCTAACATCGAGTCCGCTGAAGAGGCGGCGCATGCTGTCCGTCTCACGCAATATCCGAGCGCGGAGTCCGTCGATGGTCTGCGGGGTGTCGCGGGCGTCGTGCGCGCTGCCGCATACGGCATGCGGCGCGACTACGTGCAAACGGCCAACGCGCAGATTGCCACCATCGTGCAGATCGAGTCCGCGCGCGGCCTCGATGAAGTGGAAAAGATCGCGGCGACGCCGGGCGTCGACTGCCTGTTCGTCGGCCCCGCCGATCTTGCCGCGAGTCTCGGCCATCTCGGGGATTCGAAGCATGCCGATGTGCAGGCCGCCATGGCGCGCATCGTCAGCGCCGCTGACAAGGCCGGTATTGCCGCCGGCATTTTTTCGATGGATGCCGCGAGCGCAAGACAGCATCGCGACGCCGGTTTTCGTTTTATCGCTCTGGCCGCCGACGTCATGTGGATGTTGCGCGCAACCCGCCAGGCGTTGCAGGAGGTAAGAGCATGAAGTGGCTGAGGCAAGGCGTCGTCGCGCGGGTGGCCGTGGCGGCGGCATTGATGACGGGCATGGCGGCGCACGCGCAGGATCGCGTCGCGAAATCGAACGACCCCGAAACGCAAACTGCGGTCGCCGACTACAACGCCGGCAATATGACGGCGGCGCTGTCCGAATTTCGCAAAGCGGCCCAGCGCGGCAGCCGCCTCGCACAATTCAATTACGCGATGATGCTGCTCAATGGCGAAGGCACGGCAGCCAACGTCGACGAAGGCAAGAAGTGGCTGCGCAAGGCCGCCGACGCGAACATGTCGCACGCGCAATATGTGTACGGCAAGATGTATGACGATGGCGAGTTCGTCGGGCGCGATCCGGTGGAAGCGCACCGCTGGTTTCTGAAAGCGGCGCAACAGGGACACGTGCAGGCCGAGCTCGCGCTCGCCAATCAGTTTCTCGATGGCCGCGGCACCGATCGCGACAACAAGCAGGCGTTCCTCTGGTACAAGAAGGCCGCGGAAGGCGGCGACATGACCGCGCAATACGTGACCGGCTCTTTCTACGAGCGCGGCGGCGACGGCGTGGACAGGAACCTCAACGTGGCGCGGGCTTACTATGCAGCGGCTGCGGCGCAGGGCGATCCGGCGGCGCGGCTCAAGTATCAGCAACTGAGTTCGCAGTTGCGCGATCAGAAGGAAGTGAAACCTCAGTAAGCGAAAAGGGCGCATCTGACGAGGCGCCCCTTTGGTTTTGCACGCGCGCCGCGCGATGCGTCGGTACTAGCTCTGCATCAAGCGTTTTTGCCGCGCGACGCTCATGATGAGGCCGATTGCGACACCGAGTGTCGTGAGCGCAGTGCCCCCGTAGCTCATGAACGGCAGCGGCACGCCGACCACCGGCAAGATGCCGCTCACCATGCCGATGTTGACAAACGCATACGTGAAGAATGCCATGGTCAACGCGCCGGCCAGCAGGCGCCCGAACAGCGTCGCGCCGTTGGCTGCAATGTATAGCCCGCGCGCGATGAGCAACATGTAGAGCGTCAGCAGCACGATGCCGCCCGCGAGACCGAATTCCTCGGAGAACACGGCGAAGATGAAGTCAGTATGCTTCTCCGGGATGAACTCCAGATGCGCCTGCGTGCCCTTGAGCCAGCCTTTGCCGAGCGGGCCGCCGGAGCCGATTGCAATCACCGCCTGAATGGTGTGAAAACCCTTGCCGAGCGGATCGGACGTCGGGTCGAGCAGTGTGCAGATGCGGTGCTTCTGGTAGTCGTGCATCAGCGGCCATTGAACGTCCGGCTGACAGATCTTGTCCTGGAACGCCGCGACAGAAGCCACTGCGATCACGCCGGCAATCAGCACCGGCACGATCAGTTTGAAACTCAGGCCCGCGAAGTAAATCACGAAGAAGCCCGCAGCGAAGACCAGCACCGCGGTGCCGAGGTCGGGCTGCTTGGCGATCAGACCCACCGGCACCGCGAGAATCAGCAGCCCCACCAGGAAGTCGTACCAACGCATCACGCCCTCGCGCCGCTGGTAGTACCAGGCGAGCATGAGCGGCGTCGCGATCTTCATGATTTCGGATGGCTGAATGACCACGCCCACGTTGATCCAGCGTTTCGCGCCCTTGCGCGTGAGGCCGAACAATGCCACGGCGACCAGTAACGCAATGCCGAACGTATAGAGCGGAACCGCGAAGCGCATTAGCGTGGTCGGCGGAACATTGGCGAGCGCCCACATCAGCACGAACGTCAGCATGATGTTGCGCAACTGGTCTTCCACGCGGCCCGGTACGTCCAGGCTCGCGCTGTACAAGGTGACAAGGCCCACGCACAGCAGCAGGAATACGATCAGTGCGAGCGGACGGTCGAAGCCCGCGAACATCCGCTTGATGCGGTCGAGCCAGGCGCGCTTGTCGAATTGCATGCCTTTCTCCTTATTCGTCGATGCCGCCGGAAACCGGCTGACGTGGCGACGCGGGCTCGGTGCCGCTATCGCGCGATGGTTGCGGGCCCCCGTTGCTTGCAGGGCGTGCGGCGGCCGCGGGCGCAGGTGCGCTCGCCGGGCGTGGCAGGCGTGGCGCGCCGGATTTGCGCGGGGTCGCGTGGTCGGCCGCCGAGGCTGACGCGGTCGCTGGCGTGCTGGCGGCGGCAGCCGATGCCGGCTGCTTGCGCGCCGCTGATGGACCCGCCACAGCAGCGGGCGCTCTGGATGTCGTTGCGGCGGCGGAAGACGCGACGCTTGCCGTGCCAGTTGGCCCCGACGCGCGATTCGCTGGCGGCGCAGCCGCAGCAGCCGAGGCCCCCGCAGCCGAAGAAGCCGCCGCCGCCGAAGCAGCAGTTGCGGCAGACGCCGCCCCCGGCATAGGCAGCGCGGTAAAGCCCGCGGCGATCTTGACCGGCTGCGTCGCTTCCTGCGGCGCGGGCGCAGCGCCGACTTCCGGCGCGGACGCGTCCTGAGTGGCCGAAGCCGCCGCCGCCACAGCCGCCGCCTCGGCGCCCGGCTTGTTCTTGCCGACGAGGTAGTAGTCGAGCACCTTGCGCGCGATCGGGCCGGCCGCCTCCGCGCCCCAGCCGCCGTTCTCGACGATCAGCGCGAGCGCGATCTTCGGTTGATCGGCCGGCGCGAAGGCGATGAAAAGCGCGTGGTCGCGCAGATGCTCGGCGATCGCGTGACCCTTGTAGTTCGCGCCCTGCAGCGAGTAGACCTGCGCCGTGCCGGTCTTGCCCGCCGCCAGGTACGGCGCGCCGATGAATACCTTCGACGCCGTGCCGTTCGTCACGACGCCTTCCATCGCACGCTTGATGATGTCGATGTCGGACTGCTTCACCGGAATCCTGTCGCTCGGATCGCGCACGACCGGGCGCGTGTCTTTGGTGATTGGATTTTCGATGTCGCGCACGAGGTGCGGTTTCATCACCACGCCGTTGTTCGCGAGCGTGGCCGTGGCGTGCGCAAGTTGAAGAATGGTGAACGAGTTGTAGCCCTGGCCGATGCCCAGGCTGATCGTTTCGCCTTCGTACCACTTTTGCTGTTCGGGCTTGCGGTACGCCTTGCGCTTCCAATCCGTGGACGGCAGGATGCCGCGCGCCTCGCCGGCAATGTCGATGCCGGTGATCTGGCCGAAGCCCCATGGCTTCATGAAATTCGCGATGTTGTTCACGCCGAGATCGTGCGCGAGCATGTAGAAATACGTGTCGTTCGACACCACGATCGCGCGGTTCATGTCGACCCAACCCTGACCGGAGCGCACGTCGTTACGGAACGTGTGACCGCCGAAGGTGTATGAGCCCGGATCCTGAAAGCCCCAGCCCGGCGTGCGCTTGTGCAGCGTAAGCGCGGCGAGCGCCATGAACGGCTTGTACGTGGAACCCGGCGGATACGTGCCGTGCAGCGGTCGGTTCAGAAGCGGATGGTCGGGCGAGTTGTTCAGCTCGTCCCACGTCTGCTGATCGATACCGTCTACGAACGAATTCGGATCGAAGCTCGGCGCGGAAACGAACGCCAGCACGTCGCCGGTGGACGGCTCGATGGCGACCAGCGCGCCGCGCCGGCCCGCGAACGCCTGCTCGGCCACCTGCTGCAAGCCGATGTCGAGCGACAGCACGAGGTTATTGCCGGGCGTCGCCTGCGTGCGTGACATCGTGCGCACCGGCCGGCCGCCGGCAGTCACTTCCACTTCCTCGAAGCCGGTCTGGCCGTGCAGTTCCGTCTCGTAACTCTGCTCGACGCCGATCTTGCCGATGTAGTCGGTGCCCTTGTAGTTGTTCGCGTCCAGACGCGGGTCGTAATGCTCGGGATCGCTGTCGTTCCGATCGCTGGCGTCGTCGATGCGCTCCTGGTCGCGCTGCGAAATCCGCCCGATGTAGCCGATCACGTGCGCGGCCGTCGGGCCGAGCGGATACTGGCGGAACAGGCGCGCGCGCACTTCCACGCCGGGAAAGCGGAAGCGCTGCGCGGTGAAGCGCGCTACTTCGTCGTCGGTGAGGCGGGTGCGGATCGGCAGGCTCTCGAAATTCTTCGAATCTTCCTGCAGCTTCTTGAAACGGCGGCGGTCACGCGCGTCGATCGAAACGACGGTGGCCAGATCGTCGATCACGCTTTCGAGCGGTGCGTTGAGCTTGGAGGGGGTGATCTCGAGCGTGTATGCCGAGTAGTTCTTTGCCAGCACCACGCCGTTGCGGTCCGTGATGATGCCGCGGTTCGGCACGATCGGCGCGACGGAAATGCGGTTTTCGTCCGCCTGCAGCGAGTACTTGCTGTGGTGCCAGACCTGCAGGAACAGGAAGCGAAAGCCGATCAGCCCGAAGCAGACGAACACGAACAGACCCGCCGCGGCGACGCGCACGCGGAACTTCGAGAGCTGCTGCTGGGTGTCCTTGAATTCGGTCATGCGATTCTGCGAAAGGCCGGGCGAGGGCCATCATGAGTGTGCGCCTGATCCGGGCAAAACCGGAAGGCATGAAAAGCGATGAGCGTCGCGCGGGCAGGCAATGCCGGTTTCATGACAACTGCCTGCACGCGCGGCGCCGGATCAAATGGGCCGCGTGTCGTCGGGGTCGGCCGGGCGGCGCTGCGGCATTAGCAGCAGCACGCTGGCGACGGGCCACAGCGCGGCTTCGACAAATCCGTCGATCAGGTAGCCCCAACCGGGAAACGCCGCACCCGTCAGCAGACGGATTATGAACGGCACCAGTTGTGCAATGACGAGAAGCGGCATGACCGCGAAAGTTTGCACGCCTAGCGACATCCACAGCACGCGGCGGTGGATCGTGATCGCGCCGTACGAGAGCAGCGTGTAGGCGAGCGCATGTTCACCTAGCAGGCTCGCGTTGTGCACGTCCATTAGCAGACCGAGGAAGAAGGCAATGCCCATGCCCACTTTGCGCGGCTGGTGCACGTTCCAGAACAGCAGCACGAGCGCGACGAAATCAGGCACGCCGACAAGGCGCCCCCACGGCATCAGGTTCAGCAGGAACGCAGCGGCGAGACTGAACGCGATGAAGTACGGATTGACCGGCTGAAGGATATATTGCGGGCGGTTCATGGCTTGGCCCCCGGCGCGGTCTGCGGCTTGGCCTTTTCAGGAGCGGCGGGTTTCTTCGCTGCTGCGGATGCGGATTTCTGCTCGGTGGCCGCAGGCTTGCCGGCCGATGCCGCCTGGGCGGCCTGGCCTGCTGCATTGCTCGCGGACTTCTCGGACGGTTTCGCGGATTTGTCCGCAGCGGCCTTGCTGTCGGCCGACTTGGCGCCCTTCTTGGCCTTGCCGTCTTTCGTGGGCGTTTCCGGCTCCTCGACCGGGCGCGGCGGCAAATCGTTCACGTAATGCAGTACCAGCAGTTGACGCGCACCGCGCACGGGCGCAATCGGCAGGCAGATCACGCGCGCAAACGCGGTGTCGGCCTGCTTGTCGACCCGTACCACCTTGGCGACCGGCAAGCCCGGCGGATAGACGCCGTCGAGCCCGCTCGTGACGAGTTCGTCGCCCGTTTGCACGTCGGCGCTGATCGGCACGAAGCGCAGGTCGAGCGTGTCGCCTTTCGGCGTCCCGTAAATGACGCTGCGAAGACCCGTGCGCACGATCTGCACAGGCACGGCCTGGTCCTTGTCGGTCAGCAGCGTGACTTCGGCTTGCAGCGGGAACACGCGGGTCACCTGGCCGATCACGCCGTCTTCGTTGACTACCGGCGAGCCGTTCTGGATGCCTTGCTGCGCGCCGCGGTTGATCACCACCTTCTGCGTGAACGGATCGCGCGTGTCGTACTGGATTTCCGCGGGCAGCGATTGCGTGGTCGCACGCTGCGACAGTTGCAGCAATGCGCGCAAGTGGGCGTTTTCCGCGGAGAGTTCGGCGGCGGTATTCGCCTGCTGCGACAGTTGGAGGTTCCGGGTGCGCAGCTTCTCGTTGTCGCTGCGCAGCGTGGCGCTCGTCACAGCCAGGTCGGCGGCGCCCATGAAGACGTCGCGCGGCACCAGCGCGGCGCGCTGCAACGGATAAAGACCCGCGCCGAGCACGCCGCGAACGATTTCGAGCGTTCTGAAGCGGGCGTCGGAGATCAGCAGGGCAAGCGCCAGCACGACGAAAAACACGAGCCGCGCGAGTGCGGAAGGGCCTTGCTTGAAAAGGGGCGGCGGACTGTATTCCATGGTCGGCGCCGGGGGCGTAAGCGGTTGGGTGAGGCGGCGGCGCGCTGAAAACGCGGCTCAGCGCACGGACGCCGGGCGGCCGAGCCAATGGCAAACCGGCCCGCAGGGGGCCGTTTGCCAGATCCGCGCTACTGACATCGAACTTGCTCGCTTACTCGTACGAGAAGATGCTGCCGAGCTTGTCCATGCGCTCGAGCGCCATGCCCGAGCCGCGCACGACGCACGTGAGCGGGTCTTCCGCGACGAGCACCGGCAGACCGGTTTCCTCGGCGAGCAGGCGGTCCAGATCGCGCAGCAATGCGCCGCCGCCGGTGAGCATCATGCCGCGTTCGGCGATGTCCGCACCCAGTTCCGGCGGCGTTTGCTCGAGCGCGATCTTCACCGAAGAGACGATCTGGTTCAGCGGGTCGGTGAGCGCTTCGAGAATTTCGTTGCTGGAGATGGTGAAGCTGCGCGGAATGCCTTCCGACAGATTGCGGCCCTTCACTTCCATTTCCTTGACCTCGGAACCCGGGAAGGCGGAGCCGATTTCCTTCTTGATGGCTTCAGCTGTTTGCTCGCCGATCAGCATGCCGTAGTTGCGGCGGATATAGTTGACGATGGCTTCGTCGAACTTGTCGCCGCCCACGCGCACCGAACCCTTATAGACGATGCCGCCGAGCGAGATCACGCCGACTTCGGTCGTGCCGCCGCCGATGTCCACGACCATCGAACCGGTGGCTTCCGATACCGGCAGGCCGGCGCCGATTGCGGCGGCCATGGGTTCTTCGATGAGATACACCTGCGAGGCGCCCGCGCCGTGCGCGGCTTCCTTGATAGCGCGGCGCTCCACCTGCGTCGAGCCGCACGGCACGCAAATGATGATGCGCGGCGACGGCGAGAACATGCGCGATTCGTGAGCAGTTTTGATGAACTGCTTGATCATCTGTTCCGTAACCGTGAAGTCGGCGATCACGCCGTCTTTCATGGGGCGGATTGCTTCAATATTGCCCGGCACCTTGCCGAGCATCTGCTTGGCTTCCTTGCCGACTGCCTGAATGGTTTTCTTGCCGTTGGGTCCGCCTTCCTGGCGGATGGACACGACCGACGGTTCGTCGAGAACGATGCCCTTGCCACGCATGTAGATGAGCGTGTTGGCGGTGCCGAGGTCAATCGCCAGGTCGTTGGAGAAGTAGCTGCGCAAAAAACCGAACATTCAAAATCCTGTCTCGCTTGGGGCCGGGCCGCGCAATCTTGCGCAGGGCGGCAGCGGAAAAAATAACAGCTTCAGCCGGGCGAAGCGGCGCCACAGGAACTGAAGCTGCGAGGGAGTCTACCGGAGGCCGGTGCAAAGCCAGGCCAGAAAAATCCGAACCATCTTCACGAAATGTCCAGAAAGGCCTTGGTAAGTCGGTCCGGGTTTGGGTCGAACGCGTAATGATACCTTATAATTTTGGATGTTTTGAAGGAAACGGACGGCACTTTTTGCCGCCGCTGGCCCCTTTTTCGAGGTCTTCCTCCAGCGTCGTAACTCGCTGTCGCAGCGCTCTTTTCCTGCTGCGGCAGCCCGCCACTTTTTCCGGTGACTGCATGGCTTTGACCCTGACCGATGTTAAGCGCATCGCGCATCTCGCGCGGCTCGAACTGGCCGACGCCGACGCCGAACACACGCTTGTCCAGCTCAACGAGTTTTTCGGCCTCGTCGAGCAGATGCAGGCGGTCGACACCACGGGCATTGCGCCGCTTGCCCATCCGATCGAGCAGATCGAAGACGTCGCGCTGCGCCTGCGCGACGACGCGGTGACCGAAACCATCGAACGTGAAGCTTTCCAGCGTCCCGCGCCGGCCGTGCAGGACGGCTTGTATCTCGTGCCGAAGGTGATCGAGTAGCACGCGCAACGGCGGGTCGCGCGCAGCCTGCAAGCCGCGAGCTGCGTGATCGGCGCGCCGCCCCGCAGCCGGCTCCGGCAGGTTTTCTCGCCGCGACTTCGGCCCGGTTCGCCGGCGGGCAATCGAACGCCTCCACGGCAGCGCCCATGCGCTGCCGCGCTTTCCAGGACAACACGCAATGCATGAAAAAAGTTTGACCGAACTGCGCGCCGCGCTGGCGGCGAGGGAATGCTCCGCAGTCGAGCTGGCGCAGCTTTATCTGAAGCGCATCGACGCCGCTGCGGGCCTGAATGCGTTCATTCAGGTGGACCCCGAACTGACGCTCGCCCAGGCCAAAGCCGCGGACGCGCTGCTGCACTCTGGTCACGGCGGTCCGCTGACCGGCGTGCCGATCGCGCACAAGGACGTGTTCGTCACGAAGGGTTGGCGCTCCACCGCCGGCTCGAAAATGCTGTCGAACTACGAAAGCCCGTTCGACGCCACCGTGGTCGAGCGGCTGCAGACGGCCGGCATGGTGTGTGTCGGCAAGACCAACATGGACGAGTTCGCGATGGGCTCGTCGAACGAAAATTCGTATTTTGGTCCCGTAAAAAACCCGTGGGATCGTCAGGCGGTGCCCGGCGGCTCGTCGGGCGGCTCCGCTGCGGCCGTCGCCGCTCGCCTTGTGCCCGCGGCAACCGGTACGGATACGGGCGGCTCGATCCGTCAGCCGGCGTCGTTCTCGGGCATCACCGGCATCAAGCCGACTTACGGCCGCGTGTCGCGCTACGGCATGATCGCGTTCGCCTCGTCGCTCGACCAGGGTGGCCCAATGGCGCAAAGCGCCGCTGACTGCGCAACGCTGCTCAACGCCATGGCTGGGTTCGACAGTCGCGATTCCACCAGCCTCGTGCGCGACGACGAAGACTACACGCGCTACCTCGGCGAGCCGTGGAAGCAGGGTGACGCAGGCAAGCCGCTCGCCGGCCTGCGCATCGGCTTGCCGAAGGAGTATTTCGGCGCCGGTCTTGCAGACGACGTGCGCGCGGCCATCGACGCCGCGCTGAAACAATACGAGGCGCTTGGCGCCACGCTCGTCGAAGTGTCGCTGCCGAAAACCGAGCTGTCCATTCCCGTGTACTACGTGATCGCGCCCGCTGAGGCGTCGTCGAATCTGTCGCGCTTTGACGGCGTGCGCTTCGGCCATCGTGCCGCGGAGTACCGCGATCTGCTCGACATGTACAAGAAATCGCGCGCGGAGGGCTTCGGGCCCGAGGTAAAGCGCCGCATCATGGTCGGCGCCTACGTGCTGTCGCATGGCTACTACGACGCGTATTACCTGCAGGCGCAGAAAATTCGCCGCATCATCGCGCAAGATTTCCAGCAGGCGTTCACCCAGTGCGACGTCATCATGGGACCGGTTGCGCCTTCTGTGGCATGGGATCTTGGCGCGAAGGGCGACGATCCGGTGCAGATGTATCTCGCCGATGTCTACACGCTGTCGGTCAGCCTCGCCGGCCTGCCGGGCATGAGCGTGCCGTGCGGCTTCGGCGCGGGCGCGAACGCCCAGCGCCCGGTGGGGTTGCAGATCATCGGCAATTATTTCAATGAAGCCCGGATGCTGCAGGTGGCCGACGCGTTCCAGCGCGCGACCGACTGGCACCGCAAGGCACCGGCAGGAGTGTGAGCACCATGACCAAGCAATGGGAAGTCGTGATCGGTCTGGAGACCCACGCGCAACTGTCCACGCAATCCAAGATTTTCTCGGGCGCGCCCACGCAGTTCGGCGCCGCACCCAACACGCAGGCGTGCCCAGTCGATCTGGCCTTGCCCGGCACGTTGCCGGTCATGAACCGTGGCGCAGTGGAGCGCGCGATCCAGTTCGGGCTCGCCATTGGCGCAACGGTCGCGCCGCGCAGCATTTTCGCGCGCAAGAACTACTTCTACCCCGACCTGCCGAAGGGCTATCAGATCAGCCAGTACGAGATACCCGTCGTGCAAGGCGGGCAGGTGACGATTCAGGTGCCAGGCAACGAAAAAGCCGGCACCCAGGCGTACTCGAAGGTCGTCAATCTGACGCGCGCTCACCTCGAGGAAGATGCGGGCAAGTCGCTGCATGAAGACTTCGCGGGCATGACCGGCATCGACCTGAACCGCGCGGGCACGCCGCTGCTCGAAATCGTCACCGAGCCGGAAATGCGCAGCGCGGCTGAAGCGGTGGCTTACGCCAAGACGCTGCACACGCTCGTCACGTGGCTCGGTATTTGCGACGGCAACATGCAGGAAGGTTCATTCCGCTGCGACGCCAACGTGTCGGTGCGGCCAGTCGGCCAGGCCGAGTTCGGCACGCGCGCGGAAATCAAGAACCTGAACTCGTTCCGCTTCCTTGAAGAAGCGATCCAGTACGAGGTGCGCCGTCAGATCGAACTGATCGAAGACGGTGGCACGGTCGTCCAGGAAACGCGTCTGTACGACCCGGACCGGCGTGAGACGCGCTCCATGCGCAGCAAGGAAGACGCGCACGACTACCGCTATTTCCCCGATCCCGACCTGATGCCGCTCGTCATCGACGCGGCGTGGGTCGAGCGCGTGAAGCGCGAGATGCCGGAACTGCCGGAAGCGATCCAGCAGCGTTTTGTGTCGCAATACGGTTTGACGCCGTACGACGCGAACGTGCTCACCTCGAGCAAGGCGACGGCCGCGTATTTCGAAGCGGTGGTCGGCAAGCTCGGCGCGGCCAACGCCAAGGTCGCGGCCAACTGGGTGATGGGTGAGGTGTCGTCGCAACTGAATCGCGAAGGCCTCGAAATTGCTGAGTGTCCGGTGTCGTCCGCGCAGTTGGCACTGCTGTTGCAACGCATTGCCGACGGCACGATCTCCAACAAGATCGCCAAGGAAATTTTCCTGACGATCTGGGAAGAGAAAGCGAACGACGAGGCCGCAGCCGACCGCATTATCGAAGCAAAGGGCTTGAAGCAGATTTCGGACACGGGCGCGCTGGAGGCGATCATCGACGAGGTGCTCGCTGCGAACCAGAAGTCGGTCGAGGAATTCCGCGCCGGCAAGGAAAAGGCGTTCAACGCGCTCATCGGCCAGGCGATGAAGGCGACCAAGGGCAAGGCAAATCCGGCGCAGGTGAACGAACTGCTGAAGAAGAAGCTGAGCTGAAACTGGCCTGGCGTCAGACGGAAGCCTCACTGAAGCCCGCCTGAAGCCGGACGAAGTGCGGTTGATCGGACACAGCCGAAGCACTCACGCTTTGGTGACCGCGGGCTGTTGCCGGAAACGAAAGTTGCAGGCAACGGCCCGTTTCATTTGCGGGCCGCTTTGGCGAACCCGAACGCAGACATACGGAGCATGTGGATGGCGAAGCGACCCGAACTCGACGATTTCCGCGTGCCTTACTTCGACGGCAAGAAGAGCAAGTTCTCGCTCGACGACTTCGACCCCGCGGCGAAGCCTTTTTCCACCGGATCGAAAGATTCAGACCGTGAGCGGCTCTCCGAAATTGGCGCGGAACTCGACGTCTTTCAGGAATGTTTGCATGCGCAACGAAAGCGCCGCGTGCTGCTGGTGCTGCAAGGCATGGACACGAGCGGCAAAGACGGCACGATTCGCGCCGTGTTTCACGAAGTCGATCCGCTCGGTCTGCGTATCGCGCCGTTCAAGGCACCCACACCCGACGAACTCGCGCACGACTTCCTGTGGCGCGTGCATGCGCAGGCGCCCGCGGCTGGCGAACTGACCATCTTCAACCGCAGCCACTACGAAGACCTGCTCGTGCCGACGGTGCTGGGCAGCATCGACGCCCGTGCATTCGACGTGCGATGCCGCCACATTCGCCAGTTCGAGGAACTGCTTTCCGACAGCGAGACGGCGATCATCAAGTGCATGCTGCACATCTCGAAAGAAGAGCAGCGCGAGCGGTTGCAGGCGCGCATCGACGACCAGACCAAGCACTGGAAATTCGACGTGTCGGATCTCGACGCGCGCAAGCAGTGGGACAAATATCTGTCCGTGTATGGCGACGCGCTTGCCGCGACTTCAACGGAATACGCGCCGTGGTACGTGATTCCCGCCGACTCCAAAACGCACCGCAACCTGATGGTTGCCGAGTTGCTGCTGCGCACTTTCCGGGAACTGAAGCTCGAATTTCCGCCAGCCAAAGAATCGTTGAAAGGCGTCAAGGTCGAGTGACGTGCAGCTCGCGAGGTCGCGCTCCCGAGGCCGCGCCCGAACACGAATCAGAAACGAATCGAACGAAGACACAAAGGAACGACATGTTGCGTGTGATTACCGCTAACCTGAACGGCATCCGCTCAGCGGCAAAGAAAGGTTTTTTCGACTGGTTCGGCGAGCAGAACGCCGACGTCCTGTGCGTGCAGGAAATCAAATGTTCGCAAGACGACATGACGCCGGAATTCATGGCGCCGCACGACTTCACCGGCTATTTCCAGCACGCGGTGAAGAAGGGCTATAGCGGCGCCGGTGTCTATACGCGGCACGAGCCGGACGAGGTGGTGATCGGCTTCGGCAGCGAGGAGTTCGACCCCGAAGGGCGCTATGTCGAACTGCGCTTTGGCAAGCTGTCGATTGTGTCTGTCTACGTGCCGTCGGGGTCGAGCGGCGAGGAACGTCAGCAGGCCAAATATCGTTTCATGGACGAGTTCATGCCGCATCTCGCGGGACTCGCGCGCGAACGGGAGGTGATCGTGTGCGGCGACGTCAATATCGTCCACAAGGAAATCGACATCAAGAACTGGAAGAGCAACCAGAAGAACTCAGGCTGTCTGCCTGAAGAGCGCGCGTGGCTCACTAAACTTTTCGATGAAGTGGGTTACGTCGACGTATTCCGCACGCTGGATCAGCGGCCGGAGCAATACACGTGGTGGAGCAATCGCGGCCAGGCGTACGCGAAGAACGTAGGGTGGCGTATCGATTATCAGATTGCAACGCCTGGCATCGCCGGCAAGGCCAAGCGCACCGAGGTATTTCGCGACATCAAGTTCAGCGACCACGCGCCGCTCACCGTCGACTACGACCACGACGTGAAGAAGTGAGTTCTATGTTTGGCACCGTCGCGTGAAACTCGCGTGACGCAGAGTGAGCGCGATAGCGTGGGTTAGGAACGTGGGCGTTCGGCAGCGCGCGCACTCATTCGAGCGGCTTAGCGCGCGTTAATCGCGCGCGAGCTTGCGGCGTGGGCGACCCATGCCCGCGTAGTCCGGCAGCGCATCGACCGTTTTGCCGATGGCCTTCGCATAGAGCGGCAGCATATCCGGCAGGCGCTTGATGATGTCCTGGCGGCGCGACTGCGAGTACGGGTGAACGTAGATGAAACCCTGCTCGCGGCTGCTGCGCGTGGCCTGCGCGAGCTTGTCCCACAGCGTGACCGCCGCGCGCGGATCGAATCCGGCGCGAGAGGCAATGTCGCTGCCTATCACGTCGGCTTCGGTTTCGTCGGTGTTTTCGTACTTCATTTCGAGCAGCCGTGAACCGATGCCGAGCGGCGCCGCGCCGAGATCCGCGAGGCCGAACAGTTGCGAGATGGTGCCGGACGAAGCGAGCTGGCTGCCCTGCAACTGGCCGAGCCGCTCGCGCGCATGTTCGCGCAACGCATGGGCGATCTCGTGGCCGATCAGCATACCCAGTTCGTTGTCGTTCAGGCGCGCGCGGTCAAGCAGACCGCCATACACGACTATCTTGCCGCCCGGCAGACAGTACATGCGAATGTCGGGCGAGCGCACCACGGCGACGTCCCACTTCCAGCCCTTCGCGCGTTCGTTCCATTTGAGCGAGTAGGGCACCATCTTGTCGACGATTGAGCGAACGCGCGTGACGTGCGCGTCTGCGTCGTCGTAAAGACGGTTCGCGTGTTCGGCGCCATACACGATCTGGCTGAACTCTTCGGCGGCCTGGGCCTCGAGCATCGGCGATGGAATCAGGTTGCGGAACACCAGATAGCCGCCGTAGCGCAACTGGTTGTTCGGGCTATACGGCACGGACGCGGCCGCGGTGGCTGGCGGCTTTGTACCGCCAGTGACCGATGGACTTGCCGGACTCGTCGCTTTCCCGCTCGCGGACGGTTGCACCGACGATCCCGGCGACGTGCCCGCAGCCGGCGCGCTGCCGGCGTTGTTGACGCCGTTCGCGGCCGGTGGCGCAGCCGCCGCGCTTTCGGCGTTGGCGGCAGCCGCGGCAGACTTTGGGGTCGGCGCGGTGGGTTGCGGCGCCCATGCTACAGCATTGGCGGCATTCGCAGATGCACCCGCAGCGGCGCTGTTTGCGGCTACGGGCGAGGCCGCAGCGGCATGCGCGTTGAGCGGGAGAGCCGCGCTCAGGAAGCTCACGAAGGCAAGCATAAACGCATCGCGCAGCACGCCGCGGCCAGCGACGCGCCCTGTGACGCGGCGGGCACGCCAGCATGCGGACTGCTTTGCGAGAAACGTTTTCACGACCGCACTCTCCACGGCGCAATGCGCAATAGAAGCAGCATGCCCGGTAAGGCGAGCGCAGTGCAGACAATGAAGTAGTCAAACCAGCCGATTTGCGCGACCACATAGCCGCTTGCCGCCGAGGCTAGCGTACGGGGCACTGAAGCGAGGCTCGTGAAAAGCGCAAACTGTGTGGCCGTATAGCGCGGATCGGTTGTGCTGGCGATGTACGCAGTAAAGGCCGCCATTGTCAGCCCGGTGGAGAAGGTCTCGAAACCGTACACGAGAGCAAGTGCGACCGAGCGTGGCTCGAGCTGCACCGACCAGTCGATGCCGACCCAGGACAGCAGCTTCGTGGTGCCCGTGCTGATTCCCACTGCGATGTCATAAATTGCCGTCAAGCCAGGCGAAGCCGGGCCGAGATGCGCGAGCCACGCAAAGCCGAGCGTCGACACCATCTGCAAAACGCCGAAAATCCACAGACCCCGGCCAATGCCGATCTTCATCAGCCAGACGCCGCCCACAATGCCGCCCGCGAGACTCGCGGCGAACGCAGTTGTCTTTGCGATCACGCCGATCTGCGTGCGCGAGAAGCCGATGTCGAGGAAGAACGACGTGGACAGCGTTGTCGCCATCGTGTCGCCGAGCTTGTACAGAAAGATGAAGCCGAGCACGAACAACGCGCCGCGCCAGCCGTCGCGCTCGAGAAATTCGCGGAACGGCTGCACGATGGCTTCGCGCAGATTTCTGGGCGGCGTGCCGTGTATTTCGGGTTCGCGTACTACAAGCGTCATGACAATGCCCGGCAACATGAAGGCGCCGGTCACCATGAAAACCGTTGTCCACGGCAAATGATCTGACAGAATAAGTGCGAGCGAACCGGGCACCAGCGCCGCGATCTTGTAGGCGTTGACATGCACTGCGTTGCCGAGGCCCTGTTCGGTGTCGCTCAGCAGTTCGCGCCGGTAGGCGTCGATCGAAATATCCTGGCTTGCGCCGAAAAACGCGACGAGCGCGGTCAAAGCCGCCACTGTCCAGATCGAATCGCGCGGCGACACGAACCCGAGCGCGCCGATTGCGCCAGCGACCAGGATCTGCGTGACCAGCATCCAGCCGCGCCGCCTGCCCGGACGCCAGCCTGGCAGGCGCGGCACGTAGCGGTCCATGAGCGGCGCCCAGATGAATTTCCAGGTATACGGAAACTGGATCAGCGCAAAGAGACCGATCTCCTTCAAATTGACGCCTTCGGAGCGCAACCACGCTTGCACCAGATAAACGAGCGTAAACAGCGGCAAGCCCGACGTGAAGCCGAGAAAGACGCAGATCAGCATGCGCGTATTGAAAAAGGCGCGCCAACCGGGGTGTTCCTCGTGAGCGGTAACTGCGGGTGCGGGTGCGGGCGCCTCGTGCGGCGGGTTCGACATGTGGATAACTTGCGTTAGCTTTTCTTGACGCGATAGACCGCAAGACTACCACGCCAGTTCACGCCCCACCTCACGGTTTGACCATCGTGCAGCACCACGCGGTCGAGAATCTCGATGCCCACCTCGGGCGCGAGCGCCTCGAAATCCTTGATGGTCAGCACGCGCACGTTCGGCGTGTTGTGCCATTGATAGGGCAGCGACTTCGACACCGGCATGCGCCCTTGCAGCACGGAGAGCCGGTGCGCCCAGTAGCCGAAGTTCGGAAAGGAGACAATGCATTCGCGGCCGACGCGCACCGTTTCGCGAAGAATCGCCGCTGTCTGATGAATGGTTTGCAGTGTCTGCGAGAGGATCGCGAAATCGAAGCTGCCGTCCTCGAAAAGACGCAGGCCGTCTTCGAGATTCTGCTGGATCACGTTGACGCCGTTTTGCGTGGCGGCCAGCACGCCGGCGTCGTTGATCTCGATGCCGTAGCCCTGCACGTCCAGTTCCTCGCTGAGCAGCGAGAGCAGCGAGCCGTCGCCGCAACCCAGATCGAGGACCGTGGCGCGCGGCTCCACCCAGCGGGCGATGGCGCGGAAGTCCGGGCGCAGCGCCAGATAATCGAGTGCGCGCTGGTTCATGCGTTCACCTCGTTCGCAATGCGTTCGTAGTAGGCGCGCATCAGGTTGTGATAGCGCGCGTCGTCGAGCAGGAAGGCGTCATGGCCGTGCGGCGCGTCGATTTCCGCATACGTGACCGTGCGCTTGTGGTCGAGGAGCGCCTTCACGAGTTCACGCGAGCGGGCCGGCGCGAAACGCCAGTCGGTGGTGAAACTCGCAATCAGATACTTCGCCGTGGTGTGCGCAAGGGCCGCTGTCAGATCGCCGTCGAAAGCCTTCGCCGGATCGAAGTAATCCAGCGCGCGCGTGATCAGCAGGTAAGTGTTGGCGTCGAAGTAGTCGGCGAACTTGTCGCCCTGATAGCGCAGATACGACTCCACCTCGAATTCCACGTCGAAATTGAAGTTGTAGGCGTCGAGCGCGCCTTCCGCGCGGCGCAGCGAGCGGCCGAATTTCTCGGCCATGTCGTCGTCCGACAGATAGGTGATGTGGCCGATCATGCGCGCGACGCGCAAGCCGCGCTTCGGCTTCACGCCATGCGCGTAGTAGTTGCCGCCGTGAAAATCCGGGTCCGACAGAATCGCCGAGCGTGCCACTTCGTTAAACGCAATGTTCTGCGCCGAGAGCTTCGGCGTGGATGCCACCACAATGCAATGCGCGACGCGCTGCGGATACATCATGCTCCACGCGAGCGCCTGCATGCCGCCCAAACTGCCGCCCATCACGGCCGCAAAGCGCTCGATGCCGAATTGATCCGCGACGCGCGCCTGCGCGTTGACCCAGTCTTCGACCGTCACGACCGGGAACGTCGCACCATACGGTTTGCCGGTTGCCGGATCGATGCTCATGGGCCCGGTCGAGCCGAAGCACGAACCGAGATTGTTCACGCCGATCACAAAGAAGCGGTTGGTATCGAGCGGTTTGCCGGGACCGACCATGTTGTCCCACCAGCCGATGTCCTTCGGATTGTCCGCATACACGCCGGCCACGTGGTGCGACGCGTTGAGCGCGTGACACACGAGCACTGCATTGCTGCGCGCCGCGTTGAGCGTGCCGTAGGTCTCGACCATCAGGTCGTAGCCCGCGAGCGAACTGCCGTTTTGCAGACGCAACGGCTCGGGGAAATGCATTTTTGTTGGAGCGACGATACCGATCGATTCCATTCATTCCGCCATTTGACAAATACAGGGCGGCTAGACGGCGTCGGCAAAGCACGGGGGAGAACGACTTGTGCGCGGCTGACGACCTCTTTAGCCGCATTTATAGTGAACCGGGGATTGCTCCACGAGTTCGCGCGCCCGCAATCGAGTCAGCAAATCGGCGCGTATGACTTTTCTGTTCTGGAGTGCGGCACCCTGTGTGTTCAGGTGGCTGAAATGTGCTTTCAGCAAAGCTGCAGGGCCGCAGTCAGGCGCAAAGTATAGCGGAAAATTCCACGCGGCAACGTCTGCCTGCGTGCCGGCGCGCTGCGCCAGCGCCTTACTGAAGGATCACGCGCAATTGCTGGTCTGCATCGTCGGCCGGCAGGCGCACAAAGCCGCTGCGGACAAAGCGGTGCCAGCGCCCAATCACATAGCTCAGCAGCAGGCTTGCCCGCACGGCGGGGTCGTAGCCCGCCGGAACGGGCGCAGGCGCGTCTTGTGCGCAGGCGTCGGCGTTAGCGTTGGCGTTGGCCGTCGCTACGCGCAGACACTGCTTCAAAGAAGCTTCGACGCGCTCGAGCATCTGATTGACGCGCATCGTCAGCCGCTCATGTTCGCCGACGAGCGCCTCGCAGGTCAGCACGCGCGTCATGCCGGGATTTTTCGCGGAGAAATTCAGCAGCATCAGCGCGATGGCGCGCGCTTGCAGCACCCCATTGTTTTCCTTGTCGACGATCTGATTGATGAGGCCGAAGATGGTCTGCTCGATGAACTCGATTAGTCCTTCGAACATTTGCGCCTTGCTCGCAAAGTGACGGTAGAGCGCGGCTTCAGACACGCCGAGCCGGGCGGCCAGCGCGGCGGTGGTGATCTTTTCGCTTTTCGGCGCTTCGAGCATTGCCGCAAGCGTTTGCAGAATGTGCACGCGGCGCTCGCCCGGCTTCGGGCGCTGCGCGCGCGGCGGTGACGTCAGCGCGGGGTCGTGAGCGGGGGCGTGTTCGGCTAGGGCTTCATCAGGCTTGTCGATCGGCTGCATGGCTGTCGTCCCGTCTGCTGGCGCTTCAATCGAACCGAGCGGGTGCTCAGTCGTAACGATTTTAGCGAACGAATGCTGCGATCGACATAATGCGGCCGGCCGGTGCCCGGCAGCCGCGTAGGCACGCCGTCCGCATGCGGCTTGCGCGGCAAATGACCGGTGATCCAGACGGTGCGGATGCCGAGCCGCCGGTAGTTCTTCAGGTGCGAGCGCGTGTCTTCGACCAGCACGACGTCTTTCAACGATACATGTGCGTCGCGCATGGCCTTACGCAGCATTGCGTGGTCGGGTTTAGCGCGCCATTGGCGCCGGTCGCGCATATGCTCGATGGCGATCACCTGCTCGAACAGACGCTCGATGCGCAATTGCGCGAGCACCGCCCGCGCATACGCTTCCGGAGCGTTGGTCAGCACGATCTTGCGGCCCGGCAGCGCCGCGACAAGACGCGCGACGCCGCGCTCGTGGCGGATCATCGAGCCGAGATCGGGAAACGTATGCACGACTTTCAGGAAGTCGTTGGCATCCAGCGGATGATGGCGCGTGAGGCCCAACAGCGCCGCGCCATAGCGCTGCGTGTAGCCGGTGCGCAGACGGTTCGCTTCGGCGAGCTCGACTTGCAGCGCGTCGACAATGTACTGCGTCATCGCCTGATTGATCGCGGGAAAGATGGCGTGCGACGCGTGGTGCAGCGTGTTGTCCAGATCGAACAGCCAGACGGGGCGGCCACCTGCGATCTGTGGACGACGGCGCCGGAAAGTCGGAGTTCGCATGGGAAAGAGGGCGCTTCAGGCGCCGGGCGCCGCGGCGAGCGCGCGACGCAGACATGAGCGGGACCGGCTGCGACTGGCGCCCGTCGCGCCCGTCACGCCAGCGGCTGCGCATCGCGCTGATGCCGCGCGGCCGGCGCAGCAGGCGCAGCAGGCATATGGGGCGACGTTGCAGCGGCGCGCCCCCTGTGCCGGATGGTACAAAGAAATCAATGCGAGCGGATCATTGTGCCGAACGGCTGTTCGGTGAGAATTTCCAGTAGCACCGAGTGTTCGATACGCCCGTCGATGATATGCACCGAGCGCACGCCGCTCTTTGCCGCGTCCAGTGCCGACGAGATCTTCGGCAGCATGCCCCCCGAGATGGTGCCGTCGGCGAATAGCCCGTCGATTTCTCGCGCGGACAGGTCGGTCAGCAGGTTGCCTTCCTTGTCCATCACGCCGGGGATGTTCGTCATCATCACGAGCTTTTCGGCGTTCAGTACGACCGCCAGCTTGCCCGCAACGAGGTCGGCGTTGATGTTGTACGACAGCCCGTCTTCGCCGAAACCGATCGGCGAGATCACCGGAATAAACGCGTCGTCCTGCAGCGCCTTCACCACGGCCGGATTGATTGCCTCGACTTCGCCCACCTGGCCGATGTCAACGTATTGGCCGGGATTGTCGCGGTCGGGCATCAGCATCTTGCGCGCGTGAATCAGCCCGCCGTCCTTGCCGGTCAGGCCCACGGCGTGACCGCCGAAGTGATTGATCAGCGTGACGATGTCCTGCTGCACCTCGCCGCCCAGCACCCATTCGACGACTTCCATCGTCTCTTCGTCCGTGACGCGCATGCCTTGAATGAAGGTGCCCTGCTTGCCGACCTTCTTGAGCGCCTGGTCGATTTGCGGACCGCCGCCGTGCACGATGACCGGATTGATGCCGACCAGCTTCAGAAGAATTACGTCGCGCGCAAAGCCCTGCTTGAGCCGCTCTTCCGTCATGGCGTTGCCGCCGTATTTGATGACCACGGTCTTACCGTGGTACTGGCGAATGTAAGGCAGCGCCTCGGCCAGAATTTCAGCCTTCAGGGTGGGCGCAATCTGCGAAAGGTCGGGAAGCTCGGACATGGCGGCAGGCTCGGGCACGGAACAGTTGAAACAAGGGCGAATTGTACAGGACTGGCGCACTGCAGCAGGGTTTTCGACACGCGCGGCGGCGGCGCGCAACGCCGCCGTTTCCGCCCTGCGCAACCGGGGTTTGCAGTGCTATCCAACGGCCCAGCGTAGCGCGCAACCGGCTCGCCTGGGAACTGGCCGAATGGACGACTCACAGTAGGACGCGAGGCGTGGCATCATTTCCTCGTCGATGCTCCAGCGAGAACGTCCGCCTGTCATGAAACCGTCCGCCTCACGCCCACCTGGCAGCGCGCGTTGCCCGCGCTGCGGCAATGCGTTCGACTGCGCGATGCATGCCGAGCCGTTCGACTGCTGGTGCCGCCAAATGCCGCCGCTGCCGCGCGAGCGGCTCGACCCATCCGGCCGTTGCCTTTGCCCCGAATGTCTCGCAGCGGAAATCGCGCGGGTGGCCCAGCCGGAGTCAGGAGCCGAATCGCCGTAGGCGCGTTTTCGCGCGGTGACGTCCGTCTGGCCACGCTAGCGTGGCGCGGCGACGTGCCGGGCCGCGAACGCGGCCAGATCGTGGGCGAGCGCAGCGAGTGCCGGCTCCCATTCGGCGAAGGCCGGCTGACGGTACAGCGTCGCGGATGAATACCACGGGCTGTCGCGCCGCTCGGTCAGCCACACCCAGTGCGGGTTGACGTCGAGCAACACCCACGTGCGCTGTCCGAGCGCGCCGCTCAGATGCGCGGTCGAAGTACACACGGTAATGACGAGATCGAGCGCGCTGACACATGCGGCTGTGTCGTCGAACGTGGCGATTTCGGCGGTGTAGTCGTTGATAGGCAGACCGGCGGCCCGCGCGGTGTTCACCTCATCGCCCGCGCCCGGCTGCAGCGAGTAAAACGCGACGTTGCGCATGCCCGCGAAGTACTTTGCATAGCGCTCCAACCCGACACGGCGAAACGGATTGCGTTGGTGCGTGTGGCTGCCGGTCCAGGTCAATCCGACCTTGAGCCTCGGCTCGCCGGCAAACCGGTCGCGCCAGCGCTCGACAGCGGCGGCGTCTGCGTGCAGATACGGTGTTGCTGCCGGAATGGTCGGCTCGCGGGTGCCGAAGATGAGCGGCAGGCTCAGCAATGGAATCTCGAAGTCGAACGGCGGCAGCGTCTCGACGCCGCCGCCCGCCGAGTAATGATCGACATGCCCGCCCAGGCTGCGCACGAGCAACTCGCCCATTTGCGGAAACGAGTTCCAGGCGAGGCGGCCGCCCTCGCGGTGCACGCGTTCGGCAACGAGCGGGATGTAGCGGCTGAATTGCAGCACGTCGCCCATGCCTTGTTCGCCCCACACGAGCAAGGTCTTGCCGGCAAGCGGTTCGCCCCGCCACGTGGGAGCTCGCAGCGCGGGGCGAATGCCGCGCAACTCCGCTGAGCCGCTCCAGCGCGCTTCGTGCGAGAGCCAGCCGTTTGCGTAATCGCCGCGCATTAGTTGCAGCATTGCGAGATTGGAACGCATGGCCGCGTCAGTGGGGGCGAGCGCGCATGCAGTTTGCGCGGCTTGAGCCGCCGTGTCCCAGCGTTGCGCTTCGCGCAGCGTCAGCGCATAGTTGTTGTGCGCAAGCGGGCTGAGCGGCACGCAATGCACGGCGCGCTCGCCGGCTTCGAGCGCGCGCGGCAAATTCATGTTCTTGCGATAGGCGTTCGTCAAATTGATCCACGCGTTGCCGTCGGCCGGATCTTGCTTGACCGCCTCTTCCAGCAGCGCGATTTGTTGATCCAGATCAAGACCGGTGAAGGCAAGGGCGCCCGCGAGATTGCAGCGCAGAGAAGGCAACGCCGGGTCCAGGGCGAGCGCGCGTTGATACGGAGCAACGGCTTCGCCGTGCCGGTCGGCCATTTGCAATGCGTAGCCGAGACGGAAATGCGCAGAGGCGTTGTGCTCGTCGAGCTGCGCAATAATGGCGGTCAGGTCGATTGCGTCGACGTGGCGTTGCTGCTGGATCAGCGTGTGCGTTAGCGAGGCGAGAGCGGCGTCGTCGAGCGAATGGAGTTGCGCGGCCGCGTGCAGCGCCTGTGCTTCGAGTTCCTGCGCGCCGCTGCGATGAGCTAAGGCGGCTTGCCGCATAAAATTAAGGAAAGCTGACGAGGCGTCAGAGTTGACCATGGTTGATTACGGCCGAACGACCGGCCCGCACGCTGACAAAGCGGCTATGGTAGCGCCGCACTGTGGCCGTAGCATTGGGAAGCGTCCGAACGGGTAAACTGAAGTCATGCATCGTATAACCAACACCGGCCGCGTGAATCTCGGCCATCTGTTCTGGCTGCGCAGTCTCGCGATCATCGGGCAGTTGCTGACCATCGCAGTCGTGCAGATTTTTATCGGCGTGCATTTGCCGTTGCCGGCCATGCTGCTCGTCATTGCGCTCGAAGTGATTTTCAACGCGCTCACCTGGTGGCGCGTCGCACAGCAGCGGCCCGAGTCGAACATAGAGCTGTTCGGTCAGATCTGGGTCGATCTGGGCGCGTTGTCCGCCTTGCTGTTCCTCTCCGGCGGCACCACCAATCCGTTTGTTTCGCTGTATCTGCCTTCGCTTGCAATTGCGGCCGCCGTGCTGCCGTGGCATCTCATGGCCTGGCTCGCCGCCTTCGCCGTGGCCTGCTACGCGGTGCTCGGTTTCGATTCGGTGCCCTTGAATCTCGACAATCCCGCGAATCTGTTCGACTACTTCCGCGCCGGCATGTGGGTCAACTTCATGGTGAGCGTGGGGCTGATCGCGTGGTTCGTCGCGCGCATGTCCAGAGCCCTGCGGCTACGTGACGCAGCACTCGGAGAGGCGCAGCAGCGCTTGCTTCACGACGAACGCGCGGTTGCGCTCGGGGTGCAAGCGGCAACAGTCGCTCACGAAATCGGCACGCCTCTGTCTACAATTGCGATGCTGTCCGAAGAACTGCGCGACGCGGCGCGCACAGACAAAGGGCTCGCGCCCTACAGCGCCGACCTCGAACTGCTCGAGCAACAGATGTCCCTGTGCACGTCGGCACTTGCGAGGTTGCGCAGCCGCGCAACCACCGCCACTAATCGTCAACCGGTGGGCGAGTGGCTCGAATCGTTTGCCGACCAGTGGCGCCTGCGCCATCCGCATGTGAAGTTCGAGCGGCTCGGCGCGCCGCCCGCGGATGTCAGCCTTGACGACACGGTAGCCGTCAGCCAGATCCTGACGATTCTGCTCGACAATGCGGCGCGTGCGAGCCGCGATCACGTTACGCTGTCGTGCAGGCTAACCGCGCGCGGCGATCAGGTCGAATTCGAAGTCTGCGACGCCGGCCCCGGCATTCCGGCCGCGTTGCGCGGCTCACTCGGGACCATGCCGGTGGAAAGCACGCAGGGCGGGCATGGTGTTGGCCTCTATCTGGCCTTTTCGGCGGCGGCGCGTCTGAAAGGATCCATCGAATTGACGGACGCCAATACAGCCAGGCCGCGCGGCACGCGCGCTGTTTTGCGGCTGCCGCTTACCGAGCGCAAAATTTCAGGCCCGGGCCGTCAAGGCGCCGCGCCATCCAACACGGAGAAACAGGCATGAGCGAAATGAATTTTCTGGTGATCGACGACGACGAGGTGTTCTCCGGCATTCTCGCCCGCGGTTTGACACGGCGCGGTTATACGGTGAGCGAAGCCCACAATGCGGACGAGGCAATCAGGCTTGCGAACCAGCAGAAATTCAGCCAGATCACGGTGGATCTGCATCTTGGCAACGATTCGGGTCTCACGCTGGTCGCACCGTTGCGCGACCTGCAACCCGACGCGCGCATGCTCGTACTGACCGGCTATGCCAGCATTGCGACCGCGGTGCAGGCGGTGAAAGACGGCGCGGACAACTATCTGGCAAAGCCTGCCAACGTCGAAACAATCTTGTCTGCGCTGCAAAGCGAGGCGAGCGCGCTGCAAGCCGAAGAGGCGATCGAGCATCCTACTCCGCTCTCCGTTGCGCGGCTCGAGTGGGAGCACATCCAACGTGTGCTCGCCGAGCATGGCGGCAATATTTCGGCCACGGCGCGCGCGTTGAACATGCATCGCCGGACCTTGCAGCGGAAACTCGCGAAGCGGCCGGTCAAGCAGTAGGCGGCGCGTTGGCTGGCGCTCGAGCTTGCATTGGATTGCGGCTGTCGCAAACGCAAGCGCCTGGCGCAGGCGTTTGCAAATACACCGACGCCAAACAAAAACGGGCTGCCTTCTACAGGCAGCCCGTTTCTGCTTCGGCACTACTGCTTCACATCACAGCACGTAGCGCGACAGGTCTTCGTCTTCTGCTACTTCGTTTAGCGCACGGTCCACATACGCCGCGTCGATCTTCACCGTGTTGCCCGAATGATTGCCGGCGGAGAACGAGACTTCTTCGAGCAGCTTTTCGATAACCGTGTACAGACGGCGCGCACCGATGTTCTCCGTCTTTTCGTTCACCGCATAAGCGATTTCTGCAAGGCGGCGAATGCCGTCGTCGGCGAATTCGAGGTGCACGTCTTCCGTTGCGAGCAATGCCTGGTATTGCTTGACGAGGCTCGCGTCCGTCGACACCAGGATCGACTCGAAGTCGTTCACCGACAGCGAGTCGAGTTCCACCCGGATCGGGAAGCGCCCTTGCAGCTCGGGAATCAGATCGCTCGGCTTGGCAAGATGAAACGCGCCGCTCGCGATGAACAGAATGTGGTCTGTCTTCACCATGCCGTACTTGGTGTTGATCGTGGTGCCTTCCACGAGCGGCAGCAGATCGCGCTGCACGCCCTGGCGCGACACCTCGCCACCGCCGGCTTCGCTGCGCGAAGCAATCTTGTCGATTTCGTCGAGGAACACAATGCCGTTCTGCTCGACGTTTTGCACGGCTTTGGTTTTCACCTCTTCGTCATTGAGCATCTTGCCCGCTTCTTCGTCGGTGAGAACCTTGAGCGCTTCCTTGACCTTCATCTTGCGCCGCGTTTTCTTGCCGCCGCCGATGTTGGCGAACATCGAGCGGATCTGCTCGGTCATGTCTTCCATGCCGGGCGGCCCCATGATGTCCATGCCGACTTGCGGCTGCTCCACGTCGAGTTCGATTTCCTTGTCGTCCAGCAGGCCTTCGCGCAGACGTTTGCGGAAAGTCTGGCGGGTGGTGCTGCCTTCGTCGGCGGTGTCCACGGCGCTCGAGCTCGAGCCGAAACCGACCGGACGCGCGCTCGGCAGCAGGATGTCGAGAATGCGGTCTTCGGCCTGGTCTTCGGCCTTGGTTCGCACCTTGCGCATTTCCGACTCGCGCGTCTGCTTGACGGCAATCTCGATCAGATCGCGCACGATGCTGTCCACGTCGCGGCCCACGTAGCCGACTTCGGTGAACTTGGTGGCCTCGATCTTGATGAACGGCGCGTCCGCGAGCTTCGCGAGGCGCCGCGCAATTTCGGTTTTGCCGACGCCGGTGGGTCCGATCATCAGAATGTTCTTCGGCGTGATTTCCTGGCGCAGCGGCTCTTCCACCTGCTGACGGCGCCAGCGGTTGCGCAGCGCCACGGCAACCGCCTTTTTCGCGCGGCCTTGTCCAATGATGTGTTTGTCGAGTTCCGAGACAATCTCGGCAGGGGTCATGGTGCTCATCGTGGGTCCTTACTCGATCGTCTCGATGACGCGGTTATGGTTTGTGTAGATGCACATGTCGCCGGCAATCTCCAGCGACTTCTCCACGATTTCGCGCGGCGACAACGCGGTGTTGTCCGCGAGTGCCTTGGCCGCTGCCTGCGCGTAAGCGCCGCCCGAGCCGATTGCGCAAATGCCGCCTTCAGGATCGAGCACGTCGCCGTTACCGGTAATGACGAGCGTGGTGGTCGCGTCGGCCGTGATCAGCATGGCTTCGAGCCGGCGCAGCATGCGGTCCGTGCGCCAGTCTTTCGCGAGTTCCACGGCGGCCCGCGTGAGGTTGCCCTGATGCTTTTCCAGTTTGGCCTCGAAGCGGTCGAGCAGCGAAAACGCGTCGGCTGTGCCGCCCGCGAAGCCGACCAGAACCTTGCCGTTATAGATGCGCCTGACCTTCTTGGCACCGCCTTTCATGACGATGTTGCCGAGCGTCACCTGACCGTCGCCGCCGAGCGCGACCTGGTCGCCGCGGCGCACGGAGACGATCGTCGTGCCGTGAAATTGCTCCATATGCGTTCCTCTTTGCAAAGCGGGTAGGACGCGGCAGCGCGATGCGCCACCGCATGAATGCCTGGAAGCGGACGGCGCGCGACGTGAGAAGTGCCCCGGCTCGCGCGCTCGTGCAGCGCATGTCGGAATTATTTTAGGGCGCGCGCGGGCATATCAAGAGCCGGCAAATGGCATAGGGCAAAAGAAAAAAGGCGCACGGATCACCGTGCGCCTCTCGACGAAGCAGCGTTGTGGGGCGCGGCGCCGAAGCCGCGCCGCCGACGTTCAGTCGCCGAACAGCTTCTGGCGCAGTTCGCGGCGCTCCTGCGCCTCCAGCGACAGGGTCGCCGTGGGCCGGGCGAGCAGACGCGGGATGCCGATGGGCTCACCGGTTTCTTCGCACCAGCCGTAGTCGCCAGAGTCGATGCGCGCGAGCGACTGCTGCACCTTCTTCAGCAGCTTGCGCTCGCGGTCGCGCGTGCGCAGCTCGAGTGCATGCTCTTCCTCGATCGTTGCGCGGTCGGCCGGGTCCGGCACGATTACGGTTTCGCGCAGGTTCTCGGTGGTCTGGCCGGCATTGCGGAGAATTTCCGCCTGCAGCTGTTCGAGCTTGTTCTTGAAGAAAGCGAGCTGATCCTCATTCATGTAATCCTTGTCGCTCATCTTCAGGATTTCGGCTTCGGTCAAGAGTCGTTTCGTCGTCATCTGGCTTACTTCTTCAATGTGAGGCAAAACTCTTACATAGTGCCCGCACTTTCGTATTGCCCGCAAGGCGCCTGGGACGTTGAGCACAGGGCTGGCACGGACGATGAACTGTCGTGACGCCGAAGCGCCTCACACCCCCTCGGGCGTCGCAACGCCAATGCGGGGCCGAACTCCTCTGGAAACCGGTTCTCAAATGCTCCTGAGGTATTTGCTCCCTGGCAGCGAATCTCCTGTGGCTGCCGCGGGCATTGTCGGCGAGTTCCCCGGACAAGGTTTTCCGGCGCCGCTTCAGGCCCGGCGCGCAATACGTAGAAACCGCGCACTGACCGGGCAAATCGTTCTCATTCTCCAGTGGGCACGTATTGTAACTGAATCACAATCCGGCGCCGCAACTGGTGGAAATCCCTCTGCGGCACCCCGGTATCCCGAAAATATAACGCGCGAACGGTCAAAAAGCGATGGTTGGACATGCACTAATACAGCAGGGTTTTCACGCGTTTTTCACACGTGTGCGCCAGCGCACATTTCGCGGCGGCGCTTTGCTGCCGCGTCGTGCGTGCTGCGCGCTTTACAGTCTGCGTCACAGCCCGAACCAGAGTCGGCTTCACGGCCCGCTTGGTCCAGCTTGAGGCCTGCTTCACGGCGCGCTTCGGGCACACTCCAGGCCCGCCGCTCTACAGCCAACTTCACGAACCGCTTTACCGCTCACTTCACAGCCAGACGACAGCCACGCTCGCTGCCGCTGGCTTTTCGCAGATCAATGGCGCGCAGCCCTGCGATCCGCTATGGATACGCTCAGACGAGGCAGGCGTCGAGGCCGTCGGTAATCAGGTCTTGCGGCAAATCGATGCCGATAAAGACCATCTTGTTGGTCTTCTTCTCGGCCGGCTGCCACTTGGCCGCGAGGTCGCTGCCCATCATCTGGTGCACGCCCTGGAATACGACTTTGCGGTCGACGCCCTTCATATACAGCACGCCCTTGTAGCGCAGCAGGTGCTCGCCGTAGATCTGCAGAATGCCGCCGAGAAAATCTTCGAGCTTGTTCGGATCGAACGGGCGATCGTTGCGGTACACGAACGACTTGATCTTGTCGTCGTGATGCGCGTGATGATGGTGGCCGTGGTGATGCCCTTCGTGGTCGCAATGGCCATGATCATGATCGCAATTTGCGTGGTCGTGATGGTGGTCGTGCGTATGGCCGTGCTCGTCATGCGCATGAGCGTGGTTGTGCGCGTGCTCGTCCTCGGCGAGGAAGTCCGGGTCGATCTCGAGCTTCGAATTCAGATTGAAGCCGCGCAGATCGAAAATTTCCTTGATGTCCGCGTCGCCGAAATTGACCACCTTGATCGCCGCCTTCGGATTCATATGCAGCAGGCGGTGGCGCAGATCGGCGAGTTGCTGTTCGTCGACGAGATCTGACTTCGTGATGAAAAGCCGATCGGCGAAACCCACCTGGCGCTGTACGACTTCGTGCTCGTCCAGCTGATGGTTTGCGTGCTTCGCGTCGACCAGCGTGATGATCGCGTCGAGCAGGAATTCGCCGGCGATCTGGTCGTCCATGAAGAACGTCTGCGCGACCGGGCCGGGATTCGCGAGGCCGGTGGTCTCGATTACCACGCGGTCGAAGTCCAGCTTGCCTGACTGCTTTTGCGCGGCGAGGTCGCCGAGCACGCGCGAGAGGTCGCCGCGGATCGTGCAGCAGATGCAGCCGTTGCTCATCTGAATGATTTGCTCGCTCGTGTCCTGCACGAGGATGTCGTTGTCGATGTTCTCTTCGCCGAACTCGTTTTCGATCACGGCGATCTTCATGCCGTGCTTTTCGTTCAGGATGCGCTTGAGCAGGGTGGTTTTGCCGCTGCCGAGAAAGCCGGTCAGGATGGTGACTGGAATCATGTTGTTCGCCTGTTAGTCGTGAAACGATGCGTAATCGTATGCATACCGGATGCATGAGTTGGGCGCGGCGGCCTCACGGCGCGCAGCCCGTCCAGCCGGTTATTGAAACATATCTGCCCGCGCGGCGCTGGCAGGCGGTAGCCGCAACACGCCGCTGCGCCGTGCCCGAATGCGAAATAACCGTGAAGTTATGGGCGATCAGGCGATTTGCAACAGCAGCCCTTTCAGATATTCACCCTCCGGAAATGCTGTCAGCAAAGGATGGTCCACGCCCGCGCCCAGCCGCTTGAGAATCCGCGCATCGACGCGCGCGTCCGCGGCGGCACTTGCCACGATCTTCTGGAACAGCTCGGAATCGATTGCGCCGGAGCACGAGTACGTGAAAAGCAGGCCGCCCGGGCGCAGCAGCTTGAACCCGGTCAAGTTGATGTCCTTGTAGGCGCGCGACGCGCGGTCCACGTGTTCACGCGAAGGCGCGAATTTCGGCGGATCGAGCACGATCAGATCGAAACGCTCCCCTTCGTCGTACAGGCGGCGCAGCGTCTTGAAAGCGTCCGCGTCGAGCCAGGTCGCACGTTCTGCGTCAAAGCCGTTGGCGGCGACGTTCTGCTGCGCGAGCGCGAGAGCCTCGCCGGACGAATCGATCGACACGACCCGCTTCGCCCCGCCCTTGAGCGCCGCGAGCGAAAAGCCGCCGGTGTAGCAGAAGCAGTTCAGCACTTCGCGGCCCTCGGCAAACTGCTGGACCAGCAGGCGGTTGTCGCGCTGGTCGACGTAGAAACCCGTCTTGTGGCCGTGGCGCACGTCGACGTGATAACGCACGCCGTTTTCTCTGGCGATCAGGGTTTCCGACGGCGCTTCGCCCGCCAGCACGCCGGTGATCTGCTCGAGCCCTTCCTTCTGACGAATCGACACGTCCGAGCGCTCGTAGACGTTCGGACAACCGGTCGCACCGACGAGCGCGGCGACAATCGCGTCCTTCCACGCCTCGACGCCCGCCGCCATGAACTGGCAGACGAGCTGGCTGCGCTGGCCCTCGTCCTCGGCGACGTAGTGATCGACGATCAGGCCCGGCAGGCCGTCCGCTTCGCCGAAAATCAGCCGCACCGCGCCGGTGTCGCGCACCATCGCTTGACGATGCGCGAGCGCGCGCTGCACGCGGCGCTTGAAAAAAGCATGGTCGATCGGCTCCGCCTCGTCGAAACTCCACACGCGCGCGCGGATCTGCGAGTGCGGGCTGTACGCAGCGCGCGCGAGAAACCGGCCGTCGTGCGCGCGCACCAGCACCGTCGCGCCGGGCGCGGGATGGCCGTCAATGCGGTCGATGGCGTTCGCATAGACCCACGGGTGGCGGCGCAGCAGCGATTTTTCTTTAGACGGTTTGAGCGTAACGGTATTCATGAGGTGTCAGCAGAGCAAGAGGCCGTGCGAGCGGCTGCGCGCGCGGCGGATGAAGCGGGGCGGCGACTGTTGTCCGGCCGCCGAAGCGGCGTCAGTCGCGTTTTTTGGCGCGCGGATGCGCCTGATCGTAGACCCGCGCGAGGTGCTGGAAGTCGAGGCCCGTGTACACCTGCGTTGCCGTGATGCTCGCGTGGCCGAGCAATTCCTGCACGGCGCGCAGATCGCCGCTCGACTGCAGCACGTGCGTGGCGAACGAATGCCGCAACACATGCGGATGCACGTTGGCGGGAATGCCGGCGACCAGCGCCGCCCGCTTCACGCGCTCCCGGACCACGTTCGGCGACAGGCGATTGCCGCGCGCCGACAGAAACAGCGGATGCGGGTCGAGCCTGACCATCTGGTCGCGCACCGCGAGCCAGGCGTTCAGCGCTTCGAGCGCCTTGCTGCCGACCGGCACTATGCGGCGCCGGTTGCCCTTGCCTAGCACCTCCACTTCCGCCGAATCGAGCTTGAGCCAGCCGGCCGAGCGGTAGCCGTCGGCGTCGGCGAAACGCACGTCGAGGCCGACCAGTTCCGCCAGACGCAACCCGGACGAGTAGAAGAGCTCGAGCATTGCGTGATCGCGCAATCCTTCGGCCGACGCGGCCGGCGGCGCTTCCATCAGGCGGTTCGCGTCGTCGACGGACAGCGCCTTGGGCAACGTCTTGGGCTGCTTCGGCGCGCGCACGGTGGCAACCGGATTGGCCGGCAGATCGACGCGCCCCGCGAGCCAGCGGTAAAACGCGCGCCATGCCGACAGGCGGTGACTGATCGAGCGTGCCGTGAGGCCGCCCGCATGTGCGCGCGCCACGGCGCCGCGAATGTCGACGGCGGTGAGGCTCTGGAGCGGCCGGCCTTTCGCGAGCAGCCGCAATTCGTCCAGTTCGTGCGTGTAGCCGCGCAACGTGTGCGCCGACAGCCGCCGCTCGTGTTCGAGGTTCGACAAATAAGCGGCGATGAAGTCGGTTTCGGTCACGATAGGCGGTGTTGGGCTCGCTGACTGTGGCTGGCGGCTGCGGCTGGGCGATGACGGCGGCTGACGCGTGCGCTCGCCGGCTCAGCGCGGCAGCAAACGGCTGAGCGCGGCGCTTGCCAGCGCGCCGATCTGCGTGAGGAAGTCCGTGGCCATGCCGTCGTGAAAGCGCCGGGCGTCCGCAGATCCCATTACCAGCAGGCCGAACACCGGCGCGTCTTCGCTGGCTTCGGGGTCGCGCAATGCGAGCAGCGCAATCGATTCGGTTGCGTGCGCCGGCTCGGGCGCGGCGCCGCCCGCCGGGTTCTCGTCCGATGCCGCGGCTGCCGGGACGAGCCACTGCGCCGCCTCGAAGCCGGTGTTCGCGCCGCAGTAAGGCGCCGTCAGGCTGTTCGCGAAGATTCGCACTTCCTCGCCGACGTGGCGCGCAAAATCCGCCTGTGCGTAGGGCTCGGCAACGTCCCAGACGCGCAGCGCCGCTTGCGGCACGTCGAAGATCTCGCGCAGGCCGTTGGCGATAGTGCGCGGCAGCGCGTACGGATCGCGCTCCGCCATCACGCGGATGGTCCAGCGGTTGAACTTGGCGGCGATGCTGTCGTTCTCGTGGCCGTAGCGCAGCAGTTCGGCGAGACGGCGTTCGAGATGCTTGTTCTTGTCGCGCAGCATTTCCATCTGCCGCTCCTGCAGCGACACCGCGGCCTTGCCGTGTGGGTTCGCGAGCCGGATGGTCGCGAGCACTTCCGCGTGTTCGGCGAAGAATTCGGGATTGGCGAGCAGATATTCGGCGACTTCGCGATCGTTCATGGTTTCGGCTAAAGGACTACGGGGGACGACGCCTTCATGCGACGCGTCGATCAATGAGTTAATGAATCGTGCAGGAACGCTTGAGCGGCCCGCGCTCAATCGACCCTCAATCGACCTTCAATCGGCCAGTTCTATTTCGCCCTGGAAAACGGTGGTGGCCGGGCCCGCCATCAAAAGCGGTTCGCTTTCCTGACTGCTGTCCCACGAGATAGTGAGCTTGCCGCCATGCGTATGAACCAGCACCGGCGAGTCGAGCAGTCCGCGGCGAATGCCCGCGGCCACCGCCGCGCATGCGCCCGTGCCGCAGGCCAGGGTTTCGCCGGCGCCGCGCTCGTAGACGCGCAGTTTGATTTCGCTGCGGCCGACAATCTGCATGAAGCCCGCGTTCACCCGCTGCGGAAAACGCGCATGGCGCTCGATCACCGGACCTTCGACCAGCACGGGGAATGCTTCTACGTCGTCCACCACTTGCACCGCGTGTGGATTGCCCATCGACACGACCGAAATCCAGCGCGTGGTGCCGTTCACATCCAGCGGCCACAGCGTGTCCGCTCCTTCGCGCCGGCCCTGGATACCCTTGGTCGCAAACGGCACGCGCTCCGGCTCGAACACCGGCGCGCCCATGTCGACAAGCACTTCGCCGTTTTCCTGCATGGTGAGCGTGATAGTGCCTTTCTGCACTTGCACGCGGACACTGCGCTGATCGGTCAGGCCGCTGTCGCGCACGAATTTCACGAAGCAGCGCGCGCCGTTGCCGCAATGCTCGACTTCGCCGCCGTCGCAATTGAAGATGCGATATCTGAAATCGACGCCTTCCACCGTCGGTTTTTCGACCAGCAGCAATTGGTCGGCACCGACGCCGAAGTGCCGGTCCGCGAGCGCGCGCACCTGCGCCGGGCTCAGGTTGACCGGTTGGGTGTAGCCGTCGAGCACGACGAAGTCGTTACCCGCGCCGTGCATTTTGGTGAATTTCAGTTTCATCACGCTATTGTAAGTGACGCGCTTGTCCGTGAGCCGAACGCCGCTGTATTTCGCCGCGTGGCTGCTTCGCAGGCCGACTCCACGCCTTGCCAGCTTCGTTCAATAGACGCCCGGCACGCCCGGCGGCCGTGTTTTGAAACGCTTGTGGACCCAGTAGTACTGCTCGGGCATGGAAGGAATCTGTTCTTCAAGAAACGCGTTCATGCGCCGCGCGTCGGCGTCGTCGTCGCCGGTCGGGTAGTTGTCCCACGGCTTGAACACCCGCAGGCGATAACCCTTGTAGTTCGGCAGCACTTCGCCGATGAACGGCACGACTTGCGCATGCCCGACCTTCGCGAGCCGGCCCACTGCGGTCAGCGTGCAGGTGGGCACGCCGAAGAACGGCACGAAAGTCGAATTACGCGCGCCGTAGTCCATGTCGGCGCCCAGCATGACCGGCTTGCGCTCGCGCAGCCAGCGCAGCACGATGCGCGCGCTGTCCGCGCGGCTCGCCATGTCCGCGCCAAAACGTGCGCGCGCCGCCTTGGCGACTTCCTCGAGTTCGGGATTCGACATCGGCTGATAAAGCGAGCCGCATTGGCGCTTGAGCGAGTAATTGAGGAAGATCGAGCCCGCCTCGATACCCACGAAGTGAAAGCCGAGAAAGAGGGTGGGCGGCAGGTTCGGGTCGGTCAGGTCGATTGCGCTGTCCACCTGAATCAGCTTCTCCAGCTTCTTCGCCGAGCCGAACCACTGCACGCTGCGCTCGAGATAGCTGCGGATCGCGTGGCGGAAATGCTTTTGCGCGACCTCTTCGCGGCGCTCGTCGCTCCATTCGGGAAAGCACAGCTTGAGATTAGTGTGGACGATGCGCTTGCGCCGGCTCGGGATCTGATACAGCAGCCAGCCGAGTCCGTCGCCCAGACGCGCGACGAAACCATAGGGCAACAGGGCAAACAGTTTGAGCAGGCCAATCGCGAGCCGGGGGCCGAAGCGGCTCAGCATGCGGCCTCCGGGAAGGCCTTGCGCGCGACTGGGTTCAGGAAAGCAGTGAAGTTGACGTAATACCGCACTCGTGAGCACTCTGTGACAATCATTGGAAGTCGCTATAATAAGGGCTTCGCCGAGTTAATAGACAACTTGCGGGGCGAAGCCAGGCGGTGCGATCCACGTGATTCGCGCCGGCCGGTAAGGTAATCCGCTAAAGCGTCGCCGCTTCAGGCTCCCGAAGCTGGCTACGTGAATATCAACCGTAACCACAAAACAGGAGTCTGCAACGTGGCAAACGACTATCTCTTCACCTCCGAATCCGTTTCTGAAGGCCATCCCGACAAGGTCGCGGACCAGATCTCAGACGCGATTCTCGACGCCATCCTGTCGCAGGACAAATACTCGCGTGTCGCGGCGGAAACGCTGTGCAACACCGGGCTGGTGGTGCTCGCGGGTGAAATCACCACGACCGCGAACGTCGACTACATTCAGATCGCGCGCAACACGATCAAGCGCATCGGCTACGACAACACCGACTACGGTATCGACTACCGCGGCTGCGCCGTGCTCGTCGCGTACGACAAGCAGTCGCCGGACATCGCGCAGGGCGTGGACCGCGCGCACGACAACAACCTCGATCAGGGCGCGGGCGACCAGGGCCTGATGTTCGGTTACGCGTGCGAGGAAACGCCGGAACTGATGCCGTTGCCGATCCACCTGTCGCATCGTCTGGTGGAACGCCAGGCCAATCTGCGCCGCGACGGCCGCCTGCCGTGGCTGCGTCCGGACGCGAAGTCGCAGGTCACCGTGCGTTACGTGGACGGCAAGCCACATTCCATCGACACGGTCGTGCTGTCCACGCAACATTCGCCGGACATTGATCTGGGCACGCTGCGCGAAGCGGTGATCGAAGAAGTCATCAAGCCGACGCTGCCGGCGAATCTCATCAAGGGCGACATCAAGTTCCTCGTGAACCCGACCGGCCGGTTTGTGATCGGCGGCCCGCAAGGCGATTGCGGTCTGACGGGGCGCAAGATCATCGTCGACACGTACGGTGGTGCGGCCCCCCACGGCGGCGGCGCGTTCTCGGGCAAGGATCCGTCGAAGGTCGACCGCTCGGCTGCATACGCCGGCCGCTACGTCGCAAAGAACATCGTGGCCGCGGGCCTTGCGTCGCGCTGCCTGATCCAGGTGTCGTACGCAATCGGCGTGGCGCAGCCGACCTCGGTCATGGTCAACACGTTCGGCACCGGCCGCGTGTCGGACGCCACCATCACGCGTCTCGTGCAGGAGCATTTCGATCTGCGTCCGAAGGGCATCATCCAGATGCTCGATCTGCTGCGTCCGGTCTACGAGAAGAGCGCAGCTTATGGTCACTTCGGCCGCGAAGAGCCGGAATTCACGTGGGAAGCCACGGACAAGGCGCTGGCGTTGGCGGAAGCCGCCGGCACGGAGCCGGTCGCCGCATTGGCGGACTAACGAAAGAACCGCCGCTCGCGTAGGGCGGTTTTTTTCAAACCGGATAGTCAGCCTGACTGAAACGGCCCGATCGGCTTTACGCCGATCGGGCCGTTTTTCTTGAGGCGTTGATTCGCCGCGTATGTGGTTTGGCTGCGCATCCCGCGTCGCCAGGTCGAATCGACGCGGCCAGCCACATCAGGAAACGCCAGGAAACGTTACATCGCGCTGAGCCGTGCATGTGCACGCTCGGCTCAGGCGCATTGTCGCGACGCTGGCAGGCGCGCTTTCTCGCTCTAGCTATAGCTCTAGCGCGTCGCGAAGGCGAACGCAAACCAGCCGGTGCTGCCGCTCGTGGACATGCGGCGCGGACGGCGGCTCGCGCGCTGCGAGCGCGTCGCGACGGGCGCGCGTGGGGTCGTCGTCAGACGCAGCGGTGTGGGCTTGCGCAGCAGCGTGCGCAGCGACAGCGGGCGCGCACCGCCGCGCATACGCAAAGCGGAGAAGAAAGAGTTGAACCAGGTGCGGATGCCGTCGACTGCTTTCGCGTCGCGCCATTGTTCGCCGAGGGCTCGCGTGCGCGTAGCGTGATGACGCAGCGCGCGCACGACGTGACGGCGTGCCGGACGGGCCGCTTTCAGGGCGGCGCGGGTAAAACGTGTGCTCAGGAGAGTGTGCATGGCTTTACAGATAGGCAGCGTGTCGCGCGATGGAATGTGCGCCAGTAGTAGCACCAGGTGTGCCAATGGCGGTCTCTCGACGGACGACGCGTAAGCCCGAAACTGGGTGAAGAACTGCGCGATGAAACATGCCGGGATGGATCGCGCCTTCGGGCTGCAAGGCCCGTGAGACGCAAAGGCAGGCGGGAGTAGCGATCAACATGCGTGCAGGCTACACGTGATTCATGACGTCTGAAAGTCGGTTTTTACCCTGCGAGTACGGGTTTTCACCGAGCCGCGCGGCGTCTGCGGCCCGAACTGGCACCTGTTGTCGCAGCACGATTAGCGTGCGCGGTTGCACAGCCGGCGTGCGGGCGCAGCCTGTGCGCCGCATGCAATTAGTGCGACGCCTGGAGATCTACATCAAACCTCCGACGAAACGCGGCGGTGAAACAGCAGGCGGTATGATCGCGCCCGTTTTACAATCGAAGATCGGTTAGTCGACGCTCACGGAACACCATGTCACTCCATTCGAAGAAAGAGCAGATCCACACGCTGCGTGAGCAGGGCTTTGTCGTCGTGCCCGGCCTCGTGTCGGCAGAGCGTTGCGAGCAAATGAAACAGGTCGCGCAACGTCAGTTGGAGGAAGCCGCCGCGCCCATCGAGTTCGAGGCGGACCTGCAATATCCCGGTGCGCCGTCTTCCAAGCTCGCACCCGGCGGTCATACCGTGCGGCGCTTGCTGGACGCATATGGGCGCGATGCCAGTTTCGCGCAGTGGGCAACCGCGCCCGAAATTCGCGGCTGGATGGAGCTGTATTTCGGTGAAGAGCCGCGCCTATCCCGCGCGCATCACAATTGCATGATGACCAAACACCCGGCGTATGGCAGTCTGACCGGCTGGCATCGCGACGTGCGTTACTGGTCGTTCGAGCGCGACGACCTGGTTTCGGTGTGGCTCGCGCTCGGCAATGAAACCGTGGACAACGGCGCGCTCTGGTTCGTGCCGGGCTCGCACAGCGCCGCCTTCACGGGCGAGCGCTTTGACGCGGCCAAGTTCTTCCGCTCCGACCTCGAAGAAAATCAGGAGTGGATTCGCGCCGCCGTATCGCCCGAACTGAAAGCGGGGGACGTGGTGTTTTTCCACTGCAATACGCTGCACTCCGCGGGCAAGAACCTGAGCGATCAGGTGAAATTCTCGCTGGTGTTCACCTATCACGGCGCGAGCAATGTGCCGTTGCCGGGCACGCGTTCGGCAGCGAAGCCTGAAATCGCTTTCTGATTCGGACAGCTGACGCTTTGCGGCGGCGTGTTGCGCGCACAACCCGCGCGCCCGCGCAACGCCGCCGCCATTTCACGCGCAGCGCTTAGCGCTTGCGCCCCGACAACGCCATACCCGTAATGCCCGCGAGCGTGGCCACCACGCCGCCGACAATCAGCATGATCGCCTTGTTCGACGGCGAGCCCGTGAAGACGCGCGACACGTCGCTGCTCACTGAATTGAAAGCCTGCCCGCCAAAGTACAGCAGCAGTACGCCGCCGACAATCAGCGCAATTGAAATTGCCTTCGTCATATAACGCTCCCTAAGCTTGACCGCGCAAAGTGTAGGGGACGTGAAAGCCCTCGTCCATCCTCTGCGTGGCGCTCTGCAGCCAGCGCGTCGATTGGCTACCATAGCGGTCTGACCACATACAACAACGAACTCACAGCAGCACGCCTCCCGCAGCATGCGATTGCCCATGCCCGAGATCACCGGGCGCCATCATCATCAAGGACATCAGCAATGGCTTACGAAGCAGCTTCCGAACGCTATTCGGACATGCAGTACCGCGTGTGCGGCAAGTCGGGCCTCAAACTTCCCGCGCTGTCGCTCGGCTTGTGGCACAACTTCGGCGACACTACGCCGCTTTCCACGCAGCGCGAAATTCTGCGCACAGCGTTCGATCTCGGCATCACGCACTTCGATCTGGCGAACAACTACGGGCCGCCGTACGGCAGCGCCGAAACCAACTTCGGCCGGCATTTCAAGGACGACTTCAAGCCCTATCGCGACGAACTGCTGATTTCTTCGAAGGCCGGCTGGGATATGTGGCCGGGTCCATATGGACAAGGCGGCGGCTCGCGCAAATACGTGCTCGCGAGTCTGGATCAGAGCCTCAAGCGCATGGGGCTCGACTACGTCGACATCTTCTATTCGCATCGCTTCGACGCGCACACGCCGCTCGAAGAAACCGCGGGTGCGTTGGCGAGCGCCGTACAGCAGGGCAAGGCGCTGTACATCGGCATTTCGTCGTACTCGGCAAGCAAGACGCTCGAAATGACGAAGCTGCTCGCCGAATACAAGGTGCCGCTCCTGATTCATCAGCCCGCGTACAACATGCTCAATCGCTGGATAGAACGCGAATTGCTCGACACGCTCGAACAGGTCGGCGCGGGCACGATTGCGTTCACGCCGCTCGCGCAAGGTCTGCTGACCGGCAAGTATCTGAACGGCGTGCCGCAGGACGCGCGCGTGAACAAGCCCGGCGGCGCGTCCCTGAAGCAGGAGCATTTGAGCGCGGAAAATATCGAGCACGTGCGCAAGCTGAACGAAATCGCGCAACGTCGCGGCCAGAGCCTCGCGCAAATGGCGCTCGCATGGGCGTTGCGCGATCCGCGCGTGACCTCGGTGCTGATCGGCGCGAGCCGCGCGGAACAGGTGCGTGAAAACGTCGGTGCGTTGAAGAACCTCGCGTTCTCGAAAGAGGAACTCGCGGAGATCGACCGCTATGCGACCGAAGGCGGCATCAACCTGTGGGAGAAACCGTCGACGGATCAGGCAATCTGAGCCCGGCGCCGCCGCCTCGCGAACGAAGACAAAGCCGCCGTCAAGGCGGCTTTTTTTTCGCAGACGCCAGGCTCCAGACGCTAGACGAGCGCGGGCAAACCTTCCACCAGCATCACCGCGAAGACGACACCGAGCAGCGCACCGAGCACACGCAGCACGTTGTGCCTCAACTCCGTCTTGCAAGGCAGCGCGCCGACGAACAGGGCCCCGGCCAGCGCCATCGGAATGACCAGAATGAAGTCGCCAATCGTGAAGTAGGTCGTCATACTCGTCTCCATTTATTTTGACGGCGAAAGCAGCGACTCTGATTGAGCTGTGCGCTGCCGACGCCCGATTCGAGTATAGGTGACGCCAGAAGCGCCGTAGCCGTGTGCCGAAGCCCGCTCACGCCGCTTCGCAAACCGCTGAACTCAACGCCCGCAAGGCTTGCAACGGTTATGGCGGCGCAGCAAAAAGGCGCCGAAAAAATGAAGCGTTTGCTTACGCAGCCCTTACTTTTTATCGATTTTCGATGCGCCGCGAATCGCCGGGGCACTCGCTGTCCGGCCGCAGCCGCCGCGCGTTCGGCTCAACCGTGAGCCGGGTCTAGCCGGCCGAGTCTGAGCGCCGCCAGCATGCCGATGACGAGCAGCGCGGCAACGAGTGCGGCGACGCCGCTCCATCCAAAACCAGCCCACATGTGGCCGCCATATGAGCCGACCACGCTGGAGCCGATGTAGTACGCAAGCAGGTAGAGCGCGGCTGCCTGGCCCTTCGCCTCTTTCGCAAGACGCCCGACCCAGCCGCTTGCCACCGCGTGTCCGGCAAAGAACCCGAACGTCACGCACGCAATGCCGCCGACAATCGCCGCAAGCGCGGTGAATGTGGTGAGCGCGAGCCCCGCGCCCATCAGCAGCAAGCTCGCCGCGAGTACGCGGGCGCGCCCGAACGTGTCGGCCATGCGGCCTGACCACGGCGACGCGACCACGCCCGTCAGATACACCACGAAGATCGCGCCTATCTCCGTCTGACTCAGGCGGTACGGCGGCGCGAGCAGCCGGTAGCCGATGTAGTTGTACAGCGTGACGAAGCTGCCCATCAGCACGAAGCCGAGCAGGAACAGCAAGGGCAAGCCCGGCCGTGTGAACTGGCGCAACAGCGCGCTGCGGTGATGCGTGAAGCCGAGTCCGCGCCGCGGCACGAAATGGCGCGACGGCGGCAGCAGCGCGCGAAACGCGAGCATCGACAGAAGGCCGAGCACGCCGATCGTGCCGATCGCGACGCGCCACGAGAACAGATCGGCGACCACGCCGGTGATCACGCGCCCCGCCATTCCGCCGATGGCGGTGCCGCCGACATACAAACCCATCGCGAGGCCGAGACCGTCGGGGTGCACTTCCTCAGCGAGATAGGCCATGGCGACAGCCGGCACGCCGCCGAGCGCAAGACCTTCGAGCGCGCGCAACACGAGCAGTTGATGCCACTGCGGCGCAATCGACACGCCGATGGTCAACAGCGCCGAAACGGTCAACGACATCGTCATCAGCTTGTGACGGCTCCAGCCTTCGGAGACGAAGCCCGCCGTGAAGATGGAGAACGCGAGCGCCGCCGTCGAAAGCGAGACGGTGAGGCTGCTTTGCGCAGGCGTCACGTTGAACGCCGACGAAAACGACGGCAACAGCGGCTGCACGCAATACAGCAATGAAAACGTGGCGTAGCCCGCAAACAGCAGGGCGATGCTGGCGCGCCAGTAGGCGCGGGTGCCGCGTTCAAGATAAGGCGTATCGGATGCGTTGGGCACGACAGAAAGAACCAGGACCAAATGCGGAAAAGACAGAGCGCAAAACGGCCGCGAAGTCAGAGCACTTCACAGTATCCGTCCGGTATCGTCATGACGGATATTCGCCAGACGCCGCGCCTGCAAAGCAGTTAAGGATACGCTGAAAATGGCGCGGCGGTGTGCGAAAACACGCGAGTGGTGCGCAAGCGCACCGTTTTTGATGTCTGCGCCCGGCAGGGTTTATGATGGTCTCGTCGCGACGCCGCGCGCCGCGACGAATCCGCGGAAACGACGGGTGAAACGCCCTGAGTTCCCGCTATCAAGGGCCCCGCAAAACGGGAACAATGACTCGAAGCTCTCACGCGTATTCACGCGCAGCAGTTTGGGTGCGTACGCAACGTTACCGGCGAAGCGGCGCTTTTATCATCACCTTGACCGGCAAGAATCCATAAAGCCGGCTATGGGAGAACGGGGAAACATCATGCAAATCGGTTCCATTGTCCGATCGGTGCATATCGCCGTGCCACAAGGCGCGCGCGGAATCGTCATGCGCATTCTCGGCGACATGGCCATGGTGGCGTGGTATGCCGGCGAGCCCGGCGCTTCGCCGCAACTGAACACCGAACCCTTTTTCCTCGAAGACCTGATCGACACCGGCGAACTGGTGCGTCCGTCGAGCGCGCAGATGCATTAACGCGGTCGCGGTATCGCGCGTCTGCCGTTTCACCTCGCAGACGCGCGCCGCAAATCGCGCGACACTCGTCTTTGACGGCCGCGCGGCGCACAATGCGGGCATGAACGACATTCTCGATCCACAGGACGGCGCCGCGCGCACCGTGCCTTTCGCCCGGCTCCAGCCGGAGCTCGTGCTCGATGCACTCGACAGCGTGCTCGCCACGGTCGGCGTGCGCACCGACGGGCGCATGCTGCCGCTCAACAGCTACGAAAACCGCGTTTATCAGGTGGGCGTGGAAGACGGGCCGCCGGTGGTCGCCAAGTTCTATCGTCCCGAGCGTTGGAGCGACGCCGCCATTCTGGAAGAGCATGCGTTCGTCGCCGAGCTGGCTGCGCGGGAAATTCCCGCCGTGCCGGCACGCGTCTTCGAAGGCCGCACGCTGCATACGTTCGAGGGCTTCCGTTTTTCGATTTTCGAGCGCCGTGGCGGACGCGCGCCGGACCTCGACCGTCGCGATACGCTCGAGTGGCTGGGCCGTTTTATCGGCCGGATTCATGCGGTCGGGCAGACGCAGCACTACACGGAGCGCCCCGCGCTCGACATTCAAACGTTCGGCTACGAGCCGCGCGATTTCCTGCTTGCGCACAGCTTCATTCCCGATGACGTGCGCGACGCCTGGCAGACCGTCGTCAATCTGGCGCTGGAAGGCGTCGAGCGTGCCTTTGAGCGCGCGGGCGAGATCCGCACGCTGCGCATGCACGGCGACTGTCATCCGAGCAATGTGCTGTGGACCGACGCGGGGCCGCATTTCGTGGACTTCGACGACAGCCGCATGGGCCCGGCCGTGCAGGATTTGTGGCTGCTGCTGCCGGGCGAGCCCGCCGAGGCGTCGCGTGCGCTCGCCGATCTGCTCGCGGGCTACGAGGACTTCTGCGACTTCGAGCCGCGCGAGCTGCATCTGGTCGAAGCGTTGCGCACGCTGCGCCTGATTCACTACCAGGCGTGGCTCGCGCGTCGCTGGGACGATCCTGCGTTCCCGGCGGCGTTTCCCTGGTTTAACACGCAGCGGTACTGGGAAGACCGCATTCTCGAAATGCGCGAGCAGTTGGGTGCGATGCAGGAGGGGCCGCTGTGGCCGGTCTAGCAAGCGTCGGCAGGCGCGCGCGATTGCGCATAGGCGCACGGTAGCCTGCGCGGGCGTGCGCGTGGATGGCTGACGCGCTGATCGCGCATCCTATCCGCCGGGCGCAAGCCTCACGCGCCCATCGTTCTGTAACCGCGCCGCCAAACATCCCGAAGCGCCGAAGCGACACGCCCGTCACGCCGCGATTGAGCAAACGCGCCAATTGTGTAATGATAGCCATTCTCAATTGAAGGGCGTCGCCAGCTTCCTGTCACATTTCTCCTCCTCTGTGACTGTCAGCCAGCCCGTCAACGGGACGGCTCCGCGCCGCAAGCCGGAGTCGTCCGCTCTCCCTTGTGAATTCCTCGCTGCCGGTTTGCGCGCGCTGCATGTCCGCGCGCGCGGCGGCGGTTTTAACCTGCAGCACCGGAGCATATGTGAACGCGCCCGATTCAATCGATATGAAACCCGCTGCCAACGGCGCCTCACGCTATGTCGCCCATGACGAGCCGCCTGGCCGTCATCTGATGGACGGCGCCGAGCAGGCGGCGCGTCGTCAGCGTTCGCGGCGCGCGAACTTCATCAAGTGGCTGCGCAAGGTGCACGGTTGGGTTGGCCTGTGGGGCGCGGTGCTTGGACTCATGTTCGGCGCGACCGGCTTTTTGCTGAACCATCGCGCGGGCCCTATGAAGGTGTCGACGGGCCAGCCGCAAGTCGAAGAATTGCAGATGGCCGTGCCCGATAAGCCTTTTCATTCGCCGATGGACATGGCGAAGTGGCTCAAGAGCGAGCTGAAAATCGATGGCAAGCCAGGCAGAATGAAACGCGAGGCGGCGCATCCGGTGGCATGGGGCGATCGCAGCACGATTCAGCCGGAGTTCTGGCAAGTTGCGTTCGCCGCGCCCACGCAGAACGTGCAGGCCGAGTACTGGGTCGGCAACGGTTTTGTCGCGGTGAAACGCACGCAAAACACCTTTCTCGCGACGATGACAAACCTCCACAAGGGCACGGGCCTGAGCATCGGCTGGATGCTGCTGGTGGACACGATTGCCGGCTCGCTGATCCTGCTCTCGCTGACAGGCGTGCTGTTGTGGACCGAACTGAACAAGCGCCGCGTGGTGGGCGTCGTACTGGTGGGCGGATCGATTGTCGCCGCCGTGGTGTGCGGTTTGATGTGAGCGCAAGTTTCGCGCGTGGCCTTCACGGGGAAGCTGAACACAAGGTTGCAACTGCGCTGCCAACCGCCCAGGCAATCGCGCAGCAACTGCCTAGGCAACCGCGCAGGCAACCGCGCGTTGCCGAGCGCGTCGCCTGACTCTCGCGCCTGCTAGGCGCTGCAGGCCGCGCCGCCCGCCGAGGCGGCAATTTCCCGCGCGGCCTTTGCGCCTTCCACCTGAATTAGCGTAGGCAGCGAAACGCCGTTTTTGGCCGCCGTCACTTCGGCGAGAATCGACACGGCAATTTCCGGCGGCGTGCGGCTGCCGATATAAATGCCTACCGGTCCATGCAAACGGGCCAGCTCCGTTTCGCTCAAGTCGAACTCCTTGAGCCGCTCGCGACGCGCCTGGTTATTGCGCCGCGAGCCCAATGCGCCGACATAGAACGCCGGTGTCTTGAGCGCTTCCATCAACGCGAGGTCGTCGAGCTTCGGGTCGTGCGTCAGGGCAATTACCGCGCAGCGTTCGTCGAGCTTCATGTCGAGCACGGTGTCGTCCGGCATGGTTCGCACGATTTTCGTGCCGGGAATGCTCCACTCTTCCGTGTACTCCTCGCGTGGATCGCACACGGTGACCTGATAGTCCAGTCCCACGGCAATGTTGCACAAATAGCGCGACAACTGTCCCGCGCCGATCACGAGCATCCGGTAACGCGGGCCGTGAATCGTCAGGAGGCGTTGGCCGTCGAAATGCACGCCGTCGGTGGCAAGCGCCTTGTCGAGCCGCGCCACCCCCGTTGTCATGTCGAGTTCGCGCGCAACCAGCCGTCCTTCTTCCACCGCAGCGCAGAGTTCCGCGATGCCGCTTTGCAGCGTCAACGGTTCGAGCACCAGTTGAATGGTGCCGCCGCAAGGCAGTCCGAAGCGATGCGCTTCTTCCGCGGTAATGCCGTACTTGACCGCCTCGGGCCGCGTCTGCTCGATGCCCTGCTGGCGCACGCGATCGATCAGATCGTCTTCGATGCAGCCGCCCGAAACGGAGCCGACCACGAGCCCGTCGTCGCGCACGACGAGCATCGCGCCCTCGGGCCGCGGCGACGACCCCCATGTCTTGACCACCGTTACCAGCAGCGCGCGATGTCCTTCCTCAAGCCAACGTGCGCTGGACTTCAGGACTTCGAGATCCACGCTGTCCATGATTTCTTCCTTTTCGTTGCATCGCCGCCGGACTCGTTGTCCGCGGCCTCAGTCGATGCAGTATTGTGCCCCGCCGCGCCGTCGGCTGCAGTGCCGCCGCCATCCGCCGCGTCGTCCGCATCGCCGGCACGGGCGGCGTCGGCACCGTCACTTGCGCCGAACTGCGCGCCGAAGCGCTTGAAGAATTCGCCGGCGATCTTGCGCGCCGCACCGTCGACGAGCCGCGAGCCGATTTGCGCGAGCTTGCCGCCGACCTGCGCGCTCGCCGTATAGCTGAGCTTTGTCGACGCGTCGCCGTCCGCTTCGAGCGTGACGCGCGCGTTGCCTTTGGCGAAGCCGGCCGCGCCACCCTGGCCTTCGAATACGATGTTGTACGCGTTGGGTGCGTCGATATCCGTGAGCTGCATGCGCCCCTTGAAGCGCGCCTTGACCGGGCCGACCGCGGCGCTGAGCACCACCAGATACGCGTTCTCACCATCCGGGTCGATGCTTTCGCAACCCGGAATACAGGCGCGCAAAATCTCCGTATCGTTCAGCGCTTCCCACGTGCGCTGTTGCGAAACCGGCAGCGTATGAGTTTCGGTCAGTTCCATGAACGGGCTCCTGCAGTTGGCATGGCAGGCACGCCCGGACGCGGCGCGCGCGCGAGTTGCGCGAAGTCGCGGCCGAACGCGGCCAGTGTCTCCAGATTATGAACCGGGCGATGCGCGTCGACATACGGCAGGATCGCCTGTACGCCGCGCGCCTTCGGTGAAAAGCCGCTGAAACGCAGCAACGGATTGAGCCAAACGATTCGATGTGCGAAGCGCCGCAAGCGGGCCATTTCGGTGTCGAGCACGTCGATCGCTTCGTGATCGAGGCCATCGGTCACGAGAAGCACGGTCGCGCGCCCGGCCAGGACGCGCCGTGCCCAGCGTCGGTTGAACTCGGCGAGCGTCGCGCCGATACGCGTGCCGCCGGACCAGTCGAGAACCTGTTCGGTGAGCGCGGCAATCGCCACGTCGGGATCGCGCTCGCGCAGCCAGCGCGTGGCATTGGTAAGGCGCGTGCCGAACAGAAAAACCTGCAGACGTTCACGCGAGTGAACCAGCGCATGACAGAAGTACAGTACCGCGCGCGAATAACTGCTCATCGAGCCGGAAATGTCGAGCAACAACACGAGCGGCGGCTTGCGCTCCACCACGGCGCGATATTTCCAGACGGTCCAGTCGCCGCCCGCGCGCACCGCCTGCCGCGCGCTCGCGCGCAAGTCAGCATGCGTGCCGTGCGATGCCGCCTTCAGGCGGCGCGTCGGCTCCTTCGCGAGCGGCAGACGCTGAGCGCGGATCAGATGACGCAGCGTGCGCCATTCGTCGGCGGAAAGGGTGTCGAAATCGCGGTGACGCAACCGTTCTTCCGCACTGAACGTGAGGTGCGCGCGCAGTTCCTGCTGCTCGGTTTCCTGCGGTTCTTGCATGTGCGGGGAGGGCGGCGCGCGCACCGCGAGCGCGTCGGCGAGACGGTTGTTCCGTTTGGGCGGCGGCAGGCCGTCGCGGACTTTCGGCAGGAGCAGCGCCCGCAGCTTGCCTTCCCAATCCGGATCACGCCAGAAGAGTTCGAACGCCGCGTCGAAGAGTTCGCGTTCGTCGGGCGCCGAAACCAGCGTTGCCGCGAGCGCGGCACGCACGTCGTCGCGGCGCGCGAGGTCGATGTAGTGGAGGGCGGCGAGCGCGTCGACGGCATGCGCGGGCGACATGGGCAGACCCGCGCCGCGCAGCACGCGCACGAAATGCACGACGTTGCGCGCAAGCGTAGGCGTGCCGTTTTCCGGCGATGCTGCGAGCCGCTGCCCGGCGTCCGGTCGGCGCTGCGCGGGCGGAGCGTCGCCGTGGTCGGGGTTGTCAGCGCGAGTGGGCGTCGTCATGCTCGCTATTCCGGCGCGGCGAGACACTGCGCGATTTGCGCCGCGTCGACACGCGCGAGGTCGTCCTGGTATTTCAGCAGCACGCCAAGCGTGTTCTGCACCGACTGCGGATCGAGCTCCGTCACCGAGAGCGCCTCGAGCGCGCGGCACCAGTCGATCGTTTCCGCAATGCCCGGCGCCTTGAACAGATCGATGCCGCGCAGCCGGTGCACGAAGTCGACCGCGCGCCGCTGCAATTGCGCCGACGTTTGCGGCGCGCGCGCGGCCACGATCTGCAGTTCGCGCTCGCGATCCGGGTAGCCGATCCATTGATACAGGCAGCGGCGCTTCAACGCGTCGTGCACCTCGCGCGTGCGGTTCGAGGTCATGACCACGAGCGGTGGCTGTGCCGCGCGCACGGTGCCGTACTCGGGAATCGACACCTGGAAGTCGGACAGCAGTTCGAGGAGGAAGGCTTCGAACGGCTCGTCGGCGCGGTCGATTTCGTCGATCAGCAGCACGCGCCGCGCGCCAGGATGATTTTCGTCGGGCAACAGGGCTTGCAGCAGCGGGCGCTTGAGCAGAAATTCGCCGCGATACAAGGTGTCGTTGTCGGGCCGCTCGCCCGCCGCTTCGGCAAGACGCAAGGCCATGATCTGCCGCGGGTAGTCCCACTCGTAGAGCGCGCTCGCGGTGTCGAGTCCTTCGTAGCATTGCAGCCGCAGCATCGACGTGCCGAGCATGCCCGCCGCTGCCTTGGCAAGCTCGGTCTTGCCGACGCCCGGCTCTCCTTCGACGAACAGCGGACGCTCCATGCGCAGCGCGAGATACAACGCCGTCGCCAGTTCTCGGCTCGCGAAATAGTTTTGTGCGGCGAGTTGCGTGAGGGTGTCGTCGATTGAAGCGGGGTGCATGGCGTTCCTGAATCTGCGCGACCATCGGCGCGCTTGAGCGGCCGCAGCCGGCGCGAGCGAGCAGGCCCGCGTCGGCTGCCTATACGGAGGATGGCTAACTATTTGCTTTTGCCACCGCGCGCGCAGCGAGTACCGGAATGAGATGCGCGCGATATTCAGCGCTCGCGTGCATGTCGTCGTTCAGGTTCGCGCCGGCGAGGTTGACCGCGCGCGCGGCCTCGGGCGTGAAATTGGCCGACAGCGCGCTTTCCAGTTCGGGCACACGGAACACGGAGGCCGCCGCGCCTGTCACCGCAACGCGCACGCCGCTCGCGAACTTCGCAACGAACACGCCGACGAGCGCGAAATGCGACGCGGGGTTCCTGAATTTTTCGTACGCGGCTCGCTCGGGAACCGGGAATTCCACGCCCACGATCAGTTCGTCCGGTTCCAGCGCGGTCTCGTACATGCCCACGAAAAAGTCGCTGGACGAAATGCGCCGCCGTTGCGTGACGATGGTGGCGTCCAGTCCCATTGCCGCCGCCGGATAGCAGGCGGCCGGATCGTTGTTGGCGAGCGAGCCGCCGAGCGTGCCGAGCGCGCGCACCTGGCGATCGCCGATATGCGCGGCCAGGTCCGCCAGCGCCGGCAACGCCCGGCGTACCTCGGCGTGCTCCGCGACATCCGCGTGACAGACGGCTGCGCCGATTTTCACCACATTGGCCTCGACGCTGATCGACTTGAGCGCCGGAATGCGAGTCACGTCGATCAGTTGCGAGGGCTGCGCGAGACGCAGCCGCATGGTCGGCAGGAGGCTCTGTCCGCCGGCCAGAAACTTCGCGTCGCTGTCGGCGGCAATGGCTGCGGCGGCTGCTTGCGGGTCCGTCGCGCGTTGATACTCGAATGAATACATGTCGAATGCTCCGCTCAGGATCTTAGTGGGCTGCCTGCGTGGCCGCGTGAATGGCCGACCACACGCGATGCGGCGTGGCCGGCATTTGCAGGTCGGTCACGCCGAGCGGCGCGAGTGCGTCGATGATCGCGTTGATCACGGCCGGCGGCGAGCCGATTGCGCCTGCTTCGCCGCAACCTTTGACGCCGAGCGGATTGTGCGTGCACGGCGTGCCTTTCGCGGTCTCTACAGTGAAATCCGGCAGGTCCGACGCGTGCGGCATTGCGTAGTCCATGTACGAGCCGGACAGCAATTGGCCGCTTTCGTTGTCGTATACGCAGCGCTCCAGCATGGCTTGTCCGATGCCTTGCGCGAGGCCGCCGTGCACCTGGCCTTCGACGATCATCGGGTTGATCACGTTGCCGAAATCGTCGACGGCCGTGAACTGCTGGATTTCGCACACGCCCGTGTCCGGGTCCACCTCGATCTCGCAGATGTATGCGCCCGACGGATAGGTAAAGTTGCTCGGGTCGTAAAACGCGCTTTCTTCCAGGCCCGGTTCCAGCACTTCTAGCGGATAGTTGTGCGGCACATATGCGGCGAGCGAAATCTCGGCGAAGGCCTTGGTGCGGTCCGTGCCGGCGACGCGGAATACGCCGTCCTTGAACTCGATGTCTTCTGCCGCGGCTTCGAGCAGATGCGCGGCAATTTTCTTCGCCTTCGCTTCGATCTTGTCGAGCGCTTTCATGATCGCCGAGCCGCCGACCGCAATGGAGCGCGAGCCATAGGTGCCCATGCCGAACGGAATGCGACCCGTATCGCCGTGCACGATTTCCACGCTTTCGAGCGCAATGCCGAGCCGGTCAGCCACCACTTGCGCGAAGGTCGTTTCATGCCCCTGACCGTGACTGTGCGAGCCGGTGAACACGGTGACTGAGCCTGTCGGATGCACGCGAATCTGGCCGACTTCGAACAGCCCCGCGCGCGCACCGAGCGCGCCCGCGATGTTCGACGGTGCAAGACCGCATGCTTCGATATAGCAGGAGTAGCCGAGGCCCCGCCGCTTGCCGTTTTTCTCCGATTGCTGGCGGCGCGCTTCGAAGCTTTTCACATCGGCGAGTTCGAGCGCGCGCGCGAGGATTGCTTCGTAGTCGCCCGTGTCGTAGGTGAGGCCGACTGGCGTCGCGTATGGGAATTCGCGGATGAAGTTGCGGCGCCGAATCTCGGCTGGGTCGATCTTCATTTCGCGTGCGGCTGTTTCGACCAGACGCTCCACCACATAAGTCGCTTCGGGGCGGCCCGCGCCGCGATAGGCGTCGACGGGAACGGTGTTGGTGAAGACGGCTTTGACTTCGGCGTAGATGGCGGGCGTCGCGTATTGGCCAGCCAGCAGCGTCGCGTACAGAATGGTAGGCACGCTCGTGGCGAACGTGGACAGATATGCGCCCATGTTCGCGATGGTGTGAATGCGCATGCCGAGAAACTTGCCGTCGGCGTCGAGCGCGAGCTCCGCTTTCGTTACGTGATCGCGGCCATGCGCATCCGACAGGAAGGCTTCCGAGCGCTCGGCCGTCCACTTCACGGGGCGGCGGATTTTCTTCGACGCCCACGTGAGCGCGACATCTTCGGCGTAAAGGAAAATCTTCGAACCAAACCCGCCGCCCACGTCCGGCGCAATCACCCGCAATTTGGATTCGGGCAACGAGAGCACGAACGCTGCCATCAGCAGGCGCTCCACGTGCGGATTCTGGTTCGCCACATAGAGCGTGTAGCTGTCGTCCTGCGCCGAATAGCTCGCGTTCACCGCGCGCGGTTCGATTGCGTTCGGCACGAGGCGGTTATTGACGATGTCGAGGGTGGTGACGTGTGCTGCTTTCGCGAAGGCGGCGTCGGTGGCCGCTTTGTCGCCGTGGCCCCAGTTGTAGCAGACGTTGTCCGGCACTTCGTCGTGAACGGCCGGCTGGCCGGGGTCCGCTGCGTGTGCGGTGTCGACCACGGCGGGCAGCACGTCGTAGTCCACTTCGATCAGTTCCAACGCGTCTTTCGCGGCCTTGATCGAATCCGCGATCACGAGGGCGACCTGATCGCCGACGTGACGCACTTTCGTATGCGCGATGACGGGATGCGGCGGCTCGTTCATCGGCTTGCCGTCCGTGCTGTGGATCAGCCAGCCGCACGGCAGGCCGCCGACGTTCTCCGCCGCCATGTCCTTGCCGGTGAAAATGGCGACCACGCCGGGCGACTGTTGCGCCGCTGTGGTGTCGATGCTGTTGATCTTCGCGTGGGCGTGCGGCGAGCGCAGAAAGACCGCGTAGGTCTGCTGCGGCAGCAGGATGTCGTCGGTGTACTGGCCGTTGCCCGTGAGGAATCGATAGTCTTCCTTACGTTCGACGGAAGCGCCGATCAGGTTGTGCGTTTCGGGTGCGTTCATCGTCGGCTCCTCAGGCGGTGGCTTGCGCGGTGGAAGCTGCGGGGGCGTTCGCGCCGGGGCTTGCTGCCTGGCTTGCCGTGCTGCCTGCCGCGTCGGACGACTTCATGCCTTCGGCCCCTTCGAGCACCGCTTTCACGATGTTGTGATAGCCGGTGCAGCGGCACAGATTGCCGTCCAATTGCGCGCGCACGTCGTCGCCGGTGAGATTGGGCTGACGCTCTACCAGCGAGATCGCGCTCATCACCATGCCGGGCGTGCAGAAACCGCATTGCAGACCGTGGCAGTGCTTGAAGGCGGCTTGCATGGGATGGAGCGCGCCGTCTTTGGCGAGCCCTTCGATGGTGGTGACGCGCGCACCGTCTGCTTGCGCTGCGAGGATGTTGCACGATTTGATCGCGCGCCCGTCGAGGTGGACGGTGCATGCGCCGCACTGGGCCGTATCGCAGCCGATGTGGGTGCCGGTGAGGCGCAGTTGGTCGCGAAGGAACTGCACAAGCAGGGTGCCGGGCTCGACTGAAGCGCTGATGGGCGCGCCGTTCACCGTCAGACTAATGCTGATCGCCATGAAGTCGTCTCCTGATTGGGGGAAACCGGACCGCTTTTCTTATGCCTGCAGCCTGCCTGTTCGTCCTGATCCGGTCGGGGTGCTGCGGTTTTTATGAGTCTGCCGAAAAGTAAAGCACAAATTGAGCGGGGGCGCTATGAGGGGTTTTTTGCCTGGGGTGGGGTTTTGAACCTCTCGGCCTGTCCTTGCCGCGTTTGGCCCCACTACGCGCCCGTAGCGCGGCACGACGCTGCCGGCTTGCCTCCGCCGCGTTTGTCTCTCGGTGCTTGAGCCAGAACCGCGTTCCGCCGGAAAGGCCGACGGGAGGGACAGTCTTGTTCACCGGTCTTCTCCATGTCCGAATAGACCTATGCGCCGTGAATGAGACTTTCAGATTTCATACCAGTGATTCAGTGGAAAATTCTGAAATGGACCGCTCGCGTATTTATTGGCTTGCATGCACCTTACGCCTGCGGCAGACTCAACTCGCCGTCGAAACCGTGGCGATCAGGTTTGATCTCGTTTAACGTTGCATGCCATTTCCAATGGAGAGGAACTCCGGTGAGGCTCTTTCGGATCGCCGGGTTTCGGGTGCAGCGTCTTCGTTGTCGTTATCATCATTCGTCCGTTCCTCTCCTTTATGAACGGCGGGCTCCCCTCTGCTTCTGATTGATGGGAGTACGCATGATTCTCCCGCAATGCCTCATCGCGTCTCTTAAGCTCGGTTCGTCGTGGAATATGTTTAGGATAGCTGTCTATATTTATTCAACGCGGGTGCAAGAAACTGCCGGACGTTTGCGGATGTGCAGACAAAGAACAGGAAGCGCAGAGCCGGACATATACATTACTTAGGACAGTAAAAAGCGATGCAGACAAAACGACGTATCAGGGACCAAAACCGCCCTCGACCTAACGCAGCTAAGTTGCAGTTTGGGGCACTGAAAATCAACGGGCGTGGAATCAGAGCTGGTCTGATAGGTATCTCGTTGGCGCTCACAGCTTGCGGGGGAAGTAATAGCGCAGGCAACGTCGAGCCTCTTGGCAAAGCGTCAGATCCCCAAGTAATCGCGGCGATGGACGCGGCTAGTTCCGCCGTTGTCACGGCCGTTGCGGCCATGCGGATGAACGCGAGCGCCATTTCGGCCGACTCTCAGACAGACCGCTTCATCGTCAGATACAAAGTTGGGACTACCGCGCGCTCAGACTCCACGGCAGTTGAGTCAAGGCTTGACAGGCTTGCGAGCGCCTTCCCTGCGCGTGCGCGCCACGCCCGCCGCATGGGTCTTGGAGCAGACGTGTTAACGATAGACCGCAAACTGAACGCCAAGGAAGCCAAGGCGTTTATGCGGGCGATCGCGTCCGATCCTGACGTTGAATACGTCGAACCGGACATTGTTATATCAGCGACCTCGGCTCCCAATGATCCGCTTTACAGCCAGCAATGGGGGTTATTTTCCAATCTTGATCCAAGTCAGCCATACGCGGGAATTCGCGTAAGCGACGCATGGAAGATTGCAACGGGTGCGGGAATCACCATCGGCGTTGTTGACAATGGGTTAACCGGACACAGCGATCTCGACGCGAACGTGATCCCCGCGGGTTACGACTTCACGTTTCTTGGACCGCCCGGGGGCTCCAATCCCGGCATAGGAAGCAACGGCAGAGTCATTTCATATCATGGCACTCATGTCGCGGGCATCATGGCTGCTGTTACCAGTAATGGTATTGGGATTTCGGGGATCGCGCCTTCTGCGAAGCTCGTTTCCGCACGGTCATTGAACCAGTGGGGTGGAGGTCTCCTTTCCTCGACATCCGATGCGCTTATTTGGGCCTCTGGTGGATCAGTCGCAGGAATACCGAATAATCCTCACCCAGCTAGTGTCATCAACCTGAGCCTTGAAGCAGTCGGTTACTGCGCGAAAACATTCCAGTACGCGATTGACGATGCAAACAGCCGTGGTGCGACGGTGGTTGTCGCGGCTGGAAACGATTCAGCCGACGCATCAAATGTGCAACCCGCCAACTGTCGTGGCGTTATCGCGGTCGGCAATACGCAGAAGGACGGCTCGCGATCGTACACATCAAACTATGGGCTAACAGTAGATATTGCGGCGCCGGGCACCGATATCCTCTCCACATGAAACGATGGCACCTACTCTCTAGGTTCGGAGAGCTACGCCTTACAGACGGGTACGTCGATGGCCGCACCAATGGTCAGCGGTGTTGTCGCGCTAATTAAGTCAGTGGCATCGAAGCAATATAGTGCCGCGGAGATGCGTACACTGATAACACAACATAGCCAGCCATTCCCTAAGCGCCCAGATCAACCCATCGGCGCGGGGATTCTGGACGCGTCGGCGGCCGTCGCAGCGGCGAGATCGGGGGAAATCCCTGCAGCGGCAGATTTCATCTGCGCGCAGGGAACTGTGGGAATGCTGGTGACATGTACCGATCTCTCGACAGCAAGAGGCGCTGCGTCGATCAGGTCATGGGCATGGAATATGGGTTACGACGATAAAGGCGATACGGTTAGCACTGAGTCTCGGAATTCTTCCCATGATTACGAATATCCGGGCACCTACAACGTCTCGTTAACGATCACCGACAGCAACGGCGCCGTTAGCCGAGTATCGCGGCCCATCACGGTAGTTGCTCCTCAAGCAACTGATATGGCTTTCGACACTGAACTCATGTTTTCCGGAAAAGCGAACGTTCCGCAGTATTACAAGCTCGAGCTTCCGTCTGGTGCACCAGTGATGAGGGCCAATCTCTCGTCGCGTTCTTCCTTCGACTCGGGAATGATGTTTGTGAAGGCCGGTTCGCCCACATCGGTGAATGCGGACTGTTCACGATATTTTGCGTCAGGTAGTGGCGCCCAATGCTTCCTGTGGAATCCGCGACCAGGCACGTATTACCTTGTGATCAAGCCTGCGTCAGACGTTGTAGACACTAAGCTTTTCGCTACGTTTACGCCATAACACTTCTGGTGTCTGAGCCGAGTCCTGCGCTGGCTTGACACTACGCAGGACCTCACAAACGCACAGGAATGGGATCGAGTTTCCTTGAAGATGTCCGCAATGTCACCTGCTTACACTGAAGACGTCGAGCGGAGTGCCCTAACTTCGAAGGCAGACGCGTTATTTTCTGCCTCTTGCGTGGCCGAGGCGGCGAGTATTTACGAGCTCGTATTAGCAACGGAGCCAGGCAATGTCCATGTGTTGCATCAGATGGGACTGGCATGTGCACGCCTAAACAAGATTGTGGAGGCGTCTGCGTATCTGGAGCGTGCTCTAAGGCTCGAACCTGAGCGCGGCGACCTTTGGGAGCATGCCGGTCTAATTGCGGCAATGAGAGGCGACTACGCAAATTCAGAGCAGTTCTATCGTCGCGCGCTCAGTCTTATTGGAAGCACAGCGACGCTGCATCGCAATCTCGCCGACTGCCTGCGGTTACGCGGGCGTCTGCGGGAAGCAAAGGCGCAGTACATAAAGGCGATCGCAAGAGAGCCAGAGTTGCATCACGCGGTTCGCGCAGTTGCACAGATAAGTACTGACCTCGGCGAATCGGACGATGCAGCTGACTTTTGGCTACGAGCCTTGGCAATTGACAACTCGTCTTTAAAGGATGGCATCGACGCACTGCTCGCCTTTGGAAAGGTCAAACTGGAATTGCCACTTTCGCGACTAGTGTCAGAACTCCGCATGCGGCATGCAACTGACGCAACCGCATTGGAGGCACTGTGCCTTGCGTTGTATAGAATTGACCGCTTCGCTGAAATGTTCAGTGTTGCACGTCAGGGGATCGCCCTTGACTTGCAAAGCGTCCGCCTGCATCGATATGCGGCGCATGCTTTGAGTGTCCGTGGTTACGTTAAAGAAGCCATGGCATACAGCGCAGAAGCCGTGCGACTACAACCGGCCGACGAGATATCGCAATTCCAGCATGCCGAGCTGGAAATCAACGCCAGCAACTATGAGGTCGGGTGGTCCCGGCACAACCTTTTCTACAACACGCCGCTGGCCCGTAGTACCCGCGTCTTTCCGGAGTTTCGGATTTGGGAAGGTGAACCGGTAAATGGGCGCACGTTTTTGCTGGTCGGCGAACAGGGGCGCGGCGATGAAATCCAGTTCGTGCGCTTTGCCGAGTGGTTGCATCAGCAAGGCGCGGTGGTCGATGTACTCGTCAGTGAACCCGTCGCTGTAATCGCGCGCAGCATGACAGGTGTCCGCTCAGTTCTGACGCGTCTGCCGCGAGGCCCCTACGATTACTGGAGCCATATGCAGCGAATGCCTGAGCACATGGGGCTGAAGCTGTCCACATTGCCTATTGCAATGCCATATGTCACCGCACAGCCTCACCTTATTGCCTTTTGGAAAGCGCGGCTTGAAGCACTAGCGCCGTCAGTGAACCGGTCAGGGAAACTCAGGGTCGGTATTGTTTGGGCCGGTGGTCCGCACTCTGCACTAGACCGCTTCCGCTCCATTGATATCCACGCGCTGAGACCGTTATTTTCGGTTCCCGGAACCACTTGGTTCTCGCTGCAAAAAGGCGAGCGGGAGCGTGAAGGCGAAGCGCTGACAGATGCATTTGATTTCCACACGCTCGGCCCGGTCATTGAGGACTTCGGTGACACGCTCGCAATACTCGCGACATTGGACTTGGTGGTGTCCGTCGACACGTCGGTGGCACATCTGGCCGGTGCCGCCAATCTGCCGGTTTGGGTCCTGGTGCCAGCCTATGCGCAATGGAGATGGCTCCAGGAGAGGACCGATAGCCCTTGGTATCCATCGATGCGACTGTTTCGCCAGCGGGAGCTGGGTAATTGGGACTCCGCCATTGGAGAGGTGCGAGCCGCGCTGGAGGAGCGACACCTGCAAGCAAGCGAAAAGTCGCCCGACCGATAACCGGAAGTCCAGGCATGGCAGCTTATCGATGACTTGCCTGATCGGGGACGCCAGCTCGCCGCTTTGAGCCAGCGTCCGCCATAGGCGAGCGCTCGTGAGTCACCTGTCAGAGAGCTGACGCCACGCTGCGCCTGTCCATCGCGCCTGAAGGATACGTGCGGCTACCAGGCCCGAGGACGACGGAGACGGCGCGATCGAGTTCTCATAGCCATCATTGCGTCGCCCAGAGTCAACGTGTTCGAGTCGAAACCATTCACGCGGCCAACTTCGACCGCCTCCTCGAATACCCAAAATAAATCACCATTCCCACCACCAGCCAAACCACGAACGCCGCCCACGTCACCGCTTTCAGATTGACCATCAAAAACAGACAGGAAGCGACAGCGAGAACCGGCACGACCGGCACACCCGGGCAGCGGAACGCCCGCGGCAATTCCGGATGCGTCCTGCGCAAAACGAGAACCGCAATCGACACCATCGAAAACGCCGCCAGCGTGCCGATGTTGATCAGCTCCGCCAACACATCCAACGGCACCAGCGCGCCGATCAGCCCGAAGAAAATGCCCACCAGCCACGTCGTGAAGAATGGCGTCGCAAAGCGCGGATGCACGCGCGACAGGCGCGCCGGCAACAAACCGTCGCGCGACATCGCGAAAATGACGCGCGTCTGGCCATAAGCCATCACGAGGATCACGGTCAGCATGCCGAGCACCGCGCCAAGGTCGATGAAGCCCGCGACCCACTTCTCGCCCGCGACCTGCAACGCGTACGACACCGGATGCGAGATGTTCGCGAATTGTGCCGAAGGCACAATGCCCGTCACGACGGCGGCCACCGCGACGTACAACACTGCGCACACGCCAAGCGATGCAATGATGCCGACCGGCAAGTCGCGCTTCGGATTTTTCACCTCCTCGGCGGCGGACGACACCGAGTCGAAGCCGATGAACGCGAAAAACATCACCGCAGCCGCGCCGAATACGCCGTTCCAGCCGTTCGGCATGAACGGATGCCAGTTTGCAGGCGTTACGTGAAACACGCCGACGACAATCACGAGCAGCACCACCGTCACCTTGATCGCGACCATCAGGTTGTTGATGCGCGCCGATTCGCGCACGCCGACCGACAACAGCGCGGTGATCGCCATCATCACGAGGAATGCCGGCAGATTGAAGAGCGTTTCGTGACCAGGCAAGGCGCCCGGCGCCGCTCTCAGTGCGTCGGGCAACGCGACGCCGAAACCGGACAGCAGTGATTGCAGATAACCGGACCAGCCGACGGAAACCGCCGACGTTGCGAGCCCGTATTCGAGCATCAGGTCCCAGCCGATGATCCACGCGGCGAGTTCGCCGAGCGTCGCATATGAATAGGTATAGATGGAGCCCGCGACCGGAATGGTCGATGCAAACTCCGCATACGCGAGCGCCGCGAAGCCGCATGCAACGGCTGCGACCAGAAATGACACCATCAACGCCGGGCCGGCCTGTACGGCACCGGTGCCGGTCAGCACGAAAATACCCGTGCCGATAATGGCGCCGACGCCGAGAAACGTCAGGTCGAGTGCGCCGAGCGCTTTCTTCAGGCCGGCGCTCTGCGCGCTTGTCGCGAGCATGTGCTCGACGCTCTTTTTGCGGAACAGGGACATTGGCGGGGTCTCCAGTAGTGCACGCGTGTTGCGCGCCGAATGTCGGGAAACCCGCAATTTTAGCGGATGCGCGCGCATGCGCCTTTTTGGGACGAGCCAGTGAACAGCAGGAACCGGGCGGATGGGCGCCGTGGCGGCAAGGCGACGCGACACCGCGACACCGCGGCCAAAAGCCGCCCGCGCGCTGCCACAGTGGGTGTTTAGCCCGCCATCGCCGGATTCAGGTCGACGAGGCGATTGCTCATCACGTAGAAAGTGAGCTCGGCATTGTTGCGCAGCTTCATTTTCTCGAGCAGACGCGTGCGGTACACGCTCACGGTCTTCACCGACAGCGACAGCGCCTCGGCAATGTCCGTCAGCCGTTTGCCCGACGCGAGCATGCACAGCGTCTGATACTCGCGGTCGGAGAGCTTTTCGTGCGGCATCTGTTCGCCGTCGAAAGAGACGTAGTCGGCAAGCGCCTCTGCCATCGCCGGGCTCACGTATTTGCGGCCGGCCGCGACCTGCTGGATCGCGCCGATCATCTGCGCGGCGTCGACGGTCTTCGACAGGTAGCCTGCCGCGCCGGCTTTCAGCGCGCGCACCGCATACTGATCTTCGCGATACATCGAAAACATCAGGACGGCCACGCGCGGCGCCTTGCGTTTCAGACGCTTGAGCACTTCGACGCCGTTCATGTCCGGCAGCGAAATGTCCAGCAGCACCACGTCGTAGCCTTGGGTCGCGACGGCGTCGAGCGCCTCGGCGCCGGTCTGCGCCTCCGTGACTTCGCGCGCGACGCCGCGATCCAGCAGCAACTGACGCACGCCCTGGCGAACCACGGCGTGATCGTCGGCGAGAAGAATGCGCAGGGTCATGACGGCTCGCTCACGATTGCGCGGCCCGTAGCCCGGCAGGCAGGGCGTCGGCGAGCATGGCGTCCCACGCGAAGCGCGCCCGCACGAGCGTGCCGCGCGCACCGTCGCCCGCACCGCGCCGCGCCTGGCCGGGGCCCTGTGGCTCAGCGCGCCGGGCGCTCACGCGCAGTGTGCCGTCGAAGGCGGCGCAGCGCGCCTTCATCCCGCTCAGGCCGAAATGACCGCTTTGGCGCTGGGCGTGGCGTGCTACGCCCACGCCGTCGTCGCCGACGATCAGCGTCAGATGGCGGCGGCTGGTCTCGATGCGCACGTCGGCGGATGCGGCGCGCGCGTGTTTGGCAATGTTGTTCAGCGCCTCCTGCGCGACCCGGAACACGGCCAGCGCGGCGTCGGCCGGCAGTCGCGTGAGACGCACGTCGGCGCTACAGACGAAGCTCGTGCGCAACTGTGTGCGCGCGGCGAATTCCCCGGTCCACTGGGCGAGCGCGCCTACGATTCCTGCTTCGAGCGCCGGCGCGTGCAGTTCGGCCACTGCCTGACGGGTCGCGGCGCAAACGGCGTCGAGCGAGCGGTTGGCCACGGCGAGCGCGTTAGAGCATTGAGCGGGAGCATCGGCTGGCAGCCACGTTTCGACGCTGGCCAGCGCGAAGCGCGTCGCGGTCAACTCGGCGCCCACGCCGTCATGCAATTCCCGGGCGACGTGGCGGCAGGCCGCCTCCTGCGCCTGCACGAGTTCAGCAGACAGTTCGCGCACCCGCGCGCGCAAACGCGCCAATTCGCGCTCCATCGACGCACAAGTCGATCCTGAAGCCGATGCCGGATCGGACCGGGCCGCGCGAGCTCCGCCGCCATCACGCGGCAACGAAGCGGGAGCAGGATTGGTGAACCGGACGACAGTCGGCGTATCCATGACTTTCTCTCAGAAAGCAGCGCGGACAGCGAAAGAGGGGCGCGTGGGCGCCGCGAGGACGAAAGAACGCATAAGGTCTCTGGCCTCCAATTGGCCGTATCAGGTCAGCACGACGGTAAAACACTACGTTGCAAGGTAACGAAATTTACATTCAGTAACAAGCAGGTCGTACCATGAGCGGCGGTTGAAGCGACGAACGGTGCGCCGCGATCATATCTTAAAAAAAAGAAAAAAGCAGTCCCAGCAAGGGTTAGCGCCCATATCTCACGCACTGCTTGAGATGGATCAGCGTTTGTTTTGTAGGAAGAATGCCGACAGCAAATGTCAAATATACGACTTCCATTTGTAACGGCGAAAAAAAAGGAGCCGGAAGGCTCCTTTTCCTCGTACGCGGCAGGCGCCGCGAAAAATCGGGCTTAGCCGACGAACGCCTTCTCGACCACATAGTGGCCGGGCTCGTTGTTGCTGCCTTCCTGGAAACCCATGTCGTCGAGCAGCTTGCGCGTGTCGCGCAGCATATGCGGGCTGCCGCAAAGCATCACGCGGTCGTTTTCCAGCGAGAAGCCGGGCACGCCGAGGTCGGCGAACAGCTTTTCGGTCTCGATGAGTTCAGTAATGCGGCCGCGGTTCTGGAACGCTTCGCGCGTGACGGTGGGGTAATACAGCAGCTTTTCCTGCACCAGTTCGCCAAGGTGCTCGTGCGCCGGCAGGTGGTCGGTGATGTATTCCTTGTACGCCAGTTCGTCGACGAAACGGCAGGTGTGGGTAAGGATCACGCGCTCATAGCGGTCGTAGATGTCCGGGTCTTTGATGATCGACATGAACGGCGCGAGGCCCGTGCCGGTGGACAGCAGCCACAGCGTCTTGCCCGGCAGCAGGTTGTCGGCCATCAGCGTGCCGACCGGCTTTTTGCCGATCAGCACCTGGTCGCCCACCTTCAGGTGCTGCAGGCGCGACGTGAGCGGGCCGTCCTGTACCTTGATGCTGAGAAATTCCAGATGTTCTTCGTAGTTCGCACTGGCGAGGCTGTACGCGCGCAACAGCGGCTTGCCGTCGACTTCCAGGCCCACCATCGTGAACTGGCCGTTTTCGAAACGGAACGACGGATCGCGCGTGCAGGTGAAGCTGAAAAGCGTATCGGTCCAATGATGGACGCTCAGGACGGTTTGTGAATTCAGGTTGCTCATGGCTTCGTGGATAGTGCGAAAACAAAGGCGGCCAGTCGTTCAAGCCGGCCGGCGCGGCAAGGGCGATGCTGCGCCCACCCGCTGGCGGGAATGGCGCGCAATCCGCTATTTTAACGCGCCTGCCGTCGCCAGGCCGGAGCGCGGCGATTGAGCGCGACACCAGTGGGCCAGAAAGCGGACCACGGGGCGGATCGAAAAACGAATCGAAAGCAAATCAGGTGCTCGGGCGGCTGTTGCTCACCGCCGCTCGTCAAGCTCGTCAAACGGGTTACTGGTGCTGGAAGCGCCGGCGCAGGATCTGGCCGGTCCGGCGGTTCCGTGACGAAAGTACGTGGCGTGATCGCAGCCGCGCATGACCAGCGGTACGTCGATGGACGAGGGCCGCGCAGGAGGCTGCCACCAGGCTGACCGGCCGACCGGCTGGCGCCGGGTAGGCGCGCCGCGCGGGCGACATTTTCAGGATGATACCCAAACCTGCCGTGCGGTGCAGCATAGAACCTGCCAATAAAGCAGGCAAACGCGCGCGGCGCAGGCCACGGCCCCACACTGCCTTTGCGACAGCGACGACGCCGCCGCGAGAGCCGCGGCGGCGCGCCGTCACTCGACGCGCAGCCGCGCCATATAGGGAAGATGGTCCGACAGCCACGCGGTTTCCTGCGTCGGCTGGATCCATTCGATCGGCTTCATGCCGCGCACGAACATCTTGTCGAGCGCGAGGGCGGGCGAGAAAGCGGGGAACGTGCGGCCCGATTCGCCGAGCAGCGTGGCGACTTCATGCAGTCCGTGCTCGCCGAAAAGCGGCACCGAGTCGTTGCGCCAGTCGTTGAAGTCGCCCGCCAGCACGAGCGGGCCGTCTGGGGCCTCCTTTGAGATCCAGTGGGCGATCCAGTTCATCTGACGCAGACGCGCCGAGCGCGTCAGCGCAAGATGTGCGCACAACAAGGTAACCGAGTGTCCGCCGAAGGTTGCGCGCGCGACCAGCAGCCCGCGCTTTTCGAAGCGATGCGCGGAAATGTCCCAGCGTCCGCCGAGATCGAGCGGGTGTGGCGACAGAATCGCATTGCCATGCCGCCACGATGGTTTGAAGACGTTCGGCCCGAGCGCTATCTCCAGTTGCAGCGCTCGCGCGATTTCGGTGGCCTGACAATGCCAGACATCGCTCAACGGGTCGGTGACGGGCGCGCCGAAGCTGCTCGCCAGCACCGGTGAGGGCATGCGCCGCGCCATCGCTTCCTGGAGGAAATAGGCGTCCGCGTGGGTCGACTGAACCCAGCGCTGCATGGCTTGCCAGGCTTGAAAGCCGAGCGGCGTGCGTCCCTTGTGCAGGTTCCAGCTCACCGCCACAAAATCTTTGGGTGCTGCGCTTTCGCGGATCAGTTCTTCGGGGTTTCGCATGCCGCGTTATCCACGTGTTCTGTTTTCGGGGCTTCGATTATTCGTGCGTTGTTCGCGCGACGTTCAGGTTGGTTCTTCAACTACGCTTTTCAACTCGCGCGGGCGGCTCGGGGGCTGCGCGCTTGCGAACCGGTGCGCAGCGGAGTCACTTGACCGCACTGGCCGCGCTCACGCCGCTGGCCGTGGTCACACCGCTCGCCGCGCTGACACCGCTGGCCGTACTGGCGCCGCTCCCGGCGTTGGCGCCATTCGTCAGGCTGGCGCGCACCCGATAGACGAGCGTCGGGTCTTTGTCGATGATCGTCCAGCTTGTCCATTGGCCCACCGGGACCTTCAGCCCCGGATGGCTCGCGCCCACCTGACGCGGCTGCGGCGGCAGCTTGCAGCCGGTATCGGTCTGGCGCGCGGCGGAGTCCTCCAGCGTTTCCTGCGCCTCGATGGACAGCGTCACGTCATTGCCCTCGACCCGCAGCGGCGACACCGTGAGCGTGCGCGCGAGGTCGATGCTGCCCGCCGGCTGATCCTTGCAGCCGACGTTGTGCTGCACCACCTTGTGACGCGTATCCGTGCGCGCCTGGCCGACTGTGGTGGTGCCTTCGAACGCGTCGATCTGCTGCCCGTCGCGCAACACTTGCAGTTCCCACTGCACGACCTGCTGCGGCGGCCGTTGCTGCGCGTGTGCAAGCAGCGAAGTGCCGAACAGCAAGGCCACGATACTGGTTTTCCACATAGAACACTTCTCCGGTGACTGCGTCAGGCAGCCTGGTCAGAGGGTCATCTTACGCCTGATGAGCGGAACGCTTTTCTGACACGTTAAACGGGGCCGGGTTCAGCAACAATGCATTTCGAAGCACGCCGGGAATGCTCGGCGCACCGCGGACGGCCCGGCCGGGAAACCCGCGGGTAACCCACAGCTAACCTGCAGCTAACCTGCAGTTGGGCGGCTGCTAGCAGCAGAGCCGCACGACTGCTGGCTTGCGTCGCGATCTGTCCTCGTTAAACTGAACCTGTGACGGCGCCGACCGACGCCGTCCAGCAAGGCCAGCCAGACGGGGTGAGCAATGACAACAGCAATGGTCAGACAGGAAATTGCCGTGGCATCTTTCAGTCAGGTGTATGACCTCGACCAGGTCGAGACCGCACTGAACGATCTCGGCGAAGGCGCAAACGAGGCGTTGCGCACAACCTACGAAAAGATGCTTAAAACCGGCAATTTGCGCTTTTGCGTGAAGCCGAACCGCATGCCGTCCATCGACGATCTGATTGACGCGCTGCCCAACTTCGCCGACCCGCTCGACGACATCCGCAAGCAGGTCGCGCTGTGTCTCGAGACGGAGGACCGCCTCGAACTGATGCCGATTCTGCTGCTCGGCGACCCCGGCATCGGCAAGACGCATTTTGCGAAGCAGTTAGCGCGCCTGCTCGGCACGGCTTATCAGTACGTCGCGATGAGTTCGCTCACGGCCGGCTGGATTCTCTCCGGCGCCTCGTCGCAATGGAAAAATGCCAAGCCGGGCAAGGTATTCGACGCGCTCGTCAACGGCAGCTATGCGAATCCGGTGATTACCGTCGACGAAATCGACAAGGCCACCGGCGACTCCCAGTACGATCCGCTCGGCGCGTTGTACGCGCTGCTGGAGCACGATACGGCGCGCAGCTTCATCGACGAATTCGCCGAGATTCCGATCAACGCCGGACATGTGATCTGGATCGCCACGGCCAACGACGAGCGCGCGATTCCCGAGCCCATTTTGAACCGCATGAACGTGTACGAGATTCCGCCGCCGGACCGCGAGGGCGCACGCCGCATCGCGCAGTCCATTTATGCGGAGATTCGCGGCGCGCACAACTGGGGTCTGCGGTTTCCGGAGCTGCTCGGCGACTCCGCGCTCGAAGCGCTGAAAAACGCGTCGCCGCGCGAAATGCGCCGGGCGATCCTGAACGGCTTTGGCGCGGCGCGGATCGACGGCCGCGACGAAATCGGCGGCGGCGACATTCGGCTCGATTTTGGCAACCGCCGCAGGCCCATCGGCTTCTGAGCCCCGAGCTTCTGATCGACGTTCCCGCACCACGCCGCGAGGCCCACGCCGCACAGACATCGCCGTCTGTGCGGCGTCGTACAATTTCATGCAGCGGCTGCGAGACAGTTGCAAAACAGCATTGCGTTCGGCAGCGAGCGGTGTAAGGGGTTCGTTGGCCGCATGCTGTTGCCATCTATACGGATGAACGAGGCGGCGCGCGGCGAAGTCGGCTGCGTCGAGGGACATGGATCAGATCGAATGTGTCGTGATCGGCGCGGGCGTGGTCGGGCTCGCGGTAGCGCGCGCGCTGGCGGCGCGCGGGCGCGAAGTGATCGTGCTGGAAGCCGCCGAGGCGATCGGCGTGGGCACCAGCTCGCGCAACAGCGAAGTGATTCACGCGGGCATCTACTATCCGCGCGGCTCGCTCAAGGCGACGCTGTGCGTGCGAGGCCGCGAGATGCTCTACGACTACTGCGCCGAGCGCAACGTGCCGCATTCGCGTTGCGGCAAGCTGCTCGTTGCCACGTCGAACAATCAGATTGCGCAGCTTGAAGGCATCATGCACAAGGGCCGCGAAAATGGCGTACTCGACCTGATGCGCATTTCCGCGAGCGAGGCCCAGGCGCTCGAGCCAGCGTTGGAATGCGTCGCGGCGGTGTTCTCGCCGCAAACGGGCATTGTCGACAGCCATCAACTGATGCTCGCGTTGCAGGGCGACGCGGAACGCGACGGAGCGATGTTCGCATTCCACTCGCCGGTCGACGCAATCGAGGCGGGCAATGGACGCTTCGTCGTCAAGGTCGGCGGCGAGGCGCCCGCCACCATCAGTGCCGCGTGCGTCGTCAACAGTGCCGGGCTGCATGCGAATGCGCTCGCGCGCAGAATTCGCGGACTCGACGCGCGCCACGTTCCGCCGCTCTATCTCGCGCGCGGCAACTACTTCAGCATCTCGGGACGGGCGCCATTTAGCCGCCTGATTTATCCGATGCCGAACGAGGCGGGACTCGGCGTGCATCTGACCATCGACCTGGGCGGCCAGGCGCGTTTCGGTCCAGACGTCGAATGGGTCGACGCAATCAGCTACGAGGTCGATCCCGCGCGGGCCGAATCGTTCTACTCGGCGATTCGCGCCTATTGGCCCGCGTTGCCGGATCACGCGTTGCAGCCCGCCTATGCGGGCATTCGTCCAAAACTCTCGGGGCCTGGAGAGCCGGCCGCGGATTTCGTCATTCAGGGGCCGGCCGCGCATGGGGTGCGTGGCCTCGTGAATCTGTTCGGCATCGAATCACCGGGGCTCACGGCGTCGCTCGCAATCGCGCAAAGAGTCTGCGAGTTGAGCGCACGCGGCTGAGCGGTGCGTCGTCGGATATGCAGTGGTGCAGTTGAGCGCCATGCGGCGAACGCGATGCAAGGCAGCGCAGTACGAACGATGCCGTAGCAATTCGCTTATCTCCAGCATTTGACCCGTTACGGGCGACGGCTTCGTTGCTATGCTTGGGGACCGCTGTCATCAGAACGGCGATCAGTTCAATATAAATGGAGTGACTCCCCCATGAAAGCATCCCGTCGTACGTTTTTGATTTCCACAATCGGTGTTGCCTCGTCGCTCGCGCTTTCGCGTCAGGCGTTCGCCGACGCCCCGAAGGTCGCCGAAAGCGACCCGACCGCGCAGGCGCTCGGCTACAAGGAAGACGCCAGCAAAGTCGACAAGGCGAAGTTCGCGAAGTACGCAGCCGGCCAGGACTGCGGCAACTGCAGCTTCTATCAGGGCAAGGCAAGCGATCCGTATGCGCCGTGCCCGATGTTCGCTGGCAAGCAGGTCGCCGCGAAGGGTTGGTGCAGCGCATATAACAAGAAGGCCTGAGCCGGCATTCATCGCGCTGCAGTTGGGTCTTGAGTGAAATGCGCTGCAACATCGCGGCGCACATGTCAGCAGCAATGGCAGAGGCGCGTGCCGACACGTCCGGCGCGCGCTTTTTTTCGCACGGTTTGTGGCTTGAAAACGGCCGGCGTGCTCTTTACACTCCAATGCGATTTGCCGCGGCCCGCGTTGCTTCTGGCGGGTTCGTCACGGCACCGGCAGGAACCGTCACAAGACACTTTCCGGAGGCTCGAGATTCGCATGTCGCCAGCGTCGAGAAGCCTCAATACCCGCGCCGTCGTGGCGGCGGTCATTGGCAACGCGCTCGAGTGGTATGACTTCACCGTATTCGGCTTGCTGACGGTGGTCATCGCGCAACTGTTTTTTCCCGCCGGCAATGCCCACACATCTTTGCTGCTCGCCACGGCGAGCTTCGGCGTTGCTTTCGTGATGCGGGCAGTGGGCGCCATCGTCCTTGGACTTTATGCGGATCGCGCCGGGCGCAAGGCGGCACTCGTCGTCGTCATCGCGCTGATGACGCTCGGCACTCTGCTGCTCGCCATTGCGCCGCCCTATTCGGCAATTGGCATTGGCGCGCCGTTGATGATCGTACTCGGCCGCCTGCTGCAAGGTTTTTCCGCCGGCGGCGAGTTCGGCAGTTCGACCGCGCTGCTGATCGAAGCGGCGCCATTTTCGAGGCGCGGCTTCTACGGCAGCTGGCAGATGGCGAGTCAGTCGGCTGCGTTGCTGTTCGGTTCGCTGGTGGGCGCCGCGATCACGCACGGCTTGACTCCGGAGGCGCTCAAGTCGTGGGGCTGGCGGGTGCCGTTCATTATCGGTCTGCTGATCGGGCCGGTCGGCATCTACATTCGCCGGCACCTGGCAGACTCGGAAGTGTTTCTCCTCGCACAGAAAACCGCGCGACGCGCCACCTTGCGCGAGCTCTTCGGCGGCCACAGCCGCGACGTGCTGTGCGCGCTTGGCTGCGTCATCGCGCTTACAGTGACGCTCTATGTGCTGATCAGCTATCTGCCGACGTTCGCGGTCACGCAACTCAAGCTGCCCTATGCACAGTCGTTCTACGCGGTGATAGCAGGCAACCTGCTGCTGATGGTGCTCTCGCCGTTGACGGGCGCCTGGTCGGACAGGATAGGGCGAAAGTGGCTTTCGCTGTGGTCGCTGGTGCTTACGCTCGCGATCATCTACCCGCTCTGCGCATGGCTCGCGGCGGCGCCGAGCGTATCCAAGCTGGTTGCCGTGCAGGCGCTTCTTTCCATTACGTTGTCCGGCTATTACGGACCGTTCGGCGCGATGATCGCCGAGTTGTTCCCGGCGTATGTGCGCTCAACGGGTCTATCACTCGCCTACAACGTCGCGGTGATCATGTTCGGCGGCTTCGGACCCTTCGTGGCCACACGGCTTACCGAGGTTACTGGTTCGCCACTCGCCCCGACTTATTACGTGATGGCGGGACTGGCCGCGTCGATCACGGCGGTGGCGTGCATGCCCGGCCAGCGTCATGTGGATCTGGATGCGCGACGTAAGCCGGCTTGAGCGGCTCGTATGTATGTGGGGGCTTTGCAAGCGCGGGCAATGCAACCAAGCCGCGCCAACGCAATGCGCAATGCGCAATGCGATGCGCCCGACGCCGCCGCAACGCAGGCCCCAGCGCCATCGCCCCTCGACACTTCCCAGCCCGCCTAGCTACGCGCGTTGAGCAGCGGTGGCCGCCTGTGGAACCACGGCCGCGCCGCTTCGAGTTGCGCGGCGAGGCGCAGCAGCGTCGCTTCGCCGCCCTCGCGCGCGGCGAACTGCACGCCGACGGGAAGTCCGCGTGCATTCCAGTACAGCGGCACCGACATCGCCGGCTGGCCACTCAGATTGAACAGTTCCGTACAGCCTGCCCATGCGAAGGCCTTGTCCGACGCCTCGGCGAGCAGCTTTTTCAGCAGCGGTTCGAGCGGCATCGCGCTGACGGCGCGCATCTGCATCCGCTCGGCGGGCGTTGGCTGCATCTCGCCAATCTTGATGGGCGCGCCGGCGAGCGTCGCGCACAGAATCACGTCGTAGCGGCTCAACAGATCGGTCAGACGCGCGGTGATGCGGCGCTGTTCTTCGAGCGCAGCGGGCAAGCCGCGCTCGCCGAGCTTGCGGCCGACGTGCGCCATCGCCCATGTCGAGATTTCGAACTCGTCGCGCAGTGGCTTGCGGCCGGTGATGCGCTCAGCGTTCAGCACCAGGTCTTCCGCGGTGACGGACCACAGCGTGAGAAACGCATGCCTGACCGCCGCGAAATCGATGCCGAGCGAAATGGGCTCGATATTGTGGCCAAGCGAGCGGGCGAGTTGGGCGGCGTCTTCGAGTGCGGCGCGCGCGTCGGCGGAAAGCGACGCGGCGAGCATCGGCTCGGTCACATAGGCAATGCTGAGCGGTTTGCACGGCTCCCGGCTTGCCGCGAGAAACGTCCCAGGCGCGCCAAGCGGACGGTCCGCATTGCCCGCCAGCAGGTCCAGCAGCAAAGCGCTGTCACGCACGCTGCGCGAGACGGCGTGATCGACGCCAAGCTCTCCGGCCACGGCCGCCGCAGGCATGCGCGGCACGCGCCCGCGCGACGGCTTGAGCCCGAAGAGGCCGCAGCACGATGCGGGAATGCGGATCGAGCCGCCGCCGTCCGATGCATGCGCAAGCGGGACGATGCCTGCCGCGACCGCCGCCGCCGCGCCGCCGCTGGAGCCGCCCGGCGTATGGTCGAGGTTCCACGGATTGCGGCACGCGCCAAATAGTTCGGGCTCCGTATAAGGCATCTGGCCGAGCTCCGAGGTGCTCGTCTTGCCGAAGATGTTCAGGCCCGCCGCTTTGGCCAGCGCGACAACCGGCGCGTCGTCGGCGGGAATGAAGTGCCGGTAGTGACGGCTGCCCATTGTCATGCGCAGACCCGCCACCGCGGCGCCGAGATCTTTTATCAGGTAGGGCACGCCGGCAAGCGCACTCTGCGCCGTTTCCTGGCCACCGGCATCGTGGCCATGCGCAGCGTTCACGTCGTTCGCCATGTTCGCGTCGAAACGCGACGCGCGTTCGCGGGCCGCGTCATAGTCCTTCAGGACAATCGCGTTGATCGCAGGATTGACCGCCTCCGCGCGCGAGATAGCCGTGTCGAGCAACTCGCGCGCACTGACTTCGCGAGTCCGCACGAGTTCGGCAAGGGCGAAGGCGTCGTGGGCGAGATAGTCTGAGAGCACGAAAGAAGCCTCGCTGTCGGATATTGAATATGAGTAGGCGATGCACGCGAGCGGCGGCTCGACCATACCGCGGTGCGGCTATCTAACCACGTGCGCCTAACCGCGTGCGCCTAACCGCGTAAGTCGCGCACGAACAGGACGGCGCGCCGGCGACGCGCCGTCTTGCACAGCGTACCTGAATTGATGCCGGAGAAGCTTGACCGGGCGCGGCCGCGACGAGCCGCGCCCAACGCACGGTTTAGAGCCGTTCGCCGAGGAACGTCAGCGTGCGGCCATGCGCGAGCGCGGCGGCGCGCTGGTTGTACGACGCACGGTCCGAACAGTTGAAGCCGTGATCGGCGTTCGGATAAATGTGGAACTCGGTATCGGTGCGGCCGGCGAAGCGTTCCTGAATCTGGCCGACAGCCGACAGCGGAATGTGCGTGTCCAGTTCGCCGTAATGGAACTGCATCGGCACTTTGACCTTGGCGGCTTCATCGAGCCGGTTCTGAATGCCGCCGCCATAGTAGGCGACTGCAGCATCGACGCTGCCGCGCGCCGCGCTCAGGTACGCAAGCAGTCCGCCATAGCAGAAGCCAATTGCAGCGAGCTTGCCCGTGACTTCCGGCATGGCGCGCAACGCGGCGGCCGCCGCGCCGATGTCGTCCGCGGCCTGGTTCGTGTCGAGCTTCTGCATCAGCTCGATGCCCTTCGCCCGGTCGGCGCCTTCATACGTTAGCTCGACGCGCGGCTGCACGCGCCAGAACACGTCGGGTGCGAGCGCCACGTAGCCATCCTGTGCATATTGATCCGCGACCGAGCGGATATGGCTGTTCACGCCGAAAATTTCCTGAATGATGATGACGGCCGGTCCCTTGCCGCCCTTGGGCACGGCCAGATATCCGCCGAAGGTGTCGTTGCCTGCAGGAATGTCGATCCATCGTGAAGTGATGCTCATGGTGTTCTCCATAGTCGCGCGCGACCGGCGATTCCGGTCTGCGAGTTGGGTCGAAGTGAATGCCAGAGGCTCGAATGCCTGAAGCGGGCGGTCAGTTTGCCACCAAAAGAATGCGCATGCAGGCAGAGCGCCCAAAGCGCGGCGGCGGCAGTGCAAGCGAGCTGCGGCGCGTGTCGCCGGGGCGATCTCGTCGGGCGATCGGAACGTTCTCGATAATTCATTTTTCCGTTGCGCGCTGGGTCGGTAGAGTCCAACTAGTGGCTCGCCGGTACGGCGAGCGGAGTGCGCGAAGGAGAATCCATCATGACTGAAGGCAATTTTGCGACGCCGTTTGCCGAGCGTTTTGCGCTGCGGGTACCCGTCGTGCAGGCGCCGATGGCGGGCGCCACGACGCCCGAACTGGTTGCCGCGGTGTCCAATAGCGGCGGACTTGGCACGTTGGCGGGCGCGGCGCTCTCGCCGGAGAAAATTGCCAGCGACGTCGCGGCGATTCGGGCGCTGACCGATCGCCCGTTCGGCGTCAATCTGTTCGTACTGGAGCCCGCCGCGCCCGACGACGCCACCGTGCGCCGCGCGCTCGAAGCGATCGATCCGGTGCGCGCCGACCTCGGCCTGCCGCCGGGCCGGCCGCTCGAACGCTATGCGCCGGATTTCCGCGCGCAACTCGAGGCGCTGATCGAAACGCGCGTGCCGGTGGTGAGCTTCACCTTTGGGCTGCTGTCGCGCGAGGACGTCGCACGGCTGCATGCGAACGGTCAATATGTAATCGGCACGGCGACGCATGTCGCTGAAGGCGTCGCATGGCGCGACGCGGGGGCCGATGCTATCGCCGCACAAGGCTCGGAGGCGGGCGCGCATCGCGGTACTTTCCTCGGTTCGTTCGAAGACGCACTGGTGGGCACGATGGCGCTCGTGCCGCAACTCGTCGACGCAACGGGACTGCCGGTGCTGGCCGCCGGCGGCATCATGGACGGACGCGGGATCGTCGCCGCGCTCGCACTCGGCGCGCAAGCCGCCGTGATGGGCACGGCGTTTCTCACGTCCCGCGAAAGCGCGATACCGCAGGCGTGGAAAGAGCGGCTGCGCTCGATGTCGGACACCTCCACTTCGGTCACGCGCGCGATCACAGGCCGCCATGCCCGAGGCATACGCAATCCGTTAATGCAGCGTCTGAGCGAAGCGCCGCAGAAGATCGCGCCGTATCCCGTGCAAAACGCGTTGACGCAGGAGTTGCGGCAGACCGCCGGCCGCGCGCAGAACGGCGACTATCTGTCGCTGTGGTCGGGACAGGGCGCGCCGCTCGGTCGTGCGCGTCGCGAGGGCTTCGGCGCCGCTGAACTGATGGCGCAGCTCGAAGACGAGTGGCGCGCGGCAAGCGCACGCATTGCCGCCTTCAAACCCTGAGCGGCAACCAGTCAGGCGCGCGCCGCCCCCGCTTGCGGCGCGCGTCGTTGCAACGAAGTTCGGGCTGCACGAGACGATTGCAGCCCTGCGCGAAACCTTATTCGAAACCGCATTCGAAGCGTCGTCCGAATCCTCATTCGGACCGTTAACGGTTGATTCGCCAAAAGCTTTAGTCGTTATCCGCGCGCATGACCCACATAGCGCAAACCCGCATGGGCCGGTGCTTTGCAGGCCGCGGGACAGGCCGGAACCGGGCGCCGCTGGATAAACGCTATTAGTGTTGATCCCACTTCCTCAAAAAAGTCCCACAAATTAATTTGATGGCCTACACTTGCGCGCAAGTACGGTTTGCCGCCTGTCACAAACAGTCCGGCAAACGTGCTGCCAAGTGCATGAACGATGCAACCGGCGTGGTCGTCCACGGGACTGAGCGACACGTGTTGGGGAAGCGGGGGCACAGGGCGATTACGTAGTTTTTGGGACCGAAACTGGAGACTTACATGAACATCAAGATTCAAAAGCTGTTGCCGATCAGCGCTGCGGCGATGCTGTTCGCAACGTTGGCAACAACGGCCGCAGCGGACACGGTCGTCAAGATCGGTCACGTTGCACCGCTGACTGGCGGTATCGCTCACCTGGGGAAAGACAACGAAAACGGCGCACGCCTCGCCGTTGAAGAAATCAACGCAAAGGGCCTGACGATCGGCGGCCAGAAGATCACGCTGCAACTCGATGCACAGGACGACGCAGCCGACCCGCGTACTGCAACGCAGGTCGCACAGAAGCTGGTTGACGACAAGGTCGTCGCCGTGGTCGGCCACCTGAACTCGGGCACCTCGATCCCGGCTTCGAAGATCTATAGCGATGCGGGCATCGTGCAGATCTCGCCGTCGGCAACCAACCCGGCCTATACGCAGCAAGGTTTCAAGACGACGTACCGCGTCGTTGCAACCGATGCGCAGCAAGGCCCGGCACTGGCTAACTACGCAGCCAAGGGTCTGAAAGTGAAGAGCGTCGCAATCGTCGACGACTCCACCGCTTATGGCCAGGGTCTCGCGAACGAGTTCGAAAAGACGGCAAAGTCGCTGGGTCTGAACGTGATGTCGCATGACGCGACGAACGACAAGGCTGTGGATTTCCGCGCGATTCTGACCAAGATCAAGGGCGAAAACCCGGACGCAATCATGTACGGCGGCATGGACGCCACCGGCGGTCCGTTCGCGAAGCAAGCCAAGCAGCTCGGCCTGCGCGCGAAGGTGCTGGCAGGCGACGGCGTGTGTACCGACAAGCTGTCCGACCTGGCTGGCGACGCAACCGACAACATCGTCTGCTCGGAAGCCGGCATGGCGCTCGAGAAGATGGAAGGCGGCTCGGCATTCCAGGCGAAATACCAGAAGCGTTTCGGTCAGCCGATCCAGATCTACGCTCCGTTCACGTATGACGCTGTGTACATCATCGTCGACGCAATGAAGCGCGCTGGCTCGACCGATCCGGCGAAGATCCTCGCAGCCATGCCGAACACCGACTACAAGGGTGTGATCGGCCAGACGAGCTTCGACTCGAAGGGCGATCTGAAGCACGGCGTGATCTCGCTGTACAACTACAAGTCGGGCAAGAAGACGCTGCTCGACGTGGTGAAGATGTAATACGCATGTGCGCGGGCAGAGTTGCGCTGTCCGTGGCGACATGATTGGAAGGCACGCTGACCTTGGGTCGCGTGCCTTTTTTCTTTAGGCTGATGAGACTGATTGCGACTGAATTGCGGGCGCGCCTGGCATGCGTTGGCGAGCGTTGAGCGTTCGCCTGCCTTCGACTCGACTGCGTGCGTCGCGTCTTCTGCTGCTCTACCTGGCTTGGCGGCGCGAGAGTGGTCGCTAGATCTTCAGGCGTTGCAGCACCTTGGGACCGACGATAGCGATCAGTGCGCAGCACACCGCGACCACCGAAAGCCCAATCGACAGATTCGTGACCTGCGCGACTGCGCCGATGACCACCGGCCCGAACAGCAGCCCGAAGTAAGCAAGTCCCGCGACGTGTGCGAGCCCTTCGGCCGCGTGGACTCCCTTGACGCTGGCGGCAGCGGCGAACAGCACCGGCATCATGTTGGCGAGGCCGAGGCCCAGCAGCGTGAAGCCGACCAGCGCCGCGACCGTCGTGGGCAGCAAGAGCGCGCCGATCATCCCGACAAGGGCGAGCGTCGCGCTTCCCATTACCAGTTGCGGAGCGCCGAAGCGCGCGCGCACCGCGTCGCCGGCAAAGCGCGCGACGGCCATGCCGCCCGAGAATGCCGCATAGGCGGCGCTCGCGGAGGCCGGCGTGGCGAGGACCACATCGCGCATATAGACAGTCGCCCAGTCGTACATGGCGCCTTCCGCGATCAACGCGACGAGCGCCACGGTGCCGAGCGCCCACAACGCAGGGGACCGCCAGCGGCTCGTCCGTGGTGCCGCGGAGTCGGGATGTTCGTCGTGCGGCACGTGCGGCAGTACCGACGGGCAGGCCGCGATCAGCACGAGCGCGCTGACGGCTGAGGCCAACGCCAGGTGCACGGCCGGCGCCATGCCATGCGCGAGCAGCGCGCCGCCGACTGCCGCGCCTGCCATCCCGCCTACGCTGAACATGCCGTGCAACGACGACATGATCGGTTTGCGCAGCGCCTTTTCGACGGCGCTCGCTTCGGCGTTCATCGCGACGTCCAGCGTGGCCATGCCCGCGCCGAACACGGCCAGCACGATCAAAAGCAGCCAATAGAAAGGCACCACGAGGATCAGCGCGACACACAGCGCCATCACGAGGCCGCCGGTCAGGCACGCCCGCCGCGTGCCGACCCGCGCGATCCACGACGCATTGGCCGCCATCGCCCCAATCGAACCACCGGCGACCGCGAAAAGCGCAAGCGACAGCATGGCGGGGCTCAGGTGGAAGCGGTCACGCACCGTGGGCACGTGCACGCCCCACGATCCGTACACCATGCCGGCGATGAAAAACAGTGCCATCGTCGCAATGCGCGCTCGCTGACGCGCGGTGTCCGACAGGTTCCGGTGAGCGGCGGGAATGGCGGTGAAGTCGGTGGAGCGATCGGACACGGAAGTCTCGTGAAGGGGATGGATGCGAAAGAAAGCGCACTGAAAGCGAATTTCCGATTCTAACGAAGCGTGGTGTCTTATGCTTGAAGCCACGGAATTGCGAGTTTCGCGCGCGCCGGGCGCGGTTTGCGCGCCCTTGGGCGCCTCGGCCCGCGAACCTGGCCGGGACGCACGCTGCATGCCTGGCGTCGCCTCGGTCGGCCGTATGGCCGATCGGCGTCGGCAAGCGTTCAATCCAGTGTTTATTCAAAGCGTTTATTCATCGAGGACGGCACTTGAACATTCCTGCGCAAGCACCCTTGCACCTGTTGCATACCGCTGCGGTCGGCACGCTCGCGACGCATGCGCGCCAGCCGGAGGGCTTTCCTTATCCGTCCGTGCTGCCTTTCGCGCCTGACGACGCGCACCGGCCGACCATCCTCATAAGCCGGCTCGCCGAGCATACGCATAATCTGCATGCGGACCCGCGGGCCGGCTTTCTGGTCGTCGACGCGCCCGACGGCGACGTGCTCAACGGTCAGCGCGTCACCCTGCTGGGCCGTTTCGAACCTGTCGATCCGGCGCCGGGGCTCATCGCGCGGTATCTGCGCTATCACCCGGACGCGGAACGCTATCTCGTGCTCGGCGACTTCACGTTCTGGGCGATGAAGCTCGACCGCCTGCGCTATATCGGCGGCTTCGGCGCGATGGGGTGGCTGGGCGGCGATGAACTGGACCCGCTTGCACCACTCGAGCAGCATGACGAAGACGCGCTGATCGGTGAATTCGCAGACGCGCTGCTAAGTGCCTCGGGCTATCAGTTGATTGGCTTGGACCGGTATGGCGTGGATTTGCGGCAAAACGGCCTGCGCAAGCGTTTAGCGTTTGAAAGCGGGAAGCCAGATATAGAAACCTTGCATGGGGCGCTAGAAGATTGCATTCGACGGCAACGCGGTTAGCGATTTACGACCTATTCGGGAAAACCTTATCGCCGAAAACGGCGCGGGCGCGTGACACAATATGTTACGACATTTCATGTTGAAGCTTTCATGAAATGAAATGTTTTCTTGCATGGTCGGTCTTAATTTTCATGCGCTGATAATTAATCCCCCATATTTACCGGCTCGTGCGCGTTTTCGGCGCAAAATGCGGAGCCAGCTAAATGAAAGCCTGCGCGCGACAGTGCGGCGGAGCGAAAGTTTTTGAAACGCGTACGTATTAGTTTTACGCCGACGCGTTTGTAGTCTTTCTATTTTGTGTTAATCTCCCGTTCAATTCCGAGGCATGAGCACCTTCAAAGGGCAAGCCGGCTCCAGACTGGCAGTCGTTAATCCAAACCACAAGGGAACCTATGTCTTCCTACAAGGAACTACTCGCACAGCGAGAGAAGCTGGAAAAGCAGATCGAAGAGGCGAAGTCGCGTGAATATGCGGAAGTGCTGAACGAAATCAAACAGAAAATGGCCGACTACGGCATTTCGCTGAGCGAGCTCGGCGGCGGCCGTGCGGCCAAAGGCTCCAAGGCTGCGCGCCCGCGCGCCGGTGTCGCACCTAAATATCGCGACCCGGAAAGCGGCAGCACGTGGTCGGGCCGTGGCAAACCGCCGCGGTGGATTGCTGGTATGGACCGGGATAAGTTTCTGATTCAGAAGTAAGCAGCACAGAGGCTTACTCCGCACTTGCTCGAGATTAATCCGTTGTAATGCGTCTGGCATTAACGTAATACGAATAGTGGGCCGTGGCAGTTCGCGCGCCGGGCCAGTCCGCTAAGGCCGCGTGTTGTTCCAGACGCGGCCTTTTTGTTGACGTCTTTCAACGGGTTATATCCACGGCGTGCGGCGGCTCCTCGCCGGTCGAATGCGAATGCTTTTCGTTTTCATAAGCGCTTGATTTCAAACGCTGTTTTTGGCATTGCGCGCTCTTTCTGAGAGCGTGGCGGGTAGAATGAAGGATTCGTAGCCTACTTCTTTCTCCCATGTCGTCCGCCGCCGTCGAATCCGCCGAAAAACACCGTGTCGCGCGCAAAAGCACGTTTGTGAGTATTGCGCTGAATACGGTGTTGATGGCGCTGCAAATCGCCGTCGGCGTGTTCGCGCACTCGCAGGCATTGGTCGCCGACGGTATCCATTCTCTCGCCGACCTGATTTCCGATTTTGTCGTGCTGTTTGCCAATCGGCATAGCGGTGCAAAGCCGGACGCAGATCACAATTACGGCCATAGCCGCTATGAAACAGTCGCGTCGCTGTTTCTCGGCGCGCTGCTGATTGCGGTCGGCTTCGGCATGTTGTGGCGTGCCGGCACGCGGCTCGCCGATCTGGACAACATTCCCGCCGTCCACCTGAGCGCGGTCGTCGTCGCGGTGCTCGTTCTCGTCTCGAAAGAGGGGCTGTTTCGTTACATGCTGCGCGAAGCGCAACGCGTGCGCTCCGCCATGCTGATTGCCAATGCGTGGCATGCGCGTTCCGACGCGGCGTCGTCGCTCGTGGTGGCGCTCGGCATTCTCGGCAGCCTCGCCGGCGTGCGGCTGCTCGATCCGATCGCGGCGGCAATCGTCGGCTTCATGGTGGCGCGCATGGGCTGGATGTTCGGATGGGACGCGCTGCAGGATCTTTCCGACCGCGCGCTGGACGAAGCCGCCACGGCGGACATGCGCGCGCTGCTTCTGTCCACCCCCGGCGTGCGCGACGTCCACGAAATGCGCACCCGCAAAATGGGCGATTTCGCGCTGGTCGACGCGCATATTCTGGTCGACCCGCTGATTTCAGTATCGGAAGGGCACTACATCGCCGAGACGGCGCGGCTTCGTGTGCTGAACGACAGCCGAGTGCTTGACGCGCTGATTCACGTCGATCCCGAGAACGATGCGGTTGCACACCCGCCCGTCGGTTTGCCGCCGCGCGAGCGGATCGTCGCGGACGTGAATGCAGCGCTCGCGGCAGGCGGCGCCAAGGCTGCGGCCGTGAACATCCATTATTTGAGCACCGGGCTCGATGTCGACGTGGTGCTGCCGGCGCAGACTTCGCGTGATCCGCGCGGCGGCGACACGCAAGGGATGGAGCGCATCGATCTGGCAGCGCTCAAGCGCCGCATCGGTGCGCGCAGGCTACAGGTGCTGCGCGAGGTGAGCACACCGGCGACGCAAAGCGGGTCGTCCACGGAAGGCGGTGCGGCGAACGATCGTCGGGATGAGCGCGCGGCGCCGCATAGTGCTGCTTGAGGCGCTGGTTGGGGCCTCAGCAGGGACGGCATAGCGCAGGGCGAGCCTGCGTCGCTATGGCGAGCACATGCCCGCGGAGCGAGACGACCGACGCGCGGATGCTGGCTGGGTCAGGGGGAGATGGTTGCCAGACCGCGGCCACGTCGCGGTGAGATAGCGTGAGGTCGCGGTAATGTCGCGGCGAAAGCACATAGATAGCTCCGCGCGATGTCCGCGCGATCCCAGCGCGAGCACTCACGATCGCTGCCACCAGCACGCCACTCTTCCAAACGCCGCTGCCAAGCCGACCGCCGACCACAAGCCAGTTCCCCACTCCCCCGCCTTACAGCGGCAACTGCGTATCGAACTTGATTTCACGCAGCACGACGCTCGTGCGCACCTGCGCGACGGCCGGAATCTTGAAGATGCGCTCATGCAAGAACGTGTCATACGCCTTGATGTCCGGCGCGACGATCTTCAGGATGTAGTCCGACTCGCCGGTCGTGCTGTAGCACTCGGTGACTTCGGGGCAGGTGGCGATCTCCCGCTCGAACTGCTCGACGCCGCCTTCGGTATGGCGTGTGAGATGAATATGCGCGAGCGCGCAAACGTGCAGGCCCAGTTTTTCGCGATCCAGCAGCGCGGTGTAGCGCTGAATCACGCCCGATTGCTCCATGTCCTTGATGCGCCGCCAGCAGGGCGTACTCGACAGGCCGACCTGGTCGGATATTTCTTGCACCGAACGGCGTGCATCCAGCTGCAGAAGGCGCAGGATTTTTTGAGAGAACGTATCGAGTGTCAACTGCGCCTCCGTTTGCGTCGCCGTATCACCGCATGGTAGAGGGCTCGAAAACGAAACGCAATGCAAAACGCCTTCGGCGAGGGAGATTACCTAATTTGCCGGTGCCTCAGCGGGATTTTGTCCTGAGGCGTCCCCTTCTTGACTGGCCGCGGCGCCGGCCGCCTGTAGCGTGCGCAGATCCTTCAGCATGTTGCAGAAAAGCGCGCCCTGCTCGATGGCGTCGTCGAGCGCGACGTGGGTGTGCGGATGCTCGTCGAACCAGTGTTTCGGAAAGCGCGGTTTGATGTTCTTGCGATACGGCAGGCCGGTCATCGCGAAGGCCAGCGTCTTGATGTCGAGCGCAGACCACGAAAACGGACAGCGCCCGACAAAGCGCATCATGTACCAGAACATATAAGTGAAGTCGAAGCCGGCCGGCATGGCCACGAACACCGGCTTGCCCGGCAGCGCCTCGACCCAGTCGACATACGCCGCGAGCGCTGCCTCCGGACGCTGCAAGTCGGTGCGGCACGCCGCCCATGCCTCCGGCTGAGTCTTCCACCATGCTTCCTGCACCGGGTGCGGCGCGGCGCCCTCGAGCAATTCCAGGTTGGCGGAGAAGGTGCCGATCAACTGCTTGTCTTCCGTGTAGGCGGCGGAGGCGAAACTCAGCATCGAGTGCGGCCCGGGAATTGGCCCGTCCGCTTCGACGTCGGTACTCACGTAGATTTCGCTGCTCATGCGACCACTCCGTCGCCGACGTAGGGATTGCTGCGCCGCTCGGCGCCGAACGTGGAGGTGGGGCCGTGGCCGGGCACGAACGTAACGTCGTCGCCGAGCGGCCAGAGTTTTTCGCGGATCGAGCGGACGAGATCCGCATGATTGCCGCGCGGAAAGTCCGTGCGGCCGATCGAGCCGGCGAACAGCACGTCGCCGACCAGCGCGAGCCGATGCGCGCGGCTGAAAAACACCACGTGACCGGGCGTGTGGCCGGGGCAGTGATAGACCTCCAGCGTTTCCTCGCCGAACTGCACGGTGTCGCCGGTGTCGAGCCAGCGGTCGGGCTCGAAAGCCTCTGCTGCGGGAAAGCCGAAGCGCGTGCTCTGATCCGGCAACTTGTCGAGCCAGAAGAGCTCGTCTACATGCGGACCCTCGATAGGTACGCCGTAGTGCAACGCCAGCGTCTTTGCTCCGGCGCAGTGGTCGATATGACCGTGCGTCAGGAACACTTTTTCGACGCTCACTTTCTGGCGTGCAATCTCGCCCTGGATCACTTCGAGGTCGCCGCCCGGATCGACGACGGCCGCGCGTCCGGTCGCCTCGCAAACGAGCAGCGAGCAGTTCTGCTGGAACGGCGTAACGGGGATCAGGGTGACTTTCATGGATGAGCGCGGCGCGAGCAAAACGTTGATTGTACCGGCGTCTCAAGCACGCGCGCCGGGGCTCCTCGCAGCGCAGCACGTGTTGGGCCAAGATGAATTTGTCTGTCGATTTTTGCAGCAATGGTGAAGATTCATCAAGGTTTTCAGTCCCTTAGCAACACAGAATTCTGTTTTGGGTATAATGGAGCCCATGCACGAGGAATCGTGCTGCCACAAGGCGGTGCGTGCCCATCAAAAATGGGAGCGCGGATCGCCACTCAAGTAAGGGCTGTCGCGGTATGACGGCCATCAGGTATCGATGCATTCGATGCACACGTCTTGCCCAGCCAGGCGCCGCGCGCCTGCTACGACGCTAACCGTCGTGACGCTGGGTGGGGCCTACGCCGCCGTTCCTGCGCGCTGAATTTCGCGCGCAAGAACGTGTTTGCCACGTTCGATGGCGGCATGTGGGGTCTGGTCAGGCTGCCGGGGACAGGTTGCGCCAGACGTGAAAATTAACCGTGCGGTAGCAGCTCAGTGAGCTGCGTCCGGGCTTCGACGTACTGCGCTCGTTTGCGCGGCGCGTTGCCGTCCCTTGCCGCCGGAGTCGCAGCAACACGCTCAACAACGCGTGATGCGGCTCGACAATGTGATTGCACGTCTTATGAAAACTCGGTTATCCCGTGGTCTGGGGACTCTTTTTGCCTTTTTTGTGCTGGCCGGTTGTGCGACGCCCCCGGGCGCCGACAACAGCGTCGCAAACGCTGTGCCGCTTCGCACGAACAACGCCCAGGCCGCTTCCTTCGGACCGCAAGCCTACGGCAGCGCGCCGGCCTCGGACGCCGCTGCCAAGGGTCCTTCGCTGGCCGACGCGAAGCCGCTCACGGATGACGGCTCCGACGTGTCGGACTTTCATCAGACCGGCCGCGCTTCCTGGTACGGCCGGGGTTTCCATGGCCGCCGCACCGCGAATGGCGAACGTTACGACATGCATGCGCTGACCGCCGCGCACCGCACGCTGCCGCTCGGCTCCTACGTGCGTGTGACGAATCCGGCCACGTCGCGCTCGGTGGTCGTCAGAATCAACGACCGTGGCCCGTATGCGCGCGGCCGCGTGATCGACCTGTCGATGGCGGCGGCGAACATGCTCGAGATGCGTCACGCAGGCACCGCTCGCGTGAAGATAGAAGGATTGACGCAGGAAGAAGCGCGCGCCGCGCGTGAAGAAATGCTCGCGTCGAACTCCGGGTCGACTGCACAGAAGTGAATCTGACGGCGCTTGCAGCGCCGCCGCGTCAGACAAGGCAAACGCGCGAGTCGCGCCGCCGCCTGTCGGGAAACAAAAGGGCCGCTCATGATTTTGAGCGGCCCTTTTGTTTTGTGCGGCCTTTGTGCGGCCATCCGGCGGTGCGGCCGTGCTGCTGCGTAATTGCGCTTGCGGGCTGCCGCTTTCGGCCTCAGTCCTCGTCCTTCTTGAGTGCGAGCGCACGCGTGTACAGCGCGTTGCGCGACGTGCCCGTGATCGCGGCCGCGACCTTTGCCGCGCTGCTCACCGTCAATTCTTCCAGCAGGATGCTGAGCAACCCGTCGTGATCGTGTTCTCCGGCCGCTTCCTGCTGCGCCCCTTCCACTACCAGCACGAACTCCCCCCTTTGCCGGTTGGGATCGGCAGCGAGCCACGTTGGCGCTTCGGCCAGGGTGCCGCAATGCAAGGCTTCGTGTAATTTCGTCAGTTCTCGCGCGATCAGCAGCCTGCGCTCGCCGCCCAATGCATCGGCCAACGCCTGCACTGTTTCGACGATGCGGTGCGGCGCCTCGTAGAACACCATTGCGTGCGGATGACCTGCCAGCGTTTGCAGCATGGCGGCGCGCGCCTTGGCTTTCGGCGGAAGAAAACCGAGGAACGAGAACGTCGCGACCCAATCGCCCGCTGCGCTCAGCGCGGTTGCGAGTGCGCTCGCGCCCGGCAGCGGAATGACGGCAAGCCCTGCTTCGCGCACGGCATCGACGAGTTTTGCGCCGGGGTCCGAAATGCCGGGCGTGCCCGCGTCCGACACATAGGCCACGCGCTCGCCGGCTTGCAGATGTTCGACGATGCGTTGCGCGGCGGCTCGCTCGTTGTGCTGATGGACCGCGATGAGCGGCTTCGAAATGCCATAGCGCGCGAGTAACTGACCGGTGTTGCGGGTGTCCTCGGCGGCGATGCGATCCACGAGTCCCAGCACATGCAGCGCACGCAGCGTGATGTCGGCCACGTTGCCGATTGGCGTGGCCACCACATACAGCGCGGCGGTGGGGTACTGCTGTCCTTGCGCGAGTTCAGAGAGAGGAGTCATGAGGCAGAAAACGCAAACGGACGGAACGAGGCCGTCATTGTGCCACGCAGGGCGAGGCGCTTCGGGCGCTGTGCCGGTTGAGAACGCAGCTCGCGCGAAGCCTGCGCCGGGTCCGAGGCCGCGCGCCCCTTTGCCCGACAACTTTTCTGGGCAAGCGGAGTCCAAACTCGTCGGCGCGGCTTTCGAGGTCCGCGCGCAGCAATTCTTGCAGCGCCAGCGCTTGCGCCTGGTCGCGCGCAACGTGTCGTGCCGCGGCGGCGAGATAGATCTGGTCATGCGCGAGCGCGACGGCGCGTTGGTCTTCGTCGAAGTTCGTGCGCGCGCGCAGCGCAAGTATGGCGGCGCGGCGGCCAGCATCGGGTGGCAGAAGCGGCAACGGATCGTGCGCGCCGCGCAGCATTACCTGGCTACTCAGGTTTCGCGCGCAGGGCCGCAGCCCGCTTGCCGCTTCGACGTGATTGCCTTCGAAGCGGGGCGGCTCGTGTGGTTGCGCGACGCTTTCCGTGCCGACGAAGTCTGATGCAAGGAGCGGAGAACGCGTGTGAGTGCGATAAACTTGCGCTCGCGTGCGAGCTACGGGGCGGCGGACAACAGTCGGCGTGAGAGTGCGGCGGCACTATACGGCAGCGTATGTCGCGAGGTGTTTGTGTCCATCTTCACGTAACGCGTTGCACGCAACGTTCGCCGCGCGCAGCAAGGCAGCCGCACAACGTCATTAACACGACTTCACAACACGGCCGCGCAGTGCGGCCCTCTCGCGGTAGAAGATAGAGACTCGATGTCAGTCGAACGCATTCAACAACACTTCCGCGACAGCGCGGCAGTCAAACTCGAAGCCCTGGAAGCCTTGTCGATGCCGATCGCCGCAGCGATCGACACCATGTTCGCTGCGCTTGCCAACGGCAATCGCATTCTTGCTTGTGGCAACGGCGGCTCGGCGGCCGACGCGCAACACTTCGCCGCCGAACTGATCGGCCGCTTCGAACGCGAGCGGCCAGGCTTGCCGGCCGTCGCGCTCAGCACCGACACTTCCGTGCTCACCGCGATCGCCAACGATTATTCATTCGAGCAGATTTTCTCGAAGCAGGTGTGGGCGCTCGGGCAGCCCGGCGACGTGTTGCTCGCGATCAGCACGTCGGGCAACTCGGCCAATGTGCTTGCCGCAATAGAAGCCGCGCACGAGCGTGAAATGATCGTCGTCGCGCTGAGCGGCAAGGGCGGCGGACGCATGCAGGAAGTGTTGAGCGACACCGACATCCACATATGCGTGCCGTCCGATCGCACCGCGCGTATCCAGGAAGTGCATTTGTTGACCATCCATTGTCTGTGCGACGGCATCGATGCCATGTTGCTGGGCGAAGACTGAGATTGATCCGAAGGAGAGCTAGTTGATGAGCGTATTCCGCGTCAAGAAGACACTGGTGAGAACCGTGCTGGTGGTTGGGTTCGCGGCGGGATTGTCCGCGACATTGCAGGGTTGCTTTCTCGCCGTTGCGGGCGCGGCAGGCGGCAGCGCGCTGGTGGCGACCGACCGGCGCACACTCGGCGCGCAGACCGAAGACCGCGAGATTCAGGTGAAGGCGCTCGCGCAGATCAGCCAGAACCTGCCCGACTCCGCACATGTGAACGTGACGGTGTTCAACCGCCGCGTGCTGCTGACCGGCGAAGTGGCCGGCGACGCTTCCAAGCAGCGTGCCGAGAGCATTGTGCGCGGCTTGAACAACGTGAATACGATTGTCAATGAACTGGCGATCATGCCGGCGAGCTCGTTCTCGTCGCGCACGAACGACACGTATCTCGAGACGCGCGTGAAAACCGCGCTGATTGCCGAGAAGGACATTTCGGCGAACGACTTCAAGGTGGTTGCCGAGCGCGGTTCGGTGTACTTGATGGGCCTCGTCACAATGGACGAAGGCAACCGCGGTGCGGACGTGGCGAGCCGCGTGCCGGGCGTCACGCAGGTCGTGAAGGTGTTCCAGTACATCCAGCCGCAGGAAGCCGCGGCGGCGGCCGCTGCGGCGGCCACGGCGCCGGTCGCGGCATCGCAGCCGGACGCGAGTGCCGCGACGGTGGGGACGATTCCGGATTCGTCGGTGAGCGCGCGGCCGCTTGAACAGCAGGCGCCGGCGCCGGTCACGAATTCGAACGCGGTGCATCCGGGCAATCCGAAGGCTGCGCAATGAAGTGTGCGTTGTCGGGTGTTCTCATGGGGTTGACGGTGAGCGCGGCGGCGGGCCTGTTCGGCCCTGCAGCGTTTGCCGCCGATGCGCCGAGCGGTCAGCGCATTGCTGCGGCCAATGCATGCATGGGCTGTCATGCGGTGGATCGCAAACTGGTTGGTCCGTCGTTCCAGCAGATTGCTGCGCGCTATAAGGGCGACGCGGCGGCGCCGGCCAAACTGGCGCGCAAGGTGAAGGACGGCGGTTCGGGCGTGTGGGGCATGATTCCCATGCCCGCGCATCAGTCGATGAGCGATGCGGATGTTCGCGCGGTGGTCGATTGGGTGCTGGCGGGGGCGCCGTCGAAGTGAAGTAGGGCGGGGGGATTTGTCGCGGGTTCTGGCTTGGCGAAAGTGGAAATGGCTGTGCTAGAATTGGTCGAACGATGGGGGGGTAGCTCAGCTGGGAGAGCGTCGCGTTCGCAATGCGAAGGTCGGGAGTTCGATCCTCCTCCTCTCCACCAAGAATTTTCTTTAAAAACAACGCACTACGTCTTGCGATGTAGTGCGTTGTTTTGCATTCAGGCGCAGGTTTTTGCACATTGCCTGTGGCAGATTTGTGGCGCGCGTCCAACTGTCGACGTCATGTTGGTAATTGGTAGAAATCACTTCGCGACTCTACCGAGACCGCAGGGACCGTAAAAGTCAACCTGGCCGGCATCAGCGACGCTGGAAAAGGGTTCTGCTCACGCGGAACACTTCTGAATTCTTGGTGGGCGTGAGTACTCGAACAATCGGCTTGCGGATTAAGAGGCTGGACTGGTTGAAGCTGGGCGCGTATGTGCGCGAGGTTGATCGCCCAGCACAAATCGACAGCCCTCGCCTCTACACTGGTCACATTGCCTGCTGACACGCCCGGGAGCTTGTCGCCGTCGATCCACAACTCCCCGTTCTCGGTCGTCGTGTAGCGTTCCATGTAGTTCGCGATATCGCTGACGTCCGCCTGGAAGGTCTCAGCATGGGCTAGCGCCTCGGCGTAGTGAATGAGGATCCAGCCAAACCGTTCTTCAAATCCGGCACGGCGCACGGCCAGTGGGTCGGCGATGGTTAGCTGCGGGGCGTGATCGAGGATCAGGTTGCGCATCCATTCGGCCGGTTTCAGCCCGGCCTTGCTGGCTGCGGAGTTGATGCGCCGGGTTTCAAGCGCGTTAAAACATAGCGTGGGCTGTGGGCTTGTATTCCGTTGACATGTGTCAGTCCTTTCAGAAAATTGCCGGCGATGTCAACGTGTACCGGTTTTAATCCCCCGGCGGCCCGAATCCGTTAATCTTGCCCAGCTTCAGTGGAGTGACGAAGGCGAACCCGAAGCTTCGCACGGTAGCGTGAACGGCCTTCTGTGTGCATCATTGAACGGACAGGCAGGGGTCGCCTGCGCGCTTTGACCGGCCATTCAGACGTCGCTCGAAACTGTTGCCAGTTGTTGCGCTTCAAGTTTTACGCCGCGAGGTCGTAAATCAAAGAGTCGCCGTCGGTTCGCAGCATATCGACGCACAGTATTATCCAATCGGCCTAGCACGCTCCCGTGATCCTGGCGATTGCGAATCAGAAACGCTCAAACAACGCCAGAACAATGGAAAAACCGATATCACTGGAACGTCTGTTCACTCAGAAAATATTCCGAATCCCAGATTATCAACGAGGCTATGCTTGGCAGCATGAGCAGTTAAGGGCATTCTGGGAGGATTTGGTCAACCTCAATGCGACCCGGTCGCACTACACGGGTGTCGTGACGTTGACTGAGGTCACCGGCTCGTCGGTCCGCGAGGATTCAAATGAGTATTGGCTCGTTGACGACCATTCGTATTGCCTTTATCACGTCGTTGACGGTCAGCAGCGCCTGACGACCTTCGTGATCTTTATCCAGGCCTTCGTGAATTTCTTCCACAAGCTTCCTCAACATAAGGAAAAGCTGCCGAAGGAAATCTACGTCACCGATAGCATGACACTTTCAGACGTCGAGGAACGCTACCTTTTTCGAACGAACCCGAGGGGTGGATTCCGGACATATCTGTTCGGTTACACCGAGGACAATCCCAGTGACGAATTCCTCCGCTTCCAAATTTTGGGTGAACCTGATGGGAAGCAACTGCAAGAGACGTTCTATACGTTGAATCTCGACAACGCGATCAAATACTTTTCCGAGCAGATTGCAGCATTCCATCAAATCAATGGTTCCCCAGGTCTGGCCGATCTGTTCAAGAGACTAACCAAGCGTCTCCTCGTCAACGAGTACTCGATCGGCGATGAGTTTGATGTATTCGTGGCTTTCGAGACGATGAACAATCGTGGAAAGAAGCTTTCCGACCTCGAACTGTTGAAGAACCGGCTCATTTATCTCACGACCTTGTACGAGGACGAGCAGGTTGATGCGGCAGGCAAAAAGGCCCTTCGCGATCACATCAACGACGCATGGAAAGAAGTGTATTACCAGCTCGGTCGCAACAAAACCCGTCCCCTGAACGACGACGACTTCCTTCGCGCCCACTGGATCAGCTACTTCAAGTATTCACGCGATACCGGCCGCGACTACGCACACTTCCTGCTGGACGAACATTTCACGTCTCAGAACGTACACGACTTGGTCGAGAGAGCTGTGACACTGGAAACTGTCGAGGAGCAGCGCTCAGAAACCCACATGGATGACGCGGATGACGCGATTACCGAAACTCTGGAGAAACCAGTTACATCGTATGGAAGCAAGCTTGCGCCCGAACACATCAGGGATTTCGTCGGTAGCCTCCGCCAGTCTGCTCAACATTGGTTCAACTCGTTCTATCCGCATCTCGCGATCGACATGTCGGCCGCCGAGCGGAACGCACTTGACCGCCTGAATCGAATCGGGATGGGGTATTTCCGTCCGTTGGTTATGGTGGTGCTGAAGTCTGTGGAAGAAGAAGCACACAGGCTCTGGATCTTCGAGAAAATCGAGCGCTTCATCTTTATCGCGTTCCGGATCGGCTCTGCGCGCTCAAACTATGGGAGCAGTGTATTCTATAAGGCCGCACGAGACCTGAATCGGCGCGAAACGACGCTTCCGGAAATCGTGCAACGCCTAGATGACTTGCTGACGTATGCCTTCGACGAGGACGGCAAGCTCTGGATCGATTACTTTCACGGCCTCCTCTTCAAAAAATTCGATGCAGGTACGGGATATTATGGCTGGTCGGGTTTGAGGTACTTCCTTTACGAATACGAGCAACACCTTCGGCACGGCAGCCGACAACAGAAGGTGGAGTGGGAGGACTTACTGAAGTCAGGAAGCGACCGTATTTCGATCGAGCATATCTATCCACAGACTCCTGGGGCGGACTGGAATGCTGCGTTCGTGGACCTTTCTCAAAAGGACAAGACACGCTATGCCGGATCGCTCGGGAATCTCCTTCTGCTTTCCATGTCGATCAATGCTTCGCTTCAGAACGACGCGTTCTACGACAAGAAGCAGCCAAAGTACGACACGTCGGGCGTCAAGATCCGTAACGGCTATTCCGATGGGTCGCATTCGGAAATCAAAGTGGCGGAGAACGATGATTGGGGACCGGAGCAAATCCGCAAGCGCGGTGAATGTCTGCTGAGGTTCATGGAAAAAAGATGGGGGTTCTCCCTCAGGGATGAGGATCGCGAAAAGCTGCTGTTCCTCTCAGGCGAAAGACAGGATGAGATGGCCTCCGCCTAGCTACGGTTCGACGGCCGAGTATGGCCGGTCTGCGTGCGCACACGGCCGTCTCACGGGCGACGGCCGAGCGTCGACAACTGGTCAGGCGAGACGACAACCCGAATGGCAGCTCCACGTCGGCCACAACCGACTGCTTCGGGTCTCGATCGTCGCCGTTGCAATTGGCTTTACCGCTCCGCCGCACTCAGAACCGCGTTTTACATTGTGTCGTTGACTGTTTTATAGCGTGGGGCTGTGGCGAAACGGTAACCAATCTAACTGCAACCGCCGGCCCGTCACGATTGGCCATGCTCGGACCGAGTTCGGCCGATTCTGTTTGCTAGGACTTCTCCCGAGAGTCAAGATCGCGAAAAATCGACCGCTCAGACCGCTCCACAAGCCGTTCGTGAGCATCGGTTAGGGAAGAGGCTCCCTGAAAACCTCGCTCAACGAGCGGCGGGGGCGTTTTTCCCATCGGGGCGAGACATGATGCCACGGTGATCGCCCACTTTCGGTCAGTCGACAACGCAGCGCGGATCACTCGCAGTCCCACTCGTTGCGGGGTTGGCCGCCGCCGAAATCGCATGCCGCATATTCACTTGGGCGTTCTGGCACAATTGAAAGCCTCAGCGAACAGGGGATTGTGTGAGCAAGGAAATCGAAATCTATGCGTCTGACAGCCCGACGTGCAACGCGAACAATGGATGTGGTCCCTTCGACTTGGCGCGGAAGCATCGTTCCGGGAGACCATCGAATGGGGCCGCGAAGTTATAAAGCACGTTGTCATCCTCAATGGCGCTGGCTTGGCGGCAACGGCTTCGGCAATTGCCGCAAACGTGATTCCAGCGGGTGAATTCGGCACAATAAGCCGTGTAACCGGCTTTTATGTTGCCGGGCTGATTTGCGCTTTCCTGAACATGATCTGGCGCTGGCCAATTAGCGCAACCGAGGACGAGCGGCAAATGATCTACATTCATGCATTCGCACTCGACCATAAACCTATAGAGCAATCACACGAACCATTCATAAATCGCATATACGTTCGCGGGGTTACCTACATATTGCTGATGATGGGGTTCGGTTCATTTATCAGTGGCTCTGTTTTTCTTGTTGAGACGTTGCGAGGGTCGCCCGATGCCAGCATGCCGGACACGAGCAGGGCGATTGCTTATCGGTTCGTCCTTCCGGGCGGATCCCAAGAAATTGGAGAATATCCCGGTATTCTCAGGCCCTTGATCGTCGAGACATCGAGCAAAAAATGAACACACCGCTTGACGGAGTCTAGATTTTCGATCTTGACCTTGAGATCGGTGGGAATGTCGGAAAGATGAATTTCAGAACATTCGCCCCGCCCTCTTATCAGGGGTTGTTGATTTGCACGGAATCCTGACCCACCCTGCGCGGTAATTTGCATCGAATATTGACCCACGTAGAACACTGACCTGCTCGGCAACGGGCAGGGGAACGGAGTGATCGACGTGGCTATATTGAGCATCATCCGACGCTGGCACTTTCGCGATCATGTCTCGTTACGCGAGATTGCCAAGCGACTGGGCGTGTCCAGAAACACGGTCAGACGCTACATACGGGCCGGTACGGTCCTGCCGGCCTATCCCGAACGCCACAAGCCCCAGCAAGCTTGACGGGTTCGCGGCGAAGCTCGCAGGCTGGCTCAAGACCGAGGCGAGCCGGCCGCGCAAGCAGCGCAGGACTCTCAAACAGATTCATGCGGACCTGTGCGCATTAGGCTTTACGGGCTCCTATGACCGTGTGGCGGCGTTCGCCCGGCGCTGGCGACAGGAACAGCACGAGCAGGCCAGGACGACGGGACGCGGAACCTTCGTTCGGCTACGATTTGCCGCCGGCGAGGCATTCCAGTTTGACTGGAGCGAGGACTGGGCCGTTATCAACGGCGAGCGCACCAAGCTGCAGGTCGCACAGCTCAAGCTCAGCCACAGCCGTGCCTTCTTCCTGCGTGCCTATTTGCTGCAGACTCACGAGATGCTGTTCGACGCGCATCATCATGCGTTCGTCGCCTGGGGCGGCATTCCACGCCGCGGCATCTACGACAACATGAAGACCGCCGTCGACAGGGTGCGCCCTGGCAAGGTGCGTGAGGTCAACGCGCGGTTTAGTGCGATGGTGAGTCACTACCTGTTCGACGCCGAATTCTGCAACGTCGCCTCCGGCTGGGAGAAAGGGCAGATTGAGAAGAACGTCCAGGACAGCCGCCACCGCCTCTGGCAGAAGGTGCCGGGGTTCGGTTCGCTCGCTGCGCTAAACGACTGGCTGGCCGACCAGTGCGTGCTGCTGTGGCAGCAGACACGGCACCCGGAACAGGACATGACGATCTGGGATGCGTGGTCGGCCGAGCGCCCGCACCTGATGCCGGTGGGCCAGCCGTTCGATGGTTTCGTCGAACACGTCAAACCCGTCTCACCAACCTGCCTGGTGAGCTTCGAGCGCAACCGCTACAGCGTGCCTGCGTCGTTCGCCAACCGGCCTGTCAGCCTGCGCGTCTACGCGGCAAAGCTCGTGTTCGTCGCCGAGGGCCAGGTGATCGCCGAGCACGACCGGCGTATCAATCGCAGCCATGATCGCGGCGAGACCATCTACGACTGGCGTCACTACCTGGCAGTCCTGCAGCGCAAACCGGGAGCGCTTCGCAATGGCGCCCCCTTCGCTGAGTTTCCGGATGGCTTCCGCAAGCTGCAAGGTGTGCTGCTGAAGCGTCCGGATGGTGACCGGGAAATGGTCGAGATTCTGGCGCTGGTGGTGCTGCACGACGAACAGATGGTACTTGCAGCGGTCGAACTGGCGTTCGAGGCCGGGGCACCCAACAAGCAGACGGTGCTGAACATCCTGAGCCGGCTGCTCGACAGCCCTCCTGTGCCGCCGCTGGAGACGCCGCAGGCCTTTGCACTGAAAGTGGAGCCGCAGGCCAACGTCGGCCGCTATGACCGCCTGCGGGATCGGGAGGATAACCATGCAGCCTGACGCCATGATGCAGATGCTCAAGTCACTCAAGCTGCACGGGATGGCACAGGCGTTAGGCGAGCTCGCGGCACAAGACTCGCCGGCCTACAAGTCGGCCGCACTGGTGCTCGCCGGGCTGCTCAAGGCGGAAATCGCAGAGCGCGAAGTGCGTTCACTCGCGTACCAGATGAAGGCTGCGCGCTTCCCGGTGTATCGCGACATCGGCGGGTTCGACTTCAGTTGCAGCGACGCCAATGAAGCGCTGGTGCGGCAGCTGTATCGGTGTGACTTCATTGACTCGGCGCACAACATCGTTCTGGTGGGCGGACCCGGTACGGGAAAGACTCATCTGGCAACCGCGATCGGTGTGCAGGCGCTCGAACATTATCGCCGCCGCGTGCGTTTCTTCTCCACAATCGAACTGGTCAACGCACTCGAACAGGAGAAGCTTGGCGGCAAGCCTGGGCAGCTTGCAACACGACTCATGTACGCCGATCTCGTAGTGCTCGATGAACTTGGTTATCTGCCATTCAGCACAGACCGGCGGTGCGTTGCTGTTCCATCTGCTTAGCAAGCTTTATGAGCGAACCAGCGTCATCATCACGACCAATCTGAGCTTCGCCGAATGGGCCAGCGTGTTTGCCGATGCCAAGATGACGACCGCGCTGCTCGACCGTCTTACGCACCACTGCCACATTGTAGAAACAGGCAACGATAGCTATCGTTTCAGAAACAGTACAACACAACCAAAAAAGGAGATAAAGAAAGCAAGGATACCCACCGAATAACCCCAAAGCTGGTCCAACGGGTGGGTCAGAATTCAATGCAAATCGTGGGTCAGGATTCCGTGCAAATCAACATCTCCCCCTCATGGACGGCAGAACGCGCCGTGCGTACGTCACGTATCCTGACCTAAACTTCCGTTGGCGTTTTCGCGCGCGCTGAAGATGGATTGAAGACGCTCTTGAGCCGTGAACGAGTCCACCAATCAATCGAGCCATGAGCAAAAGGCCCATGATGAATTCCGAACTGGCCACCGAATTGGCAGACGAGGCACATCTAAAGGCCGCTATACGCGAGTTGCGCAAGCTGAGAAGAGAAAGCGGGCCCCTTGAACGTGCATGGTCCGATACACGGGTCGCTAGACAGCGGTACGAGCGGGAATACGCGTTCCTAGTCAAGCAATTAAAGGAACGTGAGGACCGTATTATGGATGAACTATGGCCGTATCTTGCCAAGATCGAGGCACTGGAGAAACAGGTGAGGAACTTGAAAGATACGGAAAGCGCAGTCCGGCCAAGGTCATCCAGCAGCTCTATGAAGAGCCGCGCTGCAGACCTAGCCACGCACGCATTCTCTTATTCAGAGCGGAGCCGACGGCGATACCGCTTAGCCGCGAAAGGTGGCGGCAGTAGTCAGACCGCGACCGATGAGAATGGGGGGGGGCTGGGTGCCTGCCCGCGTCCAATAAACGGTCGATTCGCGAACAGGCGACAAATGGGGTTCGGAAGAAGGTGGATTTCTATCTTCGTGTCCGCTAATCGATGAATCAAGCGGAAGCGTTAAGCTTGGCAATCAGGAGCAGAACGAAGTGCGGCGCTATATTTCGCCTGGCGCGCGTTGTGCGCGGCGTGCGCCCTGCTCACTTGCCCGCCAAGAATCGCGGTGCGAAGGTTGAATAATGGCACGAAATGTCGCATATATGCAACATTTTCGGTAGAATGAAGAAAGGCCAAAAGACTCACTGGAATACCGGGATCAGACTGCGACTAGCCGAATTGATGGCCGAAGCGACATTCAAGCGTGGGCAGCGCGTCGAACTAAAAGAGGTGGCCGAGGCCACGGGCCTCCATCGGACCGCCCTCTACAGGATGGTCAATTTGCGGGGCTACAACGCAACGTTGAACAACATCGACGCCCTTTGTCGCTTCTTCGGGTGCGGCGTCAGCGATGTAGCCGTTTACGTGCCAGACGAGGAAGTGCCGCAGGCCTCTCTGCCTTCGGCAGCGGATAAAGCCAATGCGTAAGCGTTTCACCGGCCACGGTGGCGGCCCCACTTGGGCCTCGGGCACCGGTCGAACCATCGAATTGCCTAATGCAACGGCCCAGCGAATTGCCTCGCCCCAAAGGTGTAGTGACCTGAAACAAAGGTACCCGGCGGGAGGGGAGGGCGCGCCTGAGTTGCTTGGAGCTTGCGAACGGTGCGCAGTCAATGCGCGCTGCGTCGCGCATCGCCAACGGCATGCATGCCGTCAAGAACACTAATAGAGCATGACCAACGTTTTCGAATCCGCGGCAGAGATCCGCGTCCTCGTGGGCTACTTGGCCGAGCAGCACGCCGCCTGGTTTGCCAGCCAATTCTTCGGGTCGCGCGCATCGGCGTTCCTAGCACCGGTGTTCGCCCGAACCGCGTTTCAAGCCCAATGCAACGGGGTCACCACGGCTGCAGCGCGAGTGCATGACGAAGCCATAGGCGTCGGCCGAACCCATCACCTATTTCGTCTTCCGGAGGTTCTCGAGCAAGGTGTCGCGGCCGCGCTGGCCGAAATCACGTTCGTTGAACAACTGCGCCAACATCTGACAGCGCCAGACGCAGCACTGGCCCGGCTTGAAGTCCTCTCGGCTCCTGTTGCCGCCAGTGAAGGCGCGCAGGTTATGGCGGGCGAATTCGTCGATGATGCGGAGGCGCTGCTCGGAGCCATTGCAGGTGTGTATCTCGATGGATTCCGTAAGGGCATCAAGACCTTCCCGTTCGTGCGGGAGGCATAGTGGCTCGCCCACCCTTCTACACAAGTCAGTTGGCAGCTGGTGCGGGCCTCGTTGAAGAGACTCGGCTGCTTCTGTCCCTCTATGAGCAAGGCATGGAGCCCCAGGGGCTCCTGGCTCGTGCGCTTGAATCTGGGCTGTTCCCGCGCGTCACGGCGCGCAGGCTTCGCAACGTGGTGATCGAGTGTTTCGCACCCCGCTACCTTCGCGAGCCCGACGCCGCATGGATGTTGAAACGTCTTGCTGAGCACGTCTGCCGGGCCGAGCTTCTGCAGTTGCTGTTGCTCTATACCGCACGCGCCAATCTGGTCCTGAGCGACTTCGTCACCCAGCTCTACTGGCCCCGGTATGCCGCTGGCCGTGATGGGCTAACCTCAGAGGACGCCAAAGAGTTTGTGCTCCGTGGAATCCGCGCTGGCCGAACCCAGAAGCCCTGGTCTGACAGCACCATCCGCCGGATGTGCAACTACCTGCTCAGCTGCTGCGCTGACTACGAGCTGCTGTCTAAGAACATCAGAGGGTTGCGGCGGATACAGGCACTCCGGGTTCAAGACCGCGTGGCCGCCTACCTAGCTTATGATTTGAAGTTCCAAGGCTTGGCCGACAACCAGATCGTCGGACACGAAGACTGGCAGCTGCTTGGCCTTCAACCCAACGATGTGCGAGATGTCCTCAAGCGGCTTTCGCTGCAGGGCTATCTGATCCTGCAAGCCGCCGGAGACGTGGTGCACATCGGCTGGAACTACAAAACCAAAGGGGAGCTGATCGATGTCCTCACTCGATCATGATTTCAACGAGCTGATTGAACGCGTAAAGCATGGCCGCGAGTTCGGTCATGCCAGCTTCGAGCCGATCTTCTACCTGGTCTTTCACCCGGAGCAAATCCTTGACGTAAAGCGGCGGCACGCGGCTTGGGCCAGTAGGTTGACGAACGAAGGCTGGGATGTCCACCAGTTCTCCATCGCCAAGGAGGTTGGCGAGATCCTGGCGCAAGCACCCATGCGCAAGGTCTGGGTTGTGGCCGATCAGAAGGCGCCGCAGGCTTGGGACAAGACCAACAAGTCGCTGGCCAACGCGGTCGCCACAGGTGCACTACAGAAGCGGCTGGAGGCCAAGTTGGAGGAGCTGGAAGGCAAGCCCCGCAGCATCCTGCTAGTGACCGACCTCGAAGCCTTGCATCCCTACATGCGCATTGGCGTCATCGAGGGCCAACTGCAAGGCAAGTTTCATGTACCCACAGTGTTCCTCTACCCCGGCGTTCGCACCGGCAAAACGCGCCTGAAGTTTCTCGGGTTCTACCCCGAGGACGGCAACTACCGTTCAGTCCACGTTGGCGGCTGACCCCGAGAGAAGCAAGTCATGAACATCAAGCAACTGTTTGACCCGTCCCGGGACATCTACCGCAGCATCGAAAAGGTCATCGCCTATGGCGTCTCGCAGGAAGAGCGCCTAAAGAAGGAGGTGTCCGAGTACGTGGTGACCGACAGCATTGACGAGCAGTTCAACAAGCTGCTGCTTAAGATGCAGGCCGCCATGGATGCCGGCGGTGAAAACGAAGTTGGTGTGTGGGTATCGGGCTTCTATGGCTCGGGCAAGAGCTCGTTCACCAAGTATCTGGGCTTGGCGTTTGACGACCATATCCAGATCGACGGCGTCCCGTTCCGCCAGCACCTGCAAGACCGCCTGAAGCGAACCGCCACGCGCCAGCTGCTCAGCACCGTCGCCAAGCGCTTCCCGGCCGCCGTGCTGCTGCTTGACTTGGCGAGCGAACAGCTGGCCGGCGCCACGATGGAAGAAGTCTCCACGGTACTGTTCTACAAGGTGTTGCAGTGGGCAGGCTACTCGCGCAACCTGAAGGTGGCCGCGTTGGAGCGCAAGCTGCGCCGCGAAAGCCGCTACGACGAGTTCCTGAAGCTATTTGAGGAAGCCACCGGCGGTGAGCCATGGTCACAGTACCGCGACGACGAACTGGTAGTGGACAGCCTGGTGCCCACCATCGCGCACCAGCTCTACCCCACGCTGTTCAAGACCGAAAGCTCCTTCACCACTGAAACTAGCGATGTGGTGGTGTTCGAGAACGATCGGGTCAAGGAGATGCTGGCCATTGCCCGCGAAGCCTCGGGCAAGGACTACATCATCTTCATCATCGACGAGGTGGGCCAGTACGTGGGCTCGCGCCAGAACCTGATCCTCAACCTCGACGGCCTGTCGAAGAACCTCAAGGCTCTCGGTGGCGGCAAGGTGTGGATCATCGGTACGGCGCAGCAAACGTTGACCGAAGATGATCCCCGTGCCGCTCTAAACTCCCCCCAACTGTTCAAGCTGAAAGACCGCTTCCCCATCCAGATCGACCTGGAGGCAAACGACATCAAGGAGATCTGCTTCACCCGCTTGCTGGGCAAGTCTCCTGAGGGGGCGCAGGCCTTGGGTGCGCTGTTTGACCAACACGGCCAAGCCTTGCGCCACCACACCAAGCTGGAAGACGCCCGCGCCTTTGGCGCCGATTTCGATCGCAAGACCTTCGTCGATTTGTACCCCTTCCTGCCTGCGCACTTCGACATCTTGCTGCATCTGCTGGGCGCGCTGGCACGCTCCACCGGCGGCATTGGCCTGCGTTCGGCGATCAAGGTGATTCAGGACATCCTGATTGAGCGCGACGGTGGCCGCACCGCCGTGGCCGACCATGCTGTGGGCTGGCTGGCCACCACCGCCACCCTGTTCGACGCACTAGAGAAGGACATCCAGCGCGCCTTCCCCAACCTGTACAAGCCGGTGCAAGAGGTCTGCCGCAACCGCTTTTCCAGCTCGCCGCTGCATCACCAGGTGGCCAAAACCGTGGCCATCCTGCAAATCCTCGGCAATCTGCCTGTCACGCGCCAGAACGTGGCCGGCCTGATGCACGACGGCGTCTCCCTGGCCAGCCGTGCCGAGGACGTGAACCGCGCCATCGAGGAGCTGATTGCCGACCGCTTTGTACCCTTCGGCGAGCAAGACGGCCAGCTGCGCTTCTTCAGCGAGAAGTTGAACAGCGTCGAGCAAGAGCGGAGCCAGATCCCTCTACGTGCCGTGGAACTCAAGCGTTTAGCGAATGCTGCGCTTACCGAGGTCTATACCCCGCTGCCCAGCACGCAGCTTAACGGCTCACTGGCGGTGCAAACGGGCCTGAAGGCGCAGAGTGCTGGCGGCCTGCCAACAGCACTTGCGGGTGATCGCAACACCATCCAGACGTTGGTGGAGATGTGTGACCCAAAGGAGTACGAGGCCACTCGCACCCAGCTTCAAGACGAATCGCGCCAAACTTCCAGCAAGTATCAAGTCTACCTGATCGGCCGCACCACGCCCGAGATCGAAGAACTTACGGCCGACATTTTCCGTTGCCGCGAGATCGCCAACAAGCACCGCAACGACCCAGACCAAGAGATCAAGGATTACTGCAACGGCCAGTTGGACCGTGCCGGCCGTCTAGAGGGCGAACTCCAGCGCTTGATTCGCCGCAGCCTGGTTCAAGGCTCGTACATCTTCCGCGGCCAGGTCTCTGCGGTGGAATCGCTGGCGCCTGAGCTCTTGGACGCCGCCCGCAAGCACCTAGCCAGTGTAGCCGAGCAGGTGTTCGAGCGCTATGCAGAAGCCCCGGTGCGCGTGGCCACTGACACGGCCGAACGCTTTCTGCGCGCTGGCAATCTGGCCGCCATCACCTCACTGATCGACCCGCTCAGCCTTGTCCAGGTGAAGGCCGGCAAACCATCGGTGAAGGTGGATTACAAGGCCCTGGTCAGCATCCGTGACACCATCGAGCGCACCAGCCCGATCGATGGCAAGAGCCTGTCCGAGCGATTCGCTGATGCCCCCTTCGGCTGGTCACCCGACACCCTACGCTATCTGGTCGCGGCGCTGCTGGTGGCCGGTGAGGTAAAGCTGAAGGTGGCCGGGCGTGAGGTCACCGTGAACGGCCAGCAGGCCGTGGATGCGCTGAAGACCAACAACAGCTTCAAGAACGTGGGCCTGTCACTGCGCGAAGACAAGCCTTCCATGGAGATGCTGGCGCTGGCCGCAGACCGCCTCACCGAGCTCAGTGGTGAGCTGGTCGTGCCACTGGAAGACGACATCAGCAAAGCCACCGTGCGCCTCTTCCCCGGTCTGCAGAACCGCTATGCGCCTTTGGCTGAGAAGCTGAAGAGCTTGGGCCTGCCCGGTGAAGACCGTCTGGACACCTTGGGCCGCGAGATCGCCGATGTGCTGCTCACGGATGCATCCGACGCGCCCCAACGCCTGGGCAAGTCCGAGTCGCCCCTCTATGCTAGCCTGAAGTGGGCGGCCGAGCTGCGCCAATCGCTGGAGCAAGGTCTTGAGACCACGCTTCGCGACCTGCGCGCGCTGCGCAACCTGCTGGACGGCCTACCCGACACCGGTGAACCCGCGGCGCTGAAGGCTGACCTGGCTGAACCCTTCAGCCAGCTGGAGGCCCAGTTGGGCCTAGAAAACTTCTACCGTGCCGCCGCTGATCTCAACAGCAGCCTAACGACTCTGCGGGCGCGTGTGCGGGATTCGGCCTTGACCCTGCAAGCCACACAGGCAGAGCGCCTGAAGCAGGTGGCGGCCGATGTGCAACGTGTGCCCGAATGGGTGGAGCTGACCCAGCAAGAACAGCAAGAGCTGCTGGCCAGCTTAGACGGCCTGGCCCTGCAAGCCAGCCCAGACGCCCAAGGTCTGCGCACCCTGGTGAACCAGGATTTCGTCATCCAGACCCAGGCGCAAGACGCCAAAGCGCGCGTAGAGCGGCTTGGCCGCGAGCGGGTGCAAGCCCGCATGAAGGCCGAGACCGAGATCAAGGCTGGCGGTGCAGGGGGCAAAGATGAGCCCAAGCCTGCCGTGCAGCGCAAGGTCAAAGCCCGTGGCCACATCACCACCTTGGCCGACCTGGATACGCTGATCAAAGAGCTGCAGCGTGTGCGCGCTGAGCTGAGCTATGCCCACGCCTTCGAACTGGACCTGAAGCTGGAAGACTGATCCCATGGCCTTTGATGACAAGACCCGGGCCCGGCTGCAGAAGCTGGTCACCGAATGCCGCGGCCTGCTGACCGACGAGTTCCGCATCCAGGTTCAGCAGACCTATGGCTTGGACCCCAGTACCGGCGAGGTGACACCGCTTGAGAGGCTGACGCACCTCTCCGCTGCCGAGCGCGAAGCGGCCGACCTTCTGCGACAAACCTTGGCGCACTACCTGGCCTCTGAAGGGTTGGCCGACAGCGCTGATCACCGTGTGCCCCTCATCGACCGCATCGTACGCGAGCAAGCATTCACAGTATTGAACCGCCTTGCCGCGCTCTTGACTATGGAGGCTCGCGGCGTGCTGCTGCCCGCAGTCAGCCAGGGCCAGCAGTCCAAGGCCTTTGAACTGTACAAGGTGGTGGCTGGCAGCGCGCTGGGCGAAACCGGTGAGGCCTATCAGGCCTTTCTGTTCAGCCTGTTCGATGAGTTTGCGCATGAGCTACCCGCGCTGTTTGACCGCTTTGCGCCGCAGGGACGCCTGTTCCCACGCGAAGCGGCCTTGCTCCAAGTGCTGGCCGCACTCAACCACCACGAGATACAGCCGCTCTGGCCGCAGGACGAAACGATCGGCTGGATCTACCAGTACTTCAACAGCAAGGAAGAACGCAAGGCCATGCGCGACGCCAGCCAGGCGCCGCGCAACAGCCGAGAGCTGGCTGTGCGCAACCAGTTCTTTACCCCACGCTACGTGGTCGAGTTTCTGGTGGACAACACCTTGGGCCGCCTGTGGTTCAACGCGACCGGCGGGCAGACTAGCTTACGTGAACGCTGCCAATACCTCTTGGTCAAGCCCGACGAACAGCCGCCTGCTGCGCTGCGCCTGCGCGACCCGCGCACCCTGAAGCTGCTCGACCCGGCCTGCGGCTCGATGCACTTCGGGCTCTATGCCTTCGACCTGTTCGTAGCCATCTACCGCGAGGCTTGGGATTGGGAGCAAATCCACGGCTCGGGTAGTCTGGACACCAGCACTGAGCCTGCAGCGGGCTTTCTGCCGCTCTGCAAGACATATGCCGATCAGCAGGCCTACCTGCGCGACGTGCCGCGTCTGGTGATCGAGCACAACATCTACGGCGTGGACATCGACCCGCGCGCTGCCCAAATTGCCTCGCTGGCGCTGTGGCTGCGGGCGCAGCGCGTTTGGCACGACGAGGGCGTCAAAGTTAAAGACCGCCCACAGATCGGGCGGGGCCACGTGGTCGCAGCCATTGCGCCGCCGGCAGAGTGGGAGTTGCGCCAGCAGATCGCGGCAAACCTTGAGCCGCGCGATGCCGAACTGTTCGAGAAGACCCTGCATTTGCTCAGGGGCCTGCCAGAGCTCGGCGTGCTGCAGCAGGTCGAGAGGGAGTTGCCGCAGTTAATCCGCAAGGTTTATCTAGGGACCGGTGCAGACTTGTTTGCGCAGCAGGAGCAAGAGAGCTGGCAACAGGCCGAGGCACGCCTACATGAGGCACTCACGGATTTTGCCCGCGCAGCAAAATCCACCTACCAAGGGCGACTGTTTGCGCAGGATGCACTACAGGGGTTGCGTCTCATTGATTTGTGCCGAGAGGTTTTCGATGTGGTGGTAATGAACCCACCCTTTGGCGCGCTTTCTCTGGGTACGAAAGAGTATCTGACTGAATACTACCCTGATTCGCGAAACGACCTCCTTGGCATTTTTGTCGATCGTGGATTGGGTTTGCTTCGGCGCGGCGGTCGACTTGGGGCCATTACCTCACGAACCTGCTTCTTCTTGACGAGTTTTACCGAGTGGCGCGAAAAAGTTGTACTGGGTCATTCTGGTGTCGACGTGATTGCCGATCTAGGACAGGGCGTAATGGATGACGCCATGGTCGAGGCTGCAGCGTATGTACTGGAGCGTGGCGCCGCGCTCCCAGCAACAAAGGTCATTCGTGCAATCGCTGACGACGATCGCTATCTGGCCTTGAATGGATGTGTGGAAAATCATCGCAAAGGGCTCGCAGACACGAGATTATTTAAGGCGGAAAGAAAGACCTTCGATCTGTTGCCGGATTCCCCTTTTGTGTATTGGGTGGATGCCGAGACGATCAAGCAGTTTGACTCCGAAGAGCGCTTCGAGCCAAGCGTTGGGAACGTGCGTCAAGGGCTAGCTACAGGTGATGATCCGAGATTTGTTCGCGCCGTATGGGAGGTTGCGCCGAAAGATACCCAGTTCTGTTACTACCCTACAAATGAAGAGGCGTTTTGCAGCTTTGATGATCCGGTCGTGCAGGCATATTTTCGGAGGCGTGCTGAAGGCACTCCTCGCTGGGCATTTCATGTAAAGGCCGGTGCTTCGCAGCCTTGGTATTCGCCAATTACTCTGAAAATCAATTGGCATGATAGAGGCCTCGAGCTGCGCAACTTTACTGACGGTAAAGGGAAATTGCGTTCGCGTCCGCAGAACATCGGATTCTATTATCGCCCCGGCTTCAGCTGGACGCGCCGCGCAGTCCGTTTCTACCCCTACGTTATTCCCAGCAATTGCATTCCTTCGGTCAGCCGCTATATGGCATTCCCTGACCCTGGACGCGAAGCCGAGGCATTGGGAGTGTGCGCGTCGCGCCTCGCCTCGGCATTCATGCGTTTCTATGCGGAATTTTGGCAGCGTCCTAACTTCTTGGTAGAGAACGTCAAGATGCTGCCTTGGCCGCCGTTGACCGATGAGTCAAAAGAATATTTTACGAATCTAATCACCGGTGAGGTTGAAAAGCGACGTCAGGCCTATCAAAACTTCGAACCATTCCACGAGTTCGTATTGCCCGCCAAGATTTGTGACTATTCAGGCAGTGGCACTGCACTTGCTTTCGATCGACATAGCCTCATCGGTGAAAAAGGTGAACGCTTCGTTGCGGATGCCTATGGCTTTACGCCAAAGCAGGCTGGGGCCGTCGAGCGCGATTTAATCGAAGCTATTGTTCATCAGCACGGAGCTGTCATCGGGAATGACGAAGGGGAATCCTCTGACGAAGATTCTGATTTTGTTCTGGATACGTCGGCTTACGCCACAGAAGAAGCACACAATTCTTACTTGTTGGGCTGTGCTTTCGGGCGTTGGGATATTCGTTTTGCGACGGGCGAGCGTCAGCCGGAGCCGTTAGCTGATCCGTTTGCGCCGTTACCAGTATGCCCACCAGGAATGCTGCAAAACGAAATAGGACTGCCGGCGCTTGAACATGAACTACCGGTCGGTTATCCGCTGGTTATTCCGTGGTCGGGAGTACTCGTCGAAGACGAAGGTCATCCTGGGGATATTGTCGAGCAGGTGAGAAATGCCCTTCGTGTGATTTGGAGGGATCGCGCTGATGCGATCGAAGAGGGTTCATCTGCGCAGTTAGGTACAAAATCCCTTCGCGACTATTTCCGTCGTTCGAGCGGATTCTTTGCCGACCACCTCAAGCGATACACAAAGAGCAATCGAAAAGCACCAATCTACTGGCCATTGTCCACCACTTCCGGCACCTACACGTTATGGTTCTATTACCCCAGAGTCACCAGCCAGACGCTTTATACTGCCATTAACGACTTCGTTGAGCCCAAGCTCAAACAGGTCGGCGCGGACGTAGCGGCGCTGCGCAACAAGGGTTCTGTCCGCACGCGTGACGACGAAAAGCAGTTGGAGACCTTGCAAACCTTCGAGCTGGAGTTGTTCGAGCTGCGCGACACCCTGCTCAAGCTCGCGCCCACCTACAAGCCCAATCATGACGACGGCGTGCAGATCAGCGCGGCACCATTGTGGCCGCTGTTCCATTTCAAGCCGTGGCAAAAGGTGCTCAAAGACACTTGGGCCAAGCTGCAGAAGGGCGACTACGACTGGGCGCACCTCGCGATGGCCTATTGGCCTGACCGCGTGCGCGAGAAGTGCAAGACGGACAAGAGCCTCGCCATCGCCCACGGGCTGGAAGAGTTGTACGTCGAGCCGGAAGCGGCGCCCAAGAAGACCCGTGGCCGCAAGAAGGCCGACACCTGACCCAGGGACTACGAAAGATGCGCATCGAAACCTTCATCCAGCAGGAGATCCTGGCGCCCCGCATGGCCGACAAGGGCGTGTTGGTGGTCTATGACCCTGAACGCCGCTACCACGGCACCTGCACCAGCATGGAAAGCGAGCATTGCCGCGTGGTGGATGCCGGCACCAGCAGCATCACCAGCCGTGAGCAGGCCGCACAAGCCTTGGTGGACCTAGGCCAAGGGGCGATCGAGCAATTGCTGGTGTATGTGCCGGCCTCAGCCCCCGTGGACGACGAGGCCAAGCAAAGGGACCCGTTCAGCGCCGTCGCCGCCAGCGGCCGCGTGTTCCCCGATGGTGACGGCGACCGCTTTGAGAGCCTGTGCTTCAACGCCAAGCCTGACCAGATACTGGAACTGCGCAAGGTGTTCGACGCCGACCCGAACCCGCCATTCGCGGTGATCGACGCCTTGGGCGGCGGGGTAGGTTGGCCCACCTTGCGTGCCCTGCTGGGGGCGGAGTCCAGCCGCGACATCTTGCTGGCGCTGATGGCGCCCAGCCCCGCGCAAGAACAAGCCTTGAAGGCTAGCGACACTTGGGTGAACGAGGCGCGTGAACTGCTGAAGAGCAGCTTGACCCTCACTTTGCGGACCCGGGGCCGGGCCTGGTCGTCCATCGCCGAAGAGCTGTGGCGCTACGTGCTGTTCAGCGAGTTTGCCTTTGACCTGCCTTGCCCGTTGCCGCACAGTCTCGCCGACTTGCCGAAGGCACCCGAAGCCGGCCGGCCTGTGATCTTTGCGCTGTGTGATGACCTGCGCAACGACCACCGGACGCAACCTGTCTATATTGACCGTGCTCAGAAACTGGAGCAGGAGTTGGGCTTGGCCCAGCACTGCGCCGCGATTCAAGACTTGGGGCCACGCGAGACCTTCCCGTTCGAGGAGCGGAGCGCGCTGGAGCGTGGCATCGCGGCCTTGCTGCGGGATGAAGTGGATGGAGTGCGCAGCGTCTTAGACCACCAGCGTCGCTCGGTGTGGGCTGCGCGTGGAGAGAGCCGCCTGAAGTGGGACCTGCTGCGTGCTGCCCTAGAACTGGGCCTTCGTTGTGAAGAGCTGGAAGAGCAGCTGCCCCAGCACGATCAGGACATGGCCCGTTTGCTGGCGTTCTACACCGGCTCCTTGCGCGAAGCAGATCGGCTGCACCGCGAGTTTGAGCAGGCCTTGGGTGACTTCGAATGGCAAGATATCCAAGACGCGATGAAGCCGGTGCGCCAGCAAGCGCGCCGTGCCTACGGCCGCTTGGCCGAGAAAACTCAGCAGGCCTTCACCCGCCATCTACAGGCGGGTGGCTGGCCACTGGTAGGCCAACTGGCCAATGCCGACGTGTTCGACCGATTCGTCGCGCTCAAGCTGCAACAGCATGGCCACAAAGTGGCCTATCTGATGATCGACGCACTGCGCTACGAGCTGGGCGTGGCGCTGGAACAGCAACTGGCTGATGACGGGGTGGTGGCACTGCAAGCAGCCTTGGCGCCGCTGCCCACCATCACGCCGGTGGGCATGGCGGCCTTGCTGCCGGGTGCGGGCCAGCAGCTGAGCCTGCGCCGAGACTCCGCCGGGCTGACGCCCATGCTGGGCGATCAGCCGGTGGCGAACGTGGCCCAGCGCATGGACCTGCTGCGCAAGCGCTACGGGCAGCGCTTCGCCGAGGGCCGCCTGGAGGAGTATGTGCGAGGCCGTTTGGAGGTGCCTGCAGATGCCGACCTGCTGGTGCTGCGCGCGGTGGAAATCGACAGCCACTTCGAGAACAACCCCGACACCGCGCCCGCTGAAATCACCAACGCGTTGCGCCGCATCCGCATGGCCATTCACCGCCTCGCCGAGGCGGGCTTCCAAGATGTGGTGATCGCCAGCGACCACGGCTTCTTCATAAACACCCATGCCGGCGCGGGCGATGTGTGCGGCAAGCCCGAGGGCAGTTGGCTGATCGAGCACGATCGTTGCGCGCTGGGCGATGGCGTTGCGGGCAACACGCACTACCTGATGCCGGCTGACCGGCTGGGCGTGCGCGGTGACTTTGCCAAGGTGGCCGGGCCACTGACGCTGGCCGCCTACCGAGCGGGCCTGCAGTACTTCCACGGCGGCGCCTCGTTGCAGGAGTCCGTCGTCCCGGTGTTGACGCTGCAGCTGAAGGTGCAGGCTCAGCCAGCGCTGACCCGTGCGGTGGTCTCGCTGGCCTACAAGAACGGCGCAACAAAAGTCACGACCCGCGTGCCGGTAATCGACGTGGCCGCGGACGGCGCCGACATGTTCTCGGCCGACAGCGCGGTCGAGATCCTGCTGGAAGCACAGGATGCCAAAGGCAATGTGGTGGGTGAGGCGCGCGCAGGTGGCGCCGTCAACGCGGCAAGCGGTACGCTCACACTGCACGCGGGCGAGAAGGTACAAGTGACTTTGAGAATGCAGCTCGAATTCGAGGGCAAGTTCAAGGTGAAGGCGCTCGACCCCAAGACCAATGAGATCTTAAGCCAGCTCGACCTGGCGACCGACTATACGGTGTAAGCCATGGAATACAGCCCAGACGACTTGGACCGCAAGCTGGCCACCGCCTTCGACGGCAAGGTGGTGCGCAAGGACCTGCTTCACCGCATCAAGAAGGGCACGAACGTGCCCACCTTCGTGCTGGAGTTCTTGCTGGCCCGCTACTGCGCCAGCGATGATCCGGCAGAGATCCAGGCCGGCATGGAAGCCGTGCTGGACACGTTGAACGAGAACTACGTACGGCCCAACGACGCCAACGCTGCCCAGTCGCGCGTGGCCACCAAGGGCAGGCATCGGTTCATCGACAAGGTGCACGTCAACTACGTGGAGAAGGACCGCCGGCACTGGGCTGCGCTGGAGAATTTCGATTCGCGCCGCGTGGCCATCAGCGAAAAGTACTATCGCGACAACGACCGCCTGCTGCAAGGCGGCTTGTGGGCGGAAGTGACCGTGGCCTTCAACGAGGTGGAAGACGACAAGTACACCTTCTACGTGGAAGACCTGCGGCCTATCCAGCTCAGTCGCTTTGACTTTGGTCGCTATTGCGAAGGCCGCGCCGGCTTCACCCGCGACGAGTGGATGGACGTGATCCTGCGCTCGGTAGGCCTGGAGCCCAGCAAGTTGTCAGCCCGGGTCAAGTTCCACTACATCGCTCGCCTGGCGCCGCTGATTGAGGCCAACTACAACTTCATCGAGTTGGGTCCACGCGGCACGGGCAAGTCGTACTTCTTTAGCGAGTTCTCGCCTTACTCCACGCTGATCAGCGGTGGCCAAGCCACCAAGGCCGTCTTGTTCTACAACAGCCAGCGCCACAAGATCGGCCTGGTGGGGTTCTGGGACACCGTCGCCTTCGACGAGGTGGGTGGCCTAAAGGTGAAGGACCCGGACACGATCCAGATCATGAAGGACTTCATGGCCAACGGGCGCTTCTCGCGCGGCGTGGAAGTGATCGCAGATGCGTCCATGGCCTTCGTGGGCAACTTAGACTTATCGGTGGACCAGATCGTGCACTCCGAGGTGTACGACCTGTTCCAGCCGCTGCCCAAGGAATTCGACCTGGCGGTGCAGGACCGCTTTGCCTGTTACCTGCCGGGCTGGGAGATGCCCAAGAACAGTAGCGAATTCTTGACCAGCCGCTACGGCTTCATCACAGACTACTTGGCCGAAGCCTTCCACCATCAACTTAAGCAGACCAACCGCTACGAAGAGGTCAGCAAGCGCATTAAGCTGGGTCGCGAGGTGGAGGGGCGCGACGAGAAGGGCATCAAGAAGACCGTCTGTGCGTTCCTGAAGATCCTGCACCCCGACGGCAGCCCGACCGACGCCGAGTTCGAAGAATACGTGGCCTACGCTGTTGAAGGCCGGCGCCGCGTGAAGGAGCAGATGAACAAGCGCAAGACGGACGACGAGTACGCGCGCATCAATCTGTCGTACATCAGCGCCACCGGACGGGAGGTTGTGGTGTTCTGCCCCGAGTCACGTAACGCCACGGCCACGCTGGAGCCCAGCCGCCGCAGCATCCATGGCGGCACGCCTGTGCCTCCATTGGTCCCGATGGAGCAAACTGCGCCAGCGCCGTCATCGGCGGCCCCATCGGCCGTCGCTACCGTGGTTGAGCCGGAAGCTACCGCGCTGGCCTCTGCAACTCCGCAGGCGATTGTTACGTCAAGCGAGCCTGAGCCGACCGAGCAGCACTTCACCATCCACTACGGTGACACTGGCCACAGCTACGAGTCCATCGTGCTGGCGTATCTGCGCGGCGCTCGGTCGGTAATCATCGAAGATCCGTATATCCGCGCCACGCACCAGGTGCAGAACTTCGTCCGTTTCTGCGAAGCCGTGATCAAGGTCCCCTCCGTCCGCAACATCCTGCTGATCACCAGCTACGACGATACGACCAACGTGCAGGAGCTGGCATCGCGCCTAGACGAGCTCAAGCAAAGCTTGCTGGAACTGGACGTGGCGCTGGACGTGAAGGTGAACGAGAACCTGCACGACCGGGAGATCCGCATCGACAACGGTTGGACTATCAAGATTGGGCGCGGCCTAGACTTCTTCCAGAAGCCCGACAGCTGGTTCGGCGTGGGCGCCAATGACATCAGCTTACGGCGGTGCTTGGAGACCAAGGTGGACATCTTCAAGACACCTGCCGCCTAGATTGACGCCATGCTTGATGACGCAGGACACCCAATCGGCAGCAGACACTGATGACCGAAGACCCCATGCGCAAGACTTTGGACGTCGTTTCTGCCGCTGCCGCGCCGGGACGCCGTGTGCCGATGCCAGCAACGCGTTCCATATGCGGACTTCGGTCTCATCGAAGCTTCTTCGCCAAATCTTCAGCGCGGGGGTGCTAATACCGCATCAACATGCGTGGATCTTTGTGACCGGTAATCTTCGTCAGTTCGTGCAGCGGAAAGATCGATGCCAGACGAGACGTAGCTTCATGCCTGAGGTCATGAAAGCGGAGGTCTGTAAGAAATTTCCCGTCGGGTCGTCGGCTGAGTTCCCGACATTCTTCGAGGTAGCTCTTACGCGCACGCGCTACGGCACGCTCGAAAGCTCTCGTCACGGCGTCGCTGCGAATTTCGAACACTCTCCGCTTATCGTCGCCTACACCATCACTTATGGGGGCAACTTTGGGGGCATGCTTTGCTGCTGCATCGCAACTGCCTTGCAGAGCTTGAAGGACCGCAATGGCTCGGGGGGATAATGGCACGTCGCGTGCCGCTCCGTTTTTCGTGGCTGGCAAGTGCGCGACCCGGCGTTTGAGATCAACATGCTTCCATTGCAGCGACACGATCTCTCCCCGGCGCATGCCCGTTTCGACGGCCAGCCAGATGATGGGAGGCAGAAGTGCAGAGTTGCTGGCCGTTACAACCCGCTCGAGCTCGCTGTCCGGCGCACCGCGCTCTGACCCGGGATCATCTGCGTCTGCAACTTCTGCTGATGGTTCGATGAGGGCAATGCGGCGGTCCTCGCGTTGTTCGGCTGCGGTTTCCGAATTAGCTCGACTGGATTGGACAGGGGGGTGTCAGGATTTCCGTGTTCAAGGCAGGTTGAGTAATTACACGGAGGGCCGAACGAATCGATCTGCGTAAAGGATAGCGAACTGGTTCATGGCCGTCTTCCAGTCGTGCGCGGCACTTCCCCAATTCGCGGTGATGTTGCGCAAGGCCAGCCAGATGAGTTTGGTGGCGGCCTCGTCGCTCGGGAAGTGACCACGGGTCTTGATGATCTTGCGCAACTGCGAGTTGATATTTTCAATCGCGTTCGTCGTGTAGATGATCTTGCGCACACCCGGCGGAAACGCAAAGAACGGGATTACGCGATCCCAGGCGTTGCGCCACGCGCTGCTGACGGTCGGGAATTTCTGGCCCCACGGCCCATCAGCAAACGCATCGAGTTCGGCCTGGGCCGCTTCCGCGCTGGGCGCGGCATAGATCGGTTTGATCGCGGCAGCCAACCCCCGGCGGTCTTTCCAACTGGCGTAATCGAGGCTGTTGCGGATCAGATGGACGATACAGGTTTGCAGTGTGGTGGCCGGAAACGCCGCCGCCAAGGCTTCGGGCATGCCCTTCAGACCGTCGGTGACGGCGATCAGGATGTCGTGAACACCGCGCGTCTTCAGATCGTTGAATACCTTCATCCAGAATTTGGCCCCCTCGGTATTCTCGATCCACAGGCCCAGGATCTCGCGCGTGCCGTCGGGCAGCACGCCCAGCGCCAGGTACACCGCCTTGTTGCGCACGACGGCGTCTTCGCGAATCTTGACCCGCAGTGCGTCGAAAAACACCACCGGATACATCGGCTCGAGCGGCCGGGCCTGCCATGCGGTCACTTCGGCCATGACCTCGTCGGTGACCGAGCTGATGAAGTCGGGCGAGACATCGGTGCCGTACTGTTCCAGCAGGAAGCCCTGGATCTCACGTACGGTCATGCCTCGGGCATACATGGCGACGATCTTGTCGTCGAAGCCCGTGAAGCGCCGTTCGTGCTTGGGAATCAGGATCGGTTCGAAGCTGCCGTCGCGGTCACGCGGCACCTCGGGAGCATGTTATGCCTTAAACACAAAATTCCTGACAGGCCCCTCGTCTCCACCAATCGGATCCAAAGGCAGCACATCAGCTTCGAAAAATCCCCGGCAGCTTGACCACTGCCGGGGTTTTTCTTTGAAAAAATCTCCGCGCCCCATTCACCGCGGCAAAAAAATCAAAACTTATCCCACCCATCATCCACGCCGGCAGCCGCGACGGGCAGTGGGTCAAGTTTCCCAGCTAACCGCTTCATCCCCGACACCCGAACGGCCGCAGGTGCGCTCGCGTGCGTAGCCGCACCCGCAACCTCATCACGCGCGCCACGCGCCGCAGAACCCGCA
>NZ_JAEUAV010000016.1 GCF_019511605.1 Paraburkholderia phenoliruptrix | reverse complement strand
GCCCCTGCCCCTGCCCCTGCGCACAGCGCCGCATCGCGGCCGACGCAGACCGTGCGGCTTCGAGCAGTTGTGCAGCCGCGTTGAAATCGTCGAACTCGCGTCCTTCGCTCACTTTTGCGCATGCGGATTCCAGCAGACGGGCCGCTTCGTCGGCGCGCCCTTGCGCGCACCAGAGCCTGCCGAGGCTCGTCGCTACTCGCAACTGCAACGAAGCGCAGCCTTGCGCAAGAGACTCCTCCATCGCCGCGCTCAGACACGCCTGCGCATCCGTTGCGTTATCGCTGCCTGCGGGAGTGTGGGCGTCGTCGAGCAACAGCAGCTCGGCATGCACGCGCCGAAGTTCGACCACATACCAGTGGTCGCCGCTTTCGTCGCATTGGTTCAGTGCGCGCGTCACCGCTGCGATGGCCTCTTCCCGTCGATCTGCGCGGGCTAACGCGAGCGCGTATTGCGCCACCAGCAACGCGCGTTGCGCGCCGTATTCCAGCGCGTCCAGTTCATCCAGTGCGACGCGATAGGCGGCGAGGCGCTCGGGCCGCACGTCGTCGAGCGAGCGCAGGTATTCGTCGAAACAGCGTGCACACGCCTGTGATACGCCAAGGCCCGTGCGCGCGGACACATCGCGCAGCAACGCGATGCCTGCCGCCGCACGCTCGCGCATGCCGGAGAGCAACGCGAGCGGAATCTCCGCTTCGACCAGCACGTAGCAGGTCACGATGGACTGGTCCTGCGCGCACGCACTTACGACGCAGGCTTGCGCGAGGTCGAGCGCTTCGTTGCGCGAGCCCTGCAACCAAAGCAGCCGCGCCAGCGTCGCGCGTCCCACCACGCCCTGATCGACGGACTGGCCCAACGGCAAGCCGTGTTGCAGCGTATCCGATTGCAGCAGAAAGCGTTCGAGCGACGCGCGCGCCTGTTGCTGATTCCCCGCGTAATGCCACGCTATGCCGAGAAGCCGCGAAGCAAGAATGCCGTTGCTGGCGTCGCCCGTTTGTGCCGCGAGCGACGCGAAGCGATGCGCAAATGCAAGCGCGTTGCGCGCCGAACCGGAGGACTGGCTCGCATTCCACATGCCCCATAACGCGCGTGCTTCGAAGGCGCGGTCGCCGAGCGCGATGGCAAGCGCGAGCACCTCAGCCCATACCGCCAGCGTTTCGCGATTCGGTCCATTCACGTAGACGAGCGCCGCGCCGAGTGCCGCGAGCAGTTGCATACGCACCCGCAAATGCCGCGCCGACCCGGACGCCCCATGCGTTTGCGCGACGCGTTCGAGCGCACGGCGTGCCCACGCACAGCATTCATCCACGAGTGACAGTTCGTACAGCAGCGCGACCACTTTGACCGCGAGCTTTTCCGCGAGCGCGTCGTCGCCTTTTGACGAGAGCGCCCAGCCAAGCGCCACGCGCAGGTCGTCGAGCCAGTCGCGCATGCGTACATGCCAGCCGTCGGCGTCGGTCTGCGCGGCACGCGTTTGCGGCGACATCTGGCGCTCGACCAGTCCCGCGAAGTAGCGCGCGTGATTCAGCGTGACGGCGCGCCGCTCGCCGTTGTCGTCGAGCTTTTGCAGCGCGTAGGCGCGCGTCGTTTCGAGCAGCCGATAGCTCGCCGTGCCGCTGCCCACGCGCGCGACCACCAGCGACTTTTCGACGAGGCCCGACAGCGCCGCGATCACCTGCGCTTCGTTCAAGCCGTCGTTGGCGAGCACGGCAAGCGCGGCGTCCATCGAAAAGCTGTTCACGAAGATGCCGAGCCGGCGCAGCGTCGTGCGTTCGGCGTCGTCGAGCAGGCCGTAGCTCCAGTCGAGCGTGGCCTTGAGCGTCTGATGCCGCGGCAGCGCCGTGCGGTTGCCGCCGGTCAGCATGTTCAGGCGGTCGTCCAGATGAGCGGTGAGCGTTTCTATGCCGAGCGTCGCCGCGCGTGCCGCCGCAAGTTCGATGGCAAGCGGTATGCCGTCGAGCCGGCGGCATACGGTGCCGGTGAGTTGAATGCTGCGCTCGTCCGACGAAAGGCGGGCGTCCATGGCGCGGGCGCGTGACAGAAACAGCTGCACCGCGCTGCATGCGAGCATTTGCTGGCTTGGGTCGTCCTGCGCAGGCACGTCGAGTGAAGCGACCCAATAGAGATGTTCTTCTGCCACGCGCAGCGGCTCGCGGCTCGTTGCCAGCACACGCACGCCCGGGCCTGCGTTCAGGAGTGCTTCGGCCAGTTCGGCGGCCGGCCCGAGCACGTGCTCGCAGTTGTCGAGCACGCACAGCACGCGCCGTTCGCCCCACTCGCTGCTGACCCGCTTGAGCGTGAGCGGGCCGCTCGCCTTGCTCACGCCCACGCTCGCGGCGAACATGGCAAGCACGCTGTTTGCGTCCGAAGTCGACGCAAGCGGGATCAGGTAGACACCGTCCGGATACTGCGCGACGAGGCTCCGCGCGACTTCGACCGCGAGGCGCGTCTTGCCGATGCCGCCCGCGCCGAGCAGCGTGACGTGACGCGCGGACGCGAGCGCGTGCGCGACGTCGCGCAGCGCGTCGTCGCGGCCGATCAGCGGCGAAAAACTGGCGGGCAGGTTGTGGGTAATCGCAGCGGGGGCGCTTCGTGGCTGATCGACCGCGTGATCATCGCGGCCAGTCCCGGCGGACGCGTTGCCGCTCTCAGGCGACGGCGGCCATTGCCGCGCGACAAGTCGGTAGCCTCGTCCCGAGACGGTCTGTATGAGTCCGCGGCTCTCGCCGAGCACCTTGCGCAGCGCGGACATGTGAACCTGCAAGTTGTTCTCTTCGACTATGGTGTCGGGCCACACCTGCTTCAACATATCGTTCTTCGAAACCAGTTCGCCTTTTGCGGCGATCAGAACGGCGAGCATGTCGAAGGCGCGGCTGCCGATGCGCACGGGTTGGCCATCGACGACCAGTTCCCGACTGGCCAGGTCCACCTGTAGCGGGCCGATGCGGATCATGAGGCGGTATCCAGAACACGTGGGATGACGATGCAGCCGGGCAATAGCGGCCCGGCAATGAGTCCCCGAAGTCTAGACTAACCGCAATTACGCATGCGCGGAAAAAACTGAACCTATCGTTCAAAATTTTTGTATTGAGCGAGCGGATGCTCGACGTCGACCACCGAGGCCAGAATCATCGCAGCGGCATTGACCGGCACCGCGCTGCGCACGCGCGGCTTGTAGATCGGATCGTTCCGGCGGATAGTCGCGCCGCTCAATGCGCAGCGGCCCTTCAGTCGCGCGCGGCAACTGATCCACACCTGGTCCGCATAGCGGCACAGCGTGGCGTCCTGCCAGAGCACCGCAATCGAGGTGTCCGACAGACGCTCGATCACTTCGACCTGGCGGTGCCGCGACGGACCGCTGGCGGCCTCGCGCGTAAGCGGCACGGCGCGATATGCCCTCGCCTCGATGTCGTAACGATAGCCGGCCACGAGCCGCTCGATCACGTGATTCCACACTAACGCGCGGCTGCTTTCGTGCCGAGGCTCACGCTCATGGTCATGCTCATGAATCTGCCCGCTTTCCTCTTTGCCACGGGTCGCCCGGCATCGTTCATGGCGCCCGCCCGCTTCGTTCCTCGCTGCATGCGTGCGGGGCCGGGCGCGGGGTTCGATCTGCATCGCGATTCTCCTCGAAAGTTGGCCACGCGGCCGTGCGCTAGCATGCGGGGCTGCTCGCCGCGCAACGCTGCGTCATGGGCCGGGCGCGGCCTCGTAGTTGACCGGCACCCAGTCGTAAGCCGCACCGTTTTTGCGGATGTGCCCAAGGCCGGGGAACGCGATGTGCGCGGCGCCGATCAGGTAGCGCTGGTCGGCGGCGAGTTCGAGCGCGCGGCGCCGCGAAGCTTGCGCAGCGGCGGCGTCGCTATCGTATTCGACCGACGCTGTCGGGTTCTGCAACTGGATCGCAGCGACATGCACGATGTCGCCCCACACGAGCAGATGCTGCCCACCGCTTTCCACCAGATAGCCGGTGTGGCCCGGCGTGTGCCCAGGCAGCGCGAGTGCACGGATGCCCGCGTCGAGCTCCACGTCGCCATCGAACGGTTTGAAGCGGCCCGCGGCTGCATACGGCGCGATGCTCGCACGTGCGGCGTCGAAGAAGGTGCCGAGAAAGTCCGGCGCTTTCGATCTGTTGGCCGGATCGAGCCAGTAGTCGGCTTCGGACCGGCTTGCGCGCAAGATCGCATTTGGAAACGCCGGCGCGCCGTTCGCGACGATGCCGCCCACATGATCCTTGTGCAGATGCGTGAGCAACACCTCGTCGATCTGCTCGGGCCGATAGCCGGCCGCGCGCAAATTCGCGAGCAGCTTGCCGCAGCAGTCGCCATATAGCACGCCTGCTCCGCTATCGATCAGGATCAGCTTTGTGCCGGTGTTGATCAGAAACGCGTTGATCGAGCCTTGCACCGGTGCACTCAGAAAATCGCGCGCGAGGTCCCGCGCGATCTCGTCCCTGGACACGTCCTCGACCACCGTGTCGATCGGAAACGGATGCGTGCCGTCAAGCAGCGCCGTCACTTCGAACTTGCCGAGCATGAGCCGGTAAAAGCCCGGTCCCTGATACTTCATTTGCGGCGCGGCCGCGAATGCCGCACTGCTCAACATGCTCATGACCGCGCCGAGCATCAGCATGCAACGCGCGGCCGCATGCAGAGTCGAACCGCGTCGAAACGATTTCATCTTCCGCTCCATCAAGAGTTGGCCGCCACCGTGGTCGACTGGCTCAAATACGCATGAATCTGCGCGACGACCGCCGCGCCGTCGCCCACCGCCGCGGCCACGCGTTTGGCCGAGTCGGAGCGCACGTCGCCGACCGCGAACATGCCAGGCACACTCGTTTCGAGCGGATAGCGCACGCCGGCCGCGGCCACGTCCTGTCCGCTTCTTGCCGCGCCCGTCACGACAAAGCCGCGATTGTCGAGCTCCACGCCGCTTGCCGCTAGCCAATCGGTCTTCGGATCGGCGCCGATAAAGAGAAACAGATGCCGCGTGGCCACTACTTCGTCCTCGCCGCTTTGCAGGTGACGCACGTGCACCTGCGTGAGGCCCGCTTCGTCGCCTTCGAGCGCGCTCAGCGTGCAGCCCGTGCACAGCGACACATTGGGCAGCGAGCCGATCCGGTCGATCAGATACTTCGACATGCTCGCGTTCAGATCGCGACCGCGAATCAGAAGGCGGATGCTGCGCGCGAAGTTGGCGAGAAAAACTACCGCCTGCCCAGCCGAATTGCCGCCGCCGATCAACACGATGTCCTGCCCCTTGACGAGCTTCGCTTCGATCGTCGACGCCCAGTAGTAGGTGCCGCGCCCCTCGTAGCGCTCGAAGCCGGGCACCGTCGGCTTGCGATACGCCGCACCGCTTGCCACCACCACCGTGCGCGCGGTGATGCGCTGACCGTCGACGAGCTTGAGCGTGAACATGTCGTCATGACGGCGCACCTCGGTGACCTTGCCCGGAATCGCGAGATGCGCGCCGAACTTGAGCGCCTGCTGGAACGCTCGCGCGGCCAGCGCCTGGCCCGAGATGCCGGTCGGAAAGCCCAGATAGTTCTCGATGCGCGAGCTCGCGCCCGCCTGGCCACCCGGCGCACGCTGATCGAACACGGCGACGGAAAGCCCTTCGGTCGCCGCATACACCGAGGCGGCGAGCCCCGCCGGCCCCGCGCCGACAATCGCGACGTCGTACCGATGCGACTGTTCGAAGGTCGGCACGAGCCCGAGGCACGACGCCAGTTGCGCTTCGTCCGGTGCGCGCAGCACATGACCGTTGGGGCAGAACACCAGCGGAAAATCGGCGGGACCGGTGGTCATGCCGCCGAGCAGCGCGACGGCTTCCGGGTCGGAGCGCGCGTCGATCACAGTGGCGGGATACGCATTGCGGCGCAGGAAGCCTTGCAAACCGACGAGCCGCGCGTCGTCGCCGTTGCCCACGATGATCGGCCCGAGCCCCTGCTCGATCAGCCCCAGCCGCCGCAGGATCAGCGCGCGCATGATGTGCTCGCCGAGTTGAGCGTCGGCGACGATCAGCGCGCGCAGGCGCTCGGGCTCGATCACGAGCGTTTCCACGTCGGTGAGCGCGAGCCCGTCGATCAACGCCGGCTTGCCCGACAGTTGCGCCATCTCCGCCATGAAGTGCCCGTCGTCGTGCTCGGTGACGAGCGTCGAGCGGCCGAAGCTGTCGCGCGAGAAAATCCGCACGCGCCCATGCAACAGCACGAAGAGGCCAAGCGCGACTTCGCCGGTCTTGAAGATGAGCTCGCCGGCGCGGAAGTTCATCGGCCGCGCGAAACGCCGCACGCTTTGAATCTCCGCCGCCGACAGACGCGGGAACATCTGATGACGCCGGTATTCAAGCGACGAATACGGAAACTCCAGCTCGGACGGTTGCGATGTGTCGGGCGACACGCTCGAAGTGCTCATTACGATGACCCTCCTGTATTCATGACGGCTTATGTGTTGCCCGCCCCGATCGACATGGGCCGCTTTCCGCCTGGTGTTGCCTGCTTGCTGACTGCTTGCTGACTGCTTCTTGCCTGGCTATTGCCTGGGTGTTGCCTGGCTGTTGCCTGGGTGTCGCCCGGCTAATCCCCGCTACCAGCCGAACTTCAGTTCCGCGCCGACATAGTCCGCATTGCGTGCGCCGAGTTCGCGCAGCGACGGGCCGACCTGGAAGTGCACGGCCTCGAGCGCCGCGGCGAGATTGGCAGTGACCGCCCAATCGGCACGCAGTTGTGTATAGAACCCTGTCCAGCGTCCGCCGCGTCCCGCCGTGCCCGGCACGACCGCCGAGCCCTGCTGATAGACCGCGTCGGCCGTCGTCTCGCGCCATTGCAGGCCGACGCCCGCGAGCAGCGAGAGCTTGCTGGTGGGCTTGACGATCAGCGTGGGCTTCACGTGGATCAGGTTCGTGTAGCCGGTGTAGCCGGCGAGCGCGAAGTAGTAGCCGTTCGGAAACAGCGGGTTGAAAGTGCCGACACGCCCGTCGCCCGGATGGCTGTCGCCCGAGGCGGCGTCCACCTGGATACCGACGCGCGGCGTCCAGGGCGCGCTCGCGAAGGTATAGCCTGCGAGCGATCCCACGGCCCATGCGCCGATTGTCTTCGCGCCCACGTGCCCCGACTGGTACATCGCCTCGACGTCCCAGTCGGCGTGACCGAGCGTGCCGGCATAGCGCGCGTCGAACACGTCGCGGTGCTCGTCGCCGGCCGCGTCGAGAAAGCGCGCGTTGCTGCGGTTGTAGCGCGAGTAATACGCGGACACGTCGCCGGGGCCGACGCCCTTGCGCTCCACGCGCACGCCGCTGAACGTGAGGTGCCGGTTCGACACATCGTCGAAATCGCTGTTGTAGCGGTACTGGACCGGCTGCGTTGCATAGGCGATCCAGCGCCACGGACCGGTCTCGTAGTCGGCCCAGATCGCGTCGAACGCCTGGCGCACGTTCGGGCCGTCGCGCACGGAAATGAAACGCTGCAGGTCGAACGCCATCTCCTGGCGGCCAATGCGGAACTTGACGACGCCCGGCCCGAGTGGCTCGACCACGGCGACAAACGCCTGGCGCAAGTCGAGCGGATTCCTGTCGACTGGCGAGACGAGGTCCTTGCCGAACGGACGCGCATCTTCGAATTGCGTGAAGAACTGCACGTGCGGGCCGAGCCGCACGTCGGCGTGCACTTCGAGGCGCTGCAACAGATAGGTATCGTCATGTGCTGCGCCGAGACCGAAGAGCGGCGCGTCGTTCATTTCCAGGCGCTCGCGCAGCACGACGCCGAGCGACACATACGCGTCGGGATTGCCGAACAGCGGGATGTACTTGAGCGAGTCGAACGGACGCTTCGGCACACATGGATTGGCAAGCGCCGCCCAGTTTTCCTGCCAGCGGTTGAACATCACCGTGGGACGCGCGCAAGAGGCGGCCGATGCGGGAGCGCTCACGGCCGCGGTGTCGTCGGCGCTGCCGAGCGCGGTGTCCGCGGCCATGACCGGAAGCGCTGCACCGAGCCCCGCGGTGAGGCCGGCGCTCACGCTGCCGCGCACGAGCCATGTGCGCCATGCGGCGCGCGACGTGGCCCTTGCAGGCCGCCGGGACCGCACACTTGCTGCGGCGCGCGGCGCGCGCGTGGCTGCCGCGAAGAGCGCCTTGATCGTGCTCGCTTTAGCGGCCATCGTGCACTTCGGCGATGTATCCACCCGGGAATTCGAGCACTGCGGTCTTGCCGGAGGCCGTCGCATACGGCGCGTACAGCACCTTGGCGCCGGCCGCTTGCGCACGCTGCAGCGTTTGCGCGACATCGTCGACGGCATAGCCGGTGGTTTCGCGGCCGAATGGGAACGGCAGCTTGCCGTCGGTGACGAACACGACCATGCGGCCAAAGCCCGAAGTCAGCCGGATCTCGCGGATGGTCTCGCCTTTACGGCCAATCACGCCCGCATCGGCGCGCGGATTGTCCGACACCACCTTGCCATGCGAGAAGTGCAGCCAGCGGCGCACGAAGTTGTCCGCCTCGTAGCGCGACACGTACACGCGGTTATCCGGCACGCTTTGCAGCGGCGCGTAGTTCGGCGCCTTGGTGTGCCAGTAGAGCTGCATTGTGAGACCGCCCGGCCACTGGATGATCGCGTCCTTGCCGATCGGATCGTCGAAGCTGTCGACCAGCACGTCCGCGCCCGCCGCGCGCGCGGCCTTGAGCGCGTCGTCGATGTTGCTGACCAGGTAGCCGGTGCGCTCGTTGCCGAACGGGTACGGCACCGGCGTTTCGAAGCCGAACACCGAGAGCATGCCCACCGGCGTCTGCACATATTGCGAAGCGGTGCGGCTAGGCGTCGGCGTCACGGTGAAGACGGCACGCGGCGAAGCCTTGCCGCCGAACGTCGCGACAAAGCTGTTGACGAATGCGTCGAGATCGGCCGAAGCCACGTAGACGTGCGTGGTGTCGTATTGCGGGCCGACCGACACGTCCGCATGGCGCGCGGCAAGCGCGGTCTTCGCGCTAGCGACTTCCGGCGGGCCGGCATCGGCGAAAGCAGAGGTGAACGGCGCGAGGCCGATCAGCAGCGCGGCAGACAGGGCCGCAACAGGACGGAAAGCAGAAACCGGATGGAACATATGCATGACCTGATGGTGTGGAAAGAATGGTTGTGCGATGAAGTGGATAGATGAGCGGCGCAGCCACATGTGGGCCGCCATGTGGGCCGCCTGCAAGCCACATGAATGGCCACATGAATGGCCACATGAACGAGCCGCATGAACGAGCCGGCTGCGCACGCCGGTTCAACCGCCCTCTTTCGCGGCGCTAGCTGCAGGCGCCGGTTTTTTGGCGTCGGCCGGAGAAGACACAGCGCTCTGGACCGTCGCGTTCTGCGTGAAGAGCTGCCCCTTCACGGCCGGTATCGCGTGTTCGCCCAGCACCATGCCGAGCAGACCGGCGAGCGCGATCAGCGGCGGCGCCGGCGACTGCACCTTCAGCAGCCAGTAGAGCAGTCCGACGCCGAAGCCGACGCCCAGTGAAACGATGTAACCCATGCCAATCTCCTTATCGGGGCGAGGCTCAGTTCGGCCATTCCGAACCGAGCACCAGCCCGCAAAAATTCATCCGCCGGTAGTTCGGGTCCCAGCGGTCCAGCACGTCGGCATTGACGGTGCCGAACGTCGTGTCCGGACGCTGCTCCATGCCACGGGCGTAGTCCTCGAGCAGCCGCTTCTTGAAGCCCGCTTCACGCGGGCAGGCCTCGACGATCTCGTCGCGCTGCTGCGCGGCGAATTCGTCGTAGCGCGCGCCGCGAACGTCCATCTGCACGCCTGCGGCAAGCAACGCCGCGAGCGGCGTCAGATGCTCGGGAATGCCCGGCGTCGTATGCAACGCGATAGCCAGCCAGACTTCGTCGATCGCGCTTGCCGCTGCCTCGTGCTCGCGCATGAACTCGCGTGCCTCGTTCGCGCTGTCCACCTCGTAGCGGCGTGCCGAAAGCCGATGCGCTGCACTCAAGCCCACGTTGTGGAACATCGCCCCCACGTACAGCAGCTCCAGGTCGAACACCAGGTTCTCGCGATAGCCCGTCAACGCGCCGAACAGAAACGAGCGCCGCGCGTGCTGGAACATCAGCGCGGACTCCGTCGCGCGAATGCGCTCGGTCGCGCCGCGTGCCATCGCGCTGTCGGGCATGGCGATGCCTGCAATGGTCTGCTTCATGTCACCTCCTTCGTGTGACGCATCGCCTGCGATGCGCGCGGGCCTCTTTCCGGCGGGCCCTGTTCCCCACATCGCTTCACTCTTTCACCTGTCGCGCAATCCGGCGCCGGCACCATGAACGCCGCCAACGCTGCCTATGCTGCCAACCCCGTGAAAAAACGCACGGCTCGCGGCTACGGCCACCCATCGCCCAATTCCCCGCAGCCTACCGATTGCCGTCGATAAAAGCCTTGGCGCCGCCTTAAAAACTCTGAAGCGAAGATGCGCTGCACGGCGGCCGCGCTCACAGCGCCAGTTCGTGAAAACGCCGCATGCCGTCGCGAATCCATTGCAGCAGGCCGCCGCCCGCCTCGCCGCTGTCAGCCGGCGCGAGCAGCATCTTTTCGCTTTCGTGATGGACCGAGAGCAGCCGGCACATTTCGCGCGCCACTTCCGGCCGCCGTGCAAGCAGCGGCGTGAGCGCCTCCTTGTCGAGCCGGAACACCGTGGCCCGCGTCAGCGCGCGCACGATCACGCCGGTGCGTACGCCGGCAAGAATCCCCGACTGGCCCACCGAGTCGCCGGGCGCAAGCCGGCGCAACTCGAGCTCGCTGCCGTCCTTCGGCACCACCGCTTTAGCGACGCCGCGCGCGAGAATGTGCAGCTCGTGGCCGCCCTCGTCGGCAGCGCTGTAGATCGTTTCGCCGCTATCGAATTCGTGCAGCCTGAGTTGCGCGGCCAGCTCGGCAATCTCGGCGTCGTCCAGCGTCTGAAAGATCAGCACGTTGCGCAGCAGGCGGCGCTTTTCGTCGAAAGGCTCGCCTGGCGGCTCGGCCACCGACAACGGCCGCAACACCACGCCGCGCGACAACAGGTGACGGTGCGCGAGGTCGTACAGATCGTTGCGCACGGCGATCTTCCTGGTCCACGCGTCGACATAGCAGACAATCTCGTACTCGATTGCATCGTTGGTCGCGCGCTTTACGCTGATCAGCGGCTTCGGCTCGGCAAGCACCTCCGGCGAACTGGCGGCGGCGTGCGCGAGCGCCTGCAGCACCGTGGCGGGGCGAATCGTGGGGTTGACCGGCAGCACCATGCTCACGCCATGCGTGTGCATCGGCTGGTTCGCATTGACGATATTCGTGCGTGCCGCCGCGCTGTTCGGAATCACGACGATGTTGCCCTGCGCGTTGAGCAGGCTGGTCGCGCGCCAGTTGCTCTCCACCACGCGGCCTTCCACTTCGCCGATGGTGATCCAGTCGCCGATGCGAAACGGCTGCGTCGCGTTGAGCACGACGCCGGAAAACACGTCGTTCAGCGTGCTCTGGATCGCGAGACCCAGCACCACGGCCACCGCGCCCGAGGTGGCGAGCAGCCCGCGCACCGGCAGTTGCAAAACGAATGCAATCGCGCCGACCGCGGCCGCCAGAAACACCAGCGCGCCGAGCACGTCCTGAAAGAGGCGCTCCTTGTGCCACGTTTCGGGCAGCACCAGGCGGTCGAGCGCCACCGTCAGAAGCCGCGCGCCTTGCAGCCACCACACGACCTCCAGAATCTGCGCGAGCAGATGGCGCACCGGCTCGCCCGGCCACGGCGCCTCGCGCAGCGGATTCATGCCGTGGCTGAACAGCACGTAGCTCGACAGGCCGAACATCAGCGCGCGCAACGCGAGTCGCGCGGCGCGGCTGTGGCGCCCCATGAAGCGCCATGCAAGGAAGTCGAGAACCAGAATGCCGAGCCCATAGAGCACGCCATCGGTCAGAGTCGGCATGATGGTTCCCGCTAGCGACGAAGCATTGAAGTACCTGAGCTAACCCCGAAGCAGCGCGTCAGAACGCGAAACAGCTGCAGCCGAGCGCGCCCCAGAAGCCGTTGGAATCGCTGACCGGTACGTTCTTGCGCCATGCCCAGCCGTGCGCATGGGCGTGCACGCCGCACAGGTTCGCGCAGCCGTCGGCGCAGGCGATGGCTGTCGGCTTGTAACGGCTATAGCCGCCGAACTCGGCAACGGGCGACCACGACGGACTCACCGGCAAGTCGGGCGGCGCGAGCGGCGAGAACTCGTCGGCTGCGTAGACGACCTTGCCGCCCACCACCGTCAGCACCGATTCGAGGTACTTGATGCGGCTTTCGTCGACCGTGAAGTAGTCGTCGCTCAGCACCGCGAAGTCCGCGAAGTGGCCCGGCATGAGCGCGCCCTTGTGGTCTTCTTCGCTGGAGAACCACGCGCTGCCCACCGTGTAGCGGCGCAGCGCCTCCATGCGGTCGAGCCGGTTCGCGCTCGGGTACATCGCCGTGCCGCCGACGGTCTTGCCCGACACCATCCAGTACAGCGATACGAAGGGGTTGAAACTGGCAACGCGGGTTGCGTCCGTGCCCGCGCCCACCGGCAGCCCCGCGTCAAGCATCTGGCGAATCGGCGGCGTGTGCCTGACGGCCTCTTCGCCGTATTGCTGGATGAAGTACTCGCCCTGATAGGCCATGCGATGCTGGATCGCGATACCGCCGCCAAGCGCGCGGATTCGCTCGATGTTTTTCTGCGTAATGGTTTCGCAATGGTCGAAGAACCAGCGCAGACCGTCGAACGGAATGTCGGCGTTCACGCGTTCGAACACATTCAGGAAGCGCTCGATGGATTCGTTGTAAGTGGCATGCAGACGGAACGGCCAGCGATTGGCGACCAGCAGCCTTACCACCGCTTCGAGTTCGGCTTCGAGCGTGTCGGGCAGGTCGGGCCGCGGCTCGAGAAAGTCCTCGAAATCCGCCGCGGAAAACACCAGCATTTCGCCGGCGCCGTTCACGCGCAGAAAATCGTCGCCCTCGCCGGGCTTCGTCATCTTCACCCACTTCGCGAAGTCTTCAATCTCTTTCTTCGCATTCTGCGTGAAGAGGTTGTAGGCGATGCGCACCGTCAGCTCGTTGCGTTTGGCCATGTCCATGATGACCGCGTAGTCGTCCGGATACGCCTGATAGCCGCCGCCCGCGTCGATCGCGCTCGTCACGCCGAGCCGGTTCAGCTCGCGCATGAAGTGGCGCGTGGAATTGCGCTGGTCTTCCGGTGCGAGCTTCGGTCCCTTGGCGAGCGTGGCGTACAGCAGGCCCGCGTTGGGGCGTGCGATCAGCATGCCGGTCGGGTTGCCGCGTTTGTCGCGCTGAATTTCGCCGCCCGGCGGGTTGGGGGTGTCTTTCGTGTAGCCGACTGCGCGCAGTGCCGCGGCATTCAATAGCGCGCTGTCGTACAGGTGCAGGATGAACACCGGCGTATCCGGCGCGATCGCGTTGATTTCCTCGAGCGTCGGACCGCGCCGCTCGGCGAACTGGAATTCGTTCCATCCGCCCACCACGCGAACCCACTGCGGCGCCGGCGTGCGCTCGACCTGCTTGCGCAGCATGTCGAGCGCATCGGCGAGCGAAGGCACGCCGTCCCAGCGCAACTCCATGTTGAAGTTAAGACCGCCGCGAATGATGTGCAGGTGCGAGTCGTTGAGACCCGGAATGACCGTGCGGCCTTTCAGGTCGACGTGGCGCGTGGCGTCGTTCACGTGACGCATCACGGCGTCGCGCGAGCCCGCGGCGACAATGCGGCCGTTGGCGACGGCAAGCGAATCCGCGAACGAACGCTTGTCGTCCTGGGTGGCGATCTTGCCGTTGAAGAAAACGACCTCGGCCGGGGTGAATCCGGATGACGGGTCCTGGGACATGACGGGCTCCGTTGGGGAAAGGACAGGCAGACTGATATGAACGACGTGCCGCGCCGGCGGGCTGCGCTAGCCGGGCATTGCGAGCGCCCTGCGGGTCGCGCTGTGCAGGCCGCGCTTTGCAGATCGACTGGAGGCAGTCTATCGGCGACGTCTTGCCGAGTCCTTGTCGAAGCCCTTAATAGTTCTTAAAAGACCTGTCCCCCGAAGGAGACGCAGCACGCCTGCGCCCGCGCCTCAGAACTTTTCATCTTTTCTGCAGGACTTTATGTGCGCGGCGTTCCTACACTGGCAGCGAGACAGACCCTCAGCCGGGCTGCCCGCTCACCCTCCTCAACAAGGACTTGCAAGGACTCGCCATGAAAGACGCAAAAGAGGCCGCGGCGCACCGCGCGGCGCCGCTCAGGACGCCCACGCGCCTGAGCGAAGACGCGACGCGCGACATCGCCGCCGCCTTGACCACGCTGCTTGCCGACGTGTTCGCGCTGTATCTGAAGACGAAGAACTTCCACTGGCATATGTCCGGCCCGTACTTCCGCGACTATCACCTGCTGCTCGACGAGCAGTCCAGCCAGATCTACGCGACCACCGACCCGATTGCAGAGCGCGCACGCAAGATAGGCGGCAGGACGTTGCGCTCGACCGGGCACATCACGAAGCTGCAACGCATTGCCGATAACGACGCAGAGTTCGTCACGCCCGCCGACATGCTCGCCGAGCTGCGCGAGGACAACCTCGTGCTCGCGGGCTACATGCGCGAAACGCATTCGCTGTGCGACGAGTACGGCGACGTGGCCACCGCGAGCCTGCTCGAAAACTGGATCGACGAAGCCGAACAGCGCGTGTGGTTCCTGTTCGAGTCCGGACGCCATGCGTGAGCCTGCTGGCCGCGCCTGGGCGCGCGCAGTGCACGGGCGGCTGCCGCGCGCCGCATTAACAACAATTAAGCAATCTGAAGTACGGCGAATATTCGCGTCCATAGGATCTGCAATCCTGCGATGCCGCATCACGTCCGCATCGCGCCTCACGCATCGCGCATGAGCGGTGCACACCATCACGTTACAGGTACGGAGAAAAGATTTGGCTAACCCATCCGCAGTTCCATCGGCCAATCGCCGCCACTTGCTTGCAGCCGGCGCAAGCGCGGCAGTGGCCGCGTTCGCCGCGCCCGGCGTCGCGATGGCCGCGGCATCGACCGGCGCCAGCAGCCCTGCGGGCAACTCACCTCACTCGAAGCACGGAGAGCGACACACCATGAACACGGTCACCACGAAAGACGGCACGCGCATTTTCTTCAAGGACTGGGGCACCGGCAAGCCGGTCGTCTTCTCGCACGGCTGGCCGCTCGACGCGGACGCCTGGGACGCACAGATGCTGTTCCTCGTGCAGAAGGGTTATCGCGTGATCGCGCATGACCGCCGCGGCCACGGCCGCTCGGACCAGCCGTCGCACGGCAACGACATGGACACCTACGCAGACGACCTCGCGGCCGTGATGGACGCGCTGGATCTGAAGGAAGCGACTCTCGTCGGCCACTCCACGGGCGGCGGCGAAGTCGCTCACTATATTGGCCGCCACGGCGGTTCGCGCGTCGCGAAGGCCGTGCTGATCGGCGCAGTGCCGCCCATCATGCTGAAGACCGAAGCGCATCCGAACGGCCTGCCGATGTCCGTGTTCGACGGCATTCGCGCGAGCGTCGCGGCCAACCGCTCGCAGTTCTACAAGGATCTGGCGGTGCCCTTCTACGGCTTTAACCGGCCCAACGCCAAAGTCTCGCAAGGCGCGATCGACGAGTTCTGGCGCGAAGGCATGCTCGGCTCGATCAAGGGCCAGTATGAATGCGTCAAGCAGTTCTCCGAGGTGGACTACACGCCCGATCTGAAGAAGATGGACATGCCCACGCTGATCCTGCACGGCGACGACGACCAGATCGTACCGATCGACGCGTCGGCCCGCCTGTCGGCGAAGATCCTCAAGAACGCGACGCTGAAGGTGTATGCCGGCGCACCGCACGGCATGTGCACCACGCACGCCGACAAGGTCAACGCCGACCTGCTGGAATTCCTGCAGAGCTAAGACTGCATGGCCCGCGCGCCGAAGCTTCGGGCGCGGGCCTCGCACACGAGCGGCTCGTGGCGGGGCGCCCACCGGCCGCCCTGGGCACCATTCGCAAGCCACGCGCAACGGCGCAGGCGGCGTAGACACATTTCCCAATTGCCGGCTAACCGGCATAATGACGATTCACTTACATTTAATTATGTCCGAGTAAATTAGCGGCATGCAGTCGGGGGCTGCGACGAACCGAGGTGACGACCATGTTGAACCCAAGCCTTGCATCCGCCGCTTCATGCGCTTCTTTGGAGCCGGCCGCGCGTCGCAAGGACTCGCTTGGCTGTCTGTCGAGTCAGTTGCAGCACGATGTCGAGCTCGATACCGGCGAATTCAGGTTCTATCGCAAATGCACACGCGGCAGCGAGACGAACCCGGTTGCGCTCGACGGCTGCGACCGCGGCTTTCTGATCGGCGTATCGCTTGGTACGGCACACCGCCGGCGCATCTACTCGCAACATCGCTGGACTACGCACGAGTTCGAACGCGACTCGGTGTACGTCCGCAATTTCGCCGACGACTATCGCGCCGAGCTGCTCGGCGGCTTCGACTTCGTGCTGATCGAACTGTCGCGCGCGTTCGTCAGCGACACCTGCCATGAGCGCGGCGGCAGCGGCCTCGCGCGTATTGCCACGGTAGCCGGCAGCAAGGACCCGGTGCTCGGTCATCTCGCCCAGGTGCTCGCGCTCACGCTGCAAGCCCAACACAAGGCCAGCCCGCTTTTCGTCGAACAGCTGGGCGTGACGATCGGCACGCATCTGCTCGATCGTTACGGCGAGCCCGCGCGTGGTTCGGATCGGGTGAGCCGGCGTCTGTCCGCATGGCAGGAAGCGCGCGCCAAGGACATGCTGCTTGCGAGAGCGCAAGGCAATGTGTCCATTGAAGAAATCGCCGCCGCATGCAACCTCTCGCGCAGCTACTTCATTCGCGCGTTTCGCGAGACCACGCATCGCACGCCGCATCAATGGCTGCTCGAGCGGCGCGTCGAAGAAGCGCGCGAACTCCTGAGGCGCTCGGACCGCTCGCTGTCCGACATCGCCATTGCTTGCGGCTTCTCGGATCAGAGCCACTTCACGCGGACCTTTTCGCAACTGGTCGGCACGCCGCCTGGGCATTGGCGCCGGCAGGCCGGGCGTTAAGCGCGGCTATAGCCGCTGCCGCCGACATGCGCCGTGCCACAGACAGCGCGACGCATTACCAGTCTTCTTCCTCGTTACACTTTCCAACAAAGATCGCACTAACCGACAAGACAAGGCGGCCCCGCATCCGGTAATTTCTGCCATGCCGCTTGCACGTTTTTCCTTTAAAGCCCGTTGTCCCGGAAATTGAAAACGACATGATTGAACTAGGCCGCTTTCAAATCGATCTGGAACTGCGCACCTTATGGCGCGACGGTGAACGTGTGCCGCTCGGCTCGCGCGCGTTCGAAATTCTTGCGCTCGTCGCGAAGGCCGAAGGCCGCCTCGTCACCAAAGACGAGTTGATGGATGCGGTTTGGCCCGACACCATCGTCGAGGAAAACAATATCCAGGTTCATCTGTCCGCGTTGCGCAAGATTCTCGGCGCGGACCGCGATCTGATCTTGACCGTGCCCGGCCGCGGCTATCGGCTCGTGCCCCGGCAACGGACCACGGCCAACGCGGCGGCCGGGCACCCGCTTCCGCCGCAGCGCATGCAACTGGTCGGGCGCGATGCGGCGGTCGCTCAGATCCGCTCGATGCTGGCTGACGTGCCGGTGCTGACGCTGGTCGGCGCGGGCGGCATCGGCAAGACGAGTCTCGCCGTCGAAGCGGCGCGGCAAGCCGCGACGGATTTCGCGCAGCCGGTGTGGCTCGTCGAACTCGCAACGCTCGGCACGCGCGAAGACGTGCTCGCGGCCATCGCACATGGCTGCGGGCTGCCGGTCGAACACAGCACGCCGAGCCTTGTGCAGATCGCGGCGGCGCTCGCCGGGCGCCGCCTGCTGGTGCTCGACAATGCCGAGCATGTAATCGCGCATGTCGCGGAAGTGGTCGAAACACTGGCCGCGGTCAACGCGGACTTGCGCGTGCTCGTGACGAGCCGCGAACCTCTGCGGATCATGGCCGAAGCCGTATTTCGCGTCGAGCCGCTCGACGTGCCGCAGCCAGGCAGCGCGGATGCTGAGATCCTGCAGCAGTCCGCCGTGAATCTCTTTCTGCAGCGCGCCAACTCAATGCAGCGCGAAATCGGCACCAACGGTACGGAGCTGCGGCTCGTCGGCGAAATATGCCGGCGGCTCGACGGCATTCCGCTCGCGCTCGAACTGGCAGCCGCGCGCGTCGCGACGCTCGGCGTGGTCGGCGTGCATCAGCGGCTCGACGATCGCCTCGCGATACTCGCGGGCGGCTACCGCACCGCGTTGCCGCGCCATCAAACCTTGCGCGCGACCTTCGACTGGAGCTTCGCGCTGCTCGACGCAAAGTCGCAGGCACTGTTTCGCAGAAGCGCAGTGTTCGGCGGCGTGTTCAGCTTTGAAGCGATGTGCGCGGTGGCCTGCGACGCGTCGCTGACCGTGGCCGATGCAATCAGCGCTGTCAGCGAGTTGCTCGCCAAGTCTCTCGTGAACGTGGAGTTCGACGGCCCGGTGGCGCGTTACCGGCTCTCGGAATCCACCCGCGCGTACGCGCTCGAAAAACTGCAGGCCGAAGGCGAGCGTCAGGAACTCGCCGTGCGCCACGCGCGCTATCTGTCCGAGTGCTTCACCACCCACACCGCGCAAACCGTGCGGGGCAACGCGCACAGCGCTGCCGCGCTCAAGCACGCCCTGGACGACGCGCGCCATGCGTACGACTGGGCCTTTTCCGCGGACGGCGATGTGCAACTGGGCATCGAGCTCGCCTCGAATCTCACGGCTGCATTGCTGGACGGCGGCATGATCGCGGAGTGCTGCGAACGCGCGGAGCGCGCCGTGGAGGCCCTGGACGCGCTGCCCGCGGCAAGCGTGGATGCGCGCGACGAAATGCGCGTGCGCACGGCGCTCGCCTCGGCGCTGCCGAACGTGCGCGGCTCGGTGCCGAAGTCCGAGCAATTGTGGCGCAAGGTCTACGCGCTCGCCACACAGCATAACGACAACGAATACGAGGCGCGCGCGCTGTGGGGCTTATGGACCACGATGATTTCGAGCGGCAGCATTCATGCATCCGCGCAATTCGCGGCGCGCTTGCAACAGCTCGCGCAGCAAAACGACAACCCCTGGCAGCAAACGTTGGCCGACCAGATTGCCGCCATCTCGCAGCACTGCCTCGGCGATCATGCGCTCGCACGGACAGAACTGCTGCGCACGAGAAACCGTTTCGCCGAACTCGAATACAGCGGACTGCGCGACAATACCATTCCCGTCGACCCGCTCGTCTACTGCAACGGCACGCTCGCGCGCATTGCCTGGCTGGAGGGAAACTGCGGGGAGGCGATGCGGCTCGTCGACACGCTCGTGGGTCTGGTGCGCCCCGACATCATGGAGCCTTCGCTCACGCACACGCTCGGGGCTTCGGCGGCGCCCCTCTCGCTGATGTGCGGGGACCTGGACCGCGCGGCGGTGTATCTCGACATCATGCGCTCGCAGGTGGCGCTGCACGGTCTTGACGTGTGGCGCGACTACTGCAACTGTCTGTCCGCGTACCACGATATTCTCAGCGGCGAAACGCAACGCGGCATTGCGCTGCTCGAAAGTTCGCTCGACGCGCTGATCGCACGCGGCTTCCGGCGGCTGATCACACACTTCATCGCCGCCTATGCCGAGGCGCTGGTGAAAGCCGGACGGCTCGACGAAGCGGCGCACCGGCTCAACGAAGCCTTGCAGTTCTGCGAGAGCAACGGCGAGATGATGTTCGTGCCCGAACTGTGGCGCGTGCTCGGCATCGCGGCGCGCGCACAACAGCAGTTCGCCGACGCCGAAGCGTGTTTGAGCAAAGCGCTCGCGATCGCTCGCCGGCAAGGCGCGAAGATGTGGGAGTTGCGTGCGTGTCTCGCGCTGGCGGCCTTGTGGCGTGAAGAGGCCGGCGACGGTGCGCGCGATGCAAAAGCCCTCGAGATGCTCGAGCAGATTGCGCCTTGTTTCGATGCGTCTTCCAACGCGACGGACGTGCGCATGCTATTCGACACGCTTGCGATTTTGCGCGACGCGCAGCCCACGAGCGGCGCACCGTCGCGGCCCGTGAACGGCACTAACGGGCTGGATGCGGCGAATGCGGCAGGTCCGGACACACGTCGACGCGCTGCGCGCAAAGCGAACCGCAGTCTTGCGCGGGTCGAATAGTCAGCAAGCGCGCGATTCCGGATTAGTACGGTGTCCGGATTGATTATTCGCTACCCCGCGTTTTCCCCTTTAGAGCGGCTCTGGCCGCCGCCGTCGGTCGCCTGCTCCGCCGCGGCATCCACGTTCTTCGCCGTCAGCACCGCGGGCATCGACGGATTTTCCGGCTGTGTGTAGCGCTCCTGCACGGCCGCCTTGATCCGCGCGAGGCTTTCCGCTGCATCGAGCGAAGCGTCCTGCTCGATTTGCCGTGCCTGCGCCGCGAGGTCCGGGTCGCCGATCTCCTTGTCGAACCAGCGCGAATAGTCACCCCGCTCGCGGTGGTACTGCCACGTGCGCGCGTCGACACCCTCGGCAATCTCGACAAACAGCACGAGATTGTGAGCGCGTAGGTTCAAAGCCTGCTCAGGCCCGCGGAAGTAGAAACTGCGCTCGGGAATCAGCAGCCCTTCGGCGTATTTGCGCCGGTGCCTGAGCCGGTGCTTGCTGCCTGGCTCGAGGCGGATCACGCCTTCAGGCGCGGGCGAGTCGAGGCGCCATAACAGCGCCTGCCCCGTTTCGAGTTCGGTTTCATCGAGTTGCGGCACTGCCCTGTCCGTGGCTTTCGCGAGTTCCTGCACCGCCTTGCCGGCGCTCGGGCCCATCGCGAGCAGCAGGTTCACCTGGCGCAGGAAGGCGCCGTCCAGTTGCTGCGGAGACACCGTAATCGCGAGTGCGGTCTCCAGCGTCTGCGGGATGGTCTGGCTTGCGCCGGCCCAGCCGGCCGGAAACAGATGATGCGCCTCGTCGAACACGAGCCAATGCGGCCGCCCGGTTCGCATCCGTAACTGCTGCACCTCGAGCAGCAGCGACGCGCAGAATGCCGGCCGCTCGGCCAACGGCACGCGTAGCAGATTGACGGCTACTGCCGGGCGCGGAGGACGCAGCAGCAGTTGCACGATTTCTTCGATCAGCGGCGCGGTGTGAGCGTCGCCAACCACGATCGTCTCATCGTCATTCTGATAGTCGCCCTCGGGGTCGATGATGCACAGGAGCTGGTGCATGCCCGCAAGGCGTTCGAGCAGACCCGCACACGCGGTCGACTTGCCGCAGCCCGATTCGCCCGCGAGCAGCACGACGGAACCATGCGCGGCGCAGTAGATGTCCGGGGCTTGGGTGGCTCCGGTTGGTCCCGTTGCTCGGGCAGCCTTGGTGTTTTCGGTGGCCCGGGTAGCTTCAACAGCCTCGCGGGCATGGCCGATCAGCACGCGGCTGCGCTGCGCGGTCCTCGCGCGCTCGTGCAGATCGTCTTTCACCAGTGCGTCGACCAGTTCGGCGACACCCGCGCCCGCTGCCTTGCTCGTGACCATATCGGCGTGCTCCTTGAGCGCCGGCAGCGCATTGGCGACCGCGACCGAAAAGCCGCAGGCGTCGAGCAGCGCGTGGTCGTTTTCCGCGTCGCCGACGCCCACCACATTGAACGGCGACAGCGTCAGTTCGTCGAGCGCCTCGCGCAGGCCGCTTGCTTTCGATATGCCCGGCGACACGATCATCACCGCCTCGCCGTTGAAGATGATCTGCAGGCCGAGGCCCAGATCGCGAATCACCGCGAGCGCGATCTGCTCGGCAGGCTTCATCGTCGCGACCAGCGTCTCGCTCACGCTGAAGTGCGCGAGGCCCCGTCTGCGCAATTCGTCGACGAACGCGGGCGGCGGCGGCGGCGCCAGCAGGCGCCGCATGCCCGTGGAAGGCGTGTACAGCACGCCGCCGTTTTCCGCGACGACGCGCGAAAACAGATCCAGGCGCGGACAGATCTCGAGCAGATCGTCCATCTCGCGGCCGCTCACGAGGATCGCCTGGCGGCCCGAGGCGCGCAGGCGCTCGAGTGCGTCCCACGTCGCGTCGGCGACGCGTCCGTCGGACGCCAGGGTGTTGTCATAGTCGGTCGCAAGGGCAAAAAATCGCATGGAAAGCGCTCCGTGATCCCCGTTCGTTTCTGTGAGTGAGCCTTTGTTTAAGCCGTGTTCAAGCCGTGTTTCAGCCGGCTTGCAGCGGTTGCGCGGCGCGCACCATCGCCTCGTAAATGTCCAGGTACTGATCGACCATGCGCTCCACCGTGAAGCGGCGCTCGAAGGCCGCGCGGCACGCGGCGCGGCTGATGCTGTCGATCTTCGTGAGCGCGGCCACGGCTTCGTCGACGGAATCGACCAGAAAGCCTGTCACGCCATGCTCGACGATTTCACGCGCCGCGCCGTGATCGAACGCGATCACCGGCGTGCCGCAGGCGAGCGCCTCGATCATCACGAGGCCGAACGGTTCGGGCCAGTCGATCGGAAACAGCAATGCGCGTGCTTGTCCGAGCAGATCGTTCTTGCCGGCGTCATCCACTTCGCCGCAATACTCGACATGCGGCATTTGCAACAGCCCGGCAATCTCTTCGTCGAAATACGCGCGGTCGCCATTGTCGATTTTCGCTGCGATGCGAATTGGCAAACCCGCACGTCTTGCAATGTCGATCGCGCGGTCGGGCCGTTTGGCAGGCGCGATGCGGCCGAGAAACGCCACGTAAGCGTCGGGCCGGTCATGAAAGCGCAGCAGATCCGCGGGCAGACCGTGATGCACCGTGGCGCGCCAGTCCAGCCACGGCAGCGGCGCGCGCTGCGCGTTCGAGATCGACACCAGCGGCATGTCGGCGAACTGCCGGTAAAGCGTGCTGAGGCCCGGCACATCGAGCCGCCAGTGCAAGGTGGTCAGCGACGCGCAGCCGAGCCGCCGCGCGAACGGAAAGCTCGCGTAGTCGGTATGAAAATGCACAATGTCGAATTCGTCCGCGCGCTGCACCACTTCCTCGAGCATCGCGAAGTGGAACGCCTGCGGGTCGGCGGTATCTTCGATCAGGCGAATCGCGCAGTCGCTACCGGACACGAGCCGCGCTCGCGTGCACGAGTCGCCGCTCGCAAAGAGCGTCACGTCGTGGCCTCGCGCAACGAGACCGTCCACGAGCCACGCCACCACTCTTTCCACGCCGCCATACGCGACGGGCGGCACTCTTTCATACAGCGGCGAAACCTGCGCGATACGCATGCCCTGCTCCGTTCGACTAACCGATGGGAGACGCGCCGCATGGTGCATGCCCGCCAATATCGCGCGTGAGCCGCCGCAGTTCTCGCGGATGGAAAAATGTACAGGCCCGCAATGAAATTAAGCGTAGCGCTCACCGCGTGGCGAGCGCCTGTCACCGCGTTGCGCGAATTCGCTAGGCAATCGGGCCGCTGTAGCCGTCGGCAGGCGCCGCCGGCTCGGCGCCCTCTGCACGCTCGACGTGCTCGTCGATCCACGCCGTCGCACGCTCGCGCGCGAATTCGAGCGCCTCGTGTTCGTCGACGAAATCGCGGTGAAACTCCATGTCGTGCGTGTCGTCCCCCGAACTCACGCTGCCTGGCGTGACCTCGATCCTCGCATGCGCGACGATCGTGCCGGCGTCGACGCCCGCCGTCAGATGGACGATGCACCCTCCGTATTCGAAATCCATGATGCTCCTCCCGCGTGTCGTGGTTATGGGTTGCGTTGCCTTGCGTTGTGTTGCGCTAACTTGCGTTGCGCCGCGGCTAGCGGCTGCCGGAGGTGTTGTCAGGCACCTCTGCGCCTTCATCGCCGATCGCTTCGGCCGCACGCCGCCCTTTGCCCGATTGATCGGCGGCGGCCGCGGGCTCGGCGTCGCCCGCTTCGCCTTCAGCCTGGATCTGCGCCTCGGCGCGTGCCCAGTAATCGTCGGCTCGGCCTTCCGGCGAGCCGTCGCTTTCCCACAATTCGTAAGCGCGTTTGCGGATGCGGTCCTCTACGGTGGGTTCGCCTGGCAGGCCGTCCATGGCAATCTCCAAACGTGGTTGTCAGTCGAAAGGCGCGGACCCATGCAGAGCCGCGTGGTGAAGCGAGCAAAGCGCGTTCCTATGTGCGGTGCGGACAGCGGGTGGCGTGTTCGCGTGCGGTCGCTGGCGTGTTCTCGCGCGCTTCGGGCCGCGTACGTCTCGGTTCTCGTGTCCCTGTTTCCGTCTCTCTCTGTTCGTATGTCTCTATTCGCGCGTCTCTACTCCTGCATGCACCGCGAGCAGCGGAGCCGTCACAAAACTCGCGCCTTGCTTAGCCTCTGCGCTCGCCGCGCCTGTCAGCTGTCGTTATAATCGTTTCAACACGGCTGAACAAAATCTAACGTCGTTCACACACTCCCACGCGCCAGGAATTCCATGCTCAAACCCGATCGCCTTCGCGCGCTGGCCGACGCGCTGACCCGGCAAAACGTGATGCGCCTGCGCGATGCCGCGGCCCTGCTCGGCGTCTCCGAGATGACGGTGCGCCGCGACATCGCGGCCAGTTCGGACCGCTTCACCTATCTGGGCGGCTACATCGTCAGCGCGACCGACGTGCCGAACAACGCGGGCTATTCGCTGGAGCAGGAGAAGGATCACTTCGCACAGGCCAAGGCCGAAGCATCGTCCATTGCCGCGGGACTGATCGGCAACAACGAAACGCTTTTCATCGATTGCGGAACGACCCTCGTCGCGCTCGCGCGCCTGATTCCGCCCGGGTGCAACGTCACCGTGGTGTGCTATTCGCTGAACGTCGCGGAGGCGTTGCGGCGCAAGCCGAACGTGCGGATGATTCTGCTCGGCGGCGTCTATGTGCCTTCGTCGGATTCGTTTGCGGGCGAAGAAAGCCTGGAGATGCTGCGCCGCATGGGCATCAACAAGGCGTTTATCTCGGCAGGCGGCGTGGATACCGCGCGCGGCGTGACCTGCTGGAACTTCCATGAGGTCGCGGTGAAGCAGGCCGCGATGGCGAGCGCCGTCGAACGGCATCTGGTGGTGGATAAAAGCAAGTTCGGCGTGGTGAAGGCGGTGCGCTTCTCGCAGATCGAAGACTTCGACTCGATCATTACCGAAGAGGGCCAGCAGGCGCGCAGGCGTCAGTAGCACGGGCGGGCCGTGCGAGGTGTTCGTCGCAGGCGCTCTTCGTTTCGCGCTGTGTTGCGGCGCAAAGCGGCTGGACCGCTGAACTGCAATGCTGCTAAACCGCGAAGCTGCTAAACCGCTGAACCGCGAAGCCTCTGAACAGCTAAACCTCAGAGCCTCTGAACCGTCTGCCTCCGTGCTGGCGCTGCCAGTTATCGCGCAAAGCCGCCAAACGGCGACTAACCATCCCTCTCAGCGCTTGCGCTGCAATGCGAACAGCGTGCCGGCCAGCAGAATGAACGCGCCGATAATCACCTTCTGCCATGTGCTCGGCACCCCGACGAGAATCAGCACGCTCTTGATCAGCGTGACCAGCACCACGCCGAGCAACGTCCCCGCCACGGTCCCCGTGCCGCCCGTAATGCGTGCGCCGCCCAGAATCACGGCGGCAATCACGTCGAGCTCCGAGCCGACCAGGTCGAACGGATTCGCAAGGCGGTTGTTCGACACATGCAGAATGCCGGCGATGCCGGCCAGCATGCCCGTATAGCCGAACACGAACAGATGGATGGCGCGCAGGTTGTAGCCGAGCCGCTCCGCAATGGCGAGCGAGCCGCCCATTGCATAGACGCCGCGGCCCATCATCGTACGGTTGAGCAGCCACCATGTGACGAGCGCGGCGGCCACGAGCGCCAGCACCGAGGCCGGCAGCACCGCGCGCAGGCCGTCAGCGGTGTGATAGAAAAAGAGCGGAATGCGGCCGAAGTGATCCATGCTGTGCGGAATGTTCATGAAGAACGTCGTGCCGATGAAGGTCAGCAGCAAGCCGCGGTACAGGTACTGCGTGCCGATCGTGACGATTAGCGAAGGCGCTTTGAGCCGGTGCACGAGCAGCCCGTTGACTACACCGAGCAGTACACCGCCCAGCGCTCCGGTGACGAGTATCAGCGCGAACGGCGCATCCGGCCACCAGGCGAACACGGCCTTGGTGATGCCGTACATCGTCAACGCGGCTATCGCGGTAAACGACACGTCGATGCCGCCCGACGCCAGCACGACGAGCGTGCCGAGCGCGAACAGCGACATGGTGGTCGCAGAATGCAGCAGATCGAACAGCGTCGCGAACTGGAAGAAGCGCGGGTTGATCGCGCCGACAATCAGACACGTCACCACGATGAGCGCGACGGTGAACCATTCGGGGTTGCGCGCGAGCCGCATGCGCAAGCCTTGCGGTTCGACGCTCGGCGCGACTTCGACGACATTCGGAGTGGTCATGGTCTGCCTGCTTGACGAATCGTTGGACGCATCGTTGGACGAGTCGATGGACGTATTCATGCGCGGCTGGATGCGCGAGTTCATGGCGGTTGACGTCCTTTATGCCGCTTCGGAAAGCAGCGCGTGATACAGATCGGCCTCGCCCAACTGGTCGGCGCGATATTCGGCGGCCACGCGTCCCTTTTTCATCATCAGGATGCGGTCGCAGTTCTGTAGAAGCTCGGGCAGGTCGTCGCTGATCAGAATGATGCCTATGCCGCGTTGCGAGAGCCGCTGCATGATCCGGTAGATGATGTCCTTCGAGCCCACGTCCACGCCTACTGTCGGTCCGTGCAGGATCAGCACGCGCGGGTCGATGGCGAGCCAGCGGCCGATCAGCACGCGCTGCTGGTTGCCGCCGGAGAGCGATTGCACGGGCTTGTCGACGCCGGGCGTCGCGATCTGCAAATCCTTCACGGTCTGCTCGGCAAGCGCCTGAGCACGCACGCGGTCTATCTGACCGAAGCGGTCGAGCAGGCTCGAGATCATGGCGGTAATCACGTTGTCGCGAATCGGCTTGTCGAGAAAAAGCCCTTCGTTCAGGCGGTCTTCAGGCACATAGCCGATACGGTGGCGTTTCGCATCCGAAGGCGTGCGCAGCGCAATCGGCCTGCCGTCGAGCAGCACCTCGCCCGCTTGTGCGGGCGCCACGCCCGCCAGTGCGCGCGCGAGCTCGTTGCGGCCCGAGTCGAGCAGCCCCGTCACGCCGAGAATTTCGCCGCCGTGCAGTTTGAAGCTGACGTCGCTGAACTGGCCAGCGTGCGTGAAGCCGCGCACGTCGAGCACGACGTCCTGTGCGTGCGCGCTTTCGCGATACCGCTCGTTCGACAGATGCCGGCCTGTCATCAACTCGCTGATCTGCGCTTTGGTGAATTGCGCGATCGGTCCCTGCGCCATTTTCTGTCCGTCGCGCAGCACGATTACTTCGCCGCCTATCGCGTAGCACTCGTCGAGCTTGTGGCTCACGAAGAGCACCGTCACGCCCTGCGCACGAAGATTTGCGAGCACCGCGATCAGATTGTCGACTTCCTTTTGCGTGAGCGACGTGGTGGGTTCGTCCATGATCACGAACTTCGCCTCGCTTGCAATCGCGCGCGCGATCGCAACGAGCTGCCGCGTGGCAAGCGGCAATTGCTCGATGAGCGTCGCCTGGAACTCCGCATTGCCCGGCAGCCCGACCGCTTCGAGCGCGCGCGCGGCGGTGGCGGCCAGCACGCGGCGATCGAAGGTACGCGCGAGCCGCCCTTCGTGAGTGGCCAGTTCCGCGGTGAGCGCGACGTTCTCCGCCACGCTCATGTTCGGCAGCAACGACAGATCCTGATACACGGTTTCGATGCCGGCGGCGAGCGCCTCGAGCGCCGAGAGCCGCGCGTGCGCAACGCCTTCGATCACGAGTTGCCCTTCGTCCGGCGGTTGAGCGCCGGAAATGATCTTGATCAGCGTGCTCTTGCCGCAGCCGTTCTCGCCGAGCAGGTGATAGATCTGCCCGCGCTCGAATGCAAGGCTCACGCCGCGCAACGCATGCACGCCGGTAAAGCGCTTATGCACGCCTACCACTTGCAAAAACGGTTGAGCGCAGTGAGCGGGCACGGGTTGCGCGGACGGCCTGGAAGCCTGGTCTTCTTGATTCATCATGATCGGTCGCAATGCCGGGGCGTGCCAGCCGGACACGCCTCGAAATGAACAGCGGAATCAGAACGGATACTGCTTGTAGTTCGACTTGTCGACGTTCACCCAGCCCTGGCCGCGCACGATGATGCCCTTGCCCGGACCCTTCGCGACCGTCACCTTCGTGTAGCCGGGAATGCCGAGATCGGCGCCGTTTTCCACCGTCTTGCCGTCCACCAGCATTTTCGCGACCTTGTTCATCGCGATGCCGGCGAGCTTCGGATCCCAGAAGGCGATACCGTTGATCGCGCCGCTTTCGAGGAACTTGCCCGCTTCCGTCGGCAGGCCCGTGCCATACACGCAGATCTTGCCCTGCATGCCGGCTTCTTCGACGGCGCGGCCAATGCCGATCACATCCAGCGACGACGAACCCTGGAAGCCCTTCAGGTCCGGATGCTTGCGCAGCACTTCTTTCGCGACTTCGTACGCGCGCTCGCCGTCGTTATTGGTTTCGAGCTTGGGTTCGACGAGATTCATCTTTGCGTACTTGGCCTTGGCGTTGGCGATGCCGCCGTCGGCCCATTGCACCTGGGAGCGGCTGCCGAGCGAGCCGACCAGCACCGCCCACTTGCCTTCGTTGTGCATGCACGACGCGAGCCGTTCGTTCAGGCCCGCACCGTAGGCAGTGTTGTCGAAGGCCTCGATGTCCACCATCGTGTTCTTCGCGTTGTCCGCTTCGTGCGTGACGACCTTGATGCCGCGGTCCATCGCTTTCTTGAGCGCCGGCTCGAGTGTCGGCGGGTCGTAGGGCACCACCGCGATTGCGGTCACCTTCTTCGCGATCAGGTCCTCGATGATCTTCAGTTGCTGCGCCGCGTCCGCGCGGCCCGGCCCGGTCTGGTACGCCGTGATTCCGGCGTTTTCCTTGGCGAATTCCTTCACCCCGTCGTCCATGCGGTTAAACCAGTTAATGCCTGTCACCTTGACGACCGTGACGATGGTTTCGTTGGTGGCTGCCTGCGCCGCGGCAATCGCGCCCACCGCCACTGCGCCTGCTGCGAGCGCGGCACCCAGTCGAGTCAGTTTCATGCAATGTCTCCTTTATCGTTCGATGTCGCCCGTGCTGGCCGTGTCAGCCGTCGCGAACAGGGAGGGCACCCTGCTCGCCCTGGTTGTTGCGTGGTTGTTGCGTGGTTGTTGCGTGGTTGTTGCGTGGTTGTTGCGTGGTTGTTGCGTGGTTGTCGCCTGTTGTTGCGTGGTTGTTGCCTGTCGTTACCTCGCGCTCCCAAACCAACGCCGTCGCTATGGCTTGGGCGCGCCGCCGTTACCGCCAGCGGCGCTCCCCGCTGCGGGTCCGCTCGTCGGGCTTGCCCCACCGCCGCGGAAGCCGAAGATCGCGCGCACGCGTTCGCCGCCCGCAAACGCCAGCGACAGCAGCAGCAAAAAGCCCCACGCGCAGTCGCCGAAAAACTGCGAGACGCCGAGCAGATTGAAGAGGCTCGACAGAAACTGCAGCACCGTGGCCGCGAAAAACACGCAGATAATGCGCCCGTAACCGCCCGCGGGATTGACGCCGCCCATCACCGCGATGAGGATCGCAATCAGCAGATACGAGTTGCCATAGTCCCACTTCGCGCTCGACGTATGCGTCGCGCTGATCAGACCGGCGAGCGACGCGAGCACGCCGCAAATCGCGTAAGTGGTAATGAGCATGCGTGTGCGCGGAATGCCCGCATAGAACGCAGCCTTCGGATTCGTGCCCATCAGATAGAGACGCAGGCCGAAGGGGCTGCGCCTTAACAGCCAGCCGAGAACAAGCACCGCGGCAATGAAGATGCAGAACGCAATCGGCACCTGCAGCACCGTGCCGTTGCCGATGTCCGACAACGGCTCGACATAGTCGACGTGCACCGAGGCGCCGTTGCTGATGACCACCGCAAAGCCGGTGAAGAGCAGTTGCGTGCCGAGCGTGCAAAGAATCGGCGTGAGCCTCAGGCGCGCGATCACGACGCCGTTGAGCAGGCCGCCCAGCAATCCCATGGCAAGCACAATCGCGCAAAAGAGCGACGTATAGAGCAGCGGCGCTTCGTCACCGTTGACAAAGCGCGGCACCAGGATGGCCGCGACCATGCCCGAAAGATTCGCGAGCCCGACACCGGAAAGGTCGATGCCGCCGTTTCCCGACACCATCGAAAGCATGATGCCGAGCGCGAGCAGACCGAGTTCGGGAAGCTGGCCGCCCATCGACTGAAGATTGTCGATGTCCACGAACTGGCCGCGCGAGAGCCACGTCGCAACCAGCACGACGAGCACGTTGACGATCAAAAGGAAATTCAGTTGCCGGTCGGCAAAAAGTTTTCCCGCAGCAAACGAAGACTTCATGGCGCTCATGATCTCCTGACACTGCATTGCACTGTACTGCACGTTAGCGCGCGACGACACCGAACTGCGCGAACACGGAACGCCCGCGCGGCTTACGACACGTGCGCTGCCTGAGCCGACTCGCTGAACTCGCTCAACACCTGGTTGATTTCGGCGAGCGTCGGCATGGAAGGCGCCGTGCCCGCGCGCGTAACCGAGATGCCCGCAAGCGCGCAGCCAAAGCGCATTGCCGAGATCGGGTCGTCGCCGCGTGCGAGTGCGGCCGCAAAGCCGCCGGTGAAGCCGTCGCCCGCTCCCGCCGTTTCCACCACGGCGCCGCAGCGGAACGCGGGCAGCCAGACCGACCGGGTTGCGTCATGCAGCAGTGCGCCGCCTTCGCCGAGCGTGACGATCACCGCGCCGACGCCTTTGGCGAGCAGCACGTCGGCTGCGCGGCGCGCATCGTCGACATTCGCGATGGGCACACCGGTAAGCGCAGCCGCCTCAGTTTCGTTCGGCGTGATGTAGTCGCACAGCGGGAACATGTCGTCGTCGAGCGGCATGGCGGGCGCGGGATTGAACACCGTGACGACGCCATGCTTGCGCGCCACTTCCAGGCCGCGCCGCGCAGCCGCGAGCGGCTGCTCCAGTTGCGTGACGAACACGCGCGCGCTCGCTATGTCGGCTTCTATCGCGTCAACGTCGGCGGCGCCGAGCGTGCCCGCGGCGCCCGCCGCGACGATGATTGCGTTCATGCCGGTGGTGTCGTCGACGAAGATATGGGCTGCGCCCGTCGCGACGCCGCGCAACACCGACGCGCGTGCCGTGATGCCTTCGCGCGCCCACGTTGCCTGCGCGATGGAGCCGAACGCGTCGTCGCCAATGCGCGTGCAGAACACCACCTCGGCACCGGCACGCGCGGCGGCCACCGCCTGATTCGAGCCTTTGCCGCCAGGCCCCATTGCGAATGCCGAGCCCGCAATCGTCTCGCCGATCAACGGCATGCGCGCCGCGCGGAAGGTCAGATCCGTCACGTAGATGCCGAGAATCACGACACGTCCGCCCGCCTGCTGCTGTGCGCTCATGACCCGAGCCCTCCGCGCGCGGCGCGCATGGCCTTGCAGCACGACGCGCGCGGATGCGTCGCGTTCGTCAACGTCAACGTCAACGGCAAGAAGTCCAGAGTGTTCGGCACGTTGTCTCCTCCATGTTTTGATTGACGTGCATTCGCTGCTGCGCGGTCAATCTCCGTACGGTATCCAGATGTTCTTTACCTGCACCGCCTCACGCAGGAACGGCCTGCCTTCGCTTGCACGGCCGAACCAGTCGAACTGCTTTCCGTAGTCGGTAAAGGTGCGCTTCAGGTTGCCGACCGACAGACGCTCGACAAGCGCCGAGTCCGCGGCATTGCCGAAACACCAGAGCGCATCCACGTCGTCGTGGCTCGCCAGCGCGGGCAGCAACCCGGCGCGCGCGCCCGTGACGATGTTGAGCACGCCGCCGGGTACGTCGGACGTCTCGACGACCTGATAGAAGTCGGTCGCCGTGAGCGACCCCGCCTCGCCCGGCAGCACCACCACGCGATTACCCATCGCAAGCGCGGGCGCCGCGAGCGAAACGAAAGCCAGCAACGGCGCTTCGTCCGGACACGCAATGCCGATCACGCCAAGCGGCTCGTGCATCGCAAGCGCCACACCGCGCAGCGGCGGCGTATGCACCGCGCCGTCGAACTTGTCGGCCCACGCCGCATAGGCGAAAAGCCGTGTGACCGACGCTTCCACTTCGGCACGCGCCGCTTCGGGCGCCAGGCCATTGCGCACGCACAGCCGCTGCGCGAATTCGTCCGCGCGCACTGCGAGGTTTTCCGCGAGATAGAACAGCACCTGCGCCCGGTTATGCGTGCTCGCCTGCGACCACTTGTGCGCCGCGCGCGCCGCTTCCACCGCGTTGCGAATGTCCTTGCGATTGCCCGCGCCCACTTCGCCGACCGGCGTGCCGTCCGGTGCATGCACCGTCAGCGAATAGCCGCTGTCGGGCCGCACCTGCTTGCCGCCTATGAACAGCTTGGCCGTGCGGTCGATCGACACGATGTTCGGCGCGTCATGCTCGAACTGCGTGCGCTGGCTCGTCTGCTGCGTGGCGTCCACCGTCCGGCGCTTCGGAAGATTGAGCCACGCGCGCGGTTTCAGATATTCGTAAATGCCCTCACGTCCGCCCTCGCGTCCGTAGCCCGACTCGCGGTAGCCGCCGAAGCCGACCGCCGCGTCGAACAGGTTCGTCGCATTGATCCACACAACGCCCGACGCGAGCCGCGGCGCAACGTCGAGCGCCCGGCCGATGGTCTCGCTCCACACGCTGGCGGCGAGCCCGTAGCGCGAATTGTTGGCGAGCGCGATGGCCTCGTCGGGTGTGCGAAAGCTCATTGTCACAAGCACCGGTCCGAAGATTTCCTGCTGCGCAAGAATGGATGCGGGCGCAACGTTCGTCACGAGTGTGGGCGGATAGAAGCAGCCATCTGCCGGCAACGCGCATTCTTTGGCCTGCCAGATGGTGCAGCCTTCACGCCGTCCGCTTTCGACAAGCGAGCGGATCCGCTCCAGTTGCACTGCGTCGACGACCGCGCCCATGTCGATGTTCTTGTCGAGCGACGCTCCCACGCGCAGGCTCGCCATGCGGCGCTTGAGCTTCGCGATGAAGCGCGCTTCGACGCCTTCCTGCACGAGAAGGCGCGACCCGGCGCAGCAAACCTGCCCCTGGTTGAACCAGATCGCGTCGACCACGCCTTCGACGGCGGCGTCCAGATCGGCGTCGTCGAATACGATGAAGGGCGACTTGCCTCCCAGCTCGAGCGTCAGCGACTTGCCGGAGCCCGCCGTGACCGAGCGGATTTGCTTGCCGACTTCGGTCGAGCCGGTGAACGCAATCTTGTCGACCTGCGGATGTTCGACGAGCGCTGCGCCCGTCGTGCCGTCGCCGGTCACCACATTGAGCACGCCCGCGGGCAGCCCGGCGCGATGCGCGAGCTCCGCGAACAACAAGGCGGTGAGCGGCGTGTATTCGGCCGGCTTCAGCACCACGCAATTGCCGGTTGCGATAGCGGGCGCGATCTTCCACGCGAGCATCAGCAGCGGAAAATTCCACGGCACGATCTGGCCGATTACCCCAAGCGGGGCGTAGTCCGCGAACTCGCTGTCCTGCAATTGCGCCCAGCCCGCGTGATGCAGCAGGTGCCGCGCGACGAGCGGCACGTCGATGTCGCGCGTCTCGCGAATCGGCTTGCCGTTGTCCAGCGCTTCGAGCACCGCGAAGAGCCGGCTGTGCCGCTGCACCATGCGCGCAAGCGCATACAGGTGCCGCGCGCGTGCCGCGCCGCCAAGCGCGGCCCAGCCCGGCTGCGCGGCGCGCGCGGCGGCGACAGCGGCGTCGATGTCGGCAGCGTCGCCCTGCGCGATCTCGGCGAGCCGCTCGCCGCTTGCCGGCGCGTGGGACACGAACCGCGCGCCGCTGGCCGGCGCATGCCACGCACCGCCGATGAAATGCCCAAAGCGCGCGTCATGCTGCGCGAGCCATGCGCGCGCGGGCTGGTCGTCTTCCGACGCGGGGCCGTACTCCATCGAAGAAAAATACTCCGCTACGCTCATGGGTTGGTCTGTTTTCAGGCTACGGGGTGACGGTTGAAAGCGGAATAACGGCCGCTCACGTGGTGTTCGAGTTGCCGCTCGATATCGGCGAGCAGGCTCGATGCGCCAATGCGCAGAAGCGCCGGTTCGAGCCACGCGCGGCCTAGCTCTTCCTTCATCAGGATCTGATACGCGAGCACCGACTTGGCGCTCGACACGCCGCCCGCGGGCTTGAAACCGATCGCGATGCCGGTGCGCTCGTGATATTCGCGGATCATGCGGACCATCACGAGCGAAACGTCGAGCGTTGCGTTCACCCCCTCCTTGCCCGTCGACGTCTTGATGAAGTCGGCGCCGGCCATCATGCAGACCATCGACGCGCGCGCCACGTTCGACAGCGTGCGGATATCGCCGGTCGCGAGAATCGCCTTCAGATGAGCGGGCCCGCAGGCCGCGCGGAACTCGCGCACTTCGTCGTAGAGCGCCCGCCAGTTGCCGGTCAGCACATGTTCGCGCGTGACGACGATGTCGATTTCGGCCGCGCCGTCCGCGACTGAGGCCTCGATTTCCTTGAGCTTGAGCGGATGCGGAATCAGGCCGGCCGGAAAACCCGTGGACACTGCCGCCACGGGTATGCCGCTGCCGTCGAGCGCATCCACGGCGGCGGCGACGAAGCGGTGGTACACACACACCGCGCCCGTGGCAATGCGCTCTGCACCCATGCCGAGCGCGTCCAGAAGGTCCGCACGCACCGGCTGGCGCGCCTTGGCGCACAGACGCCGCACGCGGCCCTCGGTATCGTCGCCGCTCAGCGTGGTGAGATCGATGCAGGTGACGGCTTTCAGCAGCCACGCGGCCTGCGCGTCTTTCTTGACGGTGCGGCGCGTGGTCAGCGTGGCGGAGCGCCGCTCGACAGCCGACTGATTGACGCGCAAGCCGTCGAGCCACGCGGCGTCGAACGGCATGCCGGGGTTGCGCACCGGATGAACGAGCGGCCCGCCGCGCAGCGCGACGACCGATGACGACGGAAAAGAATCAGGCATGAGACGTCCGGAATGAGCACATGGCACGACAACGGCCGGCGAACAAGTGAGTCGTATGCTACTCCGGTTTGATAGGATTATCACATCATCTACGGGTAAATCCTCACATTTCGCGCGTTGCGGGCGCATTGACGGCTTGGGGCGTGTGTTGGCGATGTGAAATCTCGATGCAAACTTCACAAAACACGCAGCGGCGTCCGGCAAGCCCTTGCCTGCGGCCAATCTCCCTGCGTTCGCGCCCGAGAATGTGCGGGTTTGCCCTCAGCGGGCGCGTCACAAGGCAAAATACGGGTTTGCGCGCGCACCGCGCCGCTCGTGGCGGCGCACTGAACCGTCGCTGACGGCGGCACGGGTTCCGGCCTCGTGCATATTGCTGTATTGCGACGCGCAGGCGCCGTGACCGTCGACCTCGCGCGCGCTCCCGGACACAGGACAGCTCGTCCTCTAACAGAGCATTTCAGGAGCATTGATGAACGATTCGAACCCATCCTTCCTCGGCAGAATCTCGCTGGCTGTCGGCGCATTTTTCCGCATTCTCGGCGACGGCGACTTTGCCGCCGCGGTACTGCGTGTGCGCGACGGCAGCGCGCCTGCCCCGACCGCAACGCAAGCACCGGCGCCCTCGCCGGCCCCCGCTCCCGCCCCGACGGCCGCACCCGCGCCGGCACTCAAAGAAGCGAGCCCGGACGCCGCATTACAACTGCTGGGTCTGTTGCAACGCGACGCACGCTTCATCGACTTCGTCGAGGAAGACATCAGGCATTTCAGCGACGCCGACATCGGCGCGGCCGCGCGCCTCGTGCACGAAGGCTGCCGCGCGACGCTGCGCGAGCACTTCACGATCCGTCCGGTGCGCGACGAAGCCGAAGGCAGCCGCGTAACGCTGCAGGAAGGCTTCGACGCGAGCGCGATCCGCCTGACGGGCAACGTCGTCGGCAAGGCGCCGTTTGTCGGCAACATCAGCCACCGCGGCTGGCGTGTCGACGAAGTGCGGCTGCCGAGGCTCGCCGAAACCCACAACGCGAAGGTGATTGCGCCGGCCGAGGTGGAGCTATGAGCGGCGCGCGTTATTCCATCGGCATCGACCTGGGCACGACGCACTGTGCGCTGTCCTATGTCGACACCACCGCAAGCGAAGGCGAAAAGACCACGCTCGCCGTGCTGCCCATCGCGCAGTTGAGCGGCCCCGGCGCGATCGCCGATCTCGATCTGCTGCCCTCGTTCCTGTATCTACCGCACCCGGACGAACTCAGCTCTGGCGACCTGCATTTGCCGTGGACCGGCCAGCGCGACTTCGCAGTCGGCGAGTTCGCCCGCAGCCGCGGCGCGGCGACGCCGATCCGGCTCGTTTCCAGCGCGAAGAGCTGGCTGTGCCATCCAGGCGTCGACCGGCGCGCGGCGATTCTGCCGAACGATGCGCCGCCTGAAGTCGCGCGCGTCTCGCCGCTCGAAAGCTCCGTGCGTTATCTCACGCACCTGCGCGAGGCGTGGGACCACGCGCATCCGGATGCGCCGTTTCGCGACCAGGACGTTACGGTGACGATTCCCGCGTCGTTCGACCCGGCCGCGCGCGAGTTGACTGCCGAAGCCGCCGAGGCCGCCGGCTACGGCCGCATGACGCTGCTCGAAGAACCGCAAGCCGCGCTCTATAGCTGGGTCCAGAAAAGCGGCGGTCAATGGCGCAAGCAGGTGAAGGTCGGCGACATCATCCTCGTGGTGGACGTGGGCGGCGGCACGACCGACCTCTCGCTGATCGCGGTAGTGGAGCGCGAGGGCAATCTCGAACTGCATCGGGTGGCGGTCGGCGAACATATTCTGCTCGGCGGCGACAACATGGACCTCGCGCTTGCGCACGTGGTCGCGCGCAAGCTGGCCGCGCAAGGCACCCAGGCCGACGCGTGGCAGTTGCGCGCGCTCACCTATGCTTGCCGCTCGGCGAAAGAAACGCTGCTGAGCGACCCGGCTACCGACACGGTGCCGCTCGTCGTGCCGAGCCGCGGCTCGAAGCTGATCGGCGGCTCGATCCGCACCGAACTCACGCGCGCCGAATTGACGCAGACGATTCTCGAGGGCTTTTTCCCGCAGGTGGAAAGCGCCGCGCGTCCGGTGAGCCGCACGCGCGCCGGCCTCACGCAACTCGGCTTGCCGTATGCGCAGGACGCGGGCATCACGCGGCATCTTGCGGCGTTTCTCGGCAAGCAGGTAGGCGCGCTCGCCGACCTCGAAGGACTGCGTCCGGTCGCAGCCGAGGCGTCGGCGCACGAGGCGAGCTTCCTGCATCCCACGGCCGTGCTGTTCAACGGCGGCGTATTCAAGTCGGCGCTGCTCGTCGAGCGCATCATGGGCACGCTCAACGGCTGGCTTGCTGCGGAAGGCGCGGCGCCGGCGCGTCTGCTCGAAGGCGCCGATCTCGACCTGGCCGTCGCGCGCGGCGCGGCCTATTACGGCTACGTGCGGCGCGGCCAGGGCGTGCGCATTCGCGGCGGCACCGCGCGGGCCTACTACATCGCGATCGAATCGGCGATGCCGGCCGTGCCCGGCATGGAGCCGCCCATTCAGGCGCTGTGCGTCGCACCGTTCGGCATGGAAGAAGGCACCGAAGCCGAACTGCCTGCGCAGGAGTTCGGGCTGGTGGTCGGCGAGCCGGTGCACTTCCGCTTTTTCGGCTCGTCGGTGCGGCGTCAGGATCAGGTGGGCACGCTGCTCGACTTTTGGGGTCCTGACGAACTTCAGGAGCTCGAAGAAATTCAGGCGACCTTGCCTGCGTCGGGCCGCACGGCCGGCGAAGTCGTCCCCGTGAAGCTGCACGCGCGCGTGACCGAAGCGGGCACGCTCGAACTCGAAGCCGTGCCCCGCGGCACGGACGAGCGCTGGAAAGTCGAATTCGACGTGCGCGGCAGCGTCAATGCATGACTGACATGAAGCGGTACAGCGTCGGCATCGACCTCGGCACCAGCAACACGGTGCTCGCGTATGCCGAGGCCGGGGCGCGAGAAATTCGCGTCTTCGACATCGATCAGCTTGTCAGTCCCGGCGAAGTTGCGGCGCGACCGCTGCTGCCCTCGGTGCGATATCACCCGGCGCCGGGCGAGCTCGATCCAGCGGATCTGCAGTTGCCGTGGAGCGTCGCGCAAGGTGCCGCCGCAGCGTACGCGCAGGCTGGCCGCGCAAGCGGTTCGGGGCGAGGCGCGGGCACCGCCGTTGCGCCGGCCGAAGGCACTGCCGAGGCCGCGCCTGGCGTTATCGGAAGACTTGCTCGCGTGCTCGGCGCGCAAGTGCCCGGCCGCCTCGTGACCAGCGCGAAAAGCTGGCTCTCGCACGCGTTAGTCGACCGCGTCGCGCCGATCCTGCCTTGGGGCGCCGCCGACGACGTCCACAAGGTCTCGCCAGTCGAAGCCAGTGCGAGCTACCTCGCGCATGTGCGTGCGGCATGGAATCAGCGCTTTGCCGAGGCGCCGCTCGAACATCAGGACGTTGTGCTCACGGTGCCCGCCTCGTTCGACGAAGGCGCGCGCGCTCTCACCGTCGAGGCGGCGCGCATGGCCGGGCTGCCCGCGTTGCGCCTGCTCGAAGAACCGCAGGCGGCCTTTTACGACTGGCTGTTTCATCATCGCGAACGGCTTGCCGACGAACTCGCTCACACGCGCCTCGTGCTGATTTGCGACGTGGGCGGCGGCACCACGGACCTCACGCTCATCGAAGTGACCACGGCCGATGGCGAGCCGCAGCTCACGCGTATCGGCGTGGGCAACCATTTGATGCTCGGCGGCGACAACATGGACCTCGCGCTCGCGCATCTGGTCGAAGCGCGGCTCGCGGGTGGCGCGCGCGCCCGTTTGTCGGCGGCCAGCCTGTCGCAACTGGTCGAGCGCTGCCGCGCGGCGAAGGAACAGTTGCTCGGAGCCGACGCGCCCGAGTCGGCGTCGATCACGCTGCTTGGCGCCGGCTCGAAGCTGGTCGGCGGCGCGCGCAGCGCCCGGATCACGCGCGAGGAAGTGGAGCGCGTGATCGTCGACGGCTTCTTTCCGGCGGTGGCGTCGCACGAGCGGCCTGGCAGGCCGCGCGGCGCGCTCGTCGAGTTCGGCCTGCCGTATGCGACAGACGCCGCCGTCACGCGGCATATCGCGGCTTTTCTGAGCCGGTTTGACGCGCAGTCGCGCAAGGCGTTGGCTGCACACGATGGTGATGTCAGCGCGCGCGCTGCCGGGCATGGCCACGATGCGGGGGCGGCGGCCTCTTCCACATCTTCCAGCGCGGCCGCGAGCGCTGGCGCCGCGAGCGATGCGCCGCCGCCCCTTCCCGTGCCCGACACCCTGCTGCTGAACGGCGGCGTGTTCCGCGCGCAGCCGCTGCAACAGCGACTCGCCGACACCTTGGGCGCGTGGCGCGGCGAGCCGCTCAACGTGCTGCATAACGACAATCCCGACGTCGCCGTCGCGCGCGGGGCGGTCGCCTACAGCCTCGCGCGCGCGGGCGGCGCACCGCGAATCGGCGGGGGTTCGCCGCGCAGCTACTTTCTCGTACTCGACGAACCGGCGCGGGGCCGCCACGACGCTCAGGAACCGCGCGAGGCATCCGCTCGGCCCCTTGCGCCGCGCGGCATCTGCCTGTTGCCGCGCGGCACCGAGGAAGGTCACGAAATCCTGATCGCGGAACGCACGTTTGCACTGCGGCTCGGGCATCCGGTGCGCTTTCACCTCGTGTCGTCGAGTTCCGATACGGTGTATGCGCCCGGCGAGCTCGCGGATCTCGCGGGCGACGACTTCGTGCGCCTGCCGCCTATCGCTGCCATCGTCGCGCCGCGCGGCGCAGGCTCCGCTCGTGAGCGAGCCGTGCGCATCGCCACCTCGCTCACTGAAGTCGGCACACTCGAAGTGCACTGCATCGACCGCGACAATCCCGCCGAGCGTTGGCTGCTCGAATTTCAATTGCGGCGCGAGCACGCGCAGGTGAATGTCGCGGACGATGCGGCCGGCGCGCGGCACCCGCGGCTCGACGAAGCCATAGAACAGATCGACCGCTCGTTCGGTGCGCGCTCGCAAAACGTCGATAAGAAAGAAATCAGGCGCCTGCGCTCGCAGCTCGAACATCTGCTCGGGCCGCGCGAGACGTGGAACAGCGCGCTGCTTCGCGAACTGTTCGGCGCGCTGTGGGAACGCGCAAAGCGGCGCCGCCGCTCGGCAGATCACGAGCGGCTCTGGCTGAATCTGGCCGGCTACTGCGTGCGCCCGGGCTTTGGCTATCCGCTCGACGAATGGCGCGTCGAGCAGCTATGGGCGCTGTTCGACGACGGTATTCAGTACGTCCAGGAAAGCCAGGTCTGGTCGGAATGGTGGACGCTGTGGCGTCGCGCCGCGGGCGGCCTCGACGAGACTGCGCAGCTACGCGTGCTCGACGCGATGACGTATCTGCAAACAGCGGCGCAGTCGCGTCACAAGCTGCCGTTCGACGTGTCGAAAACCGGTATTGCCGATATGGTTCGCCTGAGCGCGTCGCTCGAACGTATTCCGGTGGAGCGCAAGGTGGAGCTCGGCGAGTCCGTACTCGCGCGTTTGCAAAAGCCTGCCGAGAATCACCAAAGCTGGTGGGCTGTCGGCCGGATCGGCGCGCGCCAGCCGTTTTATGGCAGCGCGCATAACGTCGTGCCGCCCGAGATCGCGAGCAGGTGGCTCGACGCGATTCTTGCGCTCGACTGGAAGAAGGTCGACCCGGCCGCGTTTGCCGCCGTGCAGATTGCACGCATGACAGGCGACCGTTCGCGCGACTTGCCGGACGCGACGCGCGAAGCTGTGATACGCAGGCTCGAAGCGAGCAACGCGCCGCGCGCGTGGATTGCGATGGTCGGCGAAGTTATCGAGCTCGACGATGCAGACGAGGGGCGCGTGTTCGGCGAGTCGCTACCTGCCGGGTTGAAGCTAATTTCGGAGTGAGCGGTTCGCGGGGCGAGCTAGCGGAGCGCGCTGAAGGCCACCCTACTTTTTGCAACGCCAATGGAGGGCCGACGCAAGCCTGTGAACGTGGCGACACCGCAGACCTACGACGGCGCTCGACCGAGTGCGATTACCGGGCAAGCAATACGGGTGGCGGAGCCCACGAGCCGTCGACAATTCCGGTCTTGGGCCAATACGCTCGCAGATATAGCGAGAACGGTGCGCCGGCCGGTGCCGGGAGCCAGTTCGTCTCGCGGTCGGCACCGGGTGAATCGGCCTGCACATAGAGGGTCAACGAACCGTCTGCATTGAACTTCAGGTTGCGGTTCTTGGTGCCTAGCGAGTAACGCTTGAGGCGGTTCGGCACAAAGAAATGAGCGTCGTCGTACAGGGTCAACGACCAGAAGCCGTCGACGGGCGGCGTCTGCCCTTTTGGGAACGTGACCACATAGCGATTCGCGCCCGAGAGCCGCTGGCCGTTGGCATCCAGGTCCTGGTACAGGTACTTGGTCTCGGTCGGCGCATTGACGAGTATGTTCGACTTGGCCACCGCCGTGCGAGTGAAATAGTCCGTGCCGAACGAGGCGTTGTTCGCGGTCGAGCTCCAGTGATTGCCCGCTGGCCTGCCCCAGTTGCGGAACTGCAGGAGCGGGTCGATGAGTTCATGCTCCGTTTTGACGGCCTCGTCAATCATCGCGCGCTTGAGCGCAGGATCGTCTTTCGCTGCGGCCAGTACTGCATTGATCTGCGCGTAGCGCGCTTCTTCGCCCGGCAAGGGTGGCGAGTCCTTCAACACGAGGGGCAATTCGTCGAAGAATTTCTCGGGCAAGACCCATTTCGTCTCGCAGGAGCTGTCGTCTCCGGTGGGCGACTTGAGCGCCGGTAGCTGGCTCCAGTCACTCCGCTTCAGCTTGCCGTCGAATTCCGACAACGGGTAGATGTCGATGCCGGCAAGCGCAGGCTGAATGGCGACGCGGTCTTCCGCAGTGTCGTCCATGAACACCCGCGGCACGACGAAGGCCGTATTGGTGCTGGAGCGGAATACTCTCGTGATGCCGGCCGGAACCTTGCCGTTCCAGTCTGGGCCGACCAGCAGATAGAAACCCGGCCGCGTGCCGTACATTGATCCTAACTGCGCGAAGCTGTCGGTTCGCGTATTCACGATCTGATAAACCCAGAAGCGCGTTCCAAAGTCAGGCACCTGCACGACGACGGGCGTTTCGTCCAACGCTGCAATACCCGCGCCGTAAGCAACGTCCTGATTAGGACAGGCAACCCAGCGCTGCTCCGGCTGAATGTAGTCGTGCAACATGGCAAGCCGGTTCAGCGGCGCGAAGGGAAGCGTGCCGTTCATCAAGCCGACTTTGGGCGCCTGCTTGAACGCGAGCCGGCGGTTGTAGATGTTGACCATCGGCCACGCCCAGAAGTATGTGTCACGCGCAACCATCCGGGCGTAGCTCTCGGTGATCCGGACACTCGCATCGGGACCGCCCGGCATCGCTTCATTCCAGCCGGGCGACGGCGCAACGGCACCGGCATGCGCCACGCTGCCAACGGTCAGCAATGCGGAAACGGCGGCAACAATGAGTTTCTTCTTGGCGTTCACAATCGCTCCCTTCTCCAGAAAGAGCCGCATGGGCCCGGTTGGTGCGCCCAACCAGAAAGCGTAATTGGCAGACTCGTTGCCCATCGTCTAGCGGACGATGTTCAAAACGCCAGCCATTACCCCGCAGCGGATCACGCCCCATGTCTCGATAGCAATTCGTGCCAGGCAGTACGGCGAACGTCACGATACTCACTTGGGCGGGCAATTTGCCCCCCTCTTTTCAGGGGGAGATAGCGGCGCGAACATTGTGAGCGATCGTGTCGGGCGCGCGGACAGTCATCGGATCAAAAGCATGCCGGGATGGAGTTGTTCCTAGCGTTTCAATGACATCCGAGCTTGTTGTCGTTAGCTTAGTCGTGTGGTCCCTCACCTTCCAAGCGAACCCACGAAAAAAAGCGGCGCCCAAAGGCGCCGCTCGCATCGACTTCATGGCTCTTGTCAAAGAGCGACCACTTGTTATCGCGCCCCGCCGCTCGCGATCAGACTCTCACCGGTCAACCAGCGAGCGTCGTCGGACGCGAGGAAGGTCACCACGTCGGCGATATCGTCAGGCTGACCGATGCGGCCGAGCGGTGTCGTGCTAAGCGCCCATGCTTCGAGGTCCGAACCGATAATGCCCGCGCTATGCGTGCCTTCGGTCGCGACCATGCCCGGGTTCACCGAGTTCACACGGATCTTGCGCGGCCCGAGTTCCTTCGCGAGCACGCCGGTAATGCCGTCCACCGCGCCCTTGGTCGCCGTGTAGACCGCGCTGCCCGGCGGCGTGATGCGGCTCACCACGGAGCTCACGTTGACGATGCTCGCGCCTTCGCCGAGATGCTTGACCGCTGCCTGCGTGACGAGCAGCAAACCGAGCACGTTCACATTGAAGTGCTTATGGAAGTGCTCTTCGGTGATGTCGTCGATCGGCGAGAATTCGTATACGCCCGAATTGTTGACGAGGATATCGAGGCGGCCATACGTTTCCACCGCGGCGTCGATAATGCCTTTCGCATCCGCGGCTTTCGATACGTCGCCCGCCACCGCCACCGCCTTGCCGCCTGCAGCGCTGATCGCAGCGACCACCTCGTCGGCGCCCGCACGGCTCGACGCATAGTTCACCACCACCGACGCGCCTTGCGCAGCCAACGCCTTCGCGATTGCCGCGCCGATACCTTTCGATGCACCCGTTACAACTGCAACTTTACCTGTGAGCTTGCTCATGAGCTGTGTCCTTGAATGGGTTAGCGCCGGCATGCTGCCGCGCAGATTCGCGGCATTCATGCTGCTTCAGCGGGACGCTGCGGCGCTGGCACTGGTGACACTCTATGCATCGCCGCCATGCGGATAAAGCGGCTGCAGGCGAATAGATACGTCGCGGGAGCCGAACAATCCGCAAACCCGATTAAAGACGGTTGGGGAGACCGGTGTGGGCCGGTGTCGGGACCGGTGTCGGACCGGTGCAGGACCGGTCGGGCGGCACCGTGGCCGCACGCTGCGCGGCGCATTCAACGGCTGCGCTCGAGCGCAATATGCACGGCGATGCTGAGCAACACCGCCAACGCACCCAAAGTATCCAATGCGGCAGACAACACGATCGTCTCCTTCGTAGCGCAGGCTACTCATGCATCAGGAACGATTGCCTGGCTCTTCGATTAAAGATCTTTTGCGACGAATCGGCAACTGCCCATGCCGCAATTCAGGGCCGACGTACCGCGAGGACAACCGGCGACCACTCACCCCGTCAATAGAGCAAACTGCCGACGACAACTTCGTCCGCCGAGGTGGACAATGGCTGATCCCGGCCACCGCACGGAATGCCTATGAAAGCGCAGCGTCCGCGTCGTTCTCCGCAGTTCCCTCGCGATTTGCTCCATGCCGAATGGCGCGATCACATGTTGCCTTATGCTGTCGTCGCCACCGTGGCTGCACTGGTCGTCACGCTCATCGTGTGGCTCGTCGACCCGGCACCGCCGAAAACCATCACGTTGAGCGCGGGCCCGCACGACAGCTCGTTTGCCGTGGCCGCCAATCAGTACAAGAAAATTCTCGCGCAAAACGGCATCACGCTGAACGTGCTCGAATCAGACGGCTCGGTACAGAACCTGCAGCGGCTGCTCGATCCGAAGCAGCGCGTCGACCTCGCGCTGGTGCAAGGCGGGGTGGCAAGCGGACGCGATACATCGTCGCTGATGTCGCTCGGCAGCGTGTTCTATGTGCCTGTCGTGGTGTTTTACCGCGGCACCGGCGTGACCCAGCTGTCCGGGCTCGAAGGCAAACGGATCGCGGTGGGCCGCGAAGGCAGCGGCACACGGCTGCTCGCGCTGCAATTGCTCGATGCGAATGGCATCCTGCGCGGCGGCGAGACGACATTCGTGCCGAGCGACGGCCTGCAGGCGGCCACGCAACTGGTCACAGGCGAAGTGGACGCGGCCATTCTGAGCGGCGACTCCGCGACCCGCGCGCTGATGCTGCGGCTGCTGCGGGTGCCCGGCATTTCGGCAATCAGTTTTGACGAAGCCGCCGCTTATACGCGGCTCTTTCCTTATCTGGATCAGATCGATCTGCCGCCCGGCGTGCTCGATTTGCGGCACAAGATCCCGCCTGACACGGTGCACCTGATCAGCCCGACGGTCGAACTCGTCGCACGCACCGATCTGCACCCGGCTATTTCGGATCTGCTGATCGAGGCGGCGCAGGAAGTGCACGGCAGGCCAGGCCTGTTGCAGCGCGCCGGACAATTCCCTAGTCCGATCGCGCACGAGTATCAGATCAGTGAAGATGCGCAGCGCTACTACCGCACCGGCAAGAGCTTTCTTTACCGGACGCTGCCGTTCTGGCTAGCGAGCATCGGCGACCGCACGCTCGTGCTGCTATTGCCGGTGGCCGTGCTGCTCTTTCCGGCGATGCGGCTGATCCCGGCGCTGTACCGTTGGCGTGTGCGTTCGCGTATCTATCGCTATTACGGGTCGCTGATTGCGATCGAGCGCGGCGCGCTCGCGCAAACCACCGGCGAAGAGCGCGCGCGGCTCTTCGCACAACTGGATCAGATCGAGGAATCGCTGAATCGGCTGCGCATGCCGCTCGCTTATGCCGACGCGTTCTACGTGTTGCGCGAACACGTCGGCTTCGTGCGCAGCCGGCTTGGCGCGGGTATGCGCTAAGAAGCGGCCACCGAACGTTTCAGGCGGCCGGCACGAGGCCAACTCAGGCTTGCGGAGTGGCGGGCGCCGTCTCGGAGAGGTTGGCGGATTGCGCAGCAGCATTGTCGTCAATCGACGACTGCTCGGCTCCCGTTTGCGGCTTGCCGTCTTCGCCTGACTGCGCGACGGGCTGCGCAAGCGGTTGTGAAGCGGTTTGCGTAGCGGCCTGTGCATCTGCCTGCGCATCTGCCCGCGCATCTGCCCGTGAAGCGGCTTGCGTCGCGTGTTCCGACGAGTCTTGCGAAGCAGCTTGCGTGGCGTGCTGCGCAGCGTCTTGCGACACGTTCTGCGCGTCCGCCGGCGTTGCCTTCTGCTCATCCGCCGATGCAGCCGCTGCGGCGGCCTTCGCGCTTTTCGCGGCGCGATGTGCCAGCAGGCGCTGCGCGCCCGCCGCTTCCTGAGCCGTGACCTTGCCGGCCTCGGCTCCGTTCAGGTCGACGCGCACAGCGCCTTCCGCGAGAGCCTTCCAGTAGCGGCCGCCGCGGCACCAGGTCTTGATCGCGTCGCGCAACTCGGCTTCGGTCAGCGACAGTTCCTTCGCATGCACGACCAGGTCTTCGAAAATACCGACCTTCAGCGGCAACTTCGGCGCCGGATTTTTCGGGAACGCATTCGGAAAGCGCTTTTGCAGACGCCCAATGGACTTGACCACCGGATCGACCGGCCGTGCGTCCGCTGCGGGCGCCGCAGCCGGGGCCCCACGGCGCGGCTGCGACGGCTTGCCGGCAGGCCGCGCGCTCGCCTTGCCACCGGAGCCCGTGCCCGCACCCTTGCGAGGCGGGGACGACTTCGCAGCCGGCCTGCCGTCGCTTCGGGCGTCGCGCCTTGCCTCCGACCTGGCCTCGGGCCTCGCGCCGGATTTGCCGTCGCCCTTGGCGGCGGGCTCAGACTGCGCACGTGCCGCGGCCAGTTGCTTCTTCAGTTCAGCGAGTTGTTCGAAACCCATAGCGCACAACCAATCGAGAAAGACGAGATTGTAGCAGCGCACGGTAAGACATTCGTGACGGCATTGCAACGCGGCGCGGGCCGCGGCAGCACCTGGCGCAGCGGCGCGAGAACACGCGCGGCGTTTGCGCGCAGCGGCGCTGCATGTTGGGCGCTCGGATTGCACGCTGCGTGTTGCACGCTGCATGTTGCGCGCTCGCGTTGCGTTGCATGTTGTGCGGTGCGTGCGAGTCGTTGCCCGGGAGACGTTGCATTTGAAACGCACGGAAAGTCGTAGCTGCGCTCAATGCTCACAGCCGCCTGCAACTTTCTGCGTCCCGACAGACGACAAGCGTCTCAGTGCGCCACGACATGTCGCGCCCACTCGAGCCAGCCGAGATTCAGCGCGGCATTCACCGCGACGCCGAGCGCCGACGCAATCGCCGCGATCATCGTCCAGAAAGCGGAGCGGCGGGCGGCGCTCGCCGAGGTATGCGCGGCGTCGGCCGCCTCGCGCGACGCGCTTGCGGCCGCCTGCGCGACGTGCGACGAAGACTCCATCTGCGCGAGCGACTTCAGCGCGAAGCCGCGCTCTTCGCGCGCTCGCGCCTCTTCTTTCTCGAACAGATAGCGATGACAGAACGGCGTCAGCGGCGCGTCGGGACGGTGGGCGGCAAAGTACCTTGCATAGGCTTCGCCACCGTTGGCTTCGATTTCCTGATAGGCCGATTGCCTGTTCATACGAGCCCCTCGCCTGCGCGCCGCGCGGCGCGACAAAGCCGCGGCCGCTCGGCCTGTGCTAAATGGGCTTGATGTCCGCTGCCTGTTTTCCTTTCGGCCCCTGCTTCACTTCGAAGCTCACTTTCTGATTTTCCTGCAGCGATTTGAAACCCTCGGCGCGGATTTCCGAGAAATGGGCGAACAGGTCTTCACCCCCGTCGTCGGGTGTGATGAAGCCGAAGCCCTTCGCGTCGTTAAACCACTTCACTGTACCGGTAGGCATGTCGATTCCTCATGTGCATCGGGTTGACTGGGACTGCCGCTCGACTGTACGCCTCTTCAGGCGACGGCGCTTCGCCCGGCCCGCCATGCGCTAATCCTTGTCTTCGTCGTGCAGGCCGGCGCGGCAGCCCCGAAAACAGGTGTCGCAAGATGCGTGCCGCGCCTTCGCCGACGGTGCGGCCGCCGGTGCGTTTGGGCGCAATCAGATAAGATGTTTCCTTATCGGCAGTCCATTCTCGGCCACGCGCGCCCTGCCTCGTCTCGAGGCGCCGCGCAGGCTGTCGTTTTCCCATTTACAGGAACAAGCATGGCAATTTCGAGCTATACCGATACCCGACTTCTCATCAACGGCGAGTGGTGCGATGCCGCGAGCGGCAAGACCATCGACGTTCTCAACCCCGCTACCGGCCAGGTGATCGGCACGGTGGCCCACGCCGGCATCGCCGATCTGGACCGCGCTCTCGAGGCAGCGCAGCGCGGCTTCGAAGCGTGGCGCAAGGTGCCGGCGCACGAGCGCGCCGCGGTCATGCGCAAGGCCGCCGCGCTGGTGCGCGAACGCGCCTCCGACATCGGCCGCCTGATGACGCAGGAACAGGGCAAGCCGTTTGCCGAAGCGAAGATCGAAGTGCTGGCCGCGGCAGACATCATCGAATGGTTCGCCGACGAAGGCCGCCGCCTGTATGGGCGCGTGGTGCCGTCGCGCAATCTGGCGGCGCAGCAGCTCGTGCTGAAGGAGCCGATCGGCCCGGTCGCCGCCTTCACGCCGTGGAACTTCCCCGTCAATCAGATCGTGCGCAAGCTGAGCGCGGCGCTCGCGAGCGGCTGCTCGTTCCTCGTCAAGGCGCCCGAGGAAACCCCGGCGTCGCCGGCGGGCCTGCTGCAGGCTTTCGTCGAAGCGGGCGTGCCGGCGGGCACCGTCGGCCTCGTGTTCGGCGATCCGGCGGAAATTTCGGGCTACCTGATTCCGCATCCGGTGATCCGCAAGGTCACGTTCACCGGCTCCACGCCGGTCGGCAAGCAACTCGCCGCGCTGGCCGGCGCGCACATGAAGCGCGCAACGATGGAACTGGGCGGCCACGCGCCCGTGATCGTCGCTGACGACGCGGACGTCGCGCTCGCCGTCAAGGCAGCGGGCGGCGCGAAGTTCCGCAACGCGGGCCAGGTGTGCATTTCGCCCACGCGCTTTCTCGTGCACAACAGCATTCGCGAAGAGTTCGCCGCGGCGCTCGTCAAGCACGCCGAGAGCCTGAAGCTCGGCGACGGTCTCGCCGAAGGCACGACGCTCGGGCCGCTCGCGAACGCGCGCCGTCTGACGGCCATGAGCAAGGTGCTCGAAGACGCGCGCAAGACCGGCGCAAAGGTCGAGACGGGCGGCGAGCGCGTCGGCTCCGAAGGCAACTTCTTCGCGCCGACAGTGCTCACCAACGTGTCGCTCGAAGCGGACGTGTTCAACAACGAGCCGTTCGGGCCGATTGCCGCAATCCGCGGTTTCGACAAGCTGGAGGAAGCGATTGCGGAGGCCAACCGCCTGCCGTTCGGTCTTGCCGGCTACGCGTTCACGAAGTCGTTCAGCAATGTGCATCTGCTGTCGCAACAGCTCGAAGTCGGCATGCTGTGGATCAACCAGCCCGCCACGCCGACGCCCGAAATGCCGTTCGGCGGTGTGAAGGATTCGGGCTATGGTTCGGAAGGCGGACCGGAAGCAATGGAAGCGTATCTGGTCACGAAGGCCGTGACGGTGATGTCGTCCTGATGCATAGAGGCGCGCTCAGGCAGGCGCCTGAGCGTGGCACGCGTTGCACGTCGAGGTCCGCGAGTTCCGGCTCGCGGACTTTTTTTTATGTCGCCCGTTCGCAATTGTTCAGTAGCCCTCAGCAGCAACCTCACACGTGCGCATCGCTTTCCTTCAGCGGCACTGCGGCCGGGGTCGCCATGGCTTCGCGCAGCGAGCCGCTCGCCTGAAAGCGGCGCACCCATAGCGCGGTCAGCATAGGCACCAGAATCGCGGTCACGAGACAGGCGGTCGCAACCATCGCGGTGGCGGCCGGCACGAGCGGCTTGAAGCTCGGAATCATCTCGCCGATGATCGCGGGGTTGGCCACGGCCGCGCCCGCCGTCGACGAAGCGGCAAGACCCGCCGCCCCATTGCCGCCTGCAATCCAGCGGTCGGCGAGAATCAGCGGAATGCCGGTCACGACAATGACCGCGAGGCCGAGCACCACGCCCGCCATGCCGCTCTTCGCGATCACCCCCAGGTCGATGCCGTTGCCGAGCGCAAAGCCGAAAAACGGAATCAGCGGATGCACGCAGCGGCCGAAGAAGTCGCGCAGCTCGCCATCGAGATTGCCGAGCGCGAAGCCGACCATAAACGGCAGCACCGCGCCGACAAAAAGCCGCGGCTCGAAGAACGCCACGCCCGCCGCGCCCAGAATGATCATGCTGACGAGCGGCCCGGACTCGACCGACATCAGCACGAATGCGCCGGCCTCCTCTTTGGTGCCGTACTGCTGCATGACTGCCGCGTACAGCCCGCCGTTAGTCATGTCCATCGACGTGGTGATCGCGAGCACCGATAGCCCGGCGAACAGCCCCGCCTTGACGCCGTCCACCGGAATGAAGTGCGACGCGACCAGGGTGGCGATCCACGCGACCAGTGTCTTCGTGACGAGCAGCGTGCCGGACTTGCGCAGCACGGTGCCGGTAGCGCGCAGGTCGATTGTCGCGCCCATGCAGAAGAACCAGACTGCGAGAATCGGCACCGTGCCGCTGATCAGTCCATTGGTGAACGAGCCGAAATACTTGCCCGCGCCGGGCGCGAACGTGTGAACGCAGGCGCCAAGCAGCAGCGGCACGAGCATCAGGCCGCCAGGAATGCGGTCGATGGCCTTCTTGAGCTTCATTGTCTCCTCCGTGGATGGGGCGTCCGGTTGTCCGTCACGCCGTCTTGCGTCAGCGCCGGTCTCGCGCCGGCTGCTCCCTTTCGGCGCAATATAGCATCGTGAAAGGAACGGCGTTCCGATATTTTGCGTCTTACCCGCTCATCGTTTACCCGGCCATGAGCCCGGCACGCAGCGCTATTGGCCAACCTTCGCATTATTTTCCGGACCACTGTTCCGAAAAATTGAATAACGCGCTACAGTCGAGCCCACAGATTCGCCGCGGCACACCAGCGGCCCAGCGCCATCGACAGGAGACGACACCATGGCAGCTACCCTGCAAGTGAGGCAGGCCATCAACAGCGAATACGCGAAGACGCTCGACACCGCCGGACTGCGCAAGGAGTTTCTGGTCGAACAGGTGTTCGAGCGCGACGCGCTGCAGCTCACCTACAGCCACATCGACCGCATCATCGTGGGCGGCGTGTGGCCGGCCACGCGCGCAGTCGAAGTGCCCGGCTCGCTCGGCAAGTCGATCGGCGTCAACTTCCTGCTGGAACGGCGCGAACTGGGCGCGATCAACATTGGCGGCGACGGCTGGGTCGACGTGGACGGCACGCGCTACGCGGTGCGCAACGAGGAAGCGATCTACATTGGCCGCGGCGCGCAAGCGGTGGCGTTCGGCAGTGAGGACGCCGCGCGGCCGGCCAGGTTTTACCTGAACTGCGCACCCGCGCACGAGTCGCACCCGACCCGCACGATCTCGCTTGCCGAGGCATCGCCGCAAACGCTCGGCGATCCTGCCACGAGCAACCGCCGCACGATCTACAAGTTCATCGTGCCCGAGGTGCTGCCCACTTGCCAGTTGTCGATGGGCATGACCAAGCTCGAACCCGGTAGCCTGTGGAACACCATGCCCTGCCATACGCACGAGCGGCGCATGGAGGTGTATTTCTATTTCAATGTCGCCGACGACGCCGCGGTCTTTCACATGATGGGCGAGCCGCATGAGACGCGGCACATCCTCGTGCACAACGAGCAGGCCGTGATCTCGCCGAGCTGGTCGATTCATTCGGGTGTCGGCACGCGGGCTTATACGTTCATCTGGGGCATGGTCGGCGAAAACCAGGTGTTCAGCGACATGGACCACATCGCGGTGCGCGATTTGCGCTGAACGCTTGATCGCTTGAATGCCTGAACGGCAAGCATCGAGCGTTGGTTCGCAGGTTTGCGCAAAGGACCAGACGGCCGGCATGGGCGGCTGCGCTGCCAACGGGCGCCAGCGGCGCCGCGCCTGCAAAAAAACACACGACATGGACTTCGACATTGTGAACACCTCTGCCTTGAACCGCCCTGCGCCCCATCCGTTCGATCTCAGCGGCAAGGTCGCCATCGTCACGGGCAGCAATACAGGCCTTGGCGCCGCGATGGCGCTCGCACTGGCCGAGGCCGGCTGCGACATCGTTGGGGTGTCGCGTGCCGAGGCCGGGGAAACGCCCGCGCGCATCGCAGCCGCCGGGCGCAGATTCGCGGACGTGCGCGCCGACCTTGCGTCGATCGCACCGGTGGACGACATCGTGCGTGCGGCGGTCGAAGCCTTTGGGCGCGTCGACGTGCTCGTCAACAACGCGGGCATCATCCGCCGCGAAGACGCACTGGAATTCACCGAGAGCGACTGGGACGCCGTCATCGACCTGAATCTGAAGAGCCTGTTCTTTCTCGCGCAGGCGGCCGCGAAGCAATTCGTGCGGCAGCAAAGCGGCGGCAAGATCATCAATATTGCGTCGATGCTTTCGTTCCAGGGCGGCATTCGCGTCGCCTCCTACACCGCGTCGAAAAGCGGCGTGCTCGGCCTCACGCGCCTGCTGGCTAACGAATGGGCCGCAGAGCGCATCAACGTGAACGCCATCGCGCCGGGCTACATGGCCACGGCGAACACGGCGGCGTTGCGCAAAGACGCGCAGCGCAACGACGAAATTCTTAGCCGAATTCCCGCCGGCCGCTGGGGCATGCCGGACGATCTGGCGGGGCCGGTGGTTTTTCTCGCCTCGTCAGCGTCGGACTACGTGCATGGGCATACACTGGCAGTAGACGGCGGATGGCTCGCGCGCTGACTCGGCAGAACACGCAAGACGCGGTATGCTCCCGGCGTCCGCGAGGAAGCGACAGAGAAGCGACAGAAAAGCGGCAGAGATCAGCGATTCACCAGGAAATCACGGAAATGGCAGCAACCGGCAGACAGCAGCGCAAGGACGACTCCGCGGCCCTTGCCCACGACGCGGACAGCGTCGAATGCGGCAGCGAGAAAGCCGAATCGGCTTCGTCGATTGGCCGCGTGTTCGCGATTCTCGGCGCAATCGGCGACAGCGGGCAGATCGGCATCAGCGAACTGTCGCAACGGCTCGGCATGTCGAAAACCACCGTGCATCGGGTCGTGCAGACGCTCAAGGCGCTCGGCTTCGTGACGCAGGAAGTGGAGACCGAGCGCTACCGTCTGACCATTCGTTTGTTCGAGCTCGGCGCGAAGGCGCTGGAAAGCGTCGATCTCGTGCGCGAAGCCGACGTGGAAATGCGCCGCATCGGCCAGTTGACGCGCGAGGCGGTGCACCTGGGCGCATTCGACGAAGACGCAATCATCTACATTCACAAGATTGACGCCGATTACGGGCTGCGCATGCAGTCGCGCATCGGCCGGCGCAATCCGCTTCACAGCACGGCGATCGGCAAGGTGCTGCTCGCGTGGATGGACCAGGCCGATGCACGCGAGGTGCTGTCTCACGTCGAATTCCGCAAGTCGACGCAGAAGACGCTCTCCTCTGCCGAGGCGGTGCTCAGCATCCTGCCGCGTGTTCGCGAGCAAGGCTACGGCGAGGACAACGAGGAGCAGGAAGAAGGCTTGCAGTGCATCGCGGTGCCGGTGTTCGACCGCTTTGGCCGCGTGATCGCCGGCTTGTCCATTTCGTTTCCGACCATGCGCTGCGGTGCCGACACGAAGTCGCACTACGTGGCGCTGCTGCGCGAATCGGGCCATGCGATTTCGACGCGGCTCGGCTACCGCGAGGCGGCCGAGCCGCGGCATGCAGCGGTGCAACCTGGCTAAGCCTCGCCACCGTTAGCGGCGGGCGCGCCGGCGCCTCGTGTCCAAGCGGCCTGGCAGTCGTCCCGACTATCACGCGGTCACGGCAGCATGCGCTGCAACACGTCGTCTTTCAGCACGAAGCGATGAAACAGCGCCCCCGCCACGTGCAGCCCGATCAGCGCCAGCAGCACCCACGCGAGATAGCCGTGGATGTCGCCCATTTCGTGGCCGACACTCGAGCCCACCGGCGAGATAGACGGATAAGGCAACACGCCGAAGAGCTTCACCGTCCAGCCCCGCGACGACGCATTCGCCCAGCCGAGCACCGGCACGACGACGAGCGCCAGATACAGCAGTCCGTGCGTGATGTGCGACACGATTCGAAACAACGGCGACAGCGATGCCGGCGCCGGGCGATGCGTTGCGCGCCAGACGATTCGCAGCACGACGGCCGCGATCAGCGCTGCGCCCACGCCCAGATGCCAGGCGATCAACCCTTGCGGCAGCGTGCCCTTGTGAATGTCCGGCATGGTCCAGCCGATCACGAACTGAGCCGCGATCAGCAGGACGATTAGCCAGTGAAGAAGCCTGGCGACACCATCATAGCCCGTCGCATAACGGCGGGCATTCGTATTCAGCGATTGCATGTTCATGGGACGTTCCGTCTGTCTCGTGGTGTGGGAAAGCGCGTATCGCGCCAGAGTACGAGCCGGCATGGTACCCGGCAAATCTTAACGGAAGCTGACCTGGGCCCGGACCGTTAGCCGCGTGAGCCGGAATGTCGCAAGACACCGGCGGAAACCGCCAGTCTGCAACCGAATGTATCCGTGCAGCATAGGCGACGCATCCCGCACGGCCGGCGCTTGTGTGAGGCGCCCGCCGGGGCGCCTTCGCGCAGCGGCGCTTAGCAACAGACGCACAAAAGCGGGCTTTTCACAGCGCGCTCAACGGCTTGTCCGTCTCCATAGCCGTGCGGTGCCCTTCCACGCACTTCCACGCCCTTCTCCAACCGCCTCGAGTACCCGGGCTTTCCGGCAGCACGCCGCGCAATGCGCTCGACACGTCCTGTTACACACGAACACACCGGTAATGCGGCCTCTCAGTAGAGTTCGGGTCATCAGGAAAGAGGAGCAGTGTCATGAAACGAATTCTCGCATGGGTCATTCTCGCGGCAACACTGGGCATGGGCTTGAGCGCCTGCATCGTGGTGCCGGCAGGCGGCTATCACGACCATTACCGTTACCACGACCGTTACTGATGAGGCCGCGGCCTCACCGTCGTCACAAGATCAACTGAACGCGGGAACCAACAATATGAACTCGTCACGAAACCGCTTGCTGTCCATTGCTGTGCTCGCCGGTCTTGGCATCGGCGCTTCGTCGGCCGCGCTGGCTCACGTCGACGTCGGCGTGAATATCGGTGTGCCAGGCGTCGTCTATGCGCCCGAGCCGGTCTATGCCCCGCCGCCTCCGCCGGTGTATGCACCGCCGCCTCCGGTGGTGGTCGTGAGCCCCGGCTGGTACGGCGATCGTTACTACGACGGCCACCGCTATTGGGAGCGTCGCGAGTGGGAAGAGCGTCATCGCGAACGCGAGTGGCACGACGCGCGCGGTCCGCACGGAGACTGGCGCGGCCGCGGCGAATGGCACGGTCATGGTGGCTATCATTGACGGTGACGCGATCGGCGCCTCGAGCGCACCGCCGACGGATCTGACGATCGGGCCGCGCCGGTTGCGGCGATGCGTCGGCATCTTGCAGGAGCGATACAGTGGTACGCACTGAGCCACGACGAGTCACCGCGCAGATCGACGGCATTCTCGTCTGCGCGGAATACAGCGAGCTGACCGGCCAATTGTGTCTGCGCCAGGACGGCGCGCTCGTTCGCGAATGGTTTCCACCGCATTCGTGGATCGCCATAGCGTCCGTGGCGGGCGCGCGGCATTGGGGCACGCGCCCCACCGACGACGACCTGCGCGCACTCCTCTACAACGAGATGACCTTGCTGCGCGCGCCGCACGCAGATACGGTCCGGAAATAGCACAGCGCGCGGCGCATGATGCGTCGCGCGCTGTCTTGTGTGCGCCTCAACGCTCGCGCGTCGAAGCTAGCGCATCGAAAGCGTTGGGTTAACGCTCAGCGTGCGTTGTAAACCGGCGGCGAGTACGAACTGAACGAAATATCTCCGCCGCGGCCCGCCTGCCACGTCCCGTGGCCGCCCGAACCATAGCCGCTGTCCGCGGCTCGCGCGGAGTCCTGCGAAGCGGCTGCACTGCGAACGGCGTCGGTACTCTGGTCCGCCGTTTGCCCTGAAGTCTGAGCCATCGAAACAAGCGGCGCGCCCAACACGAGGGCAACAGCAACTGCGCGAATAAGCGATTTCATTTGACCACCTCCGGTTCTGTCTTTTATCTGTGCCGCGAGCGGAATTCGTTCGCAGCGTTGAAGGCAGTGTAGGTGCGTCGTAGTAGACGATAAATCCGCTAAACCTGAATTCAGTGTTGCTGTTGCACCGACAATGGCAGGCGGCCCGTTCTCGCTCAGTCCTGCGGCACGGCCACGCCGACGTAGTTCTCCGCCATTACCTTCGCCGCCGAACGCGACGTGGTCACGTATTCCAGTTCCGCAACCTGAAGCTGCTGCTCGAACGGCGACGCGCCTTCGACACGATGCATCATGCTCGTCATCCAGTACGAGAAATGCTCCGCACGCCAGATGCGCTTGAGCGCCGTTTCACTGTAACGCTCGAGCAGGTCGGTGCGATTTTCGACGTAGAAGGCGTTCAAGGCCTTCGTGAGCAGACGCACATCGGCGACAGCGAGGTTCATGCCTTTTGCGCCTGTCGGCGGCACGATGTGCGCGGCGTCGCCCGCGAGAAACAGCCGGCCATGCTGCATAGTCGCCGAAACGAAACTGCGCATGCCGACAATGTTCTTCTGGAAGATCTTGCCGTCCACCACGTGCTGGCCGTCGTGCGAGTCCACGCGTGCGTGCAGTTCGGCCCAGATGCGGTCGTCGGACCAGTTGTCGACGGAATCTTTCGGATCGCACTGGAAATACATGCGCTGCACGTTGGCCGAACGCGTGCTGATCAACGCAAAGCCGCGCTCGTGCCGGGCGTAGATCAGTTCATCCGACGAAGGCGGTCCTTCGCATAGGATACCGAACCATCCGAACGGGTACACCCGTTCGTAGTCGCGGCGCAAAGCCTGCGGAATAGCTCCGCGCGAAACGCCCTGCGAGCCGTCACAGCCGATCACGAAATCGCATTGCAGCTCGCATGCCTCACCTTCGTGGCGATAGCGGATCGACGGCGTGTCGGTGTCGATGCCGTGCAGCGACGTTTCCGATACGCCAAAGCGCAACGCCCCGCCGGCCGCAACGCGCGCCGCGACGAGGTCCTTGATGACCTCGTGCTGCGCATAGACGGTGATGGAGTGCCCCGTGAGTCCGGTCAGATCGATGCGCCGGCGCTTGCCTTCGAACGCAAGCTCGAAGCCATGATGCAGCGCACCTTCGGCCTTCATGCGCTCGCCAACGCCGGCCTCGGTCAGCAGATCCATCGTGCCCTGCTCGAGCACGCCGGCGCGTATCGTCGATTCGATCTGCTCGCGCGTGCGCGTTTCGAGCACGACCGACTCGATACCGCGCAGATGAAGAAGATGGGAAAGCAGCAGGCCCGCCGGCCCTGCACCGATAATGCCAACCTGGGTGCGCATGATGTGTCTCCTGAGTGCGAGTTTGATTTGCCTCAAGTTTGACAATCGGCCCATCTATCGCGCAACGCGATATCGCGGATAGGCTGTATTGCGTTTAGAGATAGCGACGGGGCATCGCAAGCCAGCTTGGCCGTGGCCAATGCGACGACACGCCCTGCTGACGGCACTTGCCGGGAGCCACGCTCGGCGGGGCCGCTCGCGTGCCGGAGTGACGACTCAAGGTAAACCCCGAGCGCACGCACGGGGCTTACACTCATAGACGCTTTAGCCCAGGAACAACCGATACACCGGATTCTGCGTCTCTTCCCAATGCGGATAACCGAGCGTCGCGAGAAAGCGGTCGAACTCCGCGTTGTCCGTTTGCGGCACCTGGATGCCGACAAGAATCGAGCTATAGTCCGCGCCCTGGTTGCGGTAATGGAACAGACTGATGTTCCAGTCCGGCGCCATCGACGACAGAAACTTCATCAGCGCGCCCGGCCGCTCGGGAAACTCGAAGCGGAACAGGCGCTCGTCGTGCGCGAGCGGCGAGCGCCCGCCCACCATGTAGCGGATGTGCTGCTTGGAGAGCTCGTCGAACGTCAGGTCGACCGTCGCAAAACCGTGCGCCTCGAATGCGCCTGCGATCTGCGCGGACTCGCTGCGGTTCCTGATCTGCACGCCCACGAAAATGTGCGCGGACTCGGCCTGCGCGATCCGGTAGTTGAACTCGGTCACGCTGCGCGTGCCGACCAGCTCGCAAAAGCGTTTGAAGCTGCCGCGCTCCTCGGGAATCGTCACCGCGAACACGGCTTCGCGCGCTTCGCCCACTTCCGCGCGTTCGGCGACAAAGCGCATGCGGTCGAAGTTCATGTTCGCGCCGGACGTAACCGCAATCAGCGTCTGGTTCTCGATGCCCTCGCGCTCCGCGTACTGCTTTGCGCCGGCGACCGCCAGCGACCCCGCCGGTTCGAGCACGCTGCGCGTGTCCTGGAAGACGTCCTTGATCGCGGCGCACAGCGCGTCGGTATTCACGAGCAGCACGTCGTCGAGATATTCGCTGCACAGCCGGAAGGTTTCTTCGCCGACGAGCTTCACCGCGGTGCCGTCGGAGAAGAGGCCCACCTCGTTGAGCGTGACGCGCTCGCCCGCCTTCAGCGATGCGGCCATCGCACACGAATCGTCGGTCTGCACGCCGATCACCTTGATCTCGGGGCGCGCCGCTTTCACATACGCCGCGACGCCCGCCGCGAGTCCGCCGCCGCCGATCGGCACGAAGATCGCGTGAATCGGGCCCTGATGCTGGCTCAGAATTTCCATGGCCACGGTGCCCTGGCCGGCGATTACATACGGGTCGTCGAACGGATGCACGAAGGTCAGCCCGCGCTCTTCCTGCAGCTTCACCGCGTGGCCGTAAGCGTCGCTGTACGACTCGCCGAACTGCACGACCTCGACGGTCGGGCCGCCGTGGGCGCGTACCGCGTCGACCTTCACCTGCGGCGTGGTGACCGGCACCACGATGATCGCCTTCACGCCCATACGTGCCGCCGAGAGCGCCACGCCCTGCGCATGATTGCCCGCCGACGCGGTAATCACGCCGCGCGCGAGCGCGTCGGCGGGCATGTGCGCCATCTTGTTGTACGCGCCGCGCAGCTTGAACGAGAACACGGGCTGGTTGTCCTCGCGCTTCAGATACACCGGATTGCGCAGCCGCGCCGACAGATGCGGCGCGCGTTCGAGCTCGGTCTCGCGCGCCACGTCGTAGACGCGCGCGGTGAGGGTTTTTTTCAGGTAGTCGTGACGAAGCGCGACGTCGTGGGCGGCTTCAACGAGCGGTTGAGATTCGCGAAACGGCAAGGCAAGCTCCTGTGCGGCAATGACATGGCATTGAAAGTCGACCAGGAGGCGGGAGCCAGCGGATACAAAAAACCCGCCTCGTGGGGCGGGTTATGTGTGACTGCAATCAGACGCGCGCTAACCCACCATTCGATGAATGATGCTAATAATCAGCGCAATACGGATGTCGAGGCAGTTCATGTGGCCGATCATCGTTGACTCGCGAGGATTTGTCAATGCGGCCGCTGCGTGTAGGGCCGCTGCGTGTAGGGCCGCTGCGTATAGGGCCCCTGCTGCATTTAGGGCCGCGGCATGTCAGGGCCGTTGCACTCCGGGCTGGCGTCGCGGCTGCGAGCCTGGCTGCGCGGTGCGCAAGCCGCGAGACGCAGATGCAGATGCAGCTGTAGTTGCCGAATCGCTGTACGCGCCCAGGATGCGCTCGCGCAAGAACCGTTCGAATTGCGCCATCATCGCTTCACGCGCGCCGCTTGAAAACAGCGCGTGATCGACCCTGGCGATCTGCTTGACCGATATGTTGCTGCGCTTGCGCAGCCTGTTACCGTCGGGACCGAAATGAATGTCGAGCTCGTCGAGGCCCTCATCGAGCGTGCCGTACAGCAGCGCGGTTTGCACGCCCTTGCGCTCCAGTTCGAACGCGAGTCGGCGAATCGCCCCGCCAGGCGTGCGCTCGCCAAGCAAACCTTCGAGCACTGCGCCCGCGCGCGCGGCGACGCGTGCGGACAGACGTCGCGCGAGTGCCAGGCCGATCGCGCGGGCATTGGCCTGGCCTGTCAACAAACGCAGCCACTTGCGCGGATTGCGCATGGCGCGCCGATACACTTCGCTCGACGCGACGTACTGCGCGCCCGGCCGAACGCGCGCGCCGCCCCAGCTGAAAAACGGCAGATTGATGCATACACAACCGGTTACGGCAGCGCGCGCGAGCGCCGCATGCAGGCTCACATACGCGCCGCTGCACACACCGGCCATGACGATCTTCGGATAGCCGGCGGCCGTCAGCCAGTCGACGCCGGCACACGCATCGTCAATCGAGTACTGCGAATAGACCGTGTCGAGCGTCAGCGCCGCGTCGCGGCGCACGCTGTCGCCAAGACCGCTCAGGTCCATGCGCAGCGAAGCAATGCCTTGCGCGGCGAGCTGCCGCGCCATCAACACGGTGAAGCGACTGTCGCCGATTCGGTGCACGCCGCCGGTGTTGACGAACAGCACTGCCGGCGCGCCGTGCAGTGCGCGCCGCGGCTCGCATAGCACCCCCACGTAGCCGCCGAACACCACGGGCCTCTCGCGGCCGTCGGCGAAAGCAATGTTCACCGACGGCGCGGCGGGAGTGACGTCGACTTGCGCAATCTGTGCAATTTGTTCGATCTGTGGGTTCGGCGCACTCGACGCATCCGTTGCCTCCGGCGCGTGCGGGACACCCGACGCAGTTTGCGCACTGAAACACATTGCCCCCATCGACAGGGCAGACGCCCCGCCATCGAGCCACTCGAGCACGCTGTCGAACGCCCGGCGCGGCGACTCGCTGTAGCTGGGATTGAGCAAGAACCGTCCGTATTCGCCGGACAGTTGCACCTCCACCGGCATGCCGAGCGCCCGATAGTGCGCCGCCAGTCTCTGCAAGCGCGCACTATCGTTGATATCGTGCAGCAGCACGCGCCGCGCGAGCCGCGCTTCGCCATGCGTGGCCCGACCTGCATCGGCGGCAGTCAGATCCACCTTTGCGAGCAGCGCGAGCGTGTCCGGATACAACCTGAACCCGTGCGCGCCGACGGTGCCGGCGCGCTCGTCCCCCAGCTCCAGTCCGAGCGCGCGTTGTGCAGCGAGCCACGTATGCTGCTGGAGTTCCAGCTCGCGAATGTACGCCTTGCCCGACACGAGCGGCATCAGCATGATGAGGTCGTCGACGCCGCCCAGCTCCTGGGCTGCGATGGCGGCGAGCGTCGCGCCAAGACGCAAGCCGCACAACGTGATGCGCGAGACGCCGCTTTGCTCGCGCAGCACGCCAACCGCCGACTTGATGCTGTCGAGCCACGCGCGCCAGCGCAGCGGGTCTTCTTCGTTGCCGCTCGAATCGCCGGTGCCGGGATAGTCGAAGCGCAGTGCCGTCACGCCGCGCGCAGCCAGCGCATCCGCGAGATCGCGCCAGCCGCGATACGCAGACAGCGCCTCATAACCGAACGGATTGCACAGCACCACGCCCATCGTCGCCTGCACGCTGCGAGGCCGGTGCAGCCATCCGAAACAGCCGTCGAACGTCATGGGTGTCATCGTCGGCATGATCGTGATGGGTCGCGCGAGCGCCGTCTCAGGTTCGCGCCGCAAGCGACTCCTCCGGCACGATCTGCGCAATCACGCCGGCGAGCGCGGCAATGCTGGCGAACATCGCATGCGTGATCAGCGTGCCGGGAATTTCGACCGCGAAGTTTTCCTCGATGGCCAGCATCACGCGCACGGTGCCGAGCGACGACAAACCGGCGGCGTACAGGTCGTCGTCGTCGCCGAGCGTGTCGACGGCCACGTTCAGGCAGGCAGTCTCCTGAAGAATGCGGCGCACATGTTGTTTCATTCGTTTTCCCCGGATGTGTGGTGGCGCGCGCGGCGCTCGAACGTCGCCGTCGCGCGGACTGTTTCGTTCTCAGGTGAGCACATTGCAGCTGGCGTAGTGGGCCGCGAGCGCCCTTCTGTCGATCTTTCCATTCGCGTTGAGCGGCATCGTTTCGAGCGCGATCACCCGCTGCGGCACCGCGTAGGCCGGCAAGCGTTGCCGGCAGCCGCGCACGACCTGCGCCGCATCGACCGGTACACCGGTTAGAAACGCGATCAGCTCATCGGCCCGGCCGGTGTTATCGAGGGGCCACGGAATCACCGCGCACAACGCAGCGCTGCTGCAATCCCGGATCACCTGCTCGACTTCCTCGAGCTCGACCCGGTTGCCGCGAATCTTGATTTGCGTATCCAGACGGCCCTGAAAAACCAGGCCGTACCCCGCCACTTGTCGCGCAGCGTCGCCGCTTCGATACCAGTGCGACGAGCGGTAGCCCGCGTAGCGCCGGTCGATAAAGCGGTGATTATTCGCTTCGTCGGCACGCAAGTAGCCCGCCGCCACTTGCGGCCCGCCGATCAGCAGTTCGCCGCTTTCGCCGCATGCGACAGGCTCAAGTGCCGCATCGACGACCAGCAGATCCATGCCGGGAACGGCCTTGCCGAGCGGCATCGTCGACCAGCTCGAGTCAGCGAGAAACGCTGCCGTGACTTCGAACGCCGCGCAGCCGATGGTCGTTTCGGTGGGACCGTACACGTTGAAGATCCGGCAGTTCGGCGCGGCGCGCCGCCACGCGTGGACGACGTCGCGCGGCAGCGCCTCGCCACCAAAACACGTGACTTGCAGGCTTGGAAATGCGTCGGGTCCGAGCTTGCGCAACTGCTGCATGAAGACGGCCACCGACGGCACGCTGTTCCAATGCGTGATCGCATGTTGCCGGATGAAGTCGGCGTTATAGATCGGCTCGACGGTCGCGGGCACATAGAGGCACGCGCCGTTTGCCCAGCACACGAACATGTCGTGCACGGAAGGATCGAAGGAGAGTTCGCAGAACTGCGCATGGCGCGCGTCGGGCAGCCGGCCGAGCAATTGCAGTTGCCCCGTCACATAGGCACAGGCGTTTGCATGCGAGATCGGCACGCCTTTCGGCGCGCCGGTCGAGCCGGACGTGAACAGCACATACGCGTGATCTTGCGGCGCGCGTGAAGCCGCTGGGAGTTGCACAGCCGTCGATACGTCCGGCAGCCGCGGCAGATGATCGGTGCGCAGCGTTTTACGGCTATCTGGCGTTTCAGTCAGACTGCCCGGCTCCTCTTCGTCGCCGATAAAAAACACCTGCGGGCACTCGTCTATCAACAGCAGCACTTCGTCGAGGCGCGTCGCGCAGCGCCGGTCGACCAGCAGCACCGGCGCCCCGGATTGCCCGATAGTTGCCGCGATGCGCGCCGCGGGCAGCGTCGGATTGAGCGGCACATACGCGAGCCCCGCCTTCAGGATGCCGAGCACGCCGGCGTATGCGGCCACGCTGCGATGCGCGAACAGCAGACAGCGGCGCGGGCCGTCGGCAGGCATCGCGCAGGTCAATCCAGCCGCGATGCGCCCGGCACGCTCAGCGAGTTCGCGATAGCGGTACAACTGTTCGTCGACCCACAACGCGCTCCGCTCGGGCTCGCGCGCGGCCATGTCGAAGAAGAAGGAATCCAGCATTCACGGCCTCGCGTGGCGCATGCACGGACATGCCGCGCACGGCCGCCCGCCGCGCGATGACCATTGCCCGTCATGTCGAAAGCACGCCTGCGCACAGTGCCGCTGCGCGATGGCATGCTGCGTTATCGCAGTAGAACGTCACAACCAGAATGGACGCAACGGCGCCTGGCAGCGTCGGTTGACCGCACGATGGCCGATCGACCAGGCTGTACGATTTGAAAGGATCATAAAAGCCGGCAGCGCCGCCATATGTGCGATAGCGCTCGCAAAGCGCGATCGGCCGAGCGGGTGGTTGTGAAGCATGTTGGAGGGCGAACGAAGGTGCGCCCGTCAGAAGCGAAGCGCGTCACATGCATCGGCTTGCGCTGCATTGCGGCCCGCACGGCCCGCTTTTGCAGCGATGCAGCGCCCGCGCACCGCGGCGCAGGCGTTGCGTGATAGATCGGCGACGCCTCGCCCGTTTCTACGTGACGAGGCCACGCGCCAGCCAGCCGGCGCGCGGCAGAGTATTGATCAGTCGCGTACGCCGCTTTGCTTCTTGAACGCGCTGAGAATGCGCCGTTCGAGCGCGTTGTAGTCGCCGCCGAAGTGATGGTCGCCTGAAGTCCTGATCACCTCGATACCGGTTTTCGTCAGCGCCGGGCACAAGGAGCCTTCCTCCTCCTGCCCGTAGATGCATTGCACGATGCCCGGCGGCACGCGCGCGAGTTCGGGACGCACCTTCAGCGCCTTGTCGCTTGCCGGCATACCGAGCCAGCCCCCGACGCGAATCTGGAAATCGGCTTCCGGCGCGAAGCCAAGCAGCGAGATCAGCGACACCTTGGCGCGCAACGCTTCCGGCAAGCGGTTATACGCGAACGGCATGACGTCGGCGCCGAACGAATAGCCAATCAGCGCGATATGCTCCGCGTGCCAGCGTGCGCCGTAGGTCTGCATCACCCGGGCGAGATCGCGGCTCGTCTGCGCGGGCGGCTTTTCACTCCAGAAGTAGCGCAGGCTGTCCCAACCGATCACCGACACGCCGTCTTTCTGCAGCGCCTGCGCGATGGTCTTGTCGAGATCGCGCCAGCCGCCGTCGCCGGAAATGACGATCGCCATCAAACCGTTCGGATGCGCGGCGGGCAATTCGATCAGCGGCAAATCGGAGACATCTTCGTCATGAGTCGCGACGGTTTGCAGATGCGGTGTGACCAACGCGACAAGCCGCGCGCGGTCGGCGTTGCCCGTCGACGCCTTTTCGACGAAGCCCGGAATCTTGTCGCGAATGATGGTCGGATCAGGCGGGCAAGGCTTGAAACGCGCATCGAGCGTGCGCTCGGCATCCACCATCACAGCGCCTGCAATCGTGTTCGAAGGCGCCTGTTCGAGCACCTGCAACGCGAGCGTCGCGCCCTGGCCGGTGCCCGCGACGATCGGCGCGAAATAATGGCTCGACTGCGACTGCCGCTCCAACTGGTGACTCAACGCCTCAGCATCGCCCACGAGTTGATGACAGGTCTCGTTTTTCTGCGCGGGCTCGGCCCCGACGTTGGCCGCCAGATTCGCCGCATAGCGCGCGGTATCCACGCCGACGGTCAACGCGCCGGCCTTGGCGAGCGCATCGGCGCTTTGCTGATCGGCCGCGCTCCAGCCGCTCGACTGCGAGAAAAGCACGACGAAGCCGCGCAGCGGACCGCTCGGCCGCGTCACGGTGACGTTGCCGTAGCGGCCGCCGGGAATGGTCGTGGCGGCGTTAGCGGGAGAACTTGCGGCGGTGGTCGCCGCGGCTGCTGCGAGCGTGCTGCAGGAGACGAGACCCGCCACTACGGCGAGCCGGAAGAACGAATGCAGAATCATGAACGCCGGCCTCCCGCCAGCAATGACAGGTCCGCGAGCGTGAACACCACACCCACCGAACCCGACGCCGCGAGGTAGCGCGGCTCCCAATGCGGCTGGAACTTGCTCTTGAAAGCGCGCAGTCCGCGGAAGTTATAGAAGCGGCCGCCGAAGCGCCACACGATGCCCGCCACCCGGTGCCAGCGCGACGCAAGCGGCGTCGGCTGCATGCCCGAGAGCGGCGCAATGCCGAGACTGAGCGAGCGGAAACCCGCCTGCTTCAGATGCAGCGCCAGTTGCGTGAACAGGTATTCCATTGCATACGGCGACGCACTTTCCACGTGGCGCATCACGCCGACTGTCGCCTCGGTGTTCAGGTCCGTCGTCATGAAGGTGACGAACGCGACGGGCTCGCCGTTCTGGCGCACCAGCATGACCGATTGCGCGGCGAGATATTCGTCGGTGAAGGCTGCGACCGAGAAGCTCTTTTCACGCGCGTCGCGGCAGTTTAGCCAGCCGTCGGAAATACCGCGCAGCGTTTCGAGCGACGCGGGCACGTCCGCCTGATCGATCACTTCGACGGTGAAGCCGTCGCGCTCACCGCGCTTGAGCGCGTAGCGCAGATGCGCGCGATGCGAGCCCTTCAGGTCGAACTCCTCCAGCACGACGTGCGCTTCCTCGCCGAGCTTCATCAGCGAGAGGCCGGCGTCGAGATACAACGGCAACGCGTTTGCCCGCACCTGGTAGAACGCCGCGCGCCCGCCGTGCGCGTGCGCGAGCGCGACGAACTTGCTGATGAGACCCGCCCACTCTTCGCGCGGCCCCACCGGATCGTGCAGCGCGGCCCACGTGCGGCCGTACTTCGCGTACATCAGGAACGCCTCGCGCGACTCGGAGAACAGAAAGCTCTTGTCGCCCATCAGCGCGAGACCGGCGTCGCTGCGTTCCTGCGCGCGCACGATGCGCGCCGCGTCCTGCAGATCTTCGGGCGCAGGCTTGACAAAACGGCCGGGCGCTGGGCGCAGCAACTGCCAGAACGAGAAGATGGCTGCAAAGAGGCTCGCGGCCAGCGTCGCGCGCAGCGCACGCGGAGCGCGTTCGTCGAAGGCGAATTGCCACCACAGGTCGCGTGTATAGGGCACGTCACGGAACGCGAACAGCATCACCCACGTCGCGAGCATCAGAACCATCGCGACCGACACGAGCCAACCCGCCGTGAAACGCTCGGCAAACAGCGACGAATGGCGATTGAAGCGTCGGCGCGTGACGAGCAGCAGCACGATCAGCGTGCACAACACACCGGCTTCGACAAACGCCAGACCCTTGGTAAGCGACAAGCCGAGGCTCAGTACCGCCAGCAGCAAGGTCATCCACCAGGCCGCATCCAGACGCCGCAGCAGCCCGCGCGCGACGAACAGCAACAGTACGCCGAGCACGCTGCACAGCATCTGCGAGCTTTCGAGCACCCACAGCGGCAGCACGTCGCGCAGGATATGAAGGCGCTGCCAGAAGGCGGGCGTAGCGCTGGAGATCACCAGCATGCCGCCCACCACGAAGGTGACGAGGCTCAGAAACAGCGGCGCGAGCTTCGACGCGCCGGCCGCGTGCCGCAACGGCAGACGCCCTTTGAGCGCGCGGCCCTCGAAGCCCGCCAGCAATGCGGCGGAGACGACGAGCGGCGCGCCGAAGTAAATGGCGCGATAGGCGAGCAGCGCTGCGAGCATCTGTTGGGTCGCGACGCTGCCGTTCAGCGTGAACACCATGGCCGCTTCGAACACGCCGACGCCGCCGGGCGTATGGCCGATCATGCCGAGCAGCATTGCCGCCGCATAAACGGTGATGAAGGTGACAAAGTTCACGTCGGCATGCGGCAGCAGCGCCCACAACGCGAGGCCGGCGGCGACCACGTCGACGACGGCGAGACCCACCTGCTCGACGAGGTCGCGGCGCGCGGGAATGTCGAACGACAGCCACTGCCAGCGCGTGCGGATCGCGCGCGTCTCGACGCGGCAGGCCGCGGTCAGCAGAATCAGCGCGCCGAGCAGCGCGGCCCCCACCCAGCGCACGCCTGCCGTCGGCAGGTGCAGCATGGGTGCCAGCAGCCCGGCCACGCAGACCATGCCGAGCGCAGTCATCAGAACTAGCGCGAGTGCGAGGGAAACGCTCGTGAAGACCGTCATGCGGCCGATCTGCGCGGGCGTGATGCGCGCCGCCCCGTAGACGCGGGCGCGCACGGCGCCGCCCGTCAATGCGCCGAAGCCGGTCGCATTGCCGAGCGCGGAGCCCGCGGTCGCGCCGATCCACAGCGCCGCGGGCGGCACGCGCGCGCCCAGGTAGCGCAGGCCGACCGCATCGCGGCCGACGAGCGCGAGATAACTAAGCACGGTTGCCGCCAGCGCTGCGATCCATTCTGCGGCGCTCAGGCGGCGCAACTCGTGCATGACGGAGCGGTAGTCGACGGCTTGGGAGAGGTGCTGAAGCACGACCAGCAGTAGCGCGCAGATCGCGAGCGCGAGCACGGGCGAGAGCAATCCCCTGATGCCAGGCGCCTTCGATGCACGGACGAACATCGCGGCGCGCAGCCGGTCGAATTTATTCTTATATCGATGGAACATGGTCAATGCGGGCCTTGCGTGGAGCTGTCAGCTGTCGCGGCGACGGCCGACAGCCGCCAGATCGCCTTCCGGTGATTACAACTGGATAACGGCAGGCCGGTGAAAAGGTTGACAGTACAGGCGTTGGCGCCGGGGTTTAACCTGGGCCGCTTGCCGGCCATGGTCGCCCTCACACCGCTCCCCCGGCGCTGCGTCGGCTGACCTGGAAACTCAGGGGGCTGAAGTTTAAACGTTAATTGCACACGGCGAACGAAGATTTCGGCGTTAGCTCATGCGTAGGATCGGCGTTCGGCAACATGCCAACGCCCACGGCTTAAGCTTTTTGCCGCGGTTGCCGTAATTGCAAGCAATAGCCTCGCGAAATGCGATACGTTGATCGCACGAAGGAGGCACTTGACGGGAGAAAGATGATGGCGGAACAGGATTGGATGGTGGCGGGCGTATATCTGGTCGGTCTCGTGTCGACGCTACTGCTGATGAGCGCATTGTCCGCCCGGGCGGCGAAAATGCGTCAAACGCTTGCGAAGGTGACGCGCCGCGCCGATGACTGAACACGCGCGGGACGTGCGCAGCAAAACACGAGTGCCCGACAGTGCGCGGTGAGCCGCGCACGTTACGGCAGACTTACAAAGCACTAGCGGCGCGAAATGCGCCGCTAGTTTTTTCTGCTCCGTTTTTTTGCGCCGCCTTGCTCTCGAGCAATCTGAGTTTGCCAGCTTTCCGGCCAGCAGAGTCAGCCAGCGCGACAGCCCGGGGCGCCTGTAAGCGCGGCCTGAGCCGCGCCCCCGCTGTTACTGCGGACGGCGGTGCGCTTCAGCAATAACAGCGCAGTTTTGCAGATGCAGATTCAGCGCGTGCAGCGCGAGTGCGCGCAGCCTGGCGAGCCAATTGCCCTTGGCAGCGACGGCGTTACGGGTGGATGCGGCGTTGGTTGCAGTGTTCATGGTCGGGGTCCTGTATAGGGTTTCTACCTAGGGAATAACCCGATTATAGTCTTCTCATTGCGCAGCGCAACAAAAAACAAAAAATGTGGCGCGCGAATGACAGGCCGAGCGCAGCGCGGTCCTCTTGCTGCGTCTAAAAAGGGCGGCATGAGCGGGGAACTTGTTAACAAACCGCACCGTACAGGTGCAATAATGTCCCCTTTACCTGCCGCCGCCTGCAGCAGACCTTTCATGACCGTCGCCCAGAAAGCCCTGATTGCGCCTCTGATTGTCGCGTGCGCGATGTTCATGGAGAGCGTCGACGCGAATGTGATAGTCACCGCTTTGCCGGCCATGGCGCGCGACTTCGGGCGCGATCCGGTCACGCTGAAAATCGCCGTGACGAGCTACGTGCTGGGGCTGGGCGTGTTCATTCCAGTGTGCGGTTGGCTCGCCGACCGCTTCGGCGCGCGCACCGTGTTTCGCACGGCAATCGGCATCTTCGTGGCGGGTTCGCTGCTGTGCGCCGCGTCGAATTCGCTCGCCACCTTTACGCTCGCGCGTTTCGTGCAAGGCGTGGGCGGCGCGATGATGGTGCCGGTCGGCCGGATCATCATCTTTCGGGTCGTACACAAATCCGACTTCATCCGCGCGATGAATTATCTGAGCGTGCCGGCCATGCTCGGCCCGGCTGCCGGCCCGCTGCTCGGCGGCTTCATCACGACTTATCTGCACTGGCGCCTGATTTTTTTCATCAATGTGCCGATCGGCGTGCTCGGCATCTATCTGACCAACAGGCACATCGCCAATACGCGTGAGCCGGATCCCGGTCCGCTCGACTGGGTCGGCTTTGTGCTGTCGGCGGCGGGGGCGGTGCTGCTTCTGCTCGGGCTGTCGCTCGTCGGCGGCGAGCTGATTGCCAATCGCGACGCGTTCGCGATGTGCGGGGTCGGCGCGGTTTTGCTCGGGCTCTACATTGCGTACGCGCAACGCGTGCGGCTGCCGTTGCTCGATCTGCGATTCTTCAAGGTGCCGACGTTCCAGGCGAGCGTGCTCGGCGGGTCGCTGTTCCGCATCGGCCTTGGCGCGCTACCGTTCCTGTTGCCGCTCATGCTTCAGGAAGGACACAGCATGAGCGCGTTCCAATCCGGGCTGATCACCTGCGCATCCGCGTTCGGCGGCATGTTCATGCGTACCGTGGCCTCGCGCGTGCTGCATCGCTATGGCTTTCGCTCCGTGCTGGCGGTGAACGCGGCGTTGTCGGGCATTTCGATCGCGGCCTGCGGCCTGTTTTTTCCTGGCACGCCGACCTGGATTATCTGGGTGGTGGTGCTGCTGGGCGGTTTCTTCCCCGCGCTGCAGTTCACGAGTCTCAATTCGTTGACCTACGCGGAAATAGCGAGCCGCGATGTGGGACGCGCGACGAGCCTCGGCAGTGTCGTGCAGCAGATGTCGCTTGGCCTCGGCGTGACGGTCGGCGGCATCGTGCTGCAGATCTCGCGACTGCTGAACGGCCATGAAACCATCATGTGGTCGGATTTCTGGCCCGCGTTTCTGGTCGTGGGACTGTGCTCGTTTGCGTCGATACCGGTTACCTTGCGACTGCCGCATCGCGCAGGCGAGGAAATCTCGCGCGGGGGCCGGGGCTGACGGTGGGTTTGCGTGCGGCTCGCCTTTGCGAGTTGCTGCCCGCTCACTGCTCCTTGCGAATCACGCTCACCTCGCCGTTGCGCTCGAGAATCGCCGCGGCGACCTTGTCGAGCGAGCGCGAGCCGATCTTCTGCCGCACGCTTTCGCACACGTCGTTCGAGGTCATCAGCGCGGCTCGCAGTTCGTTCTCATTGAACGCGCCGTTGCTGTACACCTCGCGCTCGACGCCGCCCACCAGCCGCTCGATCGCACGCGAGCGCATGCAAATCCACGCAAGCAGGCGGTGGCACACCACGATCACGAGCGACGCGAGCACGGTTGCGACAAACGGCGACGCGCCCACTATCGCGCGGCTCAACGTGGCGCCAAGCAGAATCACTACCACCGAATCAAACGGTGAGCGTTGTCCGAACGAGCGCCGCCCCGACACCCTGATCAACACAAGCGCGATAAGGAACACGAGCACCGCGCGCAGGCTCATCTGCAACGGGTCGAGGTCCCGCCCTTGCCCGAACAGCAGATAGATCGCGTCCATCATTCTTGTATCCTCCTTTGCGGCGCGTCGCCGTGCTGGTCGTAGGCGCGTGCTGTGCTTGCATCGCGCACTGCCGCGCTGATTGCGGGCCGACGCCGGAGGCTGGCAGGAACGTTTGCGGCAATCGCCGTGATTGCGCGCCGGCGTTCCTCGGTCGCGTCGATTCAACAAAGCAGCAGTTGCCTCCCGCCCTCACCCGCAGATGCCATAGAGAAGCAAACCATGTGCCGTTGCTGTGCACGGTCAACCCCGCATACGTTCAACTCACGCAAAGCCGCGCGCGACCTCGCGATGTGTCGCAAGCGCGCGGCGACAGGCGCAGTCTCGCGTGGTGCGTGTGTCAGGCATACACGTCCGCAGGCGTGATCCACCGGGCTGGAAGTGAACCCTTCGACGGGACACCCGCAGTCTTGCGCAATTTGCCTGTCCCGCGCCTTTCAGACCGCTTAACGCAGGTCAGGACTCTTAATTGCTGCGTCCGAGGCTCCTACCTATTCCGACATAAGGAGCTTCCCTTGAAACATGCCACTCTCGCCACCGCTCTGCTCGTCTCGTTGACGTTCATTCACACGACAGCCCACGCGGAAGGCTGCACCAAGGGCGCGGTAGTCGGCGGCGTCGGCGGACATATTGCCGGCGGCCACGGCGTGGCGGGCGCCGCAGCAGGCTGTGCAATCGGCCATCATGAAGCGAAGAAAAAGCAGAAAGCCGCGAGCGCGGCGGCTGCCGCAAGCCAACCCGGTGGAAAATAGCGATCTGCGATGAGCAGAGACCCGGGCCGAGCACGCGATGGTCACCGGCCCGGTCGCGATCGTTCCGTCGACTCAGCCTGCCGCGCTGACTTTTTCGGCGAGTTTCGCGTCATAACTGGAATGCACGTGCACGCGCTTGCGCTCGGGGTAAGCATATGAATACGCTTTGCGCAGTGCGAGCGACGCTTCATGAAAGCCGGACAAAATCAGTTTCTGCTTGTTCGGATAGTTGGCGATGTCGCCCACCGCGAAAATGCCCGGCCGCGAACTCTCGTAGTTGGAGGTATCCACGTCTACACGGCCGCCATGAATACTCAAGCCCCACTGCGCTATCGGCCCGAGATCGGCGACCAGGCCGTACAGCACGACGAGTTGCTCAGCGTGCAGTTCAGTCTCGCCGTCGATATGTCGCAATGTGATAGATTTGAGCGCGCCACTTTCCGGGCTGTCTTGCGCGCTGCCTTGCGCGTTCCCTTCGAGCTTTAACCCTGAAATCGCACCGACGATAAAGTCCATCTCGCCGGCCTGCACCGCGCGGCGCATCAACTCGACACTCGAATCAGCCGCGCTGAAGCCGTTACGCCGGTGCACCAGCGTCACGCGGCGCGCCACTTTACGCAGCGCAAGCGCCCAGTCGAGCGCGGAGTCGCCCCCGCCTGCCACCACCACGGTCTTGTCGGCGAAATCGGCAAGACGCTGCACGCTGTAATGCACATAGCGAGACTCGAGCGGCACCGCTTCGGCAAGCGGCAGTTTCTGCGGCACGAACGCCCCGTTACCGGCGGCGAGCATGATTGCCGCAACGTCGAACACGAGGCCGCGGTCGGTGCGCACGGTCCACCGCCCATCGCTGCGCTGCTCGACCGATTCGACCCGCTGCTCGAGATGAATGGGCACGTCGAACGGCTTGCACTGCGCAAGCAGGCGGTCCACCAGTTCACGCGCCGTACATGAAGGAATCGCGGGGATGTCGTAAATCGGCTTGTCCGGATACAGCTCCGTACATTGGCCGCCAATCTTGCCAAGCGCATCCACGATCTGGCATGACAAGCCGATCACGCCGGCCTCGAAAGCGGCAAAGAGGCCCACCGGTCCCGCGCCGACGATCAACACGTCGGAGCGAATGGCGGGTGAAGCAGGCTGCGAAAGAGGCTCGGCAGCGGACGTCATGGCTGAACTCTTCGATAAGGGCGATGACCCACCATACCGAATCGACGCCACTGCGGCAACGATGCCATTACAGCGAGCAAGGACGCTTGCGGCCGGTTGGGACACTTCGCGATGGTCCAAAAGTGGCTACCTTATAAACGCCGAAAATGGCCATTTTGCCAAGCCAATGGGACGGCTAGTATTCACTCATCGCATCAGCGGATGCGCGCCAAACCAACGCAAGGAGTGAATCATGCAAGCACGTCTCGACTTCTATAAAGCCAGCCCCGCCGCGATCAAGGCAATGCTCGGGCTCGAGGAACGCATCGGCAAATCGTCCATTGAAAAGTCGCTCGCGGAACTCGTGCGGCTGCGCGCGTCGCAGATCAACGGCTGCGCATTCTGTGTCGATATGCACACCACCGACGCCCGCAAAGGCGGCGAGACCGAACGGCGTCTCGCCACGCTGGTCACATGGCGCGAAACGCCGTTCTTCACGGATCGGGAACGCGCCGCGCTTGAATGGACGGAAGCCTTGACGCTCATCTCGCACGACCATGTGCCCGACGCCGTGTGGGAAGCCGTGCGCCCGCATTTCAGCGACGAAGAACTGGTCGACCTGACGCTGCTGGTGTCGGCCATCAATGCGTGGAATCGCTTTGCGATTTCCTTTCGCAAGATGCCTGAATAAGCGCGACGGCGAGTGAGCATCCCGGTACGGGGCGCTCAGCGGCCGTGAAAGCAGCCGGGTTGCCCGATGAGCGATACGGGCTCGTACTGCGTGAGCTCGTGGGCCCCGTTTAGCGCTCCGAGCCTTTTGAGCCTTTTGAGCCCGGTGAGCCCCGCGAGCCGACCGCGCAGCTTTGAAACCCCAGCCCCCGCGTCCCTGGCCCACGCGTTCATGGGCGCGCCTGCGTCGCAAGGGGTCACGGCACTGTCCTATGCACCGCACGGCCTCGCACGCCCGACCTGCGTCGCGCCTTCGCGTTGCGCCGCCCGATGCCGTATCATTGAAGCGTTTGCTGACAACCGCTCGCTAGCGGCGCCCGCGCGCCGACCGCCTTCCATTACATGACCAGGGATTCGTCGCATACCGCGCTGCTGTGGATCGTCGCCGCCGGCTTTTTCATGCAGTCGCTCGACACGACGATCGTCAATACCGCGCTGCCCTCCATCGCGCACAGTCTGAACGTCGCGCCGCTCGCCATGCAGCCGATCGTGGTCGCCTACACGTTGACCATGGCAATGCTCACGCCCGCCTCAGGCTGGCTCGCAGACCGCTTCGGCACGCGGCGCGTCTATTTCGCGGCAATCCTGATCTTCGTGATCGGCTCGGTCTGCTGCGCGAGCGCGCATACGCTGGGTCAACTGGTGCTCGCGCGTGTGCTGCAAGGCGTGGGCGGTTCGATGCTGCTGCCGATCGGACGCCTCGCCGTACTGCGCAGTGTGTCGGGTGATCAGTACGTGTCGGCGCTGGCGTTCATTTCGGTTGCGGGTCAGTTAGGTCCGATTGCCGGACCGACGCTCGGCGGCTGGTTCGTTCAGGCCATTACGTGGCACTGGATTTTTCTGATCAACGTGCCGATCGGCGTGGTCGGCCTTTACGCGGTGCAGCGCTTTCTGCCCGCGCACGGCGAGACGCAGGCGCCGCCATTCGACTTCGTCGGCTGCGGATTGCTGTCGCTTTCTATGATCGCGTTTTCGCTGGCCGTCGACGCGCCTTCGCCGACGCATCAGGCGGCGTGGTCGGCGGCACTTTTTGCGCTCGCGGCCGTTAGCGCCCTCGCCTACGTTCCGCACGCGAGGCGTCGGCGCAACCCGCTCTTCAAGTTGTCGCTGTTTGGCGAGCCGAATTTCAGCGTCGGCCTGATCGGCAACCTGGTATGCCGTATCGGCTCGAGCGCCGTACCGTTTCTGGTGCCGCTGCTGTTGCAGCTCGAGCTTGGCTATACGCCGCTGCATTCGGGATTGATGATGCTGCCCGCCGCGCTCGCCGGCACGCTCGCAAAGCGCTGGATCACGCCGCTCGTGCGGCGCTTCGGCTATGAGCTTTTCCTCCTCGTGAACACACTGGTCGTCGGTTCGTCGATCGTGGCCTTTGCGCTGATCTCGCGCGGCACGCCGCTCATCGTCGAAATCGCGGTTCTGGCGGTGTTTGGCGCCGCCAACTCCATGCAGTTCGCGGCGATGAACAGCGTCACGCTCAAGGGGCTTTCACATGAAGACGCCGGCAGCGGCAACAGCCTTTTTTCGATGGTGCAGATGCTCGCGATCGGGCTCGGCGTGTCGATCGGCGGCGGGCTCGTGAAGCTGTTTGCCGCGCAATGGGGTTCCGCCGCGCTCGGCTTCCGGCTGAGCTTCGTGTGCGTCGGCGCGATTACGTTGTTCTCGGCATGGGTGTTCCGTCACCTCGACACCGCGCCTGCCGCACGGGCGCCGGCGAGCCAGGGCGCGGGACGCTGAAGAGGATCGCGCTGCAAGCTGGGTTGTCGCTGGGCCATGCTTGTCGTCGATCCACGCCACGCCGCCACGCCGCCGCGCACCGTGCACGCGGCGCGGCGCGCCTCCGCGCCCCGATCCGTCGCCAATTCTCCATGCGCCCCGCATCGCCGGTTCACGGTCTTTCGTGGCGGGACTTGCCAGCCGGCGTTTCGCGTTAGCATGTACGGCGTTTACCCATAAAAAGGACTAACCAATGCCATTCGACGAGCGCATGCTGAACGGCATGGGCGTGCTGACAGCCATTGTCGATTGCGGAAGTTTCGCGGCGGCGGGCGTTGCGCTCGACATGTCTCAATCCGGTGTGAGCCGCTCGGTCGCGCGGCTCGAGGCGCGCCTGGGCATCCGGCTTTTCGACCGCACGACACGCTCGGTCACGCTCACCGACGAGGGCCGCCGCTTTTACGAGCAGATCGTGCCGCTCCTGAACGGGCTGGAAGAAGCGGCCGCTTCCGCTGCGCAAGGCGCGACAGCCGTGCGCGGACGATTGCGCGTGAACATGGACCCGTTCTTCTCACGCCTGATACTCGGGCCGAGGGTGGGCGCCTTCATCGACAGACATCCTGACCTGCACGTCGAGCTGATTACCCGCGACCAGTTGGGCGACATCGTCAGCGAGGGTTTCGACGTCGCCATCCGGTTCGGCGAGCCGCCGGTGTCGTCGTTGATCGCGCGCAAGCTGCTCGACACGCGCATCCTGACGGTGGCCGCGCCGTCGTATCTGAAAAAGCATGGGCATCCGGCGAATCCAGCCGAGCTGGAGAACGGCAGGCACGCGTGTATCAAGTTCCGCGATCCGCTCACCGGTTATCCCTTCAGTTGGGAATTTCACCGCGGCCGCAAGAAAATGGTCGTGACGCCGCAAGGCCGCTTGACCGTCAACGACGTGGGCACCTTGCACAGTGCGTGCGCCGCGGGCCAGGGGGTCGCGCAGATCCTCGCGCTCGGCGCCGAGTCGCTGCTCGCAAGCGGCAAGATGGTGGAGCTTTTCCCCGACTGGGCCGACGAGGTTTATCCGCTCTACGCGCTCTATCCGTCGCGGCATCATCCGCCGGCCAAAGTGCGCGCGTTTCTCGATTTCATCGTTTCGCTGCTGGGCGCGGCGCAGGCCGACTAGGCGCCGGGCCCGGGCTTTGCTCCATCAGCTACGTGTTCAATCGAGGAGAACGCCATGGCCGACCCCAAGCAGCAGAGCAACGACAAGCCGGACGACATCGCCCATCCGCAGCCCGCCGTCCATAGCGACAACGAAAAGAGCAAGCTGCCCGAACGCGGCGACGAAGGGCGCGATCAGTCGCCCGCAGACCGGCCCGGCCAGAAACCGGGCGAAGGCGAACCGTCAGTCGGCTGAATTAAGCGCTGGCCTGCAAGCGGCTTTGCTGCGTTTGATCGGCAAAGCCGCATAAATTTTTCCCTTTCGGCCGCTTTCATATAGCAGACATTTTTTCCGTTTTTTTCCGAAATATTTTTTCGGCTCAATGCACTACTTTTCTGCTTGCAGCAATGTATGCGAACAAGCAGCCGGCTGCCGCCCCTTCAACAGATAACAAAGGCGACGCCCATGTCTATTCCTGTGCCCGCCGCCGAGTCGTCCAAGGTGTCGATCTGCGTGCCGACCTGCAACCGGCCGGAGTTGATCGTCGAATGTATCGACTCGTGTCTGGCGCAAACCTACGGCAATCTGGAAATCCTGATTGGCGACGATTCCAGCGATGCGCGCACCGAGCAGTTGCTCGCATCTCGCTATGCCGACGTGCTGGAAGCACGGCGCATCCGTTACGTGAGGAACCAGCCGCCGCTTGGCCAGGCGCGCAACGTCGCGAGCCTGTTCGAGCGCGCGAGCGGCGACAAGATCGTGCTGATTCACGACGACGACCTGCTCACCACCGACGCCGTCGAAAAACTGATCTGCCTGTGGAAGCAGCATCCGAGGCTCGATGCGGCGTTCGGTGCGCAGTATGAAGCAGGCCCCGACGGCGCGATCGACCTCGAAGCGAGCACGCGGCTGAACGCCGCATTCAGGCGCACCAAGGACGCCGAGGGACTGCAAGCGCTGCCCGGCAGGACGGGCCTGATCCAGATGTTTCCGAACAACGGCTGGATGGCCGACGCGCAGCTCGTCAAGCGCATCGGCTACAAGGAGGAGTACGGTGCGTGCTGCGATTTCGTGTTCGGCACCGAGTTGTGCCTCGCGGCGCGTGAAGTCTTTTACCTGCACGACTATGTATCGGTGTATCGCAAGACCGCGAGTTCCATTTCCCATAGCACGCGCGGCACGGCGGCGGCCGCCACGCTCAGCGCCTACGCGTTCGTCAAGAAGCTGAAGCTGCCGCGGCAGCTCGAACCGTCGCGCCGGCTCGCGCTGCGGCGCCTGGCGCCGATCGTCGTGTCAGTGCACGCAAGAAACCGTCAGGCGCGGCTGGGTCTGAAGATCGCGCTCGCTCATCTGTTTGCGTATCACTATGGGCTGAGCGCACGGCTTTATTACCATCTGCTGATGCTGTCGCGCGCGGCCGTGAGTGTGCGCGAACGCGCGGCGACGATTGCCGCAACTGCGGCACCCGCGGTGTCGGCGGTGTCGGCCACGGCGAGGACAGCGGTGAGCGCTGCTACGGCCACGGCGGCAGGCGCCGCGGCGACGAGCGGCGCGGTGGCTGGCGTGGCGGCTGCAGGTGGCGCAGCGGCGGCAAGCACGGCAGCGGCAACGGTGACTGCAACGGCGGCGAGCGCTGTGGCGGCTGCCACAGTAACGGCGGCAAGCGCCGTCGCCGCCACGGCAACAGCAACTGCTGCACTCAGCGGCCAGGCCGGAGCAATGATGAAAGATCTGGTCGCCGAGCTGGCAGCCGACACCACCGAACCCGGTTGATCGACAGCAGACTTGCGCCCTGCACCGTCAGCGCGTTTTCTGCTAAGCAACGTCTACTTAGCAAAGCCGTATTTGTTGCTTGGACACGCGCGCTCCGCTGATTACGATGATTCCGACACGTCATCAGCCCCGAGGTGATTCGCCATGTCCGAGAGTGCCTGTTTCAAGCCGCGCGTGATCGAGCCGGTCGCCGACAATCAGCCCGATGGATTGGGACTGGCGGTGGAGTTGTGGCTCGCCCAACCCATCGACGGTATTGCCGGACGCGCCGTGCAGATTCACTTGCGCAGCGACGCAAAAATGGCGCAGGCCGAAGCGCTGCGCGATCTGTTGCACGCGCTCGGCACTGGCATTGTCGTGGCGTGAATGCGAGCGGAGAATGCGGGACCGGGCGCGCAATCGACTGCGCGCCCGCGTTCAAGGTTGCTCAAGGTTGGTCAAGATTCTCAAGGTTCGTTGCGCAAATACCCTTCCTTCGACGGATCGCGCATGCGCAGCGCAACGAGGCCCGCGAGCGCACAGAGGAAGGTCACGTACCAGTAGAACATCGTCTCGCTGCCGACCGACTTGAGCCACAGCGCCACGTACTCCGCCGAGCCGCCGAAGATCGCGTTGGCCACCGCATACGAGAGCCCCACGCCGAGCGCGCGCACTTCCGGCGGGAACATTTCCGCTTTGATCAGGCCGCTAATCGACGTGTAGAAGCTGACAATGGCAAGCGCGAGCACGACGAGCGCGAATGCTGCGTAGGGGCTCGTGACATCTTTGAGCGCATGCAGCAGCGGCACTGTGCCGATGGTCGCGAAAAGGCCAAAGCACAGCATGGAGTTTCGGCGGCCAATGCGGTCCGACAACGCGCCGAACAGCGGTTGAAGCAACATATACACGAAGAGCGCGGCGGTCATCACGTTGCTCGCGGTCTTCGCGTTCATGCCCGCCGTGTTCACCAGATATTTCTGCATATACGTGGTGAACGTGTAGAAGATCAGCGAGCCGCCGGCCGTGAAGCCCAGCACCGTCAGAAACGCGACGCGATGCTGCCACAAACCGCGCAGCGTGCCCGCTTCCTTGCGCTGACGTGTTGCGGCGGTGGTGGTTTCATCGAGCGATTTACGCAGATAGAGCGCGACCAGCGCAGCAATTGCGCCGATGACGAACGGCACGCGCCAGCCCCATGCCTTCAGTTCGGCATTGCTGAGCGTCTGTTGCAGGATCACCAGCACGAGGAGCGCGCACAACTGGCCGCCGATCAGCGTCACGTACTGGAACGACGCGAAAAAGCCGCGCCGCCCTTTGAGCGCGACTTCACTCATGTAAGTGGCACTGGTGCCGTATTCGCCGCCGACCGACAGGCCCTGGAACAGCCGCGCGACCAGCAGCAGCGCGGGCGCCAGCGCGCCGATCTGCGCGTATGTCGGCAGCACGGCGATGACCAGCGAGCCGCCGCACATCATGAACACCGACACCATCATCGCGGTGCGGCGGCCGTGCTTGTCGGCGAGGCGGCCGAAGAACCAGCCGCCGATGGGCCGCATCAGAAAACCCGCCGCGAACACGCCGGCCGTGTTCAGCAACTGCGTGGTGGTGTTGCCGCTCGGAAAGAAGGCAGGCGCGAAATACAACGCGCAGAACGAATAGACATAGAAGTCGAACCACTCGACGAGATTGCCTGAGGACGCACCGACAATCGCGAAAATGCGACGCCGTGTGTCGTGGGCGGAGGCCACGCTTTGGTCTGTGAGGTCGGTCATGTTGTGTCTTCCTTGTCTCTTCAATGGCGTCGGCGGTCGGGGCGCCGCCTTCGGCACGCGATTTTCAGCGTGGGCGAATTTTACAGAATCGCAAGCAAAAGTTGGGATTTGTTGGCCTGCGGATGGGCGCGGCGCTTGGCGCTTGGCGCACGGGGCGCTGGCCGGCGATGAGGTGCTGGTGTTGCGGTTCGGGCCTTTGGAGGCGCGGGCTGGGGCTCCCAGCGCATTATCCCTATCCCTTGCAACCGGATGTTAAGGTATAAATTTGACCGGCTTTCTCTTATACCTTAATATGCAATAACAGGGTATAAACGGGTCACCTGCCATGGCCAGCTTTCACAACGACGCGCTGCAAACGCTGTACTCCTCCGTCACGGAGCGCGCGAGCGGACAACGCCAGATTGCACTGCACTCCCCCGGCTCCGCTGCACAAAAAACTGTCGACGGCAAAACGTACACGTACTGGCGCGTGTATCTGGCGTCAGGAAAGCACAAGGAAATTTCGCTGGGCCGGACCGGAGAGCCGGCTACGGAGGCCGCGCTGGAAGCGCGGCTATTCGATAGCGCGGAGATGCGCGCGCTTGCCGCCGACGTCCAGGTGCTGCGCAAAGCAGGCTTTGCCGCGGCCGACAATTCTTCCGCGCTGACGCTCGCCACGCTCTTTAACGCCGGCATCTTCAGCCACGGCGGCGTGCTCGTCGGTTCGCACGCGTTCGGAGCGCTTCTGAACAGCCTGGGCGTGCGCCTGCCCGCGAATTATCGAACCGAAGATATCGACATCGGCAGCACCGGCAGTATTTCGGTGGCTATTCCGGAAGACCGGAGTTTTCTGGACATTCTCCGCGACAGCGGTATTCCCTTTCTCGAAGTGCCGGAACTCGACTCGCGAAAGCCGTCAACCTCGTTCAAGGCTCGCGGACAGCCGCTGAAGGTCGATTTACTCGTGCCGGGCACCGAAGCGTACGAGACAAAGCCGTTGCCCCAGTTGCGCGCTCACGCAACAGGGCTTCCGTACTTCCGCTATCTGGTAACCAGCCCGGTGCCCGGCTTTATTCTCGGCAAGGAACACGTGGTCCCGGTGATGCTGCCCGATCCCGCGCGGTTCGCTCTTCACAAGCTTATAGTCAGCACGCTGCGCGATCCTTCGCGCGCACTGAAGGCAGACAAGGACCGGCGGCAGGCCGCCGTGTTGATCGAAGCGCTCACGGAGCGGTTTCCAGACTGGTTGACGGCAGCCGCCGACGACCTCGAAGAAAGCGCCCGCGCCCGCGTTGCACTCGCGGCTGCGCGGGCGCTGAACCTCGCCCCTGGTTTGTCCGAGCGCGCCCGGGATTTCATGGCTGACTTAGGGGCCAGTGCGTAGTTGGTCTGAATCGGAGTTGGGGCTCCTCACCGGCCCCAGTTCCGTGGCGCGCCCCGTCACGCCCTCACTGCCGGCGGCACGTAGCGGCATTCATAGCGCTTCCTCACCGTGCCGTTTTCATCGACGCTTTCGAGGTACACGTCGAACTGCCACAAGCGCGCCATGTGCTTGAGCACCTCGTCGCTGTCGGACGAAAGATGGCGGTTATCGCTCATGAAATGCCGCAGCGTCAGACTGCGGTCGCCCCGCGTATTCACCGACCACACCTGAATGTTCGGCTCGCGGTGGTGCATGTCGTACTGCCGTGACAACGCCTGGCGCACGTATTGATAGCCGCTGTCGTCGTGAATGGCGGAGACTTCGAGCGCGTCGCGCATGTCGTCGTCGAGCACGGAGAAAAGGCGCATTTCACGGATCAGATGCGGCGACAAATATTGCGCGACGAAACTCTCGTCCTTGAAATTGCGCATCGCGTAGTGCATGGCGGGCAGCCACGGACTACCGGCCAGTTCGGGGAACCACTTGCGGTCTTCGTCCGTGGGGTTTTCGCAGATGCGGCGAATGTCGCTCATCATCGAAAAACCCAGCGCATAAGGGTTGATGCCGCTGTAGTACGGTTTGGTGACAGGCGGCTGGTACACCACGTTGCTGTGCGAATGGAGGAACTCCATCATGAAGCCGTCTTCCAGCTTGCCCTGGTTGTACATCGTGTTGAGCAGCGTGTAATGCCAGAACGTGGCCCAGCCTTCGTTCATCACCTGCGTTTGCCGCTGCGGGTAGAAGTACTGCCCCACTTTGCGCACGATGCGAATCACCTCGCGCTCCCACGGCTCGAGCAAAGGCGCGTTTTTCTCCGCGAAGTACAGCAGGTTTTCCTGCGGCTCGGGCGGATAGCGTTCCTCGATTTCTTCCGGCAACGGCGTGTGCCGCGTCGGCAAGGTGCGCCACAATTCGTTCACCTGCGACTGCAGATATGCCTCGCGCTCGCGGCGCGCCGCGAACTCTTTTTCGAGCGACAGCTTCTGCGGACGCTTGTAGCGATCCACGCCGTAGTTCATCAGCGCATGGCACGAATCGAGTAGTTCTTCGACGCGGTCGAGCCCGAAGCGCTCCTCGCATTCGGCAATGTAGTTCTTCGCGTAGACAAGGTAGTCGATGATCGCATGCGCGTCGGTCCACAGCCGGAACAGATAATTGCCCTTGAAGAACGAGTTGTGCCCATACGCGGCGTGCGCGATGACGAGCGCCTGCATCGTCATCGTGTTCTCCTCCATCAAATACGCGATGCAGGGGTTCGAATTGATCACGATCTCGTACGCGAGCCCCATCTGCCCGCGACGGTAGCTTTTTTCGGTGGCAAGAAAGTGCTTGCCGAACGACCAGTGACGATAATTCACCGGCATGCCAACGGACGCGTACGCGTCCATCATCTGTTCGGCGCTAATGAGTTCCAGCTGGATGGGATACACGTCGAGCTCATATTGCTCCGCAACACGGGCAATATGCGAGTCGTACTCCTCGATCAACTCGAAGGTCCAGTCGGACGGGCACGGCAGAGGCCGTCTATCGGCTACGTTCATACGGACTTCCCTTTGCCCCTCAGTGGGCGTTCCGGTGTGTCCCCGTGCTTCTGCGTTGTCGACTGCTCCGGCTGCGGCGGCACCCGTCTCGTCCGCCGCTGCCCCGGCATGCCCCGACTCACGCTGCGGCACGCCTGTCTCGCGCTCCGGCTGATCGCCGCGCGCTTCGTTGTGCAAATGCTTTGCCGTCATGACGACGCCACCTGCTTTTCGAACAACTCGCGAAACACCGGATAGATGTCAGCCGCGGTTTCGACCTTCTTCATCGCCATGTGCGGCTGGCTCAAGGCCAGTTGTGCATATTCGAGCCACAGGTTCTGCTCTTCCGGCGTCACCTGGATATACGCAAAATAGCGCACCTTCTCCAGTATGTCATCCGCCAGTATCTTGCGGCACTTCGGCGAGTCGTCGGTCCAGTTGTCGCCGTCGGACGCCTGGGCGCCGTAAATGTTCCATTCAGTCGGCGAATAGCGCTCATCCATCACTTTCTGCATCAGTTCGAGTGCGCTGGACACGACCGTGCCGCCGCTTTCCGTCGAATGGAAGAAGGTGTCTTCGTCCACTTCCTCGGCACGCGTATGGTGGCGTATGAACACCACCTCGATGCGCTCGTAGTTGCGCTTGAGAAAGAGGTACAGAAGGATGAAAAAGCGCTTGGCGAGGTCTTTGCGCTGCTCGTCCATGGACCCGGACACATCCATCAGACAGAACATCACGGCCTGGCTCGACGGCGTGGGCTGCTTCACGCGATTCACATAGCGCAGATCGAACGGGTCGATAAACGGAATGCGCCAGATGCGCCCGCGCAGGTGGTGAATTTCCTCTTCGAGCAGCTTGATCTCGTCGCGGCGATCGTCGGGGTCGGCCTTCAGGGCCTCCAACTGCCGCTCCATTTCGTGAAGCTGGTTCACGAGCGGCGCACCGAGCGCAATGCGCCGGCCAAGCGCGCTGCGCAGCGAACGGACCACGTCGATATTGTTCGGCGTGCCCTCGGCAGCCCAGCCCGCACGGATGCTTTTCCATGTGGGCACGGCGAGCAGATGCGTTTTGACGAGGCGCGGGAGTTCGAGGTCGTCGAAGAAATACTGCATGAACTCTTCGCGGCTCAGTTCGAACACGAAGTCGTCCTGACCCTCGCCTTCGTTGCTGGCCTGACTGCCGCCGCCACCGCCGCCCCCGCCTTGCGGGCGCTGGATCTTGTCGCCGCGAATGTAGTCGGAATTGCCCGGATGCACCATTTCGCGCCGGCCGCCCGGCCCGTGCCGGAACGACGGCTCCGCAATGTCCTTGCGCGGAATGGTGATGCTCTGCGTGTTCTGAATGTCCTTGATGCTGCGATCGCGCACCGCCTCCGACACGGCGCGACGAATGTAGTTCTTGACGCGACGCAAAAAACGCTCGCGATTTGCAATGCTTTTGTTCTTGCCTGCTAACCTGCGGTCGATAATTTGATGAAGCACGCCCGGTCTCCAATGTGGACGGGGTGAGCGCCTTAGCGCCCACTCCGGTCCCACGCGGCGCATCCGGCGGCAGCGAGCGATTTAACGCTTACTGTCACCCGAGGCAACCGCGCGCATTTCGGGTCGCGAGACGCACGCTGTCTGGCCCGATGCTATGTCCATGCAGCTTGCGGCTCGCAGGGTGCCCGCGTGGACGGACCGCGCGGGCGGCACGCAGTGCGGATCATGACGACTTGCGCACGCGCAGATACCAGTCACACAGCAAGCGCACCTGCTTCGGTGTATAGCCCTTCGCCACCATGCGATTGACGAAGTCTTCGTGCTTGCGCTGTTCTTCCGCCGAACCCTTGGCGTTGAACGAAATGACCGGCAACAGTTCCTCCGTATTCGAGAACATCTTCTTTTCGATCACCACGCGCAGCTTTTCGTAGCTGATCCACGCGGGATTCTTCCCCGCATTTGCAGCACGCGCGCGCAGCACGAAGTTGACGATCTCGTTGCGGAAGTCCTTCGGGTTGCTGATGCCCGCAGGCTTCTCGATCTTCTCCAGCTCGGCATTCAGTGCCGCGCGGTCGAAGCTCTCGCCGGTGTCGTGATCGCGGAACTCCTGGTCCTGAATCCAGAAGTCCGCATACGTCACATAGCGATCGAAGATGTTCTGCCCGTATTCGGAGTACGACTCCAGATAAGCCGTCTGAATCTCCTTACCGATGAATTCCGCGTAACGCGACGCGAGCACGTCCTTGATAAAGGACAGGTACTTCTGCTCGGTTTCCGGTGGGAACTGCTCGCGTTCGATCTGCTGTTCGAGCACGTACATCAGATGCACCGGGTTGGCCGCGACTTCGGTGGAGTCGAAGTTGAACACACGCGACAGAATCTTGAACGCGAAGCGGGTCGACACGCCGGTCATGCCTTCGTCCACGCCTGCGAAGTCGCGATATTCCTGGTACGACTTGGCTTTTGGATCGGTGTCTTTCAGGTTTTCGCCGTCGTACACCTGCATCTTCGAGAACAGGCTCGAGTTTTCCGGTTCCTGCAGCCGCGTGAGCACCGACATTTGCGCCATCATTTTCAGCGTGCCGGGCGCGCATACCGCATTGGCCAGTGACGAATTGCGCAGCAGCTTCTCGTAGATCTTGATCTCTTCCGAATAGCGCAGGCAATACGGCACCTTCACTACGAAAATCCGGTCGAGCAAAGCCTCGTTATTGCGGTTGTTGCGGAAGGCCTTCCACTCCGACTCGTTCGAGTGCGCGAGAATCACGCCGTCGAAAGGAATCGCGCCGAAGCCTTCCGTACCCTTGAAGTTGCCTTCCTGAGTTGCGGTCAGCAGCGGGTGCAGCACCTTGATTGGCGCCTTGAACATTTCGACGAATTCGAGCAGACCCTGATTCGCGAGACACAGGCCGCCGGAGTAGCTGTACGCGTCCGCGTCGTCTTGCGCATACTGCTCGAGCTTGCGGATGTCGACCTTGCCCACGAGCGACGAGATGTCCTGGTTGTTCTCGTCGCCCGGCTCGGTTTTGGCGATGCCGATTTGCCGCAGGATGGACGGATAGCGCCGCACCACGCGGAATTTGCGGATGTCGCCGTTGTACTCGTGCAGGCGCTTGACCGCCCACGGGCTCAGAATGCTTTTGAGGTAGCGGCGTGGTATGCCGTATTGCTCTTCGAGGATCGGACCGTCCTCGTCGTAGTCGAACAGGCCGAGCGGCGATTCGTTCACCGGCGAGCCCTTGATCGCGTAGAAAGGCACGCGTTCCATGAGCTGCTTCAGCCGTTCCGCGATCGACGATTTACCGCCGCCGACCGGGCCCAACAGATACAGAATCTGCTTCTTTTCTTCAAGCCCCTGGGCCGAGTGCCGGAAGTAGGCGACCACCTGCTCGATCACCTCTTCCATTCCGTAGAACTCACGGAATGCGGGGTATACCTTGATGACCTTGTTCGCGAAGATGCGCGACAGGCGCGGATCGTTGCGAGTGTCGATCTGTTCGGGTTCTCCGATTGCCGTCAACATGCGTTCGCCAGCAGTGGCGTACGCGGCGGGATTGTCTTTGCAGAGCGCGAGGTACTCCTCGAGCGAGAGTTCATCTTCTCGCGTTTTCTCGAAGCGGGTCGCGAAACTGCTGTAGATATCCATGCTACCTCCTCGCCGAAGTCTGGACCGATGTCGTGCGCGGCGCGCTATTCGGAAACGACATCGCTCGAATTCATCCTAAACCCTTTTAAATTTTTTTTCACGAACTACGTTGCGAAAATCGCGCCGTGTTCGCCTCCCTACAATCATCACTTGGAAACCACGTTTGGACCACCTACAATCTTGCGCGTCCAACGATGCCGCCAGCCTGCATGAATGGCCACGCGAGTGAGGGGGCTTTACTGCGTCCGGTTACTGCGTTCTGCCCGGTTTTACCGTCTCTTCCCACCACTCGCTTCGAGCACTCAGCCTTACTCACGTTCACGCGCTCGTTGCACACGCACATGGCGTACCTCGACGCTGCGTATCGCTGCAAGTTTGGCCGCCGCATCGCGCATTTGCGCGCTACGTCACCACTCTTTTGTGCTTTTGCCTCTTTTCTGCGTCATGATTCGACAGCCGGTTCTTACACTCGCTAGATCCTGGTTCCACGTATCTGTTACACGTTGATCGACCAAAGTTGCACACATGCTTCGCCGAAACTTCCATGCCGTTCGTCCAGGTATGCGAGCATTCGTTCCAAATCTCGCCACGCCTGCTTCGCTATCGGCACGATGCTTCACATGCCTTGCATGAGCGCGTCGCTTCTCGCGCTGGCTAACTGCGCTGGTTGGCTGCGCTGGTTAAGTGCGCTGGTTAAGTGGTTAACGGCCTGGCGCGCAATCGGTTCAATAGGGTATACGGCTAAGGGCTGAGCGGCTAAGGGCCACGCGGCCAAGGAGTCCTCCGCGGATGCGCCACACGTGAGACGGCCGCCCCAGGTGGATGCTCGTGGGTTCACCGCTCGCCTGTTCGCCTGGTCGTTTGTAATGCGCCGTTACAAGCACGGCGCACAGTGACGCCTCGCATCCAGTCGCATGACACAGTGTCACGCGCTCAGGTGAGTTCGAGCTCGACCTCCCCCAAGCCGTCGATGTGGCCGCGCACGACGCCCGGTTTGCCCACATTGTGCGCACCGACATAAGAGCCGGTGGTCAACGTCCAGTCGGGTTCGATCGTGATGCCCATGGCGGCGCAATGGTTGACGAACCACACAAGCAGCTCGCGCGGATCGCCAGCCGGATTGCCGGTGACCTCAGGTACCAGCGACTCGCCGTCGAAGTTCAGTTCCAGTTCCGGCGACACGAAGTCGAAGCCGCGCGCGAGTCCCGCATAGGAAAGCGGATGGCCGGTGACGAGTGCGCCGTTGTTTTGCGCGTCGGCAAGCTGGGCGAGCTGCACGACGTTCGGCCACTCGGCAAAGCGGCTGTCGACAATTTCAATGGCCGGCAGCACTTCGCCGATCAGCTCGAGCACCTCGTCGCGCGTATACGCACGGCTGCGCGGCTCGATTGCTTCGGTGAAGCGGAACGCGATCTCCAGTTCCACCAGCACGCGGAAGAACCCGGCGTGCGGGACGCGCGCCGGCGACGGCAACACCAGTGACGCCGGGATGGGCGCCCCCGAGGTAGGACCGCCCGGCGCCTTCGCGCCGATTTTCCACGCCCCGGTGGTGTCCCCAAGGCCTGCAATGACCGCCTGCTGGATCGCATACGCGGTTGCGGCGTCCGGCGGCATCTGTTCGGCGGGAAGCCCGTCTATCGGCCGATGCTGCCGGCGTGCTTCCACGAGGCGTTGCGCGAGGTCGTGTGGCGTCATGTCGGTCCTTTGTGGCTGGCGCATTTGAATGTCTGTTGCAGCGCGAAGGTAGTGAATGGATGAGCGGGCCGCTCGGGCGACTCAGGCGACTCAGGCGACTCGGGCAGCTCAGGCAACTCGCGCGGCTCGGTCGGCTCGGGCAGCTCGCCGTTGGCAGCCGGCCCCACACTCTCCGCGTCGGGCCGCACTGCCTCAGCGCGGTGCCCGCAACTGATGCTTTACCGCCTTGCCTCGCGGCGATGCGCTCCGCGATCTGGCTACGAATTACCGTCGCCGCGCCCGTCAATGTACCGGATCGCGAGCCTCGCCAGGGCGCCCGCCGCTTCGCAAATGCGACTTGATGCGCACGCCATAAAAAAAACCGCGCTGCGTAAGCAGGCGCGGTTTGCGGTGACGTCTTTCTGTCCGGGGTAACGGCGGTGCCGTCAGGTGGCTGAAGGGCGCGGCTGGCCGACCGTCGAATCGCGCGCCCTCGCCGCCCCCCGCCTCCATCAGAACGTTTCCCAATCCTGATCGCCGCCCACACTGGCGACGGCCGCCGGCTTCGCGGTTGCGCGCGGCACCGGATTGCTTTTCGCCGCTGCTGCGGCGGCCACCGGCGCGGGCGAAGCCGCAGCAGCCGCAGCAGCCGGGGCATGACCTGCCGTCACAGGCTGCACCGCGACCGCGGCCGCCGCCGGCGCAGCGGAACCGGCACGGCCCGCCGCCCGCGAAGCCGGGCGCGCCACAGCAGACGCAGCGCGCAGCGGGACGTGTTTGGCCGCGGCGCTGGCCGAAGCCTTGCCGGCGTCGTCGCCGAGCTGGAACACGGCGACTGCCTGACGCAGCTTGTCCGCCTGGTCTTCCAGCGACGATGCAGCCGCCGCCGCTTCCTCGACCAGTGCCGCGTTTTGCTGCGTGACTTCGTCCATCTGCGTGACGGCGCGCGCCACCTGGTCGATGCCGCCGCTCTGTTCTTCGGAGGCCGCGGCAATTTCGCCCATGATGTCGGTCACGCGCTGCACGGCGCTGATGATTTCACCCATCGTGCGGCCCGCCTCGTCGACGAGCGCGGAGCCCGACTGCACGCGGTCCACCGAAGTATCGATGAGCTCCTTGATCTCCTTGGCCGCCGCCGACGAGCGCTGCGCAAGACTGCGCACTTCGCCCGCCACGACTGCAAAGCCGCGCCCGTCTTCGCCGGCCCGCGCCGCTTCCACGGCCGCGTTGAGCGCCAGAATATTGGTCTGGAACGCAATACCTTCGATAATCGAAATGATGTCCGCGATCTTCGCGGAGCTCTGGTTGATCTCGCCCATGGTGCCGACCACCTGGCCGACCACCGCGCTGCCCTTGTTGGCGATTTCCGATGCATTCGCGGCAAGCGCGCTGGCCTGGCGGGCGTTGTCGGCGTTCTGCTTTACGGTGCCGGTCAATTCTTCCATGCTGGAGGCCGTCTGCTGCAAGGCCGACGCCTGCTCCTCGGTGCGCGACGAGAGGTCGATGTTGCCGGCCGCAATCTCGCGCGTCGCGGTCGCAATCGACTCGCTGCCGCCGCGCACCGCGCGCACCGTTTCAATCAGGCTGCGCTGCATCTTCGCGATGCCTTCGAGGATCTGGCCCATTTCATCGCGCGAGGTCACGGCGACCTGGCGGCGCAGATCGCCGGCGGCAATCGCGTCGAAATGGACCAGCGCTTCGGACAGCGGCCGTGCGATTGCCCGGCTGAGCGCCATGTACGACAGCAGCGCCGCGAGTGCGCCGGCAACCAGCGCGCCGATGCTCACCATGCGGAACTGGTGGAAGCTCGCTTGAACGTCATCGTAACCGGCCTTCGCGGCATCGAACTGAAACTTGCGCAGAGCGTCGTCGGCGCCCGCGAGTTCGTTATAGGCGACCTGCATGCGCTTCGCGCCATCGACCAGCTTGCCCTGCTCGCCCGCCGCGACCACCGCCGCGAACGCATCGGCTTGCTGATGCAGCGCTTCCCGCTTGACGATCACTTCGCGCGCAAGGCGGTCTTCCTCGGGCCCGCGCGGCAGGTCCATGTACTTCTGCCACCACTTGTCCGAGGTGGCGCGCATGGTGCGGGCACGCTCCAGCGTCGGCGCCGACTCCGGCGTGCCCATCATGAAGGCCGCGCGGTCGAGCGCGAGACGCTCGCGCGCCGCGAACAACTCGGCGTTGCCGATGTCGACGGCGCTCGGCATGGAGTTCGTGAAGGTCTCCTGGTAAGCGTCATTCGAGCGACTCATGCCGAATAGGCCGAATGCCCCGATGCCGACGAGGAGCGCCGCGAGAAATACCATGGTGAGGCCAATGCGGGCCTTGATCGAAATGCCCTTGTTCATACATGTCCTGTGCGTGGAGGCTGCGACGCAGCGAATAGAGGTCTGATGACGCGTGAGGCACCGTAACGATTTCGTCGGTTCGGCGCTCTGATGAACGCGTTAACGGCAGGCTCCAAGCGGACTTAAAGCTTTTATGTAGTCTGATGAAAGGCAGCGGGCCGCGTACGGTAAGAGTTACAAACGGGGTGGATGTGCCGATCGCGGGGCGAGAGCGTCGCCCGGCCGCAGCGCGGGCGATGCGGCTTGGGAGTCAGGAAGGCAGGCGCGTAGGCGGTGTATTGCGCATGATGTCGCTGGTGCGGGTGGTGCGGGTGGCGCGGGTGGTGCATGCAAGGCCGGTAAAGCACGTGACGCGCCGGAGCGCTCGGAATACGCGCCAGACGCGCCAAAGGGTCAACCGACGTGAGCCCGACAACACCGCTTCGCAAGAACCGCGCGGCGCAACACACGGCCGCGCCGCCTGCTGACAGCGGCATCAATCGACAGCCACATCAATCGCCAAGTTCGGCGCGCGTCGGAATAGAAGGCTGCGCGCCGGCACGCGTCACCGATAGCGCCGCGGCGCGCTGCGCGAAACGGATCGCCGCATCCACGCCGGCGCCCTCTCCCAACTGCGCGGCGAAACCGCCGATGAAGGTGTCGCCGGCCGCGGTCGTATCCACGGCTTCGACTTTCGGCGCGTCGTATAGCACCGGCGCCGCACCTTCGAGCGCCGCCTGCACGCCGCGCGGGCCGAGCGTCACCAGCACGTTGCGGGCGCCGGCCGCGCGCAGCACGGCGGCGGCGGTCGCCGCTTCTTCCGGCGAGCCCACCGGCAAGCCGGTCAGCGCCGCGGCTTCCAGTTCGTTCGGAATCAGATAGTCGATGAGCGGCAGCCACTCGGCTGGCAGCGGACCGGTGGCGGGCGCCGGATTCAGGATCACCGTCTTGCCGAGGCGGCGGGCCGTGGCGAGCGCCGCGTGCACCGTATCGAGCGGCGTTTCCAGCTGGCAGATCACCACGTCGGCCGCGGCGAGCACGGCTTCGTGGCGCGCAATGGTGTCAGGCGTCACCTCACCGTTGCTGCCCGCCACGATCACGATGGCGTTCTGACTCGCATCGTCGACGACGATGAGCGCTACGCCCGTCGCCTCGCGGCCCGTTTCGAGCGCGGTGCAGTCGATGCCTTCGGCCTCGAGCCCCGCGCGCAACTGCGCACCGTTCGCGTCGGCGCCCACGCAGCCCAGCATTGCGACGCTAGCGCCCAGCCTCGCGGCCGCCACGGCCTGGTTGCCGCCCTTGCCGCCCGGGACCTGCGCGAACGTACGGCCGGCCAGCGTTTCGCCGGGATGCGGCAGGCGCGGCGCGCGCGCCACCAGGTCCATGTTCAGACTGCCGACCACCGCCACGCGTGAGCGCGTTTCCTGACTTGCCACTCAATTCTCCTGTTGTGCTGCTTTTCGAACGTGTTTTTCAAGCGTGTCTTTCAAGCCTGCCGAAGCGCGGACGCGGCCGCCCGGCGCACAGCGCAGACCCGGCCGAGCGCAGCGTGAGCCGCGCGCTCAGGCCGCCAGATGGCGTTTGCCAGCGCCCGCCCACGTCGATGTCGATTCACGCACGATGAGCCGCGGCGACACGACGCGCCGGCGGCTGCCGGGACGCGCGCTCGCCGACGACTTGCCGGCAATGCGCTCGATCAGCGTTTGCGCAGCCATGTCGCCGAGCGCGCGCACCGACTGCCCGACCGTCGAAAGTGCCGGATAGGTGAAGCGCCCCAGTTCGATGTCGTCGAAACCGATGATCGAGCAGTCGCGCGGCACGCTGATGTTGCGCTCGGCCGCGGCGCGCAATGCGCCGATGCCCATCATGTCGTTGCAGGCAAAGATCGCCGACGGCTTGACCGTATCGAATAGTTGCCCAGCGGCGCGATGCCCGCCGGTGCCCGAAAAGTCGCTTTCGACAATCGCGTCCGGCGGAATGTCGATGCCGCGCTCGGTCATCGCGCGGATAAAGCCGTGCACGCGCATCGCGCTGACCGCCGTATCGACCGGCCCCGTAATGCAACCGATCCGCACGTGCCCCAGTTCGAGCAGATGACGGGTGGCAAGATACGCGCCCTTCTCGTGGTCGATCTGCACGAGGTCGGCATTCACGCCTTCAATATTGCGGTCGACGATCACCAGCGGCTCGCGCGCATCCGCGAGCGTCTGCGCGAGCACCGCGTCGTCGCCGGCGGACGCGACAATCAGCCCGTCGATGCGCTTTTCCTGCAGCACACGCAAATAGTTGCGCTGCTTCGCGGGATCGTCGTCGGAATTGCAGAAGAACACGCAGTAGCCGTTGCGCGCGCAACCGTCTTCTATGCCGCGCGCGAGCTCCGCGAAATACGGGTTGGTGCTGTTGGGCACCACGAGCCCGATGGTCGCGGTAGCGCGCGCCTTCAGCGAACGGGCCACAGCCGAGGGCACGTAGTGAAGCTGGCGAATGGCGAGTTCGACCTTCGCGCGCACGTCGGCCGACACGGGCCGCGAATTGTTCACGACGTGCGATACCGTCGTGAAGGACACGCCCGCCACGGCTGCTACATCCTTGATCGTCGCCATAACCTGTTGCTCTCCCGCCTGTTTTCCCGCCGTCAGGCCCACTGCCGACCTTGGGACGTCCTCATCGAACCCGCAATACCCATGAATTCTTACGCTTTACTGCAAACCACCGTTCAAGTGCCTGACTCACGCTATTCTGACGATGTCAGACGCGCTTGCGGCGGCTGCGGTATGTATCCAGCACCACGGCCACCACGATCACCGCGCCGGTGATCATCCGCTTGGTCGGCTCGTTCGCGCCGATCTGCGCGAGCCCCGCCGCCAGCACGGAAATGATCAACACGCCAAAAAACGTGCTGATGACGGAACCGCGCCCGCCCATCAGACTGGTGCCGCCGATCACCACTGCCGCAATCACCTGCAGTTCCGCGCCGACGCCGGCATTCGGGTCAGCCGCCTCCAGACGCGAAATCTGGAACAGCGACGCGAGGCCCGCGAGCGCGCCCATCAGCGCAAACACAATCACCTTGTAGGGCCGCGGATTCACGCCCGCGAGCCGCACGGCTTCCTCGTTGGTGCCGATGCCCACCAGATAGCGGCCGAACACGGTGCGCGTCAGCACCAGTTGCGCGATCACCATGACCGCGACCGCAATCAGGAAGGCCGGCGAAATGCCGAGCGCGATCGGGTTAGACAGGAAATCGAACGCATCGCCGATATAGGCGGTGCGCGAATTCGTCATCTGATACGCAAGGCCGCGCGCGGCCTCCAGCACGCCGAGCGACACAATGAACGACGGTATCCGCCAGCCCACCGTCACCGCGCCGGTAATCGTGCCGGTCAGCGCGGCCGCCGCGACACCGAGCAGCGCCGAAGGCAGCGGACCCCAGCCCCACTTGAGCGCGGCCACGCTCACCACCGACGCGCCGAGCGCGAGCACCGAGCCGACCGACAGGTCGATACCGGCAATGATCAGCACGAACGTCATGCCGACCGACATCACGACCAGATCCGGAATCTGATTGGCGATCGTGCTGAACGTGTCGTACGTCAGGAAGTGCGAACTCAGCAGCGAGAACAGCACGATCATGCCGAGCAGTGCTCCGGCGAGACCCAGATAGTTCGAAAACCCGAGCCGCGTGCCGGCCGGCTTGCCGCTCGCGAGCGGCGCGGACGGATCGGCCGGCGGCGCGGCATTCGTATTGACGGCGGCGGCACCGGCATTCCCGCCGTGTTTTGCGCCCGCCGTGTCGCGCAACGATTGATCGGTCATGACAAGCTCCCTGCTTCATTGGTGTCGAGGTCGTGCAACAACGCTTCGCGGCTGCGGTAGCCGGCGAAAGCGGCGGCCAGCAACGCGTCCTGCGTCCACGTGTCGCGTTCGAACACGCCTGTCAGGCTTCCTGCCGACATCACGCCGATCCGGTCGCAGATCAGCATGAGTTCGCGCAGATCGCTCGACACCACGACGAGTGCGCGCCCTTCCCGAGCCAGCGCACCCATCAAGCCATAAATATCGAACTTCGCGCCGACGTCGATGCCGCGCGTGGGTTCGTCGAATAACAGCACGCGGCAGTCGCGCGCGAGCCAGCGGCCGATCACGACCTTCTGCTGGTTGCCGCCCGACAGCTCGCCGACAATTTGCCCCGGACCCGAGCTGCGAATCCGCATGGCGTCGATCTGCTTTTGCGCGAGCGCGTTCTCGCGCTTCGCATCGACAACGCCATGCCGCGCCACGCTGCCGATGTTGCCGAGCGACACGTTCGCTGCAATCGGCTGCGGCAGCAGCAGGCCCTCGCCCTTGCGGTCCTCGGTAATCAGCGCGATGCCAGCGCGCACCGCGTCCGACGGCGAATCGATGCGCACCGGCGCTGGCGGCGCACCGGGCGCCGGAGCAAGCGCCACGGTGCCGCCGTCTTTCTGGTCGGCGCCGTATATGAGCCGCATCAACTCCGTGCGGCCCGCCCCGATCAGGCCGCTCACGCCGAAAATCTCGCCAGCACGGACCTCGAACGACACGTCGCGCACCACCTTGCCGCGCGAGAGCCGCTCGACTTTCAGAAGCGGCGCGCCGATATTGCGCACGCCCAGGTCGATCTGTTCGCCGAGTTCGCGGCCGACCATCCACGTGACGATTTCGTCGCTGGTCAGATTGGCCATGGCGTCCACGTGCACGAGGCGGCCGTCGCGCAACACCGCGATCTGCTCGGCCACTCGCGCGAGCTCCTCGAGCCGGTGCGAGATGTACACCAGCGCTACGCCGCGCGCCTTCAGGCGGTCGATCTGCTCGAACAGCAGGTCGACTTCGCGGGCGGTCAGCATGGCGGTCGGCTCGTCGAGGATCAGCACGCGGCAGTCGTCGATCAGATTGCGCGCGATCTCCACCATTTGCTGATGCCCGATGCCGAGTTCGCCCACCAGCGTGTCGGGGTCGATCGCGTCGAGCCCGACTTGCGCCATTGCATGGCGCGCGTCCTCGCGCAGCTTGCGGCGGTCGATCCAGCCAGGCAATCGCCCCACGCGCGGCAGGCGGTTGAGGAACAGGTTTTCCGCCACCGACAGCGTGGGCAGCAGGTTCAGCTCCTGCATGACCATGCGCACGCCGAGCGCTTCGGCTTCGGTGCGGCTCGCCGGTGCATACGGCGCACCGCCGAGCCGCATGGTGCCGGCGGTCGGCTCGACGAGTCCGCCGATAATCTTGGACAGCGTGCTCTTGCCGGCGCCGTTCTCGCCGGTGAGCGCCAATACTTCGCCGGCGCGCAACGACAAGGAGACGTCGGCGAGCACGGGTTCGGCATAGGTCTTGCCGATGCCGCTGACGGACAGTACGGCAGGCAAGGCGTCGTGGTCGGTTAAATCCATCGCGATCCTGTTTCGCGGCGCCGCGCCGCCCCGCCCGATTCGCTCGAACGAGGCGGCGCCCGGCGCCGCGCGGTCAATGCCGGCCCAATACGCGGAATGCGCAGGCACGAGGTCTGCGCTTCTCTCCCTGCGCAGCCGCCGTCATGACGCTTACCTCTGGAATTAACGGCGGCCGCGCAGCTTTCTTGAGCCGCTAACGGGCGGCTATTGAGTGTTCATTGGATAGTAGGCGCGGATTCGCAGTTCTGACGTGGTGCGAATCCGCCTGACTCGTGGCCGGCAACGCCTGAGGCGGTGAGCGAGCGGTGATACAGCATTTATCGACGGATGATTCAGGCGACGTTGCCGTCGCCGCTCGTCAGCCGCTCGTCAGCCGCTCACGTGCGGCCGATATGCCGCCTCAGGCGCCGCTTCGGCCATCGTTCACTTCGTCACCAGGTCGCACGGCGTTTCGACCACGCCCGACAGCTGCGACTGCTTCTTGTGCTCGCTCAAGGCTTTCAGCGCGGTGTCGATGCCGAACACTGCCTGCTTTGCGGCGTACTGGTCGGCGGTGGCGATCACGCGGCCGTCCTTCAGCATCGGCTTGATTGCATTGATGTTGTCGTAGCCGACCACATACACCTTGCCCTGCTTGCCCGCCGCGCGCACCGCGGAAACCGCGCCGATCGCCATGTTGTCGTTGCCCGCGAGCAGCGCCTTCAGGTTCGGGTACTCGTTGAGCATGGCCGAGGCCACTGCGTTGCCCTTGTCGATCTCCCATTCGCCGGACTGCACGGACACCACTTTGGCGCCGGCGGCCTGCATCGCGTCCTTGAAGCCGGCCGTGCGCTGCTGTGCGTTGGTGGTGGTCGAAACGCCCTCGATAATGCCGACCTCGTCGCCCGCCTTGAGCTTCTTCGCGAGGTAGTCGCCGACCTTTTGTGCGCCCTTGCGGTTATCCGGTCCGACGAACGGCACGTTCAGGTCCTTCGACTTGAGCACCTCCGGGTCGAGCCGGTTGTCGATGTTGACGACGATGATGCCCGCGTCCACGGCCTTCTTGACGACCGGCACCAGCGCCTTCGAGTCGGCCGGCGCGAGCACGATGGCGTCGACCTTCGACACGATCATCTGCTCGACGATGCGGATCTGGTTCGCCGTGTCTGTTTCGTCCTTGATGCCGTTCGTGATGAGATCGAACTGCGACGAGTTGTGCTTCTGGTAGTCCTTCGCGCCGTTTTCCATGGTGAGGAAGAACTCGTTCGCAAGCGACTTCATCACCAGGGCGACTTTGGGCTTGTGAGCGGGCGCGGTCTGCGCGAAAGCGGTGGAAAACGGCAACGCGGCGCTAGCGGTGGCGAGGATTGCGGCCGCCAGGATGCGGCGGCGAGTGCGATGGCTCATGCATATCTCCTTGGTTTGTCGGGCTCCTTCGAGCCGTATTTTTAATTACGCGCAAACGTTTGCGGGGCTCATTTTCAGCGCATTCGAACCGAACTGTCAACGATTCGCGGTGTTGCAGTGCACCGGCTCGCAGAAACTGCGGACCGGCGCTGGGGCCGGCGGCTGTGGGCAGTGAGGCGACGAAACGCCTCGTGGGCGAATCGCGTGAATGCGTGCGGCAATGGGTCCTCGCGTGATTCAGGCGTGACGGTATTGCCGCCGGCTGCAAGCTGAGCCGCCGGCGGGCCGCTTATGCTGGACTTTTATTGCGCCGCATGCAAGTCGCATGAGGGAAGTTGGTGTGCTTGCGAACGGTCGGCGTGGTTTGAGCGTCGGCGTACCTGGAGCCGCCCGCCCCCTCAAAGCCAGCCGGCCTTGCGGAAGCGCCAATAAAGAATGACGTCTACGGTCAGCATGATGGCGAGGCACAGCGGGTAGCCATAGCGCAAATGCAGCTCCGGAATGTTCTGGAAATTCATTCCGTAGATGCCGGCGATCATCGTCGGCACCGCGAACAGCGCGGCGAACGAACCGAGCCGCTTGGTCACCTCGTTCTCGGCGAGCGAAATCATCCCGAGGTTCACCTGCACGGCGGTAACCACCATTTCCCGCCGCCCGTCGATAATCCGCACGATGCGCTCCAGGTGGTCGTAGACATCGCGAAAGTAAGCCTGCATGCCTTCGCACACGCTCGGAATGCGGCCGCCCGTCAGCTTGCTGATCGCTTCCTGCAGCGGCGCGATGTGATGCTGCAAAATGACGAGGCGCCGCTTGAGCGAATACAGATCCTGAATGATCGCGCGCGACGCCGCCGAATTGTTGCGCTCGAAAATGCGGTCTTCAATCGCCTCGATCTCGGTGTTCATCGCCTCGATAATCGGGAAGTAGCGATCGACGATGTCATCGGCAAGCGCATACAGCACGAACGCCGAGCCGGCCTTGAGCAACTGCGGCTCGCGTTCGCAGCGCGCCCGCACGTTCTGAAAGCCGGCACGCGTGCCGCGCCGCACCGACAGCACATAGTTCGCTCCTACAAATACATCCACCTCGCCGATCACCAGTTCGCAGTCTTCGTCCATCTCGACGGTGTGCATCACCGCGAAGAGCGACTCGCCGTACTCCTCGATTTTCGGGCGCTGATGCCCGTTCTGCGCGTCCTCGATCGCAAGGTCGTGCAGACCGAACTCATGCTTCATCACCGCCAGTTCGCCCGGGCCCGGATCCTTCAGCGCGACCCACACGAAACACTCGGGCCGCGCGACGTAGTCGCTGATGCTGTCGATGTCGATATCGGCGAGTTTCCGGCCGTCCTGATAGGCGGCGCAATTGATCAACATATCGGTTACCCTGAAAGCGCAGCAGAGCGGCCCGCATCGCAAGGCGTGCGCGTGCGAGGGCCCTCTGCGTGAATGGACTGTGCAACCGTCATGTTAAGGGCTGCGAGCAGGTCCCATGTATCGAATTGTTAAAGGCCAGGTCGCGCGGGACTCTGCTCTCGCGTCGGCCTCTTGCGTGCACATGGGTTCTTCTTCATGATCCTTGCAAAGGGACAACAGCAAGGAGACCGCCATGCGGTGTTTCAACTCGATGGCCGCGGCATCGTGCTTCGGCAAGATCGCTACCACGTGGCTCGCGAGCGACGGCAATCCGGCGTGTGACGCGCGGCGCGCGGGCGCTTTCCTGAACGGCGGGGCGTCGTGAGCCACCTCGTTTTCATTTGCGGTCACGCGGGAACCGGCAAGACCACGCTCGCAAAAAAGCTGATCGGCCCGCTCATGAAAGCGGCCGGCGAGCCGTTCTGTCTGCTCGACAAGGACACCCTGTACGGCAGCTATAGCGCTGCGGCCATGGGCATGCTAACCGGCGATCCGAACGATCGCGACAGCCCGCTTTTTCTCGAACACCTACGCGAGCCGGAATATCGCGGCCTGATCGACACCGCGCGCGATAACCTCGAACTCGGCGTGAGCGCGCTCGTGGTCGGGCCGCTGTCGCGTGAAGTACGCGAGCGGCGCCTGTTCGATCGCGCGTGGCTCGGCGTCGGCGAGAATGTGAACGTGCGCGTGGTGTGGGTGCATGTGTCGGAAGAAACCGCGCACCGGCGTATCGTGGCGCGCGGCAATCCGAACGACGCCTACAAGCTCGCGCATTGGGACGAGTACCGTCAGCGGCGTTTCCTGCCGAGCGGCGATATGTGCAACGATCTTGTGATGTTCGACAACACAGCACCAGAGGCGGCTGACTTCGACGCACTGCTCGCGCATATCGTCGGTGCGCCCCAGCCGGCTTCTGGACTGCTGCCGCCCTTGCCCGTTTGACGCGGCCGTGACGGCGACACGCCGGTCACACTGAATGTGCGAGCACCACGAAAAACGCCCCGCATGCGGGGCGTTCCTGTGTCTGCTGGCCGGACTTCGTCAAACGGTTGCGACCGTTTGCAGCGACTCCAGCGTCTCGCCCTCATAAAGCCGACCGAAGCGGTTGCCGAGGAACTCGCGCAACGACACCTGCTCCTGCCGCACGAAGCCGCTCTGCGGAAGCTTCTTTTCGCGGAACAGATCGAGCACCGCGCACATGGCGCCCGCCGTGGTGATCTGGATCGCGCTCATCGGCACGCCGCAGACCGTCTTCGCGAAGATCTTGCGGGTGAACACTTCCTGTACCAGTTGCCCGTCGCGCATGCCGCTCACGGTAATGAACACGAGCACCACGTCCTGCGCCGTGGACGGCACCGAACGGCGCATGATGCCTTTGAGCGTGTCGCGGTCGCTCGCAAGACGCAGGTCTTCGAGCAGGAATTGCATCAGGTTGCGATGGCCCGGATAGCGGACCGACTTGTAATCGAGCGACTCGACGCGGCCCGAGAGCGTCTCACACAACGTACCCAAACCGCCGGACGTGTTGAAGGCTTCGTACTCGGTGCCGTCGAGCGAGAAATGCTCAAGTCCTTCGAGCGGCTGCACCCATTGCGTGCGGCTGTCGCGGATCGCCTCGCAAGGCTGGCAGTATTCGTTGATGAGGCCGTCCACGCTCCACGTCAGGTTGTACTTCAGTGCGTTGGTCGGGAACTGCGGGAGCGCGCCTACCCGCATCTTGACGTCGCGAATTTCCGTGAAGCGATTTGCAAGCTCGTGCGCCGCAATGCCGATGAACCCCGGCGCCAGACCGCACTGCGGCATGAACGCGTGTTCGGCGTCGTCGGCAATCGCGCGGATCGCGTGAGTCGCGCGCACGTCCTCGGTCAGGTCGAAGTAATGCACGCCCGCGCCCTTCGCCGCGGACGCCACGTTCACGGCGAGGTAGTACGGCAGCGCGTTGACGAGCGCATCGAAACCCTGAATGGCGGCACGCAGTGCGGCGGCGTCGGCGGAATCCACGCGGCGGGTCGGAATACCCTGGGCAGCGAGCTTGTCGAGCGCGTGCTGATCGCGGTCGAAGGCGACGACTTCGTAGTCGCCGGTTTCACGCAGCATATGGGCAATGGTGTGACCGATCAGACCTGCACCAACAATGGCAACTTTCATGTTCTTCTCCTTTTATCGACCAGACCGGGCGCCTGAGCGCCTGACCGGGTCCGTTCCGTGCGCTGTCTCCAGCTTGAAGTGCGCCGCGATAAAGCGCGGCGCGCGGCGGGCTGAACCCTTGAGCGACAGTCTAGGGAGAAGCAAAATCAGTTGATACGGACAAAGTGCTGCGTAATGACCACGGCTTTCGACGTTTTGACGAGTCGCACAAACAAAGCGACGAAAATACCTCGAAACAGCACTCACGCGAGGTGCCGTTCACACCATACCGCGGTCGATCTTGCGGGCGAGAATGATCGAGGTCGTGGTGCGCTCGACACCTTCCATGCCGCCAATCTGATCGAGCAGATCGTTCAGGCGATCGGGCGAATCCGCACGCAGCCAGGCGACGTAGTCGAACTCGCCGCTCACCGCGCACAGCAGTTGCACCTCGGGCATCTTGCCAAGGCGCTTTTGCACCGCGGGCCCATGCTTGGGCGCGATGATGATGCCCACATACGCATAGATGCTCGAATCGAGCACGTCCTGGCCAAGCCGCACGCTGTAGCCCGCAATCACGTTGCTGCGCTCGAGCCGCGCGATGCGGGCAATGACAGTAGTGCGCGCCACGTCGAGCTGGCGGGCGAGATTGGCGACGCTCTCGCGCGCATTGGCCTGAAGCAGTGCCACGAGGTTGCGGTCGAGCTCGTCGAGTTGGTCGAGGCGCGGAGGTCTCATTCGAAGAAAAGGAAGTGGTCGCAGTGGTGCGGATTATCGCGCCTTCTCACGCTGCGCGGCGGGTCGCGCCGTTCAGGCGCCAAAGCGCTCCATCACGAAGTCGATGAAGCTGGTCAGCTTGGGCGTGGCGCGCCGGTCGCGCGGATAGACAAGATGCACCGGCGCGCCTTGCGGCAGATGGTCTTCGAGCACCGGGACCAATTCCCCGCTCTCGATCTCGCGTGCGAGCAGCGCCTCTGGTTGCAGCACAAGACCGAAGCCGCGCAGCGCGGCAACCTTGAGCGCCTGACCGTTGTTCGCGCGAAAGCGGCCGGCGCGCAGCGGACTTTGCGCAGCGCCTTCGCCGCCGAGCCGCCATGTGCCCTCGCGGCCCCAAGGCAAAAAACCCAGACACTCGTGCTGCACCAGATCCGCAGGAGTGCGCGGAATGCCCGCGCGCGCGAGGTACGCAGGCGACGCGCACGCGCGCATGCGGTACGGCTTCAACGGCCGAGCGACAAAACTCGAATCCGCCAGATGGCCGATCCGCACTGCGGCGTCGAAGCCTTCTTCAACCAGGTCCGTGATGCGGTTGGACAGGTCCAGTTCAAGCGTGACTTCAGGCCACGCACTCAGATAGTCGATCATGGCCGGCGAAAAAACTTCCACGCCGTAGGTGAGCGGCACGGTCACCTTCAGGACGCCGCGCGGCGCGGCAGCCATGGCCTCGGCCAGCGACTCGGCGTCCTTCACATCGGCAAGAATGCGTCTGCATTGCTCGTAGTACTGCCGGCCAATCTCAGTCAGGCTCTGGCGACGGGTTGTACGCGTGAGAAGGCGCGTGCCAAGCCGGCTTTCCAGCGACCGGATGTGCTTGCCCACCATCGCCGAAGAAATCTCGAAACGTTCGGCCGCCGCGGTCAGACTGCCCGCCTCCACCACGGCCACGAAAATCTCCATGCTGACGAATTTATCCACCCGCTATTTCCTGTTCGTTTCGGTTGTAAGCGTTTGTCGCACAACAGCCGCATTGTAGGGATAACGTGATACTAATAGCGCCGACGGCAAGGACCGGGCGATCCGCCCTCAGCGCGCGGCCGCGCAGTTTCCGGCACAGCGCAGGCGGGCCGCTCGCCACACGCCCTATTCCGATCCGTCCCAATTCGAACAGACATCAGGAGTTTCGATGAAAAAAGTACTGGTCTTGCTGGCCTCCGCAGTCGCAATGAGCGGCGCATTCGCACAAGCTTCGGCGCCGGCCGCAGCGCCTTCGGTTACGGCCGCCTCCGCGCCCGCTGCCCCCGCCACAAAGAGCGGACATGAACGCAATGTCGAGGACCGCATCGCCTATCTGCATTCGCAGTTGAAGATCACGCCGGCGCAGGAGCCGCAATGGAAAGCCTTCGCCGACGTGATGCGCGGCAACGGCCAGACGATGGGCGAGTTGTTCAAGGAGCGGCGCGCCGCGACCAATGTGTCTGCACTCGACGACATGAAGCAGTACGCCACCATCGCTCAGGCACATGCAGACGGCATGAAGAAGCTGGTGGACGCGTTCGATCCGCTTTACAACAGCTTCTCGCCGGAGCAGAAGAAGCTTGCCGACACGACGTTCCGTCGTGACGGCGGTCCTGAGGGCCGGCGTGGTCATCATGGCAAGGGCAAGAGCGGCAAGGCCGCGCCGGCCCCGGCAAGCGATGCGACGGTGAAGCCGTAAAGGCTTGCCGGTCGCAAGGGTCGCGCGGATTCTCGCGCGGATTCTCGCGCGATGAGCTCGCCGCGATGAACTTGTCGCGATGAAGCGGTGCCGCGCGATGTCGGTGCGCTCACGACGGTTTTTAGCCCGAGCGCACCGCATATCGGCTTGCATCGCATTCGCAAAAAAGCGCGCCGTAAGACGAGTCTGGCATGATGCGGGTCCGCAATCGATGACGCCATGTCACGATGCTGCGGTCCATCCACGCTGTCATACATCATCTGCCGCCTCATGAACGACCTGACGAATCTCGACCTGCGCCACGACGCCGCCGCCCGCCGCGTCGTCAAAGACGAAACGGTCACCGTCGCATTTGCCGCCACGCAAGGCGAATTGATGAGCCTGGAAGGCCCGAACCGGTTCTTGCCGGGCGACGCGCTGATCACCGGCTCGACCGGCGACCGTTGGGTCGTATCGCGCGAGCGCTTCGACGCCAAATACCTTCCTGCCGATGCGGCGCTCGCGCACGGCGAGCCTGGCGTCTATCGCAACAGGCCCGCTGTCGTGCTCGCGAAGCAGATGCACGAGGCGTTCTCGCTCGCCCGTTCGGCAAACGGCGGCGATGTGCTGCGCGGCGCTGCCGGCGACTGGATCATGCAGTATGCACCGGGCGATTATGGCGTCGTGCAGGCCACCCGCTTCGCCAAGGTCTACCGGTTCGCAGACTGAAGCGCCGTCATGCGAATTCGTCGCCGAGATCCACGGTGACTTCGCGCGGCACCGTCTCGCCGTTCGCATACTGTTCCTCGAGCGAACCGATGCTCGCCTCGACATACGCGCGCAGCACCGCGAAGCTGCGGCCACGCAGCCGCGCGGGCAACTCCCGGTAGCGCGCGAGTGCCGCCGGCGCGATCTCCACCGTCATGACGATGCGGCGCGCCGTCGCGCCGAAGCGCATCGCCACCCAGTGAATGGCCAGCGTGGGCGTGCCGTCTTCAGTCTCACGCTGGATGAACTGCGTCTGCTCGGGAAAAAGATCGCTGATGACGCGCGCCAGTTCCTCGAACTCGGGACTCGCGCAGTCGTATTGGTAAGCTTCCATGAATGTGCCGAAAGTTATAGGCATGCGGTGGCAAGCCGCCGATTGTAGAGCAATCGATGCAGCCAGCGGCCCGCCTACCTCGGTAGCTACGTCATGCTTTGCGCGCCGCGACGTCGAAACGATCTGACAAGCAGCCCCGCCACGACCACCGCTGTGAGCGCATACACCGCATCGACCGCCGCGAGCGGCACCAGTTGCGCCTGAAACAGCGCCGCGGGCACGTCCACCAGAGCATGCAGTGCAATGGCAAGCGGCAGGATGGCGCGCCAGCCAGCCCGCAAGCCGCGCCACATCAGCACCGACAAACCGATCTGGAAAACGAGCGCGGCGACCCGTTCCAGCGCAAAAATGCCGGCCGTCTGCGGCGTCATGCTGGCGAGTATCAGATGAATGCGCATCAGGGATTCGCCCGGCAGATTGCTGAGATAGCTGTCGAGTTCGCCGCGGTTTTCGAACACCGCGAACAGAATCCATTGAATCTGCACCAGCACGCCGACGAACCACACCTCTGCGCCGCCATGACCGAGGCCGTAGGCGAGCGCGGTACCGTCGTCCGTGCGCCCGGTCGTGTCTACGGGAGAGGCTTTTGCCGTTGCACGCACCTGAGCAGCTGCCGCGGCCCTTGCCGCCGCGCGTTTGATCAGCAGGCGCATGCCGATGAAGCGGCCCACTTCTTCGCAGATTCCCGCGGCCAGCGCGCCATACACGACAAATGCAAGCGGATGGGACAACAGGCTGGCCGTCGCCTCGTTCCGATGCAGCACGAAGTCGTTGAGCGCCCGCTCGATGACCATTGCGAACAGCGCGAACACGGCAATGCCGGCAATCGCGGGGCGCGGCTCCAGCGCGAGCGGCCGGCGCAGGCGTCGATAAATGAGAAAAGGCAAAGCGGCGACGCCGAGCGTCGCGAGTACGAGGCTCGACAGGGTAAGCGGTGCAACGACCATGTGTTTCCTTGCGATGACCGGCGCACAACCGCTGCGCGCCGCAGCCCGCATGATCGCAGATTGGCGTGAAATGGGCGCCGAAGCTCGCGCGAATGCGCGAGGCCCAGGTTGCCATCGAAGCGCGACGGCGCACTTTGTGGGGCGCATGACACGCAGGTGAATTGACTGGCCGGTGCGCTCTGCCCGCTCAGCGTTTCAGCCGTTCGGGCGCCCACCCGTCGATGCCCGAACGATCAACTCGCCCGGCAGCAGACAATCGCGTGCGGTGGTTTGCACGCCCTCGATGCGCTCGTGCAGGAACTCCACCGCGCGATAGCCGATGTCGTAAGTAGGCTGACGGATCGTCGTGATGCCGGTCAGTTCCGCCCACTCCGGGTCGTCGATGGAAAGAAGCGCGACGCGCGTCTGCCAGGCGGCGCCGTAACGCGCCTTGAAATGCAGCGCAAGCCGCAGCGCGACCGGCGCGTTTGCCGCGAACACCGCGACGCGCGCAGCGTTGCCGTTAGTGCTCGCGAGGCGATTCGCGGCGCCGGGCTCTCCAGGCGCGTCGACCGCTCGATCCAGTTCCGCGAGACTGTGTTCGGTCTGCACGGCATCCGCGAGATTCAGCACCAGCGTATGGCCTTGCACCGCGCCCGCATGCGCATCTGCATGCGCACCTGCATGAGCCCGCATCGTGTCGCGAAAGGCCGCCTCGCGCAGCCGCCGCGAGCTGACCTGCTCGAACGGCTGCACGACGAACCAGATATCGCGAAACCCGCCGTCCAGCAAATGCCGGGTGCCGAGCTCCGCCGCCGCGCGATTGTCGAGCCCGACGATATCGGCGACGAGCCCTTCGACGCTGCGGTCGACGAGCACCGCCGGAATGCTGCCGCCGCCCACCGGCCGCAGCGACTCCTCACGCACGCCGAGCGCATTCACGATCACGCCTTCCACGCGGTACGTCGTGAGCAGTTGCAGATAGCGCCGCTCCATTTCCACTTCGTTCGCCGCGTGGCAGATGAGCGGCATAAGGCCGAGCGCGTGGCATGCGGCCTCCACGCCTTGCAGCACTTCGACGGTATAGGGATTGGTCAGGTCGGCAAGCAGCATGCCGATCAGCCGGTTGCGGCCGCGCTTCAAACCGCGCGCCATCTGGTTCGGCTGATAGTCGAGCCGCTCGATCGCGGCCTCGATCCGCGCGCGCAACTCGGGCGACAACACGCTCATTTCGCCATTCAGATAGCGCGAGATGCTGGTCTTGCCGGTGCCGGCTTCGCGTGCGACGTCGGTAATCGTCGCGCGGCGCGGCGCGCGTTGGGAGGTGGGCGTGGCGCTCATCGGCTCACCTGTGCGGCTTGACGCAAAGTCGGTCGACGAGGCTCGCAAGCAAGCGCTTCATCCGCACGCTCCTCACCGCTGTAGGACTTCGCGATTCACGACGTTGGTCGCGAGCGTGCCGGCCAGCGCGGCGAGCAGGTTTTCCGCCGCGTTGCGCGCCATCGCATGACGCGTCTCATGAGTCGCGGAGCCGATGTGCGGCAGCGCGACCACGTTCGCCATCTGCAGGAGCGGCGAGTCGGCGCCAAGCGGTTCTTTCTCGAACACGTCGAGACCCGCGCCGTGAATGGTGCCGTTCCTGAGCGCCTCCACGAGTGCCTGTTCGTCGACGATCGCGCCGCGCGACGCGTTGATCAGGATTGCGGTTTTCTTCATCGACGCCAGTTCCTTTGCGCCGATCATGTGCCGCGTTTGCGACGTGAGCGGTACCTGCAGGCAGACGAAGTCAGCCGTCGCCAGCAGCTCCTGCAATTCGACGCGGCGCGCGCCATAAGCCGCTTCCGCCTGCGGATTCGCGCTGCGGTTCGTGTAAAGCACCTGCATGTTGAAACCGAGCGCCGCGCGCCGCGCCACCGCGCCGCCAATGCGCCCGAGACCGACAATGCCGAGCGTTTTGCCCTGCACGTCCACACCGAATTGCGCCGGGCCGATGCTCTGCTGCCAGTGCCCCGCCTTGACCCACGCGGCGAGTTCGACCACCCGGCGCGCGGAAGCGAGGATCAGCGAAAACACAGTGTCCGCGGTGGATTCGGTCAGCACGTCCGGTGTGTGCGCGAGCACGATGCCGCGCCGCGTGAGATCGGCGACGTCGAACTGATCGAAGCCGACGGAGATGGTGGAAAGCGCCTTGAGTCGCGTCGCGCCCTCCAGCATGGCCGGCGTGATCTTCACGCTCGCGCCGATGCCGCCGTCCGCGTCGCGCAACGCGGCGACGAACGCATCGTGGCGAGCGGGATCGACCTGCACGACCTGCGCGTGCTGTTGCAGATACTCCAGCACGTCCTCGGGCAGCGGCTTCCACGCGACAATTTTCTTCATCAGCTTATTTTCCTTGCAACGGTGTAGCGAGCGTGTGCTTAGGCTGCGCAGCCTGCTGTTGCGGCTTGACGATCAGCGTAAGGACGACCGCGGCGATCAACGCGACGCTCATGAACGCATACGAAGCCGCCGGTGTTCCGGTCGCGCCGTTCAGATAGCCGACCACGTACGAGCCGACGAACGAACCAAGCGCGCCCATGCTGTTGATCAGCGCCATTGCGCCGCCGGCGACGTTTTTCGGCAGCAGCTCCGGCACGATTGCGAAGAACGGGCCGTACGGTGCGTACATCGCGGCGCCCGCGATCACGAGCAATGCATACGAGAGCCAGAAATGCGTCGTGCCGAGCGCATACGACATCGCGAACGCAATTGCCCCGATCAGCAGGAACGGCCAGACAAACGCTTTGCGGCGGTTGAGTTTATCCGATGCCCACGAGGCTGCAAGCATCGCGATGGTAGCGGCGAGATACGGCAGCGCCGAAAGCCAGCCGGTTTCGACCATGCCGAGCGTCGAGCCGTTCTTCAGAATCGACGGCAGCCACAGCACGAAACCGTACACGCCGATGCTCCAGCAGAAATACTGTGCGCACAGCTTGATCACCGCCGACGAGCGGAACGCCTCGCCGTAGTTGCGCACCGGCTTGATCGCGGCCTGTTCGGCGCGCAGCGTTTCGGCAAGCGCGTCTTTTTGCTGCTGCGTGAGCCACGACACCTGCTGCGGCTTGTCCTTCACGATGAACCACCAGCACACGGCCCACAGCACAGCGGGCAGCCCTTCGGCGATGAACATGTTGCGCCAGCCGAACGAATGCACCAGATAGCCGGACACGACCGACATCCACAGCACCGTCACCGGATTGCCGAGAATCAGGAACGTGTTGGCGCGCGAGCGTTCACTCTTCGTGAACCAGTTGCTGATGAAAATCAGCATGGCCGGCATCACCGCGGCCTCCACCACGCCGAGCACGAAGCGGATCACCATTAACGACGGAATATTGCTGACCATGCCGGTGAGCGCCGCACAGCCGCCCCACAGCACGAGGCTCCAGAACACCAGCTTCTTGACGCTGCGGCGCTCGGCGTAGATTGCGCCCGGAATCTGGAAGAAGAAGTAACCGAGGAAGAACAGCGCGCCGATCAGCGACGAGAGTCCCTTGCTGATGCCCAGATCCTGATTGATGCCGGCGGCGGCCGCGAAACCGTAGTTGGCGCGGTCCAGATAAGCGAGGCTGTAGGTGATGAATACGATCGGCATGATCGCCCACCAGCGGCGAATCGCGAGAGATGATGACATGGGAATGTCTCCTTTTTACGGCTTCCCGAAACGATGATGAACGGAGCTTCCACGGCGCTTTGCGGCGCTCTTGCTCTTATGAATACGCTCGGCGTGGCCCTCGGCTTCGCGCTGGCGCGCTTCGCGGGGCTGCGTGCGTGAATGCGTGCCGATGCGTCCGGCCACGCGCGCGTTACGCAGCGTGCGCGATGCTCGCCTCGCTGCGTTCCAGTGCATCGAGTTCGGCGCGGCTCGGCAAGCCTTCCGAATCGCCGATCACCTGAATGGCCAGTGCGCCGATGCGGTTGCCGCGCGCGACCGCCTGCGGCAGCGTGCGGCCCTCCAGCAACGCGCTGATCACGCCGACGGCGAAACCGTCGCCGGCGCCTACCGTGTCGACCACTTTCTCGACCGGCTGGCCGGCGATCACGCCGGCCTCGTCGGCGCTGCGAAAATACGCGCCCGCGGCGCCGAGCTTGACGATCACACCGCGTGCGCCCCGTTCGAGGTAGAAGCGGGCGATGTCCTCGGGCTGCGTGTAGCCGGTGAGAATCTCGCCCTCGCCGATGCCCGGCAGCACCCAATCCGCCAGCGCGGCGAGCGCGTTCAGACCTTCCACCATCGCGGCGCGCGAAGGCCACAGCGTCGGACGCAGGTTGGGATCGAACGAGATCGTCTTGCCGGCTGCGCGCATCTCACGTGCCAGATGGAACGCGAGTTCGCGCGAGCTCTCGGAGATCGCGGGGGCGACGCCCGTCAGATGCAGATGACGCGCCGGCAGCACATAGTCCGCCACGTAGTCCGCGACCGACAGATGGCTCGCCGCCGAGCCGCGGCGGAAATATTCGACGGCCGGATCGCTGCCGTCGTCGTTCTTCGACTTGAGCTGAAAGCCGGTTGGATGGCGCTCGTCGGTCGTGACGCAGCGCTGGTCGATGCCCTCTTGCGTCAACGTGTCACGCACGTACTGGCCGAACGAATCGTTGCCGACGCGGCTCATCCAGCCCACCTTGAAGCCGAGCCGGGCGAGGCCGATTGCGACATTCAGGTCGGCACCCGCAATGCGTTTGGTGAACTGCCCGACGCGCGCGAGCGGGCCGGTTTCGGCGGCCACGAACATGGCCATGGCTTCGCCGTAGGTGATGATGTCCAGCGCTGCGGCTGTGGTGCTCATGCGTTGCTCCTGATGATGCGTCGGCTGTGTCTGTCCTGCTGGCCTTTGGCCGCACGCGGCTCGCTGCTCATGCGGCGGCGAGCCAGGCGACCCGCCGCGTGGCGTCCTCGTCGATGCACGCGGCGTCGAGCGGGAACTCGATGCCGCGCGGCACGTCGCGCGGCAACTGCTCCAGTACGGCGGCAAAACGGGCGTCGTCGGCGGCGGGCGCGGCGGCAAAGCGCCGTGCGCCCTCGCCCGCCGCGCTCTTGCAATGCACGTATTCGACGTAGGGCGCGAGCGCCACCGCCGCGTCGAGCGCCGGCACGCCGCACCACGCCCAGTTGCCGACGTCGAACGTCATGCCGACGAGACCTGCGTGACCTTCTTTCTCCAGAGCCGCGAACAGGTCGACGAACTGGCGCAGTGAGCCGCCTTGCGCCAATTGACCGTTTTCGGCGACGAGCCGGACGCCCGCCCCTCGCAATTGCGCGGCGATTGCATCGCCATGCGCTTCGCTGACAAAACCGCCGAGTTGCAGCTTGACGAAGCGCGCGCCGAGCGCGGCAGCTTCGTCCAATGCGCGGCGCAGCGCGGCCGTGTTGAGCCGGCCGCGGTCCGTATAGAGCGACGACGGGGTCGAGTACACCGACCACAAACCCAGTTCCGCAATCTGCTCGCCTAGCGCCGCAAGGCGAGACGGTGCGGCGTCGGCCTCATCACCGAACAGCTCGCGGCGCACCTCGAAACCGGCGGCTCCGGCGCGGCGGCTCGCTTCCGCCCACTTGCGATGACCCGAAACACGTACCGCGTCGGCACCGAACGCGCTGGCGACAATTGCTATTTCGACTTCGTTCGACATGGGGCAATCTTGAACGATTTGGCTTTTGGAACCGGTTCCAAAAGCGGATTTCAAAAAAGCGCCGAAGCGCTGCGATGGCTAAATAGTGCGCCGGCGTCCGGGACCGGCGCCATAGTGGAAATCCCCAGGCGATTGGCCGTAAGGGCTGCGCGCGGGTCGGCAAGCCTACCCACCATTGGCAAGACAAAGCCCCAGGAACTGCTGGACGACGCGTGACGGCGCGCTTGCGTGCGGCACGACAATGGAGAGCCGACGCGTTAGCGGCTGCGGACCCAGCGAAAAAACGCGCAGTGCGCCGTTTTCATGGCGCATCGACATCGCCGACACGAAGCCGATGCCCATGCCCGCCCGCACCGCCTCCTTGACGCCCTCCACGCCGGCAATTTCCAGCGCGACCCGCATCGGCACGCCCGCGCGGGCGAACGCGCGCTCGACAATCTGCCGCACGCCCGAGCCGGCCTCGCGCACGATCAGCGGCTCTGCGCCGAGCTGTGCCAGATCGAGCCGCGAGCCCGCGACGCCCGGCGGGCTCGCGCGGTCTTGCCGGTGCTGGGCTTCTTGCGAGCCCTCCGGGCCCCCCGCGCCTCCCGCGCCCTCACTGCCCGCGAGCCGATGCGCGCGGGGCATGATCGCGACGATCTCATCTTCGTGCCAGGGGTGCACGGCGGTGTCAGGCGGCAAGTCCGTGCCCACCGGCCCCTCTATCAACGCGATGTCGACCGAGCCCAGCGCGCCGACGATGTCGGTCGTGTTGCCGTCCACGGTATGCAGCGCCACTTCCGGATAGCGCCGATGAAAATCCGCGAGCAGGTATGGCAGCAGGTAACTGGCCGGCGTGGTCGTCGCGCCGATCCGCAACGTGCCCTGCTCGAGGCCGCGCAGCGCGTCGCGGTACGCATGCGCCTGGCGCCACGTGTCGCGTAGCCGCGCCGCATATTGCGCGAGTTGCTCACCGGCTGCCGTCAGGCGCACGCCGCGACCGTCGCGCTGATAAAGCGGCTCGCCAAATTCGTCCTGAAGCTGGCGCAACTGACCGGATACCGCCGGCTGCGACAAGTGCAACGCCAACGCCGCCCGGCTGATATTCAAGTGCTCGGCCACGGCGGCAAAGGTTATAAGTTGATCCGGGGTCATACGAATGAAATATCGGATTTATGGATATTTTCCATTCTAAATCACGATTTTTCATATTCATATATCTAATTTAGGATTAGGCCCATCGAATCCAGTCAGTCCCGAGGCTGCCACCATGACCACCGCCCACGTTACTGCCACCACTGCCGAAGCATCGTCCGCGCGCGGCCAGCTCAACGGTATCCTGTTCGTTGCGCTCTTCGCCGCCGCCGTCACCCACATCGCGAACATTCCGGCCATCGCCGGGCTCGGCCTGAGCCCGCTGATCGTCGGCATCGTCGCAGGCGCGCTGTACGGCAACGCGCTGCGCGACGGCATGCCGGCAAGCTGGGCGGCCGGCGTCAACTTTTCGGCGCGCAAGCTGCTGCGCATTGCGGTGGCCTTTTTCGGGCTGCGCGTGAGTGTCCAGGAAATCGCCCAGGTGGGTTTGCCGGGCCTCGCCGAATCGGTGCTGGTGGTCGTGAGCACGCTCCTGATAGGCACCTGGGCCGGCATGAAAATCATGAAGCTCGACCGCGACACGGCACTGCTCACGGCGGCGGGCAGCGCTATCTGCGGCGCCGCGGCGGTGCTCGCCTTCGAGTCGACGTTGCAATCGAAGCCGCACAAGAGCGCGATGGCGGTCGGCAGCGTCGTGCTGTTCGGCACGCTTTCCATGTTCCTGTACCCGGTGCTGTTCAACGCGGGCTGGCTGCATCTGGACACAGTCGGCGCGGGGCTCTTCTTCGGCGGCACGATTCACGAAGTCGCGCAAGTCGTCGGCGCGGCGAGCAACGTGAGTCCGGAGGCGACGCATATCGCCACCATCGTCAAGATGACTCGCGTCATGCTGCTCGTGCCGGTGCTGCTCGCAGTCGGGCTGTGGGTCAATCGCGCCGCGCGCCGCCCCGCGTCTTCCGTGAACTCCCATGCAAGCGCTTCGGGTCATCAGCATCGCAGCGGCAAACTCGCGGTGCCCTGGTTCGCGCTCGGCTTCCTCGCTTGCGTGGCAATCAATTCGCTGCACATGCTGCCGCACGCCGCCACCGCCACGCTCAACACGCTGGACACCTTCGCGCTGACGATGGCCATGACCGCGCTCGGCATCGAAACACGCATTTCGCAGATTCGTGAGGCAGGTCCGCGAGCGTTGACCACCGGCCTGATTCTGTATGTGTGGCTGATCGCGGGCGGACTGGGTATTACATGGGCTGTCCAGCGCCTCTTCGGCTAAACCGCTCTTCACTCGAACACACCCCGCCGCGTGCGGGGTTTCGTGCGTCTGGCAAAGCAATCGGCGCCGCGGCGCGGCATACTGGCTGGCGTGCGAAGAACGCGACAGGCGCTGGCGGGCACCTGCGGGATGGGCAACGTCGGCAACTTTCCTTGGTCGGCACGCAGGTGCAGTACGTGCAGTACGTGCAGTACCTGGAGCAAGAACAGCACGGACGGCGCCGGCCTGCGAGGACCCTGCACTGCCCACGGAGCGCACGCGTTCGGCACAGCGTTCCTGCAACCCGAATGAGGACAGATCGATGAGCCTGCAACTTTACTATTGGGACGGTCTGCAAGGCCGTGGCGAATTCGTGAGGCTGGCGCTTGAAGAAGCCGGCGCGGACTACGTCGAAGTGGCGCGCGGCGAGCCGTCCGAAGGTCTTGGCACCGACGCGATGATGGCGGTCATGAAAAGCCGCGACGAGCCCTATCCACCTTTCGCACCGCCGTTTCTGAAAGACGGCGATCTGGTGATCTCGCAGACCGCGAACATTCTGTTTTATCTGGGACCGCGGCTGAATCTCGCACCGTCCGTGGAGAGCCTGCGCTATGTGGCAAACGGCCTGCAACTGACCATTGCCGACGTGGTGACCGAGGCGCACGACACCCATCATCCGCTCGCAACGAGCCTCTATTACGAAGACCAGAAAGACGCCGCAAAAGCCCGCGCGCACGACTTCATCGACAACCGCATCCCGAAGTTCATGAAGTATTTCGAGCGCGTGCTGAAGCAGAACCCCGCCGGCGACACATTCATGGTGGGCGACTCGCTCACTTACGTCGACCTCTGCATGTTCCAGCTGATCGACGGCCTGCTTTACGCGTTTCCCCGCGCGCTCGAGCGCTTTGCCGCGCACTATCCGCGGCTCGCCGCCCTGCATGCCGCCGTGCAGGAACGGCCGAACATTGCAGCCTATCTGCAGTCGGAGCGCCGCATCGAACACAACGAGGCGTGCATCTTCAGGCACTACCCCGAACTCGACAAGGCGGCGGCTTGATGCGCAGCATCGTTTCACGCTCCCGCCCGGCCCAGCGCCCGCTCAGTCCAGCGGGCGCGCGTTGGTTGCCGTGCGCGTTCTTCAACCCTTCCTGCCACCCTGTACCGCCGACGTGCTTTCATTCCTGCTGAAGCTGCGCACCCGCGCCCAACACCTTTTCCGCCTCTCCGACGCCCATACCATGCTGGTCTGGTCGGTGGTAGTGGGCGTCGGCGGCGCTTTTGCGACGATCGCCTTTCGCATGGGCATCGAGATGCTGCAAATCGCCGTCTCCGGGCACTCCGGCAGCTTCGTGGAGATGGCGCGCAGCCTGCCGTGGACGGTGCGCATCTGGCTGCCGGCGGCCGGCGGGCTGATCGCCGGCTTTCTGCTGCTGGTCGCCCGGCGTCACGCGGACAAATGCAACCACGTCGACTACATGGAGGCCGTGGCGATCGGCGACGGCGTGGTGCCCGTCAAGCTGAGCCTGTGGCGCAGCATCTCGTCGCTGTTCACGATTGCAAGCGGCGGCTCGATCGGCCGCGAAGGTCCTATGGTGCAGCTCGCCGCGCTGGCCGCCTCGCTGATCGGACGCTGGGTGCATTTCGATCCGCCGCGCCTGCGCCTGCTGGTCGCGTGCGGTGCGGCGGCCGGCATCACGTCCGCGTATAACGCGCCGATTGCGGGCGCGTTTTTCGTCACGGAGATCGTGCTCGGCTCGATCGCAATGGAAAGCTTCGGGCCCGTGCTGGTCGCAGCGGTCGTCGCGAACATCACGATGCGCGAGTTCGCCGGCTACAAGCCGCCGTACGAGATGCCGGTATTCCCGCCGGTGGCGGGTATCGAGGTGCTGCTCTTCGTCGCACTTGGCCTGCTGTGCGGCGCGGCTGCGCCGCAATTCCTGCGGCTCCTCGACGGCGCCAAGGCCCTGTTTCGCTCAATGCCGTTACCGCTGCCGGCGCGGCTCGCGCTCGGCGGACTGGTGGTCGGTGTGCTGTCGGTGTGGGCACCCGAGGTGTGGGGCAACGGCTACAGCGTGGTCAACTCCATCCTGCATTCGCCGTGGACGTGGACCGCGCTCGTCGTCGTGCTCGTATTCAAGCTGGTGGCTACCGCCGCGACCGCGGGTTCGGGCGCCGTGGGCGGCGTGTTCACGCCGACGCTCTTCGTCGGCGCGGTGGTCGGCTCGCTGTTCGGCCAGGGCATGCACGCGCTGTGGCCGCACGGCACTTCGGCGCCGTTCGCGTATGCGATGGTCGGCATGGGCGCGTTTCTGGCGGGCGCCACGCAAGCGCCGCTAATGGCAATCTTGATGATCTTCGAGATGACGCTCAGCTACCAGGTGGTGCTGCCGCTGATGCTGTCGTGCGTGGTCGCGTACTTCGTGGCGCGCGCAATCGGCAAAACGTCGATGTACGAGATCACGCTGCGCCGCAACGAGGAAGAGCTCGAGCGCTCGCGCCTGCGCGCCACGCAGATGCGCGAGCTGATCCGCCCGGCGCAAACCGTGGTGCCGCCCAATGCAACCGTGCACGACATGACGCGCGTATTCCTCGAGTATCCGGTGAAGTATCTGTACGTGGCGAACGAGTCGGGCGCGTTTCTCGGCGTGGTCGCGCTCAAGGACATCACGTCCGATCTGCTCGATAAACGCGACACCTCCACACGAACCGCCACCGACTATCTCCAGCCGCATTTCGACGTGCTGACGCCCGACATGCCGCTCGGCGTCGCGTTGCAGCGCTTCATGGCATTTCAGGGCGAACGGCTGCCGGTGATAGAAAGCGCCGCGCATCCGCGGCTTGCGGGCGTGGTCTATAAGACGTCGCTGCTGGATGCGTATTTCCGCATGAATCCGACGCGCTGACGGTGGCCTTGCGGTGCTGCGGCGGCCCGGCGCTCCCGGAGGCGCGTCTGGTGCGTCTGGTGCGTCTGGTGCGTCTGGTGCGTCTGGTGCGTCTGGTGCGTCTGGTGCGTCTGGTGCGTCTGGCGGTTCTGGCGCGCTCGCGCCCAACCGCGCAGACCGCGCGCAGACCCCGCACCAAGCCGCGCAAAGAAGCGCAAAGTCTCTACAATGAAACGACGCTGCGGCGCCTTGGCCGCGGCGCGGCTTACGCCACGACGGGCGCGCCGGAGTGCGGCCCTGCCCGCCATTCGACCGGAGCGAAGATGAGCGAACCGTCATCAGACGCCGTGCGCCGCGATGAGGCCGGCTGGATCTTTGTACATATCGAAGGCGAGCCGTATGACCGCGGCGAACAGCACGGCCAGTTGCTCGCGGCAGAAATCCGCAACGCGATGCGCACCGCCCGCTATCTCGCCAAGTGGGACACCGGCGAAGATTTCGACACCTTCGTCGCGGCCGCCGTTGCCCAGTTCGGCAGCAAGCTCGACACCGAATTCGCCGACGAAATCCAGGGCATTGCGGACGGCGCCAATCTGCCTTTCGCCGAAGTGCTGGCGTGGAACGGCTACATGGACCTGCTGCAAAGCTGGTGGCCCGCGCACGTGGCGCAGCAGAAGCCCGGCCTGGGGCTCAAACCGTGGCGCGGCCGGCGCGGCCACCATTGCAGCGCGTTCATTGCCACGGGGCGCGCGACACGCGACGGCCGCATCGTGATGGCGCACAACTCGTGGGACCGCTACGCCGCCGGCGACGCGTTCAACGTCGTGTTCGACATCGTTCCGGACCGGGGCAACCGCATTCTCATGCAGGGCGTGCCCGGCTGCATCTCCAGTCTTACCGATTTCTGGATCACCGCCGCCGGTTTGATGGTGACGGAGACCACCATCTCGAACTTCGTCGGCTACAACGCGGCGGGCGCACCGGAGTTCTACCGCTCGCGCCGGGCGTCGCAATACGCGAACAGCATCGGCGAATGGTGCGAAATGTTTGCGGTCGCCAACAACGGCGGCTATGCGAACAGCTGGCTGCTCGGCGACACGAGGACGGGCGAAATCGCGCGCTACGAACTGGGGCTGCACTATTCGGGCTTCGAAAGCACCAGGGACGGCTTTTACAGCGGCTACAACACCGCGACCGACCTGAAAATCCGCAATCAGGAATGCATCGGCGAAGGCGAGGACTATACCGACGTGCGCAAGAACGGCGCGCGGCGGCTGCGCTTCATGCAGCTCGAGGCGACGCACCGCGGCAAGATAGACGCGGAGCTTGCGAAGGCGATGATCGCCGATCACCACGACGTCTACCTCGACCGCAACGACAACCCATGTTCACGCACCATCTGCGGGCATCTGGAACTGGACGACGCGCGCTTCGGGGGCTCGGACCACGGGCCGTTCAATCCCTGGGGCGCGAACGACGGCAAGGTGACCGACAGCGAGATGGCCCGCGACATGGCGTTCAGCGCGCGCTGGGGTCATCCGTGCGGCCGGCCGTTCGACGCCCAGGCGTTCATGAAACGGCATCCGCAGTGGAACTGGCTGAACGGTTACATGCGGGACCGGCCTTCCTGGCCGTGGACGCGCTTCGAGGCGCTGCGATAGCCATTGCAACAGCGGCGTGCAGGCGCGAACAGCTGAACATTGCTGCCCATTTGCTGCCATTCCCGCGCCATCATTGGCGATCTACAATGAGTAGTCTCGACGGGCGCGTTGCAGAATTCGCGCGCCGCTCGTGAGCAAAGCGCGCGGCCTCGCAGCCTGGCCTTGCGCGGCTTGCGCTATCCTTTCGACGCGGGGACGGCACAGGCCTTGCTGAATGCATAGCGCCGCATGAGCTTAGGAGGTCGGGCATGAAAACCTCGACACTGTTGACCATGGTGACGCTGTCCGCTTCGTGCTTTGCCGCGCCGGTTCACACAGCGCAGGAAAGCACGCCGGCGAACGCCCTTGCCGCCCGCGCGAACGCCGCGCCTGTCGCCCCCGCGGCGCCTGACGTGGCGGTCACGGACGACAACCGTCCACAGCAATGGCAGCACATCGTCCTGCCGAAGTCGCGACATCTGCAACGCGGGTTCGCGGCACACAATGAGCGTTTGCAGACCTGAGAGCGACGTTTGGGCGCCGGCTTGTCCCGATCGGCCGCGATCGGGCGACGAGTGCGGCGCACGGCTCGTCTCGCGCTATCCGGTCCCGGGCGATGGGAGCCGAGGTTCGCGCGCGCCATCATTCATTTTCTAACCGTATCCGCAGGAGCGCTTGCATGACGACACCGTCCATTCCCGGGGAATCCATCGACCTGCAGATTTCCGACGTGCTCAGCGAAGTCCGCTTCCCGGCCAACAAGGACACGCTTGTCGACGCAGCTCGCGAGGGCGGCGCGAGCAACGAAGTGCTGGCGATGCTCGACGGCCTGCCTGAGCAGGATTATGCGGATGTCGATTCGGTCACGCGGCTGATCGGCGGGAATTTCGGGCCAGGCTTGAGCGCGTGAGCGGATCGGAGTGCTTTGGCCCGTCGGCGCGCCCGGCCGGGCCCGAGCCCATGAGCGCCCGCGAGCCGTTGACCGGCGCCGCGCAGAGCCCGCCCGGCACCGCTGCCCCGGCGTCTGCACGAGCCGCAGCCACAACGTCGGTGGAAAAGCGAGGCGGGGACTGGATCTACCGCTCGCCGGCATCGGCAGCCGCGGCGGGCGCGGACGGCATCGAGCGGATCGAGGCGTTTTTCCACGGCGCCGGCTATGCGATGCACCGCCACGATACCTATGCGATCGGCCGCACGCTTGCCGGCGTGCAAAGCTTTCGCTATCGCGGCAGCATGCGTCACAGCCTGCCCGGCGGCACCATGGTCCTGCACCCCGACGAGCCGCACGACGGCCAGGCCGGCACCGGCGAGGGCTTCCGGTATCGCATGATCTATGTGGACCCAGCGCTGTTCCAGCAAGCGCTCGGCGGCCAGCCGCTGCCGTTTGTCAAAGGCGGCCTGTCGAACGATCCACGCCTTTTCGCCGCCACGCACAACGTGCTCAGCAGCATGGATCGCGCGATGAATCCGCTGGAACAGGACGACGGCCTCTACGAACTGGCGATGGCGCTGCACGCGGCAGCCGGCGCGCGCGCGACTCGCCGCCCGGTAGATTTCGGCGCCGCGCGGCGGGCCCGCGAATATCTGCTGGCGTCGCTCGAGCGCAACGTGACGCTCGACGAACTGGCGGCCGCCGCCGGACGCGACCGCTGGAGCTTGTCGCACGACTTTCGCGCGCTGTTTGGCACGAGCCCGCACCGCTATCTGACGATGCGGCGGCTCGATCGCGTGCGTCAACTCGCGCTCGCCGGCATGCCGCTCGCGGATGCCTCCGCCGCCAGCGGCTTCGCCGACCAGAGCCATATGACACGGCACTTCAAGCGCGCGTGGGGCGTGGCGCCGGCGCAGTGGCTCGGGATGCTGGGGATTTCATCGCGGGACAGGGCATAGCGCGCAAGGCCGGCGGGAAACGCACCGCAAAACGCTCCGGAAAACGCACCGCAAAATGCTCCGGAAAAACGCATCGCAAAACAAAGCAGAAAACAAAGCACAAAACGCAATTCAAGGCGCAACGCAAAACGCGATACCAACCGCAGCCCCGAAGCCAATTCAGATCGCAGCGCCAAATCCCGCCTCTCAGAACACCGCGCGCCCACAAACGTTCAAGACCTCTGCGCACCGCACCCGCTACGCTTCTTCCGGAAACAGCCACCCTCTTTCGAAGGAGCACCGCATGTCCGACACTCTCACCAACCAGAAAGCCTATCGCGCGATCAATTTTGCAGAAAAACTCGCGCTGTTCGACGACCAATGGCAAGCGCGCGTGGTCGCGGAAATGAACGACTACCAGTTCAAGGTCGTGCGTATCGAGGGCGATTTCGTGTGGCACCAGCACGCGGACACCGACGAAACCTTCATCGTGCTGGACGGCCAGTTGCGCATCGACATGCGCGACGGTTTCGTGACGCTGTCAGCGGGCGAAATGTTCGTCGTGCCCAAGGGCACCGAACACAAGCCGTTCGCCGAACGCGAGGTCAAGCTGCTGCTGGTGGAGCCGCGCGGCGTGCGCAACACCGGCGAGGAAACCAGCGAACGCACGGCCGTCAACGATCTGTGGATCTGAGCGGTGGCGGCTTTCAGGCAGACAGCGACGCCGCCGCGGCCGCGCGCGGGCGCCCGGCCCGGCCCGCCGAGGTCCGAAGCGAATGCGCGGGCTTCAGCTGCCGCGCGGTGCGCGCCGGCGCGGTCGCGTCCGACTGGAAATGCTCGACCAGATGATCGACAAAGGTCCGCACCTTCGCCGGCAAGTGAAGGCGGCTCGGATAAGCAATGGTGATTTCGATCTCGGGCAGACGATAATCGCCGAGCAATTCGACAAGCCGGCCCTCCGCCAGGTCCCGCCCGATCAGATAGCTCGGCAGGATTGCGACGCCCATGCCGAGTAGCGCGAACTGCCGCAGCATCTCGCTATTGTTCGCGGCGATCGCGTTCGCGGGCCGCACGCGGACAGATCCCTGCGGTCCGCTGAACACGCGCTCCTCGCCGCCCTGCTCCGGCGGACGGCTCAGGCACGGGTGGCTGCGCAGATCTTCGGGCCGCGTCGGCGTGCCGTGGCGCTCCAGGTAAGCCGGCGTCGCGCATACGGTCAACTGACAGGTGGTCAAGCGCCGCGTGACGATGCTCGCGCTGCGTGCCGGCCGCCCGATCAGAATGCCGACGTCGAAGCCTTCGTCGACGAGGTCCGCCTGCCGGTCGGCGAGCGTCACGTCGGGCACCACGTCTGGATAGCGCGCCGCGTAAGACTGCACCGCCGGGGCCAGACTTTGCAGCCCGAACACCACCGGCGCGACGATGCGCAACGTGCCGACCGGCTCATGATGACGCGCCGCCAGCATCTGCTCAACGCCTTCCAGGTCGTCGAGTATGTGGCGCACCCGCTCCAGATAGGTGGCGCCCGATTCCGTGAGCGAAAGACGGCGCGTGGTTCGATTGAGCAGCCGCGTGCCGAGACGCGCCTCCAGATCCGCCACATGACGGGTCACCACAGCGGTGGAGAGATCCAGCGAAGTTGCCGCGCGAACGAAGCTGCCGAGGTCCGCCACCTTGACGAACACGCGCATGGACTGCAATTGATTCATGGGACGACTCCTGCCTCGAAATGCCGGGCCGGCGCAACGCTGCCGCCTGTATCGCCCCGCGCGACAAGGCTCGCGCGGATTTGCCCAACGAATCGATTGTATCGACGCGACCTGTCCCAATGCTGACCCGCACATGACAATCTCGTCAGCTTCCGGTGACGCGTGCACGCCACTGTTTCACGCATTATTGCGGAAACTGGCTAGGTAGAAACCCTTATGCACTGGTAAGATAACGCCTCGAAGAACCGCCCGCTACGCCGCTCGTTGATTGCCATGCCACATCGTTTCAAGCTTCTCGAAAAAATCGCCTTTTCTCTGGTCTGCTGGTCTGCCGCAGCCTGCTCAGCCTTCATTGCTTATGAGCGCTGCCCGGACATCAAGGTCGTCCTTCATGCGGGTAAGGAAGTGCTGCGCTACAGCGGCCAATATGCGTTCGTATGCGCGAGCCCCGTTGGCGATACCTGCACGCAAGTCACCGTGAACTGATCGCGGCACATGCGCCATTGCGCGTGAGGCATCGTTCACCTCACGCCGCTCACGCGCGCCGCCGTTCGTCCCCTCTCGTTCGTCCCCTCGCCTCGCGCCCCTCGCTCCTTGGGCGCTCGTCGTCTTGCCGCCCGCGCGGCTTAAGCGCCGGCGGCCCTCAAGCGCTGCGCCCGTACACGACGCGCGCAAAAAATCCCGCCAGCACTGCTTGCGCCATGTCTCCCGGCACATTCTGCGGATCGACCGTGTGGAAGAACTGCACGCCGTCGCACAAACCCATCAGGCCCATGGCCAGCATTTCCGCCGGCAACGGTAGCGGCGTGCCGACCCGCTCGGAGAACTCGCGCACGTAAGCAGAGAGCTGCGCGAGCTTTTCGTGCAGGAACGCGTTGAAACGCAGCCGGAAACGGCCGTCGCGTGCCGCGAGCAGTTTCGCCTCCACCCACAGCAGGAAGCATTTGTTCTCGCGATGCAGATTGCTGTAGTAGTGCATCACGCGTTGTTCCATCTGCTCGCGCGTGGCCTCGTCCTCGAAAATGGCGCGCAAGCCTGCCTGCATGACCTCGTGATCGCGCCGCAGCAGTTCGAGCAACAACTCGTTCTTGCTGCGGAAATTCGAATAGAACGCGCCGCGCGTATAGCCTGCCGCTGCCGCGATGTCTTCGACACTTGCCGCGACAAAGCCCTTCTTCATAAAAATTGCCTGCGCAGCATCGAGCAGACGCTGCCGTGTCTGGTCTTTGCTTTGCTCGCGTGTCAGTCTTTGCCGTTTCATGGCGGAAGTCTAGCACCGAAAAGAATTCCAATTCACATCGACATTCAAATACATGTGTGTATTAGAATGCGAAGAATCATCGGAAATCAGATGCGTATGCCAATTGCATGAGCGGGCCTGCGCAGTTCACGGGCTGCCGCTGCGGCTTGCCTGTTCCTTCGCCGTTTCCTGTCTGAGGTCATTGTGAAGCGTCCCGGTTTTCACGCATCTTCGCCGATGCGTCAGCAGTCTGGTCGGCTCCCGCGCCGCAGGCGGCCGCGCGATGCGGCTCTGGCGCTCGCTTTTGCCGCTGTCGTCGGACTGAATGCATGCTCGAAGAAGGAGGCGGCCGCGCCCGAGCCGCGACCGGTCGTCGCCGTCGCGGTTCATGCGGACGGCAACACAGCGCCCGTCACCTCCTTGCCCGGCGAAGTGCAGGCACGCTACTCGACGCCGCTGTCGTTTCGCGTCGGCGGCAAGATCATCGAGCGGCGCGTGCGCCTCGGCGACGTGGTGAAGAACGGCCAGATCGTCGCGCGGCTCGATCCGGCGGACGCACAGAAAAACGCGGCGAGCGCCCAGGCGCAGCTCGCCGCCGCCGAGCACAGCTACCGCTACGCGAAGCAACAGCTGGACCGCGATCAGGCGCAAGCCAAAGAAAATCTGATCGCGCCCGCGCAACTGGAGCAGACCACGAACGCCTTTGCGTCGGCCGCTGCGCAGCGCGACCAGGCGGCGCAGCAGGCGGCGTTGGCGAAAGACCAGTTGCAGTACACCTCGCTCGTGGCGGATCACGCAGGGGTGATCACGGCCGAGCAGGCCGACACGGGGCAAAACGTGTCGGCGGGCCAGGCCGTGTACAACCTCGCATGGAGCGGCGAAGTCGACGTGGTCTGCGATGTGCCCGAAAGCGCGCTCGCCGGACTCGCGCCCGGACAGACCGCGAAAGTCACGCTCGGCGCGCTGCCGGGCCGCACGTTCACGGCGCGCGTGCGCGAACTCTCGCCCGCGGCGGATCCGCAAAGCCGCACCTATCGCGCGAAACTCACGCTCGACAATCCCGGCCCCGACGTGCGCCTCGGCATGACCGCGGACATCGCGCTGTCGGCGCCCCCCGCATCGACCGCGAGCGGCGCCGAAGGCCAGCATGGCTTCTTCGTGTTGCCGGCCACCGCGCTCTTTCACGACGGCCCGCAACCAGCCGTATGGGTCGTGCGGGCGGCAGACAGCGCGCTTGAACTGCGCCGCGTCACGGTTGCGCGCTACAACGAGCGCACGATCGTGGTGAGCCAGGGTCTGAAGGACGGCGAGCACGTCGTGCTGCAAGGCGTGCACACGGTGAGCGCCGGAGAAAAAGTGCGCGCCGTCGCGCCGCTGCATCCCGAGGACTTCGCTTCATGAGCACGACCCATGAAGAGGGACGCTTCAACCTGTCCGCGTGGGCGCTGCGCCATCAGGCGCTGGTCGTGTTTCTGATCGCGCTCGCCACTGCCTTCGGCATCCTCGCGTACACGCGCCTCGCGCAGTCGGAAGACCCGCCGTTCACGTTCCGCGTGATGGTGATCCGCACCTTCTGGCCCGGCGCAACGGCGCGGCAGGTGCAGGAACAGGTCACGGACCGCATCGGCCGCAAGTTGCAGGAGACGCCTGCCATCGACTTCCTGCGCAGTTACTCGCGCCCTGGCGAGTCGCTGATGTTCTTCACGATGAAAGACTCCGCGCCGGTCAGCCAGGTGCAGGAAACCTGGTATCAGGTGCGCAAGAAAGTCGGCGACATTGCGGCGACCTTGCCGCAGGGCGTGCAAGGCCCTTTCTTCAACGACGAATTCGGCGACGTCTACACCAACATCTACACGCTCGAAGGCGACGGCTTCTCGCCCGCGCAACTGCACGATTATGCGGACCAGTTGCGCACCGTGCTGCTGCGCGTACCCGGCGTCGCCAAGGTCGACTACTTCGGCGACCCCAACCAGCACATCTACATTGAGATTGCCAATACGCAGCTCACGCGGCTTGGCATTTCGCCGCAGCAGCTCGGCCAGGCGATCAACGCGCAGAACGCGGTGTCGCAAGCCGGCACGCTGACCACCACCGACGACCGCGTATTCGTGCGTCCCACGGGCCAGTTCGGGAACGTCGATGCGCTTGCCGACATGCTGATCCGCATCAACGGCCGCTCGTTCCGTCTCGGCGATATCGCCACGATCAGGCGCGGCTACGACGACCCGGCCGTCACGCAAATGCGCGCGGGCGGCAAGCCGGTGCTCGGCATCGGCGTGACGATGCAGCCAGGCGGCGACGTGATCCGCCTCGGCAAGGCGCTCGACGCCCAGATGCTGCGCCTGCGCAAAGCCCTGCCCGCCGGCCTGCAGTTGACCGAGGTGTCGAGCATGCCGCACGCGGTCGCCCATTCCGTCGACGACTTCCTGGAAGCCGTGGCAGAAGCCGTCGCGATCGTGCTGGTGGTCAGCCTCGTGTCGCTCGGCGTGCGCACTGGCATGGTGGTGGTCATCTCGATTCCGGTCGTGCTCGCCGTCACGGCGCTGTGCATGTATCTGTTCGACATCGGGCTGCACAAGGTCTCGCTCGGCACGCTCGTGCTCGCGCTCGGCCTGCTTGTCGACGACGCGATCATCGCCGTGGAAATGATGGCGGTGAAACTCGAGCAGGGCTGGAACCGCGCGCGCGCCGCGGCCTTCGCCTATACCAGCACCGCGTTTCCGATGCTCACCGGCACGCTCGTCACCGTGTCGGGTTTCCTGCCGATTGCGCTCGCCAAGTCGAGCACCGGCGAATACACCCGCTCCATCTTCGAAGTGTCGGCCATTGCACTGATCGCATCGTGGCTTGCGGCGGTGGTGCTGATTCCGCTGCTCGGCTATCACCTGCTGCCCGAGCGCAAGCGCGAGGCACACGAGGCGCACGACCACGAGCACGACATCTACGACACGCGCTTCTACGCGCGTCTGCGTGGCTGGATCGGCTGGTGCATCGAGCGGCGCTTCATCGTGCTCGCGATTACCGTGGTGCTGTTCGTGCTGGCAATGGCGGGCTTCTCGCTGGTGCCACAGCAGTTTTTCCCAAGCTCGGACCGGCCGGAACTGCTGGTGGACGTGCGCCTGCCGGAGGGTGCGTCGTTCGAGGCCACGCTGCGCGAGGCCAAGCGGCTGGAAAAGGCACTGGTGGGCCGCCCTGAGATTGCGCACTCGGTGGACTTCGTCGGCAGCGGCGCGCCGCGCTTTTATCTGCCGCTCGATCAGCAGCTCACCCAGCCGAACTTCGCGCAGTTCGTGATTACCGCCAAGTCCGTGAAAGACCGCGAGAAGCTCGCGCAATGGCTCGAGCCGGAACTGCGCAATCATTTCCCCGCAATCCGCACGCGTCTGTCACGCCTCGAAAACGGACCGCCGGTCGGTTATCCGGTGCAGTTCCGCGTGAGCGGCGACGAGATCGCGACGGTGCGCTCGATCGCCGAACGCGTCGCCGCGACGCTGCGCGCCGACGCCGGCACGCGCAACGTGCAGTTCGACTGGGACGAACCGGCCGAACGCTCGGTTCGCTTCGAGATCGACCAGAAAAAGGCGCGCGAGCTCGGCGTGAGCTCCGACGACATTTCGAGCTTCCTCGCGATGACGCTCTCCGGCTATACCGTCACGCAGTACCGCGAGCGCGACAAGCTGATCAGCGTCGACCTGCGCGCGCCGAAGGCCGAGCGCGTGGACCCGGCAAAGCTTGTCACGCTCGCCATGCCTACGCCGAACGGCGCGGTGCCGCTGGGCACGCTCGGGCATCTGCGCAACGATCTCGAGTACGGCGTGATATGGGAGCGCGACCGCCAGCCGACGATCACCGTGCAGTCCGATGTCGCGCCGGGCGCGCAAGGCATCGACGTCACGCATGCGGTGGACCGCGCGCTTGCGCCGATTCGCGCCAGTTTGCCGGTCGGCTACCGGATCGAGATAGGCGGCTCCGTGGAGGAAAGCGGCAAGGGCCAGACTTCGATCAATGCGCAAATTCCGATCATGATTATCGCGGTGCTCACGCTGCTGATGGTCCAGTTGCAAAGCTTCGCTCGCGTGCTGATGGTCGTGCTGACCGCGCCGCTCGGACTGATCGGCGTGGTCTTCACGCTGCTGCTGTTCGGCCAGCCGTTCGGCTTCGTCGCCATGCTCGGCGTGATCGCGATGTTCGGCATCATCATGCGTAACTCGGTCATTCTGGTCGACCAGATTGAGCAGGATATTGCCTCCGGGCACAAGCGCTTCGACGCGATTGTCGGCGCCACTGTGCGGCGCTTCCGCCCAATTACGCTGACCGCCGCGGCCGCCGTGCTCGCGCTGATTCCGCTGTTGCGCTCGAACTTTTTCGGACCAATGGCCACCGCGCTGATGGGCGGCATTACGAGCGCGACCATTCTCACCTTGTTCTATTTGCCGGCGCTCTATGCGATGTCGTTCCGCGTACGTAACGACGAGCGCGAACCGCCCACGCCGTCGGCGTCCGGCGCGGCCCATACGGGGAATTGAGCATGAGCCAGTTTGCAGATGTGCGCTTCGTTCGCCGCGCTGCGGGTTTCCTGGTGCGTCTCCCGGCGACCCGCTTCGCGATGCCCGCCTCGCTCGTCGCATGCGCGTCGATGCTTGCCGCGTGTTCGTTCGGTCCGAGCGGCGAGCCGCCCGCGCTGCCGCAGCCCGTTCACTACGGCAGCGAAGCGCAGCCTGCGCAGACGGTCGCCGCCCAAGGCGTGGCGCAACAGTTCATGGTCGGCGCGAAGCCGGTGCCGCAATGGTGGAAGCTGTATCAGTCCGATGCGTTGAATGCGCTCGTCGACGAAGGGCTGCGCAATAGCCCGACGCTCGCCGCCACCGAACAAACGCTTGCAGCCGCGCGCGAACAGTTGCGGGCACAGATCGGCAGTTCGCTGCTGCCTACCATCGACGCCGGCGGCCAGGCCACGCGCAATCGCGCGCTGGCGATTCCCGAGATCGGCTCCAACACGTTCCTGTACAACATCTTCGTCGGCCAATTGCAGGCGCACTACACGATCGACCTGTTCGGCGCCGCCCGTCTCGCGGACGCTGCGCTGGCCGCGCGCGTGAACGTGCAGGCGTACCAACTCGACGCCGCGCGGCGCGCGCTCGCCGCCAACATCGTAAGCGCCGCGATCACGAGCGCCGCGTTGCACGCGCAGATCGACACGACCGAGCGGCTCGTGACGCTCGCCAACGAACAGGCTCGCGATACCCAACGGCGCTACGCGCTCGGCGCCGTTTCGCACGCCGATCAGTTGAGCGCGCAACAAAATGCGGCGAGCCTCTCGGCGAGTTTGCCCGGGCTCAGGCAGCAATGGCAGACCACGCGCCATGCGCTCGCCGTGCTGCTCGGCCGCACGCCGGACGCGGCACCCGGGGACCTCGAACTCGCGAGCCTGCGTCTTCCGCAGCAGGTGCCGGTGGTGGTGCCGAGCGAACTGTTGCGCGCGCGGCCCGACATCCAGGCCGCCGACGCCGCGCTGAAAGCCGCCGCCGCCGATGTCGGCGTGGCGACCGCACAGATGTATCCGAGCCTGTCGCTGAGCGCGTCGATGGGACAAGGCGGCTTTAGCTGGCCCGTGGCGCTGTCGGGCGCGGGCGCGATCTGGAGCATCGGCGCGTCGCTCTCGCAGCCGCTCTTTCATGGCGGCGCGCTGGTGGCACAGCGCCGCGCAGCGATGAACACCTACGAGGCCACGGTGTCGCAATACAAGCAGACGGTGCTCGCTGCGTTCCAGAACGTCGCCGATACGCTCGCCGCGCTGGAACACGACGCGCAGGCGCTCGACGCAGCGAACACGGCGGCGCGTTCGGCGCAGGGTATTTTCGACGAAACCGCGGCGCGCTATCGGCTCGGCGCTGTGCCGGTCGCGTCGACACGCGCGAGCGAGCAGCAGTTTCGAAATGCACAGCTCGATGAGATTCGCTACACCAGCGCGCGGCTCACGGATACGGCGGCGTTGTTTCAGGCGATGGGCGAGCCGCCCGTGGGGGATGAGGCGCAGGCGGGGTTGCAGGCCACCCCGCAGGCCACTTCGCAAGCGGCAGGCGACAAGCCTGGGAATGCGAATTGATCTGCAAGGTTGCCGCGGTCGCCGCAGCCTGATGCGTCGCAGTTATCCCCACTTCGTGTTGAAGAGGCTGTTGAAAACTTTCTGATAAGCGGGCTAAACCGTCGAGCGGTTTGGAATTGCGGCGCGCGGTGTGGAACGGAGCAAAACGCGCCGATGCCCCTGGCAATCGACGCGATGGCCCGTACAGATGGCCCGTACAACAACCGTGTGCAGGCGCGTGGCCTGACGTTCCGCTCGCCGCCAAACCAGGTCGCGCTCAAGATGGAAAGCGCTTACGCGTGCAGCCCTACCCTCCCCGCCACACGCGCTTCCCCCATCAAGGCTTATTCGATTCAAACAGATCCATGATCTGCTTTTTCTCATTCGACGACACGCTCGGCGGCGGCACCGTCGGCGGCGTCATGCCCGCAGGCCCCACGCCGCCCACTGCATCGCTGACGCCCGCTGTCGGATTCGCCGAGTCCAGCCCGATGCTCGCCACAAAGCCATTGCCCGGCGTCATGTCGGAATAAAACAGTTCGCCGTCGACGGTCGTCACGCCCTCAGGCTGCGCCGGCTCGCTTTGCGGCACGCCGCGCAACGCGCGCTGCATGTACTCGACCCAGATGGGCAGCGCCAGTTGCGCGCCGAATTCGCGGCTGCCAAGTGTCTTCGGCTGGTCGTAACCCATCCACGCCACGGCCACCAGCGACTGCTGATAACCGGCGAACCAACCGTCTTTCGCGTCGTTCGTGGTACCGGTCTTGCCCTGCAGGTCCGAGCGATGCAGCACGTTGGTGCCCGCACCCGTGCCGGCCGTCGCGACCGAGTGCAGCAGGCTGTTCATGATGTAAGCGTTGCGCGGCTCGAGCGTGCGCGGCGCGTCGCGGCCGGCGGTGAGCGGCTGCGCTTTCGAAAGCGGCTCACCGCGCGCGTCCGTCACTTCGCTGATCAGATACGGGTTGATGCGATAGCCGCCGTTCGCGAACACCGAATACGCGCCCGCCGACTGCAACGGCGTGACGAGCCCTGCGCCAAGCGCCATCGGCAGATACGGCGGCGTCTTGTCGGCGTCGAAGCCGAAGCGCTGCGTGACGAAGTCCTGTGCGTACTTCGTGCCGATGTACGACAGAATGCGAATCGACACGAGGTTCTTCGACTTCTGCAACGCGAGACGCATCGGCATCGGGCCGTCCGGCTGGTCGTCGTCCTTGGGCTCCCACGCTTCGCCGCCGGGCGTGCTCGACGGGAAGTACAGAGGCGCGTCGTTGATGATCGTGGCCGGTCCGAGCCCCTTGTCGAGCGCCGCCGAATAGATGAACGGCTTGAAGCTCGACCCCGGCTGACGCCATGCCTGCGTCACGTGGTTGAACTTGTTCTTGTTGAAGTCGAAGCCGCCGACCAGCGCGCGAATCGCACCGTCCTGCGGCGTGAGCGACACGAGCGCCCCTTCCACTTGCGGAAGCTGCGTGATCTGCCAGTTGCCTTTGTCGTCGCTCATCACGCGCACGATCGAGCCCGGCTTGATTTTCGTCGCGGCCGGGGCACGCGCGCTCAGCGCACTCGCGACAAACCGCAGCCCTTCGCCGCTGATAGTGAGTTGCGTGCCGTCGACCAGTTGCGCCTTCACCTGTTTCGGAGCCGCCTCCGTGACCACCGCGGCGACGATCTCGCCGTTATCCGGATGGTCGGTCAGCGCGTCGTCGATAGCCTGGTCGCGCTCGTCGCCCGCCGCCGGCAGTTGCACGAAACCTTCGGGCCCGCGATAGCCGTGGCGCCGCTCGTAATCCATCACGCCCTTGCGCACCGCGCGGTACGCGGCGTCCTGATCCGCCGAATCGATTGTGGTCGTCACGTTCAGGCCGCGCGTGTAGGTCTCGTCCTTGTACTGCGCGTACATCATCTGACGAACCATTTCGGCGATGTACTCGGCGTGCACGCTGTACTCGTTGCCCGGATTGCGCGTGTGAATCTCTTCCTTCACCGCCTGATCGTACTGCTCCTGACTGATGTAGCGAAGCTCGAGCATGCGCCTGAGAATGTATTCCTGACGGATCTTCGCGCGCTTCGGATTGACCACCGGGTTATACGCAGACGGCGCTTTCGGCAGGCCCGCGAGCATCGCGGCCTGAGCGAGCGTGATGTCTTTCAGATCCTTGCCGAAGTACACGCGCGCGGCCGCCGCAAAGCCATAAGCGCGCTCGCCCAGATAGATCTGGTTCATGTACAGCTCGAGAATCTGGTCTTTCGTCAGCGCGCGTTCAATCTTGTACGCGAGCAGCATTTCGTAGATCTTGCGCGTGTAGGTCTTTTCACTCGACAGAAAAAAGTTGCGCGCGACCTGCATCGTGATCGTGCTCGCGCCCTGCGAGGCGCCGCCGTGCGCAATGTCCGCAAAGCCGGCGCGCAGAATGCCGAGAAAGTCGACGCCGCCGTGCTCGTAGAAGCGATAGTCCTCGATGGCGAGCACCGCTTTTTTCATCTGGTCGGGAATGTCCTGGAAGCGCACGAGGCTGCGCCGTTCCTCGCCGAATTCGCCGATCAGCACGTGGTCGGCCGTGTAGACACGCAGCGGCACTTTCGGGCGATAGTCGGTAAGCGCCTCGAGCGAAGGCAGTTGCGGCCCCATGACGACGAGTGCATAGCCGACGATCAGCGCGCCCACCACGGCGACAATCGCAACGAGGCTCGCAAACCAGATTGCGATGCTTGCGCCGAGCGAGCGGCCGCCTTCGTCTGCGTCGCGCGAAGCGGCGTTGCGTCCCTGGGTGCGGCGGTAGGAGTCCCGGTCTTGACCGGCGGGAGAATGCGAAGAATGCGGTGGTTTGATGATTGGCATGACTGGAATAGTGGGCGCGAGACTCGACCGCGAGACTCGAGCGCGTTGCTCAACCGTGTTACTCAACGGCTTGAGTCACCGCCTTGTTCTCGCGCATGAGGCGCGCTTGAATACCGAGCGGGCGCTGTGCGGGACGCAAACCGCCGCGCGACCCTTTGCCCCCGGCGAGTCGCCACGGCGCATCCCGGCACAGTATCCGGCGCAACGTAACAGCGCATTTTAAAGAAATCAAGCGCCGCCCAACGCAGTTTTTTTGTAAGAGTTCCCTTCGCGCAAGTCCACCCGGCGAGCACGTGAGTAGTTTCGGCAAGCTTTCGATGCGCTTGCGCACACTGCCGGAGTTATCAACAGAAAAAGTTGACAGCCCTGTGGACAAGCCCACAGAAAACGCGACAAGCCATTGATGTCACGGCATTTTTGCGACGCGCCCGTTTCCCACCGACGCAACTCGTCATATGATGGACTGCGCGCACACCGATGCGCGCCGCGAAGCGCCATGCCCAACAAGTATGCGAGCCGATCATGACAAAGCCCAGCGAACGCATCGTCGTATTCGTCACGCCCGCGCAGAAACGCGCGATAGCCGCCGCAGCCGAGCAGCACGGTATCAGCGTCAGCGAGCTCATGCGGCGCGCCGTGCTGAGCTTCGACGCAACGAGCGAGCAGGTGAAAGCGGCGAGCATCGTCGACCGGCTCAATGCGCCGCGTGCGCCCGATGCGCTGGACGCGGCGCTGCGGCGCGTTGCGAACCATACCGCACGAGACGCCGCGCACGACACCGCGCACGACACCGCGCACGGCACAGCACATGGCAGCGCAAGTGAGCGCGCAGCGTTGCCCGCCGCGCTACGAGCGCGCGCGAGCGGTGAGGCACAGCCGCTCGCCGATGCCAGTGCCAATGCAAATATCGATGCGGACGCAGCGCCGTTCGCCGCGGCAAGCGGCACGGCGCGCGAGTCGCGGATGCCCGCGCCGGCGGGCCAAGCCCCGGCGGACAGCATGCCGAGCGCTTCGACACCTGCCCCGCTGCTGCCCGCAGACGTGCTCGCCGCGCTCACTACCGAAGTCGATGCGAACGCCGTCGCGACCGCCGAGGCCGTGGCGCGAATCGCCGCCGCCCGCGCGGCCGCGAGCGGCACGCCAGCGCCCGTCACCGCGAGCACGCAATCGCGCATGAAGAGCGTGTTCGGGCGCCCTCGTCTCGACACCACGCCTGAGGACGACGAGCCGCAAGGCGACCTCGGCACCGAGGGCGGCCGCTTCGCCTAGCAATAGACCAGGATCGATAGCCAAGCCCAATGGACGCGCGACGCCGATGAGGAAGACGCGGCCGCACCCCTCTTGCGGCGACTCGCACGCTCATGCCTGCCCCGCGCAATTCACGCCGGCGACACTCGCCGCTCTCATACTCAGCTCTCGCGCATCGTGCCCTTTAAGGCCATTTTAAGAGAGGCCGTGGTGTAATATCCGCGAGCTGCTGAAGGGACGTCCCGCATAATCATCGTTGCGAGCTACCCGCTTCGCCACGCGTGGCACGAACGAACAGGACAATCTGCGCTCGCGCTATTGCATTCGGCGCGCGCGCCCCGACCTGCGGTCCGAACGCTGCGCTGCCTACACTGCTTGCTCTGCCTTTTGCGCGGCGGCGTAAAGTAGCAATGGCAAGCAGTTGGATGCGCGGAAATTTTTCAGCGCCGACACAATTCTTTGGAGGTTTTCATGTCGCTTTTTGACAGCATTTCGCGCACGCTAAAAGGTCTCCTGAACGACGCGGCCGACTCCGTGCAAGACCCGTCGCGCGACTCGCGCCAGATCGTGCGCGAGCTCGACGAGAGCATCGGCAAGGCCGAAAATTCGTTGATCGAAATTCAGGCGCAAGTGGCCACGCAGCAAAGCAAGCGCGACGTTGCCGCCGACAAGGCGAAGAAATACGAAGACGGCGCGAGGCGTGCGCTGCAAGCCGGCGACGAAGCGCTCGCGCGCGAGGCGCTCGGCGCGCAGGCTACTGCCGAGGCCGAACGCGATGCGCTGACGAAGGAACTCGCCACGCTCGAGCCGTCGGTCGCGCAACTGAAGAGCCAGATCGAGGACATGCGTGCGCGCCGCAACGACCTGAACGCGCGTTCCAACATTCTGCAAGCCAAGCAGCAGATCGCCGAGGCGAAAGACGTGGCGGCAACTGCGCTCGGCGGCATTGGCGGGAAGAATCTGGCGGAAGATTTCCAGAAGCTGGAAGACAAGGTTGCGCTTTCGAATGCACGATCGGACGCACGCCTGAATTCCGCCGACGTCAAAAGCGGCAAGGCGCTCGACGACAAGCTCGCCGATCTGAACCGCGGCCCGTCGGTCGAAGATCGTCTGGAAGCGCTGAAAAAGCAACTCAATACACCGGCCCAGTAATTGCGTGAGGCTCGCATGACGGCGGACGGGTGCCGATGGACATGCCGCAGCGGCGTCCGGTGCATCGGCAGCAGCGCCGCCGGCCGCCGGATCGCCGGCCGCCGGATCGCCGGCCGCCGGAGCGCCGGCCGCCGCAATCGACTGAAGGAGACGGGCGCCCCGCGCCCGGTCCGCAAATGAAAAAACTTATTGCAAGCGCATTCGCCTCGCTGATGCTCGTTTCGGCGGCGGCGTTTGCCGTGCCCACGGTTCAGCAGATCGAATCCGCGATGTCGCAAGGCAACTGGCAGCAGGCTGACGCGGGCCTGTCCGAAGTGCTGCAGGCGCATCCGAACAATGCACGCGCGCACTACCTGTACAGTCAGGTGCTCGACCGCGAAGGCCGCTATGGCGACGCGCTCGCCCAGCTTCAACAGGCCAAAACGCTCGATCCGCAAATCCGTTTTACCGACCCCACGCGCTTTGCCCAGACCGAGGCGCGCATTCGCCGCGACGCGGAACGCGCAGGCAATGCCGCAGCCCGGTCGACGAGCCGCGCCGACAACCCGTTTGCGCAGCAGAACGCACCCGCCGTACAGCAACAGTCCGCAATCGTCCCGCGTGCGGCTGAGCGCCACGGTCCCGGCATCGGCATGTGGGTCGGCATTCTGATTCTCGTCGGCGTGATCGCCCTGGTCTTGCGCTGGACCTTGCGCCGTGCCCGCAAACAGGACGACACTCGCGCCGACGACGAGCGTCGCGTGCAATTGAAGCGCGCAACCGAGCTGCTCAACACCGTGCGTTCGCTGAAACTCGACGTGAAGCTCTCGAACGCGCCCGGCCACGAAGCGCTGGAAAAGGAAGTGGAAGCCACCGAAGACCAGTTGCGCACACTTGTCGAAGCATTATCGAACAGCAAGAACCCGGTTCCGCCCTATCAGCTCGATGAGCTGGAGCAACGCATCGGCAGCCTGCGCGCGCGTGCCGAAGGCCGGCCGGATCCGAACGCGGCGAACGCGGCGGGCGCGGCAGGCAATGAGCAATCGCCCTATGCACGCGAAGCCGAACGCTTCGGCAACCCGCAGCAGGCACCCTATCCTCCGCAAGCGCCCTATCCGCAGCAAGGGCCGTATCAGCAGCAGCCACCTGTCGTCGTGCAGCAAGGCGGCGGTTTCGGCGGCGGCATGGGCGGCCTGCTGACCGGCGTGCTGCTCGGCGAAGCGCTGAACTCCGGGCGTGAGCGTGTCGTGGAGCGCGACGTGATCGTCGACGACGAAGCGCGCCGCCGCGGCAGCGGCGACACTGGCGGCGACAGCCTCGACTTCGGGCAGGGCTCGAACGACTGGAGCGACAACAGCGGCGGCATCGACATGGGCAGCAACGACGATTCCGGCGGCTGGAGCGACGACACCTGATTGTTCACAGCGCGTCAAGCGCGGCGTTCTGCGCTTTTGCATCGGCATGAAACAGGCTCCCTCGCGGAGCCTGTTTTGCTTTTCAACCGCGCGCCGCGCCGGTTCACGCAAGCCGCGACACCGGCTCGCGCTCCTCCTGATGCTCCGCAAGCAGCACCGAACCCGCAAACAGCCTCACGATAAAGCGCTCGGCATACGCGACGAGCGCCTCACGGCGTGCGGCGTCGGCATCGAGATACTCGGCGGAAAGGTGGAACAGTTGCAGCACCACCTGCGTGCAGACTTCATCGACAACGTCGCGCGCGAGTGTCGGCATGAGCTGCAATTGCACGACGTCGTCCGCCATTTCCGCGGACACTGCGTGAAGCGTCGCGCGCACGGCTTCGCGCAACGCCGGCGACGTGCCGTGATATTCCGCCAACGCGCTCAGAAACGCCTCGCGGTTGTCCACCGCAAACAGAAAGAATGCGACACACGCACGCCTCGCCACGCTGTGCGGTTCGTCGTGCGCGGCGAGCCAGCGCTCGCGGCGCAGCATGGGCCGCAAGCGGCGGCTGACCGAGTCGACGGCTTCGCGTGCGAGATCGTCGAGCGTGTCGAAATGACGATAGAAGGTGTTCGGATTGAGCCCCGCCTCGCGCGCAAGCTCACGCAGCCCGAGGCTCGCGAAGCTGCGCCCACCTGCGGTCAGACGCAGCGCGGCGTCGATCAGCTTGCGCTTGCCTGCGGGCAACGGCTGCGCGGCGAGCGCGTCGGTCTGCGTTTGCCGCGCCGTGTCGAAAACGGATTTCATGGCCTTCATCGTGGGCTTTGAATTGCTGCTCGGGGCGCGCGTTTGATAGAGGTACTCTAAACGATCTTGACGCGATGTGTACAGTTGTCTACCCTGCGCGGTACGTTCGAGCGGCTACCGACGACGACTACGCCGCCTGCGGCGCGTGCGGCGCGTGCGGCGCGTGCGGCCAGCATACAAAGACAGCGCGCGGATACAGTCCACCGCGAGCCCACCGACAGCCCACGAGACAGCCCACCAAGGCCGCGCACGAACATTCCCTGCTGGAGACCGACGTGACATCCGCTTCATCCGCCGCATTCACACCAGCCATCGCGCCGCGCATTGCGATCGTGGGAAGCGGGTTTTCCGGCATCGGCATGGCAGTGCGGCTGCAAAAAATGGGCATCACGTCGTTCACGATCTACGAAGCCGCCGCGGATATCGGCGGCACCTGGCGCGACAACACTTATCCGGGCGCCGGCTGCGACGTGCCCTCGCATCTGTATTCGTTTTCGTTCGAACCGAACCCGGCGTGGTCGCGCGTGTTCAGCGGCCAGGCCGAGATTTTCGCCTACCTGAAGCATTGCGCGAGCAAATACGGCGTGGAGCGGTACGTGCGCTGCAATGCGCGCGTGGTGGCCGCGCGCTTTGATGAAGCGCGCTATGTGTGGGCCATAGAACTCGATGCGCACGGCATGCGCGAGACGATCGAGGCCGACGTGCTGATTGCCGCGAGCGGCGGCCTGTCGCGCCCGGCGATGCCGCGAATCGCCGGCATAGAACGCTTTGAAGGCAAGCTCTTCCATTCCGCGCGCTGGGACCATGCATATCCGCTCGAAGGCAAGCACGTCGCGGTGATCGGCACCGGCGCAAGCGCGATCCAGTTCGTGCCGCAAATCCAGCCGCGCGTCGCGCAACTCGATCTGTTCCAGCGCACGGCGCCGTGGATCATGCCGAAGCCCGACAAGCGCATCGGCCGGCGCGCGCAGTGGCTGTTCGAGCATCTGCCCTTCACGCAGCGCCTCGTGCGCAGCGCAATCTACTGGAAGCTGGAATCGCAGGCCCTTGCATTCGTGAGGAATCCAAATCTCATGAACCGGCCGATGAAGCTGTGTCTGCGCTACCTCGAGCGGCGCATCAAAGATTGGGAACTGCGCGCGAAACTCACACCGAATTACCGCCTTGGCTGCAAGCGCGTGCTGCTGTCGAGCAACTACTATCGCGCGCTTGTCGAACCCAACGTGAACGTAATCACCACGGGCATCCGTGAAATCGTCGCGGACGGCATTATTACGGAGGACGGTGTGCATCGTCGTGTGGATGCGATCATTTGCGGCACGGGCTTTCAGGTCAACGACGTGGGCCCGCCTTTTGACGTGACGGGTATCGGCGGCGCGGACCTCGGCACGCTGTGGCTGCGTGACGGAGCGCAAGCGTATCTCGGCACGAGCATCGCGGAATTCCCCAATTACTTCATGATCGTCGGCCCCAACACGTCCCTCGGCCACAACTCGATGATCTACATGATCGAGTCGCAAGTGCAGTACATCGCCGATTGCCTGCGCGTGCTGCGTCAACGCAACGCGCGTGCGATGAACCTGCGGCCCGACGTGCAACGCGACTACAACACGCGCCTGCAAGAGGACATGCGGCGCTCGGTGTGGGTCAGCGGCTGCCACAGCTGGTATCAGACCCAAAGCGGCAAAGTGACCACCCAGTGGCCCGGCTTCACGTTCAGCTTTCGCAAGCGCACGCGCCGCGCGCGGCCACGCGACTATCGCTTCCTGCCTTGATGCATGCGACGGCCAGGGTGCGATTGCAGGTCCGGTTCAAACAAAAGGGAGACGGAAAACATGGCTAGCATCGAACCGCAGTCGTCGAATTCACCGGCATCCAGCGGCGCCGCTCCACTGCCGCCCCGCCCGCTTGCCGCCCGCCTCGGCATTACGAGCGTGCCGCGCGACGAATTGCGGCGCCGCTATACGCAAAGCGGCTCGAAGTTCATCGGCATCATGGGCGCGGACGTGCATTACGTGGACGAAGGCAGCGGCGACATCATCGTGATGATTCATGGTTTTGCCTCTTCGCTGCACACGTGGAACCGTGTCGCGGATGAACTCAAGCGCGCTTACCGCGTGATCCGCCTCGATCTGCCGCCGTTCGGCGTAACGGGCCCGCTGCGCTCCGCTACAGGCGCAATCGAAACGATGAACCTGCCGACCTACCGGCGTTTCATCGACACCTTCTTGCAGGCACTCGGCATTACGCGCGCGACGTTCATCGGCAATTCGCTTGGCGGGCTGATTTCGTGGGACTACGCGGTCCGGCATCGCGAGGCCGTCGAGCGCCTCGTGCTGATCGATTCCGCAGGCTTTCCGATGCGGCTGCCCATCTACATCGGCCTTTTCAACAGCGCGCTGGTACGCGCAACTTCGCCGCGCTGGCTGCCCGAAGCGATTATCAGAAGCGCGGTGCGCAACGTGTACGGCGATCCGCGCAAGCTCGACCCGCACACGCTGCGACGCTATGTCGAGTTCTTTCACGGCGAAGGCACGCGCACTGCGATCGGCAAAATGGTGCCCACGCTCGACTTCGCCGAACTGGACACCAACGTTCTGACCACACTGGCAGTTCCGACGCTCGTGTTGTGGGGCGCGAAAGACCGCTGGATTCCGACCGCGCATGCGGCTGAATTCGCCCGGCGCATTCCGGATGCAAAGTCGGTGATGTATCCGGGCCTCGGGCATATCCCAATGGAAGAAGCGCCGGAGCGCGTGCTCGCCGACTTGCGCGCTTTTCTCGGCCTGCCGCGCGAAAGCACAACTACGCTGCACTCCTCGGACGAACACACACGTCGCACGCGGGCTTGAGCGCGGGCGGCAGCGCTCACGCCTAGGCGCCGCCGCCGAGAAAACGCAGCAGGCTCCACAGAAACTGGCAGAGCATGACGAGCAGTTGCCAAAGATGATAGAGCTGTTGCCAGCCCGAAACACGCGCGAAGGAATCGATCATTGTTACCGTGGGTAAGGAACGGCTGCAGCCCGCTTGCCGGAGAGCTCGAGCGCGGAGCGCCGCCGCAGCGCACATGATACCGACTGAGGGATACCCCGCATCAAGTCGGCCGAAACCCAGCCGTAAACGCATCGAGAAGACGCTGTGTTCGCGCTCGGTCAGCGCGCAAAACCCAGCGTCGCCAGCGTCATCTAGGAGACGTTCATGTCGCGTTTCAGCTTTCGGCGGTCGGCCCGTTCACAAGGGGTCGTCGGCGATATCGCCGCGCAAGCCGGCAAACTGGGTATCGAAATCTGCGATGTCTCGGGCCACGTCGACGAGGTCGCCGCTCGCGTGCAGCATCAGGCGCAGGTGTGCCGGGCGCTGCGCGAGTCCGCCGCGCAGACGCTCGCAGGCAATCATCGCATCGCAACGGCCGCGCGCGGTATGCGCGATGTATCGGCGCAGGCGGCGACCGGGGTGCAGGAGTCGCAACAGACGCTGGAAGCATCGCTCGCCGACATTCACGGTCTGGTGGAAGGCGTAACGGTGATCGAAAGCCAGATCGGCGCTTTGCGCAGCGCGCTAGCGCATGTGAGCCGCGTCTCCGAGGAAATCTCGCTGATCGCGCGGCAAACGCATCTGCTCGCGCTCAATGCCGCGATTGAAGCCGCGCGCGCCGGTGAATCGGGCCGCAGTTTCGCTGTTGTGGCGGCCGAGGTGAAGAACCTCTCGGCGAAGACCGCGCAGGCGACCGGTCAGATCGAAACCACGCTCGCGGAGCTCACGCAGCAGACCGAGCAACTGATCAACGAAGGCTCGGTGAATACCGAGCGAGCCCATCGCGTGCGCGAAGGCACGCGCAGGATCGGCGACGTCGTTCATTCGACGGGCGACGCGATCGCGCACCTGAACAACGAGGCCGAACAGATCGCCGCGCTCACCGGCGAGATCGAAACGCAGTGCGGCGGACTGGAGGCGCAGGTGCTGGAAATGGCAAGCGGCGTCGAAGATTCCAGCGAAAACTTCGTGCAGGCGAAAGACCGGCTCGGCAATCTGCTCGGCGTGTCCGAGACGCTGATCGAACTGACGGCGGCCGCAGGCGTGGAAACCACTGACACCCGCTTTATCGAAGCGGTGCAGAATGCGGCCGCGGCCGTCAGCAAGGTGTTCGAGGCGGCCGTCGCGCGTGGCGAAATTTCGCTCGACGATCTGTTCGATCAACACTACGTGCCGGTGCCGGGCAGCAATCCCCAGCAGTTCATGACGCGCTTCACGGCATTTACCGATCGGGTATTGCCGGCGATTCAGGAGCCCTTGCTCGAACTCGACCCGCGAGTCGCATTTTGTGCGGCGATCGACGTGCGCGGTTATCTGCCGACGCACAATTTAAAGTTCTCTTTGCCGCAGCGCGACGACGTGGTGTGGAATATGGCCAATTGCCGGAACCGGCGCATTTTTAACGACCGCACGGGCCTCGCGGCCGGCTCGCATACCAAGAAGTTTCTGCTGCAAACCTATCGGCGCGATATGGGCGGCGGCGAGTTCGTGCTGATGAAAGACGCGTCCGCCCCGGTGTACGTGCAGGGGCGGCATTGGGGCGGCGTGAGAATCGGATATCGGGTTTAGCCGTTATCCAGACCCTCGTGGCGACAACCACTCATGCAAGCCCCACGCGCCTTTTTTCCGCCCGCTGCATGAAATAGTTGACCGCCACCACGCCCACGGTCACCACTGCGATAAACAAGGTCGCCAACGCATTCATCTCGGGATTCAGCCCCAACCTGACGCGCGAGAACACCACCAGCGGCAGCGTCGTCGACCCGGGCCCCGAGAGAAACGCCGACAGAACCAGATCGTCGATGGACAGCGTGAAAGACAGCAGCCATCCGGACACCAGCGCCTGAGAAATCAACGGCAACGTGATCGAGAAAAACACTCGCACCGGGGTTGCGCCAAGGTCGAGCGCCGCTTCTTCCAGCGAGGGATGCAGTTCCTTCACGCGTGATTGCACGATAATCGCCACGTACGAAATGCACAGCATCACGTGGCCGATCCAGATCGTGAAGATGCCGCGTCCCGCCGGCCACCCGAACCATTTCGCCATTTCGATGAAGAGCAGCAGCAGCGATATGCCCTGAATCACTTCGGGAATCACCAGCGGCGCATTGATCATGCCGGTGTACAGCGTGAACCCGCGAAAACGGCCCATGCGCGCAAGCACGAAACCCGCCCACGTGCCGATGACCACCGACGCAAACGCGGTCAGCACCGCCACTCGCAACGACAGCCATGCAGCCGCGATCAGTTCGTCGTCGTGCAGCAAGGCCGCATACCAGCGCGTCGAAAAACGCGTCCACACGGTGACAAGCTGCGATTCGTTGAACGAATAGACGATCAGACTGATGATCGGCACATAAAGAAACAGAAAGCCGAGCGCCAGCGCGGTGAACTGCAAGATCCGGTTCGGCTTCATTAGCGTCGCTCCTCCATCGCCTTCGCCTGCGCGTACTGGAAGAACGCCATTGGCACCAGCAGCAGCAACACCATTGCACAGGTTACGGCCGACGCCATCGGCCAGTCGGCGTTGTCGAAGAACTCATTCCACATGACGCGGCCGATCATCAGCGTATTCGCGCCGCCGAGCAGTTCCGGAATCACGTACTCGCCCACTGCGGGAATGAACACCAGCAGACAGCCGGCAATAATGCCGTTTTTCGACAGCGGCAAGGTGATCTGCCAGAACGCCTTCCACGGCTTCGCGCCGAGGTCGTAAGCGGCTTCCAGCAAGGTCATGTCCATTTTCACGAGATGCGCGTACAACGGCATCACGAGAAACGGCAGGTACGAATACACCATGCCGATATACACGGCGGTATTCGTGTGATACAGCTCGATAGGCGAATGGATCAGGCCGATCGACATCAGAAAATTGTTTAGCAGACCGTTGTTTTTCAGAATGCCGATCCACGCATACACGCGAATCAGAAACGACGTCCAGAACGGCAGCATGACGGCCATCATCAGCAGATTACGGCGCGCCGGGTCCGAACGCGCAATGTAATACGCCATTGGATAACCAATCAGCAGGCACAGCAGCGTGGAAATCGCCGCCACCACCACCGAATTCACGTACGTCGCGAAATAAAGGCTGTCCGTGACGAGAAACGCGTAATGCGACAGATCGAGCTTGATATTCAGCGCGCCGTCGGTGAAATTCGTGAGCTCCGTGTACGGCGGAATGCCCAGTTGCAGATCGGCAAAGCTGATCTTCACGACCAGCAGAAACGGTACGAGGAAAAACAGCAGCAGCCAGACGAACGGACCAGCCACCACCGCCGTGCGCCCGGTCAGGTTAAAGCGCCGCACCGGCCAGTTCAGGAACGAGTCGAACAGGTGCTTCATGACGTCAGCACCACACCGGCGGAGGCGCTCCAGCGCACGTACACCTCGTCGCCCCACGTGGGCGGATCGATTTCGGTGAGCGCGAGGCTCGTAACGTTCGCAATCACCGTCTTGCCGCCTTCCAGCTTCACGTGATACAGCGAGTAGCCGCCCATGTAAGCGATATTGGAGACCACGCCCTTGCCCCAGTTGAACGCGCCCTCGGGCGGCTTGCGCGTGAGCGCGATGCGCTCGGGCCGCACCGAGATGGTCACCGGCATGCCGAGCGGGCCCGTAATGCCGTGGCTCACATAGAGCCGGGTGGTGAGATCCGGCGTTTCGATGAAGACGTGGTCAGGCTCGTCCTCGACCGTGTGGCCTTCGAACAGATTGGTCGAGCCGATGAATTCCGCCGAAAAACGGCTGTTCGGATACTCGTAGACCTCGTGCGGCGTGCCGAGCTGCACGATCTCGCCTTCGCTCATCACGGCAAGGCGGCTCGCCATGGTCATCGCTTCTTCCTGATCGTGCGTGACCATGATGCAGGTCACGCCCACCTTGTCCAGAATGTTCACGAGTTCGATTTGCGTGCGCTGGCGGATCTGCTTGTCGAGCGCGGACATGGGTTCGTCGAGCAGCAGCAGCTTGGGCCGCTTGACCAGCGAGCGCGCGAGCGCGACGCGCTGCTGCTGGCCGCCGGAGAGCTGATGCGGCTTGCGCTTCGCGAAGCGGCCCATCTGCACCAGTTCGAGCGCGGTTTGCACGCGCTCCTTCAGTTCGGCCTTGGGCACGCCCTCCTGCTTCAGGCCGAACGCCACGTTCGACTCCACCGTCATGTGCGGAAAGAGCGCGTACGACTGGAACATCATGTTGACCGGCCGGCGATACGGCGGCAGTTGCGCGAGGTCTTCGCCGTCGATCAGGATCTTGCCCGAGGTCACGGTCTCCAGCCCGGCCAGCATGCGCAGCAAGGTCGACTTGCCGCAGCCGGAACTGCCGAGCAGCGCGAACAGCTCACCCTTTTGCACCGACAGATTCACCCCTTTGACCGCCGTGGTCTCGCCGAACTTCTTCACGACGTCGACGATCTGCACGAAATTCCCGGCTGCCTCACCGCTTGCGGCGTTGCCGCCGGTGGACGGCCCGGCCGTGCGGTCCAGCGCGCCCGACTGCTCACTACTCATCACAATGCTTTACTCCGGCGTTTGACGAACAAAGCCCCCGGTGAACAACCGAGGGCTTCTTGATGATGCCGACCCGTTCCCTGTGGCCGTGGGTCAGCGGCCGGACTTGAACTCGGTCCACAGCCGCGTCTGCAGCCGCTGAACTTCGGGTGGCAGCGGCTTCAACAGGAACAACGTCTTGATGACGTCAGGCGGTGGGTACACGGCCGGGTCGTTGGCGACGTCCTTGTCCACGTATTTGCGCGCTTCGAGGTTGGCGCTCGGGTAGTAGACAGCGTTGGTGATCGCAGCATGAACTTGCGGCGTTTCGATGTAGTTGATCCACTCGAGCGCGGCTTCCTTGTTCTTCGCGTCCTTCGGAATTGCCATCACGTCGAACCAGACCGGGGCGCCGCCCTTCGGAATGTAATACTCGATCTTGTAGGGCTTCTTCGCCTCGATCGCGCGATGCTTCGCAATCACGACGTCGCCCGACCAGCCGTATGCGAAGCAGACGTCCCCGCCGACCAGGTCGTTGATATAGCCCGACGAGTTGAACTGCGTGATGTACGGACGGATTTTCTTCAGCATGGCGAGCGCGGCGCGGTAGTCGGCCGGGTTCGTGCTCATCGGATCCTTGCCGATGTAATGAAGCGCGGCGGCGAACATCTGGTCCGGCGCGTCCAGCACGGACACGCCGCAGGCCTTCAGCTTCGAGATGTTTTCCGGCTTGAAGAGGATGTCCCAGTTATCGAGCGGCACGTTCTTGCCCAGAATCTGCTGGGCCTTCGTGACGTTATAGCCCAGCCCGGTCGTGCCGTAGGCCCAGGGCACCGTGAACTTGTTGCCCGGATCGGCGCCGGCGACGAGCGCCATCAGCGACGGGTCGAGATACTTCAGATTGGGCAGCTTCGATTTGTCGAGCGGCGCGAAGATGCCGGCGGCAATCTGCTTGCCGGCGTAATTGCTGGTCGGCACGACGATGTCGTAGCCGGAATTGCCTGTCAGCAGCTTGGCTTGCAGCGTGTCGTCGCTGTCATAGTTGTCGTACTTGACCTGCACACCGGTCTGCTTGGTGAAGTTCGGAATGGTGTCCTTGGCGATGTAATCGGACCAGTTGTACACGTTGAGCTGCGTATCTTTGGCTGCCGCCGTCAGCCACGGCGCCGCGCACAAGACCAGCGCAGCCACTTGCCCCAATACCCGTCTTTTCATCCCGTTCTCCGATGTGACCGGCCCGAGCCGGCCCTCCTCACGCACGCCGCGATGCAGCGACCACGCTGCGCCTGCGGCTCCCCTGAAAAACCCGAAAACTACCATCAATTATTGCGCGGACCAAAAAAAATGCCGCAGTGTCGCGCAAACGGTACAGCGTAAGCCGTGCCGGCGGAAAATGGGCGCAATTTTAGCGGGTTATAGGCGCATGTCTACCTGAAAAAAAGCCGGGGAAGCAAGGCGACGAGCGGGCGGCAGCCGGGCGAGGCGCTCGGCCGGCACTCGGGGGCGTTGGTGCGCGGCGGGTTTGCCGACTGCCTCGTGGCGGTTGCGCGACGCTTTGGCTGTCCCGCCCGCGCGGGCGCCCGGGCTTCGCGTAAGCGCGGTTCGCGGCTGACAAAGGCATCGGGCAAGTCACGAGCCGCCATCGCTGGGGGAATGCAGCGCCTGGCGTCTGCCCGCTTGCCAGCGACTGCCGGCTGCCTCCAGGCACACGCCTTGCGGATTCAGGCAGTCCTTGACCTCAGGCATCCATGAATACCAATCCGTTTGCGCTGCGCCACAACCGCCGCCCGCGTCTGCCCCAAGGAGGACCGGCGCACTGGTTCTCGTTCGTCGGCGCAGGCGCGCTGATCGCCGTCGGCTATATCGATCCCGGCAACTGGGCGACAGCGCTCGGCGCGGGCGCCGGCTACGGCTACCAGTTGCTCGGCATGGTGGTGCTCTCCAGCCTGATGGCAATGCTGCTGCAATGGCTGTCGTCGCGGCTCGGCGTCGTCACCGGGTGCGATCTCGCGCAGGTCTGCCGCGAGCGTTCGGGGCCCCGCCGCACAATCTTCCTGTGGCTTACCAGCGAGGTGGCGATCATCGCCTGCGACGTCGCCGAAGTGGTCGGCAGCGCCGTCGCCTTGCAATTGCTGCTGGGCGTCTCGCTGACGGTCGGCGTGCTGATGTCGGCCGTATGCACGTTCGCGCTGCTCGCGCTCCAGCAGCAAGGCGGCCGCAAGCTCGAAGCGGTGATCGCGTCGCTGATCGGCTTCGTCGGACTGTGCTTCGTCATCGAACTGGCGCTCGCGCGGCCCGACTGGCACGCGGCGCTGGCCGGCACCGCGCCGAGTCCCGAACTGCTGCGCAACGCGGGCATGCTGTGGCTCGCGGCCGGCATCGTCGGGGCGACGGTCATGCCGCACAACCTCTATCTGCACTCGTCGCTCGTCAAGCACCATGCCCCCGAGAGCAGCGACGCGCAGATCCGGGCCGCATTGCAGGTCGTCAATATCGACACCATCGGCTCCCTTCTGTTTGCGTTCGTGATCAATGCCGCGTTGCTGATTGTCGCCGCGGCCGTGTTCTATTCAAGTGGCCACCGCGACGTCACCGATCTCGCGGACGCGCATCGTCTGATCGCGCCGCTGCTAGGCACGCGCTGGGCCGGCATTCTGTTTGCCGCAGCGCTGCTCGCGTGCGGCCTGAGCGCGACCGTCACGGGCACGCTGGCGGGCCAGGCGGTGATGGAAGGCTTTCTGCAATTGCGCCTGCCGCGCTGGAAACGCGCACTGCTCACGCGCGCTCTCGCGATCGGACCAGCACTCGTGGCCGTGACGATGTTCGGCCAGCAAGGCTCGAATCAGTTGCTGGTCGCAAGCCAGGTGGTGCTGAGCCTGCAATTGCCGCTCGCGGTGGTGCCGCTGATCCGCTATGCGTCCGATGCCCGCCTGATGCGAAGCTGGCGCGTGCGCGGCGTGCCGCTCGTGCTCGCGTGGATGTCCGCGAGCTTCATCATCGTGCTCAACGGCGCGCTGCTGTGGCAGGCCGCATTCGGCGACTAAGGCGCGAGGCCGGGCAGCAGCTACCCGGCTTTCGGCGGGCGGCGTAGTGAACTTGTAAATATTCTGTCGGTCTTGACGTGTGCGCCGCGCTGCTGCGCGCGGCGGCGCAGCCATCTGCTGCCGTAATTCGAATGGCCGCGCTGCAATCGCGGCAGCCCTGTTGTGCCACCAGGTTTTCTGTTTTTTCTATTCGGTTCTACTCGTTTCTATCTGCACGCGTCTCGCCCCAAAGCCGGCGAGCCGATGAAATGCGATGCATCGGGCATGATGCCTACCCGACACGCGTCGCGCCGTTGAACTCCAAGCCCCCGCTTCCGGACGACAGCCTATGCATTTTGTTGCTATCAGCCTCGCGTTCCTTGCCGCTCTGTTCGACCGCTTCACGCCCTGCAGCCTTGCGAGGCACCGCCGGGCATCCAACTACCAAAAGCGCGGCGGGCCGGCTCGCGCCCTCGCCGCGCTGGCCTTGTTGAGCGCGGTTTGCGGCGAGGCGTCTGCCACGGTCTCGATGCTACAGCCGGCGCGCATCGCCGCAGCCAACGAGCCGCTGCAGATCACGCTGCTCTATGCCGCCGACGACGGCACTGCGCTGACCGTCACCGTGCCGCAGACCTTGCGCGTGAATCTGAGCGGCGGTGAGCAGTCTCCGCGGCCGCTTGAACTCGCGCGCGAAGCGGGCGTGCCCAGCACGCTGCGTCTGCGGCCGGGGCAGTTCCGCAAGGTGCGCTTCACGGCGCCGTGGCCCGAGTCGGCACGCGGGGAGGTGCGTATCGATCCGATTGGCTTTGACGCTTCCCCGGCGCTCGTCGTGATCAATCGTGGCCCCGAGCAGGATGCGATCGCGCAGGCCGAGCGCAACGAGAGCAAGGCCAGCACGCCCGCCCAGGCCGCAGCGACGGCGGCCGCGCTCGACGGCCCCACGGGCGACGCGATCTCGCCGCCCGGAGACTCGCTGTCGACAACCGGACGCGGCGTCTTCGCGCACGTCTCCTATTACGAGCCGATGTATATCGCCTTCGGCCACAACGGCGACACCAATGCCCGGCTGCAACTGAGCTTCAAGTATCGCCTGCGCATTCCGGACGATCTGCGCTCGAAAGCATTTACCGACAACCTGTACTTCGCGTACACGCAAACCTCGATATGGGATCTCTCCGCGGAATCGCGGCCGTTTCGCGACACCACCTACTCGCCGCAGTTGTTCTATTACGTGCCGGACACGGGCTGGCGCAGTCCCTTCTTCACGCGCATGGGCTTTGCGGCCGGCATTGCGCATGAATCGAACGGCAAGGGCGGCGACGATTCGCGCAGCATCAACATGCCGTTTATCCGCCCGACGTGGGAATTCGGCGACCTGGCAGCGAACCATCTGACCGTGTCGCCGAAAATCTACTACTACGTCGGCACGAAGAACAACCCCGACATTGCGGCCTATCGCGGTTACGTGGACCTGCTGGTCAAGTACGGCAGCCCCGACGGCTGGCAGTTGGCCACCACGCTGCGCAAAGGCACCAAGCACTGGTACGGCAGCATCGACACGCAATTTACCTATCCGCTCGCGAAGCTGCTCGGCAGCGCGTGGGGCGGCTATCTGTGGGCCGGCTATTTCAACGGCTACGGCGAAGATCTGCTCGACTACAACAACCGCCAGCACTGGATGGCGCGCATTGGCTTCAGCATCGCGCGATGAAACGACGGGCGACGGGCGACGGGCGACGGACGACGGCCATCGGCATCCGGGGCCGCCGCCACGCCGCGCTTACGTATCGGTTAACATAGCGGCACTCCGCTTTCCCGATGCAAGGTTCCAGATGGCTTCCAATCTCCACGCTCTTCCCGACAGCCCATGCATTGGCGTGTGTTCGACACTTTTCGACGAAGTCTGCAAAGGCTGCGGCCGCACGGCCGGCGAGGTGTCGAACTGGGTGTTCCTGAGCGACGAGGAAAAGCGCGCCGTGTGGGCGCGCATCGAGCAGGAAGGCACGGCCATGCGCTTCCAGAATGACAAGCTCTGAGGGATCGCCGGGCGCTTCTTGAGCCGTTTGTTGTGACGCTCCTTGAAAGGTTCGGCGAGCCGCCCCGGCGATGCGGCTTACGCCACGCGCCGGTTCATCACTCAGAAGCGCATGCCGACGCCAAGCCCCACCACCACCGGATCGATGCTGACGCGGCCGAGCGGCTGAGCGCCGAGCGACGCGTCAGTGTGCATCCAGATCTTCTTGATGTCCGCGTTGACGAACAGTGTCTTCGTCACCTGCACGTCCACGCCGGCCTGCAGCGCCGGACCGAAGCTGTGATTGCGGATCGACACCGGCTGAGCGCCGGCGTGCAGCCCGTTGTTGTAGAACAGCGTGTAATTCAAACCCGCGCCGACATAGGGACGCACGCGCCCGGCGTGATTGAAGTGGTACTGCAGCAGCAACGTGGGCGGCAGCACGTTCACGCCACCCAAGCCGCCGATGCTCGACGTGAGCTGATGCCGCGAAGTGCCGAGAATCAGTTCGACGCCGATGTTGTCGCGAATCATGTAGGTGAAATCGAGCTCCGGCACGGTCGCGTTGTTCACGTCGGTATGCAGCGTTGACAGCGTTCCCGTCGTCGAAACGCTCGGCATGATGCTGATTGCGCGCAGACGCACGAGCACGTCGCCGGCGTGAATGCCGCTCATCGAGTCGTCGCCCGCTGCATGCGCGGGCGCACTCAGCGCCGTTGCGCACAGTAGCGCGGAAGCAATTGCAGCGGTCCTGATGGTGCTACTGATGGTGTTACTGGCGGTGTTACTGAGCGAGACTTTCATTTCCCTTCCCCGTTATTGATGATATGTGGGGATTGTGGAAGTTCAGGCCGCGCGACAGTTTGACTCGCATCAACCGAGCGAGAACGCCCAGCGCCCTGCGACAGCCGGTCGCGCCACGCCGGTCAGCAGCAGTTCAATGAGGTCGTGCACGCTGCGAATCGCCGAGCCGAACGGCAGCGCTTCCTTGCCGCGGAAAAAGAGGCCGTTCGCCACGTCGCCGCGCAATGCGGCGGCCAGCCGCGTGTCGATGCAGAAATGCCCGAATTTTTCGACGCCGTCACGCAAGCCGCACACGTTCAGGCATTCGAGCGCGGTCGGGCACGCATGTTTGAGCGCGCCGATCTTCTCGCGAATGCGCGCCTCATGCCGCAAATAGCGTGTAAGCCACGGTGTTCTCACCGCTCGCGCGGGCAAACCGGTCACGCTGACAAATTCGACGATGTCTTCCGGCGCAGCCTCGGCCAGCACGCGTTTGAAATTCGGATGCGCGTCGCCTTCCTCGGTCACCGCGAACGGCGTGCCGAGCTGCACCCCGCTTGCGCCCGCGTTCAGCAGCGCCCGCACGGCCTCATGGCTGTTGATGCCGCCCGCAAGAATCAGCGGCACCTGTTTGCGATCCACGCCGAGCGAGGCGAATACGGCCTCCAGCTCCTCGAGAATTCGCATGAAGCCGAAGCGCTGATCGTTCATGTCCGCGAGGTTGGTCACGCCAAGATGGCCGCCCGCGTGCGCCGGATGCTCGATCACCACTGCGTCGGGCAAGCGGCCCTTCTTCATCCACTTCTTCAGCACGAGCGCAACGCCGCGGCTGTCCGACAGAATCGGAATGAGCGCAATGTCGTAGCCCTGCGTCATCTCCGGCAGGTCGAGCGGCAGGCCGGCGCCCATGACGATCGCGTCGGCGCCGTTCTCGCAGGCAACGCGCACGTAGTCCGCCTGCGCGCTGACTGCCTTCATCACGTTGACGGCAATCATGCCGCGGCCTTCGCTGAGTTTCTTCGCCGCGTGGATTTCGCGCGCGAGCGCCGTGAGATTCGCTTGTTCGAGCGTGGCGCGATCGGGCGATTCGCGGCAACGTTCGACGAGATCGGGATGGTGGTGGCGCAGGTCGATGCTGGCGATCGTGCCGAGCGCGCCCTCGCGCGCAACGCTGCCGGCGAGACGATGCGCCGAAATGCCGACGCCCATGCCGCCCTGCACGATGGGCAGTAACGAGCGGCCACGAATGACTAGCGGAGAAAACGAATGAGAGTGAAGCATGGCGGACCCGACGGACGATTATCGAAGCGTGGATAATCGTCCGTCGGGCGCGCGCGGCGTTGCTTCAGGTCAATCTGCATGCGATCGCGCGGGCCGCATCCGCGTGAACATTGACGCCGGTCATGCTTATCACACTTTGAATTGCATCGACTTGAACTCGAGATATTCCTCGAGACCGTACACGCCGTTCTCGCGGCCAAAGCCCGATTGCTTGAAGCCGCCGAACGGCGCCGCCATATTCCACGCGCCGCCGTTGATGTCCACCTGGCCCGTGCGCAGGCGGCGCGCAACGGCTTGCGCCCGCTCGTCGCTGCCGGCCCATACCGCGCCGCCGAGGCCGTAGGGCGAATCGTTGGCAATCCGAATCGCTTCCTCTTCGTCCTTGTAGGTCAGAATGGACAGCACCGGGCCGAAGATTTCTTCTTGCGCGATCGTTGCCTTCGGATGCACGCGGCCGAAAACGGTCGGCCTGACGAAAAAGCCTTTCGACAGGCCGTCAGGCAGCCCCGCGCCGCCCGTCACCAGTTCGGCGCCCTCTTCGATACCCTTCGCGATGTACTGCTGCACGCGTGCCTGCTGCACCGCGGACGCGAGCGGCCCGAGACGAGCTTTCTCATCGCGCGGGTCGCCCGGCACATAGCTCTCGGCCGCCTGTTTCGCGAGCGCGCGTGCTTCGTCGTAGCGCGCTTCGGGCACCAGCATGCGCGTGTGCGCGGAGCACGTCTGCCCCGAGTTCAGAAAGCACGCGCTCACGGTGCCTTTCACGGCGGCGGCAAAATCGGCGTCGTCGAGAATGACGGACGCCGACTTGCCGCCCAGTTCGAGCGCAACGCGCTTGACCGTCGCCGACGCCAGTTCCGACACGCGCTTGCCCGCGCGAGTCGAGCCTGTGAACGACACCATGTCCACCGATGGATGGCTCGCCAGCACTTCTCCGACCACCGGCCCGTAACCGCTCACCAGGTTGAACACGCCGGCGGGCAACCCGGCTTCGTGAATCGCCTGGGCCAACACGAACGCATTGAGCGGCGCGACCTCCGACGGTTTGAGCACCACCGTGCAACCGGCCGCGAGCGCCGCCGCGACCTTCAGCGTGATCTGATTGAGCGGATAGTTCCAAGGTGTGATTGCAGCGACCACGCCGACCGGCTCGCGCACGACCAGCGAATTGCCGACGCGCTTCTCGAACTCGAAGCTCCTCGCAAGCTGCGCATACGCGCTCCAGTTGTAGACGGGGCTGCCCACCTGGATTGCGCGCGTGAGCTTCAGCGGCATGCCGACTTCGCCTGCGATCAGCGCGGCCAGCTCGTCCGTGCGTGCTTTGAGGTTCGCCGCGATGCGCTCCAGATAGTCGCCGCGCTGTGCGGCGCTCGTGGCAGCCCAGCCGTCGAAGGCCACGCGCGCGGCCGCAATTGCACTTTCGGCGTCGGCCTCGACGCCTTCGGGGATGCGTCCCATCACCTGCTCGGTGCCGGAGTCGATCACGTCGATAGTGCCGGTGCCGCACGGCGCGATCCATTTGCCGTCGATATAGAGTTTGTCGTAGGTCTTCATGATGATCGCCCCTCGCTCGGATGTTGGTTGGTCTATTCTAACCAGCGTCGCGCGAAGGCTCGGTGTTTGCGGCGCGCGCCCGGCACGCGCGAGGCCGGCGCCATGAAAAAAGCCCGCTTCGAAGAAGCGGGCTTTCTCTTTCGCGAACCTGATCCGGTCCGGCCAGCGGGCTTTACTGCATTTACTGCACGCCCTGGCTCGCCAGAAAGTCCTCGTAATTGCCGCCAAAGTCGTTCAGGGTGCCGTCCGTTTTCACTTCGATGATGCGGTTCGCGAGGCCGCTCACGAACTCGCGGTCGTGCGAGACGAAAATCAGCGTGCCTTCGAATTTATCGAGCGCGATTTGCAGCGACTCGATCGATTCCATGTCCATGTGATTGGTCGGCTCGTCCATCATCAGCACGTTGTGGCGGCCAAGCATCAGCTTGCCCCAGATCATGCGGCCCTTCTCGCCGCCCGACAATACTTTGACCGACTTGCGGATGTCGTCGGCATTAAAGAGCAGGCGGCCGAGCGTGCCGCGCACCATCTGCTCGTCGTCGCCTTCCTTGCGGTAGGCGTCGATCCACTCCATCAACGTGACGTCGTTCGGAAACTCTTCGTACGTGTCCTGCGGCATGTAGCCGATGTTCGCGTTCTCGGCCCACTTCACGGTGCCGTGATCGAGTTGCAGATTGCCGAGCAGAGCACGCAGCAGCGTGGTCTTGCCCGCGCCGTTCTCCCCGATGATCGCAATGCGCTCGCCCGGCTGCACGCTGATGCTGAAGTTGTTGAAGATGGTGCGCTCATACTTCTTCGAAATGCTCTCCGCGACCACCGCGATGTTGTGCAACTTCTTTTCGAATTCGAAGCGGATAAACGGATTCTGCCGCGACGACGGCTTGAATTCCTCGATCTTGATCTTGTCGATCATCTTCAGACGGCTGGTAGCCTGGCGTGCCTTCGACTTGTTGGCCGAGAAGCGGCGCACGAAGTCCTGCAGGTCGGCCACGCGCTCCTTCGCCTTGGCGTTGGCGGCCTGCTGGCGCTCGCGCGCCTGGGTGCTCGCCAGCATGTAGTCGTCGTAGTTGCCCGGATAGACCTTGAGCGTGCCGTAGTCCATGTCGGCCATGTGCGTGCACACCTGGTTCAGGAAGTGCCGGTCGTGCGAGATGATGATCATCGTCGAGTTGTACTGGTTCAGCACGTCTTCCAGCCAACGGATCGAGTTGATGTCCAGGTTGTTGGTCGGTTCGTCGAGCAGCAGCACGTCCGGCTTCGAGAACAGCGCCTGCGCGAGCAGCACGCGCAGTTTCCAGCCCGGCGCAACGTTGCTCATCGGGCCGTTGTGATCTTCAATTGCGATGCCGATGCCGAGCAGCAGTTCGCCGGCGCGCGCTTCGGCCGTGTAGCCGTCGTATTCCGCGAACTTCGCTTCGAGTTCGGCGGCGTGCATGTAGTCGTCGTCGGTCGCGTCGGGGTTCGCGTAGATCGCGTCGCGTTCGGTCATCGCGGCCCACATTTCGGTGTGGCCCATCATGACGACGTCGAGCACGCGCACGTCTTCATAGGCGAACTGGTCCTGGCGCAGCTTGCCGAGGCGCACGTTCGGCTCGAGCATGACGTTGCCCGAACTCGGCTCAAGATCCCCACCGAGGATCTTCATGAAGGTGGATTTACCGCAGCCGTTCGCCCCGATCAGGCCATAGCGGTTCCCTTCCCCGAATTTGACCGAGATGTTCTCGAACAGGGGCTTTGGCCCGAATTGCATGGTGATGTTGGCAGTAGACAGCACGGCGCGTCCCTTTGAATGTGATATCGGCGAAAAACCGAGTATTTTAGCAGGTTATCGGGAAGTCGCCCGGCGCGAAAGTGGGGCGGCGGGGATTGGGCTTTTAGGGGC
>NZ_JAEUAV010000015.1 GCF_019511605.1 Paraburkholderia phenoliruptrix | reverse complement strand
GGGATGCGCATGAACCCGCAGTGGGTTCGAGCCGGACACCCAGGTTGAGATCGTTGTTGTGCCAGAAACACCACAACCCGCTTCCCTCTGGTAAGCATCACCAGAAACTACTTCTTCCCAGATTGGCCGTGCCGCCCAAACGCGTCACGGCAACCCGTCAAAGCCTGATGACCATAGCGAGTCGGTCCCACCCCTTCCCATCCCGAACAGGACCGTGAAACGACTCCACGCCGATGATAGTGCGGATTACCCGTGTGAAAGTAGGTAATCGTCAGGCTCCCCAGCAGTGACCGCAACCCCACCCCACAAAGGTGGGGTTGCGGCGTTTACGGAGACACTGCTTTCGCAGCATATAAGTGAAGCATTTGGGTTCGGAACAGTCGAGTAACTCTTGACATTATGCGCTTGTTCCCCCATAATCATCAGTTCTCTACGGAGGGGTGCCCGAGTGGCTAAAGGGGGCAGACTGTAAATCTGTTGGCTTACGCCTACGTTGGTTCGAATCCAACCTCCTCCACCAAAATGCAAGCTGTAGCAGTTGTTGGGAATCCATGGGTCCTTGCGGGTGTAGCTCAATGGTAGAGCAGAAGCCTTCCAAGCTTACGACGAGGGTTCGATTCCCTTCACCCGCTCCAGCAGTATAGAAGCAACGCCCATGTGGCTCAGTGGTAGAGCACTCCCTTGGTAAGGGAGAGGTCGGCAGTTCGATCCTGCCCATGGGCACCAGAAGTACTCGATGATTGTTTGCGCCCGGCGCAACGTACGGAAAAATCCTCTTAGGAGTCGAAAATGGCCAAGGGTAAGTTTGAGCGGACCAAGCCGCACGTGAACGTCGGCACGATCGGTCACGTTGACCACGGCAAGACCACGCTGACGGCAGCGATCACGACGGTTCTGACGCAGAAGTTCGGCGGCGAAGCGAAGGCATACGACCAGATCGACGCGGCGCCGGAAGAAAAGGCACGTGGCATTACGATCAACACCGCGCACGTCGAGTACGAAACGGCTAACCGCCACTACGCACACGTCGACTGCCCGGGCCACGCTGACTATGTGAAGAACATGATCACGGGCGCGGCACAGATGGACGGCGCGATCCTGGTGTGCTCGGCTGCTGACGGCCCGATGCCGCAAACGCGTGAGCACATCCTGCTGGCGCGTCAGGTCGGTGTGCCGTACATCATCGTGTTCCTGAACAAGTGCGACATGGTGGACGACGCCGAGCTGCTGGAGCTGGTCGAGATGGAAGTGCGCGAGCTTCTGTCGAAGTACGACTTCCCGGGCGACGACACGCCGATCATCAAGGGCTCGGCCAAGCTGGCGCTGGAAGGCGACAAGGGCGAGCTGGGCGAAGTGGCGATCATGAACCTGGCCGACGCGCTGGACACGTACATCCCGACGCCGGAGCGCGCCGTGGACGGCACGTTCCTGATGCCGGTGGAAGACGTGTTCTCGATCTCGGGTCGCGGCACGGTGGTGACGGGTCGCGTTGAGCGCGGCGTCATCAAGGTCGGCGAGGAAATCGAAATCGTCGGTATCAAGCCGACGGTGAAGACGACCTGCACGGGCGTGGAAATGTTCCGCAAGCTGCTCGACCAGGGTCAGGCAGGCGACAACGTGGGTATCCTGCTGCGCGGCACGAAGCGCGAAGACGTGGAGCGTGGCCAGGTGCTGGCCAAGCCGGGTTCGATCAACCCGCACACGCACTTCACGGCAGAAGTCTACGTGCTGAGCAAGGACGAAGGCGGCCGCCACACGCCGTTCTTCAACAACTACCGTCCGCAGTTCTACTTCCGTACGACGGACGTGACGGGCTCGATCGAGCTGCCGAAGGACAAGGAAATGGTCATGCCGGGCGACAACGTGTCGATCACGGTGAAGCTGATCAACCCGATCGCGATGGAAGAAGGTCTGCGCTTCGCTATCCGCGAAGGCGGCCGTACCGTCGGCGCAGGTGTCGTTGCCAAGATTCTCGAGTAACGCCAGATAGTTCTCGTTAATCTGTAGTTTCGGGGTTGGCGGTGTCGTCAACCCCAAATGGTTTAGGGGTATAGCTCAACTGGCAGAGCGTCGGTCTCCAAAACCGAAGGTTGGGGGTTCGATTCCCTCTGCCCCTGCCAACTCTCGCGTCGAATGTGGCGCTTCGTTAAGGTGTTATGGCGAATCCTTCCGTCGAAACTGTAAATACATCCGGCGACAAGCTGATGCTCGTCGCGGGCGTATTGCTGGTCTTGGCCGGGTTCGTGGGGTTCTTCTGGCTCAACGGTCAGGAATGGTACGTCCGCGGAGCCGCCTTGGCTGTTGGTGCAATCGCGGGTGTTGCAGTCGGTCTTCTCTCCGCGCCTGGCAAGGGTTTCATCGCTTTCGCCAAAGATTCGTACAAAGAAGTCCGCAAGGTCGTTTGGCCGACTCGCAAAGAGGCTACTCAGACGACGCTGGTAGTGTTTGGCTTCGTATTCATCATGGCGATCTTTCTTTGGGTTAGTGATAAATCCATCGAATGGGCGATTTTCTCGGTGATTCTGGGTTGGAAATGATATGAGCGATACTCCGGCATCTCCGAGCGGCAAACGCTGGTACGTCGTGCACGCCTACTCCGGCATGGAGAAGAGCGTGCAACGTGCGCTTCAGGAGCGCATTGAGCGCGCCGGCATGCAAGACCAGTTTGGTCAAATCCTCGTTCCGACTGAAGAAGTTGTCGAGGTGAAAGGCGGTCACAAGTCGGTGACCGAGCGTCGGTTCTTCCCGGGCTATGTGCTGGTGGAAATGGAAATGACCGATGAAACGTGGCACCTCGTCAAGAACACGGCGAAAGTGACTGGCTTCGTGGGCGGCGCTCGCAATCGCCCGAGCCCGATCTCTCCGCGCGAAGTCGAGAAGATCATGTCGCAAATGCAGGAAGGCGTGGAGAAGCCGCGCCCCAAGACCCTGTTCGAAGTAGGCGAGATGGTGCGGGTGAAGGACGGTCCTTTTACCGATTTCAACGGCAGCGTCGAAGAAGTGAACTACGAAAAGTCGCGCGTCCGTGTTTCCGTTACCATTTTCGGCCGGGCAACGCCGGTCGAGCTGGAATTCGGTCAAGTCGAGAAGCTGTAATCTCAGAATTCTACGCAGCGCGCCAATGGGCGCGTTTCGTACTTCGCGCTTACGGTCCGCGTAATGGCCGTTGAGGAGCGCAAGTAGTCGGAGCTTCGGCGAACGCGCGCTACTACTCACTGAGTGTCCGCTGGTAATGCGGCGCTCCAAAGAGGTTTTCAACATGGCAAAGAAAATCATCGGCTTTATCAAGCTGCAGATTCCTGCAGGTAAAGCCAACCCGTCGCCGCCGGTCGGTCCGGCACTGGGCCAGCGCGGCCTGAACATCATGGAGTTCTGCAAGGCGTTCAACGCGCAGACTCAAGCATTGGAACCGGGTCTGCCGATTCCGGTCGTGATCACCGCGTTTGCTGACAAGAGCTTCACGTTCGTCCTGAAGACGCCGCCGGCAACGGTTCTGATCAAGAAGGCAGCGAAGATCGACAAGGGTTCGAGCAAGCCGCACACCGACAAGGTCGGCAAGATCACCCGCGCGCAAGCTGAAGACATCGCCAAGACCAAGATGCCCGATCTGACGGCAGCTGATCTGGACGCAGCGGTTCGTACGATCGCTGGTAGCGCCCGCTCGATGGGCATCACCGTGGAGGGCGTGTAAATGGCTAAGCTTTCTAAGCGTCTGCAAGCATTTGCAGCGAAGGTTGATCGTCAGAAGCTGTACCCGATCGACGACGCTCTGTCGCTCGTGAAGGAATGCGCAAGCGCAAAGTTCGACGAGTCGATCGACGTGGCCGTGCAGCTGGGCATCGACGCGAAGAAGTCGGACCAGGTGGTCCGCGGTTCGGTCGTTCTGCCGGCAGGTACGGGTAAGTCGGTGCGCGTCGCCGTGTTCGCACAGGGCGAAAAGGCTGAACAGGCTCGCGCAGCCGGCGCCGAAGTCGTTGGTATGGAAGACCTGGCTGAACAGGTCAAGGCTGGCAATCTGGATTTCGATATCGTGATCGCTTCGCCGGACACGATGCGCGTTGTCGGTACGCTCGGTCAGATCCTCGGCCCGCGCGGCCTGATGCCGAACCCGAAGGTCGGCACGGTCACGCCGGACGTCGCGACGGCAGTGAAGAACGCCAAGGCAGGTCAGGTGCAATTCCGCGTCGACAAGGCCGGTATCATCCACGCCACGATCGGTCGTGCTTCGTTCGAGCCGACGGCTCTGCGCAGCAACCTGAGCGCGCTTATCGACGCGCTGCAGAAGGCCAAGCCGGCGACCAGCAAGGGTGTGTACCTGCGCAAGGTCGCTCTGTCGAGCACGATGGGCGTCGGCGTTCGCGTCGATCAGGCGTCGCTCGCGGCACAGTAAGTAATTCATCGCCTCGGCGCAAGCCGGGGCGGTTTATGGGCTTTGGGCGGTTGTGCGGTGGCAGTTGCATCGTGCAACCGGTTGTCAAAGACCGTTGGCGGGCACGCATCAGGTAGGCGGGCCCTTAATGCAAAGCCAACGCAGATGGCGAACCCGAAAAAGTTTTGTAGTGATGAAGCTGTTGGATGCTCGCAGCGATGCGGGTGTCGGGCGGTCGAAATACTCCTGACTGGTCGGACGCCGTTATTGAACGCGGTACACAAGGCGCACGCTGCGTGTATCGAATCTGGAGGTTAACCGTGCCACTCAACAAAGAAAGCAAGCAGGCCGTCGTCGCTGAGGTTGCCGCGCAAGTCGCGAAAGCCCAGACCGTGGTTCTGGCTGAGTATCGTGGGATCACGGTTGGCGATCTGACCAAGCTGCGCGCGAAAGCGCGTGAGCAGCAGGTTTATCTTCGCGTGTTGAAAAATACGTTGGCGCGCCGCGCTGTCGAAGGTACCCCGTTTGCTCCGCTGGCAGAGCAGATGACTGGCCCCCTGATCTACGGCATCTCGGAAGATGCAATTGCTGCTGCGAAGGTCGTCAACGACTTCAGCAAGAGCAATGACAAGTTGGTCATCAAGGCCGGCGCCTACGAAGGCAACGTGATGGACAAGGCAGGCGTGCAAGCGCTGGCCAACATCCCGAGCCGCGAGGAGCTGCTCTCCAAGCTGTTGTTCGTTATGCAAGCACCTGTTTCTGGCTTCGCGCGCGCTCTGGCCGCGCTGGCAGAAAAGAAACAAGGCGAAGAATCCGCTGCGTAATGCACTTCAGCCGAGCGTAATTGATCGCTAGCTGTATCCGAATTCAATTTAGGAGTATTTCAAATGGCAATCGCAAAAGAAGACATCCTCGAAGCCGTAGGCTCGATGTCGGTTCTGGAACTGAACGAGCTGGTTAAGGCGTTCGAAGAAAAGTTTGGCGTGTCGGCAGCTGCTGTTGCAGTGGCGGGCCCGGCAGGTGCAGGCGGCGGCGCTGCTGCAGCTGAAGAGCAGACCGAATTCACGGTCAACCTGGTTGACGTTGGCGCGAACAAGGTTTCCGTCATTAAGGCAGTTCGTGAACTGACGGGTCTCGGCCTGAAGGAAGCGAAGGACCTGGTCGACGGTGCACCGAAGCCTGTTAAGGAATCGGTACCGAAGGCTGCTGCTGAAGAAGCCAAGAAGAAGCTGGAAGAAGCCGGCGCGAAGGCTGAAATCAAGTAAGTTTCAGCGCGCTGTGCGAAGGCTGGCGGTTTTTCACCGCCGGCCTTTTTGTGCTTTGTGGGGGACGCGTTTTTGCATTGCTGTCTGGCAACAATGCGACTCCCAGAAGCCAAAGAAAATCGCCTATCGGCAACATTGACCGGCGCTTCTCTTTGTCTTCTGAAGCGACTGCAGAAGGCAAGTTTGGTCGGGTAGCGGGCAACATAGGCATCCGCTGCCGTCAGCCAGCGGTTGGTAGCGGCCAACCACCAAGCTTCTAGGCTCGTTCAAGCCATCGGACGGCCATCGGGTCTCAGTCGGTGAACACTCGGGTTGTCTCATCAAGGTATCCTGCCTCGACAACAATGCCCGCCGTGATTCGGAGATCGTATGCAATATTCCTTCACCGAGAAGAAGCGTATTCGCAAGAGTTTTGCGAAGCGCCCCATCGTTCACCAAGTACCTTTCCTGCTGGCTACCCAGCTTGAATCATTCAGCACGTTTCTGCAAGCAGATACGCCGTCTACGCAGCGCAAGCCGGAAGGCCTGCAGGCCGCGTTCACATCCGTTTTCCCGATTGTTTCGCACAACGGGTTCGCACGTCTGGAGTTCGTCAGCTACATGCTGTCGCCGCCGGCGTTCAACATCAAGGAATGTCAGCAGCGCGGTCTGACGTACTGCTCGGCGCTGCGCGCCAAAGTGCGGCTCGTGCTGCTCGATAAAGAATCGCCGAGCAAGCCGGTCGTCAAGGAAGTGAAGGAACAGGAAGTGTACATGGGCGAAATCCCGCTCATGACGCCGACCGGTTCGTTCGTCATCAACGGCACGGAACGTGTGATCGTTTCGCAGCTGCACCGTTCGCCTGGCGTGTTCTTCGAGCACGACAAGGGCAAGACGCACAGCTCGGGCAAGCTCCTGTTCTCCGCACGTATCATCCCTTACCGCGGTTCGTGGCTCGACTTCGAATTCGACCCGAAGGACGTGTTGTACTTCCGCGTCGACCGTCGACGCAAGATGCCGGTCACGATCCTGCTGAAGGCCATCGGTCTCACGCCGGAACAGATCCTCGCAAACTTCTTCGTGTTCGACAACTTCACGCTGATGCCGGAAGGCGCGCAGATGGAGTTCGTACCGGAGCGTCTGCGTGGCGAAGTCGCGCGTTTCGACATTACGGACCGCGACGGCAACGTGATTGTCCAGAAGGACAAGCGGATCAACGCGAAGCACATTCGCGATCTGGACAACGCCAAGACGAAGTTCATTTCGGTTCCGGAAGACTATCTGCTCGGTCGCGTGCTGGCGAAGAATGTCGTGGACGGGGACACCGGCGAAGTCATCGCGAACGCGAACGACGAAATCACCGAGACCGTTCTCGAGAAGCTGCGCGAAGCGAAGATCAAAGACATCCAGACGCTCTACACGAACGATCTGGATCAAGGTCCGTACATTTCGTCCACGCTGCGTATCGACGAAACCGCCGACAAGATGGCCGCGCGCATCGCGATTTACCGCATGATGCGCCCGGGTGAACCGCCGACCGAAGAAGCGGTCGAGGCGCTGTTCAACCGTCTGTTCTACAGCGAAGACGCATACGACCTCTCGAAGGTGGGTCGTATGAAGTTCAACCGTCGCGTGGGTCGCGACGAGATCGTCGGCCCGATGACGCTGCAGGATGACGACATCCTCGCCACGATCAAGATTCTGGTCGAGCTGCGTAACGGTAAGGGCGAAGTCGACGACATCGACCACTTGGGCAACCGCCGCGTGCGTTGCGTCGGCGAACTGGCGGAGAACCAGTTCCGCGCGGGTCTCGTGCGTGTCGAGCGGGCTGTGAAGGAACGCCTCGGCCAGGCCGAAAGCGAAAACCTGATGCCGCACGACCTGATCAACTCGAAGCCGATTTCGTCGGCAATTCGTGAGTTCTTCGGTTCGTCGCAGCTGTCGCAGTTCATGGACCAGACCAACCCGCTGTCGGAAATTACCCACAAGCGCCGTGTTTCGGCACTGGGCCCGGGCGGTTTGACGCGTGAGCGCGCAGGCTTCGAAGTGCGCGACGTGCACCCGACTCACTACGGTCGCGTCTGCCCGATCGAAACGCCTGAAGGTCCGAACATCGGTCTGATCAACTCGCTCGCTCTGTACGCGCACCTAAACGAATACGGCTTCCTCGAAACGCCGTACCGCAAGGTCGTGGACGGCAAGGTGACCGACCAGATCGACTACCTGTCGGCGATTGAAGAAGGCCGTTACGTGATCGCTCAGGCGAACGCGGCCGTTGCTGAAGACGGCACGCTGACCGACGAACTGGTGTCGTCGCGTGAAGCCGGCGAAACGCTGATGGTGACGCCCGACCGCATCCAGTACATGGACGTGGCGCCGTCGCAGATCGTTTCGGTGGCTGCATCGTTGATTCCGTTCCTCGAGCACGACGACGCGAACCGCGCGTTGATGGGCTCGAACATGCAGCGTCAGGCTGTGCCGTGTCTGCGTCCGGAAAAGGCCGTGGTCGGTACGGGTATCGAGCGCACGGTGGCGGTCGACTCGGGCACGACGGTTCAGGCATTCCGCGGCGGTGTGGTCGACTACGTCGACGCAGGCCGTATCGTGATTCGCGTGAACGACGAAGAAGCGGTGGCGGGCGATGTCGGTGTCGACATCTACAACCTGATCAAGTACACGCGTTCGAACCAGAACACGAACATCAACCAGCGTCCGATCGTAAAGGTCGGCGACAAGGTTTCGCGTGGCGACGTGCTGGCTGACGGCGCATCGACGGACCTCGGCGAACTGGCTCTCGGCCAGAACATGCTGGTCGCGTTCATGCCGTGGAACGGCTACAACTTCGAAGACTCGATCCTGATCTCGGAGAAGGTGGTGGCCGACGACCGTTACACGTCGATCCACATCGAAGAACTGAACGTCGTAGCGCGCGACACGAAGCTCGGACCGGAAGAGATCACGCGCGACATCTCGAACCTGGCTGAAGTGCAACTCGGCCGTCTCGACGAGTCGGGCATCGTCTACATCGGCGCTGAAGTCGAAGCAGGCGACGTGCTGGTCGGCAAGGTCACGCCGAAGGGCGAAACCCAGCTGACGCCGGAAGAAAAGCTGCTGCGCGCAATCTTCGGCGAGAAGGCTTCGGACGTGAAGGACACTTCGCTGCGCGTGCCGTCGGGCATGAGCGGCACGGTGATCGACGTTCAGGTGTTCACGCGTGAAGGCATTCAGCGTGACAAGCGCGCGCAACAGATCATCGACGATGAACTGAAGCGCTATCGCCTCGACCTGAACGACCAGCTGCGTATCGTGGAAGGCGACGCGTTCCAGCGTCTCGCACGTATGCTGACCGGCAAGGTCGCGAACGGTGGTCCGAAGAAGCTGGCGAAGGGCACGAAGATCGAACAGGCTTACCTGGAAGATCTCGACCACTATCACTGGTTCGACATCCGCCTTGCGGACGAAGAAGCAGCAGCTCAGCTCGAAGCGATCAAGGACTCCATCGAACAGAAGCGTCACCAGTTCGATCTCGCGTTCGAAGAAAAGCGCAAGAAGCTCACGCAGGGCGACGAACTGCCGCCGGGCGTGCTGAAGATGGTCAAGGTGTATCTCGCAGTCAAGCGCCGTCTGCAGCCTGGCGACAAGATGGCAGGCCGTCACGGCAACAAGGGTGTCGTGTCGAAGATCGTGCCGATCGAAGACATGCCGTACATGGCCGACGGCCGTCCGGCTGACGTCGTTCTCAACCCGCTTGGCGTGCCGTCGCGGATGAACGTGGGTCAGGTGCTCGAAGTGCATCTGGGTTGGGCCGCGAAGGGTCTCGGCTGGCGTATCGGCGAAATGCTGCAGCGTCAGGCGAAGATCGAAGAACTGCGCGAATTCCTGACCAAGATTTACAACGAGTCGGGCCGCGCTGAAGAGCTGGACAGCTTCACCGACGACGAGATCGTGGAACTGGCGAAGAACCTGCGCGAAGGCGTGCCGTTCGCAACGCCGGTGTTCGACGGTGCGACGGAAGAAGAAATGTCGCGCGCGCTGGATCTGGCGTTCCCGGACGACATCGCGCAAAACCTCGGCATGACGCCGTCGAAGAACCAGGTTCGCCTGTACGACGGCCGCACGGGCGAGATGTTCGAACGTACGGTGACAGTCGGCTACATGCACTACCTGAAGCTGCACCACCTGGTCGACGACAAGATGCACGCGCGTTCTACGGGCCCGTACTCGCTCGTGACGCAGCAGCCGTTGGGCGGTAAGGCGCAGTTCGGTGGCCAGCGTTTCGGTGAGATGGAAGTGTGGGCGCTCGAAGCGTACGGTGCATCGTACGTGCTGCAAGAAATGCTGACGGTGAAGTCGGACGACGTGACGGGCCGGACCAAGGTGTACGAGAACCTGGTCAAGGGCGATCACGTGATCGATGCAGGCATGCCGGAGTCCTTCAACGTGTTGGTGAAGGAAATCCGCTCGCTCGGTATCGATATCGACCTCGACCGCAACTAATCGGACTACTGGAGAGAAGCGATGAAAGCTTTGCTCGATCTATTCAAGCAAGTCCAACAACCTGAAGTTTTTGACGCGATCAAGATCGGTCTGGCCTCGCCGGACAAGATCCGTTCGTGGTCGTTCGGTGAAGTGAAGAAGCCGGAAACCATCAACTACCGGACGTTCAAGCCGGAGCGCGATGGTCTGTTCTGCGCAAAGATCTTTGGTCCGATCAAAGACTACGAATGCCTTTGCGGCAAGTACAAGCGCCTGAAGCACCGTGGCGTGATCTGTGAGAAGTGCGGCGTCGAAGTGACGCTCGCCAAGGTGCGTCGCGAACGGATGGGCCACATCGAACTGGCCTCGCCGGTCGCGCACATCTGGTTCCTGAAGTCGCTGCCGTCGCGTCTGGGCATGGTGCTCGACATGACGCTGCGCGACATCGAGCGTGTGCTGTACTTCGAAGCGTATGTGGTGATCGACCCGGGCATGACGCCGCTGAAAGCGCGCCAGATCATGACCGAAGAGGATTACTACAACAAGGTCGAAGAATACGGTGACGAATTCCGTGCCGAGATGGGCGCGGAAGGCGTTCGCGAGTTGCTGCGCGCGATCAATATCGACGAACAGGTCGAACTGCTGCGCACGGAGCTCAAGAACACCGGCTCGGAAGCGAAGATCAAGAAGTACGCGAAGCGCCTGAAGGTGCTCGAGGCCTTCCAGCGTTCGGGCATCAAGCCTGACTGGATGGTGCTCGAAGTGCTGCCGGTGCTGCCGCCGGAACTGCGTCCGCTGGTGCCGCTCGATGGCGGCCGTTTCGCGACGTCGGACCTGAACGACCTGTATCGCCGGGTGATCAACCGTAACAACCGGTTGAAGCGTCTGCTCGAGCTGAAGGCGCCTGAAATCATCGTCCGCAACGAAAAGCGGATGTTGCAGGAAGCCGTCGACTCGCTGCTCGACAACGGTCGCCGCGGCAAGGCCATGACCGGCGCGAACAAGCGTCCGCTGAAGTCGCTCGCTGACATGATCAAGGGTAAGGGCGGTCGTTTCCGTCAGAACCTGCTCGGTAAGCGCGTGGACTACTCGGGCCGTTCGGTGATCGTGGTCGGCCCGACGCTCAAGCTGCACCAGTGCGGCCTGCCGAAGCTGATGGCGCTCGAACTGTTCAAGCCGTTCATCTTCAACAAGCTCGAGGTGATGGGTGTTGCTACCACCATCAAGGCTGCGAAGAAGGAAGTCGAGAACCAGACGCCGGTGGTGTGGGACATCCTCGAAGAGGTGATCCGCGAGCATCCGGTCATGCTGAACCGTGCGCCTACGCTGCACCGTCTCGGCATTCAGGCTTTCGAACCGGTGCTGATCGAAGGTAAGGCAATCCAGCTGCACCCGCTCGTTTGCGCGGCGTTCAACGCCGACTTCGACGGTGACCAGATGGCCGTTCACGTGCCGCTGTCGCTGGAAGCGCAAATGGAAGCGCGCACGCTGATGCTGGCGTCGAACAACGTGCTGTTCCCGGCCAACGGCGATCCGTCGATCGTGCCGTCGCAGGACATCGTGCTCGGTTTGTACTACGCGACCCGCGAGGCAGTGAACGGCAAGGGCGAAGGCCTGTCGTTCACGGGCGTCTCCGAAGTGCTGCGTGCTTACGAGAACAAGGAAGTCGAGCTCGCCTCGCGCGTCAACGTGCGGATCACCGAAATGGTCCACAACGAAGACAAGTCGGAGGGCGCGCCGGCGTTCGTGCCGAAGGTCACGCTGTATGCCACGACCGTTGGCCGTGCAATCCTGTCGGAAATCCTGCCGCCGGGCCTGCCGTTCTCGGTGCTGAACAAGCCGCTGAAGAAGAAGGAAATCTCGCGCCTCATCAACACCGCGTTCCGCAAGTGCGGTCTGCGCGAAACGGTGATTTTCGCCGACCAGTTGATGCAGTCGGGTTTCCGTCTGGCAACGCGCGCTGGTATCTCGATCTGTGTGGACGACATGCTCGTGCCGCCGCAGAAGGAAACCATCGTCGGCGACGCGGCGAAGAAGGTGAAGGAGTACGACCGTCAGTACATGTCGGGTCTCGTCACGTCGCAAGAGCGCTATAACAACGTGGTCGACATCTGGTCGGCAACGTCGGAAGCGGTCGGCAAGGCGATGATGGAACAGCTGTCGACGGAGCCGGTAATCGACCGCGACGGCAACGAAACGCGTCAGGAATCGTTCAACTCCATCTACATGATGGCGGACTCCGGCGCGCGGGGTTCAGCGGTTCAGATTCGTCAGCTGGCCGGTATGCGTGGCCTGATGGCGAAGCCGGACGGCTCGATCATCGAGACGCCGATTACGGCGAACTTCCGCGAAGGCCTGAACGTGTTGCAGTACTTCATCTCGACCCACGGTGCACGAAAGGGTCTGGCTGATACGGCACTGAAGACCGCGAACTCGGGCTACCTGACGCGTCGTCTCGTCGACGTCACGCAGGACCTGGTGGTGGTCGAGGACGATTGCGGCACGTCGCAAGGCGTGGCCATGAAGGCGCTGGTGGAAGGCGGTGAAGTCGTCGAGGCACTGCGTGACCGTATTCTGGGTCGCGTGGCGGTGGCTGACGTCGTCAATCCGGAATCGCAGGAAACGCTGTACGAAGCGGGCACGTTGCTCGACGAAGACGCGGTCGAAGAAATCGAACGCCTCGGCATCGACGAAGTGCGCGTGCGCACGCCGCTTACCTGCGAAACGCGCTACGGTCTGTGCGCAGCCTGCTATGGCCGCGACCTGGGCCGCGGTTCGCTCGTGAACGTCGGCGAGGCGGTGGGTGTGATCGCTGCTCAGTCGATCGGTGAGCCGGGCACACAGCTGACCATGCGTACGTTCCACATCGGTGGTGCGGCGTCGCGTGCGGCAGTGGCTTCGTCGGTTGAAGCCAAGTCGAACGGTACGGTGCGTTTCACGTCGACGATGCGTTACGTTACCAACGCGAAGGGCGAGCAGATCGTCATTTCGCGTTCGGGCGAAGCGATGATCACCGACGACCACGGCCGCGAGCGTGAACGTCACAAGGTGCCGTACGGCGCGACGCTGTTGCAGCTTGACGGCGCGCAGATCAAGGCCGGCACGCAACTGGCGACGTGGGACCCGATGACGCGTCCGATCATCACCGAGTACGGTGGCACGGTGAAGTTCGAAAACGTCGAAGAAGGCGTGACGGTTGCCAAGCAGATCGACGACGTGACCGGTCTGTCCACGCTGGTCGTGATCGACGTGAAGCGGCGCGGTTCGCAAGCTTCGAAGACCGTGCGTCCGCAGGTCAAGCTGCTCGACGCGAACGGCGAGGAAGTCAAGATCCCGAACACCGAGCACTCGGTGCAGATCGGCTTCCAGGTCGGCGCTCTGATCACCGTGAAGGACGGTCAGCAAGTGCAGGTCGGCGAAGTGCTCGCACGTATCCCGACCGAATCGCAGAAGACGCGTGACATTACCGGCGGTCTGCCGCGTGTGGCGGAACTGTTCGAAGCACGTTCGCCGAAGGACGCAGGTATCCTGGCGGAAGTCACGGGTACCACGTCGTTCGGTAAGGACACGAAGGGCAAGCAGCGTCTCGTTATTACGGACCTCGAGGGCAACCAGCACGAGTTCCTGATCGCGAAGGAAAAGCAGGTTCTGGTTCACGATGGTCAGGTCGTCAACAAGGGCGAAATGATCGTGGACGGACCGGCGGATCCGCACGACATCCTGCGTCTGCAGGGCGTCGAGGCGCTGTCGCGCTACATCGTGGACGAAGTGCAGGACGTGTACCGTCTGCAAGGCGTGAAGATCAACGACAAGCACATTGAAGTGATTGTTCGTCAGATGCTGCGCCGCGTGCAGATTACGGACAACGGCGATACGCGTTTCATCCCGGGCGAACAGGTCGAGCGGTCGGACATGCTCGACGAAAACGACCGCATGATCGCGGAAGACAAGCGTCCGGCAACGTACGAGAACGTCCTGCTCGGTATCACGAAGGCGTCGCTGTCGACCGATTCGTTCATCTCCGCTGCGTCGTTCCAGGAAACGACGCGCGTGCTGACCGAAGCGGCGATCATGGGTAAGCGCGACGATCTGCGTGGTCTGAAGGAAAACGTGATTGTCGGCCGTCTGATTCCGGCGGGTACGGGCCTCGCGTTCCACAAGGCGCGCAAGAGCAAGGAACTGTCCGACCGCGAGCGTTTCGATCAGATTGCAGCGGAAGAGTCGTTCGAATTCGGTACGCCGGAAACCCCGGCCGCCGAACAGCAGCACTCCGGCGAATAAGTCCGGGCGGCGCAAGCCGCCTGGGCTCAGCAGCCAGCGAAGCCGCTCAGTTTCGACTGAGCGGCTTTTTTTTATGCGCCGCTTCTTACGTGCTTTTGCCGATTCGTAGGCCGATGGCTAACGTTGTTGCAAAGCGCGGGCGCAGCACGAATGCGTTGGTAAAATTCGTGACACCCGTTTTACGCCGCCTCCGTCAAATTCATGTCCCGTCCGCTCGAAATCCTCAACGAAGTTTTTGGCTACCCCGCATTTCGAGGACAGCAGGGCGAAATTGTCGAGCACGTCGCCAGCGGCGGCGACTGTCTCGTGCTGATGCCAACGGGTGGCGGCAAATCGCTGTGTTACCAGATTCCGTCGCTTGTGCGCCGTGAGCGCGGCTTGGGCACAGGCATCGTGGTGTCTCCGCTGATCGCACTCATGCAGGATCAGGTCGCTGCGCTCACGGAAGTCGGTGTACGCGCCGCTTACCTGAACTCCACTCTTTCGAGCGCCGAGGCGATGGCGACGGAGCGCGCGCTGCGCGACGGCGAGATCGATCTGCTTTACGTCGCGCCGGAACGCTTGATGACGCCGCGTTTTCAGGAGCTGCTCGAGCGCACCCGTATCGGCTTGTTCGCGATCGACGAAGCGCACTGCGTGTCGCAATGGGGGCACGATTTCCGGCCCGAATACATTCAGCTGTCGGTGCTGCACGAGCGTTTCCCCAACGTGCCGCGCATTGCGCTGACTGCCACGGCGGACGCAATCACGCGCGACGAGATCATCCACCGCCTTGCGCTGGACGACGCGCGCGTCTTCGTGTCGAGCTTCGACCGGCCGAACATCCGCTACCGGATCGTCGAAAAGGACAATGCGCGCACGCAATTGCTCGACTTTATCCGCGCCGAGCATACGCGCGCCGACGGCACGACCGACGCCGGCGTCGTCTATTGTCTGTCGCGGCGCAAAGTAGAAGAAACGGCCGAGTGGCTCAAGGAGAAAGGCATGCGCGCGCTGCCTTATCACGCAGGCATGGAATTCGAGACGCGGCAGAAGCATCAGGAGATGTTCCAGCGCGAAGAGGGCATCGTGATGTGCGCGACGATCGCCTTCGGCATGGGTATCGACAAGCCCGACGTGCGCTTTGTCGCCCACCTGGATTTGCCGAAGAGCGTGGAAGGCTATTACCAGGAAACCGGCCGCGCGGGGCGCGACGGCATGCCGTCCAACGCGTGGATGGCCTATGGACTCGGCGACGTCGTCCAGCAGCGCAAGATGATCGACGAGTCCGACGCCGACGACGCCCACAAGCGCGTGCAAACGGGCAAGCTCGATGCACTTCTGGGCTTGTGCGAAGCAGCGACCTGCCGGCGCGTGCGATTGCTCGCTTATTTCGGCGAATCGAGCCAGCCTTGCGGCAACTGCGACAACTGCCTCGAGCCGCCGGCCACCTGGGACGCGACGCGCGAGGCGCAGATGGCGTTGTCCTGCGTGTTCCGCGCGCAAAGGGCAAGTGGTTTCAACTTCGGCGCCGGCCATCTGATCGACATTCTGCGCGGCAACCGCAGCGAAAAAATACTGCAGCGCGGTCATGAGAAGCTGACTACCTTTGGCATTGGCGCGGCGCTCGGCGAACCGGAATGGCGCGCGGTCTTTCGCCAGCTGGTGGCGTTCGGCTATCTGACGGTGGACCACGAAGGGTTCGGCTCGCTGGTTCTTACCGAAGCCAGCAAGCCGGTGCTGAAAGGCGAGCAGAGCGTCACGATGCGCCGCTATGTGAAGCCTACGCGCACGCGTCAGTCGTCGGGGCGGACGAGCGAGCGCGCGGATCCCACGGTCGGCATGGGACCGCGCGAGCGCGCGCGCTGGGAACGGCTGCGCGCGTGGCGCACGGAAACCGCGAAGAGCGACGGCGTGCCTGCGTATGTGATTTTCCACGATGCCACGCTCGCGGAGATCGCCCGCAACGGCCCCGATTCGATCGAGGATCTGCGCGGCATTCCAGGCATGGGCGCCCGCAAGCTGGACCGTTTCGGCGAAGAATTGCTGGAAGTCGTCGCGGCGGATTGACGCGGCGGGCATCACCAAGCGAGCTCCGCAGGTCTGCGAAGCATTGCAACCTGTTGACTCACTTAGTGTTTTCGGAATATTATGCTAGGTTCCGGTTCTTGGGATGCTTGCGCGCGGGCGCTGCCCGCATGGTTGTGACCCGAGCCGGAAGTTCGATGCGCAGGCGCTTTCGCTTTGCCCGAAAACAGATGCGTCGATTTTGTTCAATTTCAGGAATAAACAATGCCAACCATCAATCAACTGGTTCGCAAAGGCCGCACGTCGGAAACGACGAAGAGCAAGAGCCCGGCCTTGCAGGACTGCCCCCAGCGTCGCGGCGTGTGCACCCGTGTGTACACCACGACGCCGAAGAAGCCGAACTCGGCACTCCGTAAGGTTGCGAAGGTGCGCCTCACGAACGGCTTCGAAGTCATTTCGTACATCGGTGGTGAAGGCCACAACCTGCAGGAACACTCGGTCGTGCTGATTCGCGGCGGCCGTGTGAAGGACTTGCCGGGTGTGCGTTACCACATGGTTCGCGGCTCGCTGGATACCCAGGGCGTCAAGGATCGTAAGCAGGCTCGCTCGAAGTACGGTGCGAAGCGCGCCAAGGCCGGCAAGTAATCAGCCGGTCAGCAGTTCAGGTCGCCTGCAAAGGCGGTAATAGCGGTGGTGCCGGAATCGCCGGTGCTATCGAGTAAGTGGTCACCCGACCAGGCTGGTAAATCGTTGAGATGAATCGGGTTAGTTGGTGGCCGCGGGGCTAGATGGGTTCAACCCAGCTCCAACTGAAAAGTCAAAGGAAGAAACATGCCGCGTCGTCGCGAAGTCCCCAAGCGGGAAGTGTTGCCGGATCCGAAGTTCGGTAACGTTGATGTAGCTAAGTTCATGAACGTGCTGATGCTCTCCGGCAAGAAGTCGGTTGCTGAGCGCATCGTGTACGGCGCTTTCGAACAGATCCAGACCAAGGGTGGCAAGGACCCGCTGGAAGTGTTCACGGTAGCGCTCAACAACGTCAAGCCGGTGGTCGAAGTCAAGAGCCGCCGCGTTGGTGGTGCGAACTATCAGGTTCCGGTCGAAGTGCGCCCGTCGCGTCGTATGGCATTGGCGATGCGTTGGCTGCGTGAAGCCGCGAAGAAGCGCAGCGAGAAGTCGATGGCCCTGCGTCTGGCAGGTGAACTCTCCGAAGCGGCCGAAGGCCGTGGCGGCGCAATGAAGAAGCGCGACGAAGTTCACCGGATGGCAGAAGCCAACAAGGCGTTCTCGCATTTCCGTTTCTAAGCTTCCCGACCCCGGGTTAGCAGGCAAATACGGAAAGAAATTCCGGGCGGGTGCGCTTATCAGGCGCCTCGCCCGTTTGTGTTACAGCGCGATGGGTATTTTCTCGCATCGCGTCATCCCCATAGAGGATCAAAGTGGCTCGCAAGACACCTATCGAGCGCTACCGTAACATCGGTATTAGCGCTCACATCGACGCCGGCAAGACGACGACGACCGAGCGCATCCTGTTCTACACCGGCGTGAACCACAAGATTGGTGAAGTTCACGACGGCGCCGCCACCATGGACTGGATGGAGCAGGAGCAGGAACGCGGCATCACGATTACGTCGGCTGCTACGACGGCGTTCTGGAAAGGCATGGCTGGCGACCGCGCCGAGCACCGCATCAACATCATCGACACCCCGGGCCACGTCGACTTCACGATTGAAGTCGAGCGCTCGATGCGCGTGCTCGACGGCGCGTGCATGGTGTACTGCGCAGTGGGCGGCGTTCAGCCCCAGTCGGAAACCGTGTGGCGTCAGGCTAACAAGTACAAGGTTCCCCGTCTCGCGTTCATCAACAAGATGGACCGTACCGGCGCGAACTTCTTCAAGGTTTACGACCAGCTCAAGCTGCGTCTGAAGGCAAACCCGGTCCCGGTCGTTGTGCCTATCGGTGCAGAAGAAAACTTCACGGGCGTCGTCGACCTGATGAAGATGAAGGCGATCATTTGGGACGACGCGTCCCAGGGCACCAAGTTCTCGTACGAAGACATCCCGGCTGAACTGGTCGATTCGTGCAACGAGTGGCGCGAAAAGATGATCGAAGCGGCTGCCGAGTCGAGCGAAGAGCTGATGAACAAGTACCTGGAAGAGGGCGAGCTCTCTGAAGCGGAAATCATCAAGGGCCTGCGCGACCGTACGATCGCTTGCGAAATCCAGCCGATGCTGTGCGGCACCGCGTTCAAGAACAAGGGCGTGCAGCGTATGCTGGACGCGGTTCTGGACTTCCTGCCGTCGCCGATCGACATTCCGCCGGTTACGGGTGAACTGGAAAGCGGTGAAAAGGCTGAGCGCCGCGCTGCCGACGACGAAAAGTTCTCGGCACTGGCATTCAAGATCATGACCGACCCGTTCGTCGGCCAGCTGATCTTCTTCCGTGTGTACTCGGGCGTCGTCAATTCGGGCGACACGGTGCTGAACGCGACCAAGGACAAGAAGGAACGTCTGGGCCGTATTCTGCAGATGCACGCGAACCAGCGTGAAGAAATCAAGGAAGTGCGCGCGGGCGACATCGCTGCCGCGGTCGGCCTGAAGGAAGCAACCACGGGCGACACGCTGTGCGATCCGCAAAACCCGATCGTGCTCGAGCGCATGGTGTTCCCGGAGCCGGTGATTTCGCAGGCTGTCGAGCCGAAGACCAAGGCTGACCAGGAAAAGATGGGTCTGGCACTGAACCGTCTGGCTCAGGAAGACCCGTCGTTCCGCGTGCAAACGGACGAAGAATCGGGCCAGACCATTATTTCGGGCATGGGCGAGCTCCACCTCGAAATTCTGGTCGACCGCATGAAGCGCGAGTTCGGCGTGGAAGCTACCGTCGGCAAGCCGCAAGTGGCTTACCGCGAAACCATTCGCAGCACGGCGGCTGATGTCGACGGCAAGTTCGTCAAGCAGTCGGGCGGCCGCGGTCAGTACGGTCACGCTGTGATCACGCTGGAGCCGAACGAGCAGGGCAAGGGTTACGAGTTCCTCGACGAGATCAAGGGCGGCGTGATTCCGCGTGAATACATTCCGGCAGTCGACAAGGGTATCCAGGAAACGCTGAAGGCAGGCGTGCTGGCAGGCTTCCCGGTCGTTGACGTGAAGGTTCACCTGACCTTCGGTTCGTACCACGACGTCGACTCGAACGAAAATGCGTTCCGCATGGCTGGTTCGATGGCGTTCAAGGAAGCAATGCGCAAGGCAAACCCGGTCATCCTCGAACCGATGATGGCTGTGGAAGTTGAAACGCCGGAAGACTACATGGGCAACGTGATGGGCGACCTGTCGGGCCGTCGCGGTATCGTCCAGGGCATGGAAGACATGGTTGGCGGCGGCAAGATCGTTCGCGCCGAAGTGCCGCTGTCGGAAATGTTCGGCTACTCGACGTCGCTGCGCTCGCTGACCCAAGGTCGTGCAACGTACACGATGGAGTTCAAGCACTACGCCGAAGCACCGCGTAACGTGTCGGAAGCGATCATCAACGCCAAGTCGAAGTAATCGCGCGGCAAGTCATTAACGATTAACTTTTTGAAAGAAGAGAAACATGGCTAAAGGTAAATTCGAACGGACCAAGCCGCACGTGAACGTCGGCACGATCGGTCACGTTGACCACGGCAAGACCACGCTGACGGCAGCGATCACGACGGTTCTGACGCAGAAGTTCGGCGGCGAAGCGAAGGCATACGACCAGATCGACGCGGCGCCGGAAGAAAAGGCACGTGGCATCACGATCAACACCGCGCACGTCGAGTACGAAACGGCTAACCGCCACTACGCACACGTCGACTGCCCGGGCCACGCTGACTATGTGAAGAACATGATCACGGGCGCGGCACAGATGGACGGCGCGATCCTCGTGTGCTCGGCCGCTGACGGCCCGATGCCGCAAACGCGTGAGCACATCCTGCTGGCGCGTCAGGTCGGTGTGCCGTACATCATCGTGTTCCTGAACAAGTGCGACATGGTGGACGACGCCGAGCTGCTGGAGCTGGTCGAGATGGAAGTGCGCGAGCTTCTGTCGAAGTACGACTTCCCGGGCGACGACACGCCGATCATCAAGGGTTCGGCCAAGCTGGCGCTGGAAGGCGACAAGGGCGAGCTGGGCGAAGTGGCGATCATGAACCTGGCCGACGCGCTGGACACGTACATCCCGACGCCGGAGCGCGCTGTGGACGGCACGTTCCTGATGCCGGTGGAAGACGTGTTCTCGATCTCGGGTCGCGGCACGGTGGTGACGGGTCGCGTTGAGCGCGGCGTCATCAAGGTCGGCGAGGAAATCGAAATCGTCGGTATCAAGCCGACGGTGAAGACGACCTGCACGGGCGTGGAAATGTTCCGCAAGCTGCTCGACCAGGGTCAGGCAGGCGACAACGTGGGTATCCTGCTGCGCGGCACGAAGCGCGAAGACGTGGAGCGTGGCCAGGTGCTGGCCAAGCCGGGTTCGATCAACCCGCACACGCACTTCACGGCAGAAGTGTACGTGCTGAGCAAGGACGAAGGCGGCCGCCACACGCCGTTCTTCAACAACTACCGTCCGCAGTTCTACTTCCGTACGACGGACGTGACGGGCTCGATCGAGCTGCCGAAGGACAAGGAAATGGTCATGCCGGGCGACAACGTGTCGATCACGGTGAAGCTGATCAACCCGATCGCGATGGAAGAAGGTCTGCGCTTCGCTATCCGTGAAGGCGGCCGTACCGTCGGCGCAGGTGTCGTTGCCAAGATTCTCGAGTAAAATCGCGGATTAACTTGCAGTAAGTGGTGCCCGGAGCCGGGCGCCCGCCCCGGGCGGGCACCCGGCTCTACGTTCTTTTACTACCTGGCGGCGCAATACCGCCTCGCTCTTTTCAAGGAATTGTCATGCAGAACCAGAAAATCCGTATTCGCCTGAAGGCTTTCGACTATCGCCTGATCGACCAGTCGGCTGCTGAAATCGTCGACACGGCGAAGCGGACTGGCGCAATCGTTCGTGGTCCGGTGCCCCTGCCCACCCGCATTCAACGCTTCGACATCCTGCGCTCGCCGCACGTCAACAAGACGTCGCGCGATCAGCTCGAAATCCGCACCCACCAACGCCTGATGGACATCGTCGATCCGACGGACAAGACCGTCGACGCGCTGATGAAGCTGGACCTGCCGGCTGGCGTGGACGTCGAAATCAAGCTGCAGTAAGGCTCTCGGGCGTTGCCTGCCCGCGCGGGCGACGCTAAGTCTTTGATTGCTTGCGAAAAACGAAAAGCCTCGCTATAATGCAAGGCTTTTCGCGCATTTGCGCAAAAAAGTCGGTGTGCTGCAGCGTGGTTTCACGCCCGAAACGGCACCGGCATTTTGTAAATTAGCCCCGACCAATCGCAGTCGGGAATGGAGAAAACGATGAGCCTTGGACTCGTAGGTCGCAAGGTTGGCATGACCCGTATCTTCACGGCTGAAGGGGATTCGATTCCCGTTACCGTGCTGGACGTGTCCGACAACCGCGTGACGCAGATCAAGACTGTTGAAACCGACGGCTACACGGCCGTGCAGGTTGCATTCGGTACGCGCCGTGCATCGCGCGTGACGAAGCCGTTGGCCGGTCATCTCGCCAAAGCCGGTGTTCAAGCCGGTGAAATCCTCAAAGAATTCCAGATCGACGCCGCTAAGGCTGCCGAGTTGTCGAACGGCGCCGTGGTCGGTCCTGACCTGTTCGAAGTGGGCCAGAAGGTCGACGTGCAAGGCGTGTCGATCGGTAAGGGCTACGCCGGTACCATCAAGCGTTACAACTTCGCATCCGGCCGTGCATCGCACGGTAACTCGCGCTCGCACAACGTGCCGGGCTCGATCGGCATGGCGCAGGATCCGGGTCGTGTTTTCCCGGGTAAGCGCATGACCGGTCACATGGGTGACGAAACGGTAACGGTGCAAAACCTCGAGATCGCTCGTATCGACGCTGACCGCAAGCTGTTGCTGGTCAAGGGCGCCGTTCCGGGTGCGAAGGGTGGCAAGGTATTCGTTACGCCGGCCGTGAAGACGCGTGCCGTGAAAGGAGCGAAATAATGGAACTTAAGCTCCTGAATGCCAATGGTCAGGAAGGTGCAGGCGTTAGCGCGTCGGACGTCGTGTTCGGCCGTGACTACAACGAAGCCCTGATTCACCAGGTCGTGGTGGCGTATCAAGCGAATGCCCGTAGCGGCAACCGCGCGCAGAAGGACCGTGAGCAAGTCAAGCACACGACCAAGAAGCCGTGGCGCCAGAAGGGTACGGGCCGTGCCCGTGCCGGTATGTCGTCGAGCCCGCTGTGGCGCGGCGGTGGCCGGATCTTCCCGAATTCGCCGGAAGAAAACTTTTCGCACAAGGTCAACAAGAAGATGCATCGCGCAGGTCTCTGCTCGATCTTCTCGCAGCTGGCTCGCGAAGGCCGTATCTCGGTGGTCGACGAGCTGACGCTCGAAGCGCCGAAGACCAAGCTGCTGGCCGAAAAATTCAAGGCGATGGGTCTCGACTCCGTGCTGGTGATTACCGACACGGTTGACGAAAACCTGTACCTCGCGTCGCGCAACCTCGCCCACGTGGCGGTTGTCGAGCCGCGTTACGCCGACCCGCTGTCGCTGATCTACTTCAAGAAGGTCCTGATCACGAAGGCTGCGGTCGCCCAGATCGAGGAGTTGCTGTCATGAGCGAGATTCGCAAAAACGATCATCGTTTGATGCAGGTCCTGCTCGCGCCGGTGATCTCCGAAAAGGCGACGCTGGTGGCCGACAAGAACGAACAAGTTGTGTTCGAAGTCGCGCCCGATGCCACGAAGCAGGAAGTGAAAGCTGCAGTCGAGCTGCTGTTCAAGGTGGAAGTCAATTCCGTCAACGTGCTGGTCTCGAAGGGCAAAGCCAAGCGCTTTGGCCGCTTCATGGGCAAGCGCAAGGACGTGAAGAAGGCGTACGTCTGCCTGAAGCCCGGCCAGGAAATCAACTTTGAAGCGGAGGCCAAGTAATCATGGCAATCGTTAAAGTTAAGCCGACTTCGCCGGGTCGCCGTGCGATGGTGAAGGTGGTCAACAAGGACCTGTACAAGGGCAAGCCGTTCGCACCGCTGCTCGACTCGCAGTCCTCGACCGCCGGCCGTAACAACAATGGCCACATCACCACGCGTCATAAGGGCGGTGGTCATAAGCACCATTATCGCGTCGTCGATTTCCGTCGCAACAAGGACGGCATCGCAGCGAAGGTCGAGCGTCTGGAATACGATCCGAACCGTAGCGCGAACATCGCGCTGGTTCTGTACGCAGACGGCGAGCGCCGTTACATCATTGCGCCGAAGGGTGTGACCGTCGGTCAGCAACTGATGTCGGGTTCCGAAGCGCCGATCCGTGCAGGCAACACGCTGCCGATCCGCAATATTCCGGTCGGTACGACGATCCACTGCATCGAAATGTTGCCGGGCAAGGGCGCGCAAATGGCGCGTTCGGCCGGTACGTCGGCAATGCTGCTGGCTCGTGAAGGCATCTACGCACAGGTCCGCCTGCGCTCCGGTGAAATCCGCCGCGTCCACGTCGAGTGCCGCGCGACGATCGGTGAAGTTGGCAACGAAGAGCATAGCCTCCGTCAAATCGGTAAGGCTGGCGCGAACCGCTGGCGCGGTATCCGCCCGACGGTGCGCGGCGTTGCAATGAACCCGGTTGATCACCCGCACGGTGGTGGTGAAGGCAAGACGGCTGCAGGTCGCGATCCGGTGAGCCCGTGGGGCACGCCTGCTAAGGGTTATCGCACCCGCAGCAACAAGCGCACGACGAGCATGATCGTCCAGCGCCGTCACAAGCGTTAAGGAGTAGGCAATGGCACGTTCTGTAAAAAAAGGTCCGTTCTGCGACGCCCATTTGCTGAAGAAAGTTGAGGCGGCAGCAGCTTCGCGGGATAAGAAGCCGATCAAAACCTGGTCGCGTCGCTCGACGATCCTCCCGGATTTCATCGGTCTGACGATCGCCGTTCACAACGGCCGTCAACACGTTCCGGTGTACATCTCGGAAAACATGGTCGGCCACAAGCTTGGCGAGTTCGCACTGACCCGTACGTTCAAGGGTCATGCAGCCGACAAGAAGGCTAAGAAATAAGGGGCTCAAGATGGAAGTGAAAGCAATTCATCGCGGTGCCCGCATCTCGGCGCAGAAAACGCGCCTTGTGGCTGACCAGATCCGCGGTTTGCCGGTCGACAAGGCGCTGAACGTTCTGACGTTCTCGCCGAAGAAGGCTGCGGGAATCGTGAAAAAGGTCGTGCTGTCGGCGATCGCGAATGCGGAGCACAACGAAGGCGCCGATATCGATGAGCTCAAGATTACGAGCATCTACATCGACAAGGCTGCGTCGCTCAAGCGTTTCACCGCGCGCGCTAAGGGCCGCGGTAACCGCATCGAGAAGCAATCCTGTCACATCACTGTGACGGTCGGGAATTAAGGGGTCATACGATGGGACAGAAAATTCATCCGACTGGCTTCCGTTTGGCCGTCAGCCGCAATTGGGCGTCGCGTTGGTACGCGAACAACAACAATTTCGCGGCGATGTTGCAGGAAGACATCGGTGTTCGTGAATACCTGAAGAAGAAGCTGAAGAACGCGTCCGTCGGCCGCGTGGTGATCGAGCGTCCTGCAAAGAACGCGCGTATCACGATTTTCAGCTCACGTCCGGGTGTCGTGATCGGCAAGAAGGGTGAAGACATTGAACTGCTCAAGTCCGAGCTGCAAAAGCGCATGGGCGTTCCGGTTCACGTCAACATCGAAGAAATCCGCAAGCCGGAAACGGATGCGCAGCTGATCGCTGACTCGATCACGCAACAGCTCGAGCGCCGGATCATGTTCCGCCGCGCGATGAAGCGTGCGATGCAAAACGCGATGCGTCTGGGTGCTCAAGGCATCAAGATCATGAGCGCTGGCCGTCTGAACGGTATCGAAATCGCTCGTACGGAATGGTATCGCGAAGGTCGCGTGCCGCTTCATACGCTGCGTGCTGATATCGACTACGCGACTTCGGAAGCGAAGACGACGTACGGCATCATCGGCGTGAAGGTGTGGGTCTACAAGGGCGACACGCTCGGCCGCAACGACGCACCGGTGGTTGAAGAAGTCGCCGAAGAAAAGCGTCCGCGCCGCAACGCACGTCCGGGTGGCGATCGCCGTCCGCGTCGCGATGGTGAAGGTGGTGGCCCGGCAGGTGCACGCCGTGGCGCTCCTCGTCGTGCTGGCGGTGCCGGCGGCGACGGGAAGACTGGAGAATAACGATGCTGCAACCGAAACGCAGAAAGTATCGCAAAGAGCAGAAAGGTCGTAACACCGGCGTCGCAACCCGCGGTAACGCGGTGTCGTTCGGTGAGTTCGGCCTGAAGGCTATCGGTCGTGGTCGCCTGACCGCGCGCCAGATTGAAGCGGCACGTCGTGCAATGACGCGTCACATCAAGCGTGGTGGCCGCATCTGGATTCGCATCTTCCCGGACAAGCCGATCTCGCACAAGCCGGCGGAAGTGCGTATGGGTAACGGTAAAGGTAACCCTGAGTACTACGTCGCAGAGATTCAACCGGGCAAGATGCTGTACGAAATGGACGGCGTAACCGAAGAGCTGGCACGCGAAGCGTTCCGTCTGGCCGCAGCGAAGCTGCCGCTGAAGACGACCTTCATCGTGCGTCAGCTTGGCGCCTAAGGAGCAAATGATGAAGGCTTCCGAACTTCACCAGAAAGATCAGGCCGCGCTCAACAAGGAGCTGTCGGACCTGCTGAAGGCGCAATTCGGCCTGCGCATGCAACTCGCGACCCAGCAGCTCACGAACACGAGCCAGCTGAAGAAGGTTCGTCGCGACATCGCACGTGTGCGGACCGTCCTGACTGAGAAGGCGAACCAGAAATGAACGATAGCGTAAAAACCTCGCTCAAGCGGACGCTGGTCGGCAAGGTCGTCAGCAACAAGATGGACAAGACGGTCACCGTGCTGGTCGAGCACCGCGTGAAGCACCCGATTTACGGCAAGTACGTTGTGCGCTCGAAGAAGTACCACGCGCACGACGACGCGAACACGTACAACGAGGGCGACCTCGTTGAAATCCAGGAAACTCGTCCGATTTCGAAGACGAAGGCTTGGGTCGTGGCTCGCCTGGTCGAGGCTGCTCGCGTCATCTGACGCCGCGAAGCTGTAGAAGTAGTTGAAATCGCAGTAGATTTCGCTTGCAAGACCGAGATTATTTGTTATAATCTCGGTCTTCCCTCTTTATGGGAGCCCCGTCGCGGGCGAAGTTGGTGGGGGAAGCGGTTCAGGCGCCAGCCTGTCCCGAAGGATTCACCGGATTGCGATGGCGGGTTTCGTTTGCCGTCGCTGCTGTTCTAACCCAAGCAGCCGATTGGCTGACGGGACCAAGACTGACCGGGTGCGCCATGGTGGTGTGACCGGATTAAGTTGGGAAAGATAAACCATGATCCAGACCGAAACTCGGCTTGAAGTGGCCGACAACACGGGTGCGCGTGAAGTCATGTGCATCAAGGTGCTCGGCGGCTCGAAGCGTCGTTATGCCAGCATTGGCGACATCATCAAGGTGACCGTCAAAGAAGCAACGCCGCGCGGGCGCGTGAAGAAAGGCGAAATTTATAACGCCGTGGTGGTTCGTACCGCCAAGGGCGTGCGCCGTCAGGACGGCTCGCTGATCAAGTTCGACGGCAATGCCGCAGTGCTGTTGAATGCCAAGCTCGAACCTATTGGCACCCGTATTTTCGGGCCTGTCACGCGCGAGTTGCGCAGCGAACGATTCATGAAGATCGTTTCGTTGGCACCTGAAGTGCTGTAAGGAGTCGCGATGAACAAGATTCGCAAAGGTGACGAAGTTATCGTCATCACCGGCAAAGATAAAGGCAAGCGCGGTGTCGTGCTGTCCGTTGGCGATGGCAAGGTCACTGTCGAGGGTATCAACCTCGTCAAGAAACACGTCAAGCCGAACCCGATGAAGGGTACGACGGGTGGCGTGGAAGCCAGGACGATGCCGCTGCAAATTTCGAACGTCGCATTGGTCGACGCGAATGGCAAGGCGTCGCGTGTAGGCATCAAGGTCGAAGGAGACAAGAAAGTCCGTTTCCTTAAGACGACCGGTGCCGTGCTGAGCGCCTGACGCTGCGGAGTAAAAAAATGGCTCGTCTGCAAGAGTTTTACAAAGAAAAGGTTGTGCCCGGCCTCATCGAGAAGTTCGGGTACAAGTCCGTGATGGAAGTGCCGCGCATCACCAAGATCACCCTGAACATGGGCCTTGGCGAAGCGGTTGCTGACAAGAAGATCATCGAAAACGCCGTTGGCGACCTGACGAAGATCGCAGGCCAGAAGCCGGTGATCACGAAGGCACGAAAGGCAATTGCTGGCTTCAAGATCCGTCAGGGCTATCCGATCGGTGCAATGGTCACGCTCCGTGGTCAGGCAATGTACGAATTCCTGGACCGTTTCGTGACGGTCGCGCTCCCGCGTGTGCGTGACTTCCGCGGCGTGTCGGGTCGTGCGTTCGACGGTCGCGGCAACTACAACATCGGTGTGAAAGAGCAGATCATTTTCCCCGAAATCGACTACGACAAGATCGACGCACTGCGTGGGCTGAACATCAGCATCACGACGACTGCGAAGACCGACGACGAAGCAAAGGCTCTGCTCGCCAGCTTCAAGTTCCCGTTCAGAAACTGAGGTTACCGTGGCTAAACTGGCACTGATCGAACGTGAAAAGAAGCGTGCTCGCCTCGCTGCTAAGTACGCGCCCAAGCGTGCAGAGTTGAAGGCGATCATTAGCGATATGAGCAAGTCGGACGAAGAGCATTACGCAGCACGTCTGGAACTGCAACAATTGCCGCGCAACTCTAACCCGACCCGTAAGCGCAATCGTTGCGCAATTACCGGTCGTCCGCGCGGTACGTTCCGTAAATTCGGGCTGGCGCGTAACAAGATTCGCGAAATCGCGTTCCGCGGCGAGATCCCTGGCCTGACCAAGGCGAGCTGGTAATAGGAGAAACATAAATGAGCATGAGTGATCCTATCGCCGATATGCTGACTCGCATCCGCAACGCGCAGATGGTTGAGAAAGTCTCGGTGACTATGCCCTCGTCGAAAGTCAAGGTTGCGATTGCGCAGGTCCTGAAGGACGAAGGTTATATCGACGATTTCGCAGTGAAGTCCGAAGGTGCGAAGTCTGAATTGAACATCGTGTTGAAGTACTACGCTGGCCGTCCGGTTATCGAGCGCATTGAACGCGTTTCGAAGCCTGGTCTGCGTGTGTACCGCGGCCGTAACGACATCCCCGTGGTCATGAATGGCCTCGGCGTGGCAATCGTGTCGACGCCGAAGGGCGTGATGACGGACCGCAAGGCGCGCGCAACGGGCGTTGGCGGCGAAGTCATCTGCTACGTCGCTTAAGGCCGAAAGGAGAGAAACATGTCTCGAGTAGGTAAGAGCCCGATCGCGCTGCAAGGCGCAGAAGTGGCCCTGAGCGATGATCGCATCACCGTCAAGGGCCCGCTGGGTACGATTACGCAGGCGGCAAACCGCCTCGTGAAAGTGGTGAACGAAAACGGCATTCTGAAGATCGAGCCGGTTGACGAAAGCCGCGAAGCGAATGCGATGTCGGGCACGATGCGCGCACTGGTTGCGAACATGGTGAACGGCGTGACGAAGGGTTTCGAGCGCAAGCTGACGCTGGTTGGCGTTGGTTATCGTGCACAGGCGCAAGGCGACAAGCTGAACCTGTCGCTGGGTTTCTCGCACCCCGTGGTGCACCAGATGCCGGAAGGCGTGAAGGCTGAGACCCCGTCGCAAACCGAAATCGTGATCAAGGGGATCGACAAGCAGAAAGTTGGCCAGGTCGCTGCAGAAGTGCGCGGCTATCGCCCGCCGGAGCCCTATAAGGGCAAGGGTGTGCGCTACGCCAACGAGGTCGTGATCCTCAAAGAAACGAAGAAGAAGTAAGGGTGCGCAATCATGGATAAGACTCAATCTCGCCTGCGCCGCGCTCGTCAGACGCGTATCAAGATCGCTGAGCTGCAGGTCGCGCGTCTCGCCGTGCATCGCACGAACACGCACATCTATGCGCAAGTGTTCTCGCCGTGCGGCACCAAGGTGCTCGCCAGCGCTTCGACGCTCGAGGCCGAAGTGCGTGCGCAACTCGCCGACCAAACTGGCAAGGGCGGCAACGTCGCCGCTGCTACGCTGATCGGCAAGCGCATTGCAGAAAAGGCTAAGGCTGCCGGCATCGAATCCGTCGCCTTCGACCGTTCGGGTTTCCGTTACCACGGCCGCGTGAAAGCGCTGGCTGATGCGGCGCGCGAAGCCGGACTCAAGTTCTAAGGGAAGAATTCGTCATGGCAAAGATGCAAGCGAAAGTTCAGGCTGACGAACGCGACGACGGCCTGCGCGAAAAGATGATTTCGGTCAACCGCGTGACCAAGGTCGTGAAGGGTGGCCGTATTCTCGGCTTCGCCGCGCTGACCGTGGTTGGCGACGGTGATGGCCGCGTCGGTATGGGCAAGGGCAAGGCGAAGGAAGTGCCGGTCGCTGTCCAGAAGGCGATGGAACAGGCTCGCCGCAACATGTTCAAGGTGCCGCTGAAGAACGGTACCCTGCAACACGAAGTGCACGGCAAGCACGGCGCATCGATGGTTCTCCTCGCTCCGGCGAAGGACGGTACCGGTGTGATCGCTGGTGGTCCGATGCGCGCAGTGTTCGACGTGATGGGCGTGCAGAACGTTGTGGCCAAGAGCCACGGTTCGACGAACCCGTACAACCTCGTTCGTGCAACGCTCGACGGTCTGCGCAAGCAGTCCACCCCGGGCGATATCGCGGCGAAGCGCGGCAAGTCCGTCGAAGATATTCTGGGCTAAGGTGGACACCATGTCTGAAAAAACTGTCAAGGTCCAGCTCGTCAAGAGCCTGATCGGCACCCGTGATACGCATCGTGCAACGGTGCGTGGCTTGGGCCTGCGCCGACTCAACTCGGTTAGCGAGTTGCAGGACACGCCGGCCGTGCGCGGCATGATCAACAAGGTTTCGTACCTCGTTAAGGTCATCAGCTAAGCGGCTGACCAGGACTCAAGGAGTTGATAATGGAATTGAATAACCTGAAGCCGGCTGAAGGCGCGAAGCACGCAAAGCGTCGCGTTGGTCGCGGTATCGGCTCCGGCCTCGGCAAGACCGCTGGCCGTGGTCACAAGGGTCAGAAGTCGCGTTCGGGCGGCTTTCACAAGGTTGGCTTTGAAGGCGGTCAAATGCCGCTGCAACGTCGCCTGCCCAAGCGTGGCTTCACCTCGCTGACGAAGGAATTCGTTGGTGAAGTGCGTCTCTCGGATCTGGAAAAGCTGCCGGTCGACGAAGTCGATCTGCTGGCTCTGAAGCAAGCCGGTCTGGTCGGCGAGCTGATCAAGAGCGCCAAGATCATCGCGACGGGCGAGCTGAAGCGCAAGATCGTTGTGAAGGGTCTGGGTGCGACGAAGGGTGCGCGTGCTGCGATTGAAGCAGCCGGCGGCTCTTTTGCCGAGTAACGTGCAAGTTATTTGCCGTCACTAGCATTTGCATCGGAGAAGGTACTTGGCTAACAGCCCGAGTCTCGCAAAACCCGGTCGCAGCGCGGCGAAGTTCGGCGATCTGCGTCGGCGAGCAGTGTTTTTGCTGCTGGCGCTGATCGTCTACCGTATCGGCGCGCACATTCCGGTGCCGGGTATCGACCCGGACCAGCTGGCGAAGTTGTTCCAAAGCCAGTCGGGCGGCATCCTTGGCATGTTCAACATGTTCTCGGGTGGCGCGCTTTCGCGGTTCACGATCTTCGCGCTTGGGATCATGCCTTACATTTCGGCATCGATCATCATGCAGCTGCTGGCAATTGTTTCGCCGCAGCTCGAAGCGCTGAAGAAGGAAGGGCAGGCAGGTCAGCGCAAGATCACGCAGTACACGCGGATCTTCACGGTCCTGCTGGCGACGTTCCAGGCATTCGGCATCGCCGTGGCCTTGGAGAATCAGCCGGCTCTGGTGATCGATCCGGGAATGGTGTTTCGGTTGACGACGGTCGTGACGCTGGTGACCGGCACGATGTTCCTGATGTGGCTGGGTGAGCAGATCACGGAGCGCGGGCTTGGCAACGGTATCTCGATCATCATTTTCGGCGGTATTGCAGCGGGTTTCCCGAACGCGATCGGTGGTCTTTTCGAACTGGTGCGAACCGGCTCGATGAGCATCATCTCGGCGATCATAGTCGTCGCGCTGATTGCTGCTGTGACGTATCTGGTGGTGTTCATCGAACGCGGCCAGCGCAAGATTCTTGTGAACTACGCCAAGCGGCAAGTCGGTAACAAGATTTACGGCGGTCAGTCTTCGCACCTGCCGCTGAAGTTGAACATGTCGGGCGTGATTCCGCCGATCTTTGCGTCGTCGATCATTCTCTTCCCGGCAACCATCCTGAACTGGTTCAGTTCGGGGTCGCGCACCAGCTGGTTCGCAGACACGCTGCACAATGTGGCCGAAGCCCTCAAGCCCGGTCAGCCCGTGTACGTGTTGCTGTACGCGTTGGCGATCGTTTTCTTCTGTTTTTTCTACACCGCTTTGGTGTTCAACAGCAGAGAGACGGCCGACAACCTGAAAAAGAGTGGCGCTTTCGTTCCTGGCATCCGCCCGGGCGATCAAACGGCACGATATATCGACCGCATCCTCACGCGTCTGACGCTGGCCGGTGCGATCTACATCGTGTTTGTTTGCCTGCTGCCCGAGTTTCTGGTGCTGCGCTGGAACGTGCCGTTTTATTTTGGTGGAACGTCGCTGCTGATCATTGTCGTCGTCACAATGGACTTCATGGCGCAGGTGCAGTCGTACGTTATGTCGCAACAGTATGAATCGCTGCTGAAGAAAGCTAATTTCAAAGGCGGCGGCGTCCCGATGCGTTGAAAGGACTTATGGCCAAAGACGATGTTATCCAGATGCAGGGTGAAGTCATCGAAAACCTGCCTAACGCTACCTTCAGGGTGAAGCTGGAAAACGGCCATGTCGTATTGGGACACATATCCGGCAAGATGCGGATGCATTACATCCGAATCCTGCCGGGCGACAAGGTGACGGTTGAATTGACGCCTTACGATCTGTCGCGTGCGCGGATCGTGTTCCGGGCGAAGTGATTTGAAAAAAGGGTAATATCATGAAAGTGATGGCATCGGTTAAGCGCATTTGCCGCAATTGCAAGATCATCAAGCGCAAAGGCGTTGTGCGCGTGATTTGCAGCTCTGATCCGCGCCACAAACAGCGTCAAGGCTGAACGCCGCGCTTTTGCTTGCGCTTTTTGTTTGAGGAAAAACAATGGCTCGTATCGCAGGGGTTAACATCCCGAATCACCAGCATACTGAAATCGGCCTGACGGCTATTTACGGTATCGGCCGCACGCGCTCGCGCGACATTTGCGTCGCTGCTGGTGTGGCATTTTCGAAGAAGGTCAAAGACCTGAACGACGCAGACCTCGAAAAGCTGCGTGAAGAAGTCGGCAAGTTCATCGTTGAAGGCGATCTGCGCCGTGAAACGACGATGAACATCAAGCGCCTGATGGACCTCGGCTGCTACCGTGGTGTGCGGCATCGTAAGGGCTTGCCCCTGCGCGGCCAACGCACGCGTACGAATGCCCGTACGCGCAAGGGTCCGCGTCGTGCAGCGCAATCGCTGAAGAAGTAAGCGGAACTGACAGTTACAGGAAAACGTAATGGCTAAGGCTTCGAACAACTCCGCGGCGCAACGCGTTCGCAAGAAGGTCAAGAAGAACGTCGCCGAGGGCGTGGTTCACGTTCACGCGTCGTTCAACAACACCATCATCACGATCACCGATCGTCAAGGCAATGCACTTGCTTGGGCAACGTCGGGTGGTCAGGGCTTCAAGGGCTCGCGTAAGTCGACGCCGTTTGCAGCTCAGGTGGCCGCCGAATCGGCTGGTCGCGTGGCGATGGAATACGGCGTGAAGAACCTCGAAGTGCGGATCAAGGGCCCCGGTCCTGGCCGTGAGTCGGCGGTGCGCGCGTTGCATGGTCTTGGCATCAAGATCACCGCGATCTCCGACGTGACCCCGGTCCCGCACAACGGCTGCCGTCCGCCGAAGCGTCGTCGCATCTAAGACGCTGTTTTCGCTAGCGCCTGTTGCCGCCGGATCAAGTACCCGGCGAAACAGGCTGCTTGCGCTATTGAACTGACTAAGCCCACCGTTCGACCCAAAGGGCTCGGACTAGCGCGATTGCCCGCAGTCGCGTGACTAATCAACGAAGGAATCAACGTGGCACGTTATATCGGCCCTAAGGCCAAGCTGTCCCGCCGTGAAGGCACTGACCTCTTCCTGAAGAGCGCCCGTCGTTCGCTCGCTGACAAGTGCAAGCTTGACAGCAAGCCTGGCCAGCATGGCCGCACTTCGGGTGCACGTACGTCCGACTACGGCACGCAGTTGCGTGAAAAGCAAAAAGTGAAGCGCATCTACGGTGTGCTGGAGCGTCAATTCCGCCGTTACTTCGCTGAAGCCGACCGCCTGAAGGGCAACACGGGTGAAAACCTGCTGCAACTGCTCGAGTCGCGTCTGGACAACGTCGTGTATCGCATGGGCTTCGGTTCGACGCGCGCTGAAGCGCGTCAGCTCGTGAGCCACAAGGCGATCATGGTGAACGGCGTCGTCTCGAACATTCCGTCGATGCAAGTGAAGGCAGGCGACGTTGTCGCAGTGCGCGAACAGTCGAAGAAGCAGGCGCGTATTCTCGAAGCGCTGTCGCTGGCTGAGCAAGGCGGCATGCCGAGCTGGGTTTCGGTCGATTCGAAGAAGTTCGAAGGCACGTTCAAGCAGAAGCCGGAGCGCAGCGACATCGCTGGCGATATCAACGAAAGCCTGATCGTCGAATTGTATTCGCGGTAATCGGATCAACGGCCGGGGCACCCCGTTGCGTTGCGCAAGGGGGCGTCTCGGCTGTTTATTTTCAGGTTGTTACCGGTCAGCCTTATCGGTGTAACGAGCCGAGGGTATTGGAAAGGAAAACCTATGCAAACCAGTTTGTTGAAGCCCAAGATCATCGCAGTTGAATCGCTGGGCGAAAGCCACGCGAAAGTGGTCATGGAACCGTTTGAACGCGGTTACGGCCACACCTTGGGTAACGCGCTCCGGCGCGTGCTGCTGTCGTCCATGATCGGCTATGCGCCGACCGAAGTGACGATCGCAGGCGTCGTACATGAGTATTCGACGCTCGACGGTGTGCAAGAGGATGTGGTCAACCTGTTGTTGAACCTGAAGGGCGTGGTGTTCAAGCTGCATAACCGTGACGAAGTGACGGTTACGCTGCGCAAGGAAGGCGAAGGCGTGGTTACCGCCGGCGATATTGAACTGGCGCACGATTGTGAAGTGATCAACCCTGATCACGTGATCGCGCATCTGTCGAAAGGCGGCAAGCTCGACGTTCAGATCAAGGTTGAAAAGGGCCGCGGCTACGTGCCGGGCAACGTGCGTCGTTACGGCGAGGAATCGGCCAAGATCATCGGCCGTATCGTGCTGGACGCGTCGTTCTCGCCGGTTCGCCGCGTGAGCTACGCTGTGGAAAGCGCGCGTGTCGAACAGCGTACCGACCTCGACAAGCTCGTGATGAACATTGAAACCAACGGTGTGATTTCGCCTGAAGAAGCGATCCGTCAATCGGCTCGAATTCTGGTGGACCAACTGTCGGTGTTCGCTGCACTGGAAGGCACCGAAGCGACGGCTGAAGCACCGTCGCGCGCGCCGCAGATCGATCCGATCCTGCTGCGTCCGGTCGATGACCTCGAACTGACGGTTCGTTCCGCGAACTGCCTGAAGGCCGAGAACATCTACTACATCGGCGATCTGATCCAGCGTACCGAAAACGAACTGCTCAAGACGCCGAACCTCGGCCGCAAGTCGCTGAACGAAATCAAGGAAGTACTGGCGTCGCGTGGTCTGACGCTTGGCATGAAGCTGGAGAACTGGCCGCCCGCAGGGCTGGACAAGTAAGCCAGCAGTCAGCCGTGGCGGGACTCGCCGCTGCACTGGCAAAGACGCGGATTTTCCTTTAAAATCCGCGTCTTGTCTTTTTTCACTACCGGCCCGTGCGCTCGCTCCGTCCAGGTAAAACCTCGGGTGGAAGAAGTGCGATAGAAGAGCTGGACCAAAACTTTGAATCGAAGGAATTAACATGCGTCACCGTCATGGTCTGCGGAAACTGAACCGCACGAGCAGCCACCGTCTGGCAATGCTCCGTAACATGTCTAACTCGCTGATTGAGCACGAAGTCATCAAGACCACGCTGCCCAAGGCGAAAGAACTCCGCAAGGTTGTCGAGCCGCTGATCACGCTCGGCAAGAAGCCGTCGCTGGCAAATCGTCGTCTGGCTTTCAACCGCCTGCGCGATCGTGACTCGGTCACGAAGCTGTTCGAAGTGCTCGGCCCGCGTTACGCTACCCGTCCGGGTGGCTACCTGCGCGTGCTGAAGTTCGGCTTCCGAGTTGGCGACAACGCGCCGATGGCGCTCGTCGAACTGCTCGACCGTCCGGAAGTTGAAGAAGTTGAAGTGCAAGAAGCTGAATAAGCTTGCGGCGCTTAGTGTTCATGAAAGCCAGGCTCATAGCCTGGCTTTTTTGTTTCTGGCCCAGCAAGCGGCGATGCAGTCAGGCATGCGCAGGCTGGGCGGCGAAATGCCACATGCGCGCGTCCGCGCTAGGAGCGGCGCTCGCGGAGCAGGTGATACGATAGTGCGATACGACTGTGTATTGCCGGAGCCTGCTGTGAGCGTGAACGTGACTCTACTTCTGACGACTGTGCCCGGCGCGGTCGTCGCACAGAAACTGGCCGCGGATGCGCTCGCCGCGCGCCTGTGCGCATGTGTCACGCAGCTCGGTGCCGTGCAGTCGAGCTACCACTGGCAAGGTCAGATCGAAACGGCGCAGGAAATTCAGTTACTGTTCAAGACCAGCCCCGCGCGGGCGCGCGAGCTCGAGCAGTACCTACAGGCGCATCATCCCTACGACACCCCTGAAATTCTCTCGTGGCAAGCCGACGCGTCGGCCCCGTATGGCCAGTGGATCATTGCAGAAACTCAACGCCCGCTCCATGTTTAACTGCCTCAGTCGACGTGTGCGCCATGCGCTGCATGTCGCATTCTTCCTGTCCGTCTGCCTGATTCTCGCGCAGTTCACACCGCTTGCCCGTGCTGCGGACGACTTCCTTGACCCTGCGGTCGCCTTCAAGTTCAGCGCGACCGAAAAGCCAGGCGAAGTCGATGTCACCTACAAGATCGCGGACGGCTACTACATGTACCGCGAGCGTTTCGCATTCAAGACGCGCAACGGCGCTGCGACGCTCGGCGAGCCGCAATTGCCCGCGGGCCACATCAAATTCGATCAGACGTTCAACAAGGACGTCGAGACGTATCGCGATCAACTGACGATTCGGATTCCGGTGAAGCAGGCGGCTGGGGGATTCGACCTCGCTGTTACGTCGCAAGGCTGTGCGGACGCCGGCATCTGTTATCCACCGATGGAGCGCGTCTACCATGTGAGCGGTGCGGCATTGCTGCCGGCTGGTACTGGCGCCGCACCGCGGTCCACGGCGGGCGACGCCCCCTGGTATGAGCGTGCCACCAGCGCCGACTATGCGCAGTCGCTGCTGCAAGGCGGCGGCTTCCTCGCGATCGTCGGACTCTACTTCGTCGCAGGCATGGTGCTGAGCCTGTTGCCATGCTCGTACCCAATGATTCCGATTCTTTCAGCCATCATCATCGGTGAAGGCGCGCGGGTCACACGTCGGCGCGGTTTCGCACTTTCGCTGGCCTATGTCGTCGGGATGGCGCTTGTCTACACCGCTCTCGGCATTGCCGCCGCACTCGTGGGGCAAAGTCTCGGCGCGTGGTTGCAGAACCCGTGGGTGTTGGGCACGTTCGGCATTCTGCTGACTGTTTTCGCACTGACGCTGATTGCCGGCTTCGATATTGCGTTGCCGCAGCGCTGGCAGGATGGCGTGTCGCAGGCGTCGGCGGGCCACTCTGGCGGCAAGTTCGCAGCCGTGGCCGTCATGGGCGCGCTGTCCGCCTTAGTGGTCGGCGCCTGCATGACTGCGCCGCTTTTTGCGGTGCTCGCGTTCATCGCGCATACGGGGAACGCGGTGCTGGGGGGCGCGGCATTGTTCGCGATGGGCCTCGGGCTCGGCGTGCCGCTTCTGATCGTCGGCCTGGGCGCCGGCACCTTGCTGCCGCGCGCCGGCGCATGGATGGACGGCGTCAAGGTACTGTTCGGCGTAGTGCTGCTTGCCGCGGCGCTCTGGATCGTCTGGCCGGTGCTCGGCGCGGCGGCTACCATGCTGTTGAGCTCGCTCTGGTTGTTGATCGCGGCAGCATCGTTGGGATTTTTTGCGGCGCCTCTCCCGCAGGCGTCGATCTGGCGGCGGCTCGGGCGCGGATTGGGCGCCGCCCTCACCGTTTGGGCAGCGGTACTCCTCGTCGGGCTTGCAGCGGGTTCCTCGGACCCGTTGCGACCGCTGGCCGTACTGGCGGCGCGCGTTCCGCCAGGGAGCGCCGGGCTTCAGTCTGGGTCGCCCCAGACGGCCTCGCAGGTGGATCTCGCGTTTCAGCGGGTGCGCTCGACAGCTGAACTCGATCAGGCCGTCAAAGCGGCGCCACGGCCCTCCATGCTCGACTTCTACGCGGACTGGTGCGTAAGCTGCAAGGAGATGGAGAAATTCACCTTCAGCGACCCGCGCGTCCAGGCGAAGTTAAAGCAGATGAATTTAATGCGCGCCGACGTGACCGCCAACAACCCTGATGATCAGGCACTGTTGAAGCGTTTCGGCCTTTTCGGACCGCCCGGGATCATTTTCTTTGACCGCGGGGGCAAAGAAGTTCTTCGAGTGGTGGGGTACGAATCAGCTGACAAATTCCTGCGCTCGCTCGAGCGGGCGAGCGTCTCCGCGACCTGACTGGACGTCGCGCTGGCTTTGCGCCCGGCGGCGCATCAGCGCACGAGCACGGCAGCCCGAAAGCCCGAAAGCAGGCAGCAGCAGCACCCAGTACGCCGCAGACAGCCCACCACTTCAGCAGGCCACCCAACAGCGTCACGCCTGCCACCCGCTTGCGCTCCCTACCTCCACTTCCCCGACCAAGCACAAAAAAGGAGGCGCGACCACAAGGTCCGCCTCCCTCTCTTCCGGGCCAATCCGCCAAGCCCTCGGCAGCGCACCGCCCACGCGCATCAATCAATGCAATCCAATGCGCCAGACGCGGGAGCCGCGGCAGGCGCGGCAACCGCACCCACCAGCCCTAAAGCCACATCACTTCTGCGACCGCAAAATCCTCGCCGCATCCAGCGCAAAATAGGTCAAAACGCCGTCCGCGCCGGCACGCTTGAACGCAAGCAGTGATTCCATCATCGCCTTGTCGTGATCGAGCCAGCCGTTCTGCGCTGCCGCCTTCAGCATCGCGTACTCGCCGCTCACCTGGTAGACGTAAGTCGGAAAGCGGAACTCGTCCTTCACACGGCGCACGATGTCCAGGTACGGCATGCCTGGTTTGACCATCACCATATCCGCGCCTTCGTTGATGTCGGCCTCTACTTCGCGCAGCGCTTCGTTGGAATTCGCCGGGTCCATCTGGTACGTCATCTTGTTGCTCTTGCCGAGGTTCGTCGCGGAGCCCACGGCGTCGCGGAACGGCCCGTAGAACGCGGATGCGAACTTGGCCGCATACGCCATGATGCGCGTATGCACGTGGTCCTCGCTTTCCAGCATTTCGCGGATGGCACCAATGCGGCCGTCCATCATGTCCGAAGGCGCGACGATGTCGACGCCCGCCTCAGCCTGCGCGCGCGCCTGTTCGATCAGAATCTCGACGGTTTCGTCGTTGAGGACGTAGCCCGCCTCGTCGAGCACGCCGTCCTGCCCGTGGCTGGTGTAGGGGTCGAGCGCGACGTCGGTCAGCACCCCCAGTTCTGGGAAATGCTTCTTGAGTTCGCGCACGGCGCGAGGGATCAGGCCCGCCGGGTTGGTCGCCTCACGGCCATCGGGCGTTTTCAGCGACGGCTCGATCGCCGGAAATAGCGACAGCACGGGCACACCCAGCTCGACGCACTGCTCGGCGACCTTCATCAGCAGATCGACGGAGACGCGCTCCACGCCGGGCATCGACGCCACGGCCTGTCGCACGTTGGTGCCGTCTACCACGAAGACGGGATAGATCAGGTCATTGGTGGTGAGAATGTTCTCGCGCATCAGACGGCGCGAAAAGTCGTCGCGGCGCATGCGGCGCGGGCGGTAGTGCGGGTAGAAGCTCATGTGGGATCGAGAACTGTGGGTATCTTGAGTGGGGCGGTGACGCGGACGGTGCCGGTGGGGCCGGAGCCGCTCGCGGAAACTTTTCAAGACAATGGTATATCATACCGATCGAGCAAGGCGCCTGGCGCTGAGCTCCCCGCTTCTCCTCCCTGAGCGGGTGCCTGTCGTTTTTCGATTAGGCTGTTTGACCCGCCGTTAAAGCGGCGGGTTTTTTTATGGGCCGCCGAAACCGCATTTTTGGGCTTTGAAGCCGACCCCGCAATTTACTGCGCAAAGTTCTCTTCGCCCTTCACATCGGGGATAAGCCAGCTTTCGATCAGTTCGTGCGCTTCCTCGATACCTACCCGCTTGAGCGCCGAAAAGAGCTGCGCGGTCAGTTCGCCCTGGTAACCCGCGGCGCGGTATTCGGCAAGTCCCTTGTTCGTGGTGCGCAACGCGTTGACGCTTTCCTGGCGCGTCAATTTGTCGCATTTGGTCAGGAGCGCGTGAATCGGCTTACCGGTTGGCGCAAACCATTCGATCATCCGCCGGTCCAGATCGGTCAACGGACGGCGCGCATCCATCATCAGAATCATGCCGCGCAATTGCGAGCGCGATTGCAGGTACGTGGAAAGCAGCGCTTCCCAGTGAGCCTTGGCTGCGCCCGGAACTTCGGCATAGCCGTAGCCGGGCAGATCGACCAGATGCCCGGCGGGTTCATCGGCCTTACCCACTGAAAAGTAGTTGATGTGCTGCGTACGTCCCGGCGTCTTGCTCGCGAATGCCAGCCGCTTCTGATTGCACAAAATGTTGATGGCCGTCGACTTGCCCGCATTGGAGCGCCCGGCAAAAGCAATCTCTGGCTGAGCGGTGGCCGGCAGATCGCGCAGGTGATTGACGGTCGTGAAAAAGCGGGATTGGTGGAGCAGGAAGGACATGAGCAGGCCAGATTTCGAGACGCCGGGGAACCCGGAACGGGGACGGGTCAAGCCCGACTGGCGTCTTAGCGATTAGCGAGTTATTGTACAATACGATGGTTTACTGAAAACCTGAGGGGGCCAGCCCGCGTGCCTCGGCGGCTCCTGGCGGTCACTTGGGTCGCCGTCGTATTGTGCAAAACCTCTAAAATCCCACAAGACGAGACAGGGTGTGCGAATGAATCGACTGTGCAAGGCTCTGATGGTGTTTCAGGTAGCGGCAGGTCTTTCAGGTTTGGCAATTCAGGCACGAGCAGCAGATCCAGCAAAGGCAGATCCGGCAAAGCCGGACATTAATCGGGGGCAGGCAATCGCGGTGCAGGTTTGCGCGTCGTGTCACGGCGCAGACGGCAACAGTGCCGGCGGGGCGTATCCCAAGCTGGCCGGTCAGCATCCCGACTATCTCGTCAAACAACTCAAGGATTTCAAGCCGCAGCCCGGCGCGAAGCAGCCCGCGCGCAATAATGCGATCATGACGGGCATGGCTTCGGCGCTATCCGATCAAGACATGGTGAACGTCGCGGCTTATTTCGCGACGCAGGCTCAGAAGCCCGGCTACGCGCACAACAAGGACACGGTGGCGCTCGGGCAGAAGATTTATCGCGGCGGCATTGCGGACAAGGGCGTGCCGGCATGTGCAAGCTGCCACGGGCCCACGGGGCAGGGTATTCCGTCGCAATATCCGCGTTTGTCGGGACAATGGGCTGAATACACGGTCGCGCAGTTGACCGCGTTCACGCAGGGCCCCGGCGCGCGTAATAACAATGAGGCGATGCATGCTGTTGCATCGCGTCTGTCGGACAGCGAGATCAAAGCTGTTGCCGATTACATCGCGGGCTTGCACTAACAGGTCCGCGCGCAAGTGCAACCGGCCCGCCGAGGCCGGTGAAAAACAAGAAAAGGGTGGGGGCGTCGTAGCTACGATCGCCCTCCACCCTTTTTTGCTGTTCAGTCGGAGTATGAATGAGCGTCACCACGTCGGGTTTGCAGTCGAAGTCGGGCAATCGCGTCTTGCGCAGCGTCGTCGAGCTACTCAGTTCGATGCGCTTTGCGATTGCGCTGCTCGTGATCCTGTCCATCGCCAGCATCATCGGCACCGTTCTCACGCAGGACGATCCCTATCCCAACTACGTCAATCAGTTCGGCCCGTTCTGGGCCGACATCTTCCGCGCGCTGAGCCTGTACACGGTGTACAGCTCGTGGTGGTTCATGCTGATTCTGGGCTTTCTGATGGTGTCGGTGTCGCTGTGCGTGATCCGCAACGCGCCGAAAATGATCGCCGACGCGAAGAGCTGGAAAGACAAGGTCCGCGAAGCCAGCCTGCGCGCGTTTCATCACAAGAGCGAGTTCGCGGTGCAGGGCACACGCGAGCAGACGGCGGCGGTCCTCGGCAAACTGTCGGCGAAACTCGGCTACAAGTTTGTCACGCGCGAGTCGGACGGCGCGACGCTGATCGCCGCCAAGCGCGGCGCACTGACCAAGTTCGGCTACATCTCCGCGCACCTCGCTATCGTGGTGATTTGCCTCGGCGGCCTGCTGGACAGCAATCTGCCCATCAAGCTGCAGATGTGGCTCTTCGACAAGTCGCCGATCCGCGCCAACACGGTGATCAACGAAATTCCGCCGGAGCACCGCCTGTCGCAGTCCAACCCGACGTTCCGCGGCTACGCGTGGGTCCCGGAAGGACAGCACGTGTCCACCGCGATCCTCAATCAACCCGACGGCTCGCTGATCCAGGACCTGCCGTTCTCCATCGAATTGCAGAAGTTCATCGTCGACTATTACTCGACGGGCATGCCGAAGCTGTTCGCGAGCGACATCCTCGTGGTCGATCACAAAACCGGCGCGCGCGTGCCGGCGCGCATCGAGGTGAACAAACCGTTCGAGTACGACGGTGTGTCGATCTATCAGTCGAGCTTCCAGGACGGCGGCTCGCAAATGCAGATGACGGCCTACCCGATGACCGGCGCAAGCGCGAAAACCGCGCCGTTCGGCGGCACGATCGGCGGCAATGCGCCGTTGAGTTCTGCCACGCCGCTCGCGGACGGCCAGACAGTCGAATTCACCGATTTTCGCGCAATCAACGTCGAAAATATTTCGAACGCCAACGGCCAGACGGACGCCCGCGGCGTCGCCTCGCACCGCTCGCTGAAGGAAGCTTTCGACGAGCGGCTCGGTTCTGGCGCAAAGACCTCCAAGCCGCTCGACCTGCACAACGTGGGCCCTTCGGTGCAATACAAGGTGCGCGACAAGGACGGCCAGGCGCGCGAGTACAACAACTACATGCTGCCCGTCGCGGTGGGCGGCGAAAGGTTCTTTCTCGCGGGTATGCGCCTGAACCCCGACGATCCGTTCCGCTACCTGCGCATTCCCGCGGACGCGGGCGGCACCGTCAAGGAGTGGATGAACCTGCGCGCCACGCTGGAAAACCCGGCCGCGCGCGCGCAAGCCGCTCACCGTTTCGCGCTGCGCTCCGTTCCCGAAGCGAACCCGGAGTTGCAGCAGCACCTGGAAGAAAGCGCATTGCGCGTGCTGACACTGTTTGCGGGGGCGGACACGAGCGTGAAAATGCCGAACGGTCAACCGGTGGGTGGCTTTCAGGCCATCGCGGGTTTCATCGACCATTCGGTACCCAAAGGCGAGCAGGAAAAGGCCGCAGGCTTGCTGCTGCGCATGCTGGAAGGTTCCATGTGGGATCTGTGGCAAGAGTCGCGCGAGCAGCAGGGCGAGCCGCAGGCACAGGCGAATGCCGAGGCGAGCCGCTTCGTCCAGAGCTCGATCAACGCGATATCTGACAGCTTCCTGTATGGATCGCCGGTCTACCTGCAGCTCGACTCTTTCAAGCAGGTGCAGGCTTCGGTATTTCAGCTGACGCGCGCGCCGGGCAAAAAAGTCGTGTATCTTGGCAGCCTGCTCCTCGTATTGGGCATCTTTTCGATGTTCTACGTCCGCGAACGGCGCCTCTGGTTCTGGCTCAAAGATAGCGGGCAGGGCACGCAGGTCGTAATGGCCATGTCGAGCGCCCGCAAAACGCTGGACTTCGAGAAAGACTTCGCCCAGACACGCGACGCGGTTGGCGCCGCGTTGGGCGCCAAGCCCGCGGATGCGGCGTCCGGCAACGGCAGCGCGCAGTCCGCAAGCTCACAAGATTCGACCCGGTAATACCATGGACTTGACTCAGGTTTCCTCTTCTTCCCCTTCCTCCGCGCGGCCCGGCAAGTCGCCTGCGGACGAAGCGCTCAACGCGGCTCAATATGACGAGCGGCCGTTCCTGAAACGGCTTGGGGTGATCGACTGGCTGTTCGCCCTCGCAATGGTGGCGGGCGCGGGCTTTGCCCTGTCGCGATATCACCCGTTCATGAATTACTACGACAAGCTGGTGCTGGTGTGCTCGGTGCCGGTCTTCGTCGTACTGGGCTGGCGCTGGAAACCTGCGCGTGCGCTGATGGCGGCCATCGCAATACTGTCGCTGCTGGCTATCCAGATCTATCACGGCGACCTGAGCCGCGCCGACAACGCATTTTTCCTGAAGTATTTCCTGTCGAGCCAGTCCGCGATTCTGTGGATGAGCGCGCTCTTCGTATTCGCGACCGTGTTCTACTGGATCGGCCTGCTGTCGCGCTCGCCCACAGGCGCCGCAATCGGTTCGCGCATGACGTGGGTGGCCGTGGTGATGGGCTTTGTCGGCCTGATGGTGCGCTGGTACGAGTCGTATCTGATCGGCGCGGACGTCGGCCATATCCCCATTTCGAACCTCTACGAAGTGTTCGTGCTGTTCAGCCTGATCACCGCGCTCTTCTATCTGTATTACGAACAGCACTACAGCACGCGCGCGCTGGGCGCATTCGTTCTGCTCGTGATCAGCGCCGCCGTCGGCTTCCTGATGTGGTACTCGGTCGCCCGCGACGCGCAGCAGATCCAACCGCTCGTGCCGGCGCTGCAAAGCTGGTGGATGAAGATTCACGTGCCGGCGAACTTCATCGGCTACGGCAGCTTCGCGCTGTCGGCAATGGTCGCGGTCGCCTATCTGGCCAAGGAGCGCGGCGTGCTGGCCGATCGCCTGCCGGCGCTCGAAGTGCTCGACGACGTGATGTACAAGTCGATCGCCGTCGGCTTCGCGTTCTTCACGATCGCAACGATTCTTGGCGCGCTGTGGGCCGCCGAAGCCTGGGGCGGCTACTGGAGCTGGGACCCGAAGGAAACGTGGGCGTTGATCGTCTGGCTGAACTACGCGGCCTGGCTGCATATGCGTCTGATGAAGGGCCTGCGCGGCGCCGTTGCCGCCTGGTGGGCGCTGACGGGTCTGCTGGTCACGACCTTCGCGTTCCTCGGCGTGAACATGTTCCTGTCGGGGCTGCATAGTTACGGCAAGCTGTAATATTCGCCCGCCTGAACCGACAAAGAACCGCCGCGTGTTGTGCACCGGCGGTTTTTTTATGGCTGGCGGAATATTTGCGCATCGAATGTGTTCGTAATTAAGAGAACGCGTGAAATGGCCCGACGAGCGATCATCACTATGGCCCCGCTGGATAGCTGAAGCGCAGGCCGCAAGGAGCAGCACGATGTGGATCAAGCGAAGCGACAGGATTCAACTCACCGGCGACGATATCGCGCGCAGCGAAATCACGCCGCAGCACATTTTCGAGAACCGGCGGCGCCTGCTGCAGGCAGCCGGCGCATTGGCGCTCGGCAGTCTGACTGGCGTGAACGGCGAAGCGCTGGCGGCCTACACGTCGCCCGACCCGAAGGCGCAGAAACTGACGGCAAAGACCAACGCAAAGTTCGTCGCGCTCGACAAGGTCACGCCGTTCAAGGACATCACCAGTTACAACAACTACTACGAATTCGGCACCGACAAGGCAGATCCCGCCGAGCACGCGGGCACGTTGCGGCCGCGTCCGTGGAAAGTGAGCGTCGAGGGTGAGATCAAGAATCCGAAGGTGTACGACATCGACGAACTGCTCAAGCTGGCGCCGCTCGAGGAGCGCGTGTACCGCCTGCGTTGCGTGGAAGGTTGGTCGATGGTGATTCCGTGGATCGGCGTGCCGCTCGCGGAGCTGATCAAGCGGGTGCAGCCCACCGGCAACGCCAAATACGTGCAGTTCATTACGCTGGCCGACCCGTCGCAAATGCCGGGGCTTTCCACGCCGATACTCGACTGGCCGTACTCTGAAGGTCTGCGCATGGACGAGGCGATGAATCCGCTCACGCTGCTCACGATGGGCGTGTACGGTCAGGTACTGCCCAACCAGAACGGCGCGCCCGTGCGCATCGTGGTGCCATGGAAGTACGGCTTCAAGAGCGCGAAGTCGCTCGTGAAAATCCGTTTTGTCGAAAAGCAGCCGCCGACGAGCTGGAACACGTATGCGTCCAGCGAATATGGTTTTTATTCGAACGTGAACCCGAACGTCGACCACCCGCGCTGGAGCCAGGCGACCGAGCGGCGCATCGGCGAAGACGGGTTTTTCACGCCCAAGCGTAAAACGTTGATGTTCAATGGCTACGGCGATCAGGTGGCGTCGCTGTACCAGGGCATGGACCTGAAGAAAAACTTCTGAGCGACATGACGATGGCTTCCGACTCTCAACCCGCCGCCCGCATCGGGCGTCATGCGCCTCGCGCGCAGGCAGGTGCGACGGCGCCGGCCTCCGCGGCGGCGCGACGGCCGGCCGCCGGCTTGCGCTGGGTAGTGCCCGCGAAAATCGCGGTGTTTATCGCCGCCTGGTATCCGCTTGCGCGCATCGTGCTGTTCGGCTTGACCGACCGGCTCGGCGCCAACCCGATCGAGTTCATCACGCGTTCCACGGGGCTCTGGACGCTCGTCTTCCTGTGCATCACGCTGGCTGTGACGCCGTTGCGCCGGATCACCGGCATCGCGGCGTTCGTGCGGTTTCGCCGCATGCTAGGGCTCTACGCGTTTTTCTACGCGACGCTGCATTTCGCCACCTACCTCTGGTTCGACAAGTGGTTCAACGTCGAGGACATTGTCCAGGACATCGGCAAGCGGCCCTTCATCACCGTGGGCTTTGCCGCATTCGTGCTGTTGATCGCGTTGGCCGTCACGTCGCCGCGCGCGATGGTCCGCAAACTCGGTCGGCGCTGGCAGAGCTTGCATCGCGTGATCTATGCGATCGGCGCCCTGGCGATTCTTCACTTCTGGTGGATGAAGGCCGGCAAGCACGACCTGCTGCTGCCGAAGATCTACGGCGCGATCATGCTGGCGCTGCTGGGCTGGCGCTTGGTCGTGTGGCTGCGAGAGCGTGGATTGAAGTCGCGCTGAACGGGCGATCAGCGCGCGTTGCTCGCGTCAACACGAGAAAACAAAAGGCGATGCCCCTAGGGCATCGCCTTTTTCATGTGATCGCGAATCGGGCTGGTTACTCCGGCAAGACGGTTTCGCCGGCGAACAGCTGCTGTACTTCCTCGCGGGCGCGAACCACATGCGCTTGTGTACCATCTACCATCACCTCCGCGGCACGCGGGCGGGTGTTGTAGTTCGAGCTCATCACGAAGCCATAGGCGCCGGCCGAACGAATCGCCAGCAGATCGCCCGGCTCGACGGCGAGCAGCCGCTCGCGCCCGAGCCAGTCACCGCTTTCGCACACCGGGCCCACCACGTCGTACACATGCGCAGGCAGTTCGCGCTGGACCACGGCGTCGATGGCGTGATACGCCTCGTACATCGCGGGGCGGGCGAGATCGTTCATGGCCGCGTCGACGATGGCGAAGTTCTTTTCAGCGCCCGGCTTCAGAAACTCGACGCGCGTAAGCAGCACGCCTGCATTGCCGACCAGCGAGCGGCCCGGCTCGAAATACACCTCGCGATGGCCGTGACCGCGCGCCTCGATCCGGTCGAGCACGGTGCGCACGAAATCGCTTATGTCGGGGGGCGTTTCATCGTCGTAGGTAATGCCGAGACCGCCGCCGACGTCGATATGGCGAATCGTCATGCCGTCCTGCTCGATCTGTTCGACCAGTTCCAGGAGCTTGTCCACCGCGTCGAGATACGGCGCGACTTCGGTAATCTGCGAGCCGATATGGCAGTCGATACCCACCACCTCCAGGTTCGCCATGGCTGCCGCCGCCTGATAGGTGGCCCGGGCCTCGTCGAATGCAACGCCGAACTTGTTCGACTTCAGTCCGGTGGAGATGTACGGGTGCGTTTTCGCGTCGACGTCGGGGTTCACGCGCAGCGAAACCGGCGCCTTCTTGCCCATTTGCGCCGCCACCGCGTTCAGACGGTCGAGCTCTGGAATCGACTCGACATTGAAGCATTTGACGCCGGCGGCGAGCGCCTCGCGCATTTCGTTCGCATGCTTGCCGACGCCGGAAAACACCGTGTTTTCCGCTTTGCCGCCGGCCGCGAGCACGCGCGCCAGTTCGCCGCCCGACACGATGTCGAAGCCCGCCCCAAGCCGCGCGAACACGTTCAGCACCGCGAGATTGCTGTTGGCCTTCACGGCGACGTGCACGCTCGCGCGACGGCCGGCGCACGCGCTCGCGTAGGCGTTCCACGCTTCGGTCAGCGCCGCGCGTGAGTACACGTAGAGGGGCGTGCCGAACTGTTCGGCGAGCGAAACGGCGGACACGCCTTCGGCGTGAAGCACGCCGTCGACGTAGTCAAATGCGGGTCGAGTCATGCGAGAGTCTTATTGAGCGGGAGTGGCTGTGGCGGCCGGCTGGGAAGCCGATGCAGCAGATGCCGGCGAAACGGCGGACGTGGGCGGCGCGGACAGGTCGTTGGCCGGCGCGAGCGAGAGCGGTGTGCCGGAAGTGTCGGGAATGGAGTCTGCGTCCGATGCGGTCTCCGCACCCGGCTTCACTTCGTCGGGCGACGGCGGCTGCGTGCGGTCGATCGGCTTGGCCGGCAACGGCGGCACGGTGGGCAGATACAGCGAACCGCGCTGCCCGCAACCGGCAAGCGAACCGCCGAGCGCGCAACCTGCGAGAATGGCTAAACCCGCTACAATCGCGCGGCCGGGCGCCGCCGCGCGCATCCGAGATACGACTCGCATGACTGTCCCTGAATGAATAATCGATGGAGTTTAGCATGTCCGATAGTGATTACCTGACCCGCGCCGAGGCCGCGCTAGCCGCCATCGAACGCGCGCTGGACGACGCCGAGGCCGACATCGAACTGGAGCGCAGCGGCAACGTGCTGACCCTCGAGTTCGCGAATCGCTCGAAGATCATCGTCAATCTGCAGCCGCCAATGAGCGAGATCTGGATCGCCGCGAAGGCGGGCGGTTTTCACTACCGTTTCGTCGACGGCGAGTGGCGCGACACGCGCAACGGCAAGGAATTCTTCGCCGCGCTCTCGGAGTACGCGACGCAACAGGCCGGCGAACCGGTGCACTTCGGAGCGTAACCGCAGAGTAACTATGCTCGCGCTTGTCGAACCAGGCTGAAGGTGGAAAAAAGCCGCCGCGCATTCTGTGCGCGGCGGCTTTTTTCTGACAGGCGACGGCGCTGCGTCAGTGCCCGCGGAACAGATTCATGATGTCCTGCTTTTCCTGCTCGCCCACCTGTCCCGGCGCGGCGGATGCGGCGCTTGCTTCGTCCAGTGCCGCCTGACTGATGCCGACCGTAGCCACAAAGCCGTGGCCCGGTGTGAATTCGTCGAAGTACAACTCCGTGCCGAGCTCGACCACGCCGTCGGGCATCGGCATCTTGTATTCGGGCACGCCCTTGAGCGCACGTCCCATGTACTCGATCCACACCGGCAATGCGAGGCCGCCGCCGGTTTCCTTGTCGCCGAGACTGCGCGGGTTGTCGTAGCCGATCCACGCGATTGCAGTCAGCGTGTGCTGATAGCCGGCGAACCAGGCGTCGCGGGAATCGTTCGTCGTGCCGGTCTTGCCGCCCAGATCGGTGCGCTTGAGCACGTTCGATTTCGCGCCCGTGCCGCGTTGCGCGACGCTTTGCAGCAGGCTGTTCATCACGTATGCGTTGCGCGGCTCGATGGCGTGCGGCGCGCTCTGCTCGGCGACAAGCGGCTGCGCGTGTGCCACCACGACGCCACGCGGGTCGGTGACTTCGGCTATCAGGTATGGATTGATCCGATAGCCGCCGTTTGCGAACACCGAAAATGCGCCCGCCATCTGCAACGGCGTGACGAGACCCGCGCCGAGCGCCATGGGCAGATAGGCAGGGTGGCGGTCCGCGTCGAAGCCAAAGCGCGTGATGTACTGCTGCGCGTACTTCGTGCCGATGTGGTTGAGGATGCGGATCGACACCAGGTTCTTCGACTTCTGCAACGCGGTGCGCATGGTCATCGGCCCGTCGAAACCGCCGCCGTAGTTCTTCGGCTCCCATGCCTGGCCGCCGGTCTCCGCAGCGCTGAAAAAGAGCGGCGCGTCGTTGATGACGGTGGCCGGTCCAAGCCCCTTTTCGAGCGAAGCCGAATAGATGAAGGGCTTGAAACTCGACCCCGGCTGACGCCATGCCTGCGTGACGTGGTTGAACTTGTTCTTGTTGAAGTCGAACCCGCCGACGAGCGCGCGGATCGCACCGTCCTGCGGCACGACCGAGACAAACGCGCCTTCCACTTGCGGCAACTGGGTAATTGCCCACTCGCCTTCATCGTTCTTGACGAGACGAATGATCGCGCCCGGCCGCAGGCGCTGGTTCGGCTGTGCGCGTGCACTGAGCGCGGATTGCGCAAAGCGCAGCCCGTCGCCCTGAATGGTCGCGACATTGCCGTCGATAAACGTGGCCTGCACCTGCTTCGGGCTCGCGGCGGTTACGACTGCCGCGATAATTTCACCGTTGTCCGGGTGTTCGAGCAAAGCGTCGTCGATGGCCTGCTCGCGGTCGTCAGCATCGGCGGGCAAATTGATGAACGCTTCGGGCCCGCGATAACCGTGGCGCCGCTCGTAGTCCATCAGGCCCTTGCGCAACGCGCGATAGGCGACGTCCTGATCCGCGGAGTCGATCGTCGTCACGACGTTCAGGCCGCGCGTGTACGCTTCCTCGCGGTACTGCGCATACATCATCTGCCGCACCATTTCCGCAACATACTCGGCGTGTACGCTGAACTCCTTGCCCGCACCCTTGACGACGAGCGGCTGACGGCTCGCTTCGTCGTACTGCTGCTGGTTGATGTAGTGCAGCTCGTACATGCGTTGCAGGATGTACTCCTGACGTACCTTCGCGCGCTTCGGATTGACCACCGGGTTGTAGGCGGAGGGCGCCTTCGGCAAGCCGGCCAGCATCGCGGACTCCGCGAGAGTCAGGTCCTTCAGGTCCTTGCCGAAATAGACGCGCGCCGCGCTCGCGAAACCATACGCGCGCTGACCGAGATAGATCTGATTCATATACACCTCGAGAATCTGATCTTTCGTGAGCTTCGACTCGATCTTGTACGCGAGCAGCATCTCGTAGATCTTGCGCGTGTAGGTCTTCTCGCTCGAAAGGAAGAAGTTGCGCGCAACCTGCATGGTGATCGTGCTCGCGCCTTGCGTTGCATGGCCGTTGGTCAGCGCGACGAAGCCGGCGCGCGCAATGCCAGTGAGGTCGACGCCGCCGTGGTCGTAAAAGCGCGCGTCCTCGATGGCGAGCACGGCCTTTTTCAGGCTGTCCGGCACATCCTGGATGCGCACGATATCGCGCCGTTCCTCGCCGAACTCGCCGATCAGCACATGGTCGGCCGTGTAGATGCGCAGCGGCACTTTAGGCCGGTAGTCGGTAAGGGCGTCGAGCGAGGGCAGGTTCGGCGTGGCGACCACGAGCGCGTAACCGAGCACCAGCAGCACACACACGATACCCGCGACGATCAACCCGAAAAAACCAAGCAGGAGCTTGAGCCACAGCGGGCGTTTGCGCTTTGGCGGCGCGGGCGGCGGGGATGTGGGAGACGTGGATTGCATATAGGCACCAAAAAACAGTCCCGCGATTATAGCCGCCTCGCTTTTCAGCTTTCGGCGTGCTTACTGACAGTTCTTGACAAGTCCCTGCACTGCGTTGAGCGAGGCTTCACTGTAGCGGCTTTGATGATGGCCGGCGCGTGCACGACGCGACGTTAGCCATCTGGCCGAGTGTCGCTCAGACGCGCCCATCCGCACAATTGCCCCTCGCTGCTCGCGCTCGAATGGTTCGCCGCGCGAGTTTCAGGGAGGGCGTGATGACGATAAGAAGTTCATGGCTGCAAGCCGTGCAGGCAGGTATGCAGCGTTTCGCTGCGGGAATAGACGTGAGTTCGCAGGACGTCCGGCTCGTGGTGGTCAGTCGGCGTGCGCGCGCCAGCGCTTCGTTGCAGATCGAATATATGCGGACGGTGGCGCTGCCGGCCAATGCAATGGCCGGGATAGAGATTGCCGACCGTCAGGCTCTTGCACGCGCGTTGCGCGACGCGTTTGCCGGGCTGCCGCATCTGTGCGCGACATCCGCATTGCGATGCGCGATGGCCGTGCCGGCATCCGCGACGGTGATGGCCACGCTACCGCTCGCACGCCTCGCGGCGCAGAGCGGTTGCGCGGAAGACGGCGGCCACGAACTCGGCGAACTGGAGCCGGCGGTCATGAGCGAAGTCGAGCGCATCGCGGGACTGGAGCGGCATGCACTCGCCGTCGACTGGTTCGTGGATGAGCGGCCAACGCCGGTTCGCTCAGTGACGATCGCCGCGACGGGGCGTCAGCATCTCGAAGCGCGCATCGAATGCGCGGCGGCGGCGGGCATTTCGCTGACCGCTATCGACGGCGAGCCCCATGCCGCGCTGCGGGCCATGCGTTATGCGGCGGCTCGCGAACTCGATCCGCACGAACCATACGTGGCGCTGTGGATCGGCGCGGACGGCGTGCAAGGCTGGCGTCTGGTGGACGACAGCATCGCCGCCGAAATGCGTTACCCCGCACCCGAGCATTCCGATCTCGCCGACGCTTTGCGCGACCTCTTGCAAGGCCCCCAGTTCGATTGCGCGCTGGTGAGCGGCGAACTGCATCTGCTGGAAGGTGTCGGCTTTTCGATCGCGGACATCGCGGACGTTCTGGGCTGCACGGTGTTGCCATTTGAATGCGCCGCCCTGGGCGGCATCTCGCGCCAGGTGAGCGATCCGCTGCTGCATGAACCGGCCGCCGCCGTCGCATTCGGATTGGCGTTGCGCGGGGTGCTCGAATGAGCGCGACTCTTTTCGATGCGGGGCGTCTGAACGCGGCGGCGCAATTGCATGTCGCGCATGACATGCGGCGGCTTCGCGCCGCGCATGCGTTTCCGTCTGCTCCCGGCGGCTTCAATCTTCTGCCGCATAGGCAGCGCAAGGCGGAGCGCGCGCGCCGCCGATGTCTCATTGCATGGGCTGCAGCAGCGCTCGCCGGTTGTGTCGCTGTGGGCGCACTGGCCGGATATCAGGCGTTCGAAAAAGCGCGGCTCGATGCGCAGCGCGAGTCGGTCGAGCAAACACTTGCTCAACTCGCCGCGCCGTTGGCGGAGCATGCGCGCCTACTGCGCACGCGCGACCAGCAGCGCGCTGACGCCGCGCGAGCAAAGCGTCTCGCCGAGCCGCTGACCTATTTGCGCGACCTCCTCGACGCGCTCAGCTTCGAACCCGGCGACGGCGTGCTGTTGCAGCAGTTGCGCCAGCGCGACCACGAAACGGAACTGGTGGCGACTTCGCGGGCGCATATCGACTCCGCGCAATGGCTTAAGCGCCTCGGCGCAATTCGCGGCGTGTCGCGTGCGGAGATGAGCGAGTCGCATCACGCGTCGCCCAAGGCAAATGTGGACGGAGGCGCCGCTGGCGCAGTGCAATTCGGCGCTCGCCTGCACTGGGAGGGCGCGACGAAAAACGCGACCGCGAATGCGGCTTCGAGCGTATCGCCGAAAGCGGTTGCCGACTACACAGGAGGTTCGAAATGAGCACGACGTTTGCCGATTTTGCCGGCACACAACACGCAAGCCCGGCGCTGGCGCATTGGATCAGGCGTGCCCGCGCGCCGCTTCACACATGGAGCCTGCGCCGCCGCTGGGCCGTTGCGCTGGTGATCGCACTGGTGGTGTTCGGCCTTGGTGCACATGGCTGGATTGTCACCGATCTCGGCCGCGTGGAGGCAAGCCGAGCAGCACTGCATGCGAGCGTGCAGCGTCTAGCGAATGCCAAACGTGCGCTCGCCCAATTGCCCGCGCTGCGCCGGGAAGCCGACGCGGCAACCGGTGTGAGTGCGTTTGCTGCGGGTGTGCCGGCGCAGTGGACGTCAGCGGACGACGTGCGTGTCGTCTCCGAGCTTGCCGCGCAAAACGGCGTTCTGTTGCTCGCTGTCGAGCCAGGTGCGGCCAGCGGTACTGGCGCTCACGGCGAGCGTCCGCTGCAGCTCGCCGCGCGTAGCGACTTCATTCACCTCATGTCGTTCCTGCGCGGACTGACGGAGCTACCGGTGTTGATGGTTCCCGTCGACGTGACGATCAAGCGCGATGGCGCGTCGCTCGGCGTGAGCGCGACGCTGCGCGTCTATAGCGGCCTGCGTCCTGTGCCCGCAAGCCTCTCCGTGCAGGAGCTCGCCGACGCGAGCCTTGATTCGGACGACGAAGAAGATGTCGTGTTCTTCGATCCGTTCTCGCCGGCCCAGATGCAGGCCACGCACGATTCGCAGGGACTCGAGCAACTGCGCCTCGTCGGACTGCTGCATGATCGCGCGCGCGGCCTTGCGTTGATCGACACGCCGGACGGCGCAACGACTGTGGCGTCCGGCCAGCGGATCGGCGACGAGCGCTTCACGCGCTTCGATACGACCGCCATCACGCTTGCCAGGGGCGAGGCGACCCGAACGCTCGCGCTTGCGGAGGCGTCCTGATGAGCATGACGAAGCTGTTGGGCGCCGGAGCCCGCGCGTCCGATCGCGCGGTGGTGGTGTCGGGCTTACGTCGGTGCGTTCGCATCGGGCTGTCAAGCCGGCTGTCCATTGTGTCCCTTGTGTCCATTGGTAAGCGGAGGGAGCTGCCGGCCCGTCTGCCGCTCGCTCTGTCGAGCGCCCGGTCCATGGGGCTGCATTTGTGCGTACTGGTTGGCGCTGCGCTCGGCGGCAATGCCGCGCACGCCGCAATTCCATCGTTGCCGCCGTTGCCGGACTATATGCCGTCCGACGAGTCCGCGCTGACGTTCGACGCGCCCTACCAGGCAACGCCGCTGCCGCGCGCTGCGATTGCCGAAACGCCGAACCCGTTTCGCGACGATTCGTTGGACGACGCGGCCACCTCGCGACGATCAACTGCACCGGCACCGGACCCGGACCCGACGCCAGTTGCGGACAGCCGCACAGACGACGCAACCGACCCGTCCGACGGTTCGGTGCCGCTCGCGCGGCAAGCTGGGGCCCCACGCCGCGACGCCGCTGCGTCCGCCTCCGCACTGGAAGGCCCGCCGGTGCCGCTGCCGCCGCTCACGCGCTTGAGCGGTACGCCGAAGATCCCCGCGGACGCCACCCTCGCGGCCGACGACAAGCCGATTTCGCTGAATTTCCAGCGCGCCGAACTGGGCGCCGTGCTCAATGCGTTTGCGCAATTCACGGGCTTGAACATCGTGGCAAGCGAAAGGGTGCGCGGCTCGGTGTCATTGCGGCTCGACAAGGTGCCGTGGCGCGTCGCCTTCGACACGCTGCTGGACGTTCACGGCCTCGCGATGGAACGCCACGGAAACGTCGTGTGGGTCGCGCCAATCGCGGACCTGGCGGCGCGCGAGCGGCAACGCTTCGAGGCGCACGCGCGGGCGGCCGACCTGGAGCCGCTCGCGAGCCGCACGTTCCAACTGCACTATGCCCGCGCCGAGGACGTGCGGCGCCTGTTGACCGGCTCCGGCAACCAGCGCGTGCTGTCAAAGCGTGGCGCGGTGACCGCCGATCCGCGCACCAATCTGCTGTTCGTCACTGACCTGGAAGGCCGCCTCGCGCAGATCGCCGCGCTGCTCGATTCTGTCGACCGGCCGACGCGTCAGGTTCTGATAGAGGCGCGCATCGTCGAAGGCGAGCATGGTTTTTCGCGCAATCTGGGCGTGCGGCTTTCGATGGCCGGCACCAGCGCCGACGGCAGCACGCGCGGCCTGAGCGGCGGCAAGGACGGTCTCGTCTACGATCTGTCGGCCCGGCCGATCGCGGGCTTCGACGCCGCAACGGCGGGCCTGACGCTGTTTGCCGCCGGCGCCACGCGTCTTCTGAACATCGAACTGAGCGCGCTGGAGGCCGAGGGGCGCGGGCAGGTGGTTTCAAGTCCGCGGGTGGTCACAGCGGACCGGATGAAGGCCGTGGTCGAACAGGGCACCGAGCTGCCGTATCAGGCAAAGGTGGGGCAGGGAGTGTCGGGTGTGCAGTTCCGGCGCGCCACGCTGAAGCTGGAGGTCGAGCCGCAGATCATGCCGGACGGCCGCGTCGTGCTGGATCTCGACGTGGCCAAGGACAGCGTCGGCGAACAGACCGACGCCGGGCCCGCTATCAACACGAAACATGTGCAAACCCGCGTCGAGGTGGAAGATGGCGGTACGGTGTCGATCGGCGGAATCTACGCGACGGACGGCCGGGACGATGTGACTCGGGTGCCGGTCCTGGGCAAAATACCGATTCTAGGGGCACTTTTTCGCCATCGGGCTCATCGGGACCAGCGCAGCGAACTGGCTGTTTTCATCACGCCGCGCGTCGTTCAGACGAATTAGGGGCACGCTTGCGCGGCGCGAATGCGGCGGCGCGCAGGCTCGACAAGGCAGCCGCTTTGCCAGTAAGCTGCGGCACGAACCACACCGGATTAGCCAGAGGACACCGTTGCAAGCGCGGGACGCACACGCCAATGTATTTTTTGTAGGGCTCATGGGGGCAGGAAAAACCACCGTGGGCCGGGCCATTGCGCGCCGTCTCGACCGCCCGTTCTTCGATTCGGACCATGAAATCGAAGCGCGCACGGGCGCACGCATTCCGGTGATCTTCGAGTTGGAAGGCGAAGCGGGCTTTCGCGAGCGCGAGGCGAGCGTCATTTCCGAGCTGACCGGGCGCGACAATATCGTGCTCGCAACGGGCGGCGGCGCGGTGCTGCGGCCGGAAAACCGCGCGGCGCTGCAAAGCCGCGGTGTCGTGATCTACCTGCGCGCGAATCCGCACGATCTGTGGCTGCGCACCCGGCGCGACAAGAATCGTCCGCTTCTGCAAACCGAGGACCCCAAAGCGCGCCTCGAGGCGCTTTATGAAGTGCGCGACCCGCTCTACCGGGAGTGCGCGCATTTCGTCATAGAAACAGGCCGGCCTTCGGTCAACGGACTCGTCAACATGGTTCTGATGCAGCTCGAGATGGCCGGCGTCGCCAAACATCCTGCGTGATAATGGGTCGTATGATTACCGTCAACGTCGAACTGGGCGAACGCGCCTATCCCATCCATATCGGTGCCGACCTGATCGGCCAGACGGCTTTGTTCGCGCCGCACATCGCCGGCAATTCGGTCACGATCGTCACCAACACCACCGTCGAGCCGCTTTACGGCGACACGCTGCGCGCGGCGCTCGCGCCGCTCGGCAAGCAGGTGTCCACGGTCGTGCTGCCGGACGGCGAGGCGTACAAGAACCTCGAAACGCTGAATCTGATTTTCGACGCGCTGCTCGGCTCGCGCGCCGACCGCAAGACCACGCTGATCGCGCTGGGCGGCGGTGTGATCGGCGACATGACGGGGTTCGCGGCCGCCTGCTACATGCGCGGCGTGCCGTTCATCCAGGTGCCGACCACGCTGCTCTCGCAGGTGGATTCGTCGGTGGGCGGCAAGACCGGCATCAATCATCCGCTCGGCAAGAACATGATCGGCGCGTTCTACCAGCCGCAAGCCGTGATTGCCGACATTGGCGCGCTGCGCACGCTGCCCGCGCGCGAACGGGCGGCGGGCATTGCCGAAGTCATCAAGACCGGCGCGATTGCGGACGCCGGTTTTTTCCGCTGGATAGAAGAAAACGTCGAGGCGCTGAATCGCTGCGAGCCTGCGGCGCTTGCCGAGGCCGTCAAGCGCTCGTGCGAGATCAAGGCGTCGGTGGTCGCGCAGGACGAGCGCGAGGGCGGCCTGCGCGCCATTCTCAACTTCGGTCACACGTTCGGCCACGCCATTGAAGCCGGGCTCGGTTACGGCGAGTGGCTGCACGGCGAAGCGGTGGGCTGCGGGATGGTCATGGCGGCGGATCTCTCCGTGCGCTTGGGCTACCTGGACGAAGCGTCGCGCAAGCGGCTCGTCGACGTGATCGCCGCCGCGCATTTGCCGACTCGCGCGCCGGCACTCGGCGAATCGCGTTACGTCGAGCTCATGCAGGTCGACAAGAAAGCGGAAGCCGGCGCAATCAAATTCATTCTGCTGAAGCGTTTCGGTGAGACGCTCATCACCCAGGCGCCCGACGCCGAGGTGCACGCCACGCTGGCCGCCGCCGTCTGACAGGCGGCCCCACCAGCAGGCGCCGCGCGGCGCCGCCCATGTTTCGGAGAACCCGGTGACAGACAGGCGCAGCGACGATGTAAATCAGCACCCCACGGCAGGCGCGGCGGCGCTCGGCGTCCCGACGCAGGAAGCGCTCGAAGCGCACCTCGCGCCGTATGCCGCGCATTCGGCGCATTCGCGCGGTCGCCGCTATCCGGAAGCACCGCCGAGTGCACGCACCGAATTCCAGCGCGACCGCGACCGCATCGTTCACTCAACGGCGTTTCGTCGGCTCGAATATAAAACGCAGGTGTTCGTGAATCACGAGGGCGACCTCTTTCGCACGCGTCTCACGCATAGCCTCGAAGTCGCGCAGATTGCACGGTCCGTTGCGCGCAATCTGCGTGTCAACGAAGACCTCGTGGAGGCCATTTCGCTTGCTCACGACCTGGGCCATACGCCTTTTGGGCATGCCGGCCAGGACGCGCTGAATGAATGCATGCGCGAACACGGCGGCTTCGAGCACAATCTGCAAAGCCTCGCGGTGGTGGACGACCTCGAGGAACACTACGGCGCGTACAACGGCCTGAACCTGTGTTTCGAAACGCGCGAAGGCATTCTCAAGCACTGCTCGCGCGAGAATGCCCGGCGGCTAGGCGCGTTGGGAGAGCGGTTTCTGGAAGGACGGCAGCCGTCTATCGAAGCGCAGATCGCGAACGTGGCCGATGAAATCGCCTACAACAATCACGACGTGGACGACGGCCTGCGCTCCGGGCTGCTCACGGTCGAGCAACTGGCCGAAGTCGAGTTGTGGCAAACGCACTACGAAGCGGCGCGCCGCGATTTTCCGCACATAGAAGGCCGCAGGCTGATTCATGAGACGGTGCGGCGCATCATCAATACGCTGATCGTCGATTTGATCGGCACCACGCAGGCGAATCTCGTGCGTCATGCGCCCGATTCGCTCGACGCCGTGCGCGCCGCGCCGGCGCTCGTCGCCCATAGCGAGCCAATTGCGGCTCAGGCGGCGGCGTTGAAGCGCTTTCTGTTCAAGAACCTGTACCGCCACTACCGCGTGATGCGCATGGCAAACAAGGCGCGCCGGGTCGTCGTCGGTTTGTTCGACGCGTTCACCGACGACCCGCGGCTATTGCCGCCCAGCTACCAGTCGACCGATGCCGCGCTGCAACCGCGGCTGATCGCGCATTACATTGCTGGCATGACGGACCGGTACGCGCTCAAGGAGTATCAGCGGCTCTTCGTGATCGCCGACAACTGAGCAGAGTGAGCGGCATGGAGTGCCTCGCTCGCACGGCGCTCAGAGATGCACGCTCGCACGGGGGGCGACGCGGCACCGCGAGGCTGCGCGTCGAGCCCGACGCGCACCCAAGCCCAACCGACACCGCAAGCCCCGCCCCGCAGGCGCACCGCCTACGCCACGCGTCAAAGGCTGCCCGGCGTCGCTACAGTCGCGACGCGAGGCAGCCCGATCGAACTCGAGCCGCGGTCAGACTGCGGCTCGAGTTCAGCGTGTGTGCAAGGCTTACCGCAGTTGCAAACGTCACCGCATCCGCGAGGCAAACAGCGCACCCGCGATCAGCGCGACACCGCCTACGATCGCGAGCGTCTGCCACGGGTTCTCATGCACGTAATCGTCGGCATCGGAAAGCGCCACGTTGGCGCGTTCGCGCACCGCCTCGCGCGTGTCGTTCAAACGGGCGCGCGCGCTGTCCAGCTGCTTGCGCAGCTTGCCGCGCAGCGCCACGGCGTCCGCCTGCGTGCCGTCCGCCAGGGTGGATTCGAGTTCCGCCATCAGCGTGCGCAACTCGCCCGCTATGTCTTCGGCCGCATGGCGGCCGTGCCGGGCAATACGCCGCGCACGGCGGCTCGTGCTGGTCCAGGATTCGCCGAGGGCGTCTCGCGTGTTTGGAAGTGCTGTCATGGTCGCTCCGTCGATGAGGGTGAAAAGGCCCACGTTCACGGTTGCGTTAAACCACATCGCAACGCAGGAAACACCAGCAGAACGCAACTTCGGTGCCAAACCGTAAAGGCCCGGCGCACGGCGGTCTGCGCCGGTTTCGTCAGCACATATTTGCACGAAGCGCGCTGCGCGTGGGTCAAATTTACAAACGCAGTACGAGGCGGCGCGTCGCATCGGTAAAGCCGGCACGACGCCGTGTGGCGCACACCAAAGAAAAAACGCCGCCATTGGATGAATGACGGCGTTGTTCAAGCCACGGAAATTCGACTACCCTAATCGGACGGCATCATTCGATCGCGCACCGGTAAGGTGTTAGAAGCGGTAACCGATGTTGACGTAGGTGACGATCGGGTTCAGCTTGATCTTGGTTTGCGATTGCACGTTCAGCGTACCCACCGGCGTTCTCGCCTGCGTGTTGAGTTTGGCCGTCGTGCTGAGCGGCAGGTACGACACCGACACGCCCGCGAACCAGTGCTGGTTGAACGAGTAACTGAAGCCGGCATTAAACACAGGCTCCCACGAACTATCCGTAGTGACGCTGGTCGGACCATGCAGAACGTTAGCTTCGAATGTGCCGTTCGTGATCTTCTCGTCGGTGAACCAGATACGGCTCACGCCGATACCGAGATACGGGCGGAAGGCAGCAGTCGGAGCGTTGAAGTAATACTTGAACAGCAGAGTCGGGCTCCACTGTTTCGCCTGGCCAATCTTGCCGAATCGTTCGAGGCTGCCCGTGCCGTTCAGGTCGAACGAAGGCGGGTAGCCGACCACCAGTTCGGTGGCAATGTGATCGGTGACGAAGTAAGCCGCTGTGATGCCGATTGTGTCGGCGGAACTCAGTGTTGCTCCGGTGTTGGCTTCTACGATGTTGGTCGGGCTTCCGCCGATGCTTGTTACTCGCAGAGGCTGGCTGCTCGATTGAGGCGCAAGATGGAACCAGCCTGTTGAGATGGTAAAGCTACCGGCCGATTGTGCGTATGCTGCCGTTGTCATGCCGGCTAGCATCGCGGTCCCCACGACGGCCTGTTTTAATTTCATATGTGCTCCTCCAGAAAAGGCCCGCTCATTATGACCACAACGTTTGAAACTCACCATACGCGGCGATTAGAGCTTTCTCCCTAAGCTGCGCGCGCTTTCTGGCCTGGCCGCGCCGCGCCGAACCTCCGGCGCATGCGGTTCTTCGGACCTTCGGGTATGTACCAACGCGACTATCGGATACTTCAGCATGGCACGGCTTGCACGTCTTTATGTTCCTGACCAGCCGCAGCACGTCATCCTCCGCGGACTCGATCAGCAGCCTGCGTTCGTCGACGATCAGGACTATGAATTGTTCATCGACTGTTTGAAAGCGGCTTCGCGCGACCACCACTTGTCGATCCACGCTTATGCGCTCATGCCCGGCGCGGTGCAACTGCTCGTCACTCCCACGGAGGAGTCCAGCTTGCCCAAGGCAATGCAGGCAGTCGGGCGCCGCTACGTGGCGCACTTCAATCGCCGCTACGCGCGGCGCGGCACGCTGTGGGAAGGGCGCTATCGCGCGACCGTGATCGAGGGCGAGCGGTATTTTCTGCTGGCAAGCCGCGTCGTCGAAATGTGCCCGGTGCGCATGCAACTGGTGAGCGCGCCGGAAGACTACCGGTGGTCGAGCTACCGGCACCATATCGGTCTCACGCTCGACAGTCTCATCACCGACCATCCGCTTTACTGGTCGCTCGGCAACACCCCTTTCGAGCGGCAACGCGCGTACCGCGAACTGTGCGAGCAGCCGCTCGACGAACGCGAAGCAAGCCAGCTTCAGCAGGCCACGTTAAAGGGCTGGGTGCTCGGCAGCGACACCTATCGCGAATGGGCGGCGCGCGCGGCGAACCGGCGCGTATCTCCGCTGCCGCGAGGACGGCCGCGCAAGGTGCGCGAGACGCCGCAGGCGCAATAAGCGATATGAATCAGCAGTTTGTGTTTCAAACGGCATTTCGACATGCCGTTTTGTTTTGCCCTTTTATGATATGGCACCAATAAAAACGGGCTGCAATGCACTAAATTGATAATTGGGGATCGAACGCAACGTTTTATTTGCTATTCCATTGATTCGTCGCGTATATTCCGGATTCCGGCGTTTTGATATGCGCTGCTCGCGCATCGGAAAGCGCCTTCGCCGTGGCGGGTGTGCACGTGCGGCAACAAAAACGGTTTAACGGCCTGTCCGGCCCCTCACAGACGGTGTCCCCATGAACGATCACCAGCAACCGGCTCACCCGGTCCCCGCCGCGCAAGGGTTGTACGACCCGCAAAACGAACATGACGCCTGCGGCGTCGGCTTCGTTGCTCACATCAAGGGCAAGAAGAGCCACGAGATCATCGAGCAGGGCCTGAAGATTCTCGAGAACCTCGACCACCGGGGCGCCGTCGGCGCCGACCCGTTGATGGGCGACGGCGCCGGCATCCTGATCCAGATTCCGGACGGTTTCTATCGCGAGGAAATGGCCAAGCAGGGCGTGACCTTGCCGCCGTTCGGCGAATACGGCGTGGGCATGGTGTTCCTGCCGAAGGAACACGCGTCGCGGCTCGCCTGCGAACAGGAGCTCGAGCGCACGGTAAAGGCCGAAGGCCAGGTCGTGCTCGGCTGGCGCGACGTGCCGGTCGACCACACCATGCCGATCTCGCCCACCGTCAAGGCGAGCGAGCCGCTGATCCGGCAGATTTTCATTGGCCGCGGCAAGGACATCATGGTGACCGACGCGCTCGAGCGGAAGCTGTACGTGATCCGCAAGACCGCGAGCCACCGCATCCAGGCGCTCAAACTCAAGCACGGCAAGGAATACTTCGTGCCGTCCATGTCGGCGCGCACGGTGGTCTACAAGGGTCTGCTGCTGGCGGGTCAGGTCGGCGTGTACTACCGCGACCTGCAGGACGAGCGCACCGTCTCCGCGCTCGCGCTCGTGCACCAGCGCTTCTCGACCAACACGTTCCCTGCATGGGAACTGGCTCACCCGTACCGGATGATCGCCCACAACGGCGAAATCAACACCGTGAAGGGCAACGTGAACTGGCTGAACGCCCGTACCGGCGCGATCGCCTCGCACGTGCTCGGGGACGACCTGCCGAAGCTGTGGCCGCTCATTTATCCGGGCCAGTCCGACACCGCCTCGTTCGACAACTGCCTCGAACTGCTGGTGATGGCCGGCTACCCGCTCGTCCACGCAATGATGATGATGATCCCGGAAGCCTGGGAACAGCACACGCTGATGGACGACAACCGCCGCGCGTTCTACGAATACCACGCCGCGATGATGGAGCCGTGGGACGGCCCCGCTGCGATCGCCTTTACCGACGGCCGGCAGATCGGCGCGACGCTCGACCGTAACGGCCTGCGTCCGGCGCGCTACATCGTCACCGACGACGACCTCGTCATCATGGCCTCGGAAGCGGGCACGCTGCCCATTCCGGAGTCGAAGATCGTCAAGAAGTGGCGTCTGCAGCCGGGCAAGATGTTCCTGATCGACATGGAACACGGCCGCATCATCGACGACAAGGAACTGAAGGACAACCTCGCGAACGCCAAGCCGTACAAGAGCTGGATCGACGCGGTGCGCATCAAGCTCGACGAGATCGAGGCGAAGGCCGAAGACGTCGCGACCGAGCGCCGCGAAGCCGCGGCTCTGCTGGATCGCCAGCAGGCGTTCGGCTACACGCAGGAAGACCTCAAGTTCCTGATGGCGCCTATGGCGCAAGCAGGCGAAGAAGCCGTGGGCTCGATGGGCAACGACTCGCCGCTCGCGGTCATGTCCAACAAGAACAAGACGCTCTATCACTACTTCAAGCAGCTGTTCGCGCAGGTCACGAACCCGCCGATCGACCCGATCCGCGAAAACATGGTGATGTCGCTGGTGTCGTTCATCGGTCCGAAGCCGAACCTGCTCGACACCAACAACATCAACCCGCCGATGCGTCTCGAAGTGTCGCAGCCTGTGCTCGACTTCAAGGACATCGCGAAGATCCGCGCAATCGATCAGTACACGGGCGGCAAGTTCAGCTCGTACGAACTGAACATCTGCTATCCGGTCGCCTGGGGCAAGGAAGGCATCGAGGCGCGCCTCGCGTCGTTGTGCGCGGAAGCCGTCGACGCAGTGAAGTCCGGCTACAACATGCTGATCGTGTCGGACCGCAAGACCGATCGGGACAATGTCGCGATTCCGGCGCTGCTCGCTACCGCCGCCATTCACACGCACCTCGTGCAGCAGGGCTTGCGCACGAGCACGGGCCTCGTCGTCGAAACGGGTTCCGCGCGTGAAACGCACCACTTCGCGCTGCTCGCGGGCTACGGTGCGGAAGCCGTGCACCCGTACCTGGCAATGGAAACGCTCGGCCAGCTCGCAGCCGGTCTGAAGGGCGACCTGTCGCCGGAGAAGGCGGTCTACAACTTCACGAAGGCGGTCGGCAAGGGGCTGCAAAAGGTCATGTCGAAGATGGGCATTTCGACCTACATGTCATACACCGGCGCGCAGATTTTCGAAGCGGTGGGCCTCGCTGAAGACCTCGTGCAGAAGTACTTCAAGGGCACGTCGTCGAAGGTGGGCGGCATTGGGCTGTTCGACGTGGCGGAAGAAGCGATCCGTCTGCACCGCGACGCGTTCGGCGAGAGCCCGATTCTCTCGAACATGCTCGACGCGGGCGGCGAGTACGCCTACCGCGTGCGCGGCGAAGAACACATGTGGACGCCGGACGCGATCGCCAAGCTGCAACACTCGGCGCGCAGCAACTCGTATCAGACGTACAAGGAATACGCGCATCTGATCAACGACCAGACCAAACGCCACATGACGTTCCGCGGCCTGTTCGAGTTCAGGCTCGACCCGGCCAAAGCGATTCCGCTCGACGAAGTGGAACCGGCGAAGGAAATCGTCAAGCGCTTCGCGACCGGCGCAATGTCGCTCGGCTCGATCAGCACGGAAGCGCACGCCACGCTGGCTGTGGCGATGAACCGCATTGGCGGCAAGTCGAACACCGGCGAAGGCGGCGAGGACGAAAACCGCTATCGCAACGAACTGCGCGGCATTCCGATCAAGAACGGCGACACGATGAAGTCCGTGATCGGCGACGAAGTAATTGTCGACATTCCGTTGAAGGAAGGCGATTCGCTGCGCTCGAAGATCAAACAGGTTGCCTCCGGCCGCTTCGGCGTGACGGCGGAATACCTCGCCTCGGCCGACCAGATCCAGATCAAGATGGCGCAGGGCGCGAAGCCGGGCGAAGGCGGGCAGCTGCCGGGCCACAAGGTGTCGGACTACATCGGCAAGCTGCGTTACTCGGTGCCGGGCGTCGGTCTGATCTCGCCGCCGCCGCATCACGACATCTACTCGATCGAAGACCTGGCGCAACTGATTCACGACCTGAAGAACGCCAACCCGTCGGCTAGCGTGTCGGTCAAGCTCGTGTCGGAATCGGGCGTCGGCACGGTTGCCGCGGGTGTTGCCAAGGCCAAGGCCGATCACGTGGTGATCGCGGGTCACGACGGCGGCACCGGCGCGTCGCCGCTGTCGTCGATCAAGCATGCCGGCACGCCGTGGGAACTGGGTCTCGCCGAAACACAGCAGACGCTCGTGCTCAACCGGTTGCGCGGCCGTATCCGCGTGCAGGCGGACGGTCAGATGAAGACCGGCCGCGACGTGGTGATCGGCGCGCTGCTCGGCGCAGACGAGTTCGGCTTCGCGACGGCGCCGCTCGTCGTGGAAGGCTGCATCATGATGCGCAAGTGCCACCTGAACACGTGCCCGGTCGGCGTCGCGACGCAAGACCCGGTGCTGCGCGCCAAGTTCAAGGGGCAGCCGGAACACGTCGTCAACTTCTTCTTCTTTGTCGCGGAAGAAGCGCGCGAAATCATGGCGCAACTGGGCATCCGCAAGTTCGACGACCTGATCGGTCACGCCGAATTGCTCGACATGAAAAAGGGCATCGAGCACTGGAAAGCGAAGGGCCTCGACTTCTCGCGCGTGTTCTATCAGCCGCCAGTGCCGGCCGAAGTGGCGCGCAAGCACGTTGAAGAACAGGACCACGGTCTGGACCGCGCGCTCGACCACACGTTGATCGAGAAGGCGAAGGCGGCTATCGAGAAGGGCGAGCACGTCTCGTTCATCCAGCCGGTGCGCAACGTCAATCGCACGGTCGGCGCAATGCTGTCCGGCACGATTGCGAAGAAGTACGGCCACGACGGTCTGCCCGACGACACGATCCACATCCAGTTGAAGGGCACGGCGGGCCAGAGCTTCGGCGCGTTCCTCGCGAAGGGCATCACGCTTGATCTGGTCGGCGACGGCAACGACTACGTCGGAAAGGGCCTCTCGGGCGGGCGCATCATCATTCGTCCCACGAACGATTTCCGCGGCAAGTCGGAAGAGAACATCATCTGCGGCAACACGGTAATGTACGGCGCGATCGAAGGCGAGTCGTTCTTCCGCGGCGTGGCGGGCGAGCGTTTCTGCGTGCGTAACTCGGGCGCGACGGCGGTGGTTGAAGGCACAGGCGATCATGGCTGCGAATACATGACCGGCGGCACGGTGGTCGTGCTCGGCGAAACCGGCCGCAATTTCGCGGCAGGCATGTCGGGTGGCGTCGCGTACGTGTACGACCCGGACAACACGTTCGCGGGCAAGTGCAACAAGTCGATGGTCGCACTGGAGCCCGTGCTGCAACAGGCCGAACAGGAGCGCACCGTCGACCGTGGCCTGTGGCATGCCGGTACCACCGACGAAGCACTGCTCAAGGGTCTCGTCGAACGTCACTTCCAGTTCACGGGTTCGCCGCGTGCAAAAGCGCTGCTCGAAAACTGGGACGCGTCGCGCCGTCAATTCGTGAAGGTGTTCCCGACCGAATACAAGCGCGCGCTGGGCGAAATGGCCGCGAAGAAGGCGAACAAGGAAGTTCTCGCCGCCTGAGCCGTCAGCACGACGCCGCCACCCTTAGCCGTACCCGCCGCCGCTCGGCAATCCGATGCGCGGCGGGTCCAGATCACCCCTAGATACAGATAGAGAAGAGAACCACATGGGCAAGGCAACCGGTTTTCTCGAGTTCGAGCGCCGCCACGAGGCGTACGAAGCTCCGCTCACGCGTGTGAAGCACTACAAGGAATTCGTCGCGGCCCTCACCGACGACGAAGCGAAGATTCAAGGCGCGCGTTGCATGGACTGCGGCATTCCGTTCTGCAACAACGGCTGCCCGGTGAACAACATCATCCCGGACTTCAACGACCTGGTGTTCCATCAGGACTGGAAGAACGCGATTGAAGTGCTGCATTCCACCAACAACTTCCCCGAGTTCACGGGCCGCATCTGCCCGGCGCCGTGCGAAGCGGCGTGCACGCTCGGCATCAATGACGACCCGGTCGGCATCAAGTCGATCGAGCACGCGATCATCGACAAAGCCTGGGCCGAAGGCTGGGTTGCGCCGCAACCGCCGAAGCACAAGACCGGCAAGAAGGTTGCCGTGGTTGGATCGGGCCCGGCCGGCCTCGCAGTCGCGCAGCAACTCGCGCGCGCGGGCCACGAAGTGACGGTGTTCGAAAAGAACGACCGCATTGGCGGCCTGCTGCGTTACGGTATTCCGGACTTCAAGCTGGAGAAGTGGCTGATCGACCGCCGCATGCGCCAGATGGAAGCGGAAGGCGTGACGTTCCGCGCCAACGTGTTCGTCGGCAAAGCCGATTCGCTGCCGCCGTTTATCGGCAACACCGCGAAAGAAACGGTCACGCCGGAGCAGTTGAAGGAAGACTTCGACGCAGTGGTGATTGCGGGCGGTGCGGAAACGCCGCGCGATCTGCCCGTGCCTGGCCGCGAACTGGAAGGCGTCCATTACGCGATGGAATTCCTGCCGCAGCAGAACAAGGTGAATGCCGGCGACAAGGTCCCGCACCAGTTGCTCGCGAAGGGCAAGCACGTGGTGGTGATCGGCGGCGGCGATACCGGCTCGGACTGCGTGGGCACGTCCAACCGTCATGGCGCGAAGAGCGTTACGCAGTTCGAACTGCTGCCGCAGCCGCCCGAAGAAGAGAACAAGCCGCTCGTGTGGCCTTACTGGCCCATCAAGCTGCGCACGTCGTCGTCGCATGAAGAAGGCTGCTCGCGCGATTGGGCGGTTGCCACCAAGCGCCTCGAAGGCAAGAACGGCAAGGTCGAGAAGCTGATCGCGGCGCGCGTCGAATGGAAAGACGGCAAGATGCAGGAAGTGCCGGGCTCGGAATTCGAAATGAAGGCCGACCTCGTGCTGCTCGCCATGGGCTTCACGCAGCCGGTGTCGCCGGTGCTGGAGGCATTCGGTGTCGACAAGGACGCCCGCGGCAACGTGCGTGCGTCCACGGAAGGCGACAAGGCGTACTACACGTCGGTGGACAAGGTGTTCACGGCCGGGGACATGCGCCGCGGCCAGTCGCTCGTCGTGTGGGCGATCCGCGAAGGCCGCCAGTGCGCGCGCTCGGTCGACGCGTTCCTGATGGGCCATTCGGAGTTGCCGCGCTAACGTCGTCGGCTGCGGGCCAGAGCTTGCAGGAAGAGGTGGAGACGACACGGTGCCGGTCCGGAGCGATATCGGGCGGCACCGTTAAAGTGGTAAGAAGCAGCGGTAACAAGCAGCGGTAGAAGCAGCGGTAAGAAGCAGCGGTAAAAAGCAGAGCCGGGCGCCTCAACGAGGTGACCCGGTTTTTTTCGCGGGTCGGCATGGGACAGCGGTGCTGTCACTTGCCGTAACGCGCGAGGGTGAGCCCTTCCAGATCTATCTCGGGCTCGCGCTGTGCAATCAGATCGGCGACTACGCGCGCCGAGCCCATCGACATCGCCCAGCCGGTGGAGCCGTGGCCGACATTGAGCCACAAGTTGCCGATGCCCGACGGTCCGAGCAAGGGCGCGCCGTCCGGCGTCATCGGCCGGCGGCCGACCCAGAAGTGCGCGGAGGTGGGCGTCGCGGCGTGCGGGAACCAGTCCGCCAGCACTTTCATCAGCGTCTGTAAGGCCTGCTCGCGCAGCGTCGCTTCGCGGTTGCCGAGTTCCGCCGTGCCCGCTACCCGCAGGTTGTCGCCGAAGCGCGTAATGGCCGTCTTCAGCGATTCGTCCATGAGCACGGCGCGCGGCGCTTTTTCATCGTCGATGATGGGCAGCGTTGCAGAATAGCCTTTGACCGGATAGAGCGGCACCTTCACGCCGAGCGGCGCGAGCAGCGCCGCGCTGTCGACGCCCAGCGCGACCACCACGGCGTCCACCGGCTCGATCTGCGTGCCGCGCTCGCTTTGCATACCCACGCCACGCACCGTACCGCCTGCCACTTCGAGCGACGTCACGCGCGTGTCGAAACGAAAGCGTACGCCGTGGCGCTCGCAGATTGCACGCAGTTCGCGCGTGAAGCGGGCGCAGTCGCCGGCTTCGTCGTCGGGAAAATGGATGCCCGACACGGGCGTCGCACGCGCCCAACGCAGGCCCGGCTCGATGTCCACGCATTGTTTGGCGCTCACTTCCCGATACGCGACGCCCGCGTCGCGCAGCACCGCGAGCGCCGGTTGCGCGAGCTCCACGTCGCGCTCGCTGCGAAAGAGTTGCAGATAGCCCTGGCTGCGGCCGTAGTCGAACGGATGGCGGCTGCGGAATTCGCGCAGGCACTCGCTGCTGTAGTAGGCGATTCGCTGCATACGCTGCTTGTTGACGCGAAAGCGTTCGAGCTTGCATTCGCGCAGCCATTGCGCGATCCAGCGCCATTGAGCGGGGTCCAACGTCGGGCGAAAAATGAGCGGTGAAGCGGGCTGAAACACATGTTTGAGCATCTTCGCCGGCATGCCGGGCGCGGCCCACGGCGTCACATAGCCGGGCGCGATCACGCCCGCGTTGCCGAAGCTCGTGCCGAGCGCCACGTCCGGCTCCCGTTCGATCAGCGTGACCTTGCAGCCGTGCTGGACCAGATAAAAAGCGGTGGCTACACCGATCACGCCGCCTCCGAGAACAATCGTTTTCATGTGCTTATCTGGCAAATCAGCGGCAACGTGGGTCGCGGTCTCAGGTCGCAATGCGATGCAGGAGGCTGCCATGCCGAACACATTGCCTGCCTTTCTTGTAGAAGCGTGGACAGTACCGGTGTGCCGGCGGCGCGTGGGACCGTTTTCCATTCTACGGGGACTAGGCGTCGTGCGGCCACATCCGGTCAAGATTGGCAGCAAACGGTAAGCCGCCGATAGGAGAGATAAGAAGGCTGTTGCAGCCGGCACACCGGTAGCGCACGCCCGACAGCCGAGCCAACGTGCAAACATTGCTTACGAACTAATACGCCGTAACCAGAAGAATTATTGGAAACGTTAAACTGCGCCCGCAGCGTAACGGCTGCACGTTATTTACTCAGGCTTGCGCCTGCTACGTCGAATCGCCTGATGCCCGCCACCGCCAAAACCTGCCCGCCACGACGCCGCTATGTTGTGCCCATGGCCACGCCCGCACAGGCGCTTGCCGCGAGCCCATCGCGACGGGTTTTCCTGAAGCGCTCGGCGAGCGCGCTGCTTGCATCCGGCATGAGCAGCACGCTGCTCAGCGCATGCGGCGGCAGCGTGGACGACGGGCAGGGTGAGACGCCGCGGCTCGCATCGGTGGACAATTTTCGCGACGTCGCGGGCACTGCTGCGGGCTATCCGACTGTCGACGGCAAGAAGATGCGCCGCGGCGCCTTTTTCCGTTCGAATGCGTTGACGCTCAGCGTGGCCGACCAGACCACGCTGGAAAGGCTCGGCATTGTCGGCATCTTCGACCTGCGCACGCCGGGCGAGATCGAGCGAACGGCGGACATCCTGCCGCGCGGCGCGGTTTCGCAGGCGTTGGATGTATTGGGCGTGCGCGACTTCGTGCCACCCGCCTTCAATTCGGCGGCGGACGCGGTCGGGTTCATGGAATCGCAGGCACGCGGCTACGTGACCGGCGCCGCGCAGCGGGCGGGCTTCGGCGCGCTCTTGCGCCAACTTGCGGACGGCACCGGTGCGCAACTGTTCCATTCGAACGCGGGCAAGGACCGGGCCGGCTGGGTCGCGGCGCTTTTGCAGAGCATTGCGAACGTGCCGCTCGACGTGATCATGCAGGACTATCTGCTCAGCAACGTCTACCGCGCGCAGGCCATCAGGTCGATGAGGGACACGTTGCGTGCGCAGGACGGCGACGCCCTCGCCGCGATTCACGAGCCGTTGCTTGGCGTTCGGGAAAGTTTTCTGCAGGCAGGCTTCGATCAGGTGCAGGCAAGCTACGGGACGATGACGCGCTACCTCACCGAGGGTCTTGGCGTTTCGGATTCCGCAATCGAAAGCTTGCGCAGCAGACTCGTGGTTTCAACCACGGAGGGCAGCGGCGCGTAACACGCCGCCAGAAGACGCAAGCAAGAGACGCAAGCAAGAGACGCAAGCAAGAGACCCCGGCGCGACCGACCCGCCGGTCAAACGCGGGCAAAAAAAATCCGCCCCCAGATAAGCGGGCGGACTGAGAAGGGCGGCATCGAGGTTGCCAGGGCCAACTATAAGGCCTGCTGCGATCCGATACCCGATCCGGTAAGGCTGCGTAAGTACGGGCATCGCGCCGCCCCGTTGCGGTTTGGCCGGCACGTCACGCCGACACCGACGCCGACGCCGCCGCCAGCGCCGGCACGACCGGCAACTCGATACATACTTCCAGACCACCTTTCGCATGATTGCGCACATGGCAAGAGCCACCGCGATCGTGCGCGAGCCGCGCGACGATCGCGAGACCCAGCCCGCAATGGCCTTCTCCGCCGCGCGCGGCATCGAGCCTCACGAAGGGTTTCATCGCGGCCGCAATGCGGTCGTCCGGAATGCCGCCGCCGTGGTCGCGCACGCTGATGAGCCAGCGTCCGTCGCGCCGCGCGGTGGAAATTTCGACAGGCGGCGCGCCGTGCTCGAGCGCGTTCTCGACAAGGTTCGTCACGAGCCGGTCCAGCAACGTGCGCGGCAGCGTGAAAGACGGGCCCGCACGTAGATCGAGTCTGAACAACGGGGCTTCGTCGGGGTTGTCGCTGGCGTCGTGATCGGGAGCGGCGCTTGCGCTGTTCGCGCTGTCGGAAAACTGCTCGCGCAAGAATCCGTCGACAGCGACGGGCGGCCCCGCGTCGGCGGATTGGCCGGCGAATTCCAGGAACTGCTGGACGATGTTGGTGAGGGAATCCACATCGCGGATCAGCCCGGCCCGCTCGCTTTCCGCCACCAGCACGCTTGCACGTAGCTTCAGCCGGGTGAGCGGCGCTTTCAGGTCATGCGCGACGCCGGCCAGCATGACCGCCTGGTCGTCGCCGGCTTCGTTCAGGCGTCGCATCATGTCGTTGAACGAGCCGATCAGATCGCGCAATTCACGCGGGCCTTGCACCGTCACAGGCTCGGGCCGTCCGCCTGAGCCGAAGGCGCGCGCGGCGTCGGCGACGCGCGAGAGCGGGCGCTGCATCTGCCAGACCGCGAACAGCGACAGGATCAGCGCCGCCACCAGCATCGAAACGGCTTCGATCAGAAAGCGCGGCGGCGGCGGCAGGTGCACCGGCAGCACCACCCAGTTCGACTTGCCCGGAAACAGCACCCACAGTTGCGGCGGCCGCAGGTCGTCGACGGCGATCTGGGTGCCCGGCGGAAGCGTCTCGCGCAGATGCCGGGTCAACTGGACGACCAGATGGTCCGTCGGTTCACGCAGGTGCACGCTCGGCGGCATGTTCCAGGTCGGAACGAGATGAACGCGCATGGCGGGCGCGAGCGCCGCGCCCTGGATCGGCTCCCCGTTGACGGCCTGCAAGGCCAGCACGACGCCGCGTGCAAAGCCGTCGATCTCATGACGCGGCGGCTGCATGACGATGAGCACGAACCAGCCCGCCTGAATCGCGAGGAGCACCGCTGTGGAAAGCAACGCCATTCTGCCGAATAGCGTGTTCAGCGGGTTTCTCATGCGCCAGCGGCGGCCCCGTCGGCAAACGGTGTGCCGTCGGCGTCGGGCACGAACACGTAGCCTTTGCCGCGAACCGTCTGCACGTAGCGCGGATTGGACGGATCGTCCTCGATCACGCGGCGCAGGCGCCAGATCGGCACGTCGAGACTGCGGTCGCGAAAGGCAAGGTTGTCGCGGTGCACGAGGTCGTGAATCAGCACGCGCGACAACACCTTGTACGGGTTGTTGACGAAGATTTTCAGTAGCGCAAACTCACTGTCGCGCAATGGCAGCTTCGCGTCCGCGCGCGACAGCGAGCGCGTGGCGAAGTCCAGTTCGAAAGGACCGAACCTGTACGGCTTGCGGGCTTCAGGCGCGCTCGTGGTGGGCGGACCCCGGCGGCGCAGCACCGTGTGAATACGAGCGAGCAGTTCCCGCGGATCGAAGGGCTTGGTCAGATAGTCGTCCGCCCCGAGCGAGAGTCCGACGATGCGGTCGGCCACCGTACCGCGCGCCGTCACGAAGATCACTGGAATGTCGTCGCCGGCGGCGCGCAACGCGGTGAGCGCCCGCAGCCCGTCGGTGTTCGGCATCATGATGTCGAGCACGACGACCGACGGCCGTTCGCGCTCGAGCCGTCGCTGGAGATGGGTGCCGTCGTGCAGCACCGACGCGTCGAAGCCGTTCGACTGCAAGAACTTGCAAAGCAGATCGCGTACGACCGGATCGTCGTCGACGATAAGGACCTGTGGATTCATGGCGAAATTCTAGACCGACGCGCTCAACGCGCGGCCGACAGTTTTCTTACCAACGCTTACGTATTGCGCTGCCGCTTCGGTGCGAAGCCGGCAGATGAGCGCGTAAAGCCCGTCACCCAACGCTCACCGCATATTCCCACATAGCGCTCCTTGACAGCGCGCAGCACGCTGCCAGAGCGCATTCGCATCGCTTCGGGCCGCAAGGCGGAAACAATCCTGCTGCAACGGCAACTGCTGGAAACCCCTTGAAACCGGTCGTAAGAACCGCCGGAAAGCGCGCTTTTCTTCGTGCATCGGCGGGGCGGCGGCAGCGGGATGATTCGTCCTGCGATACGTCGCGCCGCACGCCGGCGAAGCCAAAGCCGCCGTGCATTCGTGCAGCCCGCGCGCGGCGCGCCGCAGACATCCAGCCAACCCAGCACTTTGCGAGGCTCACCATGACCGTTCCAGGCAAGCTCAATTCCACCCACTTTTCGTCGATCGCGCCAGCCAGGCCGGCGGAAAAGCCGGCGTCTACAGGCAGCGCCGCGAATTCCGCCAACACCACGCAAGCCAAAAGCTCCGCGACCCAGCAGCAGCCGTCGTTGCCTGCGGGTCTGGTGGGCCATCACGTCAACACCACCGCCTGACGTACCGAGGTTCGTGTGTCGACTCCGAAACTATCCAGGCGTCTGATACGCGCCGCTGCGTGGTTCGCGCTCGGCGCGGCGCTCGTGCCGCTCGACGGTTGCGCGGTGGCCGCGCTGCCGTGCCGGCTCACGTCGGCCACGTTGAAGATCATCCCGGTCGTCGGTCATGCGGCGGCCACCCCGTTCGACATGTGTTCATCCGCTATCGACTGAATCATGAGAGCCAAACGGATTGCCTGCGCGCTGGCGCTGCTGTGCTGCATGTGCCCGCTCACCGTGATCGCGCGCGATGCGGGCGTGATGGCCGCGCCGCCAGCTTCGAAAGACACGTTGGCCGACGCCCGACGGCGAACGCAGGACACGCCGTTCGCGTTCCGTGGCATTGCGCTTGGCATCACGCTCGACGAGTTTCGCGCCGGTTCGAACGTGCGGGCGACGCCGCTCGGCAGCGTGCCGGTCTGCGAGACCGACGTGCAGGCAGGCGCGCTCGGCATGCGGCTGAAGTCGCGCGAGAGCCTGACGGTCGCGTGCCACTGGGCGCATCGCGGCGATGACGGTTGGGCGCTTTCGCAAGCGGTGGTGGACGGCGCCCCGGCGGCCGAACATGTGCTGCGCTTTGCGCGCATGGGAGCTGAGAGCGATGGTCAAAGCGCGCTGCGCCTCTACGAGATGTCCTTCGTGATCGACGAAATTACCGCCGAGGACCTGCGCGATGCGCTCGTGGAGCGCTACGGCCCGCCGCGCCACGCGACGCAGAACGTGTCGTCGCCAGGCGCGCTTCCCGTCTACGTGTGGGAGAACGCGGTCAGCTCCATCACGCTGTGTTTCCTGCCCGGCACGCGCAACGGCACGCTCACGTACCTGCTCAAGGGCTCGGACGCGTGGGTCAAATCTGTCGTGCGGCAGTGGCAGGCGAGCGATGCGGAAGCCGGTTGAGATGCGCCGCGGCTCATGCGGTCATTGCAGTTGAAGAGTCGGCCGAAGTCAAACCCATAGAGGCCAGGAGTAAAACAATGCTTACGCTACGTGTTTCCGTCGCGCTATGCGCGGCGGCGGTTCTGTCCGCTTGTGCAAGCGGGGAGAGGTCGATTGTCGAAACGCCGATGGCGCCGCCGCTCGTTTCGGCGCCGCTGAACGTCAACACGCAGGGCGCTATCTACCAGGCCGGCACGCTGATGGTGCTGTACGAGACGCCGCGCGCGCAGCACATCGGCGACGTGCTGACGATCCGACTTTCCGAGTCGTATAGCGGCAACAATAGTTCGACCGCGGCCGCGAGCCGCGCGAGCAGCATTACCGCCGACGCCGCCGACAAATCAACGGGCGCAGCCGCGCGGCTTGCGAGGCTGTTCAATATCGGTTCGGCAAGCACGGATTTCAAAGGGCAGGGCAGCCTGACCGACGTGAGCGGCATGACCGGCACGCTCGCCGTGACCGTGATCGGCACCATGCCCACCGGCAATCTCATCGTATCGGGCGAGAAGGTGATTTCGATGAGCGGCAACCGCGACCGTCTGCGGCTGTCGGGTGTCGTCAATCCTAAGGATATCGAAGCAGGTAACTACGTCGCTTCGAGCAAGGTCGCGAATGCCCGCATCGAACAGGCCGGCACCGGCATGATCTCCGACGCGACGACCATGGGCTGGCTGCAGAAAATGTTCCTGAGTGTGCTGACGTTCTAGCGCGGGCCGCGGCGCGCTGCTGTGCGGTTCGCGTTGGGCTGCGACGGTTGCCGCGCTTATTCCGCAAGCGTGGCCGGGCCGCGCTCGGCTGCGCCTATCTCGCCATCGGGTACGAACACGTAGCCGCGTCCCCAGACCGTTTGAACGTAGCGCGGCTCGGACGGATCGACCTCGATTAGCCGGCGCAAACGCCAGATCGACACATCGAGACTGCGGTTGCGATGCGCCTCGCTGTTGCCGTGCAGTTTCTCCAGCAGTTGCGCGCGCGTGAGCACGGTCATCGCATGCGTGACGAACACTTTCAGCATCGCGAATTCGCTCGAGCGCAGCGCGATGCGCTCGCCGTCGCGGCGCAATTCGCGCGCCGGGAAATTCACTTCGAAGCGGCCGAACCGGTAAGGCGCGCGCTGTTCAGGCGCGCTCGGCGCAATCGAGCCGCGCCGCCGCAGCACCGTGCGGATTCGCGCGACCAGTTCACTCGGCTCGAACGGCTTGCCGAGATAATCGTCAGCACCGAGCTCAAGACCGATCACACGGTCGATAGGATCGGCGCGCGCGGTGAGCAGAATCACGGGAATGTCGTCGCCCGCCACGCGGAGCGCGCGCAGCGCACTGATGCCGTCGAGCTCCGGCATCATGATGTCGAGCACGACCAGCGCGGGACGTTCGTCGCGCAGCTTGCTTTGCAACGCCATGCCGTGCTCGAGGGTGGCGACCTTGAAACCGCGCCCTTCGAGATACTGGCTGACGAGATTGCGGACAACGGGGTCGTCGTCGACGACCAGAATGGATGGGTTCATCAGGTCATCTTAGTGTCCCGTGCGGGTGCGGCAAAGCCGGCAACGCTTTCCAATCCTTTCTCGCGTAAGGAAAAGCAAGCGGCCTATGTTTAATTGATCTGCGAAGTTTGCAGCGTCTGCCGGCTGAAATCGGTCCGGTCGATCACCATTCTGTCGATCAGCCCATTGAGCTTGGTGGACGCGGAGGAAAAGCGGTCGGTATTCAGGCCGCCTGTCTGATAGCGGGCGGTAACGAGAATGCGGCCGTTCTGCACGAGCGTGAGGTCGATGATCGACAGATACTGGATCGCATCGTCGCTGAACGAACGGCGGCCATAGTCGATCGCGGCGTTGTACACGAGGCGCGCTTCGCAACCTGCAGGCGAGGTGCCGGGATTGTAGACGTCCGAACGAATGCCGCGGCGCTCGAGCGCGAGTTGCAGCGCCGGCACGAAATCCCCGACCGACACTGCAGTGTTCACCTCGATGCAAACGTGGCTCACATCCGCGGGCCGGCCGCTCACGAAGGTCGGCGACGAATAGTTCGCGGCGATCGCGTAGCCGGCCTGAATCACCGAGCCGGTGGCGTCGGCAGCCTGAATGAGTGTCCACGCGCAGCCGTTCAGTGCGAACGTCAGCGCCGTGCACGCTGCAAGCCGCGCGCCGGGCCGCCGCAACATGACCCGCGCCGCCCGGGGGACTCGCGTGAAAGGGTCTGCACGTGTGCCAGGCAGGAAGGTCATGACGGAAAGCGAGGTGCGATAAACATGAACAACGCAGAAGCGCTTAGCGAGGCGCAAACGCGGTGAGCGATGCAACGTGTCCATCGTCGCGCGGGCACGATCTAGCGCGCGACGCGCAGGCGCAATTCGTTTTGACCTTGCACGCTCGCGCTCACGTTCACGCGACGACCGGCGGTGGTCACGATGAAATGCTGGCGTGTCGGTGTGTTGACGTCATGCACGACAGTCGGGAAGCACGCGGCGATGTCGGCGCCCATCTCCTCGAGCGGATCGTTGACGAAACCGTCGGCCTGCCAGTGCGCGCGCCAGTGGCAATCGTAGGCATGCGCGCTGGCGCGGCAGTCTTCGGCGCTTTGAATGCCTGGAAGTTGCGCGGCCGGCGCGGCGCGCAATTGCGTGAAGTCGGATGCTTCGACGATGTGCTTGAGCGCGGGGCACACGTCGGCGGGTTCGTTCGGCGGCGTGGTTTGCGCCGCGTGGGCGGTGCCTGCGATCAGCACGGCCGCGCCGAAAGCAAGCGCGAGACGATGAATCGAGGAACAGGCGGGGCGATAGAGTGACATGAGCGATAGTCCGTGAGCAGTGGATGGCGTGCGGGCCGCGGGGACGGCGCGCACGGCTATCGTCGCTGTTTCGGCCTTGTTTCAAAGGGCGGAAAAGCTTGCTCGCTTCGCAAATGCTTTCTAACTGTTCGCGTGCGTTTCCGAATGTTGCCGCGATTCAGACGCGGTTCTCATTTGCATGGACGTGAACGCTTCGCTCGGGTGTGCCGCAGTGACGCCGGCACCGACACCAGCACCGACACCAGCACCTGCGCCGGTGATCAGTGCGACGGGCTCGAAACCCCCCGGGCGTCGGCCGCGAGGTCACATCGCATAGTTAAGCCGCCACCGCTTCGGCGGCGCGCTCGACCTCGAGCGTTTCATCGTGGAATGCCGCCAGCGACTCGCGATGCGCGACGCTGACAATCGCCGCCTTCGGCAGCCGCTCGGTAAAGAGACGGTACAGACGCGCCTCGTTGTCCGCGTCGAGTGCACTCGTCGCTTCGTCGAGGAACAGATAATCCGGCTTGTGCAGCAGCACGCGCGCGGCGGCGAGGCGCTGTTGCTCGCCAGGCGAGAGAATGCGCGTCCAGTGGCCGGATTCCTGCAAACGGTCCGCGTATTGCGAAAGATGGCAGGTGACGAGCACCTCGCGGCATTCGTCGTCGGTAAAGGTGTCTGCCGCCGACGGGTATGCGAGCGCTGCTTTCAGCGTGCCGATGGGCAGGTAGCTCACTTGCGGGATGAACATCATGCGGGCGTTGACCGGCGCGTCGATTGCGCCGTCGCCGAACGGCCATAGTCCGGCGAGCGCGCGCATCAGCGTACTCTTGCCCGAACCGGACGGGCCGCGCACCAGCCAGCGCGAGCCGGGGCGAATCACAATGTCGCGGATCCGCGAGAGCGGGTTGCCGTTCGGCAGTGCGAGCTTGAGGCCGTCGGTGGCGAGCTTGTCGGCGTCGACGAAATGCAGGTTGATGCCGCCATGCGCGGTGGCCGGCGAGACGGATTCTTTCAGACGCGGCGCGTGCACGACACGCTTGAATTCACGCAGACGGTTGACCGTGGCGCGCCACTCGACCAGCGTGGAGTAACTGTTGATGAACCACGAAAACGAATCGCTGACGGTGCCAAACGCGCTGGAAATCTGCATCAGCACCCCGAACGTGAAGGCGCCGGCGAAATAACGCGGTGCGGCGACCACCAGCGGAAAGATGATCGCGATCTGGCCATAGAAGCTCAGCACGAAGGTGAGGCGCTTCGTGTACTTCATGACCTGCCACCAGTTGTCGCGGATGCGGCCGAACAGCGAATACGCGTTCTTCTTCTCCGTGTCCATGCCGTCGTAGAAGGCAATCTGCTCAGCGTTTTCGCGCAGGCGGATCAGGCCGAAACGGAAATCCGCTTCGACTTTCTGTGCCTGATAGTTGATCGGCACGAGTGGGTGCCCGATCTTCTGGATGACGAGCGATCCGACTACCGCGTAAAGCGCGGCCGCCCACACCATGTAGCCCGGAATATGCAGCGGCACGCCGCCGAGCGTGATGGTCAGCGCGCCGGCAAGCGTCCACAGGATCGTCATGAACGATACCAGGGTGACGACGGTGGACAGCAGGTCGAGCGTGAGCGAAAGCGTCGTGGTGGCGAACGACTGCAGGTCGTCGCTGATCCGCTGGTCGGGGTTGTCGGCGAGGCGGTCGCGCTCGATCCGGTAGAACGCGCCGTCGTGCAACCATTCGTTCAGATAGCGCCTGGTCAGCCACTGGCGCCAGCGAAAGCCGAGCATCTGCCGCAAGTAGCGCCCGTACACGGCGAGAATGATGTAGCCGAACGCAAGCCCCGAAAAGATCATCAGCAGATGCGGGAAGTCGCGCACGTTCTTGGTTTGCAGCGCGTTGTAGAAGTCCGCGCTCCAGCGGTTCAGGCGCACGTTGATCCACACGACCAACAGGTTCATCGCGATGATGGCGACAAGGAGCGCCCACGCCGTCTTTTTTTCTTCCGACACCCAGTAGGGCTTGATCAGGCTCCATGCGGAGACCTTGTCGTCGGGCGGCAGGGCAGGGCTGGCAGAAATATCTGTTCTCATGTGCGTCCTGAGGAGTGCTGTTCTATTTGGGCTGACGTGGCGACCAGCCATTCGGAAGTGCCCGGCCCGTCCGGGCGCCGCGTCTGGCGAGAGCACGTCGCGGCGCCAATTCTGGCGCCCAGCGCTTAAACGAGGATTAAGCAGCGGAGCGGAGCTTGCCGCAAGTCGGCCGCGCACCCCGCCGCGATACGTTGCGGCGGGCTTGCGCGAATGCCGCATTCGCCGCGCCATCTCTGCTGCATTGTGCCAGAGCGCCAGACGCTTACCTGGGATACCGCCCGGTCGCCTCGCGCGGAAGGAGAACGACGCAAAAACATAGTGCCGGATCAAGCCGCGTGCGCGGCGATGCGCCGCTCGTTTGCGAGCGCCGCGCCTTTTATGGTCTAATGACCTTTGACGAAACAGGGGTGCTTCGCACTTGAGCGGCGTGATTTCCACGCTGCGGCAGCGAGGCTGAGAGAGACCCTTTGCACCCGATCCGGGTAATACCGGCGCGGGAAGTTTCCGGAAGCAGCCAGTCTTCCATTCCCCGCCGGGCGGCGTACTCAAGACGAGCACGCCTGTTGCCCGGCCGGCCTTGCCCGCCGGTTTCGTCCTGGGTACGCGCTTCTTGTTGGCCGTACGGAAAGGACTCGATGACCGCCTATTGTTCAGTTATGTGTTTTGCTCCTGGCCGCGCTGCAAGTGACGCGCGCTGCATCGCTTTTACGCAGCGCCCTGAAACGGAGCTCGCCCGATGAGCCGCGCCGCGCAACAACCCGATTTCGCCGTGCTCGGTGGCGGCCTGTGCGGGCGCCTCGTCGCATGGCGGCTTGCCGGCGAAGGCCATCGCGTGGCGCTTTACGAACGCGGCGACGCCGCGGGTTCGCAGGCCGCCGCGTGGGTCGCCGCGGCCATGCTGGCGCCGCTAGCCGAAGCCGCCAGCGCCGAACTGCTGATCACGCGTCTGGGCGCGGCATCGCTCGACACATGGCCGCAAGTGCTGGCCGAGCTGCCGGAGCCGGTGTTCTTCCAGCGCAATGGCACGCTCGTGGTCTGGCATCACGCGGATCGAACCGAGGCGCCGTTGTTCGAAAGACGCGTACGCTCGAACGCCCCGGCTGAATTGCTGGACGGCGGCTTTGTCGCGCTCGCCGGCGAGCAGGTCGGTGCGGCCGAACCTGCGCTTGCAGGGCGCTTCAACCAGGGCTGGCTGTTGCCGCGCGAGGGGCAGCTCGATAACCGCCAGGTGCTGCGCGCTCTGGCGGCGGGGCTCGCTCAGCGCGGCGTGCAAACACATTGGAATACGCCGGTGCGCGACGACGCGCTGCCGCCGGCGCGCGTGACGATAGACTGCCGCGGTCTCGGCGCCAAACCCGTGTTGCCGACGCTGCGCGGCATTCGCGGCGAAGTGGCGCGCGTGCATGCGCCGGGCATCCGGTTGACCCGGCCGGTGCGGCTGCTGCACCCGCGCTACCCGCTCTATATCGCGCCCAAGCAGGACGACCTTTACGTGATCGGCGCAACAGAAGTGGAAGGCGAGGACATGTCGCCCGTGAGCGTGCGTTCCGCGCTGGAGCTGCTGAGTGCGGCGTTTTCGGTGCATCCGGGCTTCGGCGAGGCGCGCATTCTCGAGCTGAATTCGCAGTGCCGTCCGACCTTGCCGGATCATCGGCCTGCCTTGCTATGGGACGGCGGCCAGACGCTGCGAGTGAACGGGCTTTACCGGCACGGCTACATGATCGTGCCCGAAGTCGCCGACGAAGCCGCGCGCTTCGCGGCAGCGCTGCTGGACGGGCGCATCGGCGACGCCGACGCGTTCGCGCACTGGCAGCACGGCGCGCGCTGGAGCGAGCTGTTCCAGCAGGACCGCACGCGGGAGCCGGCATGAGCGCCGGCTCGCGGTGCGCGCTGCGGGCTTGCGCATTGGCCATCGACTGAACCGTAATTGAACGCCATGGACATTCATATCAATCAGAAGCCGTTGTCGCTGCCCGAGGGCGCGACTGTCGCGGATGCGCTCGCCGCCTACGGCGCGCGGCCGCCGTTTGCCGTTGCGCTGAACGGCGATTTTGTCGCGCGCACGCAGCATGCTGCGCGTGCGCTGCAACCGGGCGACAAGCTCGATGTGGTGCAGCCGGTGGCCGGCGGTTGACGATGGCTGGCGCGTGAGGTGGGCTCAGCGTGGGCAAGCGCCGCGCAAGCCCCTGGCGACGCCCGCGCAACGGCCACGCAATGGCCCTCGCGACAGCCATGCAACAGCCACGCAACAGCCACGCAACAGCCACGCCCCCGACGCACCGACCACGCTAATCCACGCAATCGCCGCCCTGCATTGCCGGAGACCAGATGATGCAAATGACTTCCCCCCAAACCGCCGACGCCCTCACGCTGTACGGCCAGACTTTCGCAAGCCGCGTACTGCTCGGCACGTCGCGCTATCCGTCGCTGCAGGCGCTGTCCGATTCGATCGACGCCGCGCGGCCCGGCATGGTGACCGTCGCGCTGCGCCGGCAGATGAACGAAGGCGGCGCCGAAGCCGGCTTCTTCGATCTGCTCAAGCGCCACGGCGTGCCGCTGCTGCCTAACACGGCCGGCTGCCTGACCGTCGGCGAAGCGGTGACCACCGCGCACATGGCCCGGGAAATTTTCGAAACCGAGTGGATCAAGCTGGAACTGATCGGCGACGACTACACGCTGCAGCCGGATCCGGTCGGCCTCATCGAGGCGGCCGCGAAGCTCGTCAAGGACGGCTTCAAGGTGCTGCCGTATTGCACCGAAGATCTGGTGATCGGCCGCCGTCTGCTCGACGCGGGCTGCGAGGCGCTCATGCCGTGGGGCGCGCCTATCGGCACCGGCAAAGGCGTGATCAATCCGTATGGCTTGCGGGTGTTGCGCGAACGGCTGCCCGACGTGCCGCTGATCGTCGACGCGGGGCTCGGCGTGCCGTCGCATGCGGCGCAGGTGATGGAATGGGGCTTCGACGGCGTCCTGCTCAACACCGCGGTGTCGCAGGCGACCCATCCGGAGGCCATGGCGCGCGCGTTTGCGCTGGGCGTCGAAGCGGGCCGCGAGGCGTTTCTCGCCGGGCCCATGGCCGAGCGCGAAAGCGCGCACGCGAGCACGCCGGTGGTCGGCATGCCGTTCTGGCACCAGGATGGGAGCGCCGCATGACGCAGACATTGACTTTGAAAGACCGCGACCTGTTCTGGCCGCCCGCCGACGAACTCACCGAAGCCGCCGAGCGCATCCGCGCCCGGCTCGGCGACTGGCCGCCCACGCACGCGCCGTGGCGCATCTGCCTGACTGCCCCGGACGAGCCGAACGGCGGCGATCTGATCGTGGTCGCCGACGCCGCCCGGCACGGCGAGCAGATGGCGCGCTGGCTCGTGCAGGGCGCGGCCGTGGTCGAAGCCGCCGAGCACAAGGCGACGCTGCATCTAGGCGGCGAAAAGTACCGGCTGGAAGGGCATCTGGCGGAAGACTGGATTGCCGCGCTCGCCGCCTTTCTGGATTGCGGTTTCGATCCCCACGACGCGCTCGTGCTGGCGCTGGCCTGGCGCGACGGCGACGAAACCCGCACGCATGCGGGCGGCGACGCGTTCCCTTGCAATCTCGAGACGTTTCCGCGCCTCGCCGGTCTGCCGCAGGCGCCGGCCGAGGCATTTGCGCGCTGCCCCGAGCGGCTCGGGCTGTATCCGGTCCTGCCGAACGTGGAGTGGGTCGAGCGAGTGCTTGGCTTTGGCGTAAAGACGATCCAACTGCGCCGCAAGTCGGCTCATCCCGCCGACGAACTCCAGCGTGAAATAGTTCGCTGCGTGGCGGCGGGGCGGCGCCACGACGCGCAGGTCTTCATCAACGATCACTGGCAGGCTGCGCTGGAGGCGGGCGCCTACGGCGTGCACCTCGGTCAGGAGGACGTGCACACGGCGGACCTCGCCGCGCTGGCGGCGGCGGGCATCCGCCTCGGGCTGTCTACGCACGGCTTTTACGAAATTCTGAAAGCGCTGCATTTTCGCCCCAGCTATATTGCGCTCGGCGCGGTGTTCCCGACCACCACGAAAGTCATGCCCACCGCGCCGCAGGGTCTCAAGCGACTTGCGCGCTACGTTCGCCTGCTGGACGGTGTGGTGCCGCTCGTGGCGATCGGCGGAATCGATCTGCAGGTGCTGCCCGCGGTGCTGGAAACCGGCGTGGGTTGTGCGGCGGTGGTGCGCGCGGTGACGGAAGCGGCCGATCCCGCAGCCGCCGTTGCCGCGCTGCAACAAGCGTTTACGCAATAATCGTTACGTTTCGTTAAGGAGAGGGCACCTCACGGCAACTTTTGCATGATGGCCCTATAATTCGGCCTTCCCTGTAAAAGGACTGTCAGTCAGTGTTTTCCTCTTCCGAGACCCTTCTCGAACTGCGCGACGTCGACTTCGGTTACGGCGACCGGCTCGTACTGTCGAACCTGAATCTGCGCTTTCAGCGCGGGCAGGTGGTCGCGGTCATGGGCGGCTCGGGCTGCGGCAAGACCACCGTGCTGCGGTTGATCGGCGGTCTGGTGCGCGCGCAGCGCGGCGAGATCCTGTTTCACGGCCAGAACGTCGGCGCGCAGACCCGTGAGGGCCTGTACGCGCTGCGCCGCAAAATGGGCATGCTGTTCCAGTTCGGCGCGCTGTTCACGGACATGTCGGTGTTCGAGAACGTGGCGTTTGCGCTGCGCGAGCACACCGATCTTCCCGAGGAACTGATCCGCGACCTGGTGCTGATGAAGCTCAACGCTGTCGGCCTGCGCGGCGCGCGCGACCTGCTGCCTTCGGAAATTTCCGGCGGTATGGCGCGGCGCGTGGCGCTCGCGCGCGCCATCGCCCTCGATCCCGAGCTGATGATGTACGACGAGCCGTTTGCCGGCCTCGATCCGATCTCGCTCGGCATTACCGCGAACCTGATCCGCGCGCTCAATCAGGCGCTCGGCGCGACGTCCATTCTGGTTACGCACGACGTGCCGGAATCGTTCGCGATTGCCGACTACGTGTACTTTCTCGCCAACGGCGGCGTGCATGCCGAGGGCACGCCCGCGCAATTGCGCGAGTCGACCGATCCGACCGTGCGGCAGTTCATCGACGGCGCACCCGACGGCCCGTTCAAATTTCACTACCCGACGAGGACGCCGCTCGCGGCCGACTTCGGCGTGGGCGGAGGTCGGGCATGATCGGCTCGTTGATCAGCACAGTCGGCCGCTCGGTGCTCGAGGGCCTCGGAACGGCCGGCTACGCCACGCGCTTCTTCTTCCGGCTGTTGTTCGAATTCTTCGCGCTGCTGCGCCGTCCGCGCCTTGTCACGAAGCAGATCCACTTCGTGGGTAATTATTCGCTCGTGATCATTGCGGTGTCGGGGCTGTTCGTCGGCTTCGTGCTTGGTTTGCAAGGTTATTACACGCTGAACCGCTACGGCTCCGAGCAGGCGCTCGGGCTGCTCGTCGCGCTGTCGCTCGTGCGCGAACTCGGGCCGGTGGTCACGGCGCTGCTGTTCGCCGGGCGCGCTGGCACCTCGCTGACCGCCGAAATTGGCCTGATGAAGGCCGGCGAGCAATTGACCGCGATGGAAATGATGGCGGTGGACCCGGTCAAGGTCGTGGTGGCGCCGCGTCTGTGGGCCGGGATCATTTCCATGCCGATTCTCGCCGCGATCTTCAGCGCGGTCGGCGTGCTGGGCGGCTACGTGGTCGGCGTGCTGCTGATCGGCGTGGACGCCGGCGCGTTCTGGTCGCAAATGCAAGGCGGCGTGGATGTCTGGCGCGACGTGGGCGCGGGCGTCGTCAAAAGCGTGGTGTTCGGCCTTGCCGTGACGTTCGTGGCGCTCTTCCAGGGCTATGAAGCGCGGCCCACGCCGGAAGGCGTGTCGCGCGCCACGACCAAAACGGTCGTGTACGCGTCGCTCGCGGTGCTCGGCCTCGATTTTCTGCTGACCGCGCTGATGTTCAGCTAAGACTGTGTTGCCTGCCGGACGCTGCCGCGCTGGGCGCGCGCGGCGCAACCACGGCGAGGCGACGACGGCGCGGCGGATTCACTTTGGGATGACAATGAAAAAGACTGCTCTCGACTTCTGGGTCGGCCTGTTCGTGGTGTTGGGTTTCGTGGCGTTGCTGTTTCTCGCGCTGAAGGCCGGCAACATGAGTTCGCTGTCGTTCCAGGCGACCTATCCGGTCAAGCTGAAGTTCGACAATATCGGCGGATTGAAGGCGCGCGCGCCTGTCAAGAGCGCGGGCGTGACGGTCGGCCGGGTCGCCTCGATAGGTTTCGACAGCAATGCCTATCAGGCGCTCGTCACCATCGACATCGACAGGCAATACCAGTTTCCGAAAGACACGTCGGCAAAGATTCTGACTTCGGGGCTGCTCGGCGAGCAATACATCGGGCTCGAGCCGGGCGGCGATTCCGAAATGCTCAAGGCCGGCGACACGATTTCCATGACCCAATCGGCAATCGTGCTGGAAAACCTGATCGGACAGTTCCTCTACAGCAAAGCGGCCGATTCGGGCGCATCCAGGCCGGGCACCGCGCCGGCGGCACCGGCGGCAGCACCCGCGGCGGCGCCCACGGCGGCGGTGCCCGCTTCCGGCTCGGCCGGTCAATAAGGAGAACAACAATGCAGACCTTACAGGCCGGAGGCGCGCGCGTCTTCCGGGTGGCCAGACTGGCCGTTGCGGCCGCGGCGCTCGCGGGTTGCACCACGGTGCAAACGCCGACCAAGGGCGATCCGCTCGAGGGGCTCAACCGCACCATCTTCACCGTCAACGACAAACTCGACCAGTACGCGCTGAAGCCGGTCGCCAAGGGCTACGTGTTCATCACGCCGCAGCCGGTGCGCGACAGCGTGACGAACTTCTTCTCGAATATCGGCGACGTCTATATTGCGGCCAACAACCTGCTGCAGTTGAAGATTACCGACGGCGTTCAGGACATCATGCGGATCGTGATCAACACGGTCTTCGGGGTCGGCGGCCTGTTCGACGTGGCGACGCTCGCCAAGCTGCCCAAGCACGACAACGACCTCGGGCTGACGCTCGGCCACTACGGCGTGCCGGCGGGGCCGTATCTGGTCCTGCCGCTGTTTGGCCCGAGCACCGTGCGCGACGCGGTCGGCTCGATCGGCAATTACTATGTCAACCCGCTCAGCTATGTCGATCCGGCAGGCTTGAGCTGGGCGCTGTATGGTCTGAACATCGTCAACACGCGCGCGAACCTGCTGAGTGCGAGCGACGTGCTGGAAGGCGCCGCGCTCGACAAGTATTCGTTCGTGCGTAATGCGTACTTGCAGCGCCGCCAGTATCTGCTGTCGGACGGCAAGCAGTCGCAGGCGCTGCCGAATTACGGCGATGAAGCGCCGCTGCCCAAGTACGACGACGTCGACGGCACGGCCGCCGGCGCGCCGGCTGGCGCAGTGACGGGAACCGCGGGAGCGGCGGGAACGGGCAGTGCTGCCGCGAAGGCGGGGGCCGCTTCCGGCGCGAGCGCCGCCACGGCGCCGCAGGCGGCTTCGGGCGCCGCGGCGGCGGAAAACGCGGCTAACGGCGCGGCCAATAACGGGACCAACGGCGGCGCCAACAGCGCAGCGGCGCCGCAAAACGCGTCGGGCAGCGCGGAGACACCGCCGCTCGACATCAACGGCGGTCCGGAGACCACGCAAATCCCGGCGGGGCAACTGGTGCCGCCCTCGCGCTTTAATTTTCCGTCGTTCAAGCTGCGTTGAGGTGCGTTGGCGTGCGTTGACGCAGGCGGTGCGGCCGTAACAGATCGATACGACTCTCGCAGTTTGCGCATGGATTGCCGCTGAACTCGCGTGTTAATGTCCGCTCAAACGGTTGCACTATTTTTTGTAAGGCTCGATATGAAAAAATTCTTCCTCTTTCCGTTGTTTGCCGCGCTGTTCTCGTTCATGAGCGCCGCAGCGTCGGCACAAGCTGTGGACAGCAGCGCACCGGACGTGCTCGTCAAGACGGTCACCGCCCAGGTGATCGACGCTGTGCGCGCCGACAAGTCGATCCAGCAGGGCGACATTTCGCATATCACGCGTCTCGTCAACGAAAAGATCCTGCCGTACACGGACTTTCGCCGCACCACGCAACTGGCGATGGGCCGCAACTGGCGCAGCGCGACGCCCGAGCAGCAATCGCAGGTGGTCGAGCAGTTCAAGATGCTGCTGATCCGCACGTATTCGGGCGCGCTCGCACAGGTGCGCGACCAGCAGATCCAGTACAAGCCGTTCCGCATGAACCCGGACGATACCGACACGGTGGTGCGTTCGGTGGTCATGAACAACGGTTCGCCGATCGAGCTCGACTATCGTCTTTATAAGACGCCGCAAGGCTGGCGCGTGTATGACATCAACGTGCTCGGCGCGTGGCTGATCCAGGCTTACCAGCAGCAGTTCAACGAGCAGATCCAGCAGAAGGGCGTCGACGGACTGATCCAGTTCCTCACGCAGCGCAACCAGCAACTCGCCGCAGGCAAGCAGTCGTGAGCGAAGTGCTGAGCCCGGTCGCCAATCGCTTCACGAGCGGCACGACGCTGACCCACGCGAGCGCGAGCGCCGCGCTCGCGGCGGGTCTCGAGCGGATCGCCGCAGGCGCGCGCGGCGTCGACTGCGCGCCGCTCACGCAGTTCGATTCGTCGGCGCTCGCTGTGCTACTCGCGTGGCGGCGGGCCGGCGAGGCGCGCGGCGGCGCGTTCGAAGTTCACAATCTGCCGGCCGGGTTGGCGAGCCTCGCGCATGCCTACGGCGTGGACACGCTGATCGCCGGCGCCGGTGATGGCGCGAGCCAGGGCTGAGCAAGCCCGCACCTGGCTGGCGTTTCTGTCGGCACTTCTGTTGCTACCCGGTGCTGCCAAACAGTGCGTCGCCAGGTTGACGCCGGCATTGTGTTGGCGCAGCCCGGCGCGCTGATCGCACGACCTCCAATCCCCCCACCTGAGATAGGGCCGTCAGGTTTTGCCCTATAATCAACCGTTTTTTGGGGCATGGTTCGGGCCACCCGACTCGCCTCAACTCCGTTTCTTTCCAGCATTTGTGCGCCCGCCCAGGGCTCTTTTAAGCGCCGCGACGCACGTGGCGCACTGTCATGTCAGCCATCGAAATTCGTAACGTCAAGAAGCGCTACAAGGACTTGCAGGCGCTCAAGGGCGTCAGCCTCACGGTAGAAGAAGGCGAGTTCTTCGGGCTGCTCGGTCCGAACGGCGCGGGCAAGACAACGCTCATCAGCATTCTCGCGGGCCTCGCGCGCGCGGACGAAGGCAGCATTGCCGTGCGCGGCCACGACGTGGTGGACGACTTTCGCGCAGCCCGTCGCGCGTTGGGCGTGGTGCCGCAGGAGCTCGTGTTCGATCCGTTCTTCACCGTGCGTGAAACCTTGCGCATTCAGTCGGGCTACTACGGGTTGCGCAACAACGACGCGTGGATCGACGAGATCATGGCCAACCTCGATCTCACGGACAAAGCCGACGCCAACATGCGCGCGCTGTCGGGTGGCATGAAGCGCCGCGTGCTGGTCGCGCAGGCGCTGGTGCACCGCCCGCCCGTCATCGTGCTGGACGAGCCGACCGCCGGTGTCGACGTCGAGCTGCGCCAGACGCTGTGGAAGTTCATTTCGCGTCTGAATCGCGAAGGGCATACCATCGTGCTGACCACGCACTATCTGGAAGAGGCGGAGTCGCTGTGCGACCGCATCGCGATGCTGCGTCGCGGCGAGGTAGTGGCGCTCGATCGCACGAGCACGCTGCTGCAACGCTTTGCCGGCATGCAGCTATTCGTGCGCTTCGCGCAGGGCGTTCTGCCCGCCGAACTGCGGCCGCTGGAAGCGGAAGGCGGCGCGGGCAACGGCAATAGCCGCCAGCATCTGCTGCGCCTCGCAAGCTACGACGACGTCGAGAAAATTCTCGCGCAATGCCGTGCGGCAGGCTGCACGTTCGAGGAAATCGAGGTCCGCAAGGCCGACCTCGAAGACGTATTCGTTCAGATCATGAACGGTCCGGAAGTGATCGAGGGACTCGCATGAGCGGCTATAGCGGTTTCGGCACGCTGTTCTACAAGGAAATACTGCGCTTCTGGAAGGTGTCGTTCCAGACGGTGCTTGCGCCCATCATCACGGCGCTGCTGTATCTCACCATTTTCGGCCACGCGCTGCGCAACCACGTGCAGGTTTATCCAGGCGTCGAATATACGAGCTTCCTCGTGCCGGGCCTCGTGATGATGAGCGTATTGCAGAATGCGTTCGCGAACAGTTCGTCGTCGCTGATCCAGTCGAAAATCACCGGAAATCTGGTGTTCGTGCTGCTGCCGCCGCTTTCGCACTACGAGATGTTCGCTGCCTACGTGCTCGCGGCGGTCGCGCGCGGTCTCGCGGTCGGCTTCGGGGTATTCATCGTGACGATCTGGTTCGTGCCGGTCAGCTTCACGGCGCCGCTCTACATCATTCTGTTTGCGATTTGCGGCGCGGCGATTCTCGGCACGCTCGGTCTGATCGCGGGCATCTGGGCCGAAAAGTTCGACCAGCTTGCCGCGTTCCAGAATTTCCTGATCATGCCGCTCACGTTTCTCTCGGGCGTGTTCTACTCGACGCATACGCTGCCGCCGGTGTGGCGCGAGGTGTCGCGGCTCAATCCCTTTTTCTACATGATCGACGGCTTTCGCTACGGTTTCTTCGGGATGTCGGATATCAATCCGCTCGAGAGCCTTGCGATTGTCGCCGGTTTCTTCGTGGTGCTGGCCGTGGTGGCGATGCGCATGCTCGCGTCCGGCTACAAGCTGCGCCACTGACGAGGAGCTTCTCTCATGTTGCCGACTCCCGAACAGGTCAAGCAATACATCGCTGCTGGACTCGCCTGCCAGCATCTCGAAGTCGAAGGCGACGGTCAGCATTTCTTTGCGACCATCGTTTCGCCGAGCTTCGAGGGCAAGCGGCTGATTCAGCGTCATCAACTCGTGTACGCGGCGCTCGGCGACCGCATGCGCGAGGAAATTCACGCGCTCAGCATGAAAACGCTGACGCCCGCCGAATGGCAGAACGCGTAATCTGGAAATTTAGTGCGAATTACTCAGGAAGGGCGCGACGCCGGCAGCGGCGCGCCGAACACAATTGAAGCAGTCCCGGCTCAGGGCCGGGTCGATCAGGAACAGACAGGCATGGACAAACTCGTCATTGAAGGTGGCTACCCGCTGTCGGGTGAGGTCGTTGTCTCGGGTGCGAAGAACGCGGCGTTGCCCATTCTGTGCGCGAGTCTACTGAGCGCGGAACCGGTGCAGCTCGACAACGTGCCCGATCTACAGGACGTGCGCACCATGCTCAAGCTGCTCGGGCAGATGGGCGTGCGCATTGAAAGCGGCGAGGGCCGCGTGTCGCTCGACGCGTCCAAAGTCGACAACCTCGTCGCGCCGTACGAAATGGTGAAGACCATGCGCGCGTCGATTCTCGTGCTCGGGCCGCTCGTCGCCCGGTTCGGCCACGCGCGGGTCTCGCTGCCCGGCGGCTGCGCAATCGGCGCGCGTCCGGTGGATCAGCACATCAAGGGCCTGCAGGCAATGGGCGCCGAGATCACGATCGAGCACGGCTTCATCGAAGCGCGCGCGAAGCGTCTGAAGGGCGCGCGCATCATCACCGACATGATCACGGTGACGGGCACCGAGAATCTGCTGATGGCGGCGGTGCTCGCCGAAGGCGAGACGGTCATCGAAAACGCGGCGCGGGAGCCCGAAGTGGGCGATCTGGCGCATCTGCTCGTGCAGATGGGCGCGAAAATCGAAGGCATCGGCACCGATCGTCTGGTGATTCAGGGCGTGGACAAGCTGCATGGCGCGACGCACACAGTGATTCCGGACCGCATTGAGGCCGGCACGTTCCTGTGCGCGGTGGCGGCCGCGGGCGGCGACGTCACGCTGCGCCGCGTGCGTCCGCAAATTCTGGAAGCGGTGACTGCGAAGCTGCGCGAAGCGGGCGTCACGATCGAGGAAGGCGACGACTGGATGCGCGTTCGCATGGACACGCGCCCGAGCGCGGTGTCGTTCCGCACGTCCGAATATCCGGCGTTCCCGACCGACATGCAGGCGCAATTCATGGCGCTGAACACGATCGCGCAAGGCAAGGCGCAGGTCGTCGAAACCATCTTCGAGAACCGCTTCATGCACGTGCAGGAGCTGAACCGCCTCGGCGCCAACATCACCACGGACGGCAAGACCGCGCTCGTCACGGGCGTGGACAAGCTCTCGGGCGCGAAGGTCATGGCGACGGATCTGCGCGCGTCGGCGAGTCTCGTCATCGCGGCGTTGCGCGCCGAAGGCGAAACGCTGATCGACCGCATCTACCATCTGGATCGCGGCTACGACCGCATGGAAAGCAAGCTGAACGCGATCGGCGCGAAGGTGCGCCGCATCTCCGGGAGCGAGGCATGAGCGCGACGCCGCAAACCTCGAGCTCTGCGGCAGTGAGCGCGCCGCTCACGCTGGCTTTGTCGAAGGGGCGTATCTTTGAGGAAACGTTGCCGCTTCTCGCCGCGGCCGGTATCGAAGTGGCCGAAGATCCGGAAAGCTCGCGCAAGCTGATCCTGCCGACCACCGACGCGAATCTGCGCGTGATCATCGTGCGCGCGACCGACGTGCCGACCTATGTGGAGTACGGCGCGGCCGACTTCGGCGTGGCGGGCAAGGACGTGCTGCTCGAACACGGCGGCAGCGGCCTGTATCAGCCGGTGGATCTGGACATCGCGCGCTGCCGCATGTCGGTCGCGGTGGCCGCGGGTTTCGACTATGCGAACGCGGTGCGCCAGGGCGCCCGCTTGCGCGTCGCGACCAAATACGTGGAGACGGCGCGTGAGCATTTTGCGGCCAAGGGCGTGCACGTGGACCTGATCAAGCTGTACGGTTCGATGGAACTGGCGCCGCTCGTCGGCCTGGCGGATGCGATCGTCGACCTGGTGAGCTCGGGCAATACCCTGCGCGCGAACAATCTCCTAGAGGTGGAGGAAATCATGCAGATTTCGTCACGCCTCGTTGTGAACCAGGCAGCGCTGAAGCTCAAGCGCGCGGCGTTGCGGCCGATTCTCGACGCGTTCGAACGCGCAACCAGAGCCGGCCTTGCCGCCGCCTGACACTGGATGGAACCAGTCTGAGCTTGCCTTAAAGCGCGCCTTACCGAAACGGATACCCGTATGTCTATCAAGATTCGCAAACTCGATTCTGCCGCTTCAGACTTCCGGAAGTCGCTGCACGCGGTGCTCGCGTTCGAGGCGAGCGAAGACGAAGCAATCGAGCGCTCAGTCGCGCAGATTCTGAGCGACGTGAAGGCGCGCGGCGACGCGGCGGTGCTCGAGTACACGAACCGCTTCGACCGGCTGAACGCACAGAACGTCGCGGCGCTGGAGTTGCCGATTGCGGAACTGGAAGCGGCGCTCGAAGGCCTGGAGCCGAAGCGCCGGGCCTCGCTCGAAGCCGCGGCAGCGCGCGTGCGCGGCTACCACGAGAAGCAGAAGATCGAATGCGGCAGCCATAGCTGGCAATACACGGAAGCCGACGGCACGGTGCTCGGCCAGAAGGTGACGCCGCTAGACCGCGCGGGCATCTACGTGCCGGGCGGCAAGGCGGCGTATCCGTCGTCGGTGCTGATGAATGCGATTCCGGCGCGCGTGGCGGGCGTGCGCGAAATCGTCATGGTCGTGCCGACACCTGACGGCGTGAAAAATCCGCTGGTGCTGGCGGCTGCCTTGCTCGGCGGCGTGGACCGCGTGTTTACCATCGGCGGCGCGCAAGCCGTGGCCGCGCTCGCGTACGGCACCGAAACCGTGCCCGCGGTCGACAAAATCTGCGGCCCGGGCAATGCTTTTGTAGCGTCGGCCAAGCGCCGCGTATTCGGCACGGTGGGCATCGACATGATTGCCGGGCCGTCTGAAATTCTGGTGCTGTGCGACGGCACGACTGATCCCCGCTGGGTTGCAATGGACCTGTTCTCGCAGGCCGAGCACGACGAACTCGCGCAGTCCATTCTGCTGTGTCCGGACGACGCGTTCATTGGCCGCGTGCAGGACGCCATCGACGAATTGCTGCCCACCATGCCGCGCCGCGACGTGATCCAGGCGTCGCTGGAAGGGCGCGGCGCGCTCGTCAAGGTGCGCGACATGGCCGAAGCCTGCGCGATTGCCAACGACATTGCGCCCGAGCACCTGGAAATTTCGGCGCTCGAGCCGCATCAGTGGGGGCAACTCATCCGCCATGCGGGCGCGATTTTCCTTGGCCGCTACACGAGCGAGAGTCTCGGCGACTATTGCGCCGGGCCGAACCATGTTCTGCCTACGTCGCGCACCGCACGGTTTTCGTCGCCGCTCGGGGTCTATGATTTCTTCAAGCGCTCGAGTCTGATCGAGGTGAGCGCGGAAGGCGCGCAAACGCTCGGCGAGATCGCTGCCGAGCTGGCTTACGGCGAAGGCTTGCCGGCGCACGCCCGCAGCGCGGAATACCGGATGCGCCAAGGTAGCTGAGCGGCGCAGCGCGGCCGCGCAGCAGGGGCGCCCGACGATAACGACAACACAGACCAACCCGGCGCGGCAGTCCTGCCGCGCAACGAGGCATGTCCGAAGCGTTCCATGCTCCCGACGGGGGCACCGTGCGCGCGGCACCGGCCGACTGAATTATGACGACACCTCAAGACATCATTCGCCAAGACGTGCTCGCGATGACGAGCTATCCCGTAGCGGACGCCACGGGCTACATCAAGCTCGACGCGATGGAAAATCCGTTTCCGCTGCCCCCCGTGCTGGCTGCGCATCTCGGCGAGCATCTGGCCGGCGTCGCGCTGAACCGTTACCCGGCGCCGCGCCCGGAAGCGCTCATCGACAAGATCAAGCGCGTGATGGGCGTGCCGGCCGGTTGCGACGTGCTGCTCGGCAACGGCTCGGACGAGATCATCAGCATGCTGTCTATCGCGTGCGCGAAGCCGGGGGCCAAGGTGCTCGCGCCGGTGCCGGGTTTCGTCATGTACCAGATGTCGGCGAAGCTCGCGAATCTCGAATTCGTCGGCGTGCCGCTGAACGCCGATTTCACGCTCGACACCGCCGCCATGCTCGCCGCAATCGCGGAGCACGAACCCGCGGTCATCTATCTGGCATACCCGAACAACCCGACCGGCACCTTGTTCGACGACTCGGACATGGAGCGCATCATCGCCGCCGCGACGAAGAGCCTTGTGGTAATCGACGAGGCTTATCAGCCGTTCGCGCAGCAAAGCTGGCTGCCGCGCGCCGACGCGTTCGACAACGTGGTGGTGATGCGCACGGTCTCGAAGCTCGGCCTCGCCGGCATCCGCCTCGGCTATCTGGTCGGCAAGCCCGCGTGGCTCACGGAACTGGACAAGGTGCGCCCGCCGTACAACACCAACGTGCTGACGCAGGCGGCGGCGGATTTCCTGCTGGATCACGTCGACGTGCTCGACTCGCAGGCGGAGAAATTGCGCGAAGAACGTGCGAAACTGGCAGCGGCTGTGGCTGAACTGCCGGGCGCCGAAGTGTTTCCGAGCGCCGGCAACTTCCTGCTGGTGCGCGTGCCCGACGCCTCCATTCTGTTTGAAACCCTGCTCACGGCGCGGGTTTTGATCAAAAACGTGAGTAAAATGCATCCATTGCTGGCCAATTGCGTGCGGTTGACCGTTGGTTCTCCCGACGAAAACGCCCAGTTGCTCGCCGCCCTGAAGCTCGTATTGCATTAAGCGGCGGCGTGCCGCTTCCCACCCACACTACTATCGCTTTCTAGCTCGATTCGAGGAATTACCATGCGCCTTGCGGAAGTCGTTCGCAATACCAGCGAAACGCAGATCCGTGTCAAGATCAATCTGGACGGCACCGGTCAGCAGAAGCTGGCCACCGGCGTGCCGTTTCTGGACCACATGCTCGACCAGATCGCGCGGCATGGCCTGTTCGACCTCGACATTGAAGCGCATGGCGACCTGCATATCGACGACCACCATACGGTCGAGGACACCGGCATTACGCTCGGCCAGGCGGTCGCCAAGGCAATCGGCGAGCGCAAGGGCATTCGCCGCTACGGCCATTCGTACGTGCCGCTCGACGAGGCGCTGTCGCGTGTCGTGATCGACTTCTCGGGCCGTCCGGGCCTGGAGTTCCATGTGCCGTTCACGCGCGCGCGCATCGGCACGTTCGACGTCGACCTGTCTATCGAATTCTTCCGCGGCTTCGTGAACCATGCGGGCGTGACGCTGCATATCGACAACTTGCGCGGTATCAACGCTCACCATCAGCTGGAAACGGTGTTCAAGGCTTTCGGCCGCGCGCTGCGCATGGCGGTGGAACTGGACGAACGCGCGGCGGGGCAGATTCCGTCGACCAAGGGCAGCCTCTAAGCGACTTATTTACCCGGACCGCGACGCGCTGCACGCGCGCCCGATGTTCAATGGATATTCTGAAGTCGTTTATTTCGCTGCTCGCGCTGATCAACCCGATCGGCGCGATTCCGTTCTTCATGAGTCTGACGGCGCTGCAGGGCGACGCCGAACGGCGAAGAACGATCCGGATCGCGGCTATTTCCGTGTTCTGCGTGATTTCGGTGACCACGTTGCTGGGACAGCAGATCATCAGCTTCTTTGGCATTTCGGTGGGCTCGCTTGAAGTGGGCGGCGGAATCATCATGTTGCTGATGGCAATCAACATGCTGAATGCGCAGATCGGCAACAGTCGTTCGACGCCCGAAGAACGCGACGAGGCCGAGCAGAAGGACAACATCGCCGTGGTGCCGCTTGCCATTCCGCTGTTGACCGGCCCCGGCGCGATCAGCACCACGATTGTCTATGCGGCGAACTCGCCGCACTGGTACGACCGGCTTGGTCTGATCCTGATCGGCGCCGTGCTGGCGGCGATCTGCTTTTTTTCGCTGCGTCTTGCCGAACCGATTGCCCGCTGGGTGGGTCGCACCGGTATCAACATCGGCACGCGGCTGATGGGTTTGATGTTGTCGGCGCTGGCGGTGGAGTTCATCGTCGACGGATTGAAGGCTTTGCTGCCTAACTTGAAATGAAAACTTCGATAGCGATTGTGGATTACGGCATGGGCAACCTGCGCTCGGTGGCGCAGGCGCTGCGCAAGGCCGCGCCGGAAGCGGACGTGGCGATCGTCGACCAGCCGGAAGAGATTCGCGCGGCCGACCGTGTGGTGCTGCCCGGCCAGGGCGCGATGCCCGACTGCATGCGCAGTCTCGCCGAATCGGGCTTGCAGGAAGCCGTGGTGGAAGCGTCGCGCACGAAGCCGCTAATGGGCGTGTGCGTCGGCGAGCAGATGCTGTTCGACTGGAGCGCGGAAGGCGACACGCCGGGCTTGGGCCTTCTGCCGGGCAAGGTGCTGCGTTTCGATCTGGAAGGCCGGGTGCAGGACGACGGCTCGCGCTTCAAGGTGCCGCAAATGGGCTGGAACCGCGTGCGTCAGGCGAAGCCGCATCCACTGTGGGACGGCGTGGCGGACAACGCGTTCTTCTACTTCGTGCATAGCTACTACGTGGTGCCGGACAATGCAGCGCATACGTCCGGCGAGACGGTGTACGGCGTGCCCTTTACCTCGGCGGTGGCGCGGGATAACATCTTCGCCACCCAATTTCACCCGGAAAAAAGCGCCGAAGCGGGACTGCGCGTGTATCGCAACTTCGTGCACTGGAACCCGTGAGCACCTTTATTCCGTCTGCCGCCGCGCGCTGTCCGGCCTCGTGCGGGGCCCTCGCCGCGCGCCGCAGCCGCGGCACCCCGATCGTGCCTTGCGCCGCCTGTGCGCAAGGGCGTCGAAAGAGTTGTACTAAACTAGCGGGACGGCGTTCTGGCGGGCTGGCCGACCAGCCGCCGTCGCCGACCTTCAACCCCTTCCCAGACAACACCCGATTGCTATGCTGCTGATCCCCGCCATCGACCTGAAAGATGGTCAGTGTGTACGCCTCAAACAGGGCGATATGGACCAGGCGACGATATTCTCCGAGGAACCGGCGGCGATGGCCCGACACTGGGTCGAACGCGGCGCGCGTCGTCTGCACCTCGTCGACCTTAACGGCGCGTTCGCCGGCAAGCCGAGGAATGAAGACGCGATTCGCGCGATTATCGAGGAAGTGGGCGGCGAGATTCCCGTGCAGCTTGGCGGCGGCATCCGCGACCTGAACACGATCGAGCGCTATCTCGACGACGGTCTCGAATATGTGATCATCGGCACGGCGGCAGTGAAAAATCCGGGCTTTCTGCAGGACGCGTGCACGGCATTCGGCGGCCATATCATCGTTGGGCTGGATGCGAAGGACGGCAAGGTCGCAACCGACGGTTGGAGCAAGCTGACCGGCCACGAAGTGGCGGATCTCGCGCGCAAGTTCGAGGACTACGGCTGCGAGTCGATCATTTACACCGACATCGGCCGCGACGGCATGCTCCAGGGCATCAATATCGAGGCGACAGTGCGCCTCGCGCGCGCCGTGAAGATTCCGGTGATCGCAAGCGGCGGCCTGTCGAATCTGACGGACATCGAGTCGCTGTGCGAAGTCGAGGACGAGGGCATTGAAGGCGTGATTTGCGGCCGGGCCATTTATTCGGGCGACCTGGACTTCGCAGCGGCGCAGACTCTGGCGGACCGGCTGCGCGAATCGGACGACGCCTGACGCGAGAAGCGCGCATCCCGCCTGTTCGCAGGCTGCGCGATTGGCGGCACAGCGGGCGGCGGCAACTGAGCCGCGTCTGCCCGCGAAGCGTCGCAGCCGCCCGCCGCCACGCGGCTCGCCACCCGGCACATCACCGCTCGCCTGCACCTGAAGCGAGCGGCCTCATCAGCGGTATTGGCTGAATTGCAAGATCATGGCTCTAGCTAAACGCATCATCCCCTGTCTCGACGTTACCGCCGGCCGCGTGGTCAAGGGCGTCAATTTCGTCGAGTTGCGCGACGCGGGCGACCCCGTCGAAATCGCGCGCCGTTACGACGATCAGGGCGCGGACGAACTCACCTTCCTCGACATTACCGCCACTTCCGACCAGCGCGATCTGATCCTGCCGATCATCGAAGCGGTGGCCTCGCAGGTCTTCATTCCGTTGACGGTCGGCGGCGGCGTGCGCGCCGTCGAAGACGTGCGGCGCCTGCTCAATGCCGGCGCGGACAAGATCAGCATGAACTCGTCGGCGGTCGCCAATCCGCAACTGGTGAAAGACGCCACCGACAAATACGGCTCGCAATGCATCGTCGTCGCGATCGACGCGAAGCGCGTGTCCGCAGAAGGCGAGCCGCCGCGCTGGGAAGTGTTCACGCATGGCGGGCGCAAGGCGACCGGCCTCGAGGCCGTCGAATGGGCGCGCAAGATGGCCGAACTCGGCGCCGGTGAAATTCTCCTGACCAGCATGGACCGCGACGGCACCAAAAGCGGTTTCGACCTCGCGCTCACGCGCGCGGTGTCCGACGCCGTGCCGGTTCCCGTCATCGCCTCCGGCGGCGTCGGCAATCTGCAGCACCTCGCGGACGGCATCAAGAGCGGCCATGCAGACGCCGTGCTTGCCGCCAGCATCTTTCACTACGGCGAACACACGGTCGGCGAGGCCAAGCGTTTCATGGCAGAGCAGGGCATTTCGGTGAGGTTGTGACGTGGTGAATCCTACGGCAGTCAATTGGCTCGACAAAGTGAAGTGGGACGCGAACGGCCTCGTGCCGGTCATCGCGCAGGAAGCGTCGACCAACGACGTGCTGATGTTCGCGTGGATGAACCGCGAGGCATTGGCGAAAACCATCGAACTGGGCCGCGCAGTGTATTTCTCGCGCTCGCGTCAGCGCCTGTGGTTCAAGGGCGAGGAATCGGGCCACGTACAGCATGTGCATGAAGTGCGGCTCGATTGCGACGAAGACGTCGTGTTGCTGAAAGTGGAGCAGGTGTCCGGCATTGCGTGCCACACCGGCCGCCACTCGTGCTTTTTCCAGAAATTCGAAGGCACCGCGGACGACGGCGACTGGGTCGCCGTCGATCCGGTGCTGAAAGACCCCGAACACATCTACAAATGACGCAAACCACTCAAGCCGCATCCGCCGCGCCCACGACGACCGACACGCTGATGCGCCTCGCGGCGATCATCGACAGCCGCAAGGGCGGCGACCCGGACGTGTCGTATGTGTCGCGCCTTTTCCACAAGGGCGACGACGCGGTGCTCAAGAAAATCGGCGAAGAGGCCACCGAAGTGGTACTGGCGGCCAAGGACACGCGCCACGGCGGCGAGACCCGCGCGCTAGTGGGCGAAGTCGCGGACCTATGGTTCCATTGTCTCGTGATGCTGTCACATTACGAGCTGAGCCCGGCCGACGTGCTCGCCGAGCTGGAGCGCCGCGAAGGCATGTCGGGCATCGAGGAAAAGGCGCTGCGCAAGAGCCGCGAGCGCGAGCAGAACGGCGACTGAGCGCGCTGTGTGCTCGTCCGGTGCGCTGGCGTTAGTATTTGCCGCACCGCCTTGAAGTGGTGAGCGCCGGTACCCACATTGCAGTGAACGCATCCGCACAACCCACTTCGGGAGGACGCAGCAATGGAACAGTCGCACGAGAGTTACCCGGCACCGGCTTACCGCCACACTATCGAGCCGGAGCGGGAACGCAGCCTGCGCACGCTCACGCATGTGCTGTACGCGCTGTATGCGGTCCACTGGCTGACGGGCGGGCTGACCATTCTGATCGCGATCATCATCAATTATGTGAAGCGCGGCGACGCGGCGGGCACGCCGTATGAACCGCACTTCGAGTGGCAGATCCGCACGTTCTGGATCGGGCTTCTGGGCTATGCGATTGGCGGGCTGCTGATCTTCGTCGTGATCGGCATTCCGCTGCTGTGGGCCGTCAGCATCTGGATGTTGTACCGTATTATCAAAGGCTGGCTGTATCTGTACGATAACAAGCCGCTTGTCAATCCGCGGGCGTGGTACTGAATTCGTCCGATGTTTAGCCGGACGGCGACGCGGTTCGCCGCGTCGTTCGAGATCACGTCTTGCGCTTTAGCCATACCGCTTCAGGAATGCGATGAGTCACGACCCGAATTGCCTCTTCTGCAAGATCGCCGCCGGCGAGATTCCCTCCACCAAAGTACATGAAGACGAAGAGTTTCTTGCGTTCCGCGACATCCGTCCGGCGGCCGAAACTCATGTGCTCGTCATTCCGCGCAAACACATCGCAACCCTGAGCGATTGCAGCGAAAGCGATGCGCCGCTGCTTGGTAGAATGCTTGTTTTGGTTGCGCGTCTGGCCGACCAATTGGGCGTGGCGTACACCGGTGGTGAAACCGGCTTCCGCACGGTCATCAATACCGGTCCGGGCGGCGGGCAAGAGGTGTATCACCTGCACGCGCACATTCTCGCCGGGCCGCGCCCCTGGCAGCGCATGGGCTGACGCGGCAGGCGCGCGCGAGCCGGCAGTGCCGGCCGTCGTCGGTCGGGCATGCATTATTTTTGCGGGACTGTAATTTTGGCGACGCGATTGTCTGTTCACAATACGCGCCGGATCATCGCGGTTCGGCGGCAAGTGCAGCAAATCGGCAAGGGTCGCAATGCTGCTGTAAGGTATAGCTGAGGCGCGTGCGCTTCCATTCAGGCCGCAAGGCTGACGAATTTTTGCCGCACCCTGTGCGGTGTCGGGGTCAAGGAGAGTAGTCATGGGTTCATTGAGCATTTGGCATTGGTTGATCGTGTTGCTGATCGTGGCGCTCGTGTTCGGCACGAAGAAGCTGCGCAACATCGGCGGGGATCTGGGTGGCGCCGTGAAGGGCTTCAAGGAAGGCATGCGGGAAAACGAAACCCCGTCGGCGGACGCGCAGCAGCGTGAACTGCCGCGCAACGGCGCGGTGGATGTGGAAGCCAAGGAAAAGACCCCGCGTTCGGGCGACTACCGCTAAGCCGCGGGCCAACCGCGTTACTGACGGACATTCCCCTCCATGCTGGACCTCGGTCTAACCAAGATGGCGCTGATCGGCGTCGTCGCTCTGGTCGTGCTCGGCCCTGAGCGGCTGCCGCGCGTCGCCCGCACGGCCGGCGCGCTGTTTGGACGCGCGCAGCGCTACATCAACGACGTGAAGGCGGAAGTCACGCGGGAAATAGAGCTAGACGAATTGCGTCGCATGAAAACCGAGTTCGAGACGGCGGCGAGCAATGTAGAAACCGCCGTCCAGGAAAACCTGCGCAAGCATGAAACCGAGTTGAACGACGCGTGGAACAGCGGCACGTCGGTGTCGCCCAGCATTGCGGGCGGCGCGATCGAAGACGCCGGCAACACTTCGTGGCCAACCAGCACCACGCCCGCCGCGACGACAAGGCGCAAGAACTGGCGCGTCAAGCAAACCGCCATGCCCACCTGGTACAAGCGCGCCACCACGCGCCGCACGCGCGTGCAGTCGGGCGCGGCGCGCGTGGCGCGGCATACGCCTGCCAGCATGCGTCGTCCGACGCGGTTTTTCTGATGACCAGAACGACAATCTCTAACCGAGGGCCGGTGTGAGCGACCCCCAGAATAGCCAGGAAGAAGGCACTGAAGAGACCTTCATTTCCCACCTCGTCGAATTGCGGGACCGCATCATCCGCGCGGGCCTTGCCGTCATCGTGGTGTTTGTCGGGCTGGTGTACTGGGCGCCGGATATCTTCCGGCTGCTGGCGCGCCCGCTCATGAACAACCTGCCGAAAGACGGCAAGATGATCGTGACCGACGTCACCGGCTCGTTCTTCGTGCCGATGAAAGTGACCATGCTGGTCGCCTTCGTGATCGCGTTGCCTTTCGTGCTGTACCAGATTTGGGCGTTCGTCGCGCCGGGTCTTTATCAGCACGAGAAAAAGCTCGTGGGGCCGCTGGTCGGCAGCAGCTACACGCTGTTCCTGTGCGGCATGGCGTTCGCGTATTTTGTCGTGTTTCCCACCATTTTCCGCGTGATGGCGCATTACAACGCGCCTCTCGGCGCGGAGATGACGACGGATATCGACAATTACCTGAGCTTCGTGCTCACCATGTTTATTGCATTCGGCGTGACGTTTGAAGTGCCGATTGTGGTGGTCCTGCTGGTGCGCATGAACGTGGTGACGCTGAAGAAGCTCAAGGAAGTGCGGCCGTACGTGATTGTCGGCGCGTTCGTGATTTCGGCTGTCGTTACGCCGCCCGACGTGTTCTCGCAGCTGATCCTGGCCATTCCGCTCGTCGTGCTGTACGAGGCGGGTATCATCGCGGCGCGGCTGATTGTCGGCAAGCAGCCTGCTGTAGTCGAGGACGCGAGTCCGCCCGGCTGATTAAGCAGCCCGGAGTATCGATCAGGTCCCTCGATTAACCGAGCAGCGAACAAAAAGGGCAGTCCGCGCGACGGACTGCCCTTTTTGTTTGCCTGCCGGCGTTCGACTGCTCCACCGTTTCGCCGCTCGGCTGCCGACGGGGCAGCCGACGCAGCGCCGGGTTCGCCGCGCGGCTCGCGCCTTAACCGCCTTCGTCGTCCTGCTGGTCGCTGTCTTCGACCGGCTGCTTCGGCGGCGGCGGCCGCTTGCCGATGATCACGTCCACATCCAGTTCGCGGTTCTTGCGCACCAGATGCACCTTCGCGGCCGTACCCGGCTTGATCTGTGCGATCACATTCAGCAAGCGGGTAGTGTCGGTGATTTCCTGGCCGTTCACGTTCATCAGAATGTCGCCCGGCTTGATGCCTGCGCGGTCGGCGGGGCCGTTCTTGAGCACGCCTGCCACGATTGCCCCCGACTTCTGGTCGAGTCCGAACGACTCCGCAATCTCCGGCGTGACGTCTTGCGGCTCCACGCCGATCCAGCCGCGCGTGACCGAGCCGGTGGTGATGATGCTCTCCAGCACGCTGCGCGCGGTCGACACGGGAATCGCAAAGCCAATGCCGAGCGAGCCGCCCGAGCGCGAGTAAATGGCTGTGTTGATACCCAACAGATTACCGTTCACGTCGACGAGGGCGCCGCCCGAGTTGCCGGGATTGATCGCCGCGTCAGTCTGAATGAAGTTTTCGAAGGTGTTGATGCCGAGGTGATTGCGCCCGAGCGCGCTCACGATACCCATGGTGACCGTCTGCCCCACGCCGAACGGATTGCCGATGGCCAGCACCACATCGCCTACGCGCGTCTGCTCCATGCGCCCGAGCGTGATGGTGGGCAGGTTCGTCATGTTGACCTTCAGCACGGCGAGATCCGTTTCGGGATCGATGCCGATGACCTTCGCATTCGTGGTGCGGCCGTCGGCGAGGGCGATTTCGATCTGATCTGCACCGTCGACAACGTGCTGGTTCGTTAGAATGTACCCTTCCGAACTCACGATTACCCCGGAGCCCAGGTTCGCGGCCGGTTGCTCGCGCTGCTTGCGATTGTTCTTGTCGCCGAAGAAGTAGCGGAACAGCGGGTCTTTCGCACGCGGATCCGGCGGCAGTGAGCCATCTTTGCTGGAAAACACATTGACGACCGCGGGCATGGCCTTTTGGGCGGCGTCCGCGTAGGACGTCGTTGCAGGCCCGCTGCCAATGCCAGGCGCCACTTCCCGCAGCGCGACGATCGGTTCGGCAAGCTGCTTGCCGAATTGCCCTTGACGCTGGAGCCACTGCGGTTTCAGGGTCGCGATGATGAACATCAGCGCCAACAGCACAGTCACCGCTTGGGCGAAGAACAGCCAGAAGCGTCTAAGCATCTGAAGACTAGAGGTTTATATGGATCGGATCGAACTTGAATTGTACTTGAACAATCTCCTTGAAACCGCGCGCTTCAAGGACTATTGCCCGAACGGCCTGCAAGTGGAGGGGCGCCGCAAGATCGGCAAACTCGCGACCGGCGTGACGGCCTCGGTGGCCTTTCTCGAAGCGGCGCTCGATTGGGGCGCGGACGCGGTGCTGGTCCACCACGGCTACTTCTGGCGCAACGAGGCGCCGCAGATCACCGGCCGCAAGTACGCGCGCCTGAAACTGCTGCTCGGCAACGACCTGAACCTCTTCGCCTATCACCTGCCGCTCGACGATCATCCGGAACTCGGCAACAACGCGCAGATCGCCGCGAAGATGGGTTGGATCAGCGACGCGCGCTTCGGCGAGAACGACCTCGGCTGGCTTGCCACGTTTGCGATGCCGATCACGCTCGCGCACTTCACCGCCGAGATCGAGCAGACGCTCGGCCGCACGCCGCTCGTGTTCGGCGATCAGGACCGCATGTTGCGCCGGGTCGCATGGTGCACCGGCGCCGCGCAAGGCATGTTCGACGCGGCGATCAACGCTGGCGCCGATGTCTACCTGACGGGCGAGGTGTCGGAGTCGGTCATGCACACGTCGGCGGAAAGCGGCGTTGCGTTTCTCGCGGCAGGTCATCACGCAACGGAGCGCTTCGGCGTGCAGGCGGTGGGCAAGCACCTCTCCGAGCAGTTCGATATCGAGCACCTCTTTATCGATATCCCGAATCCCGTTTAAGCGTCGAAATAGCAAATACGCATTAGCGAAGAAAAAAGCTCGAATAACGGAGGGAGCACTTAAAAGGAGGTGTGAAAAAGTTTGCGATACGTACGGAGAAACCCTGAGTTATCAAGGGCTTCGCACGGTTTTTGGCAATCGGCCCTTGTAAATGGCGACTCCATTCGAGCAAACTAGCGGCGGTAGAAGCGACCTGAAGGAAAATCCAACTCAGAAGTGGGGCGTGTGATGCGAGACAAGGAAGATGAACGCGTCGACGGCAGCCGCCGTACCTGGCTGATAGCGACGACCGTAGCAGGTGGCATTGGAGGCGTTGCCACTGTCGTACCCTTTGTTAGTTCGTTTGCACCATCTGAAAAAGCCAAGGCAGCCGGAGCACCGGTCGAAGTGGATATCAGTGATCTCAAACCTGGGGACATGAAAACCGTCGCGTGGCGCGGCAAACCAGTTTGGATCATCAACCGCACGGAGAAGATGCTCGCCGACGTCAAGAAGGCGGATAACGAGTTAGCCGACCCCGAGAGCAAGAATCCCTTTTCGATGCCGTTGCCGGAGTACTGCAACAACGAATTCCGTTCGCGCACCGACCACAAGAATATTTTTGTCGCCGTCGCTGTCTGCACGCATCTCGGCTGCACGCCGACGCCGCGCTTCCAGGAGGGCGCGCAGCCTAACCTGCCGGACGACTGGCCAGGCGGTTTCCTCTGCCCTTGCCACGGTTCGACCTATGACATGGCCGGCCGCGTCTTCAAGAACAAACCTGCGCCGCAGAACCTCGACATCCCGCCTTACATGTTCACCTCGGCCAACGGCCTCGTGATCGGCAAGGACGAGAAAGGAGAAGCGTAATGGCGATCGAACATGAAGTAGAGACGACCGGGCTCGTCGGCTGGCTCGACCGGCGCTTTCCGTTCACGTCCACCTGGAAAAAGCACGTTTCCGAGTACTACGCGCCGAAGAACTTCAACTTCTGGTACTTCTTCGGCTCGCTTGCGCTGCTGGTGCTGGTCAACCAGATCGTCACGGGCATCTTCCTCACGATGAACTACAAGCCCGACGCAACGCTCGCGTTCGCGTCGGTCGAGTACATCATGCGCGAAGTGCCGTGGGGCTGGCTGATCCGCTATATGCATTCCACGGGCGCCTCGATGTTCTTCGTGGTCGTTTATCTGCACATGTTCCGCGGGCTCATGTACGGCTCATACCGCAAGCCGCGCGAACTGGTGTGGATTTTCGGCTGCGCGATTTTTCTGTGCCTGATGGCGGAGGCGTTTTTCGGCTACCTGCTGCCGTGGGGCCAGATGTCGTTCTGGGGCGCGCAGGTGATCGTGAATCTGTTCTCGGCCATTCCGTTCATCGGTCCTGATCTGTCGCTGTGGATTCGTGGCGACTACGTGGTGTCGGACGTCACGCTGAACCGCTTCTTCGCATTTCACGTGATCGCGATTCCTCTCGTGCTGCTCGGGCTGGTGGTCGCGCATCTCGTCGCGCTGCACGAAGTGGGTTCGAACAATCCGGACGGCATCGAAATCAAGGCCAAGAAGGGCCCGGACGGCATTCCGCTCGACGGCATTCCGTTCCACCCGTACTACTCGGTGCACGATTTCATGGGGGTGTCCGTGTTCCTCATGATCTTCGCGGCCATCATTTTCTTTGCACCGGAGATGGGCGGGTACTTCCTCGAGGCGAACAACTTCGTGCCGGCCAACCCGCTGCAAACGCCGCCCGAAATCGCGCCGGTCTGGTACTTCACCGCGTTCTACGCGATGCTGCGCGCCACCACCGACCCGTTCAAGATCGTCCTGATGATCGTCATCGCGCTGCTCGGCCTGCTCGCGCTGGTGCGCGCGCGCGGCAAATGGAGGCTCGGCTTGCCGGTGCTCGCGGTGCTGGTGATTCTCGCCATGGCGTTCACCGAGTCGAAGTTCTGGGGCGTGGTGGTGATGGGCGGCGCGGTAATTTCGCTGTTCTTCCTGCCTTGGCTCGACCGCTCGCCGGTCAAGTCGATCCGTTACCGGCCGTTTTTCCACAAAGTGTTCTACGGAATTTTCGTGGTCGCCTTCCTGACGCTGGGCTTCCTCGGCACGAAACCGCCGTCGCCGACCGCCACGTTGATTGCGCAGGTTTGCGCGCTGATCTACTTCGCGTTTTTCCTCGGCATGCCGTTCTGGACGCGGCTTGGCACCTTCAGGCAACCGCCTGAGCGTGTGCGCTACAAGCCCCACTAACCGCGAGCGAGGAGAACACGAAGATGAGAAAGCTGCTTTCGACGTGCGCGCTGATCGGCGCGACACTGCTCGCGCTTGTGGGCGGCCCGGCGTACGCGGACGAGAACGTTCATCTCGACCGCGCGCCGGATAACGCGGACAATTTCGCTTCTTTGCAGCACGGCGCGCAATTGTTTGTAAACTACTGCCTGAATTGCCACAGCGCGAACCTGGTGCGCTACAACCGGCTGACCGATCTCGGCATCACGCCGAGCGAAATTCAGTCGAATCTGCTCTTCACGACCGACAAGATCGGCAACACGATGACGGTGGCCATGCGCCCGGACGACGCGAAGGCGTGGTTCGGCGCGAGTCCGCCGGATTTGTCGGTGGAAGCGCGGGCGCGCGGCAAGGACTGGCTGTACACGTATTTGCGCAGCTTTTATCGCGACAATACGCGGCCAACGGGCTGGAACAACCTGGTGTATGAAAACGTGAGCATGCCTCACGTGCTGTGGCAGCTTCAGGGGCAACGTACCGCGAAGTTCGGTGACGAAGTCGACGAAAAAACAGGCGAGACGGTGCACAAATTTGTGGGCTTCCAGCAGGTCACGCCGGGGACGATGTCGCCGGTAGATTATGATTCTGCTGTGGCCGACCTTGTGTCGTACCTGTCATGGATGTCCGAGCCGACGCAGAAAACCCGCAAGCAACTTGGCGTGTGGGTGCTGCTGTTCCTCGGTATTCTGAGCTTTTTCGCCTGGCGACTGAACGCCGCGTACTGGAAACATATCAAATAATCACGCCGCTACACGGCGTGGGGCCGGCGCCAGGAAAAACCTGTTGAACGGTTTTTCCGCGCGCTGGCCCTTCAGCTTTTTGAGGAAACGTAAATCATGATGGTTCTGTATTCCGGCACTACTTGCCCGTTCTCCCAGCGTTGCCGGCTGGTGTTGTTCGAAAAGGGCATGGACTTCGAGATCCGCGACGTCGACCTGTTTAACAAGCCGGAAGACATCGCCGTGATGAATCCGTATGGTCAAGTGCCGATTCTCGTCGAACGGGACCTGATTCTGTACGAATCGAACATCATCAACGAGTATATCGACGAGCGCTTTCCGCACCCGCAGCTGATGCCGGCCGATCCGGTGCAGCGTGCGCGCGCGCGCCTGTTCCTGCTGAACTTCGAAAAGGAACTGTTCGTCCACGTCGGCACGCTCGAAAACGAAAAGGGCAAGGCCGCGGAGAAAAATCACGAGAAAGCGCGCCTGGCTATTCGCGACCGCCTGACGCAACTCGCGCCGATCTTCCTGAAGAACAAGTACATGCTCGGCGAAGAGTTCTCCATGCTCGACGTCGCCATTGCACCGCTGCTGTGGCGTCTGGATCACTACGGCATCGAGCTGTCGAAGAACGCCGCGCCGCTCATGAAGTACGCCGAGCGCATTTTTAGCCGTCCGGCTTACATCGAGGCGCTCACGCCTTCGGAAAAGGTAATGCGTCGTTGAGTTGAGCTTTGGGTTCGGGCGCGCGCGGCTGCCTGCGCGCCTGCCCGCGCCCGGTAAAAGGACTGCTGATGCAAGAGATTTCCACCAAGCCTTATCTGCTGCGCGCGCTGTACGAGTGGTGCACGGATAACGGCTACACGCCGCACATCGCCGTGCGCGTCGACAATCACACGCGTGTGCCGCGCCAGTTCGTGCGCGAGAACGAGATCGTGTTGAACATCAGCTTCGAGGCCACAAGCCAGCTGCAGATGGGCAACGAATGGATAGAGTTCAGCGCCCGCTTCTCCGGCAAATCGCACAAGATCGAGGTGCCGGTCGGCAATGTCCTCGCGATCTACGCGCGCGAAAACGGGCAGGGCATGGCGTTCCAGGTCGAGTCCGCGGGCGGCGAGGCGCGCGATTCGGGTGCGGACGCTGAAGCCGTGGAGCCGGCCGCGGCCCCGGCCACGCCTGCCACGCCGGCCACACCGCGCGCGGTCGACAGTCCGTCCGCCGCGGATGCCCCCGCCGACGCTGAGCGTTCCCCGGAAGGCGAGCCGCCCGACGACGACGGTTCGAAAGGTGGCGGAAGGGCTCGCCTCAAGCTCGTAAAATGAAGTAGAATCACGGCCTCATGCCGGCTTAGCTCATCAGGTAGAGCGCTTGACTTGTAATCATGAGGTGGCGGGTTCGAGTCCTGCAGCCGGCACCAGTAGTGCGAAACGGGGTTTCTGTTCAATCAGGAACCCCGTTTTTTATTGGCCAATCAGCGCTTTGTAGCGTATGCGGTGAGCACGGGCGAGGGCTAAAATCGCCATATCTCTTTCACCTTGTCGATTGTGGACGAAACTGTCTACGTTCGCCGAGCCTGACCCACTGTGCGTTACCGCTGAAAGTGCGCCGTGACGCGCCCGCGCTTTCGTCAAACGACCTCACCATGACCAGCCCCGCAAGCATCACCTGGCCCGAAGCCGACGGCCCCCGCACCGCACGTTGGCGCTCCGAAGCGGCGGTGCCGCCGCCCAAGCGCGTGATCGTCGCCGACGACCGGACCACCGCAGATTCCGCCTACCGGCTCGCGTGCGAAGGCACGGCGCTGCTATGGAACGGCGACTTCCAGAACGCGCGGCAATTGCTGCAGGCGGTCACGCGTCGCCTTGAACGCAAGCAGCGCAAGCAGGGGGCGACGCCTCTCGAAGCGTTCAACCTGCACCGTCAGACGCAGTCGCAGCGCGCGCGTACCCTCGGCATGATCCTGATTCCGCTCGACGCCGGCTATGCGATTCCGCTGCGCCGTGCGCCCGATGTTCGCGAAGCGTGCATGGAAACCTACGGGCCGCCGACCGGCGAGGCATCGGTCGTGTCGTTGCGCGAGTTGCTCGGCTTGATCGGCGCGCACGAATGGCGCAAGAAGGGCGTGGAGATTCCGGCGCTCGGCGAGCGGATCCATCCGCATTACGGCGTGTTCTCGCCGGTGCGCGGCGAGTACGTGGATCTCGTCGCGCGCACGCCGCTGCCGTCGTTGAACAAGGCGTTCGACGTCGGCACCGGCACCGGTGTGCTGGCTGCGCTGCTCGCCAAACGCGGAGTCAAGAAGATTGTCGCGACCGACCAGGACCCGAGGGCGCTTGCGTGCGCACGCGAGAATCTTGCGCGTCTCGGCTACGGGCAGCAAGTCGACGTCGTACAGGCCGATCTCTTTCCGGAGGGGCGCGCGCCGCTCGTCGTCTGCAATCCGCCGTGGGTGCCGGCGCGGCCCGCTTCGCCGATCGAGCATGCGGTTTTCGATCCCGACAGCCGGATGCTGCTCGGCTTCCTCAATGGCCTTGCGGAGCACCTGTCGCCGGGCGGCGAAGGCTGGCTCATTCTCTCGGACTTCGCCGAGCATCTCGGGCTGCGCACACGCGAGTGGCTGCTCGCCGCTATCGAGAAGGCGGGGCTGACGGTGGCCGGGCGCGAGGACATTCGCCCACGGCACCCGAAGTCGACCGACGAGAGCGATGCGCTGCACAAGGCGCGGGTGGCGGAACTCACTTCGCTGTGGCGGTTGAAGGCGCGTTCGTGATGCGGGTGGAAAAGCGGGGGCTGCGAAGCGGTAGTCGGTGAAGGAGGGGAGCGGGTGGGGCCGTGGCAGCCTTTAAGGGGTTGTGAGCGGTTCGCACACCGGCCATGCCATGGTGCGGGCGCTGCGTCAGGCTACGTCGAGTCGCGCTGCGTCAGCGCATGTCGCGTCGGGCCGCATTAGGCCACGCCGCACCGAACTGCCCCCGCCCCCTCACAGCGCTGCCGCGCGCGCCCTCGCGAACGCTGCCGCACCGCGGCCGGCCGCCAGACCACTGGCGAAGCACGCCGTCAACAGATAGCCGCCCGTGGGCGCTTCCCAGTCCAGCATTTCCCCGGCGCAGAAAACGCCCGGCAAACGCTCGAGCATCAGATGCTGATTCAGCGCCTCGAACGGAACGCCGCCCGCGCTGCTGATCGCCTCGGCAATCGGCCGGGCGCGCAACAGCCGCACCGGCAGAGCCTTGATTGCGTGCGCGAGACACGTCGAATCCACGAAAACTTCCTTCGGCAGGACTTCGTGCAGAAGGGCTAGTTTCACTCCGCTAATGCCGACTCTTCCATGCAGGTGACTCGATATCGAACGCGAACCGCGCGGTCTGGAAACTTCCGCGACCACCCGCTCCAGCGCCAGGCCTGGCGCCAGGTCCAGCGAAATCGTGAGCTCGCCGTCCGCGAGAATCCGCTCGCGAATCGGCGCCGACAGCGCGTAGATCAGACTGCCTTCAAGGCCCGTTTCGGTCAGAAGTATTTCACCTTGTCGATTGTGGACTTTTCCGTCTACGTCAGGGAATGAAATGGCCACAGACTTCACCGGTTCGCCGGCAAAACGCTCACGCAAATAGGGACTCCAGTCTGCGTCGAATCCACAGTTCGCCGGTTGGAGCGGAGATACCGGCACCCCACGCGACGCGATCAGCGGCACCCAACTCGCGTCCGAACCGAGCCGCGGCCAGCTTGCGCCGCCGAGTGCGAGCACGACGGCGTCGCAAGCGACGAGCCGTTCGCCATCCGGTGTGGCGAAACGCAGAACCTGCGCGGCGCGAGTGGACGCGCCGGCCGCTACGTCCTGCTGCTCGCTGTTCCAGCCGTGCCACTTGTGCCGCATGTGAAAGCGCACCCCGTTTTCCCTCAGCCGATGCAGCCAGGCACGCAGCATGGGCGCGGCCTTCATGTCGGTCGGAAACACGCGTCCGGAACTGCCGACAAAGGTTTCCACACTGAGCCCGCGCAACCACGCGCGCAACGCGTGCGGCCCGAATGCTTCGACGAGCGGCGTGAGCGCCTCGCGACGCGCACCGTAACGGTCGAGAAACGGCTCGAGCGGCTCGGAATGCGTGATGTTCATGCCGCCTTTGCCCGCCATCAGGAATTTGCGGCCGACGGAAGGCATGGCGTCGTAGACGTCGACCTGCACGCCTTGCAGGCAAAGCGCCTCGGCGGCCATCAGGCCGGCGGGTCCGCCGCCGATGACGGCGACGCGGGCGGAATCGAACGAAGATGACATGCGGGCCTGCGGGTAAGCAAAAAGGCGGGGTGCGCCGCCGCGACTGACGGCCAACCGGCGCGCAACGCGGACAGGAGCTGCAACGAGCAGCGTCGGCGCTGCGAAGGGCGCTATTTTCACATTGCACGCAGCGCGGAGCAAACCCGCCGCGCGCCGCCGCCGACGCAAGAACCCTGGGTTTCGGCGCCTTCAGCCGCGCCGTGGTAGCGGCTTGCCGCTGGGTTAGTCAGCATCGCGAACTATAATTTTTGCACACCGTCCATCGGGCGCATTTCGCGTCGTTCCCACGTCGATCCCACTCGTCAGGTCTTTGCTGAACCTCATGCGCTGGCATGGCGGACGAGCCACGGGCTCGCGCCTGATGTCGCGCGAGGACGGCCCCAACATACGATCAAGGAGACTGCCATGACCCGCCATTACATTGACTGCCGGGAGTTCCCGAGCGAGATGAACTGCACGGTCGCGCTATCTGCCGACAGCGAGGACGAGCTGCTCGACGCGGCCGTCCAGCACGCCGTGAGTGTGCACAAACATGAGGATTCGCCGGAATTGCGCTCGCAATTGCGCACGCTCTTTCACGAAGGCACCCCGCCGGTGGAAGCGCCGCGCATGTGAAGCCGGGATTCGAGCCCTGAACGCGAGCCTGCGAAACAGGCTCCGGCGCCAGACAGCGATACGCCGGGATAAGAAGCCGCCGCGCTGACTCGCGAGAACGACGAGCGGCGCTTGACCGCTCGCGCGCGTGGCGGCGTGAGGTGGACATCTGGCCGCGTGGCCCGCGGTCTCAGGTTGGATACGCTTCGTCGACCTTGAGGCCGGCGAGCTTGAAGATGACGCGCAGCGTTTGCGGTTTGATGTCGCGCCGCGAAGCCAGCGTGGTCATCACGAAGTCCAGTACCTTCGCGTATTTGAGCAGCGTCAGGCAGGTTTCCATGTCGACGCTGCCGTCGCGCATGACTTCGGCAAGACGAAGCATTTCCGTGGAGATGTCGCGGGCCATCTCCAGTTCCAGTTGCTGCTTTTCGGTCCAGGCGGGCATGGCGGTGAGCTTCGCCATCATTTCCTGGAACTTCTGTTCGACGTTTCCGTTGGGTACCGTATCCATTGCCGCCTCTTCTATTGTCCGGGCGCGCATCCAGTAGAAATCGCGGCGCGCTGCCGGTTACGTAACGTTCGGCTCGTGTTACGGAGCCGTCCTCCCCACATGCATCGGGGCCGTGCCTGTCGAGCACGGCCGACAGCTTGTTGTTATGGGCACCACGTCTACGCCGTTGGGACCGTGGCGGCGCGAAACGGTTCGCCCGCGCGCGCAAAGCTCCCTCGTCGTGCCTGAAAACAGCAGGAAGTGTTCCAGGAATACGCTGCTTCCCGCCGGTTTTCGCGCGATCTTCGGTGAGCGCGCCGCCGTTTGGGTAAACTGGCAGCAACTTTTGTTTTTATCCGTCACCTGACGCACGTTCGCGCTGCAATTGCCGACGGCTCCCCACGATGTCCAGCAAAACTCACGAAATTCGCCCGAACCAGTCCATCGAGTTGCTCAAGGAACTGCACATCCTGACACGCGACGGCAAGATGAACCAGGACAGCCGCCGCAAGCTGAAGCAGGTCTACCACCTGTTTCAGTTCATCGAGCCGCTGCTCAAGGACCTGAAGGACGAGAAGGGCGCGGTGACCCTCGTCGACCACGGCGCGGGCAAGTCATATCTAGGTTTTATCCTGTACGACCTGTTCTTCAAGGAGTTTCAGGATGCTGCGGGTGGGGCGTCGCACATTTACGGCATCGAAACGCGCGAGGAACTGGTGGCCCGCTCGCAGGAACTGGCGGCGCGGCTCGGCTTCAAGGGAATGTCGTTTCTGAATCTATCGGTAGCGGATTCGATTACGTCGGAGCGCCTGCCGTCACAGATCGATATTGTTACCGCGCTGCATGCGTGCAATACCGCCACCGACGACGCCATTCGCTTCGCCCTCGAGAAAAAGGCGAAATACATTGTGGTTGTGCCGTGTTGCCAGGCTGAAGTGGCCGGCGTTTTACGTCAAAACAAGAGTAAATCGCTGAGTAATGCGTTGACGGAAATCTGGCGGCATCCGTTGCATACGCGCGAGTTCGGCAGCCAGATTACGAATGTGCTGCGCTGTCTGCAATTGGAGGCGCACGGTTATCAGGTGAGCGTAACGGAGCTCGTCGGCTGGGAGCATTCGATGAAAAACGAGCTCATCATCGCGCAGTTCAAGGACTTGCCGCGCAGGCGCCCCGCTGAGCGGCTCAACGAAGTGATGCACACTCTGGGGATCGAGGAACTGAAAGAGCGGTTTTTTGTTTCCGCATAATCGCGGAAATATCGCGGCAATTCCCGTGGCAGTTTTCGCGGTAATGGGTGTGCACTAGCCCTTCATCAATTTGTTCCAGCCCGCGAGGCCGATTTTGCGCAGCGTTTCCTGATTGCGCTCGTAAATCGCCTCGGCGTCGGGAAAAGCCTGAACCGCGCGTTCAATGCTGTCTTCTCTGAGTAAGTGCAAAATCGGATACGGCGCGCGATTCGTGTAGTTTTCGATGTCGTCGGGTTCGGTGCCTTCAAACTGATACGACGGGTGAAAGCTCGCAATCTGAATAATGCCTTCGAGGCGAAGCTGTTTCAGCATTCGCTCGGCGAAAAAGAGCGCGTCGTTATAGTCGAGAAAATCAGGCAGCGCTTGCGGCAGGATCAGCAGTGTCGTGTCCACGGCGGCCGGGTCCGCGGCGATCAAGGTGTTCAGTTCCGTTTCCAGATCGGCCAGCACGCCTTCCAGATCGGTCGCTTCGCTCACCGCGTAGCGAATTTGCCCCTTCACGTGGACGGCCTTCGCAAACGGGCACAGGTTGAGTCCGATCACGGCTTCGGTCAGCCAGTGACGGGTGGCGGCAACGACAGCGTCGTGCGATTGGGTGGACAACGGCATGGCAGGCGGCGGGACGGGCAAAGCGTCATTGTAATGGCGCGGATGTGTGTGCTGGCTGCGGCGGAACGGCTGGCTGCGCTCGCGTCGGGACGGTCGGCAAAGCCGACTGAGCCGAGAGGCCGACTAAGCCGAGAAGCCCACCGAACCCACCGAGCCGACCAAGCCGACCAAGCCGACAAACTCTAACGCTCCACCTTCCCCCCACACGCTGCCGCGATCAGTCGTGCAGCCGCCTTCGGCGCAGCCAGCACGGGCCCTGAACCAGCGCGATAAGTCTGGCTCGCCGCGTACACGCCCTCTATCAGCAGGGCCAGCGAGTTGGCAAGCATCTCGGGGTCGTCGGCGCCGGCGGCCGTCGCGAGTTCTGTCAGGCGGGCGAGCAGACGCTCCTTGTTGCGAAACACGAATTGCCGGGCGGCGTGTTCGGTGTCCGCGAACTCAACCGCGACATTCACGAACGGACAGCCGCGGTAGCCTTCCAGCGACGCCCGCGCGGCGAGATCGTCGAAATACTGCTGCAGTTGGCGCGCCGGGTCGCCGGGATGTTTGGCGAAACTTTTCTCGACATAGCCAAAAAACTGCGCGTCCTTGTGCTCCAGGTACGCCATGACCAGATCGTCTTTCGACGAGAACTGGCGGTACAGACTCATTTTATTGACGCCGGCGCGCTCGACCACTGCATCCACGCCGACCGCCCGCACCCCTTCCCGGTAGAACAGCTCGGCTGCGGCGCGCAGCAGATGCTGCTGCGCTTGCGGCCCGGACGTATGCGCGCCGCGCGCGCGCCGGCTGGCCGGTGCGGGCCTTGGCGCCGCCCGCGAACCGGCGCGCCTCGAGGTTTCGCTTTCAGACATAAACAGCCCCTGATTTCCGTCGAATCTGACCGACGCCTTGACATGTTACCGGTCGGTAACTAACATCGCAACACTCATTGTGACTGATCTGTCACAAGTCCTTTACGGAAGCGGTAAAACTGTGAACGGCGCGGGTGCTCGCATTCAACAAGAGGAGAGCCGATGAACTGGGCAGCAAAACTGATAGGCAAGCGCTTTCACTACGGCTGGTTGACGGTCGCGGTCGTGTTCCTGGTGTTGCTTGCGGCGGCCGGCACGCGCGCCACGCCGAGTGTGATGATGGTGCCGCTGGAGCACCAGTTCGGCTGGAGCCGCGGGACCATTTCGCTCGCAATCTCAGTGAACATCGCTCTTTACGGGCTGATGGGACCGTTCGCGGCGGCGGCCATGCAGCGCTTCGGCGTGCGGCCGACCTTGCTCGTCGCGTTGGGCACCATGGCGGCGGGCGTCGCGCTGTCGTCGCTGATGACCCAGCCTTGGCAGATGGTCCTCGTCTGGGGCGTGATGGTTGGCGGCGCGACCGGCGTCGCCGCGCTGTCTTTGTCGGCGACCGTGGTGACGCGCTGGTTCACCACGCATCGCGGGCTCGTCATGGGCATTCTCACGGCGAGTTCGGCGACCGGCCAACTGGTGTTTCTGCCGATGCTGGCGGCCATCGTCGAGCATTACGGCTGGCGTCAGGTGGTGTGGGTGGTTGCGGCGGCCGCGGCGGTCGTTCTGCCGCTGGTGGCGTTTCTGCTGCCCGAGCGCCCGGCGGACGTGCACCTGCGCCCGTACGGCGAAGCGCACGACGCGCCTGTGGCGCCCACCGCCACCAGGCAGAATCCGCTTGCCATTGCATTCGGTACGCTCGCCATGGCGAGCAGGACGCGCGATTTCTGGTTGCTGTTCTTCAGCTTCTTTATCTGCGGCGCGAGCACCAACGGTTACATCGGCACTCATCTGATCGCCATGTGCGGCGACTACGGCATGACCGAAGTGCAGGGCGCGTCGCTGCTCGCGGCGATGGGCATTTTCGATCTGTTCGGAACGACCCTCTCCGGCTGGCTCTCGGACCGCTTCAACAGCCGTGTGCTGCTGTTCTGGTATTACGGATTGCGCGGCCTGTCGCTGATGTATCTGCCGCACGCGTTCGGCATCGACTTCTTCGGCCTGCCGCTGTTCGCCGTGTTCTACGGACTCGACTGGATCGCCACGGTGCCGCCTACCGTGCGCCTCGCCACGGACGTCTACGGCAAGGAGTCGGCGCCTGTCGTGTTCGGCTGGGTGGTGGCCGGGCATCAACTGGGCGCGGCGTTCGCGGCTCTCGGCGCCGGCATGCTGCGCGCGAGCCTCGGCACCTACACGGTGGCGTCGATGATTTCCGGCGGCTTGTGCCTCGTGGCGGCGGTCATCGTCCTGCGGATCAACCGGCCCGCCAAGGTGCCGGAGCCGCAAGCCATCTAGTGCGAGGTCCGCAAAGGCGCGCAGCGGTTGCGCCCGCGTCTTTCCACACTACGCAAAAACGAACCATGGGCTCTGCACAGCAGGCACGCCGAACCTTGGGTATGCTATGTGACCCCGGGCAGTCGCCCGCGATCATGAATTTCCACCGAGAGAAGAGCATGACCCAGAAACCTGCCCCAACCGAAGTTGCCATTCACGATCTGATTGCCGGCCGCTGGAGCCCGCGCGCTTATTCGAGCGAGCCGGTGAGCAGCGAGAATCTGCACGCCGTGCTGGAGGCGGCACGCTGGGCGCCTTCGTCGTATAACGCACAGCCGTGGCGCTTTATCGTGTTCGACCGCAGCGTCGATGAAGTCGCGTTCAAGCAGGCGTTCGCGACCCTCGTGCCGTTCAACCAGGGCTGGAATGCGCCCGCGCCCGTGCTGATCGCCGTGACCACCCAAACGCGCACCGCCAAGGGCGAAGTGAACCGCTGCGCGCAATACGACGCCGGCGCAGCCGCTATGGCGCTGGTGTTGCAGGCGCATGCACTCGGCCTCGCCGCGCATCAGATGAGCGGCTTTGACCAGAACGCCTTCCGCACGGCTTTCGAACTGCCGAACGACGTCGAACCGATCGCAATCATTTCGCTCGGCCATTACGGCGACGTCGAGAAACTCGACCCGGTGCTGCGCGAACGCGAGAAGTCGGCCCGTCAGCGTTTGCCGCTGGCGGAAATTGCGTACGGCGGGGGCTGGAAGAAGGCGTTGTAAGCGGCTTCGAGCCGGCGCACGCCGGCAGCAGGACGCGCGGCGCAGCGAAGCGGCCGCGCGTATTTGTTTGGGCGCGTCAAAGCGGGTCGTCGTTGTCGGTCACGCTCGAAAGCGGCGCGGCCACGTGCTCCAGAGACTTGCGCTCCGCGTCCACGCCCCAGATCGCCGCGATCACCGCTGCGGCGAGCATCAGCGCGGAGCCGACCAGATAGCCCGAAAACACCTCGCTGCGCTGATGCGTGTCGATTAGCCGTCCAAAGAAAGCCGGTCCGGCGATGCCGCCGAGCGCCGTGCCGAACGCGTAGAACACGGCGATGGCGAGCGCGCGGATCTCGAGCGGAAACGATTCGCTGACGGTGAGGTAAGCGGAGCTCGCCGCGGCCGACGCGAAGAAGAAGATCACCATCCACGCGACGGTCTGCGTCACCACAGTCAACATGTGCTGCTGGAACAGATAGCCGCTTGCCGTCAGCAGAATGGCCGACATGCCGTAGGTCGATGCGATCATCTTGCGCCGCCCGATCACGTCGAAAAGACGGCCGAGCACCAGTGGTCCCAGAAAATTGCCCAGCGCGAAAGGCAGCAGATACCAGCCAATGTGCTCGCCGGGCACGCCATAGAAGTCCGTCAGTACGAGCGCGTAGGTAAAGAAAATGGCGTTGTAGAAGAACGCCTGCGCGGTCATGAGCGAAAGGCCCACCAGTGCGCGCCGCCGGTGCAGACTGAAAAGCGTGTGAAACACCTCGCGCAGCGGCGTGTGTTCGCGCGCCCGCAGACGCAGGCGAGTGAGGCCGTCGGCGGGCAGCACTTGCCCTTCGTTGCGAAAGCGCGTTTCGATTCCTTCGACGATTGCCCGCGCGTCGCGCTCGTCGCCGTGGGTGAGCAGCCAGCGCGGGCTTTCCGGAACCCAGATGCGCATGGGCAGCACGATCAAGGCGAGCGCCGCGCCAATGAAAAAGCACGCGCGCCAGCCCCAGTCGCCCGGCAACAGATTCGGATCCAGCAGAATCAGCGAGCCCGCCGCCCCCAGCCCCGCGCCGACCCAGAACGTGCCGTTGATCGCGAGATCGATCCAGCCGCGCACGCGCGGCGGCGTGAACTCCTGGATCGTCGAGTTGATCGCCGTGTATTCGCCGCCGATGCCGGCGCCGGTCAGAAAGCGGAACAATAGAAAGCTCGCCAGATTCCACGATGCGGCGGTCGCGGCGGTGGCCGTCAGATAGAGCGCGAGCGTAATGAAGAACAGCTTGCGCCGGCCCAGCCGGTCGGTGAGCCAGCCGAAACCGAGCGCACCGAGCACGGCACCGGCAATATAGGCGCTGCCGGCGAGCCCCACTTCCGCATTGGTGAAACGCAAGGTCGGGCTCGACTTCAATGCGCTCGCGACCGCGCCGGCGAGCGTCACTTCCAGTCCGTCGAGCAGCCAGGTCACACCCAGCGCGACGACGATTAGCGTGTGAAAGCGTCCCCAAGGCAGGCGGTCGAGCCGCGACGGCAGGTCGGTTTCGATGATCCCGGCGGTGTTTCGCTCGACGTCGGCGGCAGGCGGCGCGCTCATTGCTGGTGGTCTCCTGAGTCGTTGGAATGCGGGGCTCGAATAGCCGTCGCCAGCAAGTTGCGTTCCGCGCCCGCGTCGCCTTCTTCGCGTTCTGCCGCTCGATTGGCAAGTTGATGCTGGTCCGGCTTTCGTGATACAAAGCCGCTCCCCCTACCTGTGCGCGCCAGCCGTGAGCGGCGATTCCTGCCATGACCTATTGCGCGATTGACTTCGGTACTTCCAACTCGGCCGTCGCCGTTCCAGACGGCGTGGCGCTCAAGCTCGCACCGGTCGAAGGCGCCTACACGACGCTGCCGACGTCGGTGTTCTTCAACACCGACGAAGATACCCGCGAGTTCGGGCGCGCGGCGCTCGCCGCCTATATCGACGGCTTCGACGGCCGGTTGATGCGCTCGATGAAAAGCATTCTCGGCTCGCCGCTCGCCGAGAATTCGACCGACCTCGGCGACGGCACCGCGATCAGATACACAGACGTCATCGCGATTTTCCTCGACCATCTGAAGCGTTGCGCGGAAAAAAGCGCGGGAGCGCCGATCGAGCGCGCCGTGCTCGGCCGCCCGGTTTTTTTCGTCGACGACGACCCGCGCGCCGATCAGATGGCGCAAAAGCAGCTTGAAACAGCGGCGCGCGCGGTCGGGCTGCGCGAGATCCGCTTCCAGTACGAGCCAATCGCGGCTGCTTTCGACTACGAATCGCGCCTGACGCAGGAGGGGCTCGTGCTGGTTGCCGACATCGGCGGCGGCACTTCGGACTTTTCGCTGGTGCGAGTCGGGCCCGAGCGGGTAAAGCGCGTCGAGCGCAAGGACGACGTGCTGGCTCATCACGGCGTGCACGTGGCCGGAACGGACTTCGACCGCCGCGTGGAACTGGCGACCATCCTGCGCGAACTCGGTTATCAGTCGCTCGATCCGGAAGGCCGCGAAATTCCCAACCGGGTGTACTTCGACCTTGCGACCTGGCATCTGATCAACACCGTCTATGCGCCGAAGCGCGTGAGCGAACTCGCTCTGATGCGCCACCTGTTCACCGAGGTCAAGCACCACGACCGCCTGATGCGCGTGGTCGAACGTCGCCTCGGGCATGCGCTCGCGGCGCACGCCGAGGAGGCCAAGATCGGTGTCGCCGCGGGCGGCGAGACAGTAATCGATCTGGACGAAGTGGAAGACGATCTGCGCCTTGCGTTCGACGAGGCGCAGCTTATCGAGGCCGGACAGGAAGAGACGCGCCGCATCGTGGCTGCCGCACGCGACACGGTGCGCGCAGCCGGCGTTACAATTGGCGACGTGAGCGCGATTTACTTCACGGGCGGCTCGACCGGCCTCGCGTTTCTCTCTGGCGCGCTGGCCGCGGCATTTCCGGATGCGGAAGCGGTTTTCGGCGACCGGCTCGCCAGTGTGGCGACGGGACTCGGCATTTACGCGCGCCGCCTGTTCGGATAAGCCCAGTTCGCGCTTGCGAACCGGAGTTAATCACGGCGGGCAATCTCAGCCAATAAAAAAACCCCGCCGTGGCGGGGTTTTTTTTGCGTCCAGAAGGAAGCAGCGTAGCGCTTACACCGGCTTGATGTTAGCTGCTTGCTTGCCCTTCGGGCCCGTCTTCACTTCAAACGTGACCTTTTGGTTTTCCTGCAGCGTCTTGAAGCCTTCCGTGCGGATTTCCGAGAAATGCGCGAACAGATCTTCGCCGCCGCCGTCCGGGGTGATGAAGCCAAAGCCCTTTGCGTCATTGAACCACTTGACGGTACCGGTTTCCATATTACTTGTTCCTAAAGATGGTGAATAAGGCCGAAGCCCAATGAGTGCATGAAAATCAAGGAAGGGGGTAATGGGACCAACCGGAGTACCGTTGATGGGCGAACTACGAAAGACCAATTCACTCGCCGCTTGAAATCCTGCCCGAACGTTATACGGCGATTTCGAGAGAAGGTCAACACTCGGCCGTCAACTTTACAAAAATTCGCGATAGCGCCCAGAAAGTTGCTTACAAAGCTTGCGAGGAGGGCCAACATTTTGCTAGGGAGAACCCTTAGTTTCGCTGCAGGCGGCGGGTGCAACCGTTAAACTACGCGCCCGCGTCGGTTGCACCATACGGCTAACCGCCGCGCATGCATGCGCGTCACCCGTTTTAGCGCCATAAGCGCACGTCCTGGGGTGTCGACATGGGTTCTGAAACAGGAGAAGACGTGAAAAGTTCTATACAACGGAACATCGGGCCGTTTGCACTCATGCTGACCGGCCTGGGTTCGATCATCGGCTCCGGCTGGCTGTTCGGCGCGTGGAAGGCCGCGAAAATCGCGGGTCCGGCGTCGATCTGCGCGTGGATCATCGGCGCGGTCGTGATTCTGGCGATTGCGCTCACCTACGCCGAGCTGGGCGCGATGTTCCCGGAATCGGGCGGCATGGTGCGCTATGCGCGCTATTCGCATGGCGCGCTGGTGGGGTTCATCAGCGCGTGGGCCAACTGGATCGCCATCGTTTCGGTGATTCCAATCGAGGCCGAGGCATCCATTCAATACATGAGCACGTGGCCGTATGAGTGGGCGCATCAGTTGTTTGTCGACGGATCGCTCACCACCAACGGGTTGCTGCTCTCGGCGGCCCTCGTGATCATTTACTTCCTGCTGAACTATTGGGGCGTGAAGCTGTTCGCGCGCGCCAACTCGGCGATCACCATCTTCAAGTTCCTGATTCCGGGCGCGACGATCCTGGGCCTGATGCTGACCGGTTTTCACAAGGAAAACTTCGGCGAAGTGAGCACCTTTGCGCCGTATGGCTGGTCGGCTGTGCTGACTGCGGTCGCGACGAGCGGCATCGTGTTTGCGTTCAACGGTTTCCAGAGCCCGATCAACCTCGCCGGCGAGGCGCGTAATCCGGCGAAGAGCGTGCCGTTCGCGGTGATTGGCTCGATTCTTCTCGCGCTGGTCATCTACGTGCTGCTGCAGATCGCGTACATCGGCGCGGTGAGCCCGAGCGACGTGATGAAGGGCTGGAGCCACTTCAACTTCGCTTCGCCGTTCGCGGAACTGGCGATCGCGCTGAACCTGAACTGGCTGGCAATGCTGCTTTACATCGACGCCTTCGTGAGCCCGAGCGGCACCGGCACGACCTACATGGCGACCACCACGCGCATGATCTACGCGATGGAGCGCAACAACACCATGCCGAAGATTTTCGGCAGCGTGCATCCGTTCTACGGCGTGCCGCGCCCGGCCATGTGGTTCAACCTGCTGGTTTCGTTCATTTTCCTGTTCTTTTTCCGCGGATGGAGTTCGCTCGCAGCGGTGATATCGGTCGCGACCGTGATCTCGTATCTGACCGGCCCGATCAGTCTGATGGCGCTGCGCCGAGCGGCGACTGACCTCGAGCGTCCGCTGCACATTCCCGGCATGCAGGTGATCGCGCCGTTCGCCTTCGTATGCGCGTCGCTGATCCTCTATTGGGCCAAATGGCCGCTGACGGGCGAAATCATTCTGCTGATGGTTGTCGCGCTGCCGGTGTACTTCTACTTCCAGGCCAAGTCGGGTTTCAGCGGCTGGGGCCGCGACCTGAAGGCTGCATGGTGGCTGGTCGCCTATCTGCCGGTGATGGCGATTCTGTCGCTGATCGGCAGCAAGGAGTTTGGCGGCCACGGGCTGCTGCCGTACGGTTGGGACATGCTGGTGGTGATCGCGTTCTCGCTCGCCTTCTATTACTGGGGCGTCCATAGTGGCTACCGCTCCGAGTATCTGGACGAGCGTCAGACGCACGACGAAGTTCTCGAAGGTATGGGCGCGCATTAAGGCGCGCGCCGGCCGGGTAATGAAACCTGGCCGCATACTGAAAAGCCCGCCTGAGCGCTTGCTCAGGCGGGCTTTTTGTTTCCGGTTGCGGGCGATTGCCGCTCGGCGCTCAGGCGCTGCCGAACACGTAGTTGGTCATCGCGAGCGCTCGCTGATAGGTGCCCAGCGACTGAACGGTCAGCGAGTAATCGTCGTCGGCGGCGCCGAGGGCTGCGAAGACCGGCAGCAGATGCTCGTCGGTTGGGTGCATCAGTACCGCGTGCGGCGCCTGGCGGCGATAGTCGAGCAGCGCGTCGATGTCGCGCGCGGCGAGCTTTGCTTCGAACCAGTCGGTGAATTCGGCGACGCGCGGGTCGGCATCTTCGGGTCGTGCGGAAAAATCCGCGGCGCGCAGGTTGTGCGTGATCTGGCCGGAGCCGATCACCATCACGCCTTCGCCGCTTAACGCGCGCAGCGCGCGGCCGACGCGAAAATGGTGCTCCGCGTCGAGGTGAGGCTGAATCGACAACTGCGCGACGGGCACGTCGGCGTCGGGAAACATCAGCAGCATCGGCACCCACGCGCCGTGATCCAGCCCATGCCGCTGCGCGTCTGCGTGCAGGCCGCTGTCGCGAAGCATCACGGCTGCACGCCGCGCGACATCGGGCGCGCCCGGCGCCGGATACTGGATCTCATAGAGCTGGCGCGGAAACCCGTAAAAGTCGTGGATGGTTTCGGGCTCCGCAGACGTGCTGGCGACAGGCTGAGCGGTGCCCCAATGCGCCGAAAGCATGAGGACGGCCTCCGGGCGCGGCAACTTCGCACTGAGCGCCGCGAATTCGGCGGACGGCAGCGAGGGGTCGATCGGCAGCGTTGGCGCGCCGTGGGAAAGGAAGAGCGAAGGCAAGCGGTTCATGGCAGCGACGCGCCCGTGAGGCACGATCGGAAGTTCGATTGCCGCCACTATAGAATCGCACCGCTGTTTGATAAACAGGCTAAAGCGGAATTGATTGTCTTGCGACAGTTGGCAATCGCGGCCGTGCGGCGGATTCGTTCAACGCTGCGAGTGGCGCTGCCCACAGGCTCGCACGGCCACCATTAGTCTTCCGCGCCGCGCAGGCCGGACCATGCCGGCGCCAGCGCCGGGCCGAGCGCGAACAGATCGAGCACGCGCGCGGCCGTGTCGTCGACCATCTCGTCGATGCTGGCCGGCTGGTTGTAGAAAGCAGGCAGGGGCGGAAAAATCACGCCGCCCATTTCGGTCACCGCCGTCATATTGCGCAAATGCGCGAGGTTCAGCGGCGTTTCGCGCACGAGCAGCACAAGCCGGCGGCGCTCCTTGAGCGTGACGTCGGCGGCGCGGGTGATGAGGTTGTCGGCAAAACCGTGCGCAATGCTGGCGAGCGTTTTCATCGAACAGGGCGCGACGATCATACCGTCCGTCGCGAACGAACCCGATGCGATACTCGCGCCGACGTCGCGCACCGAATGCACGACGTCCGCGAGCGGATGCACGTCTTCTTTACCGAGCTTGAGTTCGTGCTGGATGTTGAGCCAGCCGGCGCTGGAAATCAGCAGGTGGCTTTCTACGCCGCCCAGCTTGCGCAGCGTTTGCAGCAAACGGACGCCGTAAATGGCGCCGGTCGCCCCTGTTATCGCGACAATCAGACGGCGTGGCGCGGCAGCGCGTGTTTCCATGGCCAGCGGCGCCTTACGGTGTTCAGCAAGCAGCTTTGCGGTGAACGGTCAGGCCGCAGCAAACAACTGCTGCAGTTCGCCGGACTCGTACATTTCCATCATGATGTCCGAGCCGCCGACAAATTCGCCCTTCACATAAAGCTGCGGAATGGTCGGCCAGTTCGAGAACTGCTTGATGCCCTGGCGGACTTCGTCGTCTTCGAGCACGTTGACGGTCTTGAAGTTCGACACGTTGCAAGCCTTCAGGATCTGGACGGCGCGGCCCGAGAAGCCGCACATCGGGAACTGGGCGTTGCCCTTCATGAAGAGCACGACGTTGTTTTCGTCGACGATTTGCTTGATGCGTTGTTGCGTATCCATGACTGACCTTGCGGTTCCGTATGTGTAGGGAATAGGCTGAAATGATAGCGGATTTCGCTCGCATCGGCCGGCGGACGGTTTGTTGATGCGCTAGACCGATCCCCGCTAGCCCGCGCTGTTGCCAGGCGACTGTCACGCAGTGAAGTGGCGTGTCGCGGGCTGATGCGCAGGCGCGCAGGGGAGTCGGCGTGCGTGCTTAGCCCGCAAGCCGCCCGCCGCTGATGCGTTCTATGCCGGCAAGATCGCGCTCGGATCTGACGTCAGCGAAACCTTGCGCTGTCAGGAGCGCACGGACCGCCTGCGCCTGATCGTAGCCGTGCTCCATCCAGAGCACGCCCTGAGGGGCAAGTCGCGTAGGCGCGCCGGCCACGATTGCACGGATCGCGCTGAGGCCGTCGGCTTCGTCGGTGAGGGCACCGCGCGGCTCATAGCGCAAATCGCCTTGCGCGAGGTGCGGATCGCCGCTCGCAATGTACGGCGGGTTGCTGACTATCACGTCAAAGCGCAGCGTGCTTTCCAGCGAGCCGTACCAGTCGCTTTGCATGAACGTCACGGCGCCGCCGGGCCGCTTCGCGCCGAGCAGACGGGCGGCGTTGCGTGCGGCGACCTCGAGTGCTTCCGCCGAACGGTCCAGTGCGCTCACTTGCGCGTCCGGCCGCATTGCCGCGATGGCCACCGCAATTGCGCCCGTTCCGGTGCCCAGATCGAGCACGCGCGGGCGCGCGAGGTTTTCCATTGCCGCGAGCGCCGTTTCGACCAGCAATTCGGTCTCCGGCCGCGGAATCAGCACATGCGGCGTGACCTCGAATTCAAGCTCGAAGAACTCGCGCACGCCCACCAGTTGCGCCACCGGCTCGCCTGCCACGCGCCTTGCCTGCAACGCCAGATAGCGCTCGACGCAGGCGCTCTCGAGCGCTTCGTCTGCGCGCGTAATCAACTGCGTTTGCCGCCAGCCGAGCACATGCGTGAGCAGAATCCGCGCTTCGAGCGATGGCAGCGGCGACGCGCGCAACAATGCGGCGGGCGTGGCCGCCTGGTCGCGATCGGCCGGCGTGGACGGGGTCATCGGCGCTTAATCCGCGTCGCCGAGCGACGCCAGCAACTCGGCCTGATGTTCGCTGACGAGCGCTCCGATCAGCTCGTCGAGGTCGCCGTCCATAATGGCGTCGAGGCGATACAGCGTCAGATTGATCCGGTGGTCTGTCAGACGCCCTTGCGGGAAGTTGTAGGTGCGAATCCGCTCCGAGCGGTCGCCGGAGCCGATCAGGCTCTTGCGCGTCGCGGCTTCCTTCGCCTGTTGCTCGTGCGATTGCTTGTCCTTGATGCGCGCTGCGAGCACCTTCAGCGCACGGTCCTTGTTCTTGTGCTGCGAGCGGTCGTCCTGACATTCGACGACAATGCCCGTCGGCAAATGCGTCACCCGCACCGCCGAATCCGTCTTGTTGATGTGCTGGCCGCCCGCGCCGGACGCGCGGAACGTGTCGATGCGCAGATCGGCCGGATTGATTTCGACTTCGCCGATTTCGTCGGCCTCCGGCATGACCGCCACCGTGCAGGCGGACGTGTGAATGCGGCCTTGCGTTTCGGTTGCCGGCACGCGCTGCACGCGATGTCCGCCGGACTCGAACTTCAGCTTCGAATACGCGGCTTCGCCGGCGATTCGCACGATCACTTCCTTATAGCCGCCCAGGTCCGATTCGCTCGCCGACATCATCTCGACCTGCCAGCGGTTGCGCTCGGCATAGCGCAGGTACATGCGCAGCAGGTCGCCGGCAAAGAGGGCGGACTCGTCGCCGCCCGTGCCGGCGCGAATTTCGAGGAAGATGTTGCGGTCGTCGTTGGGATCTTTCGGCAGCAGCATGGTTTGCAGTTTGCCGCCGAGCTGTTCCATCCGCTCACGTGCGGCGCGAATTTCCTCTTCCGCGAACTCGCGCATGGACGCGTCCGCCAGCAGTTCCTGCGCGGTCGCGGCGTCGTGCATGGCCTGACGCCATAGCGCGTATTGCTCGACTACGGGGCCCAGTTCGGCGTGTTCGCGCGTGAGCTTGCGATACTGATCGCGGTTCGAGGTGATGTCCTCTCGGCTCAGCAGGTCGTTCAGTTCGGCCAGCCGCGTGGTCAGCTGGTCGAGCTTGTGTTGCATGCTCGTTTTCATCGGGCGGGTATCGGAGCGGACTCCGGCAAGGACGGCAACCAGAAAAATGGGCGGATGCCCGGGACAGAAGCATGTGGCGGACCACTGCGCCGCCGCGGCGGGCGGCGCAAACAGGCGGCGTGGGCGCCGCTAACGCTCCGTGGAACCGGAGTGTTTATAGAAGCCGCCCAGCAATTCGATGAGCGTGTCGCGGTTCTCGCCGCTCGCGCGGTTCAGCGCATGGGTGGGACCGTGAATCAGCTTGTTGGTGAGCGCTTGCGAGAGCGCTTCGATGACGGCGGCCGGATCGTCGCCGCGCGCGAGCATTTTCTGCGCGCGTTCGACCTCGGCCCGGCGCAGCACGTCGGCCTGCGTGTGCATATGGCGGATTACCGGCACGATGCTGCGCGCGTCGAGCCATTGCATGAAATTCTGCACACGCGTTTCGATAATCGCTTCGGCCTGCGCCACCGCGGCCTGGCGGGACGCATTGCCTTCGCGAACGATCGCGCCGAGGTCGTCGACGGTATACAGAAACACGTCTTCCAGCTTGCCGACTTCAGGTTCGATGTCGCGCGGCACCGCCAGGTCGACCATGAAAATGGGCCGATGGCGGCGCGCCTTGACCGCGCGCTCGACCGCGCCCAGACCGATGATCGGCAACGTGGACGCCGTGCACGACACGATGATGTCGAACTCGTGCATGCGCGTGGGCAGCTCCGACAGCGGAATGGCGCGACCGTTGAATCGTTCCGCGAGGCGCATGCCGCGCTCCGCGGTGCGGTTGGCGACCACCAGTTCGCGCGGTTGCTGCGCGGCGAAGTGCGTGGCGCACAGTTCGATCATTTCGCCCGCGCCAATGAACAGCACGCGCTGGTTCGACACCTTGTCGAAAATTCGCTGCGCGAGCCGCACGGCGGCGGCTGCCATGGAAACCGACTGCGCGCCGATCTCGGTCGTGCTGCGCACCTCTTTCGCGACGGCGAAGGTGCGCTGGAACAACTGGTTCAGATAGGTGCCGAGGGCGCCGGCTTCCGACGCGGTGCGCACCGCGTCCTTCATTTGTCCGACGATTTGCGTTTCGCCGAGCACCATGGAATCCAGCCCGGATGCGACGCGAAACGCATGGCGCACGGCCTCGGACTGCGGCAGCGCATAGACGTGCGGCGCCAGTTCGCCAACCGGCAGGTTGTGATACCGCGAAAACCACTGGATGGCGGCTTCGCGCGCGGCCTCTTCGTCTGTCGCGCAATAAAGCTCAGTGCGGTTGCAGGTGGAAAGAATCGCCGCTTCAGGCGCCGAGCGGGCCGTGGTGCCGAGCCAGATGCTTTTGAATGTGTCCAGTGCAGGCTTGATCTGTTCGAGCGGAAACGCCACGCGTTCGCGCAAGGCGACAGGCGCAGTGTGGTGATTGATTCCGATCGTTAGAAGCTGCATGCTGAGGGACTATGGTTTAGCCCCATATTATAGCGTTTCCTCGATTCTTACATTGCCGCGCTCGCGCAACTGCGCTTATGCCGGGCATCAGGCCGAGGACACAGCGGCTTCCGTGGAGAAGGCGTCGAGGCGATACCCGTAGCCGTACAGCGGTGCAAGCGAATATCCGTTCTCCGGACGCAATTCGAGCTTGGAGCGCACGCGCGACGCGTGCGTGTCCACGGTGCGCGACTTTACGTCGCGGCGGCGCGCCCACACCGTTTCCATGATGTGCGCGCGGGACACTGGCCGCGAGAGGTTGCTGAACAGCAGCAGCGCGAAGCGGAATTCCTTCGGCGTGAGCGCGACCGTTCGGTCGCGGAACGTGACGGCGAAGTTCGCGGCGTCGAACGCATAGCCGCGGATCACGTCGTGCCGGCGGTTGGCCGGCCGCCGCAGGGCTGCGCGCCGCAGCAGCGCGTCCACGCGGGCGAGCATTTCGGGGCCGCGCACTGGCTTGGGCAGACAGTCGTCGGCGCCCGCGTGAAGCGCCGCGACGATCTGGCTTTCGCGCGGCTCGGCCATCATCACGATGACAGGCAGGCTCGGCAGCACGGCGCGGGCGCGGGCGATCACGTCTTCGGCGGAATGGTCGCCGGCCCAGTTTTCGGTAATCAGCAGATCGAAGAATTGGTCTGCGGCCTGCGCGAGGAACGGCGCGCTGGTGGTGAAGTGCTGGCAGACGTGGCCGCCGGCAAAAATCAGCCGCGTGACCAGTTTGGCGTGACCCGTGTCCGGCTCGATAAGGGCGATTCGCATGCGCGCGTTCCACTTGACGACGGCCAGGAACCAGGCTTTTCCGTAAGGCTTCCAGCTTGCCTAACCTAACCCCGACCCCTAAACTCAACCGCTGTGCGGAAAGCGCCGTGCTGATCTTTTAAGAAAGAGACAAAAATGCTAGCTGTCGTTGAGCCTCGCGCCCATGAGACAAATCCGAAATTGCGCGAGGCCACCCGCTGATGGGCTGGCCCGGAATCGTTGTGCTGGGCGCGGCAATCGGTTTTGTCGGGTGGTGGTTGCATCCGCTGCGCCGCATGAACCGCTCGGGCCGCGCCCGCTTATGGGTGGCGCTCGCGGCCGGTGTGCTGGGCGCCAGCGTGGCCCACATGGCCGGCAATGTGCTGGGTCTTTTCCACGACGGCGAAACGCTCGAATGGCCCGTATGCACGGCCGTCGCAATAATCGCCGTCGCCGTGACGGTCGGCTTGCTTTCCCGTCGATGAATACTTGCAGGTGACTTCCATGAATGCCCGACTTCCCCAAACCTCTTCCATTCCCGAACGGCTGGCCAGTTTGCGCAGCGCGATGGCGCGCGCAGGTGTCGCTGCTTACCTGGTGCCCTCCGCGGATCCGCACTTGTCCGAATATCTGCCGGGGCGCTGGCAAGGGCGGGAATGGCTCTCCGGTTTCACCGGCTCGGCGGGCACGCTCGTCGTCACCGCTGACTTCGCGGGCGTCTGGACAGACAGCCGCTACTGGGAGCAGGCCAACGCGCAACTGGCCGGCAGCGGTGTTCAGCTGATGAAAATGACGGGCGGCCAGCAAACCGCCCCGCATTTCGACTGGCTCGCCGAGAACGTGGCGCCTGGCGGCACCGTCGGCGTGGACGGCGCGGTGCTCGGCGTCGCGGCGGCGCGCGCCTTGACTCAGGCCCTCACGGCGCACGGCGTCAAGCTGCGCACCGACATCGATTTGTTCGAGGCCGTGTGGCCGCAGCGTCCGTCGCTGCCGGACGCCCAGGTGTTCGAACATGCCGCGCCGCATGCAAGCGTCACGCGTGCGGAAAAGCTCGCGCAAGTTCGCCGGATCATGGCGGAGAAGGGCGCCCAGTGGCACTTCATTTCCACGCTCGACGACCTCGCGTGGCTGCTCAATCTGCGCGGTGCGGACGTGAGCTTCAACCCGGTGTTCGTCGCGCATGCACTGATCGGCACGAGCAGCGCGTCGCTTTTCATTGCCGACGGCAAGGTGCCGCCCGCGCTCGCCGAGGCGCTTGCGCGAGACGGCGTCACCGTGAAGCCGTATGCGCAGGCAGCGGATGCGCTCACCGCGTTGCCGGCCGGCAGCACGCTGCTGATCGACCCGCGCCGCATCACTTACGGCTCATTGCAGTCGGTGCCGTCGACGGTGAAGGTGATCGAGGCGGTGAATCCGTCCACTTTCTTCAAGTCGCGCAAGACGGAAGCCGAAGCGCAGCAGGTGCGCGCAACGATGGAACAGGACGGCGCGGCGCTGGCCGAATTCTTCGCCTGGTTCGAGCTTGCGCTAGGCCGCGAAACGATTACCGAACTGACTATCGACGAACGTTTGACGGCTGCTCGCGCGCGTCGTCCGGGGTTCGTGTCGCTGAGCTTTGCAACCATTGCCGGCTTCAATGCAAACGGCGCGATGCCGCACTACCGCGCGACTGTTGAATCGCATGCGGTCATCGAAGGCAACGGCCTGTTGCTGATCGACTCGGGCGCGCAGTATCTGAGCGGCACGACCGACATCACGCGTGTGGTGCCAATCGGCACGATCAGCGACGCCCAGCGGCGCGATTTCACTATCGTGCTGAAGGGCATGATGGCGCTGTCGCGCGCGACGTTTCCGCGCGGCATCCGCTCGCCGATGCTCGACGCGATCGCCCGCGCGCCGATCTGGGAAGCCGGCGCGGATTACGGCCACGGCACTGGCCACGGAGTCGGCTATTTCCTCAACGTGCACGAAGGCCCGCAAGTGATCTCGCACTACGCGCCGGCCGAACCGTGGACGGCAATGCAAGAAGGCATGATCACGTCGGTCGAACCGGGCATCTATCGGCCGGGCAAGTGGGGCGTGCGCATCGAGAATCTGGTGCTGAACGTGCCTGCCGGGCAGACCGAATTCGGCGATTTCCTGAAGTTCGAAACGCTCACGCTGTGCCCGATCGACACGCGTTGCCTCGACCTGTCGCTGCTGCGCGAGGACGAGCGCGCGTGGCTGAACGACTATCACCAGACGGTGCGCACGCGGCTTGCGCCGCATGTTTCCGGCGACGCCCTGGCGTGGCTCGAGCAACGCACACAGCCGGTCTAAGCCCTAATCGCATAACGACGGAGAGCGCATGGCCATCAAGGCAGTCGTGTTCGATTTCGGCGGCGTGCTGATCGACTGGAGTCCCGAGTACTTGTACCGGCAACTCATTCCGGACGAAGCCGAGCGCCGCTGGTTTCTCACCCACGTGTGCTCGATGGATTGGGTCGTGCGTCAGGACGGCGGCCAGCCGATCGTCGAGGCAACCGCCGAACTCGTCGCACAGTTTCCCGACCACGAGGCGCTGATCCGCGCGTTCTATGAGCGCTGGCACGAAATGGTGGCCGGCGTGCTCGAAGACGGCGTAGCGATCATGGAGAAGCTCGAGGCCGCGCAAGTGCCGCTCTTCGGTCTGACGAACTGGTCGGCCGAGACGTTCCCGTACGCGTGGGAGAACTATCCGCTGCTGCGGCGCTTTCGCGACATTGTCGTGTCCGGGCGCGTGGGTCTCGTGAAGCCCGATCCGGCAATCTTCGCAGCCATGCGTGAGCGGATCGACGCGCACCTGCCGGGCACCCAGTCGTCCGAACTCGTCTTTATCGACGACAACCCGAAGAACGCCGCAGCCGCCACGGCCCTCGGCTGGCACGGCGTGCATCACACGAGCGCCGCTCAAACCGAAGCGCAACTGCGCGCGCTGGGCCTGCCGGTTTGACGCGAAGCGCGCCACGTGAGTGTTGGCGCGGGGCGGCGCAAAGTCTGCGCTAGACTGCGCGAGCGGTATGCACACCTGGCCTCGACGTATGCTGCCTGCGAGCGCGCGTGACGCCGCTCGCGCTCACTGGCCAAGCAAATTCTTCAAGGCATTGCCGAGCCCTTTGACGGTCTCGCCCGCGCCCTTCGCCACGCCTTCCACACTGACACCCAGCGCTTTCGCGAAGCCGGCGGCGATGCGCGTCGTCAGCCCCTCCTGCACGGAAAACTTCGGGTCCCGCAAGTTGCCGTCAAGCACGAAGTGCAGCGTGAGATCGCCGTTGCGCGTCTTCAGCGCGGCAACCGCGGCTTTGGTCGGAATGGACATGAACGTGTCGAGCGGATTGCCGGAGTCCGCTAGCTGCAACTGGTGGACGGTTATCCAGCCGGGCGCGTGCAGCTGGTAATTGCTTACCGTCGACTGGATGTTCATGTCGAGCGTGCCGCCTGTCACTTGCCCCTTCGCGCCGGCCTTTTTCACGAGGTATGGATCGAGCATCACCACGTCCACGCCGCGCAATGTGCTGGTGGTCTGCGAGTCCTTGCTGGCAATCCTGATCCATCCGCTGAAGGTGACGGTGCCCGTGTGCGACGGTCCCTTGATCGAGCCTTTCACGTCGACGTTGGTCGGCTCCGTGAGCGCAGGCAGACGGATGTTGTCGACGCTCGCGCTGGCGTTGCTCACCGTCACCTTGTAGGCGGGCGGGCCGACCGTCATGTCGTAGAAATGAAAGCGCCCCTGCTCGAAGCTGATGTGGTCCACCTGCTTGTCGCGCGGCATGGAGCTCGCGGATGCGCCGCTCGCGTCGTCGTTGGCGCTGCTCACCGATTGACGCAGATTCGGCAGCAAGCGGATCGTGCCGTTCTGCGTGCGCAGCACTGCCATGTCGAAGCCGCGTACCACCACGCTGCGGATGTGCATACGGTGCGCGAGCAGATCGCGAATGTCCGGCGTGAGGATGATCTCGTCGGCCTTCAATGGATCGCCGGCGGGCCAGCCGGGCGGCGGCTTGAGCAGAACGTTGGTGAGATGAACGGAGGTCAGTCCGACGTCGATGCTTTGCGCGCTGCCGAGCGGCCCAAGCGCAGCCACTACACGCGCTTTCACTTCGCGCTGCGCGTAGAGCAGCAGACCAAAGGCGATGACGACGAGCACCACCAGCACGCTGCCTGCGGCAACCACCCAGCGTTGGCCTTTCGACATCGCCATGCTTGTCCCCTTGTCACTTTGTCGCCGCCATGCGCGGCGTGGCTGTGATGAATGGCGCGCCGCCCGCGCGCCGTGCGGACGACGTATAGCACGCGCAGGCGAGCAATGCGTGTGCCGTGTCGCGATGCTGCCGTCCTCTGGCGGTTGGGGAAAGTATGACGGGGTTGGGAAGAGCGGTTGCGCACATCGCGAAACCGAGGCGGTCGCCTGAAATGCATGAAAAGAAGGACTGGATGGCAAACAGCCCGCTCGTCTTGCGGCGAGCGGGCTGTTTCGGAGGCTGCCTTGGCGGCTGCTTGCAACGCTGCCTCGTGTTGCCCCCGGTGTTGCCCCCGGTGTTGCCCGTGTGCTGCTTCCGTATTGCGGAAGCAGCGAAGCTTAACGCGTAATCGGCTTGTACCGCAGACGCTTGGGTCGTGCGGCTTCCTCGCCGAGGCGCGCGCGCTTGTCCGCTTCGTACTCCTGGTAATTGCCGTCGAAGAACGTGACTTGCGAATCGCCTTCGAACGCGAGAATGTGCGTCGCGATGCGGTCGAGGAACCAGCGGTCATGCGAGATCACCATGACCGAGCCGGCGAACTCGAGCAATGCGTCTTCGAGCGCGCGCAGCGTTTCGACATCGAGGTCGTTCGACGGTTCGTCGAGCAGCAGCACGTTGCCGCCCGCAATCAGCGTTTTCGCCAGATGCAGGCGCCCGCGCTCGCCGCCGGACAGATTGCCGACGATCTTCTGCTGGTCGCCGCCCTTGAAGTTGAAGCGTCCAATGTAGGCACGCGACGGCGTCTCGTACTTGCCGACCGTCAGCACGTCCGCACCGCCGGAAATTTCTTCGAACACGGTCTTGGACGGGTCGAGCGCGTCGCGGCTCTGGTCGACGTAAGCGAGCTTCACGGTCGGTCCCATCACGATCTCGCCCGAGTCCGGCTGTTCGCGGCCGGTCAGCATGCGGAACAGCGTCGACTTACCCGCGCCGTTCGGACCGATGATGCCGACAATCGCGCCGGCCGGCACCTTGAAGCTGACGTTGTCGAGCAGCAGCCGGTCGCCGTACGATTTGCTGACGTTCTTGAACTCGATCACTTCATTGCCGAGGCGGTCGCCGACCGGAATGAAGATTTCCTGGGTTTCGTTGCGCTTCTGGTAGTCCTGACTGTTCAGTTCCTCGAAACGCGCGATACGCGCTTTCGACTTCGCCTGACGGCCCTTGGGGTTTTGCCGCACCCATTCCAGTTCTTTCTTGATCGCCTTCTGACGCGCCGACTCGGACGCTTCCTCCTGCTTCAAGCGCTCTTCTTTCTGATCGAGCCAACTGCTGTAATTGCCCTTCCACGGAATGCCGTGGCCGCGGTCCAGTTCGAGAATCCACTCTGCGGCGTTATCGAGGAAATAGCGGTCGTGCGTCACCGCGACGACGGTGCCCGGAAAGCGCGTGAGGAACTGCTCGAGCCAGTCGACCGATTCCGCGTCCAGGTGGTTGGTCGGCTCATCCAGCAGCAACATGTCGGGCTTTTCGAGCAGCAGCTTGCACAGCGCGACACGGCGCTTTTCACCGCCCGACAGATGCTCGATCTTTGCGTCCCAGGCCGGCAGGCGCAGCGCGTCGGCGGCAATTTCGATCTGCTGTTCGGCGCTGCCGCCTTCGGTCGTCGCGAGAATCGCTTCGTACTTGGCCTGCTCCGCGGCGAGCGCGTCGAAGTCGGCGTCCGGTTCTGCGTAGGCCGCATAGATTTCGTCGAGCTTCTTCTGCGCGTTGAACACGTCGCCAAGACCTTCCTCGACGGTTTCGCGCACCGTCTTGTTCGGGTCGAGCTGCGGCTCCTGCGGCAGATAGCCGATGTTCAGATTGGGCATCGGCGTGGCTTCGCCCTCGATGTCCTTGTCCACCCCCGCCATGATGCGGATCAGCGTGGACTTGCCCGAGCCGTTCAGGCCGAGCAGGCCGATCTTCGCGCCGGGGAAAAACGACAGCGAGATGTCCTTCAGGATTTGACGCTTGGGCGGCACGATCTTGCCGACCCGGTTCATGGTGAAGACGTATTGAGCCATTTTGCTGTGTGCTTGGTAGACGTTGACGACGCCGGCCGCGTTGGGGCGGGCAGTCGTGGGTGGATGGGTAAGCGGTGTCATGCCGGGGCGAAGTGCCCGGCGCCGGCCGGCGCGGCGTCGAACGCGGTTTAGCGCGACGACGCCCGCGCGGGCCGGGTGCAGATTGCATTGTACTTCGACGTGACCGCGCCGCGGCAGGGCGCGCGCGGTGTCAGCTTGCGCGCGGAACTCGCGACATTACAGCCAGCTCGCTAGGCCGCCATGCCGCGAGCACGTTCCGCCGTGGTGCCGGCTGAAACTGTAGGTGCCGTCCCGGCAACGGGCCGTCGCGCCTTCCGGCACCTTGCCTGACATCGAGCGGGCCGGTGCATGCACCGTGTTGCCGTCGCGATTGGTATAGGTGTTGTGATTGCTCAAGTCGGCCTCGTCGGGCGTCGTGCCAGGCGCGACGTAGGCGAACGCCGACGACGCACTGAACGTCAGCGCGAGCAACAGCGTTACTGCAACGCGGGCTCCACCGCGCAAGGTTCCAGGGTCAGGGCTGTGCATGGTGTCGGTACGTCGTTGTGGTTGTTTTTGTCGCTGTCGCTGTCGCTGTCGCTGTCGTTGTCGTTCTTGTTCTTGTTCTTGTTCGTAAGCCGGCGTTCAGTTCACCCGCTGCCCGCTCGCCGGATCGAAGAAGTGCAGGTGGCGCGCGGGCAGCGCGACCTGCAACGCGTCGCCGGTCGCCGGCCGGTGCGCGTGCGGTAGACGCACTGTCACATCGTGATTGCCCCAGCGCCCGTGCGCGAGATTGTCCGCGCCGAGCAGCTCGCACGAATCGACGCTGAGCGTGGCGTGCGGCGCATTGGCCTCGCCGGGGCTCATGTGCTCCGGGCGAATGCCGAGCGTCAACTCGCGGCCCCTGGCGACTTCGCGGCCAATCGACGCTACGCCTGTGAGCGGCAGTTGCGGACCGTTGCCGGCCACGTCGAAGGTGGAACCGTCGTCAGAGACGCGGCCTTGCAGCAGGTTCATCCCCGGCGAGCCGATGAAGCTCGCGACGAACACGGTGGCCGGCCGCTCGTACACTTCGGTTGGGGCGCCGATCTGCTCCGCGTGGCCCTTGTTCATCACGATCACGCGCTGCGCGAGCGTCATTGCTTCGATCTGATCGTGCGTCACATACAGGCTCGTCGTGGCAAGGCGTGCATGCAGACGCTGAATCTCGAGTCGCATTTGCACGCGCAGCCGCGCGTCGAGATTGGAGAGCGGTTCGTCAAACAGAAACACCGCCGGTTCGCGCACGATTGCACGACCCATTGCCACGCGCTGACGCTGGCCGCCGGACAGCTCGCGCGGCTTGCGCTGCAACAGTGCCTGCAGTTCGAGAATCTGCGCGGCGGCGTTCACCCGCTGCGCGATCTGAGCCCGGTCCACGCCCGCGATTTTCAGCGCGTAGCCCATGTTTTCGGCCACGCTCATGTGCGGATAGAGCGCGTAGTTCTGAAACACCATCGCGATGTTGCGGTCCTTCGGCTCGAGCTCGTTCACCACCTTGCCGGCAATTGAAATGCTGCCTTCGGAAATGCGCTCGAGCCCCGCGACCATTCGCAGCAACGTGGACTTTCCGCAACCCGAGGGGCCCACCATGACGACGAACTCGCCGTCGTTCACGTCGACGTCGATGCCGTGCAATACGAACTGTTTGCCGTCGTAGGTTTTTTTAACGCCTTGTAGTGTCAGTGCAGCCATGCGTTGCTAGCCCTTCGTTTGCGTGTCTTCTTGCGATTGGTATGCGCGTTGTTCGCGCGTGCTTGCGCGCGGCGCGGATTATTTCTCTGCGTCGACGAGGCCGCGCACGAACCAGCGTTGCATCGTGAGCACGACCGCGAGCGGCGGCAGCATGGCGAGCAGCGTGGCGGCCATGACCAGATGCCATTGCGTTGCCGTATCGCCCGAGGCAATCATGCTCTTGATACCGACCACCGCTGTCGTCAGCGACTGCTGGCTCGTAATCAGAATCGGCCATAAATACTGATTCCAGCCGTAGATGAAAGTGATGACGAAGAGCGCCGCCATGTTCGTCTTCGACAGCGGCAGGACCACGTCCCAGAAAAAACGCATGGGACCCGCGCCGTCGATGCGCGCCGCTTCCATTAATTCGTCGGGCAGCGTCATGAAGAACTGGCGAAACAGGAACGTGGCGGTGGCCGACGCAATCAGCGGCAACGTCAATCCGCTATATGTATTGCTCAAATGCATCGACGACACCACTTGCACGGTCGGGAAAATCCGCACTTCGACCGGCAGCATTAGCGTGATGAAGATGAGCCAGAACGACAGGTTGCGAAACGGAAAGCGGAAGAACACGATCGCGTAAGCCGAGATCATCGACACCGCAATCTTGCCGATCGAGATGGCAAGCGCCATGACGAGGCTGTTGACCAGCATGCGGCCGAACGGTGCAGCCGCGTTGCCGCTGCCTTGTGTCCACACGGTCGCAATGTTGTCGAACAGATGCGAAGCGGGCACGAGCGAAAGCGGCACGGTGAACACCTCACGCTCGCTCATGGTGGCCGCGCAGAACGCGACGTACACGGGAAACACCACCAGCGCGACGCCCAGAATCAGCACTGCGTGGCAGAACAGGTCGAAACCGCGGCGGTTCTCGATCATGAGTATTGAACCCTGCGTTCGATGAAGCGGAATTGCACGACCGTCAAAGCAACGACGATCACCATCAGAACCACGGATTGCGCGCCCGAGCTGCCGATGTCCAGCCCCTGGAAACCTTCGGCGAAAATCTTGTAGATCAGTGTGCGGGTGGATTGCGCGGGTCCGCCGCCGGTCGCCGCGTCGATCACCGGGAAGGTGTCGAAAAACGCATACGTGATGTTGATGACGAGCAGAAAGAAGCTGGTCGGCGACAGCAACGGCAACGCAATGCCGAAGAAGCGGCGCACGGGACCGGCGCCGTCGATGGCCGCCGCTTCGATCAGCGAGCGCGGAATGGCTTGCAGGCCCGCGTAGAAAAACAGGAAGTTATAGCTGACCTGCTTCCACACCGAGGCGAGCACGACGAGAAACATCGCCTGTCCGGCGTTCAACGCGTGATTCCAGACCACGCCGTACTTGGCGAGCGCAAACGTGACGAGCCCGATGCTCGGGTTGAACAGAAACGACCACAGCACGGCGGCAATGGCGGGCGCGACCGCATACGGCCAGATGAGCAGCGTCTGATAAGCCTTCGCGCCGCGCGTCACGCGGTCTGCGCAAACGGCGAGCAGCAGCGAGATCGCGAGGCCCGACACGGTGACGAGCGCGCAGAAAACAATCGTCGTGGTGAACGACGACAGGTACAGCGGATCGGCAAATAGTTGCCTGAAGTTCGCGAGCCCGACAAATTCGCTCGACGTGCCGAACGCGTCCTGCGTTTGCGTGGATTGCCACAGCGCTTCGCCGGCGGGCCACAGGAAGAACAGCGCCGTGATCGCCAGTTGCGGCGCGACGAGCAGATAGGGCAGCAGGCTGGTGCCGAAGCGGGAGCGCTTTTCCATCGAGCAATCTCAAGAGTGTGGCTGCGAACAGGATGCTGCGCGAGAGGTTGCCGCGCGAGAGGTTGCCGCGCGAGTCCGCCGCAACCTGCCGGCTTGCGCTTGCCGTTGTAATGCGGCGTTCAACTGCCGGCTTTCTCGAAGCGCCGCAGCAGTTCGTCGCCCCGCGAAACCGCCGAGTCGAGCGCCTGTTGCGGCGTCTTCTTTTCAGCCCACACCTGCTCGAGCTCTTCGTCGATGATCGTGCGGATCTGCGGCATGTTGCCCAGGCGCAAGCCCTTGGTGTACGTGAGGGGCGGCTTGTTGAGCATCTGCTTGATGGCGGTGTCGCTGCCCGGGTTCTTCTCGTAGAAGCCCTGTTGCTGCGTCAATTGATATGCGGCGGTCGTGACCGGCAGATAGCCCGTATCCTGATGCCATTTCGCCGCGACTTCCGGCGAGCTCAGATACGCGAGGAATTTCGCCACGCCCTTGTAGACAGCCGGGTCCTTGCCCGCCAATACCCACAAGCTCGCTCCGCCGATAATCGCGTTCTGCGGCGCGCCCTTCACGTTTGCGTCGTAGGGCATCATGCCGGTGCCGAAGTTGAACTTCGCGTACTTCTTGATGGTAGCGAGCGAGCCGGACGAGTTCGTAATGATTCCGCAGTCGCCGCTATAGAACTTGGAAACCGGTTCGTCCTTGCGGCCCACGTAGCTGAACGTGCCTTCCTTCTGCATGTTCTGCAGGAACTGGATGTGCGCGACCTGTAGCGGCTTGTTGAATTCGAGCTGCGCGTCGGCGCCGTCGAAACCATTGCTCCTGGTCGCAAAGGGTGCACCGTGCCACGCGCTGTAGTTCTCCAGCTGGATCCAGCTTTGCCAGCCCGACGAATAGCCGCACGCCATGCCCGACGCTTTCAGCTTCTGCGCGTCCGCCTGCAGTTCGGCCCACGTTTTCGGCGGCTGGTTCGGGTCGAGCCCGGCCTTTTTGAACGCGTCCTTGTTGTAGTAAAGGACCGGCGTCGAGCTGTTGAACGGCATCGAGATCAGGTGGCCGGTCTTTGCGTCGCTGTAGTAGCTTGCGATGGTCGGCACGAACGCCTTTTCGTCGAGCGGCACGCCCGCCTGCCTGAACACCTCGGAGACCGGCACGACGGCTTTCTTCGCCTGCATCATGGTCGCGGTGCCGACTTCGTAGACCTGCAGGATGGCCGGCGCGTTGCCGCTGCGATAACCGGCGATGCCCGCCGCCAACGTCTGGTCGTAGGTGCCCTTGAACACCGGCACGATCTTGTAGTCCGACTGCGACGCGTTGAACGCGTTGGCGATGTCGTTCAGACGCTCGCCGAGCGCGGCTTCCATCGCGTGCCAGAACTGGATTTCAGTGGCGGCCCGAGCCGGTTGGCTGGCGCCGAGAACACCCGCGCTCAACATGGCGGCAACGGAAAGCGAACGGAACAGCGGCTTCAAACTCATCGATTTGTCTCCTGACGGAAGGTGCGCGAATGCGAATCGCGCGATTCTATTTGTGTTCGATGACAGTCCGGCGTCGGCCGGCAGCGCGGCGCGCATTCTGCGCTTCGCAGGCGTTATACGGTTTCGAGATGCGCCGAATGCCGCAATTTAACATCGGCTGTCACGAAACTGAAATAGTCGGCTTGTTCGGCTTCGGCAAGCGAATGAGCGGGCCCGGACGGACAGGTGGGTGATACAAGGCGTTTGGCGAGGCGTCGCCTGCGGCTGCGTGCGCCCGCAAAAAAGCCCGCACGAGGCGGGCTTCGAGACCATGCGGCGCGAGCCGACAGGCGGTGTCAGAGAGCGCGCGGCTCCAGCGGTGGCCTACACGTTGAGAAGCCACCCCGGAGTACACGAGGGATGGACAACGCCGTAAGTGCTTGTTCTGCCTAGGAAAATGTGCGGTCGACCGGGTGTCCATGCCTTCATGTGCTTTTGCACGGGTTTTAGGCCTCGGCTGTCCATAGTCGATAGTTACTTCCGCCACGGCGCTGGAGGGGGAATTAAATCATCAAGCCGGGACCGAAGTCGAGCATTTTCCTGCCGAAGCTCCAGCACCATGCGCCCTGCGCTATTGAGCTGCGACTGTGCTTTGTCGCGCTGATTCTCGAGCTCCTTAACCCTTGTTGACAGGTCGCTTTTGGCACTCCTTCGCTTTTCCTGGCGCTGCTTCTTTATCGCCCTCTCTAGGCCATTGATTTCCACCCACGCCTGTATCTCACGAATCAACGCCGGATATCGCGTCCTTCGTAGCGCGGTGGGGTCGGTACCAGCCTCTCTCGCGACGTTGTTCTGACTCACTGGAGTCCCGCGTGGCAGAACTTGCGGGTTGCCGGCCTTCAGACGTTCGAAGGCTAATCGGAATCGTTGCTCAGCCGACTCAGTTACGGATGACATTAAGGTAGCTCCTCAGACCGTTCGCCTCGGCTTGCAGCGCCTGCTCGCGGGGGCTGCCTCGCTGAGTTTTCGGAATTCGTTGTTCGATGCTTGCAAGCTGCCGCTCGACGGAGAGCTGTTTTGTTCTGTCATACACCGCGTCACGGCATGGTTTGTCGCCGTCACCTCCTGTACACCTCACTACTGACTCGATGCCGCCATAATCGCAGTGGCCGTCCTTAGTGCAGCCGCCCAGCCGTGTCTCCCGAAACGACACTTCGCCATTTCGACCAGCTTTGACAAGCGCCTTGAAATCTCTGTTTCCAATCAAGCGAACTACAATTTCGTGCTTTCGTTCTTCGCCCAACGGGGAGAGATAGCGCTCACTCACAAGGGTTTCAATCTGTCTCGCCATCACTTCGTATCGGGCCGCTACAACTTGACTTTCGAAGTCTTCACTAAAGCGCACCCGGCTGTAGTTCTGACCGTAATATCGGGTTTGGAGAATCGTAAGGTGCTTCATGATGACTTGGATAGAGCTGTCGCTCAGTACGCCACTGGCGAACATATTGATTCCGCCCGTCCGCCGAAGCTGGTGATAAGCCAACGGCCAAATCTCGCCAACCTTGAATTTTCCACCCTTGTCTAAGTTCGGAGTGAACATACGAGCAGTTACCAGGTCATCCTGGGTAATCTTCATCTGTTCGGGGTCAAAGAGACGCGGGTACCTCTGCATCACGAACTGGTAGTTATAGGCCCTTGGACGTGTTGAATAAGGTCGCCATCCATTCGGGAGGGAGGACCATGGTTCGAACGCCGTGTGGAAAAGGTAGGGGTTCATGAGGTCGTCGTCACTGCAATTGACCTCTGGGTTAGAGGCTGCACACCGGACCCGCAGCTTGGCTACCACTGTCATCGCGTCTACTGCTACCTCGACGCTGGGACTCGTCGGCCATCGTGCGTCACTGTCCGGGTCAGTTTTGGTGGTTTCACCACAAATGACAAGAATGCGGCCCAGGACTGGGTCCTCGTCCCACATAAGACAATCCGCCCTCAGCGCACCGACTTCTTCTTTTCGCTGGAGCGTAAAGTTGGCGATGTACGAGAGTCCAACCGACTGAACCAATGTCAAGTATGCCGAGAAGGACTTGATGTTGATGCTCTTCCTATTCGGCGGCTGAACCCATCTTTCAAGAAGCGCGTCGATTCCAAAACGCTGCGCAGTGAGCTCGAAGCGGCCATGGAATATTTGCCCGTTTCGCGCTCCGGCCTCGTTCTTCTGCACTGTAAATGGGCGGTGGCTATCGCGTCTCCCCTCATGGCCAAGTGCGCACAATATTGACCCAAAGTTGTGGGCATAGGCATCCACACAGAAATTGAAGCAGTCCTCGACCCGCTGTTTATGTTGGAGGAAGTCATCGAGACACTCCCTAAGTCGCCGAACTTGATAGGTCCAGATACGCGGCGGAATGTAGGCTGTTTGCTCTATGTCTTCCTTGCCGCCTTGAAAGTGCTCGGACAAGCGGCCAATGCCTGTCTCGTCCAGCAGAGTGAATCCAATTTTCTCTCTTACACGGAGTAGGCGGTCCAAAGTAATCACTAGGCGTTGACCGTCGAATACACAAGGGTACAGCCCAGGTACCTTCTCGAGGAGCTTTGGAAATCGGGCGAAGTTGCTCGCTAGAATACCTTCGCGGTCACAAAGGACCACCATTCGACGTAAGAGGTCGAATAGTTTTTTAACCGAAGACCAGCTTCTAGCACCTTTCGGCCCCCATACTATCCAAGTTGCTAAGAGTCTCATTATGTACTGGTTCTCTGGGCTGAGCGGGGGGGCGCTACGATTGTGCTGTCCTCCGGCGAAGTTAAGTCTGAGAGTTTTACCGGCCCACGCAGAGAATTCCCAAGAGCTGTCGCCCCATCGCGAAACCGGAAATCCTTGAGCATCTTCTGCCACAATCCAGTCCGCTGGGGGCGGCCAGCTGGGAGGCCGATAGCACTCGCTATTACGTGTAATCGGGGCGATAGTTAACTTGAACTCGAATTCGCAAGCTACGAAGCTCACCGCGTACCCTCCAGTTCTGCAATTTCGTCTCGAAATGTCGGGTGGAAGTCACCTTCGGTGATACGCATCTGCACTTCGGTCACCCACTCGCGCCGGACCTCGCTGGACTGCTCGAACCACCTCAGTTTTTCATGGATTCGGGTAACGACAAACTGCGCCGGTGGCACGTTTTCGCTTCCCTTAGGTTGATGCGCCTTGCTCATTTCATTCGTTTTGAGGTAACCGAAGCTCGCCAGTGCCCACACATAATCCAGCGAATCCACGTCGCGGTGGTTCTCACACCACAAGCATCCAGACGCTCGCACGCAATTGGGCTTCGGGGCCTCCTTGGGAACCTTCACAACCTGTTGAGGGGTGCCTGTGCACATCCCTGGCCCTACAGCTTGCATTTTTGCCGAATGTGGGTCGAACTTTGACCAGAATCGGGTAACCTCGACCATGGCACGTTGAAGGCTTGGTCGCGCGTACACCCGGAGCAATGTCTGCTTCGTGTGCTGTGCCATTTCAGCGGTCAGGTCAGGGTCGGCTGTCGTGCGCAACAGCCAGTTCACCCTTGTGCTCCGCAGTGAGCGTGGCGAGAAAAAGGGAACACCTAGTTCGTGGCATGCCGCTCGAATTCGGGAGCCTGTGAATCTCCGCTCAGGCCTACTTCCGTGGATTCCAATGAATGGAAAGAGTCGATTTGAAGATGGAAATAGTGCTCTGCGCCATTCAAGATATCGTTCAAAGTGGCGTTTGTAGTCCTTGAATATCTCAAATAGCACGGTGCCACCACGACGGTCTTTGTATTCTTTAACTTGATAACCATCGATGTGGCTTACATAAAAGAAGTGCCGAAACTCCAGGTGAGCTGCTTGGGCGGGGTTCATTCCCGTTTGAGCGATGAACATGAGCAGTTCAGCCTCTATTCTTAGATTGGCGAGCGGATGCCGTTTTCCCAGGCTCTCGACCTTCTCGGTAGTCGGTTGCAAATTTTTGTGACACTTGCGGGTTATCGTTTTTCCGCCCCTGAGCTTGATATGAAGGGGCAGAGGAGCATCAAGAACCGTCCCGATGGTTAATTCATCACAGATATCCTGCAGTAAGTGACCGAACACAAATGTATCGCTCAAGTTCTGCTTCTCTGCGCGAACGCCGGCGGCAGTTTTCCGCTGTTCTCTGTATTCGAGGCGGGTCATCTCAATAATACGGGTGTGTCGCTCGAGGGCACGGTCCAAGAGCGTTCCCACCGTCGCAGCATAGCTATAGGCTGAACGCGAGGAGAGATTCCGATGTTCGGGATAGCAGGGATTTGCTCCCTTTCCGTTATTCATACGCGCACGTTGAAACAACCAATCGGCCCAGGCGCAGTAAGTCTCCGCGACGGCTTCAACGTTTAACGGATGACCAGCGCTGTCCGCAAATCCGAAGAAGTACCTCAAGAAGCATACCTGTACAGATGCGGTTTCTCTTGACCCGCCGGTGGCCAGCCCCGTCTTCAGCTCCGCATGAAGTTTCACTACCAGTTCCAGACGGTCGACCTGTGGGTCACCTAGTGCTCCACCACCTATCAGCTGCTGCACGCGGTGTGATTTGGCTGCAGCGCCGCCCTTATAAAGCAGGATGGTGAGGTCCCACGGCGTTTCTTTTGCCCCGAAATTGACATCTGGAAAGGTCAGGTCCGGTAGTCGAAGTTCGTCACGCATCAGCGTCGTTCCAGTTTCTGTCTCGGAGCCCGGTGAAGGCTTCATTGAAATCCGCTGCGGCTTGCTTCTTGGCGCGGGTGTTTTCGAGGAATTTGATATACCCGAAGGTTGTTCTCTCGTCCTTGTGAAGCATGGCGTCTCTGACGATTCCAATTGCCTCGGCGGTATCGGTGCAGCTCTCGAGTAAGAGTTGGGTCAGCCAGGTACCGAATGTCGCGCGAGACTGATGGAACTTAAAGCGCTCCATGAACTGCATTCCAGCGTTGACCGCACGCTTTCTCATTTCATTGACCAGCCGGTCAACCGTTCCGACGGTGTATGGCTGAGCGCGCCTAGACAGAAAAAGCAGATTTTTATGTTCCGCTTTCGCCTTGGCTTCTCTTAGCAGGCGAGTTGTCGACGACGCGTAAGCTTTCAGGTCGACCAGAAGGGCTTCGGGCACAAAGAGCTCGCCGGCGACTGAGAATTTGGTAGCGACGCCGGTTCCAGGGCCGACAGGAAGTCGGAACACGCCAGGCGTATGTGGGTCTTCTCGTGCCGTGTGAACGCTGGTCACGGTCAAAGTGGTGACGGTGCCTAATCGTGCTCCAGTGAAAAAGCCTGCGCTAAGCATCAGATGTAGCTCGTTTGTTTCGTGCTTTGCGGTGTATGTCAACAGTTTGCTCATATGCTCGGAGCGAAGCGGTAGAAGACCGTCTTCGAGCAAACTGCCCACACGCTTGCGGTTTGGGATTGAGAGGTCGCAACTCAGGCGTACCATCGCCCGCTTAAAGCCAGTAGCATCGTGAAATGGAATGACGGCTAGTTGGTTAATCCACATTGGAGCGTCGGGTTCGACGAGATTGTGCGCGTCGGCGAATCGGTAAAACTGGATAACCGTGCTCATGCAGTTTGAAGCTGTAGTGCTGGCCAGTATGCCGTCGTCGCGCTCCTCAATTAGACGCTTTCTGTATGTCCTCAGCACCTGCGCATCCTTGCGGACGGGAAAGTGCCGCCAGTCGATTTCGCGAGACTCAAGAAAATTTGCGTAATGGTGAAGATGCTTCATCGTACGTTTGCTCGTCTCTGCGTCAATCTGATTGGAGGCTGCTCTGTCTAAAGCCCACAAATTTGCTTCGTGCCAACTACTGCCGTCATTCCAGAAAATTTGCGGCAGACGGTCGATAGGTTTTTTAGACTGCTTTATCCAGTCCAATTCATCGTTGTCGGACAACGACGCATCGAAGAACTCGTAACGAATGTACTCAAGCCGCGCCATCGCCGGCTCCACCGGAGCTGTTTTCTCCAGTAAGGCGTGAGTCGCGGCCTGCCAGAGCAAACCGAGCGAGACGGGGTGTGTCTAATGCCGCTCGGAAGGATGGGGTGGTATGGTCGAAAAGCGGATGTGGGTGAGAAACTGAGATTCGAGCAGCCCATCTAGTGGCGCTCTCGGAACGGAGCTCATGATGTTCCGCAGTCAGTTCGCGACGCATGCTATTGCAGAGAACAACATGTGGTGGACGAAGGTATCGCTGCCCTGGAAGTTCCTCTAGACTTCGACCACGGGGACCGGAGGTGCATGTGACGATGGTGGTCGGCCGCGGAAAAGTTCGACTGCGGCCATTCCGGCTCCGAGGAGTCCTGTCCTGATGCTCGATTGTGTGCCACATCGCATCCTCCTCAATGTACCCTCTCATATATAGGCACGGATGCCTCGATGCGGGTCCGAGATGAGTTTAAGTGCGATGTGGGTGAGTCGGGTGTTACGCCCATTTCCCAATCTAGCAAATGCATCGTCCCCGTTCAAGTATTTCGATTGCTGTTTGCGAACGAATCCGCAATTGCGGCCGCATCGAGTCACTTCAAGGGGATAAAAGTTAACCTTTCGCATTTCTCAATATATGTTATACGTATCCAATGATTAACTCGCTATTGTTGTATTTTTAATTATATTGTTTTGCTGGTCGTAATCCTTGGTGGAATGCGGACTCCTCGATTTGCCGTGCGCTTGGAAATGGTGAAGGACTGGAGCGGAGCGGCGCAGAATGGGAGTGCGCATCTATGGACACTATTCAAATCCAATGGCATGCCGGATGGGGGAATGACCTCGATTCGTGCCGCTCTCGCTCGCTGAAGAATTCCTCGGCGCGGCCGTTATTTCCGACAGGCGGGACTTGGCCGATGAAACACTGGAATCTTTCCATCTACGCGAGCCGGTACGAGGCGCTGCGTTATGGACGCCTTGCGGTGGGCGCGCATGGTCGGCTGATGAGCCACAAGGTGCAGGTGACATTCAAGTAACTTTCGAAAAAGTCTCTCAACCGGCCTCATTTTTGAGGTCTGGGCTCGTTCGCTTCCACTTGCCACAAGCATATCGGCTCACAGCTCAAGATTTCGGAGAAACAGCCGTTATCGCAGGGGGAATAGATGCCGACACTGGTACCTACGTTCAATTTCACTGCTCGCCATATTAGAGGCAGGCCATTCAAGCTTCGTAGGCAATAGTCGGATATCCTGCAAAATACAACTCTTTGATATGCGGTGGCGCGTATGGCAGAACTGACAGACGGCATGTTAGCTGAGCTGGAACGGCTCTTGATATCTCTCACGGAGATTCTGCGGCGATATTCGCTCGGTAGCGAACTTGGTCAGCTAGAAGAATTCAGGCACAAATTGGCGAAAATAGACTCTTTATTTAATGAGGAGGTTAATCAGCGTCCGTTGCCGTCATCATCCTTAATGTCGAGCGTCGAAGGCGATGTGTATCTCCGACGCGTATTAGTCGATGTCAGAGAGTTCGCGAGCCAACTTCTTCGTACTGACCCGGGGCTCTTAGGTGCTTACTTGAAATCGCCTTCAGGTGCCTTTTTATCGGATAGCATTCGCGCGCGGCTTTGGAAGCTAGAGGAGGCCATGAATCATGCGCTTCTGTTGCGAAGTGTTGAAGCTGAAGGAAACGCTATTGCTCGGTCATGGAAGTCACCGAGTGCAAGCGCTTCCCGCGAGAGGCAGCTGGTGGTTGCGCATACGATTGATGGCGATGTCAGCGCTATAGTGCGAGTCGCCGATGCGACCGCGACGAGAGGATTGGTGCGGGTATGGTTTGCAACTGATAGATATCCTTCAGTGCAGACGGGGAAGAAAAAGGCAGAAGGTCGTATCGAAAAATTCGATGATGGGCGTGGGTCAAAGACCTTGTCGTACGGTCATGCTGATGTCTCCATTCCGGCGTCCCACAGAGTCGGAAAAGTTGAAAGGCCATCTATTTGGAAGCTCGAACTACGCGAGGACGACACGAAGCATGTCGTCATCAAGGTTTGTCAGGTAGATGAGTTGTCGGCGTGGAAGCAATCTGCCGAGCAACGCTTCGACGAGGTCGGCAATCGTTGTGCGCTCGTTTTCATTCATGGATACAACGTTGGTTTTGACGCGGCACTACACCGCACGGCGCAAATCGGCTTTGACATCGACTTCGATGGTCTGCTTACGTGCTTTAGTTGGGGGTCGGAAAATAAGGTCGGGCGCTACCTTGCCGACCTAGATAATGCCGACCAAAGTGCTCCACGCCTTGCGGAATTTTTGCGTACCTTGCGAATTGAGCTAGAAATCAAATCTGTACACGTCATCGCGCACAGCATGGGCAATCGCGTACTGCTCGGCGCTTTGAAAGAACTCAGTCCATCCTATGCCAGTCGGCTCCATGAAATCGTGATGGCTGCGCCCGACGTTGACTGCGATGCCTTCCAGCAGTCATTTCCGAAAATCAAGAAGAAGGCGAAGCGATTTACGCTATATGGTTCAGATAAAGACAAGGCGCTTTTATTTTCAAAGAAGCTTCGCGCTGACTATCCTCGAATTGGTGATGGGGGAGAGAACGTTTTCGTAATGGCCGGCGTCGAAACACTAGACGCGTCAGACGTTACCACAAAGGTATTCGATGCAAGCCATGGCTATGCGTTCGACAACCGAGAGGTGCTCTCTGACCTTCACTATATCATTCGAACTTCGACCCCTATTGATAAACGGAGCGGCCTCACGCGGGTGGAGAAAAATGCACTACGATATTGGAAGTTCTGTGTCTGATAGTGCCGCCTAGTGCATCGGACCTTTGTAGATACCGTTAAGACTCAACCGGACTAGCATTCTGAGGCGCTCCGGTCTTGTTGGCCGCTCGTCGGCATTCGGCGTAACATAGGTGCGTCATCAGAAAAAAATCCCGGGGAGTACGAGGGCAGACCAATGGATGAAATAACAAGACAGTATCGGGACGCACTTCGACTGCTATTCATTTTTGCTCGCGCAGGGGACGCGCCGGCAGGAAACCTAGCCGTTCCAGGCTCAGTGCGAGTAGTCACTTCTGAGAAGAAGCTTCAGAAGATGGACTTCTGGGTGCGCAATCCGGACCACTTCGCATATGCCTTGCTGCAAGCGCATAACGACGATGCTTCTCTAGGCTATCTCGCGGCAGCACAGAGCATTGCAGATTCAGAGGAGCCTGAGTTACGACGCGACGCGATGGTGAAGTTTCTCTACGGTGCATACGAACCACTTGATACGGCTCTCGCGCCACTATTCAGCTGTGGCTTAGCGCGCATGGTCCGCGCCCCGGAGACGCGACAGCGGACGTACTTCTTGTTACCTGAAGGACTCGCGCGAGCTGACCAGATGGAGGCGGAACTACCTGAGGCGAAGTGGTATTCGGAGCGTGCGGCCCTGGTTGGTGACTTCTGCAAAGGGAAATCCGGAGACCAGCTTGCGCGCTGGCAATATCGGCACCCGACGTACTCCGGTGCAAAAAATGGAGAAACCATTAAATCAATCGCACACGAGGTGCGGCAACTGCTCGTAGCGGCATCGGAGGCAAGTAATGCGTGAAGAAAAAGACATGAATGAAGTGCTGGTTCCGTTGAAGGTCGAAGTTGCGCAAAAATCAAAAGTCTCGGTCGATATAGTAGAGCGTATTTTCGAGCAGATTGGCGTTTCGGAGGAGTTTGAGACGCGATACGCCGAGCATCTAACGATTAAAAGACTTATGTTCACGGGGGAGAAGCGTGCTGCAGAGCTTAAAAATGGTCCCTTTCGCTTTGAGTGGTCAGACCTCGAGACTGGCCTTTGGCTCATCCTGAGCGACGGAGTGAACCAAATCGGCAAGTCTTCAATTATTGAGGTGATGATATGGGCACTGCGTGGTAAGACGAGGCAAGTGCGCCCAGAGGTTCGGTCCTGGATTGATGCCGTGGAGCTGGATTTTTCGATTGGCGTAGATTCTTACCGGGTTCACTTCGTAGATAAAGACGATATCCCGGTGGGCCGGTTGTTGCGAGTTGCACCGGGACCGACTCAGGTGGTGGCGACCTTCGCTAGCGAAGACCAGTTTGAACAGGTTATGGACGCGTTAATGATGCGCAGATTTACGCTCCAGGCCATCCCGTACGTCAATCGGAGGGCCGAAGTGGCTGAGCAAGTTCACCACAACTGGACACTCTACGCCGGCTCGATGTTCATCGAAGGCTCGCATGCCGCAATTCTTGGTGACGTGGCGATTGGTGGCCTGTGGTGGCGCATGCTGACACTCTTCATCGGCATGCCGTATTCTGGGCCGTATATGGTACTCAAGAGCGCAAAGGCCTTGGCAGACTTGCGCTATCAGCAAGGCAGGAAGGGAGAGGCGGGCGATGATTCGCGACAGAGCGAGATTTCGGCTCTTCGGGAGCGAATCGAGGAACTGGAAGCTCAGATTTCCGCGTCGTCTGCGACCATGCCGCGAGCCGGCGACACACGAGAGGTCTTCTCGGCATATACGCAAAAAGCCATAGCATGCTCGATTCTCGAACAAGAGTACGAAGAGTTGAGGCATCAACTCACTATTGCAGATACACATCTCAACGAGTCACGTTCAGCTCTACGGAGATTAAACGAAGGTTCCTCCGCGCAGCGCTTCTTCTCTGGACTGAATCCAGTGTGTTGCCCCAGGTGCGCTCAACCCTTCTCGTCGAAGCGGCTCGACCTCGAACAGGCTGGAGGCAATTGCGCAGTTTGCGATAGAAACACTTCGGACGATGATGCGGAGGCGCTCGCTGCTGCAATCGCGGATGCGCAGGAACAAATCGACGCAGCCGCGCAAGCAAAGTTGGAATTGGCTGTTCGTGATGCTCAAATGCAGGCGGGCATACGCACTGCCAAGGCAGAGTTGAACCAGCTGGCAGATGACTTTAAAGTCATAGAGAACATGGCTGATGACCTCGAAGCCTTGCAGAATTGGCGTCTTGAACTCGAACGCACCCGAGGCGCATACGAGCAGCTCCTTAAGTTTGGTCCGACGGACGACCGACCGGTTCCCGACGCAGACCTTGACGAACTGCGCAGGATTTTGAACATCGCTGAGAGGATTGCAGAGAAACGCGCGAGGGATGGCGGTGAGGCGCTACTCGGGCAATTTGAAAGCAAGCTGGTTGAGGTGGCAACTCGTATCGGGTTCCGAGGCCTGGAGCGAGTCGAAATTCGCGGCAACGGAATTAAGCTTCGGGTATCGGGTGTCGATAGCAATTTCTCCGACCAGACGCCCGGACAGCGGTTGCGATTGCGCATCGCGCTTGTTATCGCGATGATGAAGCTAGCGCGCATCAGCGGCAAAGGAAATCATCCAGGCCTTCTGCTCATAGACTCGCCAGGTGCAGAAGAACTCAGTCCGGCTGATTTGACTGCGATGATGACCGAAATAAGCGCACTTTGCGACGAGACGAGCAACCTTCAGATTTTCGTGTCGTCGGCTCGAGGAGCAACGTTTCAGAACACAGTAAGGACCGTTAGGCAGCTTTGGGGTACGGCCACCGAACCAATATTTTAATAGACTACGACGCAACTTCTAGCCATGCATGACGACGAATTCGCCAAAGTATTGTCCGGCCAGAACCTGCCCAGTTCATCTGAACTAGGCGGGCTGTTAGTCGTGCTGAAGCGAGCTTCGGAGTTCACTACGAACATCTATGCGGAGCGGCTGGCTGAAGTGTTGATGCGCGAGGGAGCAAGTGCGCGGGAAGAGTACCTCGAGTTCGCGACGAGTGTGCTACGTACCAATCCATATCCGCCTGTGGTCGCAGCGGTTGGGCAGAAGCTGTCAGTCTCGGAGCTTTCGAGAGATGAAGCGCGTTCGGCCCAGTGCGTTCTGCTGGCGAGAGCGCGCGATACGGCTACTCCCTTGGCCATCGAGATGGCGTCGGAATGCTTGGCGGGAGCATTCTTGCTCGCCGCAGAGAAGAAGGCGCCAAGGTCAACTTTCATTGCTGCTCTTGAGGAATTCGGGCCAGGCGACAACGCATTGCTCGTGCGACGAGTTGCATTGCTTGCCGGGTTGGCGTGGTGTTGGGGCGGCTCTGAAGACGCTGAGGAAAGTCTCCGGCGCTTGGCCAAAGATGCAGACGCAGGAGAGCAAGCCGCGTTCGAGCTTGGAATGATTGAGATTGACCGTGCATTGTGCAGTCAAGACAAGGAGTCGCTATTCGCGCGATTGAGCGAAGCTGCAGCTTGGTTTGAGAAAGCGGAGCACATCGAACCGGAGATGCTCGAGGCGACAGCTTTTCGCGCCACGCTGGGCGCATTGATGCTGTTCTGCGACGGTGAGCCGGCGGAAAAGGTCGAACAGCTCGTCGAACAAGCGTGCGAGGCCGCGAGTGAACGTTTCCATTATCTCGACACCTCGTCTATGCGTGAATGGTTAAGACCTCGGCTGGACGTGCAGACAGCCTGGTACGAGCTGTCGTGCGCACTGAAGGGGCTGAGTCAGCACATGTCGGAACGGAGCTGGTTGCGCGCACTGCCTGTCCTCCAGCAAGTTGCAAATCTCCGGAGCACATTGCTCAGGCTTGCAACGGATTCTGGAGACGCATTGCGGCATACCATCACGGACCGCTTGGCATCAGGATTCGTAGCGCGCGAAGGTCTGTGCGCTCATCTGCAAGATTGGGCAAAAGAAGCTGACATTGACGAGACCAGTCGAGGCCATGCGCTCGCGTTGCTAGCGGCGGTCGATAGGATGAGGGCCGACCTGGGAAAAGCGGGGCCGCTGGTGAGCGACGATGGTCTCGCCAGCGGCGATAGACCAGACGATGAGATTCGCGCACGTGCCGGCGTACTGCTCACCGCACAGACGGCGTCCCCGCTCTCTGCGCAGCAGGAAAAGTGCTTCGTGCAAATCACATCGGCGCTCCAATCGCACGACGACTACTCTGGGAGCATTCGTCGAGATGTCGACGTCTTCATTATCTTCCTTCTCCGCTTCCTTTCACATTGCCTTGATGTTGGCTTTGAAATGGGAAAGACGTCGTTTTCATTCCTGTTTCACCATGCGGGTGCCAAGCCACTAGAACAGCAGTTGCAGGAAGCGATGTTCACTTGGCTGCATCTCGTGGCTTGGGGTTTCAAGAATCACCAAGTCCGGCGTGAGGTGCCAGATGTCGCTTCGGGGCGAGCCGATTTGGCTATCACGACCGAAGCTTGGACAATGTATGCGGAACTGAAGCGGGAGTCGACCGACGCATCACGAGCAGGCCTCACGAAGTACCTTGGACAAGCCTCGACCTACCAGCTGACCGGGCCACGCATCGGCTTTCTGGTCGTATTGGACCTCTGCACACAGAAGGATTGGACTTTAGCGCTCGAAGACAACTGCTGGGTCGAGTCCGTGCAAACGGCGCAAGACTCAAGTCCGCGAATGGTCGTCGTTTTTCGCATCCCGGGTATGCGCCCAGTACCGTCCGCCGTTGTCACGCCCTCGAGCAGTACCCGAACGAAGCGTGGTGGCAGGGAGTCAAAGCCAAAGACAGCGAAGCCGAAAGCCTCGAAGCTTGGAGAGATGGCTGAGTTCAGCGCGCTATGATTAGCGCGTAGGTGACAAGGTCATTGGCTTTGTCTGTCGTCCCCCTAGCGGAGTACGCAGTGACTCGCCACAAGAAGAAACGTACGGCGCCTCAACCTCTCAAACCCGCCAGGCCGGTAAACGAGCGGGGCGCGACAAGCGAAACCTCGATTACCGTCGACGAGTTCACCCGGGAAGCAGAACTGCTGCGCAGTGAGGGCAACTGGGCGGGGTTGCTCGAGCTGGGGGCGATGCCGATTTCAGCCTTTGCTGGGCAAGACCAGGAGCATGCGCATGTCCCGCTGCTTCTTTGCAAACTGCGCGGGCTGACCCAGCAGAAGGAATGGTATTCGGTCAGTCGCGACGTTTCGCCGGCCGAGTTGCTCGCGATACTGGAAGAACTGCGGCGACGCGTGCCGGACTTCCACCTGAAGCCTGAATTCGAGTTCTACTATAGTCTCGACCCTTATGAGGTAAAGGGATTGAGTCGGGCGCTGGATGTCACGGTGCAGGCCTTTGCACGGCACCCGAGTGCAACCTTGCTGCGGCATCTGCGGCGAGTGGTGTTTCGCCTGCACGCAATGCAGGGCGATGACTGGGAGCAGGACTACACCGAAGAAGAGCAGGTCGCGCTTGACGGGTTGCCGCCTTTGCTGCCGATTTTTCAAGACGCCTGTCGCGTTCTTGAACAAGCTGGCACGTCCGAGGAGGTTTTGCTTGCACGGATATTCCGACTCGACGCGACGTCGCTGGATGTGGCGCCCGATGAAGTCGAAGCCCTTGTCGCTGAAATCCGTGCGCTTCCGACGCCGGAAATTGCCCGCCTCGATGCGCTGCACATGGATTCCGACCCAAGCGGCGCGCTCACGGCGCTCGCGTGGGCCTTTCTGGTTGACGTGGCTCATACCGGACGGGACGGCTGGGGCGGGTTGGATGCCCGCTATCCGGATAGATTGGGCTTCGGCCTGTGTGACGGCTTGAAACTGTTGGTCAAGGCTGCCATTTCCACTGGGGAGGAAGCTGACCGGTTGTTGATTGCGGGCGTGACGAGGCTCTGTGCACAACCGGATGACGTCCGGGACGAAAGCGTTCCCCCGTACTTGTACCTCTCGGGCGACGCCACCGAAGTGCTCGAGTGTGGCTTCAGCCTCCCGTCGATTCCCGACTTTGTTCTCCGGCTAATCGAGCACGCCCCTGCTACATTGCAACGCGGCGACGCGCTCTTGACGCTGTATCACGTACTGGTGGCGAATAATCAGTACTCGCTCATTGGCGAATATGCAGACACCACCGTCGCGCTGCCCGAGCTGGACTGGTTGGCAGAGCAGTCGTCGTCCTTTGCCTGCTTGCTGGCCAGCGTCGCGCCGAGTGACGGCCAGCGCGCGTTTTTCGCCGTCCAGTCGTTGCGTCGGTATATCGAGCGCGGTGAAGCCTATCCGAGGCCTCCGATGCTTGACTGGAAAACCACCGAACGCGAGCTGTCGGTCGACGAGCCTTCCGCCCGCCGGATTCTCGCGGAGATGGAACGCGTGCTTGAATTGCGCGCGCTGATGGATGACAGTCACCGCAAGCGCTGGCACGACCTCGTGGCACCGGTGCTTGCCGCGGCGGCCGAAGCCTACGCGGACCTCGGTGCCTCGCCTGCGTACCAAGTGGCCCAGGCGTTGCGCGATGACCTGCTCGATACGGCTCCTCTGGTGCTGGCCCAGCTCGAATACAAGGTGGGCGACACCGCCCAGGCCTTCGTGTCGTATGGCAACTGTTTTGGCGGCCCGAATCAGGCAACCGCTACTTCCGCCATGCAGGCGTTGATACAACAGGCGACGACGTCTGAGTCGTTGCGCCACTTCCAGTCAGTGCTCACGGAAGGGCCTTGGGCGAGCACATATGCGGCCGCAACGGCACCGCTCGTGCAGAGCGTTCGCAAGCGGTTGAGCGAATGCGAGAAGCAGGAGCAATTCGAAAAAACGGCGCTGGCGCGCTGGCCGGCGCTGAGCCCCCAAGCCCGCAAAGTCCTCGCCGTGCTCGATACGGTCAACAGCTTTGCGAACTTCGAGGAGTTGGGTACCTATGCGGGTATGACCGGGGAATGGGCGGACCGTCACTACCGCCGGCTGCTTGCCGAAGGCATGATATTCGAGACTGACAACCACTACCGCCTCAATCCGCATATCCGGCCGCTCGTTGCGCAGGAATCTCGGCACACTGTCATTTCGAAAATTATCCGCTCGGGTGGGACCAGCGCGGCCGTCAAGCAGGTGTTCAACAGCGAACGCGAGCACACCATCTATCGGGCCATGGTGCAACTGTGCCCCAACCATCTGGTGTTCCCGAACTGCTCGCTGCAGAGCATTTTCAGCTACGAGCGGGTGAAGGGGATGGTCACCGCCGAGGAATTCTCGTACTACCTGATGGCCAGCGTCGACCTGGTTGTGGTGTCGACCGCCACCTACCTGCCGCTGCTTGCTATTGAAGTGGACAGCATCTATCACGACACCGAGAAGCAGCTCGAGCGCGATGGCAAGAAGGACCGCATCTTTGAAGCGGGCGGAGTACCGCTCATGCGCCTTAGGCCAGTGGGCAGCCCGTCGTCCGACACCATTCGCAGCCAGGTGGCCGAACACATGGAGGAGTTGGTGCGAAGCGTCCGGCAGGATATGCCCGGCTACCGGCAGGCCGTTGCGTTGCTGGAAGACCTGGCAGGCCTGGGGATTGGCGGTTAGCCGCCCGCGATAGGCGCCGACGTGCAGCAGCGAATCGACACGGAGAATGCACAATGCGGGAAAACAGACCGAAGATTCTCGTCTACAAAAGAACGCATACGGGCGACCCCAACGAAAGCGGCCTCTTTGGATGCAATGATTGCATGGGGCAGGTACGGAACTGGAGTTTCGACCATGTAATCGGTATTGGAGGAACGAGCCCCTGGCGCGGCGACGAAGGAATAGCGAAGAAAGTGAATTGGATTGGGATGGGCAGGAAAGCGTACGACGTCACTCCCAACGGGCATGCAATATGGGCCTTTGAGCATTTCATTCTGCTCAACGAGAACGGGCCATTGCTTCAGTCGGACTACCCACTGCTTTACGAGCATATGCTGGAAACAAATCGACGCGTCATCAAATCCGACAGCGTGTTCGAAGATATGTTTGCGGAATTAATGACTATCTTGCATCTTGCGAGCGGTGCTCCACCATCGCCGGTGCTTGGTAAGGGAAAAATCGCGATGAAGCAATCTCATTGCCCTCCCCAGCTTCCCTTAACAAAATGCCAGAAACCAAAATTCTGTTCCTACGGGTAGGAATCGACCGTGGCTGCGATGGTCGGCTATCTCCCATCGAAGCCGGCGGCAGATTTGAATACATGCCTATTCCGGAGGGGGGCGCCGGTACACAACGCCCTGAGATACGCCGACATTCCGTCGCGCCGGGGCGGCACTTTCGCGCAAGTTATAGGCATGGATGCACCGGTTGACGCGCCCAATCCGACGAGTGGACAAAGAGTCGCAGCCCAGGACAGCTAAGGCCGCCTACCTTCAGTCGGACATAGCAGAGGGGAGGCCGGGCCGTTGCACCGCGGCCCACGTGTAGCAAGCATCTGACTCTGACCCGATGTGACGCGCACCTGAGGGATTGGGTTTGGGAACCCAAGTGGGGGCTGCATCGACTGCGCGGGCATAGTGATATCTACCTGCGTGTGTTTATGGAGAAAGCGGTCGCGCCAAGACGGCCAGCCAGCCGGCGAGGCTCGAGCATGCGTGTTCAATTTGGGGAAGGTCGTCTCGATGCAAAGTTAGCTTTTTGAGCCGGAGAGCGAGAATGAACTCGGGCGCTGCGCTACCCGCTGGCGATTTGTGCAGCCCGATGAATTTGGCAATCAGACGTGCCATATCACGACTGGCTGCTCTATCAGCTGCGTAATCCAATTCTGACGGGTAGGCGGCACGCAACAATGCGGACTGAATGGCCCCATCGTTGAAACGAGTGAATGTTCCCGGCTCAATCAGTGTTTGCTGAAACACACCGCTCCGAAGCGATGTTTCCGGGTCGCCCGAGCGGGCACGCCGCGAAGCCTCAAGAAATGTGGCGACTGTAAGCAGAACGCCCGCACCAAAGTTGCTTCCTTCCTGCGGATGGTCAACCTCCCACAGTAAAAAGCCGGCCGAAAGCGGCTGCGGTTCCCCACCCGCTGATGGCATGAATGCCAATTCGTCCGACAGTCCGTTTGGCGCGCGCATCGCCTCTATGCGCTCGAGCAATCGCGGAGGGACATCAACATTCTCGGATTCGCAGGACTCGATGAATTCGTCAAGCAGTGCGGCCTCCTTGTCCCACTTGATGGCCTTGTCAATACGACCAACCGGCAAGGTGAAGCCGTGCTTAAACCGGTAAGCGCTGTCGGCAGAATTAGACCCTATGTCGCTGGCAAGCTCCTTCAGCCTGGCGTCGGACTCTGGCAGTACAGCTAGGGCGATATATAGCCGGGGTCCGGAACGCTGTACGATGCGGAGCATGGCACTTATCTGCTTGAAGACGAAACCATCGGAGACGATGGGGCTTGCGACAATCGCTGCCGCATTTCCCAGGAACGCGCGGAGGTCTTCGTCAGGGTTCTCCAATTTCATGTGGTCGACAACCCGAGTGTCAGTTCCCGGCGCACGCTCTTTCAACAATTCATCAATGCGCTTCGCTAAACGCTCATTGTGACGTTCCCCGCTCCCCAAGTCCTCTGGGTAGATGATGACAGTCGGTCCGGGCGCTGCATAGTTGCATATCCATTCTCGGAGTTTGCAACTGCCGTCGGCGCCCGGTGCTGCGTAGCGAGCAATCAATGCGGGAATGTTCAGTGATAACGACCACCATTTGCTACCAACAGCCTTTCGACGTCCGGCCAGTACGATGTGGGCGTCCGCGAGTTCAGCCAGGGTGCGCTTGTCCTTCTGAGCAAGCGACTTATGGGCCATGCGGACCACCTTTGGTCTGTTGTTGTGGCTCAGAAATCGCTCACCAATTACTCGAACGCTCTCCGCCCCGGCAGGCAAGCTTTTGACGTCCGGCTGAAAATCTGCGCGGAGGCCGTCAAGCGCGGGCTCACCAACGAGTTGTCGCGGTACACGGAACAGACAGGTCGACTGAGATTCGTCGGCGATACACTCGTCAACTTGACCATCGGATTGCAAACCTATGAGGGTGACGACTGGAACCTTCTTCGATAGACCGAGCTTCGTTCGTACCTTTGTTTCGAGCCCGCCCGAAGTCGACGCCGAGATGAGAACGAATGCCGCATCTGGGAGTGGTTCCCATTCGGCTAGCCCTTCGTATCCGTGAAAGCTTTCGATTGAATATCTTCGGACGCCAGTCGCCGTTGTGCAATGCAGCTGCGTAAGCATTTGCGCCACGGGCCAAATCGCCATCGAATCGATGAAGATGCGGAGGGTGGGTGAAGACTGCTCCTGCTCGCAGAAGCTAGAAAACTTCGGCAGAATGGCCATCGAAAGCAGTTCAATTTCGCTCGTACCGCTTAGCAAGGACTCTGCGCGCAGGAAGTGGCTTGCATAGCGCTCGGATTGTTTAGCGAAGAAGAACCCCGGCGGCGCCGCGACCACAACATCTCCACGTTGGCTTGCTTGCCTCATAAACTCTTCGGTTGCGCAAGCAAAGCATGAAGTTAGGTCGAGTCCATCGCCCGTATCGTCTTCTCCTGCTTCGACAATGCGCCCTGAGCAATCGAATCCAGCGATTGTTAGCTTTCCTTTGGCGAGAATGTCGGTATGGCCCGTTGCGGTTTTGTCCTTGACGGCCTTCCAAAGGGATTGTGCATGAGCACGCGGCGCGACCAGCAACGTGCGAGGAAGCACGACGTTCGACTTGGACCAATCGCTGAACTTCGAACTTATTTCTGGCCAATTAGCCAGCTCTTGGCCAAGAAAGATGAGAACGCAATGCCGAAAAGCGCCCGCATAGCGCGCGCCAGAAAATGGAAAAATCAGCATCGTCGTTCCCCTTCAGGCCGGCAAGAGGATTGAGAAAGATGTGCCCTCGACGGCGCCGAGGGCTTCCTCAGTCCATGGCCGGAGGAAGAACAGCATTTTGCCGTCCTCCAAAAAGACGTGCGTCTTGTCTTCAAGCTGGAGATACGGCAACGAGATGTCCTTTTTTTCGGAAGTTAGCCTTCGCTCGATGTCTGAAATTGCTGAGCGCGTGCCGAACAGGAAGGAAAGTCTGCCAGTGCGCAAGCGCATGAAGCCGTTGCGCTTGCGCAGCAAGCGGGCAACGGCGAAGAGACCTACTCCGCGATTCGTGTCGCCTGACGATGTTGCCCACTTGCGAAAGCAGGCGACGACGGCTTCTTCTTCCTCTGAGATGGGCAGCTCTCGAACGTCGGAAACCTCCCGTCTATCTTTTGCTCCGCTAGATAGCCAGCGGCGGGCGAGGCCGGGCCCTGAGTCAACAATCGAAAGCTCGACAAATGACAGTACGCGAAGGTCCTGCTTCCTGTCGCTACCTATGGCCGGGTGACGAACCGAGTCTTCGGCGAGGCTTTGGTGCAGGTAATTTCTGACATGAGTGTTGTCGCCGGAGAACCGCTCAACGCCGTCATCGTCAATGTCAACGTGGCGAAATGTGATTGCTCGGATGCCCTTCGAATAAAACACGCCACGTTCGTCAGTCCGCGCCCACCAGTCGGAGTTCTCGACAAGTTCGCGAGTGAGCTGAGTTGCCGCCTCAGAGATGTCTAGAAGCTTTCTTGCGGACCAGTCCTGTGCGATATGAGCGAGCGCAGCCTGGACGACAACACGAACCTCACCGAACTGCCGAAGCTTTCGGTCGCCATCGCTGCCTTCGTACAGTGGACGGATGAATTCTCGCGGTGAGCCTTGCACGCAGAGCAAGTTGACACCCCCGCTCGAAGGATGCGTCCGCGGGAAATCGAACTCGTCCATCGCATCGAGATAGCTGCTGTAGACCTTCCCTTCGGAGCGTCCCATCCGCTGCCCATTGGTGTCGAGCAGTAGCTTTGCCATAACCCACGCGGCGAGTGCATATGGCCTTCCCAGGAGTTTTTCCAGGCCAGCTTTGAAGCCCGGTGCTTTGCAGTCGATGTCATCGAAGGTGGCTTTGCTGCCTGCACTTCTTCTCGCCCAAGTGATGACCAACTGCAGTAGGCCGGCGTCGGCAAAGAAGGACATGAAGGCGGCGGGTGCGGGTACTCGCAGTTCGTCCGCGTCCGGGCCGGCCAACTTCCGTAGGGCTGCTTCTATGTTTTCAACGGTTGCTTCAGGAATTTCCATTTCAACCGCTCTCGCTCGTTGGACTGCGATGCGCTGTGCAAAGACCTCACCCGTCCAGGGTGACGCCACGATTGACTCAAGGTGCTACAGATTCGACGAGCGCCATTGCAAGTCGCCATTCTGGCATGTATTTTTACGTCGCCTAACATGCGCGTCCCTCGGGACTTTCGCCACGTTTCCTTACCGGACCCAAATGAAGGGCGTGGGGCGAGAAAACACGCTGCGACTGCGGCTAGATTTCTGCATTGCGGATTGCCCTAATTTACCGTATGTTGTAATTTCTTTCTGGCGGCAAGTCAAATCGACACAACATGCTGACAGCTTAAGCGCGTGAGAACGAATACGGGGTTAGGGGAGGCGTCTCAATGCGGCCTCCAGAGAACGAAAAAGGAAGCGCACGTCCAGCGTGTCGTATTCTGAGAGACCACCATGCCGATGGATTACGGGCGGTATCAGGAAGAAGTAAGGACAGACATTGCGAACGTGCTGAAGCTTGCGGGCTGTCAGCCAATACTGTTTGTCGGGTCTGGGTTTTCACGGCGATACGCCGACGCACCGAACTGGGACGAGCTGCTGAAGAAGCTGGCCGAGAACTGCCCGAGAATTGACCATCCTTACGCTTACTACAAGCAGAAATTTCAGGACCAACCGCGTATCGCGAGCATGTTCGCGGAGGCATATCGAGACTGGGCGTGGGACAAGGGACGCGGGAGCTTCCCTCCTGAATATTTCAACGAGTCGTTCCCGACGGAAGTGTTCTTGAAGCATGCGACAGCGGCTATGCTTCACAACCTCAAACCGGTGCACGCGAGCCTCAAGGCGGAGCTCAAGGCGCTGCAGGCGATTAATCCGCACGCTATCGTTACGACCAACTACGACGAGTTGCTGGAACCGCTGTTTCCACAGTACGAGGCGGTCGTCGGCCAGACGATTCTGAAGCAGCCGTATCTTTCCATCGGCGAAATCTTCAAGATTCATGGCTCGGTCGCGGACCCGCTTTCGCTTGTGCTAACGCACGAGGATTACGAAGCCTTCGAAACGGACAAGAAATACCTGAGCGCGAAGCTGCTGACCTACTTCGCGGAGCATCCGCTGCTGTTTATTGGCTACGGCGCGAGCGACCCTAATATCCGCAGCGTGCTCTACGACGTTGACCGGATGATTCGCGCGGATTTCGCACTCATCCCGAACATCTACATTCTCGAGTGGGACCCCGCGATTGACGAAAACTCCTACCCTGCGCGAGACAGGGTGCTCGCGGTCGGCGAGAACCGGGAGATTCGGATTAAGAGCATCTCCGCGTCGTCGTTCGAGTGGGTCTACGAGGCGTTCAGCAGCGGTGGCGCGCTCGAGAAGGTGAACATGAAGCTGCTGCGGTCACTGCTCGCACGCACGATTGACCTAGTCCGCAAGGACGTGCCGACCAAGAAGGTAGAAATCGATTTCCAGACGCTCGAGCACAAGCTCCAGGAGGGCGAGGGTGTCGCAACGCTGCTCGGCATTACGGCAATCGGAGACCCGGCGAAGGTCAACCTGCATTTTCCGTTTACCCTGACTGAAGTTGCGGAGCAACTCGGTTTTCAAGGCTGGAATGCTGCGCATCGCCTTATAGCGCTGGTAGAGGAACAGACAGGCTTCGACCTGAAGTCTTCCGACAACACGTATCACATCACGATGCGTACTGGAAAATCAAGCAGCACAAACAAGTATTCGCAGGCGTGTGTCGACTTGTTAAGAGCAGTGCTAAACGGAGAGCCATATAAGCTGGCAGAAGATTGCGTCGTGGCGGTACAGAAGGTGGCATAGTCGGCTGGTGCCAGCGTACCGGTGAGAGCCGACGGGCTCTGTGAGCGTGACTCCAGAGCGCTAATCCGGGTCGTTGGCGGCTCGTGCACGTTGCTCCGCACGAGGTCAGGGTTGTGGATGTTGTAGAGCGGTTCTCATGTTCAACACCATAAGGAGCACCACCATGAAGCAACCAGGACTCGATGGCCGTCATCGCGACAGGGACGGGAAGATTGACTTAAAGCATGGCAACACGATGAACAAGAACTTGCCTAATCCCATCCAGGGCTTTGGGCCGAATACCACGCTGAAGGCGATGCGCGACAAGACCGGCAAGGTGAGCGAAAAGGACATCAGGGCGGTTATGGCGAAGAAGCGCGGCAAATGATAGAGCACGTCAAGTGACGGCGGCCTTACGCGTCGCTTGTAATGACTTGCGCTTAGTGCCGTCGACCACATGGCCGCGCCGCGACCTGATGTTGCATGGCGTGCAGACTACACGCGGACGCAATTCAATTGAGGTATGTGTGGTCGTGATGGAGGGGTCAATTCCGAGAAGTAGACCGCGGCAGCGATTTGCGGAATTTTCTTTCGGACCGCGTCCTGCCTGCAAGTCCCTCCTCGAGCGCCTTCTCTGTATCATCCAACATGACCGCTTGGCTGTCCGCTGCGTGACCGCGGTCAATGCTACTGTCTCGGGTCATCACGCGAAGTATTGAGGAATTCGCATGAGCGAGATGCTCCATTTGCACGTTGTAGCCATAAAGCTGATGAAGTCCCAGTGCTATGGCACACGACCGCGAGTAGCCGCCCTCGCAGTGAACGACAATCGCGGTGATTTCCTCGGGCAGGGATGCGACGAATGAGCGAGTCATCTCGGCGTGCTCGCGGGTGAATGCTTGAGTGAGCTTCTTTGTTGCCTTTCTGGATAGGTCAGGTTTCAGGAAGTCCACGTCAGCGAAGCTCAGGCGTAGCACGTGGTTGAAGCCGTCGAGATTCGCTGTCGAGCGTTCCGGAGCGGTGATTGAGATGATGGCCACCGACGGCAGGCGGGGCAGTTTTTCAGCTTCGCTTCGCGATACTGCGAAGACCTGACGTGCGTGGTCAACTGGCGACCGATACAGCTGACTAACTATGTCCTGAAGGCGTTGCGTCATACACTTCCCGGTAAGTTGAATCTATGCAATGCGTAGGCGTCGGAGCAGTTAGCGCACCGGACACTGCTGCACCATCCAGGTTCTCGAGCGACCACAGCCTCCTTCGAGAGTCCTGTCGCACATGCGGGCTACCGCCGAGGAGCAGCCCAGATTCCCGGCAAGGCCGCGGCTGATATCTCGAGGTCGATGTCCAGCGGATAGTGTCGGAGAAGTAACAGCGCGGCGTTGTGAACTGCATCGCGCGTGGGGGTACTGGCGGGGGAGCCAAGCAGTTGCAAAAGCTTGCGTGTTTCGATAACGGCTTTCGTGCGCTCATACGCTGTGGTCATGGGGATTGCTCATATACGTTGCCAACGCAATCGGTCGCTTCGACCAGCAGTTTTTGCTGGTCTACGCGTGTGATTCTGCGGGGCTGAGGTCGGCGGTTGGGACGATGCACCCGTTGCAATAGACGCGATGCCAATAGCCCTTCCGGAGTTCGCCTGGCTTGCCGCAGCTCTCGCATACGTGCCGGGCGCCTGCAACTGCGATTTGCACTTGCGCTTGGATGCGCGATTCCACATCCGGGGGACACAGCTGTCCACTGAGTAGAACTACCGTAAGCTCGCCGCCGACTTGTGTGATGTCGGTGCAAAGGGGAAGCATGGGATAGGTGGCCCGGCCGTGCTGGAGTGCCCTCTCCATCTGGGCGATTTGCTCCGGAAACTGGAGTTGCTCCCGCCACAAGGCGCGAAGCTCCGCCTCAATGTCGCGTGCTAGCGCTTCAATGATTGGATACCAGCCAACGCCGCACTGAATGCCGAAGTGCGAGATGTTCGCCAAGTTGTTAGCGCCGATGTGAAACTGACCCACCCGCCGAAGTAAACCTGACCCACCTGGGAGACGATGGCGGCTTTTTGCCGCCGATGCTGACTCAGGAGCAAGCAGTGGAAATCAAGGTATTGGCAAGAC
>NZ_JAEUAV010000014.1 GCF_019511605.1 Paraburkholderia phenoliruptrix | reverse complement strand
GCTTAGGGGAGGGGGTGTGCTGCGGGGGCATCATTGGCTATGCATCTTAAGCCTCGATATGCAGACACCAGCTTAAGCGATTGCCCTGCATGAAAACCACGGGATCAAGAACCCCCGCCCTCAACCCTGCCGCAAACAATAAGCCGCGACAGCCTCGAGCACAGCGTCATCCTCACCCACCGCACCAGCGCAGCGGATTTGCACCGCAGGCTGCGCCTCCTGGCAGCGCTGGATCAGCTCCGGCAAGTCCTTCCGGATGTGCCCGCCTTGCCCAAAAAACACCGGCACGACGGTAATCACATCGCAGCCATCGGCGACCAGTTCGCCGATCGCCGTGGGCAAATCCGGCTCCATCAACTCGAGAAAAGCGAGGCGGACGCGCCCGTCGCCGCCGGCTGACGCGCGCGCGGCGCGCAGCTTCGCCGCTAACCGCTCGAAAGGCTCACGCCAGCGCACATCTCGCGCGCCGTGCCCGAACAGGACCAACCCATGCGTAGCCATCGCGAAGGCTCCTAATGCCGATCCACCCACTTCAGCCCGACCAGACCGAGTACCAGATAAACGAGTCCTGGTGTAGCCGCCGTCAACGGTGCGGGCCACGTGTTCAACGTGCCGATATGCGAGAACAGCGTATTGAACAACTGGAAGCTCATGCCGAGCATGATCCCGCCGAACACCTTCATGCCCACCACGCCGGCCCGCGTGTGCAGATACGCAAACGGCAACGAGAGCACCAGCATCACGAACACCGCAAACGGATACAGCACCTTGCGCCACAGCGCGATTTCATAGCGCTGCGTGTCCTGATGGTTCTCCGTCAAATGCTGAATGTAGCGGAACAGGTTGAACATCGACATGCGATCCGGCGACACCAGCAGCACCGACAGGATCTGCGGCGTCAACTCCGAGCGCAGCGAATATTCAGGCAGCACAACCTGCTTCGCGCGATACACCGGATTCAGTGCATCGGCCGGCGTGCCCGCGGGCGGGGGCACGTCAATTAGCTGCGTATCCGTCACGCCTGTCAATCGCCAATGACCGGGCGGCTGATAAACGCCGCTTTGCGCGATGCGCACGTTGGACAGCCGGAACTTCGAATCGAACTCGTAGATCCGCACGTTGCTGATCGTGGCGTCCGGCTTCAGTTCGCCGACGTTGACAAAGCGCGTGACCTGCTCGCCGTCCGCGCGCGCGGTCAGCGTGTCTTTTACCCACACGCCGGACTTGAAGTTGCTCGACACCGAGGAGCCCATTGCCTCGAGCCGCACGCGTTCGGACAACTGGTCGGTGTACGGGCCGATTACTTCGCCAATCAGATACGTGAGAAACACCAGTGGAATGCCGATTTTCAGCAGCGAGCGCAGCGCCTGATTGGTGGCGAGCCCCGACACGCGAAAAATCGTGTATTCGGAATTCGCGGCCATCTGCGCAAACACGTAAATCGCGCTGATCAGCGCGGCGACCGGAATGATCTCGTAGAAGCGCGACGGCGTTTGCAGCGCGACGCGCAGCACCGCGTACTGGAATTTGTAGTTGCCGTGGCCGACCGAATTCAGTTCGTTGATCAGGTCGAAGAAAAAGAACAGGCCAGAAAACGCGAACAGAATAAAGATGAACGTGAGATAGATCTGACGCGCGAAGTACCTTTCGTAGATGCGCATCGCTCAGGCCCCCTGCGAACGGCTGAACATGGCCCGCGTGAACAGCGGCCGGTTGCGCACGCGCAGCCAGAAGATGAACGCGACAATGCCGGCCACGATCACGTGCAGGATCACGAGCCCCACGCCGAACGACATCTTGCCCTGCTCGATCCACGACTGCACGACATTCAACAGGTTCGAATACGTGAGATAGATCAGCACGGCCATCACGAGGTTGATGGTGCGGCTGCGCCGCGGATTCTGGTGCGCAAGCGGAATGGCGAGCAGCATCAGATTGATGGCGATGAGCGGCAGGCCCGCGCGCCACGCGAATTCGGCGAGGTTTTCCTTCGTGGGGTTGCGCAGCAGCGTGAGCGTGGGCGTGCCCGTCGTGGTGGGCGTGTTGACGACCGGCTGGCTCTCGATCCTGACGCCGTAGCGCTCGAATTCCATGATGCGGAAATCCGGATGCCCCGGCTCGCCGTCGTAACGCCGGCCGTTTTCCAGCACGACGAAGCGATCGCCGTTCTTATGTGTTTCGGTGTGGCCGTTTTTCGACACCACGACGTTGAGCTTGCCGTTTTCCGTGCTGGTCACGAACACGTTTTCGACATGGCCCTGGTCGGGCGACATCTTTTCAATGAAGAACACGCGATGGCTCGCCGCCGACTCGCGGAACTGTCCGGGCGCGAGCAGCGAAACTTCGTCGCGCTGCTGGAAGCGCGCGCGAATCAGCTTGCTTTGCTGGTTCGACCACGGCCAGCCGACGAACACGAAGAACATGATGAGAATGATGATCGGCGTGGCGAACATGCCGATGGGCTTGATGAATTGCGTGAGGCTCACCCCTGAGGAGAGCCACACGACCATCTCGGAGTCTTTGTACCAGCGCGTGAGCACGAACAGGATCGAGACGAACAGCGTGGCGACGAGCATGATGGCGAGATAGCCGATCACGGTCAGGCCGATCAGGACCAGCACGTCGCGCGGGTCGATCTCGCCTTGCGCCGCGAAGCCGACGATGCGGATCATCATCGTGGTCAGCACGAGCGTGAGCAGAACCATGAACACGGCACCAGCCGTATACGCGAGTTCGCGCTGGAGGGAGCGTTCGAAGATCATTATTGATGACGAGAGGGGGCGCTCTCAGCGACGCGCGGGTTGCTTTCCGTCACGCCTCCGGTGCAGCCGCCGCGGGAAAAATAGCGGATAATTGCGGCTTTCATCCTAAGCCCAGATTTTATCCGAGGACAAGCGCGATGGACTTTAGCATAAAAGCCTGTGATTGGACCAAAGGCTCGTCAAACGGTTTCCTCACCGGGAAATCGGATTGCATCGTAATCGGCGTGTTCGAGTCGCAAACGCTCTCGGGCGCGGCCCTTGAAATCGACGCGGCCACCAAGGGCCTCCTGACCCGCATCATCAAGGCGGGCGACATGGACGGCAAAGCAGGCACCACGCTGTTCCTGCATGAAGTCTCGGGTATCGGCGCATCGCGCGTGCTGCTCGTCGGGCTCGGCAAACAGGACGCTTTCAGCCAGAAAGCTTACGGCGAAGCGGTGCGCGCCGCATGGCGCGCGTTGCTCGCCACCAAGGTCGTGCAGGTTACCTTCACACTGGCTCAACTGCCCGTGCTCGAGCGTTCGGCCGACTGGGGCGTGCGCGCCGCAATTCTCGCGTTGCGCGAACTGACCTACAAGTTCACGCAGATGAAGAGCAAGCCCGACAACTCGGCGCGTGCGTTAAAGCGCATCGTGTTCAGCGTGAACACCGGCGACGAGAAGGCCGCCAAGCTCGCTGCGAAGCAGGGCGCCGCGCTTGCCAACGGCATGGACCTCACGCGCGACCTCGGCAATCTGCCGAGCAACGTATGCACGCCCACTTATCTCGCGAACACTGCAAAGAAGCTCGCGAAAGACTGGAAGCTGAAGGTCGAGGTGCTTGGCGAGAAGCAGTGCGAAGCGCTCAAGATGGGCTCTTTCCTGTCGGTTACGGCGGGTTCGGTGGAGCCGGCGCAGTTCATCGTGCTGCAATATCAGGGCGGCGCAGCGAAAGCCGCGCCCGTCGTGCTGGTCGGCAAGGGCGTGACGTTCGACACGGGCGGCATTTCGCTCAAGCCGGGCGAAGGCATGGACGAAATGAAGTACGACATGTGCGGGGCCGGCTCGGTGCTGGGCACGCTGCGCGCTGTCGCCGAAATGGGCCTGAAGATCAACGTGGTCGGCATCATTCCGGCCGTGGAGAACATGCCTTCGGGCACGGCTACCAAGCCGGGCGACATCGTCACGAGCATGAAGGGCTTGACGATCGAAGTGCTGAACACGGACGCCGAAGGCCGCCTGATTCTGTGCGACGCGCTCACTTATGCCGAGCGCTTCAAGCCGGCCGCGGTGATCGACATTGCCACGCTCACGGGCGCGTGCATCATTGCGCTCGGCCATCACAACAGCGGTCTGTTCTCGAAAGACGACGCGCTCGCCGGCGAGTTGCTCGACGCCTCGCGCGAGGCATCGGACCCGGCCTGGCGCCTGCCGCTTGACGACGAGTATCAGGAACAGTTGAAGTCCAACTTCGCGGATCTGGCCAACATCGGCGGACGTCCGGCAGGCAGCGTGACGGCAGCCTGCTTCCTGTCGCGCTTTACCGACGCGTATCCGTGGGCGCATCTGGACATCGCCGGCACGGCCTGGAAGAGCGGTGCGGCGAAGGGGGCGACGGGGCGTCCGGTGCCGCTGCTCACGCAGTTCCTGATCGATCGGGCCGCGGACGCTCGCCTCCCGCAATGACGCATTGCAGTAAAGTCGCACGTGCCGCAGCGCCGGCACGCAGCGCGAGGCAAAGCCGCCGATGACTCGAATCGACTTCCATTCGAACGTCGGCGACTCGCTGCTGTATGCGTGCCGCCTCGCGCGCAAGGCATATCAGGCCGGGCAGCCGACCATCGTCGTGGCGGAGCCCGAGCGTCTGCGCGCGTTCGACGAACAGTTGTGGACCTTCTCGGCGCTCGACTTCGTGCCGCACTGCATGGCGGGCACGCCGCTCGCCGCGCAAACGCCCATCGTGCTGGCCACGAATCTCGACGACGTCCCGCATCACCAGGTGCTGCTCAATCTGGGCGCGAGCGTGCCCGCGCAATTCGCGCGCTTCGAAAGATTGCTCGAAGTGGTGGGTAACGCACACGACGAACTCATTGCCGGGCGCGAGCGCTATCGCTTCTATCGCGATCGCGGCTATGCTTTGAACAACTACAAGCAGGGCGCTTAGGCCTACGGCCCGCGTTGCGTGGTGCGTTGCATCGCGTCGCGTTCAGACGCTCCGGCGCACGCGCGGTCTGCTTTCGCTTCGACTCAAACACGGAGGGCGCACGTGTCCGATCCCAACGATAACTCGATCCCCATCCTGCAAGAGGTGCTCGTACCAGGCCACGCGGCGCAACGTCGCGAGCCGCAGAGCGGCGGGGCAGCTCCGACTGTTGCGCAACCATCGGCCGCACCTGTTGCGCCTGCCGCTGCGCAGCCTTCGACCGGAGCGGTTGCGCAACCGCCGTCGGCTGGTGCCGCTGCGCCCGCCAGTGCACAGCCTTCGACCGCGGCCGCTGCGGTCGCAGCACTCGCTGCTGGTGCTGCACAGCCGGCGACCGTAGCGGCTACAAACACCGCTGCCCCAGCCGGCGTGCCGCTGCGCGGATCCGAGCAGCTTCGCGAGTTCAGCGAGCAAGCGGAGCCCGAACTCGCGCCGCAGCCGGTTCTCTCACCTGAAGAAACGCTCGCGCCTGAACCCGTGCTTGCACCGCAGCCTCCAGTCGATCACGCGCAGCCGGCAGTCCATTCCGACGACGCGCATCGCGCAGCCGAAGCCGAGCACGCGCATGACGAGGTGCTCGCGGCTTCGGCAGGCGTGTTCGATCGCACTGAGCCGCCACCGCCGCTGGAAGCTGGCGCCACGGTGCCGCCGGACATCGCGCAGGGGACAGGGGAACAGGTGGCTTCACGCGTCGATGCCGATCTCATCGCCGGGCGTCTGAGCGAACGCTTTGCGGCGTTCCTTGCGGGCGACGGACGCGCCGTCATCGAAGCACGCTGCCGCAGCGCCGTGCAGGAGCACACGACGCGGCTCGTCGATCAGATCACGCGCGAAGTGGCGTTGACGTTGGAAAAAGAAATGACCGGCTGGGTACGCGAAGCCGTTGCAGCGGAGCTCGCCCGCCAAACCCCCGGCGCGTGACGACGAAGAAGCTCGCGGATTGAATGGAGAAGCCGGGAATCGGCGCTTGCGCCGCTGCTGGCACCGTTCACACGCGAGCGGACTACGCATGGGACGAGCGCCACGCGCGCTCATACCCGCTCACCCGCGCTACTTCAACGTCAACACCCAGCTTGCCAGGGTGGCCGCCTGATCAGGCGTGAGTTGGGTGTTCGCGGGCATCGGCACCTGGCCCCACACGCCGCTGCTGCCATCCAGAATCTTGTGCTTCAGGTACGTGGCGGCATCCTCGCGGCCCGAGTATTTCGCGGCGACGTCGTGCAGCGCCGGCCCCATGAACGGCCGCGCCACCGAGTGGCAACTCATGCAGTTCTGCTGCTGTGCAAGCGCGAGCCCGGTCGCCGCTTCGGCGTGCGCACTCGCGCTGACGCCGATGGACATGGCGGCGAACATGGCAGCCGCTGCAAGCACCGCATACGACATTGATTTCATTCTGGTCTCCGCCGGTGCAGGTGCCCGACTTGTGGTGCAAGCATTATAAAAGGAAAGGGACGCACGGTTTTTCGTGCGTCCCCTTCGCTTTTACGTAGAGCCTGTCGCCCGGCAGCCCGCGCCGGGCTTGATGCCTCGCGGCGAGCCCGCCGTGCGCCACCGCCCGTGCTGGTCGCGCGTGTCAGTCGCCCGTGCCGGCGGTTCGTGCCAGTCGCCCCATGCCGGCTGCCCGTGCCCGCCGTTCATGCGCCAGACGGCGCACTTCCTCAGCCTGTGACCGCCCCCTTATTGGCCGGCAGCGCGAGCGCCGAGTACTTCGCCAGCACGCCGCGCGTATAACGCGGCTTCGGCTGTTGCCACGCGGCGCGGCGGCGTTGCAGTTCGGCGTCGTCGACATTCAGTTGCAGCAGCAGCTTATGGGCGTCGATGGTGATCGAGTCGCCTTCCTGCACGAGCGCGATCGTGCCGCCCACGAACGCTTCCGGCGCGACATGGCCGACCACCATGCCCCAGGTGCCGCCTGAAAAGCGTCCGTCGGTGATCAGGCCGACGCTCTCGCCGAGTCCCTTGCCGATGATCGCGGAAGTCGGCGCGAGCATTTCCGGCATGCCCGGTCCGCCCTTCGGCCCGAGGTAGCGCAGCACGACGACATCGCCGGCAACGATCCTGTCCGCGAGAATCGCTTCGAGCGCGCTCTGCTCGTCGTCGAACACGCGCGCCGGGCCGGTAATGACCGGGTTCTTGAGCCCGGTGATCTTGGCGACCGCGCCGTCTTCGGCGAGATTGCCCTTGAGAATCGCGAGGTGGCCTTCCTTGTACAGCGCCTGCTCGATCGGAAAGATCACCTGCTGATCGGCGCGCGGCTTGGCCGGCACATCCTTCAGTTCCTCGGCGAGCGTCTTGCCGGTAATGGTGATGCAGTCGCCGTGCAGCAGACCCGCGTCGAGCAGAATCTTCATGACTTGCGGAATGCCGCCCGCCTTGTGCAGGTCGGTCGCGACGTACTGGCCCGAGGGCTTCAGATTGCAGATCACCGGTACTTTCTTGCGCATGCGCTCGAAGTCCTCGATGGTCCACTCCACTTCAGCGGCATGCGCGATGGCCAGATAGTGCAGCACCGCGTTAGTCGAGCCGCCGGTCGCCATGATCAACGCCACGGCGTTTTCAATCGATTTCTTCGTGATGATGTCGCGAGGCTTCAGGTCTTTCTTGACCGCTTCGACGAGCACGCGCGCCGATTCGGCGGCGGAGTCGACCTTTTCCTGATCCGGATTGGCCATCGTCGACGAATACAGCAGCGACATGCCGAGCGCCTCGAACGACGAGCTCATGGTGTTGGCCGTGTACATGCCGCCGCACGAACCGGTCGACGGGCAGGCGTTACGTTCGACTCCTTCGAAATCTTCCTGCGACATGCGGCCCGCCGTGAATTCGCCGACCGCCTCGAACGACGACACGATGGTGAGGTCGGTGCCCTTCCAGTTGCCGGGGCGGATCGTGCCGCCGTACACGTAGATGCCCGGCACGTTCATGCGCGCGAGGCCGATCATGCCGCCCGGCATGTTCTTGTCGCAGCCGCCGATCACGACCACGCCGTCCATCCACTGCCCCTGTACGCAGGTCTCGATGCAGTCGGCGATCACTTCGCGCGACACCAGCGAGTACTTCATGCCTTCCGTGCCCATCGACATGCCGTCCGAAATGGTCGGCGTGCCGAAGATCTGCGGATTCGCGTCCGCGCCCTTGATCGCGGCGACGGCCGCGTCGGCGAGCCGTTGCAGGCCAGCGTTGCACGGCGTGATCGTAGAGTGGCCGTTGGCGACGCCGATCATCGGCTTGTCGAAGTCTTCCTTCTGATAGCCGAGCGCGTAGTACATCGAGCGGTTCGGCGAACGGGCCACGCCCTGCGTGATGTTCTGCGAACGACGGTTGTATGGCATGGGGAGCTCCAGTCTGTCTGTTTTGCTGGTCGGTCCAGTGTAGTTCGGACGCGTCGGCCAAGAATGCTATTTTGCGATATGCGTGTCCAATATATTATTGGCGGCCCATTAGGTCGTAAAATGTATTAATCATGTTGCCCTCCGTTCCCGACCTGCGTCAGTTGCGCTATTTCGTGACCGTCGCCGAAGAAAAGCACTTCGGCCGTGCGGCCGCGCGCCTTTCGATTACCCAGCCGCCGCTCTCGCAGGCAATTCGTGCGCTCGAAGAGACGCTTGGTGTCGAGCTGTTCGCGCGTACCAAGCGCTCGGTCGAGCTCACGCGGGTGGGCGCCGACCTGTTGCCTGAGGTGCAACGGCTGCTGGCCGGCGCGGAAGGGCTGCGGCCGCTCGCGCAAAGCCTTGCGCGCGGCGAGGCGGGGGTGCTGTCGCTTGCGTTCGTGTCGACGGCCGACTACGGCCTGCTGCCGCGCCTCTTGCGCGACTTCGGCGCGCGCCATCCGCGCGTGCGGCTCGAACTGACCGAGGCCACGAGCGACGTGCAAGTGGATGAACTCGTGGCCGGGCGCATCGACGCGGGCCTACTGATCGCGCCGCTGCCGTCGCGGCATGCCACCCAGCTTGCGTGGCTGCCCATCGAGCGTGAGCCGCTCGTCATTGCCATGTCGACGCAGACGGCGGCGCGCGTGGCGGCCGCCGCGGGCAGCGCCGGCGACCCGCGCGCCGAGTGGCTCGACACGCCGGTGAGCCTGCGCGAGGTGGCCGATGTGCCGCTCGTCATCTTCCCGCGGCGTTTGGCGCCCGGCTTTTATGACATCATTATGGATTGCTACGGCGTAGCCGGCTTCGCGCCGCGGGTCGGCCAGGAAGCGATACAGATGCAGACCATCGTGAGCCTGGTGTCGGCCGGCATGGGTGTCGCACTGGTGCCGCAATCGCTGCGTAACCTGCGCCGCACCGGCGTCGTGTACCGGCCGTTGTCCGAGTCCGTGCCCGCTATCGAGACAGGTCTCGTCTGGCGCAGCGCCGAGATGAGTCCGGTGCTTGCGGGCTTCATCGAGATCGTGCGCGCGCATGCCGCCGGCGAAGTGCAGCAGGCCGCGTTCCCCGATTAGCGAAGCGGCGCCGAACGCATGGCGCGTGCAGCCGTCCAACGCAGGCGGCACATGCCGCGCGCTGTCCACACCAACCAGCTTCTGAACGAACCGCCCATAACAACACGATGCTCATTCACCCGAACTTCGACCCCGTTGCCATTCACCTGGGGCCGCTTGCCGTGCGTTGGTACGGACTGATGTACCTGGTCGCGTTCATCGCGGCAATCGTGGTCGGCAGGCTGCGGCTGCGTTTGCCGTATGTGGCCGCCCAAGGCTGGACGCCGAAAGATATCGACGACATGCTGTTTTACGGCGTGCTCGGCACGATTCTCGGCGGCCGGCTCGGCTATGTGCTGTTCTACAAGGCGAGCTTTTACTTCGCGCATCCGCTCGATATTTTCAAGGTGTGGGAGGGCGGCATGTCGTTCCACGGCGGCTTTCTCGGCGTGACCTTTGCGATGGTGCTGTTCGCCTATCAGCGCAAACGCTCGTGGCTGCAGGTCACGGACTTCGTCGCGCCGATGGTGCCGACCGGGCTCGCGGCGGGGCGGCTTGGCAACTTCATCAACGGCGAGCTGTGGGGGCGCGTGACCGATCCTTCGGCGCCGTGGGCCATGCTCTTTCCCGGCGCCGCGTCCGACGACGCCGCGTGGCTCGCCGCGCATCCGCAACAGGCCGCGCAATGGCACCTGACTGAGGTGTTTGCGCAATATCACATGCTGCCGCGCCATCCTTCGGAGTTGTACGAGATCGCGCTCGAAGGCGTCGCGCTCTTTTTCGTGCTGTTCTTCTTCTCGCGCAAGCCGAAGCCGCTGGGTGCGATTTCCGCCGTGTTCCTGATCGGCTACGGCCTTGCGCGCTTCACGGTTGAATTCGCGCGCGAGCCCGACGACTTTCTCGGCCTCCTCGCAATGGGCTTCTCGATGGGCCAATGGCTTTCGCTGCCGATGATTCTCGTGGGCGTTGCGATGCTCGTGTGGTCGTATCGGCGCGGCCGCAGCGAAACAGCGCACGCGTTGCCGTGAGCGCGCAATTCGCCGCGCGATAGCAAGCGCGCAGAGGGATAGCAAAACGCCACGGCATGCCGTGGCGTTTCTGTTTGCTGTGCGCCGCTCGCTGTCGACAAGGAGCGGCGCCGTGAGCGGTCACTTCATCTGAACCGAGCCCGAGACGTTGACGGTGACCGTCGACGTGCCGCCTTCTATGGGCACCGGCGCAGCCGTTTTCGCTTCGGCGCCCATGGCGCGCGCGCTCATCATCATGACGGGGCGCGGCATGACGCCGTTGTGCCCGACGTTGACCTCGCGGATCGAATAGCCACTGTAGCCGAACGCCTGGGCAGACGAAGCGGCCTGCTCGCGAAACGATTTGATCGCTTCGGCGGTGAGCTTCTGTTCGGCGGCGCGCTGCGCTGCTGGCGACAGCGAGAACTGCACATTGCCGACCTGCATGACGGATGCCAGTTGCCCCGCGAGCTTCGACGCCGCGGCAAAGTCGTGCGATTCGAGCACGACCTCCGTGCGCCCGCGCCATGCGGAGATGCGGCCGTCGCGATCGGTGGACGGATAAATCGAGAACGAACCGGTGCGCGCGGTCACGCCGCTCACGCCCTTGGCTTTTTGCAGCGCCGAATCGGCGCGCTGGTTCAGCGTGGAAGTGAGCGACGACGGGTCGCTTGCTTCCTGCTCGTAAAAGAGCGTGATATCCACGACGTCTTGCGGCACCTCGGCGCTGGCCTGCGCATTGAGCGACAGCACGCCGGCAGGTTGATAGGGCGCGACAGTCTGGGCCCGCGCGACGGCCGGGGAAAGCGCGAGCGCAGCAGGTGCCGCGCAGACGAGCGCGAAAGCGAGGGCACGTGCGGTGTGTTTCGTCATTGTTGGACTCCTTGCTTGAACAGGATGGCGCGCCGCGAGTGCGCGCAATGCAGCGGCATGGTGCTTGCATGTGCCGTTGCGAGTCCGTTAGGCGCTCGTAACCTGAGCTTGGTTCCCTAATTTGACCTTGCTTGAAGTTGCTGGACTTCGACAGAGCGGAGCGCTTCACGCGCGACACTTGCACGCACCCACGCACCGTAGGCCCGCGAGTTGCGCGTGCAATGTGCGTCGCATCGCTCGACACGGCGCACGCCGACCCGCAGCCAACGCCGGTCGGTTCAGACAAGCCGCGTCGTGATGAAGCGCCACTCCGCTTCGGTCACCGGCGTGATCGACAGACGGTTGCCTCGTGCAAGCACCCGCATGTCTTTCAACTCTTCGTGCTCGCGCAAAGCCGCGAGCGGAATCAGCGGAATTTTCTTCTTGAACACGACGTCGACCAGCAGCCAGCGCGGCGTTTCGTGCGACGACTTGGGGTCGTAATACGGACTCTTGCTGTCGAACTGCGTGGGGTCCGGATACGCGGTAGACGCTACTTCAGCGAGCCCCGCGATGCCCGGCTCCGGGCAGCTCGAGTGATAGAACAGCACACCGTCGCCCACTTGCATGGCGTCGCGCATGAAGTTGCGCGCCTGATAGTTGCGCACGCCCGTCCACGGCAGCGTGCGGTGCCGAGCGTTGGCGAGATGGTCGATGCTTGCTTCGTCCGGTTCGGACTTCATTAGCCAGTAGCGCATGAATCGAATTGAACGTTAAGAGTTTGAAGAAGCAGGGAAAGAGACGCAGGACGCGAGGCACAAACAAAAACGGCACCGGACGCAAGTCCGATGCCGTTCCACATATGGTCCCCGCCTTAGCCGCTAGGCCGGCATCCTGAACCGAAGGTTCAGAATTGGTCGCAGTTAGCAGCACTTCGGGTACATCAGACAGAGTGACGCGCACACCCGTGCTACAAATTTCCGCAACCGTGCACATGGCATTGGTTCAAGGAATATATGACCTTGGCGAACCAGGCAGGGAAGCTAAACCGATAAACATGCGACTCGCAACTGCCGCTTACTGCACGCTGTACTGCGCGATGACAGTACCCAGTTGCTCGTTCATTTGATGCATTGTACGCCGGATTTCCTCAGCGGGAAATGCTTCTCCGTGACGCACGCTTTGTTGCAGCTTAAGCAGTTCGGATGCCAGCGACAGCGCGGCCATGACAGCAATGCGATCCGTGCCCCGCACGTTGCTGTTATTGCGGATCTTCGACATTTCCGCGTCGACCCGCGCGACTGCTTCGAGCAGCGCGCCTTCCGTTTCCGGCGAGCAGGCAAGACGATAGGGCACGCCGAGAATCGATACTTCGATCTGCTTGGTGGTCATGCATTTTCTCCGTGGCGTGTGGCGTCGCTCTCCGCTTGCACTTCATGCTGAACGGGCTCGAGCAGATCGAGCTGGTTGTCCGGCTCGTTGTGCGCGCGCGCACGCGGCAATTTTTCGAGGATCGCGTTCAAGCGCACCTGGGCGTCGTCGATCTTGGCCGACAGCGCGTCGCGCTCCGCCTGCAGTGCGTCGCGTTCCTCGCGCAGCAGCGCAAGTTCCGTGCGCGTGGCTTCTGCTTCGGCGCGCGACTGCGCGAGTTGCTCTTCGAGCGCGATACGCGCTTCATTGTGGCGCTGGCTGATCGCGATCAGCTTGCCGATATTCTGTGAAAGTGTTTCGAGTTCGGTGAGCATGTGCTGCGTCCTCTAAAGACCTCGCATTTTAGCGCGGAATGTCGCACGTTCCGACAATTGTCTCGTTTCGAGACGTAACAACACCGCTTTTTGCAGGCTTTTTTCGACTGAAGAAGAAAAACTACTCGCATGGCGGGGATCGCGTCGGACAGAAGTTCGACCCTGTCCGAATGAATCGCTCATACAGCCCGCATTCTTGACTGACCCCGACGCCGCTCATACACTGGCCGCACTCTGGTGCCCGCGCGCATGTCACTGTGCGCGCAGTTAAACGGGAAGCAGGGCGCGCGGCTCACCTGAACGCGCTAACCTGCGCTGCCCCCGCAACGGTAAGCGACCGCATTGGCGCGCTCGTGTTGCGCTCGTATTGCAGTTCAGTACTGCCATACGGGTGACGACTGGGTGACAACTGGCTAGCAGTTCCGGCCAGCAACTCGCGCTTTGCAGTTCGATCCCCATCGCGAGTTCCGGTTCAACTCGCGAGTGTGCCACTGCGCGTCACGCGTGGGAAGGCGGGATCGAAAGTCGTTAGCCCGGATACCGGCCAGAGGGAGGGGCGCAACTGCGAAATGTTAAAAACGCACGCGCCCCGTTACGCGAGGGCCTGCGGGGAAGCGGGCCGCGCACGCCATCCACGGGAACTCTCATTTCATGCTGTCCCCCATCGCCCGCGCGGCGCTGCTCGCTTTTGCAGGGCTGCCGTCTCTCGCGCATGCTCAGGCCACGGCGCCTGCAAGCGCTGACTCCTCGTTCAACGTGTTGTCGCCCGTCGTGGTCACTGCCGAGCGCGGACCGCAACCGCTCGCCGACGCCATTCCGCAAACGGCGCTGTTCGATCAGCAGGACATTGCCGACACCGCCGCAACCGATCTGCCCGGCCTGCTGCAACTTGCTCCCGGCGCGCAAATCTCGCGCACAGGTGGCCCCGGCTCGACGGCTAGCCTCTATTTGCGCGGTGCATCGACCACGCAATCGCTCGTGCTGATCGACGGCGTGCGCGTCGATTCAGTGAGTCTCGGCGCCGCGCAAATCGCCCAGATTCCGCTCGATCAGATCGACCACGTCGAAGTCGTGAACGGCAACGTGTCCGCGTTATATGGCTCCGGTGCGATAGGCGGCGTGGTCCAGGTGTTCACGAAGGACGGCGGCGATCACCCGCCGCGCTTCAATTTCTCGGTGGGCTACGGCAGCTATCACACGCAGACACAGCAGGTCGGCGCCAACGGCGCATTGGACAAAGACGGCCGCACGACCTTCAGCATTTCGCTCGCGCGCTCGAAAGACGACGGTTTTTCCGCGCTCGATCCGCGCGAGGCGCCCAATGCCAATCCCAACGCTAACGGCTACCTGAACGAGAGCGTCTCGGCTTCGCTGCGCCACAAGTTCAGCGACAAGTGGGACGCGGGCGTCACCTACTTCCAGTCGAACGGCAACACCAGCTACGACAACGCGTACGGCACGCCGACCGATCTGAACAATCTGTACACGAAGGTGCGCCAGGTGTCGGCGTTTGCGAACGGCAAGCTGACCGACTGGTGGACCACGCATCTGATCGTCTCCGAAGGCGACGATCGCAGCGTGTCGAACACCAACGGCCTGTACAACGGCCGCTTCGATACCGACAACCGGCAGTACACATGGCAGAACGATTTCGCGCTCGCCGCGCAGCAGAAGCTACGCGTGGGCTATGAGCACCTGGACCAGAGCCTCGACTCCGATACGTTCGCCGCGCCCACCCGTCGCGTGGATTCTGCTTTTGCGGGCTATACGGCGCGGCTCGGACGCAGCCAGATCCAGGCGAACGTGCGGCGCGATCAGTACTCGGATTTCGGTGGAGCGAACAGTTACTATCTCGGCTACGGGTTCGACATCACGTCGCACTGGAAGGTAAGCGCAAGCTATGCCGATTCGTTTCGCGCGCCGAGCTTCGACGATCTGTACTATCCGTTAAGCGGCAATCCGTCGATCCAGCCCGAGCGTAGCCACTCGCTCGAAGCTGCGCTGCAATACGCGTCCAACGCGCTTGGCGTAATGCGGCTGAGCGCTTTCCAGACGCGCTATTCGAATCTGATCGACTATCGGCAGGTCACGCCTGGCATCTATCTCGCCGAGAACGTGGGGCATGCGAAAGTGCAGGGCATTGAAGGATCGTGGAGCGGACATGTCGGCAGGACCGACGTGCGCGCAGCGGTGACGCTGCAAAATCCGGTCGATCTCGACAACGACGTGGACCTCGTGCGGCGCGCGCGCCGTTTTGCGTCGCTCGCGGTGAATCGCAGCATCGCGGGGTGGCGCGTGGGCGGCGAGTGGATTGTGAGCGGTCCGCGTGAAGACAGCAGCGGCAAGCTGGGCGGTTACGGCATCGTCAATCTGTCCGCGCGTTACAACATCACGAAAGCGTGGTACGTGGCGGCGCAAATCCAGAATCTGTTGAACAAGGACTATGAAACGGCCTACTCGTATAACTCGCCGCGGCGCGGTGCGTATGTCACGGTCGGCTGGCAGCAGCAGTAATACGCGCGCCATGCCGGGAGCGCTCCTATGAACCCTATGAACCGTTCCCCGGCTTCGCTGCCCGCCACGCTCCACGCCATGAGCGCGAAGCGCGCCGCCGCCATCTGGCTCGTGCTCGCGCTCGCCGCGCTGGTCGTGTTGATGGCGTCGCTCGCGTTGGGCAGCGTGTCGGTCGCACCGGTCAGCGTGATGGAGGCGCTTTCACCGTTGCATGCGTCGTCTTCGCAAGGCGCGTCTGCCGATCTCGCGGCAGAAATTGTCCGCACGCTGCGTTTGCCGCGTGCATTGGCCGGTTTTGCGTGCGGCGCATTGCTCGCGGTGGCCGGCGCGCTGCTGCAAGTGTTGTTGCGCAATCCGCTTGCCGAGCCCTACGTGCTCGGCGTGTCCGGCGGGGCCGCGAGCTTCGCGCTGGTCGCGATGATCGCCGGCTGCTCGTGGTGGCTCGTCGACGTATCGGCATTCGCGGGCGCATTCGTGTCGATTCTTCTCGTGCTCGGCCTCGCACGCCGCGAGCTTTGGCGCGGTGAACCGCAGGACACGTCGCCGCGTCTGCTGTTGACGGGCGCGGTGATCGCCGCCGGTTGGGGCGCGCTGATCACGTTGCTGCTGAATGTGGCGCCCGACAACCGTTTGCGCGGCATGCTGTTCTGGCTTACCGGCGACCTCAACGGCAATGCGATGCCGTGGACGGCGCTGGCTGCGCTCGTCGTCGTGTTGCTCGCGATCGTCCCCGTTGCGCCGCGCCTGAATGTGCTGCTACGAGGCGATGCAGTCGCACAAGCGCTGGGCGTGGCGGTGGTGCCGCTGCGGCTGCGCGTCTATCTGGCGGCCTCGCTCGCCGCGGCGGCGGCCGTGACGACCGCGGGCACCATCGGCTTTATCGGGCTGGTGGTGCCGCATGTGTTGCGGCTTGCATTCGGCAACGATCAACGCATGCTGCTGCCCGCGGCGGCGCTCGCTGGCGGCGTCGCGGTGATGGGCGCCGACCTGATCGCGCGCCTCGTGATCGCGCCGGCGCAATTGCCGGTCGGCGTGATCACGTCGATTATCGGCGTGCCGGTGTTCCTGTGGATGCTGCTGCGCGCTCCCCGATGATGCACACAGCCAACCGGGCCGAGCCCGCCCTCAGCGCCCAACGCGTGACCTTGCGCGCGGGCTCGCGTACCTTGCTCGACGCGTTCACGCACACTTTCTACGCGGGCGAGATCTGGTGTGTCGCGGGTCCGAACGGCGCCGGCAAGACAACGCTTCTATCGACGCTCGCAGGATTGCGGCAAGCGTTCGCGGGCCACGTCGAACTCGACGGCACACGTCTTGTCGACTGGCACGCTCAACAACTCGCACAGCGTCGTGCGCTGATGCCGCAAAGCGCGCCCGACACGTTCAGCGCAAGTGTGCTCGACATTGTCATGCTCAACCGCTTCCCGCATCTGACCGGTTGGGGCTGGGAGCGCGAGGCCGACCGCGCTGCCGCGCGCGCCGCGCTCGATCTGCTGGGCCTCACTCGCCTCGCCGCGCGCGACGTGCTGTCGCTCTCCGGGGGCGAGCGTCAGCGCGTCGCGCTCGCCGCGGTGTTATGTCAGCAAGCGCCGCTTCTGCTGCTCGACGAACCGCTTTCTCATCTGGACCTGCATCATCAGATCGAGTGTCTCGAAGCGCTCAGTGAATGGACGCGCGAGCCGGGGCGTAGCGTGCTGTTTTCGTGTCACGACCTGAACCTCGCGCGTCGCTTCGCAACCCACGCGCTGCTGCTGGATGGCAACGGCGCAGCATATGCGGGCCCCGTGCGCGATGTCCTGACGCCCGCGTTGACGAGCCGCGTGTTCGGCTACCCGCTGATTCTGATTCGCGACGGCGAGCACGAGGCGCTAATTCCCGCGCTGGGTTCGCGTCATGAATCGCCTTCGGTTCATGACGCGGCCGCACGCCGCTAGCCAGACCACAACATCATCTATCTCGACCAACTCATGACTTCTCTGCCCGCTCCGTCCGCATTGCCCGAAGTTGAACCGCTCGATCAGAGCTTGCGCGCGGAGCTTCAGCACATCATCGATACGAAGACGAAGCCGCCTGGCAGCCTCGGTCTGCTCGAAGCGCTCGCTTGTCAAATGGGATTGATCCAGCACAGCACGCGTCCCGTTGTGCAACGCCCCACGCTGATCGTGTTTGCCGGCGACCACGGCATTGCCGCCGAAGGCGTGAGCCCGTATCCGCAAGCGGTGACCGCGCAGATGGTGGCGAATTTCCTCGCGGGCGGCGCGGCGGTGAATGCACTGAGCCGCGTCGCCGGCATGGAGCTCGAGGTGGTGAACGCGGGCATTTCCACACCGCTGCCGCGCAGCGACGGGCTGATCGACATTCCGGTCGCTGCGGGCACACGCAACTTCGCGCAGGAACCGGCAATGACGCGCGAGCAGGCGCTCGCGGCGATGCAGGCGGGCGCGGCGCGCGTGCGGCATCATGCGGCGCTCGGCAGCAACGTGATCGGCTTCGGCGAGATGGGCATTGCAAATACGTCGGCGGCGGCGTGTCTGATGAGCCGCCTGTGCGGCCTGCCTATCGACGAGTGCGTGGGCCGCGGCACGGGTCTGGACGACGCGGGGCTCGCGAACAAGCGCAACGTGCTGGCGGCAGCGCTCGCGCATCATGAGGCGTCGCATGAACCGCTCGATGTGCTCGCAACCTTCGGCGGTTTCGAAATCGCGATGATGGCGGGCGCCTACCTCGCGGCGGCGCAAGCGCGCATGACGATTGTCGTCGACGGCTTCATCGCCGGGTCAGCGCTGCTCGCGGCCAACGCGATTGCACCGAGCGTGCGCGATTACTGCGTGTTTGCTCATGCGTCGAACGAAGCGGGGCACCAGCGCATGCTCGAGCATCTTGGCGCGCGGCCGCTGTTGTCGCTCGACATGCGGCTGGGCGAGGGCACCGGCGCCGCGCTTGCCGTGCCGCTGCTGCGCGCGGCCTGCGCGTTCATCAACGAGATGGCGAGCTTCGAATCGGCCGGCGTCGCGAATCGCGAAGCCTGAGGGGCGCGCAGCGGTTCATCCCACAACACGCACGCGAGCACGCACCTATGAATCCGCTGGCGGAATTGCGCTACTTTTTCACCGCGCTCGGGTACTTCACGCGTGTGCCCGTGCCGCGCTGGGTCGGTTACGAACCGCACTATCTGAACGCGGCGGCGCGCTATTTTCCGCTCGTCGGCGTGCTGATCGGCGGCTTAAGTGCGCTTGTCTATCTGACGGCGTTGCGCGTGTTTCCGGCGGGCGTGGCGGTGTTGCTGTCGATGGCCGCGTCGCTGCTGATTACCGGCGCGTTTCACGAGGACGGTCTTGCCGATTGCGTGGATGCGTTCGGTGGCGCCTATACGCGCGACGATGTGTTGCGCATCATGCATGACTCGCGCATTGGCGCGTTCGGCGCGATTGCGCTCGTCATCGCGCTCGCGCTCAAGTGGCAGACGCTCGCCGCGTTGCCGCCGCTGCGGGCTGCCGGACTGATGATCGCAGCCCATGCAGCAAGCCGCGCCTGTGCAATCAGCTATCTGGCCTCGCTCGACTATGTGCGTGCCGAAGGCAAGGCGAAGCCGGTTGCGCAACGTCTGAGCGTCCCGGCGCTGGCGTGCGCGGCGCTCTTCGGCTTGCCGTGGCTGTTATGGCCGGACGGCTTGCGCGGCTTCTCTTCGGCGGACTGGCGCTTTGCCGCTGCGACGCTCGCAATGCTCGCGGTGCTGCGCTTTGCGATGGGCCGTTATTTCATGAGGCGCATAGGCGGTTACACCGGCGACTGCCTCGGCTTTGCGCAGCAGGTTTTCGAACTGAGCATCTATCTGGCAGGGCTCGCATGGATATCGTCCTGATTCGCCATCCCGCGGTCGCGCTCGACGCGGGCGTGTGCTACGGCCACAGCGATGTGGCGCTCGCCGAAGCCGCGGACGTGTCGTCCGCCGCGCTCGCATTGCGGCTTGCGGGCTTGCAGGTGCCCGCACCGCGCGTCGTGATGTCGAGTCCGTTGACGCGCTGCTCGGCGCTCGCCGTCGAATTGGCAAACGACTTCGGCTGCGTGCTGAGTCACGACGACCGCCTGAAGGAAATGAATTTTGGCGACTGGGAAGAGCGTCGCTGGGACGCGATAGATCGCGAACTGCTTGACGACTGGGCGGCCAACTTCGAACACGCGCGAGCGCATGGCGGCGAGAGTGTCGCGCAGTTCGTCATGCGCGTGCGGGCGTGGTTCGATGCCTACACGCAGACTCGTGAGCTTTCACCCGCCTATGTGGTGACGCACGCGGGCGTGATGCGCGCGCTCGCTTCGCTGGCGCTTGGCGTGCCGCTCGAATGCTGCTTGCGATGGTCGCTCGAAACGGGCGGCATGGTCTGGTTGCGTCGCGGCGATGAGGGGCAGCCGTGGTCGCTTGTGAAGTGGAACGCTTGAGGGTGAGCGTTGTGAGGCGCGCGGGAGTTCGCGGGCGCGAGATCGCGCTGCGTGTCGTTCACCGTTGCGGACTGTACCGCGCGTGACTGACTGGCACTGCGTTTCTTTCCGCATCGCCCGAGTGGCGCTCAGCGTAGCTGCCGTCAGAGCAAGTGTCACGGAGCGTCGCGGCGCATATTGGCGCGCCGCTTGTCTCCATCTTCCGCTACGTTCTACTTCCTGCGCGAGCGCGCCAGTTCGAGGTCTGCGCACATCTGCGCCGCGCCTTCCACGATGCGCGGCGCGGGCCGATTGATCAGATCGCCGTCGATCGCGAACAGGTTGTTGTTCGCCACCGCCAGTAGCCGCGGCCATGCGCGCCATGCGCCGAGTTGCGGCAACGCAGTGTCCGGTCTGGTCGCACCGGGAGCAGCGGTGACAATGGCCTCCGGGTTCGCGGCGAGCACTGCTTCTGTGGAAACCGTGGGCACGAGCGGTTGCAGCGCTGCGAACACGTTGCGGCCGCCGCATAGCTCGATGACGTCGCTGACCATATGCTCGCCGTTGAGCGTCATCAACGGCTGATCCCACACCTGATAGAACACGTTCACTGCCGGCCGTTTCGCATACTGCGCGCGCAGTTGCGCAATCTCGCGACGATACGCGGCCGCCGCTGAATCCGCCACGGACGACGTGCCGAGCAGCTGGCCGAGCCTGGTCAGTGAAACGGCCACATCGTCCAGATGATGCGGCTCGCTGAAGTACAACGGTATGTGCAGTTCGCGCAGTCGGTCGAGCTGACGTTGCGCGTTGCCGTGCCGCCACACCACGATCAGATCGGGCTTGAGCGCAACGATGCGTTCGAGGTCGAGCGACTTGTTGTCGCCGACGCGCGGCAGTTGTTTTGCCTCGGGCGGATAGTCGCTGTATGACACGGCGCCCACCATCTTCGACGCGCCGCCCGCCGCGTACAGAAGCTCGGTGACGTGCGGCGCGAGGCTGATCACGCGTTGAGCCGCAGCGGGCAGGCTGACCACGGCGCCCGTGTCGTCGGTCACAGTGATGCTGGCATTCGCGGGCAACGCGACGGCAATCAAGGGGACAATCAGAGCGGCAGTCAAGGCGGCGGGGATCGAACGGGCAAGGCGCGCGAAGAATGTCATCGATTCCAATGTCGAAATGTGCGTTGAACGTAAGAGCGGTGCGGCGAGGCGCAAGAGCGTTGCAGCGGTCAAACGCCTCAGCCTGATTCGGGTGCCTGGGCGCCGGTCGCCGCCGTCGTCCGCCGCGCCGCCACTGCCGCCATCGCGTCGCGCAAGCTGTCTTGCAGGCGCGTCCATTCCGCCTCACTGCCAGGCAAGCCGAAACGCACGCTACCCGACGACGCGAAAAGCCGCGTCCATACGCCGCGTGTGGCGAGAGCTTCATGCAAGGCCGCGGCGCGCGGGTCGTCGGTCCATGCGAAGAGCGGCGTGGCCCGGCTGCGGATGTCATGCGCTTGCAGCAGGTCGACGAGACGCGCGCTGTCCGCGGCGAGTCGCGAGCGCATCTGCTGTTGCCAGCCGTGATCCGCGAATGCCGCCTTCACGGCATGACGCGCCGGGCCGCTGACGGTCCAGGCGCCGAGCGCGCGGCACAGCCGTTCGAGCATGGCCGGCGATGCCAGCACGAAACCGGCGCGCACGCCTGCGAGGCCAAAAAACTTGCCCGGCGAGCGCAGCACGATCAGACCTTCACGATTGACGTGCGTTGCGAGCGACGCGGCGGGCATCGTGTCGGCAAAGGCTTCGTCGACGAGCAGCGTGCCGCCGCGCGCGCTCAGTTGCGCGTGCCAGGCGAGCAGCTTTTCAGCGCTCAGATGGTGAGCGGTCGGATTGTTCGGATTCACGACGATTGCGTGCGTGAGCGCTGCGGGCAATGTGTCGCAGGCAATGTCGAGCGGCATGACGCCATGACCCGCGCGCTCGAAAGCCGGTGCGTATTCGCTGTAAGTGAGCGGCGCGACGCCGGCCTGGCCTCGCGGCAACAAGGCCGGCAGCGCGCGGATCGCCGCCTGGCTTCCGGCGACGGGCAACACGTGCGCGGCGTCGGGCGCGCCGTAATAGCGCGCGGCGCAGTCGGGAAGGCCGTCGCCTTCGTCGGGCAGGCGGCGCCATGCTGCGGCGGGCACGGGCGGCACCGGATAGCCATGCGGATTGATCCCCGTCGACAGATCCAGCCACTCGTCGTACGGAATTCCATAGCGCTCGGCCGCTTCGTGCAGATTGCCGCCGTGCGTGATCGGCGCGCGGGGCGTCGCGGGAACATCGGCTGGCAGGGCGCTTTGCTCGCGCTGCGCAGCGCGAGCAAAGCGCGAGTCGGCGATTCGTTCAGACATGCAGCGGCACGCTCAACAAGGCCAGCACGATCAGCACCGCGAGCCACAGAATCATGGTGCGCTCGACCAGCATCAGCGCCGCTGTAATGTGCGCGGCCTTGGCGGGATGGCCGAAGCCGAGCGTGGGCCGGTGTTCGAGCGCGCCGTGATAAACCGCCGGGCCGCCGATCAGCACATTCAGGCTGCCGGCCCCCGAGGCCATGACCGGGCCGGCGTTCGGGCTGTCCCAGCGCGGCGCCTGCTCGCGCCAGCAGCGCCAGGCCGTGCGCGTGTCGCCGAGCAGCGCGTAGCTCGCGGCGGTGAGGCGCGCGGGAATCCAGTTGAGCACGTCGTCGAGGCGCGCGGCCGCCCAACCGAAGCGCAAGTAACGCGGCGTGCGGTAGCCCCACATGGCATCGAGCGTATTGGCGAGGCGAAAGCCGAGTGCGCCGGGACCACCCGCGATCGCGAACCAGAAGAGCGCGCCGAAAATTGCGTCGTTGCCGTTTTCCAATGCCGATTCGACTGCGGCGCGCGACAGCGCGGCTTCGTCCGCATGCGCGGTTTCCCGCGAGACGATCCGTGCGGTCAGCAAGCGCGCCTGCGCGAGGTCGCGCTTTCCGAGCGCCTTGGCAATCGGTTCGATATGGTCGTGCAGGCTGCGCGCGCCAAGCGCGAACCACAGCAGGGCGACGTGCATGGCACACGCCGCGAAAAACGGCAGGACGGCCACCAGCCACCATGCGGCCAGCACCGGCGGCAACACGGCCAGCGCCCACGCGAGCAGACCCTTTAGCCGCAGGCGCCGGCCGCGGTTGTAGTGCGCTTCGAGACGCGTCGCCCACTTGCCGAAGCCCACCAACGGATGCGCGCCGCGCGGCTCGCCGAGCCAACGGTCAACGGCCACGCCCGCGGTGGCGAGCGTCACGATGAGGGGAAGCGTCAGCATCACGCGGCGCCTGCGGTTTTGAGAGCGAGCGGCAGGCCCGCGACCATCATCGTGGCCTGGCTTGAGAGCGCCGCAATGCGCTGATTGAGCCGCCCGAGTTCGTCGACGTAAAGACGCGTGGCCGCGCCGAGCGGCACGACGCCGAGGCCGATCTCGTTGCTGACCGCGATGATCTTGCCGCGCGAGGTGGCGAGCGCCGTCGCAAGCGCCTCGATGCGCGCCTGATATTCAGCCGGCGGCAGCGGCTCGCCGTCGGCGGGGCACAGCAGATTGGCAAGCCACAAGGTCAGACAGTCGATCAGCGTGCAGTGCCCCGGCGCGTCCGCTTGCGCTACTGCGCCCGCGAGGTCGAGATCCGCTTCCAGAAGGCGCCAATGCGCGGGGCGCCGCGCGCGATGATGCGCGATGCGCGCGTTGAATTCGGCGTCGCCGGCAACGCGCGCCGTCGCAATGTAGGTGACGGGCAGCGCGCTTTGGCCGGCGAGACGCTCGGCGTACACGCTCTTGCCCGAGCGCGCGCCGCCGAGAACGAAGGTGAGGTCGCGGGAAATCATCGCGTGATTGTACCGGCGTGCCGGCGTGCAGAGCGGGCCGGCGCGATGGGATAATGCGGCCCACCATTCCTTTTCATCGTCGAGTTCAAGGTTTCCGTGAGCACCCAACCGATCCCGCCGCAGATTCCGCTCGACGCGCCAGTCGTGCCGCGCGGCACGCTGATGATCCAGGGCACCACGTCCGACGCCGGCAAGAGCACGCTCGTCGCCGGTTTGTGCCGGCTCGCGCGGCGCGCCGGTGTGCGCGTGGCGCCGTTCAAGCCGCAGAACATGGCGCTCAACAGCGCGGTCACCGTTGACGGCGGTGAAATCGGGCGCGCGCAGGCCCTCCAGGCAGTGGCCGCCGGGATCGCCGCGCACACCGACCTGAACCCCGTGCTGCTCAAGCCGACGAGCGATCGCGGCGCGCAGGTGATCATCCACGGCAAGGCGCGCATGAATCTCGACGCCCGCGCGTATCACGACTACAAGCCGGTCGCCTTCGAGGCGGTGCTGCAATCGTATGCGCGGCTGCAAGCGGCATACGACACGATTTTCGTGGAGGGCGCGGGCAGCCCGGCCGAGATCAACCTGCGCGAGCGCGACATCGCGAACATGGGTTTTGCCGAGGCCGTGGACTGTCCGGTGGTGCTGGTGGCAGACATCGACCGGGGCGGGGTCTTCGCGCATCTGACGGGCACGCTCGCCTGCCTGTCGGCGAGCGAGCAGGCGCGCGTGCGCGGCTTCGTCATCAACCGTTTTCGCGGCGATATCGGGCTGCTGAAGCCGGGCCTCGACTGGCTCGAAGCGAAGACCGGCAAGCCGGTGCTCGGCGTGATTCCCTATCTGCACGGATTGACGCTCGACGCCGAGGACATGCTGCCGCCCGAGCTGCGCGCCGCGCAGCGCGGCGACGCCGCGCGCACCCTGCGGGTGGTGGTGCCGGTGTTGCCGCACATCAGCAACCATACGGATTTCGACGCGCTGCGCGCCCATCCGCAAGTCGATTTCCACTACGTGCGCAGCGGCATGACGCCGCCGCCCGCGGATCTGATCATCGTGCCGGGCTCGAAGAACGTGCGGGGCGACCTCGCGTTCCTGCGAGCGAACGGCTGGGACGCGGTGCTGCAACGGCACCTGCGCTATGGCGGGCGGGTGATCGGCATCTGCGGCGGCATGCAGATGCTGGGCCGCGAGGTGGCCGACCCGCACGGCGTGGAAGGTGCGCCCGGTGCGTCCGCAGGGCTCGGCTGGCTCGACTACTCGACGGTACTGACGCGCGAGAAGACGCTCGTGAACGTGACCGGGCGGCTCACGCTGCCCGGCTTGCCGGAAGTGGCCGGCTACGAGATTCATATGGGCGAGACGCGGGGGCCAGCGCTCGAGTCGCCGGCACTGCGTCTTGACGAAGCAGACGAGGCGAGCGGGATCACTGGACGAGGCCGGAAAAGCTCCGGGGCGCAGGCGCACGAGGCAGGCCACGCGGGCCAACGTGGCCACATCGCTCAACCCGGCACCGCGCGCCCGGATGGCGCGATTTCCGCCGATGGGCAAATTCTGGCGACCTACGTGCACGGGCTGTTCGACACGCCGGCCGCTTGCGCGGCGCTGCTGGCGTGGGCCGGGCTGAGCGACGCCGAAGCGATCGACTACCCCGCGTTACGTGAAGCGTCGCTGGATCGGCTGGCCGACACGCTCGCGGAGCATCTCGACCTCGCGGCATTGGCGGCGGCAGTCAGCTGAGCGCCGACACGACCCGCTGTTGCTCGCGTTGCGCGCAAAAATGGCGAAGGGCAACCGGCAGGTTCGCTCCAGTTGCCTCGTCCGCTGCGTCCCGCGCGTCAATACAACACGATTTGCGTGCAGCGAAAGAGCGCGATGGTCTTGCCCGCCGGATCGGTGACGGTTGCGTCCCACACCTGCGTACTGCGGCCGAGGTGCACGGCTTTTGCGACGGCGCGAATCGTGCCCTCGGTCGCCGTGCCGACGAAGTTGCTTTTCAGCTCGACCGTCGTGAAGTTGCGCGCCGTTTCCGGCAGATGGGCGAGGCACGCGTAGCCGCAGGCGGTGTCCGCGAGACCGATTACCGTGGCCGCGTGCAAGAAGCCGTTGGGCGCGAGCAGTTCTTCGCGCACGGTCAGTTCCGCGCTCAGCATGCCTTCGTCCAGCGACAGCACATGCACGCCCAGCAAGCCCGGCAGCTTGCCCTTCTGGCGTTCGTGCAGGCGTTCGACGGTGTATTCCGGACGGAGCTTGCTCATTGATCGGCTTCCTCGAAAGATGGATTCGCTGACGGACGACGGCCGATTAGCCGTTCGGGGGCTTCGGCCTCGCTGCATTTGTCGATATTATCAACGGCTGGATCGGCGCGCGCGGACCCGCAGCCTCGCAAAGCGGCACGCGGGCGCGACAACAGGGCGGCAAGCCCGAAGCAGAAAGCGGCAAACCGGCTGGCATTGCCCAGCCTTCTTTCCGGGAGTATTCATGACGGTAATCGTGGTGGCGAATCCGAAGGGCGGCGTGGGCAAGAGCACGCTGTCGACGAATCTGGCCGGCTATTTCGCCGCGAGCGGCGAGTGGGTGGCGCTCGCCGATCTTGACAAGCAGCAGTCGGCGCACGCGTGGCTGTCGTTGCGGCCCGACACATTGCCCGCCATCGAAACGTGGGAGGTCAACCCCGAGACGCCCGTCAAACCGCCGAAGGGACTCGAGCACGCGATCATCGACACCCCCGCCGGGTTGCACGGCAATCGCATGAACGTCGCGCTCGAACTGGCGGACAAGGTGATCGTGCCGCTGCAGCCGTCCATGTTCGACATCCTCGCCACCCAGGACTTCCTGGAGCGGCTGGCTAAGGAAAAGGCGGTCAGCAAAGGGGCAATCGAGGTCGGCGTGGTCGGCATGCGAGTGGACGCGCGCACGCGCTCGGCGGAGCAACTGCACCGTTTCGTGGAGGGGCTGAAGCTGCCCGTGCTCGGTTACTTGCGGGACACGCAGAACTACGTGCAGCTCGCCGCACACGGCCTGACGCTGTGGGACGTCGCGAAAAGCCGCGTGGAGAAGGATCTGGAGCAGTGGGAGCCGATCATCCAGTGGACGAACGGCGCCGCGAAGAAAGGCTGAGCGGGCGGCGAGCGACGGCTGGGGCTGCCATGCGGGCGGCAGTTCGGCAGGGAGCCGGCCGAATACTGGCCCCTGGGACGGCGGCCCAGGGAGCGGCCGAACACCGGCTTCAGGTACTGGCCGAATACCGGCCTGATTCGGGCGAATACGGGACTGATACGGGCCAATACCGGCCGACTCCCATGCGGCTCCCGGCGGCGGGTCGGCTTAGGTCCACTTCTGGCTCAGGTCCAGTTCTGGGTGGGCACGTGGTCGCGGCTGCCCTTGATCTTGTTGTTTTCGTCGACAAAAACCAAATCCGGCTTCCAGCCCGCCTTGAGTTCCGCCTCCTCGACCATCGCGAAAGCCGCAATGATCACCAGATCGCCGAGTTGCGCACGCCGGGCCGCCGAGCCGTTCAGCGAAATCATGCCGCTGCCGCGTTCGCCCTTGATCGCATAAGTCGAGAAACGCTCGCCGTTGTTGATGTTCCAGATGTCGATGCGTTCGTTTTCGACAATGTTCGCCGCTTCCAGCAGGTCTTCGTCGATCGCGCAGGAGCCTTCGTAGTGCAGCTCGCAATGCGTGACCGCGACGCGGTGGATCTTCGACTTGAGCATGTTGCGTTGCATGGCTGGCCAATCCTTTGATTCCTGGCGATTCTCAGGTGTCGTGCGAATCGCCTCAAGCAAGTTTAGATTTCGAGGTTGTCGATAAGACGGGTCGCGCCGAGCTTGGCCGCGGCCAGCACGACGAGTTCGGCGTTCGCGTCCTGCGGACCGGGGGGCAGCAGATTCGAGCGCTTGCGCACCGCGACGTAGTCGGGTTGCCAGCCGCGCGCGCTGAGCGATGCCATGGCCGCGCGCTCGAGCGCCGCGAAGTCGCGCTCGCCCGCGAGAACCGCGTCGCGCACGCGATTCAGTTCGGCCGCCAGCATCGGCGCTTCGGCGCGCTCGGCCGGCTCCAGGTAGCGGTTGCGCGAGCTGAGCGCGAGGCCGTCGGTATCGCGCACGGTTTCCGCGGCCACGATGTCGGTAGGCAGCGCGAACTGGTGGCACATGCGGCGCACGATCATCAACTGCTGGTAGTCCTTCTTGCCGAACACCGCGACGCGCGGCTGCACGCAGGACATGAGCTTCATCACGACGGTGCACACGCCCTGGAAGAAGCCGGGGCGGAATTCGCCCTCCAGAATGTCGCCCAAGTCGTGCGGCGGATGCACGCGATACTCCTGCGGCTCCGGGTACAGATCGCGCTCGGTCGGCGCGAACAGCACGTAGACGTTTTCTTTCTGCAGCTTCTCGATATCGGCTTCGAGCGTGCGCGGGTATTTGTCGAAATCTTCGTTGGGCCCGAACTGCAGACGGTTGACGAAGATGCTCGCCACCACCGGATCGCCGTGCTGGCGCGCGAGGCGCATCAGCGACAGATGGCCCTCGTGCAGGTTGCCCATCGTCGGCACGAAGGCGGTGCGATTCTGGCCGCGCAACTGGTCGCGCAATTCATGGATCGAGCTGATGACTTTCATGATCGGACGGGGATTCCTCGCGCGGCGCGAGGCTGGGTTGACGCAACGGCCCTGGCCGGTAGCGCGGCCCGCGGCCTCACTGGTAATGACAGGTTCGAAGCGCGGGATTGTAGTGGATTTGGCGGCCGGTTGCACCGAAATGAGGCCTGAGCGGCGCCTCGAAAGGGGGCGCGCCGGCATTGCTGCGAGGAGCGCTTGGGTCGGCGCTGATCTGGCGCTTGTCCGGCCTCATCCGGCGTTCATCCGGCGTTCATCCGGCGATTATCGGACCCGTTCGAGCTGCGCAGCGGTGTTCAGGCCGGCAAGTAGGCAAGGCGCACATAAATCGGTGCGAACGGCTCCGCCTGGGTGATTTCCACGAGCGATTCCCGGCACAACTCCAGCACGGCGATGAAATTCACTACCACGACGGGCACGCCCTTGCTGGTGTCGAAAAGCTCGGAAAATTCCATGAAACGCGCGTTCTGCAACTGCCGCAGAATCGTGCTCATGTGTTCGCGCACCGACAGTTCCTCGCGCGAAATCTTGTGATGCTGCACCAGCTTCGCGCGCTTGATCACGTCGGCCCACGCGGCGCGCAGGTCTTCGCTGTTCACGTCCGGAAAGCGCGGTGTGATGCTTTGCTCGATATACACTTCGGCGCGCAGGAAGTCCCGCCCGAGTTGCGGCAACTGGTCGATGCGCTGCGCGGCCAGCTTCATCTGCTCGTATTCGAGCAGGCGCCGCACGAGTTCGGCGCGCGGGTCTTCGGCTTCCTCGCCGCTGTCTACCTTCTTGACCGGCAGCAGCATGCGCGACTTGATCTCGATCAGCATGGCCGCCATCAGCAGATATTCGGAGGCGAGTTCGAGATTGGTCTGGCGCAACTGGTCGACGTAGCCCAAGTACTGCACGGTGACGTCCGCCATCGGGATGTCGAGCACGTTGAAGTTCTGCTTGCGGATCAGGTAGAGCAACAGATCCAGCGGTCCCTCGAACGTTTCGAGAAATACCTCGAGCGCGTCCGGCGGAATGTACAGGTCGGTGGGCAGCTTGAAGAGCGGCTCGCCGTACAGGCGCGCGAACGCAATGCCGTCGACAGTGTCCGGCGTCGAATCGGTGGCGGGCGTGGCAAGCGCGGCGTCGGGCGACGCCGGCGGTGCGCCGTGAGCCTCGTCGGCGTGACTCATTGGTGGCGGCGCGGCGCTCAGAAGTTCTGGTAGTACTGGTAAGGCGTCTGTTCGACGCGCGAAGCCTTCTGCTCGGCGCGCTCTTCCAGGTCGATCGGCTGCTTGTCCCACAGAAGCGCCCGGCCGCGGCGTTGCTCTGCTTCCAGGTTAGGCTTTTGCTGCTTGAGCTGGTTCAGGAACTGGGTGATGTCCGATTGATACATGGCTCGACTTCTTCCGTAGTTGGGGAAATGGCGGCTTCGCTGCTCTGCGCACGTGCCGCTACTCGATTTCGCAATTTTAGCTCATGCGCCGCGCGCGGTCGAAAAACTCCGGTGGGCAGGCCGCGCGGGGTGTGTATCTGCCGCTTCGCTTCGCGCGGCTGGAACCCGCGCGCCGCGCGGCGCGTCAAAGGCGGGCGCGTGCGTCCCGCATAAGGCGCCCGGGTGCGGGGCTGCGCGTCTTCTCCGAAGTGCGTCCAAGTGTGCATTCGCGGTGCATTAGCGGCGCATTAGCGGATGCGTTTAGAGATAGCGCCGTTGCGCCGATGTGGTCAAATAGTGAGCTTCGGCGGCACTGCGCGCCCGAACGACAAATTCAATCAACCATGGCCGGAGGTCCTGCTTGGCGGGGTGTGTGATCGAAAAGCCGCACGAGCGGCGCGGCGCGCTGGGCGCACTGGGCGCAGCGCCGCAGCCGGCCGCAGTCAACGCCGCAGGGCGGCGGCATTGGCTGCGCTGGCTGCACGCGTGGCTCGCCGTCGGCATGCTGCTGGTCCTCGCGGGCGGCCCCGCTTATGCAGCGCGCGCGGCGGCGAGCTACAAGGTCGACGTGCAAGCCTCGCCGCGTTCGCTGCGCAAGCTGCTCGACGAGCACCTCGACATTGCGCGCTTCGCGAAACGTCCCGACATCAGCGACGACCAGTTCGAATTTCTGATCACCGCCACGCCCCAGCAGGTGCGCGACCTCGCGGCCACGCAAGGCTACTTCACGCCGGTGGTCCGTACCGACGTGCGTACCGTGGACAAGACGAAGCACGTCACGGTGAACGTGGATCCGGGGCCGCAAACCATCGTCAGCTCGATCTCGCTCTCCTTTCGCGGCCCGGTGCTGACCGAGGACCCGGCGCAGGAAAACGCGGCGCGCTTCGCCTTCACGCTGCACGAAGGCGATCCGTTTTCCCAAAGCGAGTGGGACGACGCGAAGAACGCGTCGCTGAAGGCGTTGCAGGCGCGCCGCTATCTCGGCGCGAAGATCTACCACTCGGAGGCGCGCGTCGATCCGCGCACGCACGAGGCGAAGCTCTCGGTCGCATTCGAAAGCGGGCCGACCTTCACGATGGGCAAGCTCGACGTGTCGGGCACGCGGCGCTACCCGGAGCAGATCGTCGATAACGTCAATCCGATCTCGGTGGGCGACATTTACGACGTGCAGCGCATCACCGAATTGCAGCGGCAGTTGCAGAACACGCCGTACTACGCGAGCGTTGCGATCGACGTGGACAGCGACCCCGCCAAGCCGGTCGAAACGCCGCTGCACGTGAAGGTGTCGGAGTATCCGTACAACAGCATTCGCGGCGGCGTCGGCTACTCGACCGACAATGGCGCGCTCGTGCAGGGCGCGTATTCGTATCTGAATACGTTCGGCAAGGCGTGGCCGTTCACTATCGACGGACGTCTGGATCAGGTCCAGCAATACGGCCAGGTGCAGCTCGCGATGCCGCCCGGGCCGCGCGCGTGGACCAACAGCGTGCTTGCCTCGTACACCACCACCGACGTTTCCGACACGCGCATCTACAGCATTCGCGGCGGCGTGCAGCGCACGCGTACGTCGCAATTCATCGACTATAACTACGCGATCCTGTTCTACCAGGACCGGCTCGACCAGAACGTCGGCGCGCCGACCACCAGCCGCGCGCTCGTGCCTTCATGGTCGTGGACCCGCCGCAATACCGACGACCCGCTGTTCCCGCGCAAAGGCAACCTGATCCACGTGGAGGCCGGTTTCGCGGTGAAGGGCGTGCTGACCGACCAGACGTTCATTCGCGGCTACGCGCGCGGCCAACAGTATTTGCCCATCGGCAAGGAAGACCTGGTGGTGTTTCGCGCGGAACTGGGCGGCGTGTTCACGAGCGGCAGCTCCAGCGGCATTCCGGCTTCGCTGCTGTTTCGCGCCGGCGGCTCGAACTCGGTGCGCGGCTATGGTTACCAGAGCATCGGTAACAACGTTCAGGGCTCGGTGCTGCCGACCAAATACCTTGTCACGGCGTCGGCGGAGTACCAGCACTGGTTCACGCACGACTGGGGCGCGGCGGCGTTTTTCGACGTCGGCACCGCCACCGACACGTGGGGCGAGCGCGTGTTCTATCCGGGCGCGGGCGTCGGCGCGCGCTGGCGCAGCCCCGTCGGGCCGGTCAACGTCGACCTTGCGTACGGCATTCGCAACCGCAGTGTGCGGCCCTATCTGACGCTCGGGATCGCCTTCTGATGGAAACCTCCTCTTTCTCCAACCGCGCATGACCACGGACGTTTCCGCCCAACCTCCCGCACCGCCCCCCGGCGACCAGCCTCCCGGCGACCGCCAAGCCGGGCCGCCAGGTCCGCCGCCGCGGCGGCGCCGCGTGGGTCGCCTGCTGGTGAAAACGCTCGGCTGGGCGGTGGTCGTGATCGTCTTGCTGGTCGTGCTGGCGCTCGGCCTCGTCTACGGAGCGCTGACCACCGAACGTGGCACCGCTTACGCCTGGCAGGCGGCGGTGCGGCTCTTGAGCGGCAAGCTGAGCGGCACCCTGGAAGGCGGCGCGCTGGCCAACGGCGTGCGGCTGCGCGACGTGCGCTGGCGCGCGCTCGACGGCAGCGGCACCGACATCCAGATCGACCGCGTGGCCGGCCGCTGGGGGCTGACGCGCGAGCCGTGGCGTTTCACCGTCGACTATCTGCATGTGGGCACCGTGGACGCGCGCATTGGCGCCTCGTCGCCGCGCAGCAACGAGCCGCTGAAGCTGCCGCAAGATCTGCGCTTGCCGATGCAGCTCGAGATCCGCGACGTGCAGGTGGACAGGCTGTTGCTGCGTCAGGGCACCTCGACCAGCGAGTTTGCGCACTTCGCCTTTCATGGACGCAGCGACGGGCGTCATCACGAGGCCGCGGTCGAGCGGCTGGATACGCCGTTCGGCGCGGTGGCGGCATCGGCGAAGCTCGACGGCGTGAAGCCGTTTGCAATCGCCGGCGACCTCTCTTATTCCGGCAAGGTCCGCGACGAGGCCGTGCAGGTGGGCGGGCAGATAAGCGGATCGCTAGAAAATCTGATCGCGGAGCTCGACGCGAGCGGCATGAAGCTCGCGGGGCACGCGCACGTCGAGGCGACACCATTCGCCGAAGTGCCGCTCAAACGCGCGACGCTGACCTTCGACCACGTCAATCCGCAGGCATTTGCGCCGGGCGCGCCGCTCGCCGATCTGGCGGTGAGAGCGGAGTTGCAGCCGGTGGGGCACGAACCTGGCCCGGCGGGTGGCGACGGCGCGGCCCGCCCGGCGGACCGCGGCCGTGATGACAGTGGCAAGGCCGGTTCCGGATCCATCGCAACCGCGCCTGCCGGCGCGTCTGGGCGTCGCGCCCCCGCGCATCCGGCCAGCTCAGGTGGGCGGCACGCAAGCGAGGCGCCGCCAGAAGCACCCGCGCAAGCGGACAACTCCGCGAAGGCCAGCCCGTTCGCCGTGGCAGGCCATATCTCGATCGTCAACGCACGTCCCGGCGCAATTGATCAAAACCTGCTGCCGCTCATCGACGCCAACGCCGATGTGCGCCTCGACGCCCAGGCGCAGCGCATCTCGAATCTCGCCGTGCGGCTCGTGAAAAGCGCCACGCTGACAGGCGGCGGCGCGCTCGCCGGCAAGCGCGGGCAGTTCGATCTGCAGGTGGCCGGGCTCGACCTGAACGCGCTGGAGGCGGCGGTGCGTCCGACACAGCTTTCCGGTCCCATCGCGATCCGGTTGAACGACGATATCCAGACTGTCACGCTCGATCTTGCCGATCCAAAAGCCGCGCTGCGCGCGCAAGGCAAGCTGACAATGGACCCCGCGCGGCTCAGCTTCAACGACGTGCGCGTCACGTCGGGCCAAGGCCGCATCGAGCTGTCCGGCGCGCTCAAGCACGATGCGAATTCCAGCTACAACCTGAAAGCGCAACTGACCGACTTCGACCCGTTGACGCTGACTTCGCAGATGCCGTCGCGCACGCCGGTCAAGGGGCCCGCCGTGACGCAGAGTGCCGCGAACGGCAAGCTCGCGGCCGAGGCCGCTGCGCAAGCGGGCAGCACCGCCGGCGCGAAAAGCGCGGCTCCGGCCGACAAAGCGGCGGCGGCAGTCAAGAACACCGGCAAGGCCGTGGTAAAAACCGAGGTGCTGCAGCGCAAGAGCCCCGCGCCCAAACGCGCCGCGCCGCCCGCCCGGAAGATAGAGGCGAAGGTCAACGGCACCTTGTCCGCGACCGGCATGCTGGCGCCGGTGTTCACCACCAAGGCCGAATTCAGGCTCGGTCCGAGCGTCTACGACGGCCTGCCGCTAACAGGCGGCGGCACCGTGCAACTGGCGGGCTCGCGAATTTTGCCGAGCCGCGCGAACCTCTCCGTGGCCGGCAACCAGGTCGACCTGCAAGGCAGCTTCGGCGCGCGCGGCGACCGCTTGCGCTTTCATGTCGACGCCCCCGCGCTCGAGCGCCTCGGCTTCGGTCTCGCCGGCCTGATTGCCGCCGACGGCGATCTGACCGGCACCTTCGATCACCCGAACGTGGTGCTGAACTACAAGGCCGACAGCGTCGTGCTGAGCAGCAACCGCATCGGCCATGCGGAAGGCCACGCGGAACTGCGCGACGGTGCGAACGGTGCGCTGGTTTTCACCACCGACGCGCGCAACGTCAGCGCAGGCGGCGTCGATCTGGCCACGCTCACCGCGCGTCTGACCGGCACGCGCGCCAATCATTCGCTCGAAGCGGCCGCCACCGGCAAGCTGCAGGAGCGCCCGCTCGATCTGACGCTCGCGGCCAACGGTAAGCTCACCGAAGCGCGCGACGGCACGCGCTGGGACGGCACGGTGACCCGTCTGCAAAACCGCGGCACACCGGCGCTGAATCTCGACTCGCCTCTCGCCGTGAGCGCCGGTCCGCGCCGCCTGACGCTCGGCGCGACGCGCCTCACGCTGGAAGGCGCGGTGCTGAGCCTGAAATCGTTCGCGTTCGACCACGGCCGGGTGCAATCGGCGGGCAGTCTGACCGGCATTTCGCTCGCGCGTCTTCAGGATCTGCGCCGCGAGATCACCGGCGTGCCGCCGGCGGTCAAGACCGACCTGATCTTCGACGGCGATTGGGACTTCGCGCTCGGCAACAGCGCGAGCGGACATATCCAGCTAAAGCGCCGCAGCGGCGACGCCACCGTCGAGATAGGCCGCGGGCTGGCGTCGCTCGGCATTACCGACATCGCCGCGCGTGCCGAATTCAGCGGCGGCAACCGGCTGAACGCAACGCTGCATGCGCAGGCGAGCCGCATCGGCGTGATCGACGCCGACGCGCATACGCTGCTCGTCGCGCGCGACGGCTTTCTGACGGTCGACGAGGAGAGCGTTCTCACCGGCAATGTGAGCGCCAATGTGCCGTCGCTGAAAACGACCGGCGGGCTGTTCGGCCCGAGTTATCTGCTAGACGGCCATCTGGCGCTCAAGCTCGCGCTCGGCGGCACCGTCGCGCGGCCCAACCTGACCGGCTCGCTGCTCGGCGACGAGCTGTCGGCCACCCTTGTCGATCAGGGCGTGCAACTGAAGGACGGCGTGGTGCGCATCGCGCTGTCGCACAATCTCGTGGACTTCCAGCAGGTCGAGTTCCACGGCGCGAGCGGCACCTTGCGCGCCACCGGCCGCGTGCGCCTGGACGGCGCGGAGCCGGACCTGACCGCAAGCATCGTCGCGGACAAGCTCGAGCTTTTTGCCGCGCCGGACCGCAACCTGTCGCTGACCGGCAGCGCGACGGTGGCGAACGCGGGCGCGCAGGGCGGCATGGCGATCAACGGCAAGTTCGTGGTCGATCATGCGCTCTTCGACATGCCGGAGCAGTCGGCGCCCAAGCTCGGCGACGACGTCGTGGTGGTGCGCCCGGACGGCACCGTGGCCGGCGAGCGGCCGCGGCCGGTGCCCGGCAGCAACAAGCCGATCGGCCCGTTTGCGCCGCGCGCGAACATCGACATCAGTCTCGGCAACAGCTTCCGCTTCCGCGGGCAAGGCGCGGATCTCGGCCTGACCGGCACGATCACGGCGATGAGCGCGCCGAACCTGCCGCTGCGCGCGGTCGGCAACGTGCGCGTGACGCCGGGCTCGACCTACACCGCGTTCGGCCGCAAGCTGAACATCGAGAACGGCTTCTTCACGTTCAACGGGCCGGTGGCGAATCCCGGCATCAACATTCTGGCGATGCGCCGCAACCAGCAGGTCGAGGCAGGCGTGCAGGTGACCGGCACCGTGCAGTTCCCGGTTGCGAAACTCGTGTCCGAGCCGAACGTGCCGGACAACGAAAAGCTTTCGTGGCTGCTGTTCGGCCACGGCACGGACCAGGGCAACAACCTCGGCCAGCAGAGCACCATGACGACGGCGCTGGCGCTGCTCGGCAGCGCCAGCGGCAAGCGGATCGCGCAGACCTTTGGTCTGGATGAGTTTTCGATTGGCCGCAGCGAAGTCGGGCTGACCGATCCGCAGGTGGTGATGGTGTCGAAGGCGATCAACGAATGGCTCGTAATCGGCTACGAGCAGGGCTTGCAGTCCGCGAGCAATGCGATCAAGGCGACCGTCAACCTGACGCGCTACTGGTCGGTAGCGGCTTACGGCGGCACCTTCGACGGCATCACGCTGCTCTATACACGGCGTTACGACCGGATCAAGTGGTGACGGTTGCGGCTATGAAAAAACGGCACGCCTTTGCAGGGCGTGCCGTTCTTGGATGGTGCAGAGCCAGGAGCCACGTCGGGCTTGACCGAAGCGCCAAACCCGCCGCCGCGCGTTCCCCCGCGCTTACTTCACCCGCATACCGGGCTTCGCGCCGCTGTGCGGCTCGAGCACGTACAGGCCCGGCTCGGCTTTCTCATCCGCCGCCGACGCCGCCAGCACCATCCCTTCCGACAGACCGAACTTCATCTTGCGCGGCGCGAGGTTTGCGACCATCACCGTGAGCTTGCCGATCAGTTGCTCGGGCTGATACGCGGACTTGATGCCGGAGAACACGTTGCGGGTTTTCTCCTCGCCGACGTCCAGCGTGAGTTGCAGCAGCTTGTCCGAGCCTTCCACCGCCTTGCAGTCGACAATTTTTGCGACGCGCAGATCGATCTTCGCGAAGTCGTCGATCGAAATGACGCCGGGCGTTTCGTCGCTCGCGCCGGGAGCAGCGGCGGCGGCGGCCTTGGCAGCCTTGGCGGCTTTGGATTTCGCCTTCGCGTCCGCCGCCGCAGGCGCCGCCGTTTGCGGCGTGGCTTGCAGCGACTCGCGATTGGCCGCGAGCAGCGCTTCGATCTGCTTCGGATCGACGCGCGTCATCAGATGCTTGTACGCGTTGATCGGGCGCGCCGAGCTGAGCGGCAGGTTCGCATCGGCCCATTGCAGCGGTTCGACGCCGAGGAACGCTTCGACCGCCTCGGCCAGCTTCGGCAACACGGGCTTGAGCGCGATCGACAGCAGCCGGAACGCCTCGATGCTCACGCTGCAGGTTTCGTGCAGCGCGACGGCGTTAGCCGGGTCCTTCGCCTGGTCCCACGGCTTGGCCGTGTCGACGTACGCGTTGACTGCGTCGGCCAGTTCCATGGTTTGACGCAGCGCACGGTTGTACTCGCGTGCCTCGTAGTTCGCGGCGATCTGTCCGAGCGCGGCACGCAGCGTGACGAGCAGCGGATGCTGCATCGCGCTGTCCTGCACGCGGCCGTCAAAGCGCTTGATCAGGAAGCCCGCGGCACGGCTCGCGATATTCACGTACTTGCCGACCAGATCGCTGTTCACGCGCGCCTGGAAGTCGTCGAGGTTCAGGTCGAGGTCTTCCATCGTGCTGTTCAGCTTGGCAGCGAAGTAGTAGCGCAGCCATTCTGGATTCAGCCCTGTCTCGATGAAGCTTTGCGCGGTGATGAAAGTGCCGCGCGACTTGGACATCTTCGCGCCGTCCACGGTCAAAAAACCGTGCGCGAACACGTTGGTCGGCGTGCGGTGACCCGAAAATTCGAGCATGGCCGGCCAGAACAGCGTGTGGAAATACAGAATGTCCTTGCCGATGAAGTGATACTGCTCCGCCTTCGAGCCGGGGCGAACCCACGCGTCGAAGTCGAGGCCGCGCTTTTGCGCGAGATTCTTGAAGCTCGCGTAGTAGCCGACCGGCGCATCCAGCCACACGTAGAAATACTTGCCCGGCGCGCCCGGAATCTCGAAGCCGAAGTAAGGCGCGTCGCGCGAGATGTCCCAGTCGGCGAGTCTGGCTTCGCCGGCGTCGCCCAGCCACTCGCGCATCTTGTTGGTCGCCTCGGGCTGCGCAAGGCCGCCGACCCACTCGCGCAGGAAGTTCTCGCAACGGGGGTCCGAAAGGCGGAAAAAGTAATGCGTGGATGTCTTGCGAACCGGCGTGGCGCCCGAGACAACCGAATACGGATTGACGAGATCGGTCGGCTGATAGGTCGAGCCGCAGACCTCGCAACTGTCGCCGTATTGGTCTTTTGCGCCGCATTTCGGGCATTCGCCCTTGATGAAGCGGTCGGGCAGGAACATTTCCTTGACCGGGTCGTATGCCTGTTCGATGTCGCGCGCCTCGATCAGGCCGGCTTCCCTCAGCGCGAGATACACGTTCTCGCTCAGCACGCGATTCTCTTCCGAATCGGTCGAATAATAGTTGTCGAACGAAATGCCGAAGCTGTCGAAGTCGCGCTTGTGCTCCTGCCAGACGCGGTCGATCAGTTGCTTCGGCGTCAGACCTTCCATCTCCGCACGCAGCATGACGGGCGTGCCGTGCGTGTCGTCGGCGCCCACGTAGTAGACCTCGTGCCCGTGCATTCGCAGCGCGCGGACCCAGATGTCCGTCTGGATATATTCGACCAGATGGCCAATATGGATTTGCCCGTTCGCATACGGAAGGGCCGACGTGACGAGAATCTGGCGGCGGCCCGACGGCGCGCCTGCGGTGAGATCGGTTGCGGGTGCTGACATAACGATGGTGGGAGCCTGCGGTGGGACGAAAGGTCGATTCTAGCAGGGCGGACGCCCGCCGGGCGCGGGCCCGCGCGGGGCTGGCGCAGCCGCGCGGCCTTGGACGACGCGAAAAGCGAGCGCCCAAAAAAAACCGGGGCGATTAACCCCGGAGCAACAACGACAAGAGGAGAATGGTGACGCGGCGGCTTCGCCAGCCACGTACCGTAAAGACAGACAGCGAATTTTCGCGAGAGTTCGAAATTTTTTTCGTTCCCGTACGAGATTTCCCGCCGCGCATTTTTCAGGCTGTGCCGCGCGCCGAGCGCAACAACATTGCGCCGCTGTCTGGCCGGTCCAGAGCGGGCTGCGGCGCGATAAACCACGCTCCCAAGCCGCCCCAAGCCGCCCTGAGCCGGGCGGGCGCTGCGCGCGCCCGCCTTTCTCCGTACTGTCGCGCGCCGTGCTTACTGCGTGGCGTGCTGAGCCGTGGCGCGCAGGTAGATTTCCACGCGACGGTTGGCGGCGCGGCCGGCTTCCGTGTTGTTGTCGGCGATCGGCTGGTTCTGACCCATGCCTTGCGCCGACAGGCGCTGCGCCGCAACGCCGCGCTGCTCGAGGAAGCTCACCACGCTCTGCGCGCGATTGACCGACAGCGTCTGGTTGTAGGCCGGCTGCCCGGTGCTGTCGGTATGGCCGACCACTTGCGCGATCACTTCCGGATTCTGCTGCAGCGTCTGCGTCAGCTGATCGAGCACCGGCGCGAACGACGGCTTGATCGCATAGCTGTTCGTGTCGAACGTCACGGAGCTCGGAATGTTCAGCTTGAGCGAGCCGTCCGGCTGCTCGGTGATTTGCGTACCGGTGCCCTTGGTTGCGCCCGACAGCTTGTTGTGAATGGCCTGCCAGTTGTAGCCGGTAATGCCGCCCACCGCAGCGCCGACCCCCGCGCCTATTGCCGCGCCCTTGCCGCCGCCGAAAATCGCGCCGAGCGCCGCGCCGGTGCCGGCGCCCACGCCCGTGCCGACAGCCGTGTTAGTACCCTGTTGGCTGGCGCAACCTGCCAGCACGGAGCCGGCAACTGCGAAAACGGCCAGGCGAGTCATGAGTCTTGCGTTCATTTTTGGTTCCTCTCGATTGATGCAAATGACGCGCTTAAAGCGCGCAGGTAAAGCATTTAAAGCATTTTCGCGACGTCGCGCCTTGCTAGTGAGCGGCGCTTGCTGCAGCAACAGCCTTGTGCCGGTCCGGCCGGATAACCCAGGCGGCAGGCTTGCGAGCAGCCCAAGGACCAAGCCCAAGGACCTGGCCCAAGGACCTGGCCCAAGGACCTGGCCCAAGGACCTTCTTCGTCCGTCCCGGTCCGACAGTGAAGAAGGGTCTTCCGGCATCGCTTCACCCCAGCCACTACAATAAAGGCTGGCGCACAGCGATGCGGCCCCAGGGCAATTCGCCTGCCGGAAGGGTGCCCCGCATGCGTGGTTTTCGCAATGCTGACTAACAATTGCTTGCAAATTCCGGCGTGCGGCGAGATTTCGATCCCGCCGCGACGCCGGTGTTCCCCTCGGAGTGTCAATGAGTATCGATCGGGCATTGGTCGACGCTGCGCTCGCAGCCGTCACTGACCCCAACACCGGCCGGCCGTATGCGGCTGCCAGAAACGTGAAGGACGTGGCCGTGGAGGGTGACACGGTCAGCGTCGCGGTGGTAGTCGGCTATCCGGCCATGCGCGAATTCGACGCGATCCGCAAACAGTTCGACGACGCGCTGCGCGCCGTGCCGGGCGTGGCGCAGACTCGCGTGCAGGTCTCGCAGGAAATCGCCGCGCATACGGTGCAGCGCGGCGTGAAACTTTTGCCGAACGTTAAAAACATCGTCGCAGTGGCGTCGGGCAAGGGCGGCGTCGGCAAGAGCACGACTGCCGTCAATCTTGCGCTCGCGCTGGCGAGCGAGGGCGCGTCGGTGGGCATACTCGACGCGGACATCTACGGCCCGTCGCTGCCCTTGATGCTCGGCATCGAAGGGCGCCCGGAGTCGCCGGACGAAAAGACCATGAACCCGATGACAGGTCACGGCCTGCAGGCCAACTCCATCGGCTTTCTGATCGAGCAGGACAACCCAATGGTGTGGCGCGGCCCAATGGCCACGTCGGCGCTCGAACAGCTGCTGCGGCAGACCAACTGGCGCGATCTGGACTACCTGATCGTCGACATGCCGCCGGGCACCGGCGACATCCAGTTGACGCTTTCGCAGCGGGTGCCGGTGACGGGCGCCGTGATCGTCACCACGCCGCAGGACATTGCCCTGCTGGACGCGCGCAAGGGCCTGAAAATGTTCGAGAAGGTGGGCATTCCGATTCTCGGCATCGTCGAGAACATGGCCATGCACATCTGCTCGAACTGCGGGCACGAAGAGCATATCTTCGGCGCGGGCGGCGGCGAGCGAATGGGCAAGGAGTACGGCGTCGACCTGCTCGGCAGCCTGCCGCTCGACATTGCGATCCGCGAGCAGGCCGACTCTGGCCGGCCGACCGTGGTGGCCGACCCGCAAGGGCGCATTGCGCAAACGTATCGCACGATCGCGCGCAAGGTGGCGGTGCATATCGCCGAGCGGGCGCGCGACATGAGCTCGAAGTTCCCCAACATCGTCGTGCAGAACACCTGACAGGTCGTGCCGGTCGGCGGGCCGGCGCACTGCGGCAGCCCCGCCGGGCGCGGCAGGCGGGCGCAAGCGTCTGTTTTCGCGATGTCTCGCGGTATCATGTCGACTTCACAGGTTCGGCTCGGCGGCCGCAGGGGCGGCTGCCAGGCCGGCAAGAGGATCGCATGGGAAAACGAATCGACGGGCAGGCGGTGCATGCGTTCATCGTCCTGACTGCCAGCAGTGTGCTGTTGTGCGGCTGCAGCGCCTTCCTGAGACCACAGGAAAAGCGTGCCGACGCGCAGTTGCTGCCCACCGTAAGCAATCAGGCGCGCGGCCTCGTGACGTTCATCGAGCGCTCTGACGGAGTGCAGGTCACCTACAATCTTGCGGGCTTGCCGCCCAATAGCGATCATGCGCTGCAAGTGCACGAGCGCGGCGACTGCAATGCCGCCGACGCCTCGAGCGCCGGCCAGGTGTTCTCGCCCGCGGCGGAGCGTCTGAAAGCAGGCGCGCGCGTGGAGGGCGATCTCGGCAACATCCATGCGGACGCCAACGGTGTGGCAAGCGGCTTCATCGTGGCACCGGACGTCTCGCTCGACGGTATCCGTTCGGTCCTGCAGCGCGCGGTTCTGCTGCATCACGACGCCACCGACCCCTACGCGTATCCGCAGCACGGCGCGGGTCCGGCGCTCGCTTGCGGCGTGATCCGTCAATGAGCGCAAGCGCCACGGGCTTTATCCTCGAGCGGCTCGCCAGCGGCAGCGCTTGCAGCGCGGATCTGCGGCAGCATCTTCACGATCGCGTAAAATAAGCGCCTTTCGTGCGGCGCACCGTCATGGACACCTGAGCAGCGGGCCCGGGCCGTGGTGCCCCGGCGCACACCGCGCAGCCATCATTCAGTTACCCGTCGGTTATCCGTCACCTATCTGTTATTACGTCGAGCAGCGTTCACCTATGACCATCAAATCCGACAAGTGGATCCGGCGCATGGCCGAGTCGCACAAAATGATCGAGCCGTTCGTGCCCGATCAGATTCGCGTCTCCGAGGACGGCCGGAAGATTGTCAGCTACGGCACTTCGAGCTACGGCTACGACATTCGCTGCGCCGACGAATTCAAGATCTTCACGAACATCAACTCGACGATTGTCGACCCGAAAAACTTCGACGAAAAATCGTTCGTGGACTTCAAGGGCGACGTGTGCATCATTCCGCCCAATTCGTTCGCGCTTGCCCGCACGGTCGAGTATTTCCGCATTCCGCGCTCGGTGCTGACCGTGTGCCTCGGCAAGTCCACTTACGCGCGCTGCGGAATCATCGTGAACGTCACGCCGTTCGAGCCGGAATGGGAAGGGCACGTCACGCTCGAATTCTCGAATACGACACCTTTGCCTGCCAAAATCTACGCGAACGAAGGCGTCGCTCAAGTGCTGTTCTTTGAAAGCGACGAGATTTGTGAAACGTCGTACGCGGATCGCGGCGGCAAATATCAAGGTCAGCACGGCGTCACGTTGCCCAAGACGTGACGTCGGCAGCGCATTGACCCACCAGCTATTCGGGTGACCGCTGCGATTTTCAGAATGCAGCGGTCGTTCTTTTTGGAGAATCGCCCATGAAGTTCCGTTTTCCCGTCGTCATCATCGACGAAGATTTCCGCTCCGAGAACATCTCGGGTTCCGGCATCCGGGCTTTGGCCGAAGCAATCGAGAAAGAAGGCGCGGAAGTGCTCGGGTTGACGAGCTACGGCGATCTGACTTCGTTCGCGCAGCAGTCGAGCCGCGCGTCGTGCTTCATCCTTTCCATTGACGACGACGAGCTGCTGCCGTACGTCGAGAACGTCGTGGTGGAAGGCGAAACGCCAGAGCTCGCGGCCGCGATCGTCGCGCTGCGCGCGTTCGTGACCGAAGTACGCCGCCGCAACGCGGACATTCCGATTTTTCTGTACGGCGAGACGCGCACCTCGCGCCATCTGCCGAACGACATTCTGCGCGAGCTGCACGGCTTCATCCACATGTTCGAGGACACGCCGGAGTTCGTCGCGCGCCATATCATTCGCGAGACAAAGGTGTATCTCGACTCGCTCGCGCCGCCGTTCTTCAAGGAGCTCGTGAAGTACGCGGACGAAGGTTCGTACTCGTGGCACTGCCCGGGCCATTCGGGGGGCGTCGCGTTCCTGAAGAGCCCGCTGGGGCAGATGTTCCACCAGTTCTTCGGCGAGAACATGCTGCGCGCCGACGTTTGCAACGCAGTGGACGAACTCGGGCAACTGCTCGATCACACCGGGCCGGTGGCGGCTTCGGAGCGCAACGCCGCGCGCATTTTCAGCGCGGACCACGTGTTCTTCGTGACCAACGGCACCTCCACCTCGAACAAGATCGTCTGGCACGGCACCGTGGCGCCGGGCGACATCGTGCTGGTGGACCGCAACTGCCACAAGTCGATCCTGCACGCGATCACGATGACGGGCGCGATTCCCGTGTTTCTCACGCCCACGCGCAACAACTTCGGCATTATCGGTCCGATTCCGCGCTCGGAATTCGAGCCGGAGAACATCCGCAAAAAGATCGCGGCGAATCCGTTCGCGCGCGAAGCGCTCGCGAACAACCCGAACCTCAAGCCGCGCATTCTGACCATCACGCAAAGCACATACGACGGCGTGATCTACAACGTCGAAATGATCAAGGAGATGCTGGGCGAATGGCTCGACACGCTGCATTTCGACGAGGCGTGGCTGCCGCACGCGGAGTTTCACGAGTTCTATCAGGACATGCATGCGATCGGCGCGGGCCGCCCGCGCATCGGCGCGATGGTGTACGCGACGCACTCCACGCACAAGCTGCTGGCCGGCATCTCGCAGGCTTCGCAGATCGTCGTGCAGGATTCGAAGAACAGCCGCTTCGACAAGCATCGCTTCAATGAGGCGTACCTGATGCACACGTCGACAAGCCCGCAATACGCGATCATCGCCTCGTGCGACGTGGCCGCGGCGATGATGGAAGCGCCCGGCGGCACCGCGCTCGTCGAAGAATCGATTGCCGAAGCGCTCGACTTCCGTCGCGCGATGACGAAGGTCGACGAAGAATACGGCGACGACTGGTTCTTCAAGGTCTGGGGCCCGGAGCAGTTTGCCGAAGAAGGCATTGGCTCGCGCGAAGACTGGATGCTGCGCCCGGACGACTCGTGGCACGGCTTCGGTCCGCTCGCCGAGGGCTTCAACATGCTCGACCCGATCAAGGCGACCATCGTCACGCCGGGTCTGGACATGAACGGCGATTTCGGCGAGTCGGGCATTCCGGCCGCGATCGTCACGAAATATCTGGCCGAGCACGGCATCATCGTCGAGAAGACCGGGCTGTACTCGTTCTTCATCATGTTTACGATCGGCATTACGAAGGGCCGCTGGAACTCGATGGTGACCGAGCTCCAGCAGTTCAAGGACGACTACGACAACAACCAGCCGCTGTGGCGCGTGTTGCCGGACTTCGTCGCGCTGCACCCCACGTATGAGCGGGTCGGATTGCGCGACCTGTGCCAGCAGATCCACAGCGTGTACCGCGCGAACGATATTGCGCGCCTCACGACCGAGATGTACCTCTCGAGCATGGAACCGGCAATGAAGCCGTCGGACGCATTCGCAAAGCTCGCGCATCGCGAGATCGACCGCGTGCCCATCGACGAGCTGGAAGGCCGCGTCACGTCCATTCTGCTGACGCCTTATCCGCCGGGCATTCCGCTGCTGATTCCGGGCGAGCGTTTCAACAAGACTATCGTCAACTACCTGCGCTTTGCGCGCGAGTTCAACGAGCGCTTCCCGGGCTTCCACACGGACATCCACGGGCTCGTCGGCGAAATGATCAACGGCCGCATCGAGTATTTCGTCGATTGCGTGCGCGTCTGACAATGCGGCCAACGAGGCTTCTTGCACTCGCGCTCACGTGCGTGCTCGGCGCCGCGCCGCTGGCGGCGCGCGCCGAAGTTGCCGCTGCCGATCCCATCGACGCGGCGATGCGCACGTGTCTTGCGCGCAGCGATATGTCGTCGACGGCGGGGCAGGTGCAGTGCATGGAGACGGCGCGCATCGGCTGGAAGACCGCGCTCGACAACGCATGGCAGCAGTTGCAGCCGGAATTGCCGCCCGCGCGGCGCAAGCAGTGGCAGAAAAGCCAGGCAAGCTGGGAGGCTTTGCGCGACGCCGACAAACAACTGCTCGCGGCGGTGTTTGCGACCACGCGCGGCACCATGTACCTGCTGGCCGAAGCCGACATGCAACTGCAGCCGGTGCGCGACCGTGCGCTCGTGCTGCGCGGCGCGGTGGCCGACGCACGCCCCGGCCAGCCGTCGCGCGGCAAGCGTCTTGGCGCCTGTACTGCCGACGCTCGCTGCGAACACGCCATGTTCGACATGAACCGCTACTACCGCCGTCTGCGGGCGAAGTTGCCGGTGCGCGCACGTCCAACGCTGGTGCGTGCGCAGAAGGCGTGGACTACGTACCTGAACGCGGCCACGCCGCTTGTCGACGAGCGCGGCCGCTTCGACATCATCGGCGCGCGGGTTGCAATGCTCAAACGCCTCGCCGAAACGGCCGGCAACGACTAGACGCCTGAGTCACCCCGGTCGCTTTGGTCGCCTCGGTCGCCTCGGTCGCCGCGTCATGCCGGATGTCGGCATTTCCGTTCAGGTTCAGGTGAGCGCAAAGCTCTCCGGCTGCGGACCCGGCAGCGCAAGCGGCGGCTCGCCGCGCAGATCGCGCATAGCGTCTTCGATAATCATGGACATCGTGTTGAGCGCGAGGTCGTTGTCGTCGGTGCCGAACGGCTCTTCGATTTGCGAGGCGATCGCTTCGTGCGCCATGAACGTGTAGGCAACGAACACCGCGAACACCGGCGTGAAAATGCCGATGCTGTCGACCAGCCCGAACGGTAGCGACGCACAGAAGAAGTACACGGTGCGATGGATCATCACCGAGTACGCAAACGGCAGGGGCGTGGACGCAATGCGCTCGCATCCGCCAATCACATCGGACAAGCCATTCAGATTGCGGTCGAAGGCGAGCACCGCCATCGGATCAATTGCGCCGCTCTGCGCGTGGCGCTGCACCCATTCGCCGAGAACCAGCATCAGCGTAGCCGGTTTATAGCGCGACGCCATCACGCGTTCCAGCAGCGCGGGCGGCAGACGCGCGGCCAGATCGTCGCGCGGATCGGTTCTGCGAAGCTGATGGCGCAGCGCATGCGCGAGTGCACCGAGCGCCGTGCAAAATTCGATCAGGTCTTCTTGCGGCAACTGCCGCGCTCGCAAGGTGAGCGCCTGCCGGGTCAGCGAGCGCGAGTCGTTGAGCAACTGGCCCCACAGCTTGCGCGCCTCCCACCAGCGGTCGTAGCTCGCGTTATTGCGAAAGCCGAGAAACACCGCGAGTGCAATGCCGACCAGCGAGAACGGCGCGGTGGTGTTCAGGTTCAGCGAGATCGGCAACAGATGATCGTGCGCCGCGACCGCGACCACCGAAATGGCGAAAATGAGCGCGAGCCGTGGCAGCAACTGCGGAAGAACCGAGCCCCGCCAGGCGAGCAGCATGCGGAACCAGTGGAGGTGCGGGCGGATGATCATCGGTGTGCATGGCCGTGAGCGATGGGGGTTCTATTATCGCTTCAACAGACGGCTCCTCTCGTGCTTCGTCCGTTGCAATGAAAGGCCACGCCGCAGCGTGGCCTTCATGCCGACCTGAATCAGGCTGCGGGCGGACTCAGTCGCGCGCCGATGAAGCCGCGCCGTGACTGAGCCAGTCGAGCACGGCGCTCGCGTCGTCGTCGGCGCCTTGACGTGCTTTGGCAACCGTCTCCGCGACGTCCGCGCTCGGCGCCGCGCGACGAATCGCCACGCCTACCGCGAGAATGTCGATCATCACCAGATGCAGGATGCGCGAAATCATCGAGAGCTGCGACTCGCGAATCTCGATGTGATCCGTTTCCAGCGCGACCGTGGCGCGCTTGGCCAAAGGCGTATTGCTCGACGTGATCGCGATGACCTTTGCACCGGCTTGCATCGCGACGTCCAGCACGCGCAGCAGTTCGGGCGCGCGGCCGGACTTGGACACCGCCACGATCACATCGCCCTTGCCGAGCAACGCAGCCGAGGCGGCCTGCATGTACAGATCGCCGTACGCAATGGTCGGAATGCCGAAGCGAAAGAACTTGTAGTGCGCGTCCTGCGCGACGATATTCGAATTGCCGAGCCCGTAGAACTCGATGCGACGCGCGCCGTTCAACAGGTCGATGGCGCGCTCCACGTGTTCGAAGTTCAGGTGCTCGCGCAACTGCAGGATGGCCGAGACAGTGTTGTCCAGCACCTTCGCGCCGAAATCCGTCGCCGTGTCGCCGAGGTGCACCTGGCTATGGCTGACCGGAATCGTGCCGGTCAAACCGGTGGCGAGCTTCAGCTTGAAGTCCGACAAGCCCTGGCAGCCGAGCGAGCGGCAAAAGCGGATCACGGTCGGCTGACTCACGTCGGCCTTGCGCGCGATGTCGACAATCGGGTCGTTGATGATGGAGCGCGGATGATTCAGCGCGAGATCGGCGACGCGGCGCTCGGCCGGCGTCAACGCGTCGCGCATCTGACGGATCCGCTCGAATACCGCCGACGAACTGCCGCCCGCGCGATTCGACAATTGCTCTGCAAGAATCGCGGAAACGCCCAGAAAAGCCGGATATTCCGCGGTAATCACGTAGGTCGGCACGTTCTGCAAGTACGCCTCGAAGCGGCCCTTCGCCTCGAAGCGCTTGCGAAACGACGAGCGCGCGAAGAACTCGCCGAGCCGCGGCACGACGCCGCCGCCGATATAGATGCCGCCAAGCGCACCGAGCGTCACCGCGATATTGCCCGCGAAGGTGCCGAGAATGCCGCAGAACACGTCGACGGATTCGGCCGCGAGCGGCTCGCCATCGAGCGCACGCTTGACGATTTCGCGCGTGTCGACGGTGGCGGCCACGCGTTTCTTGTCGCGGCCCGCAAGCGCGCGGTAGATCACTTCGATGCCGGGGCCCGCGGCCACACGTTCGAACGACACGTGCGACCACTTCTTGCGCGCGTACTGCAGCACGATGTCCTCGCGTTCGTCGGCCGGCGCGAAGGTGGCATGGCCGCCTTCGCTGCCGAGCGCGATCCAGCGGTCGTCCGCCGGAATCAGGCCGGATACGCCCATGCCGGTGCCGGGGCCGAGCAGGCCGATCACGCTGTTCGGCCGGCGCGTGCCGCCGCCGACCTGCACGCGCTGCGAGTCGGTCAGGCCCGGCAGGGCCATCGCAAGCGCGGTGAAGTCGTTCACGACGAGCAGTGTGTCGAAGCCGAGCGCGCGGCGCGTGGCTTCGATAGAAAACGTCCAGTCGTGATTCGTCATGCTGACCTGATCGCCGTCGACCGGGTTCGCAATCGCAATTGCCGCGTGGTTGACGCGGCCAATCTTCGTGTCCTTCAGATACTTCTTGATGACGTCCGCAACGCCGGGATAATCCGCACAAGGGTAGACCTGCACCGAGCCGATCTCGCCCGGTCCGGTTTCGAGCGCGAAGCGCGCATTCGTGCCGCCGATGTCGGCGAGCAGCCTCGGTCCGTCGGCGTGCTGGCCCGCGCCCGGAACAGCCTTAGTTTGCACACCAGTAGACATCGAGTCTCACTCCCTTGTCGTTTGCCAGCTGCGAGATGGCATTTTTTTGTAGCGAAGAGGCGGCGGCGTTCAGCACGTCCATCTTGCGCGGTCCTGCGATCAGCAGAAACAGATGCCTGATTTCCTTCAACGCCGAAAGCGACCAGCTCACGCGTGCATGCGGCGCGCTGCCGGGATGCACGGCGACAAAGCGCTCGGCGGTCGTAATGGCGTGGTCCCATTCGGGGGCATCCGCGAAAATCGACGCCGTATGGCCGTCTTCGCCCATGCCGAGAATCGCGACGTCGGGCACGTTCGCAAAACGCGGGTCGGCGTTGAGCGTGGCGACGTGCGAATGCAGGTCCTGGGTCGTGTCCGCGAGCGGCCAGAAGGTCGCGTCCTGCGCCGCGCGCTGCAGCAGCGTGGCACGCACGAGTTGTGCGTTGCTCGCGCTGTCCGTCTCGGGCACCCAGCGGTCGTCGACCAGCGTCACGGCTATGCGCGGCCAGTCGAAGCTGTGTGTGGACAACGTCTGCAGGAACGGGCGCGGACTGCTGCCGCCGGACACGGCGAGCAGGGCCGGGCGCGCGCCGGCGGTTGCGTTACCGGCCGTCGATGCGCCGGCAATACCGGCGTCCGACGTTGCCGCCTGTGCGGCCAGCGATGCATGTAGCGCGTCGCCGACTGCCTTCGCCAACGCGTCGGATTGGGCGCGTTGATCGTCGAAAGCGTGAAGCTCGATCACTTCTCCTCCGTGCTGCTTTTTTGTTAGCGCGGCGCAAGGCCGCCGCGAATCAGTTCTCTTCTTCGAGCCAGCAGGTGCCGTGCTGCGCGAGCATCGCGCTGGCGGCCGCGGGACCCCACGTGCCCGCCGCATACGGCTTGGGCGGCCGGTTCGAAGCCTTCCATTCGTTCAGGATCGGCTCGACCCATTTCCATGCCGCTTCCTGTTCGTCGCGTCGCACGAAGAGCGCGAGACGACCGTTGATCACGTCGAGCAGAAGACGTTGATACGCTTCCATCTGCCCTTCGCGGAAGAACTGGTCGAACGCGAGATCGAGGTGAACGCTTGCGAGGTTCATGCCTTCGCCCGGCTGCTTGGCGAGACAGTAAAGGCGAATGGTCTCGTTCGGCTGCAAACGGATCACCAGACGATTGGCGCCGGCGCGCAACGCCGAGGCGCCCAGCGCCGAATGCGGTACCGCGCGGAAATTCACCACGATTTCCGCGACGCGATCGGCCAGCCGTTTGCCGGTGCGCAGGAAAAACGGCACGCCCGCCCAGCGCCAGTTCTCTATCTCCACCTTCAGCGCGACGAAGGTTTCCGTCGTGCTGTTCTGCTTCACGCCAGGTTCAGTCGCATAGGCGGGCACCGAGGTGCCGCGAATCACGCCCGAATGATACTGGCCGCGCACCGCGACCTTGCCGATGTCGAGCGGATCGATGGGCTTTAGCGCACGCAGCACGCGCAGCTTCTCGTCGCGCACCGAGTCGGAGTCCATCGAGTGAGGCGGCTCCATTGCAACGATGGAAAGCAGTTGCAGCAGATGGTTCTGCACCATGTCGCGCAGCGCCCCGGTATTGTCGTAGAAATCGCCGCGCGCTTCGACACCGAGTTCTTCCGCAATGGTGATCTGGATGCTCTCGACCCACTCGCGGCGCCACAGCGGCTCGAACAGCGCGTTGCCGAAACGCAGCGCGAGCAGGTTCTGCACGGGCTCTTTGCCGAGGTAGTGGTCGATACGGTAGATCTGCTCTTCCGCGAAGATTTCGCCGACCGCGTCGTTGATCGCATTGGACGACTTCAGGTCGTAGCCGAGCGGCTTCTCGAGCACGATGCGCGCGTTTTCGTTCAGCCCCACCGACGCGAGCGCGCGGCAGATAGGCACGAACAGCGACGGACCGGTGGCCAGATAAAACACGCGGATGCCAGGCAGCGCCTGCACCGCATCGCGCAGCAGCACGAAGTCTTCGGGATTGCCGAGGTCGAGCTTCACGAACTCGATGCGTTCCAGAAAGCTGGCCCACGCGCTTTCGTCGACACCGTTCTTCGACACATGCGGCTTGACGTGCCCGTTCACCCACTCGAGGTATTCGCCGCGATCGCCGACATGGCGCGCAACCGCGACGATCTTGCCGCTGTCGGCCAGCATGCCGCCCGCACGATGTGCTTCGAAGAGGGCGGGGAGAATCTTGCGCATCGACAGATCGCCGGTTCCGCCGAAGAGAACGAAGGTGAAGCTTGAATCGGTTTGCATGAGTCTCCGTCGATGTCCTGAGGCCGCCGCGCGGACCGCTCACTGCTCGCGGAAGGGCGACCGTAGTCCGATAAAATATTTTTTGACACTGAATTGTAGTTTAACTACAATCCAAATCAAGAGGTAGCGCTAATTCGATGAAAAAAGCGTGCGCTGGCAGGCAGGTTGCGCGTTTCGCGAATCGGCAGGCGCCCCCTGCATGTTAACGACAAGTGGCGGACAACGCATGGCGGCATCGGCGGGCGGTCCCCTCGTTGAAGTGCAAGGCACCTCGAGTCTGCCGCGCGACGCGGGCGGGCAAAAATCAAAAGAGGAGACAGTCAGTTGCATCCCGAACCACTCATCTCTTGAGCTTCCAGCGACCGGACATCGGCCGCCGGCACATGCTCCGCGCATGCGCCCGACCATGCTCGATCGCCCAGTGTTTTGCCTGTTTTGAACCAACCACAGCACCCTGGCGACATCAGGGGCCATTTGTTTTTTGTTCAGGTGTCTGGAGGAGATAAGCAATGAAATTTCGCGCGATCATGGGCGCTCTGTGCGCCGCAGGTCTGATGTGTGGCGTCTCGGCTGCGCAGGCTGCCGAGTCGGTCGAAGTGTTGCACTGGTGGACTTCGGGCGGCGAATCGAAAGCCGTCGGCGTCCTCAAGGACGACATGACGAAGCAGGGTTACACGTGGAAGGACTTCGCGGTTGCGGGCGGCGCCGGCGCGGCTGCCATGACGGCACTCAAGACGCAGGTGATCTCGGGCAACGCGCCGAGCGCGGCGCAAATCAAGGGTCCGCTGATTCAGGACTGGGCTTCGCAGGGCGTGCTGGTGCCGATCGACTCGGTCGCGGGCGACTGGAAGAAGAACCTGCCGCCGGAAATCGACAAGATCATGCACGCTGACGGCCACTACGTCGCGGCGCCGTTCTCGGTGCATCGCGTGAACTGGCTGTACATCAACAAGGCTGCGCTCGACAAGGCGGGCGGCAAGGTGCCGACCACGTGGCCGGAGTTCTTCGCGGTCGCCGACAAGATGAAGGCCGCGGGTATCCAGCCGATCGCGATGGGCGGCCAGCCGTGGCAGGACCTGACGCTGTGGGAAGACGTCGTGCTGTCGCAAGGCGCGGACTTCTACAAGAAGGCGCTGGTCGACCTGGATGAAAAGACGCTGACTTCGGACAAGATGGTCGGCGTGTTCGACACGGTCCGCAAGATTCAAGGCTACTTCGACGCGGGCCGCACCGGCCGTGACTGGAACCTCGCCACCGCCATGGTCATCAACGGCAAGGCGGGCATGCAGTTCATGGGCGACTGGGCGAAGGGCGAATTCGCCAACGCCGGCAAGAAGTCGGGTGCGGACTACGTCTGCGCTGCCGTGCCGGGCACCGAAAAGTCGTACACGTTCAACGTCGACTCGTTCGTGTTCTTCCAGCAGAAAGGCCAGAAGGCTGCCACGCCGGGCCAACTCGCGCTCGCGAAGACCATCATGTCGCCGGAATTCCAGGAGCAGTTCAGCCTGAACAAGGGTTCGATTCCGGTGCGCCTCGGCGTGTCGATGGCAAAGTTCGACGACTGCGCGAAGAAGTCGTACGCGGATGAGCAAACCGCGATCAAGTCGGGCGGCTATGTGCCCTCGCTTGCTCACGGCATGGCTCAGCCGGATGCGGCAGCCGGCGCGATCTCCGACGTCGTCACGAAGTTCATGAACTCGCAGCAGGATTCGAAGAGCGCGGTTGCAGCGCTCGCGAAGGCAGCGAAAACCAAGTAAGTGAAGTTGCGAAGGGCGCGCCGGTGTATCGGCGCGCCCTTCGCGCCGTTGATCGCGTGAATTCGCGCCATCCGGTGGGTTGCCTGCACTTCGCCCATGCGGGTGCACGCGGCTTCACCTGACAGTTTCAGCAGGAGTCGAGTAGTGACTGCTTCTATCAGCGAAAACGGGAAAACGGCTACCGTCGCCCGCCGCGCGTCGCCCATGTCGGCCCTTGCCGATCGCTGGATTCCGAAGCTGGTGCTCGCACCCAGCGTCGTGATCAGCCTGATTTTCGTGTATGGCTTCATTGCCATTACGGGCTATCTGTCCATGTCGAACTCGCGGCTCATGCCGCGCTACGATTTCGTCGGCTTCGACCGTTACCGCGAACTGTTCGACAACGACGTGTTCTGGACCTCGGCCGCGAACCTCGGCTGGTTCGGCATTCCGTTCATCGGCATCTGCATTGGCCTCGGTCTCTTTCTCGCGATTCTGCTCGATCAGCAGATCCGCAACGAAGGCGCGCTGCGCGCCGTGTTCCTGTATCCGATGGCGCTGTCGTTCATCGTGACCGGCACGGCGTGGCAATGGATCATGACGCCGAGCATCGGCCTCGAAAAAGTCTTTCACGACTGGGGCTGGACGAGCTTCTCGTTCGGCTGGCTGGGCGACCCCGACAAGGCGATTTTCTGCGTGGTGATCGCCGCAGTGTGGCAATCCACCGGTTTCGTCATGGCGCTCTTTCTCGCGGGCTTGCGCGGCGTAGACGGCGAAATTTTCAAGGCCGCGCAGATGGACGGCGCGAACCTGCCCACCATCTACCGCAAGATCGTGATTCCGAGCATGCGCCCGGTGTTCTTCTCGGTGCTGCTGATTCTTTGCCACATCACGATCAAGACCTTCGACCTCGTCGTTGCATTGACAGCGGGCGGTCCGGGCACTTCGTCGTCGCTGCCGGCTATTTTCATGTACACGTTTTCGTTTAATCGCGGGCAGCTCGGCGTCGGCGCGGCATCGTCGATGATGATGCTGGCCACCGTCGTGGCCGTGCTCGTGCCGCTCATGTATCTGGAATCGAGGAGCACCCGCAATGCAGCCTAAGATGACGATCAGCCGTGCCGTCATTTACGCGGCCCTGGTTCTGTTTGCCCTGTACTTCCTGTTTCCGCTGTACGTGATGCTGTCCACGTCGTTCAAGGACATCGACCAGTTGCGCACCGGCAATCTGCTCACGCCGCCGTCGCACTGGACCGTGGATCCGTGGATCAAGGCATGGAGCGGCGCCTGCACCGGCGTGCGCTGCGACGGCATGCAACCGTTCTTCATGAACTCGGTGCGCATGGTGATTCCGGCGGTGCTGATTTCGTCGATCATCGGCGCGTTCAACGGCTACGTGCTCACGCACTGGCGTTTTCGCGGCGCCGATCCGATCTTCACGATGCTGCTGGTCGGCTGCTTCATTCCGTTCCAGGCAATCCTGTTGCCGATGGCGCGTTTCGAAGGCGCGCTCGGCCTGTCCAACACGACCACCGGTCTGGTAGTGGTGCACGTGATCTACGGTATCGCGTTCACGACCATGTTCTTCCGCAACTTTTACGTGAGCGTTCCGGCCGAACTCGTGAAGGCGGCGCGTATCGACGGCGCGGGTTTCTTCACGATCTTCACGAAGATCCTGCTGCCGGTGTCGCTGCCCATTTTCATGGTGTGCCTGATCTGGCAATTCACGCAGATCTGGAATGACTTCCTGTTCGGTATCGTGTTCTCCGGCGTGGACTCCATGCCGATCACCGTGGCGCTGAACAACCTCGTGAACACTTCGACCGGCGTGAAGGAATACAACGTGGACATGGCCGGCGCGATCATCGCCGCACTGCCGACCCTGCTCGTCTACATCGTGGCCGGACGCTATTTCGTGCGCGGCCTGACGGCGGGCGCCGTGAAGGGCTGACGCCTCGCGAGATCATCCGAGCGCGGCGGCGCTTCGTGCACCGCACATACGGGCACATGAGCACCGCCGCCATCCGACAAGACGCTTTCAAGCAGTACCAGAGACTAGAGGATTCACAGCATGGCAAGCCTTTCCATCCGTGACGTGTACAAGACTTACCCGAATGGGGTGCCGGTTCTGAAGGGTGTCAACATCGACATCGAAGACGGCCAGTTCCTGATTCTCGTCGGCGGCTCGGGCTGCGGCAAGTCGACGCTGCTCAACATGATTGCCGGCCTCGAAACGGTGACCAAGGGCGAGATCCAGATCGACGGCAAGACGGTGAACAACCTCTCGCCGAAAGACCGCGACATCGCAATGGTGTTCCAGTCGTACGCGCTGTATCCGTCCATGACGGTGCGCGAGAACATCTCCTTCGGCCTGAACATCCGCAAGGTGCCCAAGAGCGAGCAGGCGCAGATTGTCGAGCGCGTGTCGAACACGCTGCAGATCACGCACCTGCTCGATCGCAAGCCGGGGCAGTTGTCCGGCGGCCAGCGTCAGCGCGTGGCAATGGGCCGTGCGCTCGCGCGCGACCCGGTGATGTTCCTGTTCGACGAGCCGCTGTCCAATCTGGACGCCAAGCTGCGTATCGAGATGCGCTCGGAAATCAAGCTGCTGCATCAGCGCCTCGGCACGACGATTGTCTATGTGACGCACGACCAGATCGAGGCGATGACGCTCGGCGACCGCATCGCCGTGATGAAAGACGGCATCGTCCAGCAGTTCGGCGCACCGCAGGAAATCTACGACTCGCCGTCGAATCTGTTCGTGGCGGGCTTTATCGGCGCGCCGCCGATGAACTTCATTCAGGGCAAGCTGGTCGAGCAGGGTGCGGGCGTGGGCCTCGAACTGGATACCGGCGTGGCGCGCACCGCGCTGCTGCTGCCGTTCGACTCGGCCAAGGTCAAGTCGCATATTGGCCGTGAGGTGATTCTCGGCTTGCGGCCGGAGCGCATTACCGATTCGCGCGGCGCGCATGGCGACCACGGCAAGCTGCAGCAGATCGACGTGAAAGTCGACGTGATCGAGCCGACCGGTCCGGACACGCTGGTATTCGCGCAGGTCAACGGCAAGCGCGTGGTGAGCCGCGTGCACCCGGCATCGAACCCGCAGCCGTTGACGAACACCACGCTGTTGTTCGATACGTCGAAGGCGGTGCTGTTCGATCCGTCGAACGAAGAACGGATCGCTTAAGGCGAGACTTCTGACTCAATTTCGCACTGTCTGTTCGTGCAACGGAAAAGCCCCTTGGCTCGCGAGAGACAAGGGGCTTTTTCTTTTTGCTTCTTCTTTTTGCTTTTACTCGTGCGTTTGCTTCGGAAGAACCCGTTCCCCGCGCGTCAAGCGTCCGGAATGCGCAGGTCCGGATTGTTGCGCACGAGTTCCGTCACCCATTCGGTGAACGCGCGCAGCCGCGAGCTGAGATTTCGGCGATGCGCGTAGAGGATCGACAACGGCGTGCCCGGACTCGTGTAGTCGGTGAGGATCTCCTTTAGCACGCCGCGCTCGATCAGATGCGCAACCATGAAGCGCGACGGCTGGATGATGCCGTGGCCGAGCGCGCCCGCGCGAATGTAGACCGAGCCGTCGTTCACCGCGAGCACGCTTTTCATCGTGACCTTCGCGATCTCGCCGTTCACTTCGTATTCGAACGGAAAAGTTTTGCCGGTGCGCGCCGACACATAGTTGACCGCGCGGTGCTCGCTCAATTGATCGAGCGTGGTCGGCGTGCCGTATTTCTCCAGATAAGCCGGCGACGCGCACGTGACGATCCGCGCATGGCCAATGCGCCGCGCAACGAGGCTCGATTCCTCCGGCGTCCCCATGCGAATCACGCAGTCCACCGCGTCCTGAATCAGGTCGATGTTGCGGTCCGCGAGGCCGAGCCGCACGTCGATTTCAGGGTAGCGGCGGTAGAAGTCGTCGAGCGCGGGCAAGAGAAGCGCGCGGGCGAGCGTGCCCGAGGTGTCCACGCGAATCGTGCCCACCGGGTTTTCGCGCTTGTTCGACAGCGACGACTCAGCGTCCGCCACTTCCGCGAGAATGCGCACGCAGCGGTCGTAGAACAGCGCGCCGTCTTCGGTGACGCTGACCTGGCGCGTCGAGCGGTTCAACAGGCGTACGCCGACGTGTTCTTCGAGCGCCTGGATCGTGCGGCTCACCTTGGCGCGTGGCAGGTCGAGCGACTCGGATACTTTCGTGAAGCTGTTCGCCTCGACCACACGCGTAAATATCTCCATCGCTTCGAAACGGTCCATGTTTGGCCTTATGTGTAATTGCTGGAAATAGGTTTCGACGTGAAGTGTATAGGCTCGAATTAATGTTGTCCGCAACTGGGCGCCGCGGCGGTACCGCACGCGTTCCCGCCGTGTCCGTTCAGGCCGGGTTCGGCTGTGCTCAGTCCCTATCCGGCGCGCCGAGCGGGAACAGCGGGCGGTATGGCCGTGCTTCGTCCACCGCACGGGCAAACGACGGACGCGCCAGCAGACGCTCGCGATAGGCACGCACCTGCGCGAAGCGTGCGTCGATTGGGTGCGTCCAGTCGGCGTAAAAGAGCGCGGGCGCGGCCGCGCAATCGGCGAGGCTGAACGTGCCGCCTGCAGCCCATTCACGACCCGCCATGGTCCTGTCGAGCCACGCATAGGCTGTATCGAGCATCGCGCGCGCTTCGGCAACCCCGCGCTTGTCGCGTTCGGCTTCGGGGCGCAGGCTGTCGAACACGACCTTCTGCTGCGGCGTCGAAATATAGTTGTCGAAGAAGCGGTCCATGCCGCGCACCTCGAGCGCGGCGCGGGCGTCGGCGGGCAAGAGCGCCACCGGGCCTGGGTAGTGCAGCCCAAGGTATTCGATGATGATGCTCGCCTCCATCACCGTGTGCCCGCCGTCGACCAGAACGGGAAAGCGTTTGATTGGCCACAGTTCGGCGAATTCGGCCATGATCTGCGGATTGTCGTGCGCGAGCATGCGGAATTCGAACGGCGTACCGTTCTCGTACAGCGCGATCAGCGCCTTCTGGCAGTATGAGGAGAACGGGTGCGCGTATAGCTTGAGGCTCATCGTAATCACCTTCGGCGGTTCGACGCGTGCTGCGACCCGGTCGGGCCGCTCCGGACACGGCGTCCACACACGACGAACGGGCGCGGTGAAAATCGACACACCGCACGGCGCGAGCATGCGCTCGTCGCTTGGCCCGTCGCTCAGGCGGTCGCTGAGTCGGTCGCTCAGGCGGTCACTGATCGGTCGCCCAGTCGGTCACTCGCCCCGCAAAGCCAAACCCTGCTAATGCGGCAGGCGCACGTCGAAGCGGTACGTCGCGAGGCGCGCGAGCAGAATGAAGCCGGTGGCGATCAGCACGCTATACACCGTGTCGAAGTTCACGTAGTCCAGCAACACATACAGCCAGCAACCGACAAAAGCACAGGTCGCGTAGGGCCGCGAATCGCGCAGAATAAGCGGCACTTCGTTGCACAGCACGTCGCGGATCACGCCGCCGAACACGCCGGTGGCCACGCCCATCATCACGGACGTGAACCAGGGCATTTGCGCGTCGTGCGCGATGGAGGTGCCCGCAATGCTGAAAAGGCCAAGGCCGATCGCATCGGCCACCAGCAGCACGCGCTCGGACAAGAGGCGCGAGGTCATCTTGAGCAGCGTGGGCGCGAACAGCGACATCGCGAAGATCGCAATCAGGTAGTCCTGATGCTCGACCCAATAGAACGGCCGGCGCTCGAGCAGCACGTCGCGCAGCGTGCCGCCGCCGAAAGCCGTGGCGATTGCGACGAGAAACGTGCCGACCGCGTCGAGGCGCCGTGTCCTCGCCTCGATGAAACCGGAAATGGCGTACGCGAAGATGGCCAGCGCCTCCATGATGGAAAGCGCGAGCGTGAGTCTGGGGTGGATCACCGCGGCTCCGTCGAAGGTCTGGCGTGAGCCGGCGCCGCCCCCGGCTGAAGCAGCACCACCACCGCGCCGGCGCCGCCGTCATGCGGGCGGGCCTGGCAGAACGCGATCACTTCGTTCTTTTGCACGAGCCACGCCCGCACTTTGCCCTTCAGCACGGGTTCCTTGCCGATGGACCCGAGGCCCTTGCCGTGAATCACGCGCAGACAGCGCAAGCCGCGCTTGACCGACTCGCGGATGAACTCGGCCAGCGCCTCGCGCGCTTCTTCGCGGCGCATGCCATGCAGATCGATCTGCGCCTGCACGATCCAGTCGCCGCGCCGCAGTTTGCGCACGACTTCCTGGCTCACGCCGGGGCGGCAATAGGAGAGCGTTTCGTCGGTGTCGAGCAGTACTTCGGGGTCGTACTCGTCGGAGATGGCTTCGTGCAGCACCGCTTCTTCGTCGAGGAGGGTTTGCACCGGCAGCGGCGGCGGAGGATTGCGCGGCAACGATGCACGCGGCGGCACCGCGAGCGGCGCAACCTCGCCGATCTCGCGGCGAAACAGGTCGGCGTCCGCGGCTGCTTCGCGCTGTGCGGCGGCGGCCGCCGCGCGTTCGCGCTCGCGTTTTTGCGCGTCGATCTTCAATGCGTCGCGCAACGCGGAGAGGCCCGCGAGCCCCGCAGCCGGCTCGATGGCAGGCTTCGCGGCGGGCGTCGCCGGTTCGCGCGCGGCCGGCGCGGCGGCGCGTGCGCGCTTCGGCTCGTTCGGATGAGGGTGGTTCTTCGGCATAGCGGTAGTGGACGCGGAAAATGCGAAAAAAACGGCCTGAACGAGCTGATCGGCCAGCAATCCGGTCACGCGGCGCCTCGCGCAACCATGCTGCGGCTTCGCATGAAAAAAGGCCGCCGGCAAGTGAGCCGCGGCCTTTCATTCAGCTAGCAGCCGGGCAAGGCCCAGCCGCCATTTTACCGTTGCGTTGGCGTGCAGGCGCTTTGCATCAACGCTCGGCTTCCTGGCTCATCGCATGTTCGCCGGCCATCTCGTTGATGGTTTCCAGATAGCGCTGCGCGTCGAGTGCAGCCATACAGCCGGTGCCCGCGCTCGTGATCGCCTGACGGTACACGTGGTCCTGCACGTCGCCGGCCGCGAACACGCCCGGCACGCTGGTGGCCGTGGCAAAGCCGTTCAGGCCGCCCTTGGTGATAATGTAGCCGTTCTTCATCTCCAGTTGGCCTTCGAAAATGTCCGTGTTCGGCTTGTGGCCAATCGCGACGAAAAGGCCCTGCAAAGCGATGTCCGTCGTCTCGCCGGTTTGCGTATGCTTGATGCGCACGCCGGTCACGCCCGACTGGTCGCCGGTCACTTCGTCGAGCGTATGGTTCCATTTGATCTCGACGACGCCTTCCTTCTCTTTCGCGAGCAGGCGGTCGATCAGGATCGGCTCCGCGCGGAACTTGTCGCGGCGATGGATCACCGTGACCTTCTTTGCGATGCCCGACAGGTACAGTGCCTCTTCGACCGCGGTATTGCCGCCGCCGACCACGGCCACGTGCTGCTGCTTGTAGAAAAAGCCGTCGCACGTTGCGCACGCGGACACGCCCTTGCCCATGAACGCTTCTTCCGAGGGCAGGCCGAGGTATTGCGCCGACGCACCCGTCGAGATGATCAGCGAATCGCAGGTGTATTCGCCCGAATCGCCGATCAGGCGGATCGGCTTTTCATTGAGCTTCGCCGTGTGGATGTGGTCGAAGATGATTTCGGTGTTAAAGCGCTCAGCGTGCTCCAGGAAGCGCGCCATCAGTTCTGGGCCCTGCACGCCGTTGGCGTCGGCGGGCCAGTTTTCGACGTCGGTCGTGGTCATCAACTGGCCGCCTTGCGCAAGGCCGGTGACGAGCACCGGCGCGAGGTTGGCGCGCGCTGCGTAGACCGCGGCAGTGTAGCCGGCGGGACCGGAACCGAGAATCAGAACCTTGGCGTGTTTCGTGGAAGTTGCGGGCATGATCAAATCCTTTTACGGCGCGCTGCCCGCCCATGCGGGCAACGCGACTTGGCTGAAACTGTAGATGGGCATCAGTCGGCCATTATAAAGGGCGGGGCGGCCGCCTGCTCCATGAAGCTTTTCCATCGCAGCGATAGCCCGGCACATCGCTGCGCGCGGCGCGCGCGTGGCCAATCGGCCAGGTTACCGTCATTTACAGCCTGCCTTGGGGCACTGCGTTTACAATAGGCCGGATCGAAGTTTCGGGTCGACGGCGCCGTGCCCGCAGCCGCGCAGCGCCCGGCACACCGGACTGGCCACACAAGCAACAGGATCAATGGCAAAAGCTCCTTATTCCGCGAGCGCGCAGGCATTGCCGCACCGCATGTCGCGCCTCTTCACCGAAATCCGCTGGATCCTGCAGGTCGCGCTCGGCGTGTTCCTGCTGATGGCGCTCGTCAGCTACAGCCGGCGCGACCCGAGCTGGACGCACGCCGCGCAGGTCGATCACATCGCCAACTGGGCGGGGCGCGTGGGCGCGTGGACTTCGGACATTCTGCTGCTACTGTTCGGCCTGTCCGCCTACTGGTGGATCGTGCTGCTCGGCCGGCACATCTCCGCGAACTACAAGCGCATTACCCGTCACGAGGAATTGCCGGAAGACGCGCCGCGCGACACCACCTGGCTTGCGGACGCGTTCGCGTTCATGCTGGTGCTGCTCGCCTGCGACGGTATCGAGGCGCTGCGCATGTGGTCGCTGAAGGTGCAATTGCCGCGCGCGCCGGGCGGCGTGATCGGCGAGACGGTCGCGCGCGGTGTCTCGCATGCACTCGGCTTCACGGGCGGCACGCTGGCGTTGCTGATCGTGCTGGCCATCGGCCTGTCGCTGTATTTCCGCTTCTCGTGGCTCTCCGTGGCGGAAAAGGTCGGCGAGTCGATCATCTCGGCCGTCACCTTTGCAAAGCTGCGCCGCGAGGCGGGGCGCGATCGCAAGCTGGGCGAGGCGGCCGCCGTCAGGCGCGAGGGCAAGGTCGAGAAGGGCCGCGTGCGTATCGAGGAACACGAGCCGGTAGTGATCGTGCCGCCGGTCGTCACGCCGGCCAAGTCGGAGCGGGTCGAAAAAGAACGGCAGGTGCCGCTGTTCACCGATCTGCCCGGCGATTCCACGCTGCCGCCCATTTCGCTGCTCGATCCCGCGCCCGCCGCGCAGGAAACCATCTCCGCAGATACGCTCGAATTCACCTCGCGTCTGATCGAGAAGAAGCTCAAGGACTTCGGAGTGGAGGTGAGCGTGGTCGCTGCCTATCCGGGCCCCGTCGTCACGCGCTATGAGATCGAGCCGGCCACCGGCGTGAAGGGCAGCCAGATCGTGAATCTGGCGAAAGACCTCGCGCGTTCGCTGTCGCTCGTGTCCATTCGCGTGGTCGAAACGATTCCGGGCAAGAACTACATGGCCCTCGAATTGCCGAACCAGCGCCGCCAGACCGTGAGTCTGTCGGAGATTCTCGGCTCGGCGGTTTATGCGGACGCCGCCTCGCCGCTGACCATGGGCCTTGGCAAGGACATCGGCGGCAAGCCCGTGTGCGCCGACCTCGCGAAGATGCCGCACCTGCTGGTGGCCGGCACCACCGGCTCGGGCAAGTCGGTGGGTATCAACGCGATGATTCTGTCGCTGCTTTACAAGGCGAGCGCCGACCAGGTGCGCATGATCCTGATCGATCCGAAGATGCTCGAAATGAGCGTCTACGAAGGCATTCCGCATCTGCTCTGTCCGGTCGTGACGGACATGCGCCAGGCCGGCCACGCGCTCAACTGGGCAGTCGCCGAAATGGAGCGCCGCTACAAGCTGATGAGCAAGCTCGGCGTGCGCAATCTCGCGGGCTACAACAACAAGATCGACGAAGCCGCAAAGCGCGAGGAAAAGCTGCCGAACCCGTTCAGTCTCACGCCGGACGATCCTGAACCGCTCACGCGCCTGCCGAACATCGTGATCGTGATCGACGAACTCGCGGACCTGATGATGGTGGTCGGCAAGAAGGTCGAGGAACTGATCGCGCGGATCGCGCAGAAGGCGCGCGCGGCGGGTATCCATCTGATTCTCGCGACGCAGCGTCCGTCGGTCGACGTGATCACGGGTCTTATCAAGGCAAACGTGCCGACGCGAATGGCGTTCCAGGTGTCGTCGAAAATCGACTCGCGCACGATTCTGGACCAGCAGGGCGCGGAATCGCTGCTCGGCATGGGCGACATGCTGTATCTGCCGCCGGGCAGCGGCTTGCCGGTGCGCGTGCACGGCGCGTTCGTGTCCGACGAGGAAGTGCACCGCGTGGTCGACAAGCTCAAGGAGCAGGGCGAGCCGAACTATATCGAGGGCATTCTGGAAGGCGGCGTGACCGGCGAGGGCGACGAAGGCTCCGCGGGTGCCGGCGGCGGCGGCTCGGGCGACGGCGAGTCCGACCCGCTCTACGACCAGGCGGTGGACGTGGTGCTGAAGAACAAACGCGCGTCCATTTCGCTGGTGCAGCGGCATTTGCGCATCGGCTATAACCGCGCGGCGCGTTTGCTCGAGCAGATGGAAAACTCGGGCGTCGTGTCGGCCATGTCGTCGAACGGCAATCGCGAGATTCTCGCGCCGGCGCGCGAGGCGGACTGAGCGCAAGGGCTCGTGTCCGTCTGTAACGTCCGTTTCCAGACGTTTGCTCCTAAGCTTCGCTTAAGACTCGCTGCCTAAGCTGCGGTCCAAACCCCAAGACGGCTTGGGAGCGGGTTCAGTCTCACGCGTATGTGCCGAGGTCCGCGAATCGCGCGCCGTATCTGACGCTGCGCGCGGTTTTGCGAGAGGCCGCAAGCAACACGACTATCACCACGCGCCGCGACCAGCTCGGCCGTTCAACGAATTCAAATCAAGGGAGAAAACCATATGCAGCTATTCGCGCAGCAGTATGCCCAGTCAAGCAACTCCGGCCGGTTTGCCCGCCTGGCTCGCAGCGTGGCGCGCGGTGTCGGCGCGGCGGCGCTCGGCGCGTCGATGCTGGTCGCTTCGCAGGCTTTCGCGAGCGGTACCGAGCAATTGAAGACGTTCGTCGCGCAGGTTCACTCCGCGCGCGGCACCTTCGTGCAGCAGGAAGTGCGCGCGCCGGGCAAGGCGCAGGCGGCCAGCAGCCCGAGCGCCGGGAGCGGCGTGCTGTCTACCAACGGCGGCGGCAGGAACAGCACGTCGAGTGGCACATTCACGTTTGCGCGCCCGGGCAAGTTCATCTGGCAATACGAAAAGCCCTACGCGCAACTGCTGCAAGCGGACGGCGACAAGCTGTACGTGTATGACAAGGACCTGAACCAGGTGACCGTGCGAAGCCTCGGCGGCGCGCTCGGCGCGAGCCCGGCGGCCATTCTGTTCGGCAGCAACGATCTGGACAAGAACTTCACGCTGCGCGATGCGGGCGTGAAGGCCGGCATCGACTGGCTCGAACTGACGCCGAAAACGAAGGACACGCAATTCCAGCGCGTGGGCATCGGCTTCAAGGACGGCAATCTGCAAGCAATGGAATTGCACGACGTATTCGGCAACGTGACGCTGCTGACGTTTTCCAACATCCAGAAGAATCCGCCGTTGCCGGCGGACGCGTTCAAGTTCACGGTGCCCAAGGGTGCGGACGTGATCAACGGCTAGTTTTGCTGCCGTAGGTTTGAGGCATGCGCGGCCTTCATATCGTCGAGAAACGCTTCGACAATATCGGTTCGTTGCCGCCGTGCCCGGGTGACCATATGAAACGTGACCCGATAGCGCATGAGCGCCGGGTTCAGTGCGGCGAGCAGACCTTGCTCGACGAACGGCGCCGCGAAGTGCTCCGGTAGATAGCCGAGGTGATGCCCGGAAAGCACGAGCATGGCGACGGCTTCCATGTTGTCGGCCACGGCGGTGACATTGCGGGCAGGCGCCGCATTTTCGGCTTCGGGTAACGGATAGCTGCGCCACGCCCATTCGTGCGCCGCGGCCTGCGCGGGCGTTACGCGCCCGGCGCGCTCAAAGAGCGGATGCCCCTTCGCGCAGTAGGCGAACTGCTCTTCGGCAAATATCTCGGTGTATTCGAGCGACGGCACCCGATGCCAGAAATAGCCGATGCCGATCTGAATCCGCCCGTTGAGCAGCAGTTCTTCGAGTTCGCCGGGCGAGCGCACGAGAATCGAGAATCGCACCGACTGATCGCGCGAGCGAAAACGGCCAATCGCGTCGCTGATTCGCGCGCTTGCCGACACCGGCGTATGGCCGATCATCCCAATGTCCAGCGTGCCGACCAGCTTGCGGCCCACATTGCGCGCCTCTATGCCGAAGTTGTCCACTGCATCGAGCAGCGCGCGAGCGGCGTCGACAAACTGCTCGCCGCGCGCGCTCAGCCGGAAGCCGCCGCGGCCGCGTTCGCATAGCCGGTAGCCGAGGCGCGTTTCCAGCGTGGCGAGCTGGGTGCTGATGGTGGACTGGCCGACATTGAGCGTGGCTTGCGCGGACGAGACGCCGCCCGCGTCGACAATTGCGAGAAATACGCGGATGAGCCGCAGGTCGAGGTCGGTGAGTTGGGAGAACATGCGTCAGCATACATCGCTCGGGATCGATGTGAAGGTTTTTGCGCGGCTATTTGAGGATCCGCAAAGTTGCTCAAGAATGAAGGTTCACCCGGCAGGAGGCGTGCGGGCGGCCTGAACGTTCGCTGCTTCGCGCCGGTTCCGCGGGTTTTTACGCCAGTTCCGCGCCTGTTGCGCTGCTTTCATTGCCGAGCCACGATGAATACTTCCTCTTTCATTTCCCCCGAAGCCGGCGAGCGGCCGCAACCGCTCTCCGGCAATGCAATGCCGCGCTGCGGCGGCATTGCGACGATGATGCGTTTGCCGAATGTCGGCTCCGCTGCGGGATTCGATGCCTGTTTCGTCGGCGTGCCGTTCGATCTGGGAACCTCCAACCGCACGGGCGCGCGCTTCGGGCCGCGCCAGATTCGCAGCGAGTCGGTGCTGCTGCGCCCCTACAACATGGCGACGCGCGCAGCGCCGTTCGATTCGCTGCGCGTGGCCGACCTCGGCGACGTGGCCATCAACCCGTACAACCTGCATGACTCGATTGCGCGAATCGAAACCGCGTATGACGAGATTCTGCAGCACGATTGCAAGCCGGTCACGTTAGGCGGCGATCACACGATAGCGTTGCCGATCCTGCGCGCGATTCATCGCAAGCACGGCAAGGTGGGACTGATTCACGTCGACGCGCATGCAGACGTCAATGACACGATGATGGGAGAAAAAATCGCTCACGGCACGCCGTTTCGTCGCGCGGTGGAGGAGGGCTTGCTCGACTGTGAGCGCGTCGTGCAGATCGGTCTGCGCGGCACCGGCTACGCTGCCGAAGACTTCGACTGGTGTCGCGATCAGGGCTTCGAGGTCGTGCAGGCCGAAGCCTGCTGGAACCAGTCGCTCGCACCGCTGATGGCGCGCGTGCGCGAGCGCATGGGCAATGCGCCGGTCTATCTGACATTCGACATCGACGGGATCGATCCCGCTTTCGCGCCTGGCACCGGCACGCCGGAAATCGCCGGACTGACGGTGCCGCAGGCGCTCGAAATCATTCGCGGCGCGCGCGGTTTGAACATCGTCGGGTGCGATCTGGTGGAGGTCGCGCCGCCGTACGATCCGTTCGGCACCACGGCGCTGCTCGGCGCCAACCTTGCGTTCGAGTTGCTATGCGTGCTGCCGGGCGTCGAATATCGGACGCCTGTACGCCTGTAGCTCGCTGAACCGGCTCGCGACGCGAGTTGCCGCAGAAAAGCTGCGCAATGCGTCACACGCAAAGAAAAGGCCTGCAAATGCAGGCCTTTTTTCATCGGCAGGCAAAGAGACCGCTTACGCGTAGGCCGTCTTGCGCGTCGAGACGAAGACGAGATAGCACACCGCACCGATTACCAGCGAGGGCAACGTCGCGCCCAGATTCGGCAGCCATTGGTTGATCGCCTGATAAGCCGCTATGCCGATCGCCCACGCAATGAACGCGCTCAGATGCCAGCCTGCCGAAAAGCCATAACGACCGCGCACGTCGGCAAGCGCGGCCGCTTCGATGCGGCGCTTGCGCACGATGAAGTGGTCCACCAGCACCACGCCGAAGAGCGGCGCGAACACCGAGCCGATCAGCAACAGGAAGTTCTGATATTTCGCCATCGGCACGAGCAGCGCGATCAACGTGCAAAGCGCGCCGAATGCCGCCGAGAGCATCGGCACACTGCCGCGCGCCCAGAAGGTTCCCGTCGACACGGCCGCCGAATGAATGTCGGCAAATGCATTGTCGACTTCGTCGATCAGGATCAGCAGCAGCGCGAGGCCGCCGCCCGCCTGCGCGAGCGCGCTCGTGAGCAGCGCGTCGCCGCCGCCCGCGGCGAGGCCGTAGACCGCGCCCAACGCATAGAACCACAGGTTCGCGATGCCGTAGCCAAGCAGCGTGCCGCGAAACGTCTCGCCGGCGCGGCGGCCAAAGCGGGTGTAGTCCGCGATCAACGGCAGCCATGAGAGCGGCATGGCGACCACTAGGTCGATCGCGCCGCCGAACGACATCTCGCCGGTGCCGGGCTTGCGCAACATTGCCGCCAGGTCGTGCTGCGCGAGCAGATTCCACGTGAGCCACGCCGCGCCCGCGAGCAGCAGCCAGATACCCCAGCTGCGCAGAAAACGCCGCACAAACGAGAGCGGACCGCTGATCGCGAGCAGCGTCGCAAGCAGCCCGAACACGACGGTCCAGATGAGCGGCATCGAGAAACCGAATGCCTGCTTCGCGAGGGCGTCGGCGGAATCGCGCATCACGATCACTTCGAACGCGCCCCAGCCGACCAGTTGCACGGCGTTCAGCACCGCGGGTACCGAGGCGCCGCGCACGCCGAGCGTCGGCCGCAGCGACGACATCGCGGCGAGTCCCGTGTCCGTGCCGATCACGCCCGCGAGCGCGAGCAGGACCACGCCGATCGCGCTGCCTATAGCGATGGCGAGCAACGCATGCGCAAGCGACAGGCCGGGCACCAGCAGCGCGCCGGCCTGAGCGACGAGCAGGCCGATGCCGAGCGAGAACCAGAGGGCAAATGCGTCGCCGGTGCCAAACGCGCGCCGTGCGTCGGGCACCGGCGTGAGCGGTGCGTAGGTGGAGCCGGCGTCGCCGGCGAGTGGGTCGGGTGTTGCTTGTGTCATCGGGTCTTGTCCCTGCGTGGTGTGTCTAGGTGCCGATTTTGTTGCCGGTGTTGCTGCTGGTTGTGTTACTGGTTTCGCTGCTGGTCTTGTTGTTGGTCTTGTTGCTGGTCTTGTTGCTGTTGTGCGGCTCGTCGGCCGCGCAGCGGGCCGGCCGCGAACGCGCTTCGCTCGCGCAAGGCGCCGTGGCTGTCATAATGCAGGACGTTGCCCGCGTGTTGGTTGCGCGTTGGTTGCCTGTTCGCCGCGCGGGTCTGGCGCTTGTCCGGCAGCACGGCGCCTGCGCCCATCGCAGATGCCGTCGCGCGAAGCGCGTCCGGAAAGCCGAGATTATCCCCAAAACGTCATGTTCGAAGAAACCCGTGCCAATGTCCCGCTCGCCGAACGGCTGCGGCCCCGCAATATCGACGAAGTGATCGGCCAGAAGCACCTGCTCGGCCCGAACAAGCCGCTGCGGGTCGCATTCGAGTCCGGCCAGGCGCATTCGATGATCCTCTGGGGCCCGCCCGGCGTCGGCAAGACCACGCTCGCGCGGCTCATGGCGGACGCGTTCCACGCGCAGTTCATCGCGCTGTCGGCGGTGCTCTCCGGCGTGAAGGACATTCGCGAGGCGGTCGAGACCGCGCAGGTCCACCGCGCGAATGGGCATCAGACGCTGGTGTTCGTCGACGAGGTGCATCGCTTCAACAAGAGTCAGCAAGACGCGTTCTTGCCGCACGTGGAGTCGGGACTTTTCGTGTTCGTCGGCGCGACAACGGAAAATCCGTCGTTCGAGGTGAACAGCGCGTTGCTCTCGCGCGCCGCCGTGTATGTGCTGAAAAGCCTCGACGAGGACGAGTTGCGCGAACTGCTCGCGCGCGCGCAGCACGAACTGGGCGGCCTGACGTTCACCGACGAAGCGCGCGACGCGCTGATCGGCTCCGCGGACGGCGACGGCCGCAAGCTCCTGAACAACCTGGAGATCGTCGCGCGCGCCGCTTCGCAGCAGAAGACGACGGAGATCGACGGCGCGTTGCTCGGCAGCGCGCTCGCCGAAAATCTGCGCCGCTTCGACAAGGGCGGCGACGCGTTCTACGACCAGATCAGCGCGCTGCACAAGTCGGTGCGCGGCAGCAGTCCGGACGGCGCGCTGTATTGGTTCTGCCGGATGCTCGACGGCGGCGCGGACCCGCGTTATCTGGCGCGCCGCATCGTGCGCATGGCGTGGGAGGACATTGGTCTGGCCGACCCGCGCGCCGCGCGCATCGCACTCGATGCCGCCGAAACCTACGAGAGGCTCGGCACGCCCGAGGGCGAACTGGCGCTTGCGCAGGCGATCATCTATCTGGCGGTCGCGCCCAAGTCCAATGCCGGCTACAACGCGTACAACGAAGCGCGGCGCTTTGTCAGCAAGGACAAGTCGCGCGGCGTGCCGGTGCATTTGCGCAACGCGCCGACGCGGCTCATGAAGGAGCTCGGCTACGGTCACGAGTATCGCTACGCGCACGACGAACCCGACGCCTACGCGGCCGGCGAGACCTATCTGCCGGACAACATGCGCGATCCGCATTGGTACACGCCGACGCCGCGCGGACTTGAAGGCAAGATTGGCGAGAAGATGGCGCGCCTTGCCGAACTCGACGCGCAATGGCGCAGCGAGAACAAGCCGAAGAAGGGCTGAGACTATCCGGCGCGCGGCGCCGGTGCGCTAAAATCCCACCTTCACACAACGAATACCCGCCCCATCCCATGCTCGACATCCAGTTGCTGCGCAAAGACCTCGACGGCGTCGCGAAACGCCTCGCCGACCGCGGCTATGCCCTCGACGTCGCGGCTTTTACCGCGCTCGAAGCGGAACGCCGCGATACCCAGACCCGTACCGAAGAACTGCAGGCACGCCGCAACAGCCTGTCCAAGCAGATCGGCGCGATGAAAGGGCGCGGCGAGGACACCTCGGCGCTGATGGCCGAAGTAGGCGGCATTGGCGACGAGATGAAGGCGTCGGCGGCAAAGCTGGACGATATTCAGAAGCGTCTGTCGGATCTGCTGCTGGGCGTGCCGAATCTTCCGCATGAGAGCGTGCCGGTGGGACGCGACGAGGCAGATAACGTCGAAGTGCGCCGCTGGGGCACGCCGCGTCAGTTCGACTTCGAAGTGAAAGATCACGTGGATGTGGGTGCGCCGCTCGGCCTCGACTTCGAGACCGGCGCGAAGCTCTCGGGTGCGCGCTTCACGATGCTGCGTGGCCAGATCGCGCGGCTGCACCGTGCGCTCGCGCAGTTCATGATCGACACGCATACGCAGCAGCACGGCTATACGGAGATTTACACGCCGTATATCGTGAATCCGGAGATTCTGTACGGCACCGGCCAACTGCCCAAGTTCGCAGACGACATGTTCCGCGTCGAGAAGGGCGGCGGCGAAAACACGGTGACGCAATATCTGATTTCCACATCGGAAATTTCGCTAACGAACACGGTGCGCGAGAGCATCGTCGAAGGCAATGCGCTGCCTATCAAGCTGACCGCGCATTCGCCGTGCTTCCGTTCGGAAGCAGGCTCGTACGGGCGCGATACGCGCGGCATGATCCGTCAGCATCAGTTCGACAAAGTCGAGATGGTGCAGATCGTGGCGCCGGAAACGTCGTACGACGCGTTGGAACAGATGGTCGGCCATGCGGAGACAATCCTTCAGAAGCTCGAACTGCCGTACCGCGTGATCACGCTGTGTACGGGCGACATGGGCTTTTCGGCGACCAAGACTTATGACCTCGAGGTGTGGTTGCCGGCGCAAAACACCTATCGCGAAATTTCGAGCTGCTCGAATACGGAGTCGTTCCAGGCTCGCCGGATGCAGGCCCGTTATCGCAACGCGCAAGGCAAGCCCGAACTGGTGCATACGCTGAACGGCTCGGGGCTCGCGGTCGGCCGCACGCTCGTGGCCGTGCTGGAGAACTTCCAGAACGCGGACGGCTCGGTCACGGTGCCCGCTGCATTGCGGCCGTATCTGGGCGGTGTGGAACGGCTGGAAGTGCCGGCGGCCTGAGTTGCATTGCTGCGGGGCGCTCCTCTGAATTTTTTTCGATGAGGGGCTTGGAAAACCAGATTAGCTGTTCTATAATCTTCCTCTCTCAAGCAGCGACCCGCTTGAACCTGACAAATCCGCCCGGCTTCATGAGTGGCGGTAAGTTGGAAAACACGGAAAGGTGGCAGAGTGGTCGAATGCGCCGGACTCGAAATCCGGTGTACCTTTAGGGGTACCGTGAGTTCGAATCTCACCCTTTCCGCCAGATTTTTAAAACAGGCCCTTCGGGGCCTGTTTTTGTTTCTGGTCGAGCATTGTGATGGTCCTTTGAATGTCGCGCAGGTGTTCCGCTTTTATAAGCGATCCTAAGCGAATGCGCGACGACAGTGCCAACGCCAACAAGCGGATGCCGACCTAAGCTGTCATTGCGCCTGCCTGCCACCGGCCCCTTCCCGATCCTCTGTACAATTGGCCGTTCGATTGAACATCGAACCACCTTCGAACCTAGCGACCGAATTCATGGCCATTACCTACAAGACTCCCGACGACATCGCCCGGCTGCGTATTTCGGGCCGCCTCGCGGCCGATGTGCTGGCCATGATCGGCGAGCACGTCAAGGCCGGTGTCTCCACCGAAGAACTGGACGCGCTGTGCAACGACTACATCGTCAACACGCAGAAGTCGATTCCGGCGAACGTCGGCTATCTCGGCTTTCCAAAGACGGTATGCACGTCGGTCAACCAGGTCGTGTGCCACGGCATTCCGAACCGCAACGAGGTGCTCAAGGACGGCGACATCATCAACATCGACGTAGCTATCATCAAAGACGGCTATTTCGGCGACACGAGCCGCATGTACGTGGTCGGCGAGCCGAGTCCCGTGGCGCGCCAACTGGTCGACACGACCTATGAAGCCATGCTCGCGGGCATCCGCGAAGTGAAGCCGGGCGCCACGCTTGGCGATGTCGGCCATGCGATCCAGAAGATCGCGCAGCGCGATGGTTTTTCGATCGTGCGCGATTATTGCGGCCACGGCATCGGCAAGGTGTATCACGAAGAGCCGCAGGTCCTGCACTACGGTCAGCCGGGGCAGGGCCTGCGTCTGAAGCCCGGCATGGTCTTTACCATCGAACCCATGATCAACGCGGGCCGCGCAGGCACCACCGTTCTGCGCGACGGCTGGACGGTGGTGACGAAAGACCGCTCGCTGTCGGCGCAATGGGAACACATGATCGCCGTCACCGACGACGGCTACGAACTCCTTACGCCCTGGCCGGACGGCACCGGCGGCTACGAGGCGCCCTAGCCTGCAAGGTCACCCCGCGAACAGGCACACGTGCACGGCGCCGGGCGCGGCAAATGCTGCGAACCTGTTGCGCGCTTTGCGAGAACCCGTTCGCGCGATAAGATCGCCCGGCAAAGAATGATTTGACTCGCACGCCGGTTCGGTTAAAGCTACGCCTTAAGGCTTCAAGGGGTTTTCGTCTGCATGAGTCCGTCATTGACCGTTCGCCGTATCGCCGCTGATCAGGGCGCCGTTTTTCGCGAACTCCGTACTGCGTCGCTGCGCGAGGCGCCCTATGCCTTTGGCGCGACCCTGGAAGACGCATTGTCTGCGGATGCCGCCAGCTTTGACGTCATCGCCGCGAAGCACGCGGTTTCTCTGACCGTCAGCACTTTTATTCTCTATACCGAAGGTCATCCGGCCGGACTCATCGAAGCGCATTTCGAAGAGGTCCCGGGGCGCCGTGCTTTTGTCTGCGAGCTATGGGTGGCGCCGGCGGTCCGGCATCTGCGCGGCGGGGAACTGCTAGTCGACACCGCGAGCGGCTGGCTCGCCAGCGAAGGCGCCACGGAAATCTATGCGTGGGTCGCGGACTCCAATCGCAACGCCATGCGCTTTTACGAAGCGCTCGGTTTTGGGCCGACCGGCGAGCATCGGCGCATGGCTCGTGCACCGGAGCAGGCCGAAAGCCTGCTGGTTCGCCACGTACCATCTTCGTCGCCCGCAGTTGCTGTGTGATTGACCTGCAATTCATCTGTGGTTGACGCGTGATCCCACCGAGCGGCGCAGCAGTTCTGCCGCCCGTCTGCATGTCTTGCCTGTTCCCTTCGTCTGCGCGCCTGTAGCTCGATGGCTGCCGTGCATCGTCCGTCCATGTGCGGCGCTGTGCGATCGTTTTGCGCGGACAACGTGCGATTGTCAGCCGCGCTGTCGGGCAAAAAATCTCGCCGCGCGCGTGGACGCCTGTAAAATACGCAAAATTTTTTGCCGAACGCTATGTCGCCCAAGAAATCGCCTTTTTTCGAACTTCGCAGCGGTTCCGTCGACACGCTCCTTTTTGTGGTCAAGACGACTGACCTCGACGCCATGCGTGCTGAGCTGACCCGGCGCTTCGAGGCGACCCCCGAATTCTTCGCTAACGACGTTGTCGCGATCGACGTGCGCCGCCTCACGGAGAACGAGCGTGTGCCGCTTGCCGACATCGCGCAACTGCTCGAGAGCGTGCGCATGCGGCCGGTCGGCGTGGTCGCAGAGACGCAGCAGTCGTGGGCGGCGGAATCCGCGTTGCCGCTTCTCGAAGCGCGCGATCGTCGCGGCGCGACCGCAAAACCGGCTGATGAAGATGCGGCGAGCGCGTCGGCAGCAAACGGCGCGGCAGGTCTCGCGACAGACGGCGCGCAGGGTGCAGGCGGTGAAATCGGTGCAGTCAGTGCAGACAATCCAGGCGGTGCTGCCGCCGCGGCAGGCACGAATGCCGCGCCGGGCGCCACCGCAGCCGGCTCGCCGGAGGCTGCGCCCGCCGCCGAACCCGTGCGCCTCGCCACTTCGTCGCAAACCATGGTGGTCGAAAAGCCGCTGCGCTCGGGCCAGCGCATCTACGCAAAGGGCGATCTGGTTGTGCTCGGACTCGTGAGCTACGGCGCGGAAGTCATTGCGGAAGGCAATATCCATATCTATGCGCCGTTGCGCGGCCGCGCGCTTGCCGGCGTGCAAGGCAATCACGACGCGCGCATTTTCTGCACGTGTCTCGAACCGGAACTGATTTCGATCGCGGGTATCTATCGGACCACCGAAAACCCGCTGCCGGCCGACGTACTCGGCAAGCCCGTGCAGATCTGGCTCGAAGAAGAAAAGTTGATGATCGAACCATTGCGGCTCACGTAAGCGCCGCGAAGCGCGCCGTGCCCGGGCTTTGCGGCAGGCGGCGCTTTGCACGAACTACGGCCGCACATAATTGACGAATTTGACGAACACAAGGTAAGGGTAATGGCAAAAATCATTGTGGTGACATCGGGCAAGGGTGGCGTGGGCAAGACGACCACGAGCGCGAGTTTTGCATCGGCCCTCGCATTGCGGGGCAGCAAAACCGCCGTGATCGACTTCGACGTCGGCCTGCGCAACCTCGATCTCATCATGGGCTGCGAGCGCCGCGTGGTGTACGACCTGATCAATGTGATCCAGGGCGAAGCCAATCTGAACCAGGCGCTCATCAAGGACAAGAAGTGCGAGAACCTCTTCATTCTTCCGGCCTCGCAAACGCGCGACAAAGACGCGCTCACGATGGAAGGCGTCGAGAAGGTCATTAACGACCTGATCGCAATGGACTTCGAATACATTGTGTGCGATTCGCCGGCCGGTATCGAATCGGGCGCGCTGCTCGCCATGCACTTCGCCGACGAGGCGCTGATCGTGACGAACCCGGAAGTGTCGTCGGTGCGCGACTCGGACCGCATCCTCGGCATTCTTTCGTCGAAGACCAAGCGCGCCATTGAAGGCAAGGAGCCGATCAAGGAGCATCTGCTGATCACGCGCTACAACCCGAAGCGCGTGAGCGAAGGCGAGATGCTGTCGCTCACGGACATTCAGGAAATTCTGCGCATCGACCTGATCGGCGTCATTCCGGAATCGGAAGCCGTGCTGCACGCGTCGAACCAGGGTTTGCCGGCCGTGCACCTGGACGGCACCGACGTCGCCGAAGCCTATAAAGACGTCGTATCGCGTTTCCTCGGCGAGCAGAAATCGCTTCGCTTTATCGATTACCAGAAGCCCGGGCTGCTGCAGCGCCTCTTCGGCACCAAGTAAGGGGAGCGCACGTTATGTCGATTCTTTCGTTTTTGCTGGGCGAGAAGAAGAAATCCGCGTCGGTAGCGAAGGAACGCCTGCAGTTGATCATCGCGCACGAGCGCGCCGGCGGCCATGCTCCCGCCGATTATCTGCCTGCGTTGCAACGCGAACTGGTGGCCGTGATTTCGAAGTACGTGAGGATCTCGGATGACGACATCCGCGTGAGCCTCGAACGCCAGGACGACCTCGAAGTGCTCGAGGTCAAGATCGAAATACCGCAGACCTGACGGGCGCGGCGGACAGAAGGGCAGGCGGGCACGTCGCGCTGACGGGCCGACCGATGCATCTGTTCGCGCCTGCCCGAGCTCACTGCGCAGCGCGCCAGCGCGAAGCATCGCGCAAAGCACCGCCGCGAAGCATGCGCGCAAAGCACCCGCGCATAGCACCCGCGCAAAGCACCAGCCTCACGGATTACCGCAACGGATCACCGCGGCCGATCAGCGGGTGCATCAGTTGGCGCGTCGCCTGACGGCGCGGGCCCATCGCCGTTGGCTGCTTCCGTCACCGCTTCAGGCGCCTCGACCTCCGGCACTTCGGGCACCGGAGCGGGCGCCGGCCGCGGCAGTGGCGCCAGGTAGCGCTCCGAAAGGGCTTCGTAAAGCGGCGGCGCAAAGACGCGTGCAACGCGGCTCGCGATCAGCGCGGTAGCCATCAGCGAGATCACGAGCGCGTGTCCGTTGATCATCTCCATCACGATCACAAACGACGTGATGGGCGATTGCGTGACGGCCGCCAGATAGCCCACCATCGCAAGCGCAATCAGCATCGGCAATTGCATGGAGCCGAACACCATATGCAGCAGATTGCCGAAGCCCGCGCCAATCGAGAGGGACGGCGCGAAGATGCCGCCCGGAATGCCGGGCAGGTACGAGCCGACCATCGAGATCATCTTGAGGAACGGATAGAACACGGATAACTGTTGGTTGCCGTCGAGCAATCCGCGCGCTTCGGCATAGCCGCTGCCGAAAGTGGTGCCGCCCGAAATCAGGCCGACTGCCGCGATCGCGAGGCCGCACAGCGCGGCGAACGCAACCGGCCGCTCGCCGTGCAGCTGGCGCAACGGCGCGGGAATCCAGCGCGCGGTGTTCAGCAGTAACCAGCCGAACACGCCGCCCGCGAGGCCGGTGACGATGGCAGTGAGCAGCACCGCCAGCGCAAGCAGATTGGGAAAGTGCGCGCCGATCTGAATCGTGCCGAAATACGTGTAGTTGCCGTTCAGCCCGAGCGCGATCACACCGGCAATGATGATCGCCGTAATGAGCACGCCGCTCGCGCGAGCCTCGAAGCTGCGCGTCAACTCCTCGATGGCGAACACAATACCGGCGAGCGGCGTATTGAATGCCGCCGACAAGCCCGCCGCCGCGCCGGCCAGCACCAGTTGCCGTTCGATCAGCGCATTCGAACGCGGATAGAGCCTGCGCAGATTGAACATGAGCGCGGCGCCCACCTGCACGGTCGGACCTTCGCGGCCGATCGTGAAGCCGCCGAGAATCGCGAGAAAAGACACCGCGATCTTGCCGAGCAGAATGCGCACTGACAGCAGCCGCGCGCCGTATTCGCCGGGCTTCGCATGAAGCGTAGCGATCACCTGCGGGATGCCGCTGCCCTCCGCGCCGCGGAAAAATTTGCGCGTGAGCCACACGGCGAGGGCGGCCACGGCGGGCGTGATGATGAGCGGCGCCCACACATGCTCGCGCTGCACCGTCCGGAATTCGCTATAGCCCCAGTCGATCAGCCGTGCGTAGAGCACCGCGACGAGCCCGACCGCGATTGCGCCCAGCCAGAAAATGCCGTATTGCCGCCAAAGGCGTCTGGCTCGACGCACGATCCCGAAGGAAGAAAGAGGTTGTGCTCGGGGCATGAGTCTGTGAGGAAGCAAATGACGAAGTATAAAGGGTGCAGACGCCCTGAAACGCTGTGAAAGCCTTGTGAAATGTAGTAAAAAGGCAGGTTGTAAGGCGCGCGTTGTAAGGCGCCGTATTATTGCCGGGCGCCTGTCTTGCCCGGTTCAGCAAAGACTATTCCATTCGTCGGCTAAAATGTTTTGACGTCTGAACAACCAAAGGCCCTTAATGAAGCGAGTCCTTATCGTCAAGGTCACGTCACTCGGCGATATCGTGCAAGCGCTGCCCGTCGTGGCTGATATCAAACGCGCATTTCCCGGCGTTCAGGTCGATTGGGCCGCGGACGAAGCATTCGCCGAAGTGGCGCAATGGTGCAAAGGCATAGACCGCGTGCTGTGCGCACCGCTGCGCCGCTTCAAGAAAGCGCGCCGCTGGGCCGACTTCAAGGCCATCGCGGCGTCCATTTCAGAGCTGCGCGCGCATCGGTACGACTACATTATCGACATTCACGGCGTGTACAAGAGCGCGATCATCGCGTTTCTGGCCCGCTCGTCGCGGCGCATCGGCTATCAGTCGCAAGATTTGGGCGAGCGCGGCGCCGCATTTGCGTACACCGGTCGCTTCGGTCCGCGTCCGCTATGCAATGCGTGGCACGGCATGCGCATCAGCGCAGGCGAGGCTCTGGGCTATGAGGTGCAAGGTCCGGCTGTTTACGATCTGAAATTGCCCGAACCGGCCAAGCCGTTGTTCGCGGATGAGCGCGCGCCCGTCGCAGCGCTTTTTCACGCCACGTCGAAAGACGACAAGAAATGGCCCGTCTCGCACTGGGGCGTGGTCGGCGCGGAACTGGCTGAACGGGGCTTTCGCGTGGTGCTGCCGTGGGGTTCCGAAAGCGAGCGGCAAGAGGCCGAGCAGATCGCCGCGCAGGTGCCGGGCGCAAGGGTGCTGCCTAAGCTGAGCGTCACTGAAATCGCGCAAATGATCGACGCATGCGCGCTGGTCGTCGGCACCGATACCGGCTTCGTTCACCTCGCGCATGCGCTGCAAAAGCGCACGGTGATGGTCTTCGTGGCGACTTCGCCGTCGCACTGCGGGGTGGAAGCGCCGTTCCGCTCGATCTCGGTGGGCGACGGCTTTTCGGTGCCGCCTATCAGCGACGTGCTCGGCGCAATCGACTACGTGCACCTCGATCCGCACGTTGTGGCCGCGGAGCGAGGCTCGGCTGCCGCTTGATAGCAACGCGCGGCGCAATCGTTTGCTCAAAGAAAAAGGGCGTGACGCGCACGGTGCCGGTTTGAACGGCCCTGCCACGTGACGCCCGCAAACGCCCGCGTCGGGGAACGTCGGGCGAAGAGGAACCGCATTGCTGCGTGAAATATGCGGCGTAAAGTGCTCGAAACTTGTTCACCGAGCGTTCGTTGCGCGCCACGCATGCATTACACGCTTGTTAAATCTGTCGCTTTTCGTTGGTCGTAAGCTTCGTTGCACCCGCCGCGATTGCACGGCTCGGGCAGGAATCCGGTCGATCATGCTGCTTGTGAGCGGCTTCAGGGCACCTTTGAATCCGCTTTCCAGTGGCGTTCCAGGCGCGTATGCGTGACGCACGTGCATCTTCGTCCAGCCAGGACGCATGAGGCATACGGCGCGTCGGCGGCGGGCACATGCAACGAGTATAGACGGTGTTTTTGACAGCTATCTAGCTGAACACCAATTCCCGACGTCACCCGTCCAGCGAGGCCAGGCCGCCTTCTCAAATATGTAACCCCGCCGTGATCTTCCCTTACAACTGGCAACGTTCTCGCAGGGGCGGGTCGTGTTCAATCGAGTCATTCGAGACCTCGGCTCGAACACACTGACTCGATGGAGAACAACATGAAACGCTTGATCCTCACCCTGCTCGCCGGCACTGTGCTTGCCACCATGCTGGGCGGCTGTATCGTCGCTCCGGCGCCGGGCTATTACTACGGCGGTGGCGGCTACTACCACCACGGCTATTACTATCGGTGAGATCGCTGGGCAGCCTCGACCGCTCAGGCGGGCGGCCCCTGAGTCGCTCAGCCGCTCAGCCGCTCAGCTGCTCAGCCGCTCAGCCGCTCAGCCGCTCAGCCGCTCAGCCGCGAAGCCGCGAAGCCGCGAAGCCGGCGAGCCGCTGAGCGGGCGGTCTTGCGCACCGCAGACCGCGGCTCGCGGCTCGCAAAAGACACAGAGGGAATAGGAGCGTGTCAGGCGACCAGCATTTCGAACGCGACCACGGCGGTAATGGCCGCCGCATTGGCGGCCAACGCCTCGACGACAATGCCCTTCCAACTGGCGGGACGAAAGCGCAGCGCGAGCAGCATTGAACACAAAAGCGCGAGCGCGATGATCATCACGATGTCGGCATTGTGAAGATGAAGATTCATCCGGGCCTCCCTGCTTACCGTGGGGTTTCTCGGATTCGAGTATAGGCAAGTCAAAAAGGCAGGCAAGGCAGGGGATTCACTCAGAGAAGCCCCGCCAGGCCGACACTCCGGCGATCGCCGCCGAAGCTCACTGCGTCGCGCAGCGCTGCCGTCACATCATGCGCGAGTCGCGTGTCTCGCGCATGCACAGCACGCCGATCATGCTGATAGCGGCTGCAATCGACACGTATGCGCCGACCCACGGCAACCCGCCGCGCGCAGCGAGCATCTGCGCGATATACGGTGCCACGGACGCCCCCAGAATCCCGCCGAGGTTGTACGACACGCCCGCGCCGGTATAACGCACATTGGTGGGGAACAGCTCGGGCAGCAGCGCGCCCATTGGCGCGAAGGTCACGCCCATCAGGAACAGCTCGATCACGAGGAACAGCAGCACGAGCGGCGTCTGCCCGCTGCCGAGAAGCGGCGCCATCGTGAAGCCGGACAGCACCGCCGCGACGATGCCCACGATCAGCACCGGCTTGCGGCCATACCGGTCGCTTGCCCGTGCCGAGAGCGGCGTAGCGAGCGCCATGAAGACCACGGCGATGCACAGTAGCCCGAGAAACGTCTGCCGCGGAATATGCAGCACCGAGACCCCGTACGACAGCGAGAAGGTCGTCGCGTTGTAGAACAGCGTGTAGCAGACCACCATCGCCAGTGCGCCGAGCAGCGTGGGCAGCCAGTGCTGCGACAGCAGCGTGGCGATGGGCACCTTGACACGCTCCTGCCGTTCGATAGCGGCCTGGAAAGCCGGCGTCTCGGCAATCTTCAGGCGCACGTACAGACCCAGCGCCACCAGCACAGCACTGACGAGGAACGGCACGCGCCAGCCCCAGCTACGGAACTGTTCGTCGGTGAGCGACATGGCGAGCGCGAAGAACAGGCCGTTGGACGCGAGAAAGCCGATTGACGGGCCCAGTTGCGGGAACATGCCGAACCACGCGCGCTTGCCGGCCGGCGCGTTTTCGGTGGCGAGCAGCGCCGCGCCGCCCCATTCGCCGCCAAGCCCGATGCCCTGGCCAAAGCGCAGAAGGCACAGCAGAATCGGCGCAAGGCTGCCGATCGTGTCGTAGCCAGGCACGAAGCCGATCAGCGTGGTCGAAATGCCCATCACGAGCAGCGACGCGACCAGTGTCGACTTGCGCCCAATGCGGTCGCCGAAATGGCCGAACAGAAACGAGCCGATGGGCCGCGCGACAAACGCAATGCCGAACGTGACGAAAGCCGATAAAGCCTGAGCCGTTGCCGACCCATGCGGAAAAAACACCGGACCGATGACGAGCGCCGCGGCGGTCGCATAGACGTAGAAGTCGTAGAACTCGATCGCGGTGCCGATGAAGCTCGCGAAAATGATCCGCCCGCTATGGGTTTGCCTGGCCGCATTGGGCCCGGCCGCGGAAATCGGCGATGTGGACATGCAGGGTCTCCATATGTGTCGTGACGCCGGTGGTTGCCGCCAGTACCTGCGACGGCGGCGCTCGCCCAGCGGCAGCCTTGTTGTCCGCAGTGCGGTCAGTCGGGCGGCGCGCGCGAGGCGGCGAGCTGAATCGGCATCTTTGTTGAGGTTCGCGCGCTTGTGCGCATCACGCGCCGAGGTTGCGTCGAGCGAGGACTCGCAACGCACAACCATACAACGCATTGCACAAAGGCGCTTGCGCGGCACGCACGGATGACGCGGTGCCGCGACAGGCTGCTGCGGGCACACCTGCGGATGAGCAGGCTGCCTGAGCGGTGCCGGAAGGCTCCGGCGGGGAATCGGAAAATTATAGCGAGCGTGGCGCTCGCGCAGCAAGGCGGGCGGCCGACCAGCGCGTCAGTCTCAGACCGAGCCACTCCCAGGATGACCCGCTCAGCCGACCCACCCACTCAATGAGTGCGGCCGACTCACCCAGTCGCCCCACCTAGTCGATAGTCAGCGCTTGCGGCGGGGCAAGTTCGCGCAACTGGAATTTGCCGTCGTCGTTGAACAGCCAGTCTTCGAAGAGTTCCAACTGGCCGCGGCCGTTCAGCAACTTGCCGGGCGGCAAGGGCAGCGGCGACGCACGCCGCAAGCTGGCGAGCGCGGTGCCTTCGGCTTCGTCGTCGCCATTGGTTCGATACACCGACGACTGCACCACGTGCCCGTTGCGATCCACGGTGAAGGACACCACGACGAGCGAGCGCAGCATCGCTTGCGGCGTGCCGCGCAGCACATAAGACGGGCTGCGCTCGACGATGCGCCGCGCAACGGCTTCGCGGTATTGATCCAGCGTGGCGCTGTTGACCGCCGCGGGCGGCGTGGCCACCGTCGTGCGTGGCGGCGGCGTGATCGTGCAGCCGGCGACAGTCAGCGCGAGCAAGGCCGTCACTGCCGTGCCGCGCGACAAGGTCGACCATGCGCAGCCGCGGCGCGCGCTGTATTGGGTTGGAGCAAGAAGAGAGCGCGTGCGGGTAAGCATGATGAACCACGAAAAAGGGCTGAACCTGTCTTGATGGTAGTCAAAAACCGCGCGGTTTCAATCCGCGTTCGCCCCTGTATCGGCGGGCATGCGCCCAACAAAAAAGGCGAACCCGTCAACGAGTTCGCCTTCGCGATTTGCCATGCTTGAGCGCCGTGGCGACGGCGCGTCCGCTCGTCAGTTCAACGCCTGCCGCGCGGCCTTGACCGCTGCGAGCACCTGCTCGGGCGCGGTTCCGCCCGGATGATTGCGGCTTGCCACCGAGCCTTCGAGCGTCAGATACGAGAACACGTCTTCGCCGATCAGATGCGCGACGTTCGGCAACTCGGCGCGCATTTCGTCGAGGGTGAGATCGGCGAGATCGCAACCGCGATCCGCGCAGATGCGCACGGCGAGCGCGACTGCTTCGTGCGCGTCGCGAAACGGCAGGCCGCGCTTGACCAGATAGTCGGCCAGATCGGTCGCCGTGGAAAAGCCCTGCAATGCGGCGTCGCGCATGGCTTGCGGCTTCACCGAAATGCCGGCCACCATTTCAGCGAAGATGCGCAGCGTATCGGCCACGGTATCGACCGTGTCGAACAGCGGCTCCTTGTCTTCCTGATTGTCCTTGTTGTATGCGAGCGGCTGGCCCTTCATCAGCGTGAGCAGCGCCATCAGGTGCCCGTTCACGCGGCCCGTCTTGCCGCGCGCGAGTTCGGGCACGTCCGGGTTTTTCTTCTGCGGCATGATGGACGAGCCGGTGCAGAAGCGGTCGGCGAGATCGATAAAGCCGACGCGCGGGCTCATCCACAGCACGAGTTCTTCGGAGAAGCGCGAGATGTGCGTCATGACCAATGCCGAGGCGGCCGTGAATTCGATCGCGAAGTCGCGGTCGGAAACCGCGTCGAGCGAATTGGCGCAGATGCCGTCGAAGCCGAGCGTCTTCGCCACGGCATGACGGTCGATCGGATAGCTCGTGCCGGCGAGCGCGGCTGCGCCGAGCGGCAGGCGGTTCACGCGCTTGCGGCAATCCAGCATGCGCTCGGCGTCGCGTGAAAACATTTCGACGTAGGCGAGCAGGTGATGGCCGAACGTGACGGGTTGCGCGACCTGCAAGTGCGTGAAGCCGGGCATGATGGTCGACGCGTTTTTCTCCGCCATGTCGAGCAGCGCGGTGCGCAACTCCTTCAGCAATTCGCCGATACGGTCGATCTCGCCGCGCAGCCACAAGCGGATATCCGTTGCGACCTGATCGTTACGCGAGCGGCCCGTGTGCAGACGCTTGCCCGCGTCGCCGATCAGCGCGGTCAGGCGCGCCTCGATGTTCAGGTGCACGTCTTCCAGGTCGAGTTGCCACTCGAACTCGCCGCGCTCGATTTCACCCTTGATCTGCGCCATGCCGCGTTGGATCGCGGCGAGGTCGTCGGCGGCGATGATCTTTTGCGCGGCCAGCATCGAGGCGTGCGCGAGCGACCCTTCAATGTCGACGAGTGCCAGACGCTTGTCGAAGAAAACCGACGACGTGTAGCGTTTGACGAGCTCCGACATCGGCTCCGAGAAGCGAGCCGACCAGGCTTCGCCTTTTTTGTGCAGTTGGGACGTCATGGTGTTGGGCAATTGAGCAGCGGTTAAAGGGCAGTGGAGCGGGCGGTGAAGCGGCTGACGGCGCGAATGCAACGACACGGCTGCCTACGCCGCGCAAGCGGGAAAGAACGCGATTTTAACACCGGCGACAGGCCGCCCCGGCGACTGAGAGGCTCGGCGCGCGCGACGCCGCTTGGGCGATGCGAACTGAGCAGCGGAGCGTGCGGGGTTGGCGGGCGCGAGTTGCGCTGAGTCGGCGGCAGTCGGTGGGGGCTCGCGCGGGTTGACAGCGGAAAGCCCGCACCGGGCGCTACTCGCGCACCAGCACGACGAGTTTCAGATCTTCGCGATGCGCGGGCTTGAAAGTGATCTGATCGTAGACGAGCCGGCCCTCGCGCGGGTGGTTGAACTCGCGCCGCCCGCCTTCGCGGCCGCCCACGTCCTGCGAAGCCCAGAAGCGCGCGAACGCGTCGCTCGCCGCGCTCAAGGAATCGATCAGCGCACGCGTGGGCGCGTCGCTCAAGTGACGGATGGAATCCGCACGGAACTCGGCGGCAAGCCGCCGCGCGCGGGTTTCCCAGTCGACGATCAGCTCGCGCGCCGCCGGCTCCGTGAACGTATAGCGCAGCAGATTGCGGTCGTGCGTGCCGTCCAGCCAGCCGACGAACAACCCGGCCGCGCGCTCGTTCCACGCGAGCGCGTTCCATTGACGGTCGAGCACGTAGGCCGGCGTGTTCACGAGTTGCACCGTTTCCAGCAGCGTGGCGGGCGCGTCGGCGGCGGCCGGGTCGGGTTCGGCCGGATCGCGCTGCGCCGCCAGCTCGAACAGATACGCGCGTTCGGCGCGCGACAGTTGCAACGCGACAGCAATGCGCGCGAGCGCGTCCGCGGAAGCGGAAACCGGACGCCCTTGCTCGATCCACGTGTACCACGTCGGACTTACCCCGCACAGTTGAGCGACTTCCTCGCGACGCAGGCCGGGCGTGCGGCGGCGCGGGCCCGGCGGCAGGCCGAGCGCCTGCGGTGACAGCCGTTCGCGATGCGCGCGGATAAAGTCGCCGAGCGCGCGGGCCGGAGTGGCCTCGAGCGGCGGCGGGTGATCGGCGGAAGCGGGCTGACTGGTTCGCGGGGTCATTCGATTCTTGCAGCGCGTGAAGAAAGTGGTGAAGAGGGTGGTTTAGATACCAGAATAATTGCTTAACTTGTACTGGTACTGAACGGGCTCTATTGTATCGGCGTAGCGGCATGAACGGCAGGCCGCGCTGCCGGGCGCTACACGCGGACCCACACGATACTTGTCCCACGCAGACAACCGGAGCTACTCATGAAGCATCACGATCAGGTCGCCGACGCCTTTGGCTCGACCGCCGCCGCCTATTTGACGAGTCCAACCCATGCAAGCGGCGCCGACCTGCGCACGCTCGCCGACGCGGTTGCCGCGACGCCGGGCGCAACGGTGCTGGACATGGGCTGCGGCGCCGGCCACGCGAGCTTCGCCGTGGCGCCGCACGCAAAAGAGGTGGTCGCGTACGACATTGCTGCGCCGATGCTTGCCACCGTCGAAGGGGCGGCGAAGGAGCGCGGCCTCGCCAACATTTGCACCCAGCAGGGCGCCGCTGAAAGCCTGCCGTTCGACGATCACACGTTCGACTGGGTGATCAGCCGCATGAGCGCGCACCACTGGCACGACGTCGCGCCCGCGCTGGCCGAAGTGCGGCGCGTGCTGAAGCCGGGCGGCAGAGTGTTGTTCATCGACATTGCGGGCACCGACCATCCGCTGCTCGATACGCATCTTCAGGCTATCGAACTGTTGCGCGACGGCTCGCACATTCGCGATTACCGCGCCGACGAATGGCTCGCGATGTTCGAAGCCGCGGGCTTCAAGGCGTCGATTCGCGAGCGTTGGCGCATCGACATCGAGTTCAGCTCGTGGGTTGCTCGCATGCGCACGCCCGAGCCGCGCGTGGTCGCGATCCAGTCGCTGTGGCGCGGCGCGCCGGATGAAGTGCGGCAGTATTTCGACGTGCAGGAAGACGGCTCGTTCAAGCTGGATGCATTGATGATCGACGCGCGCTGAGCGCTGCGAATGCGATTGCTGCGTCGACCTCGAGCATCGCCCGCAACACAACCGCACGCGCCAAAAACAAAGCCGGCCGTGGCAACACCTCCACGTCCGGCTCCGTCGATTCAAAGCGCAGCGGCGCCCGCAAGACACGCCGCCGCCCGCTTCGCAAGCGCTAGCCCGTATTGCGCAAGCCCGCCGCGATCCCGTTGATGGTCAAATGAATTCCGCGCCGCACGCGCGCGTTGGTATCGCCCGCACGGTGACGTTTGAGCAGTTCGACCTGCAGGTGATTGAGCGGATCCAGATACGGAAAACGGTTCTTGATGGAACGCGCGAGCAGCGGATTTTCCGCAAGCCGCTCGCTCTTGCCGCTGATCTCCGACAAGACCTTGGAAGTGCGCTCCCATTCCGCGACGATCCGCTCGAACACATGCTTGCGCAGCTTCTTGTCGGACACGAGCGCCGCATAGCGCGAGGCCACCGCAAGGTCGGTCTTCGCGAGCACCATGTCCATATTCGAGAGCAGTGTCGAAAAGAACGGCCAGCTCTTGTGCATCTTCTTGAGCAGCGCAAGGCGGCGTGCGCGTTCGGCGTCGCTCGGCGCGCCGTCGAGATACGCGCCGACCGCGCTGCCAAAGCCATACCATCCGGTCAGCAGCAGGCGGCACTGGCCCCACGAGAAGCCCCAGGGAATCGCGCGCAGGTCTTCGATCTTGCGATGCTTCGGGTCCTGCAATTTGCGCGACGCCGGACGGCTGCCAATGTTCAGTTCCGCGATCTCCGAGATCGGCGTCGACTCGAAGAAATACTCCTTGAAACCGGGTGTTTCGTACACGAGCGCGCGGTACGAGGCCATCGCCGCGTCGGAAAGCTGCTGCATCGTTTCTTCGAATGCGGGCAGCTCGGCGGGCGCATTGCCATGCGGCAGCAGCGACGCTTCGAGCGTCGCCGCGACCACCGTTTCCAGGTTGCGCCGGCCGATTTCCGGATTGCCGAACTTGCTTGCGATCACCTCGCCTTGCTCGGTCAGGCGGATCTGGCCGTCGACCGTGCCAGGCGGCTGCGACAGAATCGCCTGATAGGTCGGACCGCCGCCACGGCCGACGGTGCCGCCGCGTCCGTGGAACAGGCGCAGCGTGATGCCGCGCTCGTTGAAGAGCGAGACGAGCGCGAGTTCGGCGCGGTACAGCTCCCAATTCGACGTGAGGAAGCCGCCGTCCTTGTTGCTGTCCGAATAGCCGAGCATCACTTCCTGCTCGTTGCCCTGGTGCTCGATGATCGAGTCGGCGCCCGGCAGCGCAAGCAGATCGCGCATGATGTGCGGCGCGTTGCGCAGATCGGGGATCGTCTCGAAGAGCGGGATCACCATGAGCGCCGCCTTCGCAGGATCGTTCGGATTGCCGAGTTGTCCCTGCAGCAGGCCGGTCTCTTTTTGCAGCAGCATCACTTCCACCAGATCGCTGACCGTTTCCGTGTGCGAAATGATGTAGTTGCGCACCGCGCGCGCGCCGAATTTCTCGCGCGTGACGCGAGCCTGTTCGAGCACGCCGAGTTCGCTTTTCACGAGATCCGAGTACTCGGCATACGGCAGGCGCAGCGGGCGCGGCTGCGCGAGTTCCGCGAGCAGCACTGCGAGCTTCTCGCTTTCGGAGAGCGCCGCGTAGTCGTCGTGCACGCCCGCGCGCTTGAGCAGTTCCGCGATCACCGCTTCGTGAATGTCCGAGCTCTGGCGCAAGTCGATGCTCGCCAGATGGAAGCCGAACACTTCCGCTGCGCGCGCGAGCGGCGCAAGACGCGGCGCGGCAAGCGGCGCACCGTGGTGCGCGGCGAGCGAATCGATCAGCACATGCAGGTCGCGCACGAACTCCGAGGCGTCGTCATACGGGGTTGCGCGGATCGGCGCTGCGCCGCGGCCCGCGCTGCGCAGCGGCACGCTGCCTTCGCCGAGGCGCACCCGTGCGCTTGCGGCGAGCCGCGTGTACATGCCGATCAGCGCGCGCCGGTACGGCTCGTCCGTGCGATGCGGCGAGCGGTCCGGCGAAATGTCGGCGAGCGCTTTCAGCTCGTCGCTTGCGCCCGCGAGCAGATTCGATACGGACAACTCGGCGCCCAGCTTGTGCACCTGCTCCAGATAGTGCTCGAAGATCACCTCGGCCTGGCGCGCAATGGCGTGCTCGAGCGTCTCGGCGGTGACGTTCGGGTTACCGTCGCGGTCGCCGCCGATCCAACTGCCCATCTGGAAGAAGGGCGGCAGGCGTGCTTCGAGGCCGTGCTCTTTCAGCGCTTCTTCGATGTCGGCATAGAGCGCGGGGATTTCTTCGAGGAAAGTCGCGCGGTAGTACGACAGTGCGTTCTCGATTTCGTCGGCCACGGTGAGGCGCGAATCGCGCAGCATGCGCGTTTGCCATAGCGACGTGACGCGTGCGCGCAACATGGTCTCGTTGTGCGCGCGTTCGCGCTCGGTCAACTGCTGGTCGCGCTCGGCGAGCAGGCGCGCGACGTCGTGCTCGGCGTCGAGAATGCTCTTGCGCTGCACTTCGGTGGGGTGCGCCGTCAGCACGGGCACGATCAGCGCGTCGTTGAAGAACTGTTGCAGCACCGGCGTCGCGGCGGCGCCCGCTTCGACCAGTCTCTCCAGCGCATAGGCAATGCTGCCGGGCTGCGCGGCGGAGCCTGCCAGCGCGTGAATGCGGTGACGGCGATTGCGGTGACGGTCTTCGGCGATGTTGGCGAGATGCGAGAAGTAGCTGAACGCACGCACCACGCTCACCGTTTGTTCGGGGCTTAGCGAGCGCAGCTTTTTGTCGAGCGTTTGCGCGGCGGCGTTGTCATCCTCGCGGCGAAAGCGCACGGCTGTCTGCCGGATCGTTTCGACGACGTCGAACACTTCGTCGCCTTCCTGTTCGCGCAGCACGTCGCCAAGCAGCCGTCCGAGGTAGCGGATGTCCTGGAAGAGCGGATGGTCCTTGTCGTCGCGCGTGCGGCCGTTGGTTTTCGGCGCGGCGGCCGACGCGTCCGCGGAGATGGCTGGCAGGGCCGGCGTGGGGCCGGCGGCTTCGCCTTTCGTCTTCTTCGTGGAAGGAACCGCCTCGCTGGACTTGCCCGGCTTCGGCATCTTCAGGGCTTTGTCTTCTTTATCGGCTTTGACCGCCTTGTCAGCTCTATCGGCTTTACCGGCTTTGTCCGCTTTGACGGGCAAGGAGGTTTTGCCTGCCTTGCCGGCTTTCAGGGCCTTGGTGGCTGTAGCGGCGTTGCTGGCTTTTTCGGCCTTGGCGGCTTGAGAGGCCGTGGCGGCCTTCGCGCCCGACGTCGCGCGTTTGACCTTGCCAGCCGGAGCGGCGTCGGCCGCGATGGGTGCCGAAGCCGGGAACGCGCCGGCGTCGGCAGTGGAAGCGTTGGGCGATGCAGTGTTGCGGCGGGCTGAGCGCGCCGATCCAGAAGACGTCACGATGGGTTTCCTCAGGGAAGCCAGGGTCTGTTAAGTGATGAACTGCTACTGCGGAACTCGAAACTGCACTGAACTGCAACGTGAACTGCATGAAGCGGTATGCACCGATGACGATACGTCGGAGAGGAGGGCCGCGCTCGCACGAACTCTGCATACGGCGCATGTTGCGCCGCATTGAATCATCGCGCATGCAGCGGCGCGATGCGCGAACGATCGTGCGCGAAGAGGCTCAGGCGGGACAGCCTAAAGTCAGCCTCGAGACAGCCGCAAGACAGCCTCCAAAGCGCGTGGGACAGCCGCGCGTGGCGCGAAGCCCGTCTCCTCCGTTGCTACCGGGTCGGCACGGCGCCCCGCCGCACCTCGATTCGAGCCTTGTTCCGCAACGAGCGGCAGGGGGCGAACCGGGGGGAGAGCGCAAGGGCGCGTGCTAACATTCCTTGTTATTTGATCCCGTCATTCAATCGACAAGCTAATGAACACCGAGACGTTTGCCGCGCCACCCCACACGCTTGTGATTGCTTCGCGAGAGAGCCGCCTTGCCATGTGGCAGGCGGAGCATGTGCAATGTGCGCTGCACAAATTATATCCATCTTGCGAGGTAAAAATCCTCGGAATGACGACACGCGGCGATCAGATTCTCGACCGTACGTTGTCGAAGGTGGGTGGCAAGGGTCTCTTCGTGAAAGAACTCGAAGCCGCGCTCGCCGACGGCCGCGCCGATCTGGCCGTGCATTCGCTCAAAGACGTGCCGATGGAATTGCCCCCGGGCTTCGCGCTGTCCACCATCATGGAGCGCGAAGACCCGCGTGACGCGCTGGTCTCCAACCATTACGAGTCGCTCGCCGCGCTGCCCGCGGGCGCGGTGGTGGGCACCTCGAGCCTGCGCCGCGAAGCGATGCTGCGCATGCGCTATCCGCATCTCGAAGTGCGTCCGCTGCGAGGCAATCTGGACACGCGCCTCGCCAAGCTCGACCGCGGCGATTACGCGGCGATCATTCTCGCCGCAGCGGGTTTGAAGCGCCTGGGTCTTGGCGACAGGATTCGCGCGCTGCTCGATCCGCAAGACAGCTTGCCTGCTGCGGGGCAGGGCGCGCTCGGCATTGAGATTCGCGCAGGCCGGGCGGACCTTGCGGCGTGGCTCGCGCCGCTGCATCACGAGCATACGGCGGCAGCCGTCGAGGCGGAGCGCATGGTGTCGCGCGCGCTCGGCGGCAGTTGTGAAGTGCCGCTCGCGGCCTATGCCGAGTGGCATGACGGCGCGTTGCACCTGCGCGGCGTCGTGGCCACGCCGGATGGCCGGCGCGTGCTCAGTGCGCAGGCCTCGGCGCCCGCACCGACCGTGGAGCGCGCCGTGGCGCTGGGCCGCGAAGTGGCGAACGCGCTCGAACAGCAAGGCGCGATGGAGATTGTCCGCGCGCTGAGCACGGCAAGCGGCCCGGCAGGCGGCACGGCCAACAGCCCGGTCTCCGGCGACTGATGGCCGCCGACACTCCACGCAACGCATCATCCGTGGGCGCCGGTCAGGCGGCGTTCACGGTCGTCATTACGCGACCGGCCGGTCAGTCGAGCGAGTTGATCGCGCGGCTTGCCGCAGCCGGCGTCGCCACGCTCGACTTTCCGCTCATCGACATAGCGCCGGTTGCGGACGACACGCCGCTGCGCGCCGCGCTCGGTTCGCTGGAGCGTTACGCGCTCGTCGTATTCGTGTCGCCCAATGCGATCGACCACGCGTTTGCGAAGAGCGGCGCGATCTGGCCGCATGCGTTGCCGCTCGGCGTGGTCGGGCCGGGCAGTGTGCGTGCGCTCGCGCGACACGGCGTGAGTGCGCCGGCACACCAGGTCATCAGCCCGGCAGCGGGCGTGGATGACGAGAACGGTCGCTTCGATTCTGAGGGACTCTACGCCGCGATCGAGGCCGCGCTCGGCGAGACGGGCCTCGAAGGCAAGCGTGTGCTGATCGTGCGCGGCGACGGCGGCCGCGAGTGGCTTGCGGATCGTCTGCGCGAAGCGGGCGCGCAGGTCGAGACGGTCGCTGCTTACCGGCGCCTCGTGCCCGAACCGTCTATCGGGGCGTGGGCGCGCGTTCATCAACTGCTGGCGGGCGAAGCGCATGCATGGCTGCTCACGAGTTCCGAGGGCGTGCGCAATCTGCACGAACTCGCGCACGAACATCTGACCGCCGACGAAATCGCGCAGCTCAAGCGCGCGCTGCTCGTCACGCCGCATCCCCGTATCGCGCAGACCGCGCGGGCATTGGGTTTTGATAGGATTACGGTGTCCGGCGCGGGCGACGAGCGCATCGCCCAAGCCCTGCTCGCCGCCCTGCCGACCGTAGTTCAACCGGTACCGTCCAATCCGGCTCATTCACCGGCTCAATCACGCATGACTGAAACGAACGCATCCACGAACGCTTCACCCCAGCCGGCCGCGACTGCCAGCTTGCCGCCGAACCAACCCTTCACGCCCTACGAAGCGCAGAAGCGCCGCAGCGCGAGCGGACCGCTGCTGTGGTTTGTCGTCGTGGTTCTGGCTTGCGCCGCGGGCGTGGGCGGGTACGCGCTCAATCGCAAGCTGGAGCGCACCGAACAGCAGATCGCGCAGCGCCAGCAGGCGAACGACACACAAACCAACGAGTTGCGCATCAAGACCGAGCAGGCGCTCGCCACGGTGCGTCAGTCGGACTCGCAGGTCGCGCAACTGGAAGGCAAGCTCGCCGATGCACAGGCCGCGCAACAGGCGCTGCAACAGCAATACGCCGATCTGGCGCGCAATCGCGACGACTGGACACTCGCCGAGGTCGGGCAAATGCTCTCTGCCGCGAGTCAGCAATTGCAATTGACCGGCAACACACAGCTTGCGCTTTTCGCGCTGCAAAGCGCCGACACGCGGCTCGCGGCGTCCGACAGCGCGCAGGCGGTCGCGGTGCGCAAGGCCATCGCGCAGGACATCGACAAGCTGAAGGCGGCGCCTTCCACCGACCTCACAGGTCTTGCCATCAAGCTCGACAACGCGGTCGATCAGGTAGACAGCCTGCCGCTCTCGGGCGAGGCGCCCATTGCGCATGCCACGCCGCGCGCGGCCACCTGGGCCGACACGGCGAAGGTCGCGGCGGCCACCGGCGAGCCGCGCTGGAAAGTGTGGTGGCACGAGGTGACGAGCGGCATCGGCCAGCAGTTGACGAGCCTCGTGCAGGTGCGCCGCATCGACCATGCCGATGCGATGATGGTCGCGCCCGATCAGGGCTATTTCGTGCGTGAGAACGTGAAGCTGCGGCTGTTGTCGGCACGGCTCGCGCTGCTGTCGCGCAACGAGACCACGCTCAAGTCCGACTTGCAGGCGGCGCAAAACGCGCTGACGCGTTATTTCGATGCATCGTCGAAGAAAACGCAGAACGTGGTCGATCTCGTCAAGCAGGTCGAAGCCGGCTCAGCCGCAGTGGAGTTGCCGAATCTGAACACCAGTCTGCAAGCGGTCAATCAATACCGGAGCCGAGGTTAATCATGGCGATCCGGGGACTTCTGTGGCTCGCGTTGCTCTTTGCCATCGCGGTGGTGCTCGCGGTGGTCGGGCGCTTCGACATGGGGCAGGTGCTGCTGGTGTATCCGCCGTACCGCGTCGACATGTCGTTGAATCTGTTCGTGGTCGGGCTCGTGGTGTTGTTCATTCTGGTCTATGCGCTCTTGCGCATCGTGCGCAATATCTGGCGGATGCCGCAGCGCGTGGCTGCGTACCGCGCCCGCGCGCGGGTGGCCAAGGCGCATGCGGCGCTGCGCGACGCAATCGGCAACCTGTACGCCGGGCGCTTTTCCCGTGCGGAAAAGGCCGCCAAAGATGCGCTCGCGAACGGCGACAACAAGGGTGCGGCTGGCTTGATCGCTGCGACGGCGGCGCATCGCATGCATGAATATGGGCGGCGCGACGAATGGCTTGCACAGATCGACCAAGCCGACTGGCAGGACGCACGCCTGATGGCCACCGCCGACATGCGCGCCGACGGCCGCGACGCGGACGGCGCGCTGGCAGCGCTCAAGGAAATGCAATCGCAGGGCGGCCGGCGCATTCACGCGCAACAAATCATGTTGCGCGCGCAACAGCAATTGAAGAACTGGGGCGAAGTGCTCAAGCTCGTCAAGACGCTGGAAAAGCGCGAGGCGATTCATCCGGCTGTCGCTGTGCGTTTGCGTCAACTGGCAGCGGAGAACCTGTTGCGCGATCGTCGGCATAACGCCGATGCGCTGCTCGAACTATGGAACTCGTTGACGCCGACGGAGCGTCATTCGCCGCGTCTCGCCGATCTGGCTGCGGAGCTGCTGGTCGCGCTGAATCGTCCACAGGAAGCGCGCAAGATTGTCGAGGACGCGCTCGCTCAGAACTGGGACGCGCGTTTGCTGCGCCGTTATCCGGACACCGCGGGCGGCGACGCGTTGCCGTTGATCCAGAAGGCGGAGGCATGGCAGAAGGACCGTCCGGACGATGCAGATCTTCTGTTCGCGTTGGGGCGGCTTTGCCTGCATCAGCAGTTGTGGGGCAAGGCGCAGTCGTTCCTCGAGCGTGCGTTGAAGCTGGCCGACAACGAGACGTTGAAGATCCGCTCGCACCGCGCGTTGGCTCGGCTGCACGAGCAGCTAGGCGATACCGAAAAGGCGAGCCTGCATTATCGCGAGAGTGCGTTGGCGATGAATATCGTGTGAGGCTCGCTTTCGCTTCTTCGCTCGCTGTGCGTTTGCTGAAGCGCACGCGATTTCGAATGTCATGACGGATGGCCGCAGCGGGTGCTGCGGCCATTTTGTTTTGACGATGCGCTAACGAGTGGAACAAGCGGCAGCCTGGCCAACCAGGTTCTTCGGGTCACTGCTCGGGGCCACGTCGCGATGACGGTGCATGTTGCGCGTTTTGTCTGCTCCGTCGTCATTCGCCACGCGCGGCGAGCGCTCTGATCCGCTCGGCTATTTTGTCGTCGAGCGGGTTGTAGACGATCATGCTCAGGTCCGGCCGGCCATCGACGGAAAACGCCGAGTATTCGAGCTCGATAGCCCCCAACTCGGGATGCCGCAGGCGCTTGACGTTGTCTCCGTCGCCGTGCCCAACCACCTCGTTGTCTCGCCACAGCGCGTCGAACTCCGGGCTTACGCGGCACAGTTCGTCCACGAGTTCGCCCACTTCGGATGCAAGGCCCGCGCGAGCCACGTCCGCTCTGAACCCGCCCACGACGAAGCGGGCGACGCTTTCCCAGTCGTGCTGCTTCGCGCGAGCCGCCGGATCGCGAAACAGGAAGTACAGGATGTTGCGCTGACTGGGGGGCAGTGCGGCGTAGTCGGTCAGCACGACAGCAGCAGCACGGTTCCACGCAACGATGTCCCAGGTGGCGGTTCTGATCAGCGCCGGGCTCGCGTCGAGCAGATCGAGCAGCCGCTGCAACCGGGGGCTCACGTTCTTCACGGACTTATAGCGGACCTCGGGCGGTCGCCCAAGACCCAGCATGAACAGATGCTCGCGCTCTGCATCCGTGAGCAGCAACGCGCTGGCGACCCGGTCCAGCACTTGCGCCGAGGGCGCGCCACCGCGCCCCTGCTCGAGCCACGTGTACCAGGTCGGGCTGATGTTCGCGCGCTGAGCGACCTCTTCGCGGCGCAGCCCTGGAGTTCGTCTGCGTCCGGAAAATCCGAAGCTCGCTGGATCGAGGCGGGTGCGGCGGCTTTTGAGGAAATCTCCGAGCGACCTCGCTGTGTTCACTGGCATGATGACCCTGTTAGTCGCTTTACTATGATGAGGTCACTACTTTAACGGGATACGCGAAGGCCGGATAGTGAGCGGGGTGACAACCAAGGAGCTCACTATGCGTATTTTTCTGACCGGGGCGACCGGCTTCATCGGCTCGGCTCTTGTTCCCGAACTCATCAACGCGGGTCACGAGGTGATCGGCATGGCCCGTTCCGACGCCGGAGCGCAAGCACTTATCGCGGCGGGCGCGCAGGTGCATCGCGGCACACTGGAAGATCCCGAGAGTTTGCGCGACGGCGCGATGAAGGCGGAGGGCGTGATTCATACCGCCTTCGACCATGACTTCTCCCGCTTCGTCGAAAATTGCGAAAAGGACAAGCGCGCGATCGCAGCGCTGGGTTCCGCGCTCGCTGGGTCGGATCGTCCGCTTGTCATCACTTCGGGAACCGGTGTGGGCAGCGGGGCGCATGGCGAACCGGCGAGTGAAGATGTGTTCAACGCGAGCCACCCCAATCCGCGCATTGCCTCCGAACTGGCGGGCAATGCGCTGCTCGAAGAGGGCGTCAACGTGTCGGTGGTGCGATTGCCGCAGGTCCACGACGTGTTCAGGCAGGGCCTCATTACGCCGCTCATCGCCATCGCCCGCGAGAAAGGCGTGTGCGCCTATGTCGGAGAAGGCCGCAACCGTTGGCCGGCGGGCCATCTCTCCGATGTCGTGCGTCTGTACCGGCTCGCCGTGGAAAAGCGCGAGCGGGGCGCGCGCTATCACGCGGTTGGCGAAGAAGGAGTCAGCAGCCGGGAAATCGCCGAGGCGCTGGGTCGAGGTTTGAACTTGCCGGTCGTTTCGATTCCCCCGCAAGAAGCGGCAGCCCATTTTGGCTGGCTTGCGATGTTTACCGGCCTGGATATGCCGGCCTCCAGCGCCCTGACGCAGTCGCGCCTGGGTTGGCGTCCAACCGGGCGCACGCTCATCGCCGATCTCGACGAAGCGCGTTACGCTCAATGAGCGTCGCTGGTCACGTCAGACCGGCGCGATTTTGGTGCTGCTCCGGCGCCCCTGGTTCGCTGACGGAATAACACATACCGCTGTTCTGGCGGCAGCTTGCCGTGCGATCGGCAACGCAGCAGTGCGCGTAACGGCGCAGTCCCGAGAAACACAAAGCCCTGGCAGCGCAGTGCCGCCAGGGCTTCAGTATCAGCGAGCCGCTTTACGTCACCGCTTTACCTCAGCGATTGACCATCTTCGCCGGCACGCTGATCGCGAGCAGTCCACCCAGCACCATGAACGCTGCCAGCATGTACATGCCCGAATCGTTCGCCGCTGTCGCCTGCTTCAACCATCCCACGGCATACGGACTCAGGAATCCGGCCAGATTTCCGATCGAATTGATCATCGCGATCCCGGCCGCCGCGCCCGTCCCGGCAAGAATCGCGGTCGGCAAGCTCCAGAAGAGCGGCAGCGTAGTGAGAATGCCCATGGTCGCGAGCGTGAGAGAAGCCATTGCAAGCAATGTGTTCTGCGCCCATATCACCGACAGCACGAGCCCGATCGCCCCCGCAAAGGCGGGCAATGCAATATGCCAGCGCCGCTCGCGGGTACGGTCGGCACTGCGCGCGACGAGCACCATTGCCACCACCGCAGCGGCGAACGGAACCGCGGAGAGCAGGCCGATCACCAACGCATCGGTCACGCCGGTCGCCTTGATGATGGTCGGCAGCCAGAAGCTCACGCCGTACAGGCCCATCACGAACGAGAAGTACGTCAGACTGAGCATCAACACGCGGCCGCTCGTCAGCACCTGGCGGATCGGCATGTCGTGTTTGCTTGCTTCCTCCGCGCTCACGTGACGCTCGAGCAGTTGCTGTTCTTCTTTGGTGAGCCACTTCGCTTTGGCAATCCGATCGTCGAGCGCGAAGAACACCAGAATGCCCACCAGTACCGAAGGCAGCCCTTCCAGCAGAAACAGCCACTGCCAGCCATGCCAGCCGTTCATGCCATTGAAGGTCTTGAGGATGTAGCCCGAGACCGGCCCGCCAATCACGCCAGAAAGCGCAATTGCGGTCATGAACCAGGTCGTCATGCGTCCGCGCCGATGCGCCGGATACCAGTACGTGAGATACAGGATGATGCCCGGGAAGAAGCCGGCTTCGGCAACGCCGAGCAGAAAGCGCATCACGTAGAACATGGTCGGCGTGGTGACGAACATGGTCAGCATGGAGATCACGCCCCACGACACCATGATCCGCGCGATCCACACGCGCGCGCCGACCTTGTGCAGGATCACATTGCTTGGGATTTCGAAGAAAAAGTAGCCGACGAAGAAAATACCGGCGCCGAAGCCGTAGACCGCGTCGCTCAGACCGAGATCGCTGGTCATTTGCAGCTTCGCGAAACCCACGTTCACGCGATCCAGATAGGCGACCACGTAGCAGAGCATGAGCAAAGGCGTGAGCCGCCAGTTGACCTTGCGGTAGGTCGCCTCTTCGAAACTGGAAGGCGGCGCGCCCGCGCCGGGATGGTGGAGCGGATCTGCGGGACTAGCCATGATGTCTCCTCTCTTCTTGTGGAATTGAAGTGCCGCGTCGATCGATTCTAGCCGCGCGGCGCGGCTCGCATGTCATTTAGATACCGGGGGAAAACACTGAGCCCGGCAAGCGCCGCGCGTGAACGGCGCTTGCTCGGGTGCGGCTGCTAGCAGGAAAGCTGCGGCGCGGTGCTGGGTGCGGCGCTGGATACTGGCCCGCAGTCTGTGGGAAATGTGGCGGAAAGCGGTAGGCGCGATGTGCAACGCCCGGCGCTCAAACACCGCACGCGCCGCTACACGCAGCGTCCACCGTCCACTTCCAGACACACGCCGGTAATGAACTCCGCTTCGTCCGAAGCCAGATAAAGCGCGGCGTTGGCAATGTCCTGCGGCGTCGAAAAGCGCCCCAGCGGAATGCCGGCGAGAAAGCGCTTGCGGTTTTCGGGCGTGTCCTCGACGCCCATGAACTCCGAGAGCAGGGCCGTTTCACCGATCACCGGATTCACGCAGTTCACCCGAATGCGGTCGGGTCCAAGCTCCACGGCAAGCGACTTGCTCGCGATAATCACCGCGCCCTTGCTGCCGTTGTACCAGACCAGCCCCGGCCGCGGCCGCACACCCGCCGTCGACGCAATGTTGATGAAGCTGCCGCCGCCCTGCTCGCGAAAGTACGGCACGAACTCCTGCACGCTCCAGTAAATGCTCTTCACGTTCACCGCGTACACGCGGTCGAACTCTGCTTCGGTGACTTCGAGCACAGGTTTGTTGCGGTGTGTGGTCCCCGCGTTGTTGACGACGATCTGCACGCTGCCGAAGTCTTCGAGCGCCGCTTCGCGCAGCTTTTGCCAGTCCTCGCGTTGCGCGACGTTGCCCGCCACCGCAATCGCCTTGCCGCCCGCCAGCGCAATTTCGCTCGCGACGCGCTCGGCCGCCGGGCCGTTCAGATCGTTGACCACCACGTTTGCGCCTTCGCGCGCGTAAGTCTTCGCGATGCCCTCGCCGAAACCCGAGCCGGCGCCTGTGACAATGGCCGTTTTACCTGTCAACCGCATGATGTCTCCGCTGTGTATGTTGTGAGATTGTGACGTTGCGGCCTGCTATACCGGCATTCGCGCCCGCAGGGCTAGCCGTGGCGGATCGCAATGGTTTTCAGCACGGTGAAGCCGTACAGCGCTTCGAAGCCCTTTTCGCGTCCGTGGCCCGAATGCTTGACGCCGCCAAACGGCAATTCCACGCCGCCGCCCGCGCCGTAGTTGTTGATGAACACCTGGCCCGAGCGCAAACGCCGTGCAAGACGCATCTGCCGCGCACCGTCGCGCGTCCAGATGCCGGCCACGAGACCATATTGGGTACCGTTGGCAAGCGCGAGCGCCTCGTCTTCGTCGTCGAAGGACATGGCGGCGAGCACGGGGCCAAACACTTCGTCGCGCGCGAGACGGTGGCTCGCGGGTACGTCGCGCAGCAAAGTGGGCGCCTGGTAGAAGCCGCTTTCCGGCGCTTCGGGGATCACTTCGCCATGCGCGGCCATTGCAATGCCGTCGTGCTGGGCGTCGGAGAGAAAGTCCCACACGCGCCGCTGTTGCTTTGCGTTGATGAGCGGCCCGCAATCCAGGTCCGCATGCGAAGGCCCTACGCGCAACGCGTTGAACGCGTTGCTCAGCCGGTCGAGCAGGGGCTCGTAAATGCCGCGCTCGATCAGGACCCGGCTGCCCGCCGAGCAGGTTTGCCCGGCGTTCTGCACGATCGCCGAAACGAGTACGGGCAGCGCGGCGTCGAGGTCCGCATCGGCGAAGACGATTTGCGGGGACTTGCCGCCCAGCTCGAGCGTGACCGGCACATGGTTTTCGGCGGCCATTTGCGCGACCAGCTTGCCGGTTTCCGGCGAACCCGTGAACGAAATATGATCGATGCCCGGATGACGCGCGAGCGCCGCTCCGGCGTCGTGTCCATAGCCTGTGACCACGTTCAGCGCGCCCGCCGGCAGGCCGGCCTCTGCCGCCAGTTCGGCCACGCGCAGCACGGAAAGGCAGGCGTCCTCGGCGGGTTTGACGACGCACGCATTGCCGGCCGCCAGCGCCGCCCCCACGCTGCGCCCGAAAATCTGCATCGGATAGTTCCACGGCACGATGTGGCCGGTGACGCCATGCGGCTCGCGGATCGTCATGACCGTGTAGCCCGCCTGATAGGGCAGCGTTTCGCCGTGCAGCTTGTCGGCCGCGCCAGCATAGAACTCGAAGTAGCGCACGAGCGCCGCCGAATCGGCGCGCGCCTGCTTGAGCGGCTTGCCGGTGTCGCGCGCTTCGAGTTGCGCCAGTTCTTCCTGGCGCGCGGCGACGAGCATCGACAGACGATACAGCACGCGTCCGCGTTCGGCCGCGCTGGCCGCGCCCCATGCGCCTTCGAACGCACGGCGGGCCGCTTGCACGGCGGCGTCGACATCCGCCCCGGTACCGCGCGCGAGCTGCGTGAACGGCTGGCCGTCCGAGGGATCGAGCACGGCGATGGTCTCGCCGCCTGAAGCAGCGGTCCACTCGCCGCCAATGAAATGCCGGGCTTCTTCCATGCAGACTCCTTAAGAGGTGGCGCAGCAGGCGCACGCTCGAGCGGATGCGCCAAGCGGGCGCCGTTACACGGTGTTCACAAACCAGCAGCACGCTCGGAGCACACAGCGTGACACGCGCGCAGAGAGACAGGCAGCGATACACGCGCAAACAGCAGCGAGTGACCGGGATGCGACGCGCCAGACGATTATCGCGCCGATCCGGCAAGGGGTGCCATCTGCCGATTGGCTATAATGGCGCATTCCTGACTGTCCGGCCGTAGCGCTCGCATTCGAGGCGAGTTTCACCACGCATCGCCTCGGGCCCCGCGCCGCTTGCCGTGCTCCGAATTCCATCTGACCAGAGAGCGCTCATGAGCTTCAATAACGTCCCCGCAGGGAAAGACCTTCCGCAAGATTTCAACGTCATCATCGAAATCCCGGCGCAAAGCGACCCGGTGAAGTATGAAGCCGACAAGGACCTGGGCCTGCTCGTCGTCGACCGTTTCATCAGCACCGGCATGCGCTATCCGGCCAACTACGGCTTCATTCCGCAAACGCTGTCGGGCGACGGCGACCCGGTCGACGTGCTGGTGATCACACCGTTCCCGCTGCTGGCAGGCTCGGTGGTGCGCGCACGCGCGCTCGGCATGCTGCAAATGACCGACGAATCGGGCGTGGACGCGAAGCTGATCGCCGTTCCGCACGACAAGATCTGCCCGATGACCGCGAGCCTGAAGTCGATCGACGACGTGCCGGCGTACCTGAAGGACCAGATCAAGCACTTCTTCGAGCAATACAAGGCGCTGGAAAAGGGCAAGTGGGTGAAGGTCGAAGGCTGGGCCGACATCGAAGCCGCGCACAAGGAAATCAGCGAAGGCGTGGCGAACTACAAGAAGTAACTTGCGTGACGCGCCGCTCGGCAGAACCAGCGGTTCGCCGAGCGCCACGCATCCCGCCACAAACCGCGCGAGCCCGCCAGGGCCGCGCGGTTTTTTTTGCATGTGCATCGGCATGAGTGAAAGTTTGCGGCCGGCCCCGCTCGCTGTTGCGCCCACATAGCCGAACTGCATCGCGCGGATGAAGCAAAGCCATTTTTATATCTCGGTGTAAACCCTTATGATTTGTGGCCTGCGGCGGATCGTCCCGGCGTAGGCTGGTTGCCAATGCCATGCACAGCGCCGCCTGGCCCTGCATGGCACGCGGTATGCCGCGTTCGTCAAACTACATTGTCAGCCACACGCCCGCTTCAGGAGCACACCGTCCGGATGTCGAACCGCAAGTTCAACCCGCCGTCTTCTCTGCCACGCTGGTCGAATCGGCTGTATGCGATCGCCACGGCGATCTATCGCAAGCGGCCGGTGTGGATGGTGTCGTTTTCGACCAGCGAGGCGAGTCTCTCCGAAGGCTTGCGCGCAGCGTGCGCATCGACGGCAATGCTCGCGCTCGGCAACCTGTTGCACGATCCCGTATTTGCGTGGGCGGCCATCGGCGCCTTCTGGACCTGTCTTGCCGATGCGGCCGGTTCGAACCGTGCCCGCTTTGCGTCGATGATGGGCTTCGCGCTGCTTTCCACGCTGTGCGGCGGGCTTACCGCTTTGGCGTCGGCAAGCGGCACGGTGGCGGCCGCGCTCGCACTTCTCGCGTTCACGAGCCTCGGCGGATTCGGCCGCATCTGGGGCGCGGCCACCTCGCAAGTGACGATTCTCGCCGCCACCGCCTGCGTTGTGATGGTGGACCGGCCCATGCACGACGTGCGCGAGGGGCTCGCGTTCCTCGGCGTCTATCTGAGCGGCTGCCTGTTCGCGGTCGTGCTGAGCCTGACCGTGTGGCGCATACACCCGTTCGGCGCGAGCCGCGCGTCGTTGCGCACGGTGTATTCACGGCTCGCGGATATTGCGTTCGACAGCGCGCGTCTGCTGCAACAGCGCAGCACGCCGCGCGAGTGGGCGACGCACGCCGCAAAGTTTCGCGCCGACGCACGCGCGGCGCTGGAGCGCGCGCGTCAGGCGCTGGCCGCCGTGCCGGCCGCGCGAGCCGGCGGGCGCGACACTTACTACGCACTGCTTGGCCTCTTGACCGAAGGTGAGGCATTGTTCGCGTATCTGATCGCCGTCTCGGGCGCGTGCGAAAAAATGCCGGGCGGCGGCCAGCATGCTCGCCAGGTCACGCGCGCCGCGCGTCTCCTCGCAGGCATGGGCGAGCGGCTGCGCAACATCGGCGGGGACGCGAACGAAGCGCGCTGGACGCGCGTTTCGCAACTGCAGTTGCGTGTGCGCCGGCTCGCGCGGCGTCTCGAAAGTGCGTTGCCGGAACCGGTGAAGCTGAAATCCGACTTCGAGCTGGTGGACTTCACGCCCGTGCAAGAAGTGCCGCCGGGTTTCGCACAGCGCGCCGCGCTCATGCTTGCGCGAGCCTGGACGACGCTCAAGGCGAATCTGTCGCTCAAGTCCGTGGGTTTGCGGCACGCGGCGCGCGTGGGTGTGACGACGACCGCCGGCTTTCTCGTGATCCGCGCGCTCGGCCTGCCATTCGGCTATTGGGCGACCATGGCGACGCTGCTGATCCTGCAGCCTTCCATTGCCGCTACCTGGCCGCGCAGCATCGAACGCGCTGCGGGCAGCATTGTCGGCGGCGTGCTGGCGGCGGGCATCGGCTACGCGATTCATTCGCCGCTCGGCATTTCACTGGCGGTTTTTCCGCTCGTGATGGCGACAATGGCGCTGCGCCCAGTGAGCTACAGCCTCTTCGTGCTGTTCCTCACGCCGACCTTCGTGCTGGTGGCCGACTTCGCAGCGCCAGGCGCGAGCGGTATCGCGTATGCGCTCACGCGCCTTGGCAACAACGTGCTGGGTTGCGTGCTCGCGCTTTTCGCCACGTTCTACCTGTGGCCCACGCGCGAAAAGACCGATTACCGCGCGTATCTGAGCGACGCGGTGCGTGCCAACCTCGCTTATCTGCTGGCGGCGCTCGAGTCGCCGGATCAAGGCGAGAAGGAGATGGAGCGCCTGCGCCGGGCGGCGGGTCTCGGCAGCAACAATGCTGAGGAAGCCATTGCGCGGGTTCGCCTCGAAAAGCTTGAAGACTCGATGGTCGACACGGTCGCGCTGACGGTGCTGAGCGTGCTGCGCAAGATGGCGGGAACGGCGACGCAGCTTCGCCTGAGCGCGAACCGGCGCAAAGCGCACGATATGCACGCGGATCTGCGCGCTTGGGTGGAGGCGGTGAGCGCGGACATCGAGGCCGCGCTGAACCGCACGATTGTGCCGCTGCGGCACGAGCTTCCGTCACGGGAACGTTTGACGCCGCTCGAGGCGGACGCGGTGGGCGAACTGGCGCTGATGCAGCGACTGCTCACCGAGCGCATGCGCGAAGCGCGCGGATAATACGCTGTCCCGGCAAGGGCGCTTCCATGCACGCGCTCACGCACTCGGTGCTCACGCGCCGCTGTCTTCCCCCGCCACTTCTTCGACACGGACGGCCAATTGCGGCTCGGGCAACGGTATCACCGATTCAAGCGTGCGTGCGCCCGCAGCCAGCGCGCGCTTCTGGTCCGGGCTCAACCGCTTCACCCAATATTCGGCGCGCGAGGCGCTCGAACGGTTTGCCAGTTCGAACGACGCCAGCACGCGCACCGGCTTGCGCGAACGCGTATAGCGCGCCCCCGCGCCGCTCGCGTGCTTTTCGAAGCGCGCCTCGACGTCGGTGGCAATGCCCGTGTAGACGCTGCCGTCCGAGCATTCGAGCAGATAGAGAAACCATGCCATGAGCGCGCGTCAGCTTTTGAACGGATTGTGTTCGCGCAGCTCGTCCACATACGCGTGGATGCTGTTCTTCTCGTTGTCGAGAAAGTGGCCCACCGCATCGGCGAAAGCAGGATGCGCAAGCCAGTGCGCCGAGCGCGTCACCGTCGGCAGGAAGCCGCGCGCCATCTTGTGTTCGCCTTGGGCGCCGCCTTCGAACGCCCCCAGTTTTTCTTCGATGCAGAATTCGAGCGGCTGATAGTAAGCGGTCTCGAAGTGCAGGCAGGGCACGTGTTCGAGCGCGCCCCAGTAGCGGCCATACAGCGTGCCACCGGTCTTCGCGTCGCGTTGATAGACGACGAGCGAGCTCGCGATAGGCTTGCCTTCATGCTCGGCCATGACGAGCAACAGGTTTTCCGGCATCGACGCACCGATCATGCGGAAAAAATCCAGGTTCAGGTACGGAGTCGAAAAGTGCTCGCGGTAGGTCTGCCGATAGCATTTGCTGAAGAAGCGCCAGTCCGCGTCTTGAATGTCCTCGCCGCGAATGCGGCGCATCGTGATGCCGGCGTCGCGCACCTTGCGGCGTTCCGCGCGAACGTTCTTGCGCTTCTTCTGCTCGAGGGTCGAGAGAAAGTCGTCGAAGTCGCGGTAGCCGTCGTTTAACCAGTGAAATTGCACGCCTTCACGCTGCATCATGCCCATCTCGGTAAGGGCCTGCGCTTCGTCCCCGGTCGGAAAAAGCACATGCAGCGACGACACGTCCGCCTGCTCGGCGAACGCCATCAAGGTGGCCGCGAGGTGCCGCAACGCGTGCGGGTCGGTTGCGAGCAGACGGTTGCCCTGCACCGGCGTGAACGGCACCGCGCACAGCAGCTTTGGGTAATAGGGCAAGCCGTTGCGCTTGTACGCGTCGGCCCAGGCCCAGTCGAACACATACTCGCCGTACGAATGGCCCTTCAGATAAACCGGCGCGGCCGCGGCGAGCTTGCCCGTGAGCGGATCGGTCAGCGTGACGAATTGCGGTGCCCAGCCGGTGTCCGCCACCGCGCAACGGGTGGCGTGCAGCGCGTTCAGAAACTCGTGACGCAGAAACGGCGTGGGTTGCGGCTGCCGCGCGAGGAGGGCGTTCCATTCGGTGGCGTCAACCTCGGAGGGCGACGCCAGAATGCCCGTGCGATAATCAAAGCGTTCCTGATTCAATCTGTGTGACTGTCCCAATGAGCGACGCGGTCCGTCGAGCACGTACTGCGTCGTTCGTTTATCCGATTGTCGTTTGCCCGTTCATCCGTTCCGTCGAGCCAATAACAAGCCGCGTGACTCGCAAGCTGCCAGCTTGCCCGTCGATCCTGCCATGAAGACACGAATCGCTCTTGCCCAAATCAATGTCACCGTCGGCGACTTCGCCGGCAATGTCGCGAAGATCGTTGCAGCCGCGCGTGACGCACACAACGCCGGCGCGAAGCTGCTGGTCGCGCCCGAACTCGCGCTGTCCGGCTACCCGCCCGAAGATCTGCTGCTGCGCCCCGCGTTCTATACCGCGAGCGCCGCGGCGCTCAGAGACCTTGCCGCTCAGATCGAGCCCCTTGCCGGGCTGCATGTGATTGTCGGTCATCCGTTGCGCGATAGCGCGAACGGCGCGAACCAGGGTCATGGTAATGCAAACGCGCCGATCGAGCGCGGCGTGCCGCCGGTCGACACGTTCAACGCGGCGTCTTTGCTGGTCGACGGCAGGATCGTGGGCACCTATCGCAAGCAGGATCTGCCCAACACCGAGGTGTTCGACGAGAAGCGCTATTTCGCGTCCGATCCGCAGCCGTTCGTGTTCGAGCTCGACGGCGTGAAGTACGGCGTGGTGATCTGCGAGGATGCGTGGCATGCGTCGGCCGCGCAAATGGCGAAGGCCGCGGGTGCCCAGGTGCTGCTGATTCCGAACGGCTCCCCGTTTCACCTGAACAAGGAAGCGGTGCGCTTCGACATTCTGCGCGCGCGGATTCGCGAGACCGGATTGCCGATGGTCTACGTGAACATGGTCGGCGCGCAGGACGAACTCGTGTTCGACGGCGGCTCGTTCGTGCTCGACGCTCACGGCGAACTGGTTGCGAAAATGCCTCAGTTCGAGGAGACGACCGCATTCGTCGAGTTCGAAAACGGTGCGCCGGTGCGCAACCAGACAAGCGCGGCGAACGGCAGCAGCGGCGCTGACCACGCAATCGCGCCCGAGCTCACGCTCGAGGCGCAGGTGTACGCCGCGCTCGTCATGGGCGTGCGCGACTACGTGGACAAGAACGGTTTTCCGGGCGCGCTGATCGGCTTGTCCGGCGGCGTGGATTCCGCGCTGGTGCTAGCGGTCGCTTGCGACGCGCTCGGCGCGGACCGTGTGCGCGCGGTGATGATGCCCTCGCGCTACACGGCGGACATCTCCACCACGGACGCCGCCGACATGGCCCGTCGCGTCGGCGTGCGTTACGACGAAATCGCGATTGCGCCGATGTTCGACGCGTTCCGCAACTCGCTCGCGCAAGAGTTCGCAGGGCGGCCCGAAGACGCCACCGAGGAAAACATTCAGGCCCGCATTCGCGGCACGTTGCTGATGGCGCTGTCGAACAAATTCGGCTCGATCGTGCTGACAACCGGCAACAAGAGCGAGATGGCGGTGGGCTACTGCACGCTGTACGGCGACATGGCCGGCGGCTTCGCGGTGATCAAGGACATCGCCAAGACGCTGGTGTACCGCCTTTGCCATTACCGCAATCAGGCGAGCACCTTCGAGAGGCAGAACGTAATTCCCGAGCGCATCCTGACGCGCGCGCCTTCCGCGGAATTGCGCGAGAACCAGACCGATCAGGACAGCTTGCCGCCGTATGACGTACTCGACGCGATCATGCGCATGTACATGGAAGAGGACCGCTCGCTCGCCGAAATCATCGCCGCCGGTTACGCGGCCGAAGACGTGAAGCGCGTCACGCGGCTCATCAAGATCAATGAGTACAAGCGCCGCCAGGCGCCGATCGGCATTCGCGTCACGCATCGCGCGTTCGGGCGCGACTGGCGTTATCCGATCACCTCGCGCTACACCGAACCGGTGGAATGAACCAGCACGGTGCGCTGCCCAAAGCGCGCCGGAGTGCCGCAAGGCATCCGGCGCGGCGTAGAATAAAAATCATCCATCTTCCTTTCACTCTTCCAGTCACGAGACGAGGTTCGCCATGAAGCGCATCACCGCAGTCATCAAACCGTTCAAACTCGACGAAGTGCGCGAGGCGCTCGCTGAAGTCGGCCTCACGGGCCTGACCGTTACCGAGGTCAAAGGCTTCGGCCGGCAGAAAGGGCATACCGAGCTCTATCGTGGTGCAGAGTATGTGGTCGACTTTCTGCCGAAAGTGAAGATCGAAGTGGTCGTGGCGGACAATCAGTGCGATCAGGTAATCGACGCGATCATTGGCGCGGCGCGCACCGGCAAGATCGGCGACGGCAAGATCTTCGTCGCGGACGTGGAGCGCGTGATTCGCATCCGCACCGGCGAGGAGAACGAAGCGGCAGTGTAAGCCGCTCGCGCACCGAAGCGGTGCGCCGCGCGTGACTCGAACGCCAGGCGCTTCAGCGCGAATTCGCAGAAGTTCGCACGCCAATAAAAAACGGTGCGATACCCTTTCGGACATCGCACCGATACGCGCCTCTCGCAGCAGCGTGAAAAAGATTCTCTCGGAGAAATTCTAGACCCCGAAGGCCATGCCTTCGAGGAACACCGTTCGATTAGAACGAGTGCTGGATACCTGCGTACACGCCGGTCTGGCTGTGACCCGGCAGCGGGTTCTCGTTGTACGTGGTCGTGCCGCCCGACGTGATGTTGCCGCCAGGGCCTGCGCTGTTCGCGTCCAGACCGAAGTTGGCCGACTTGCTGTTACGCACGGTCGCAATCTGGATGTCCAGCAGCGTGCGCTTGGACAGGTTGTACGAGCCGCCGATCGTGTAGATCGTCGCGTTGCCGCCGCCCTTGTTCGCGTTCACGTGATAGACCGCGGCGATCAGCGCTGCAGCCGGCGTGGCTTGCCACGTCACACCACCCCATTCGTGATCGAGCGAAGTCGGTGCGGTGCCTGCCGCGCTTGCAGCCGACGAAGTACGCACTGCCTGGTACGCGCCCTGAATCTTGAATTGGCCCAGGAACACGTTGAATGCAGCCGTGTATTCGCGCGATGCGGTGAACGGGTCCGTGAAGTTACCGTTGCCGCTGTTGCGGATTTCGTCGTACATGCCGCGCAACTGGAACAGCGACGAGGTGTACGTGAGTTGCAGACCGGCTTCACGGCCTTGCGGCGTCGTGCCGTTACCGTTCCAGTTCGTCGCGTTCGACAGCGCGTACTGGCCGTACACGTCAAAGCCGTAGAACTTCGGCGACTGGTAAGCGATGTTGTTGCTCGATTGCGGCCAGTTGCGGCCGCGCACCAGCGATGCCGACGACCAGTTCGATTGACCGAACGGGTCGAAGTCCCACACGCCGTTCGAGATGAAGAGCATGCGGCCCATGGTCAGCGTACCGTATGCGCTGTTCGACAGACCGACCGTTGCCCAGCGATTGAAGAGACCGCCGCCGCCAGGACCTTGGCCGTTCATCGTGTTGAACGAGCCTTCCAACTGGAACAGGACCTTGTTGCCGCCACCGATGTCCTCGACGCCCTTCATACCCCAGAGGCTCGTGCCCCAGTCACCGCTTTCCGCGCGCCAGCGCGAGGTTGAACCGGTATAGTTGGCATTCGGCAGCCCGCTGATGTATTCGAGACCTGCATCCAGGCGGCCATACAGTGTCACGCTGCTTTGAGCATGCGCAACGACCCCGGCCGACATCAGCGCAGCGGCGAGCAAAGCTTTCTTCATCTTCTCCTCCATACCCTGTCAAAAAGTGAAACCCAGTACTGCGAATGGTGTTCGGACGCGAGCCGCGCCGAACAGAAATCGGTACCAGGGAGATTAGCGGGCGGATTGGTCTCCTGTCCTGACGTGCAGCCTTGGGGCTGTTCTTTGCGTCATGCCGATCCCTCGCCGACCGGTTCTCCTCTGTGCTTTGAAGTCAAACTACTTTTAATGTACTTAGTTTTGCTACTTTGGTTACTAATTTATCAAAAATAGACTTGAGTGTGAGAAGAAATTAGTACCGACGCCGACCTGTGTCTCCAAATTGCAATACGGATGTGCGCCAAGACCCGTTGCGGCCTTCGCCAAAACGTCGAAAACCCTTATGCGACAAGGGAATCACGGATCGCGGGAGGCAAGATCAAGGATTGCCACTATTGACGCGTGCCATGCGGCAGGCTAGTGCGAAAAACGTGGGCTGGAGGGCGGGTGGGACCAGACTTTCGCGGCCAGAAAGCGCGGATTACGCAGTTGACCGAAATAAAAAAGGCGCTCGTAAGCGCCTTGTAAAACTACTTTGACTACAGCCGGTAATCAAGTTTCGTCGGGAAATCTCAAATACCAGGCTGTGCGATATGTTTCTATTTGAGGCTGCCGGAAAGGAACTGCTTGAGCCGCTCGCTGCGCGTGTTCCTGAAGACCTCGTCCGGGTGGCCTTCTTCTTCCACGCGGCCTTGATGCAGGAACATCACGTGGTTCGACACGTTGCGGGCGAACGCCATTTCATGTGTGACGACGATCATCGTGCGGCCTTCTTCGGCCAGCGTCTGCATGACCTTGAGCACTTCGCCGACCAGTTCGGGGTCGAGTGCGGAAGTGGGTTCGTCGAACAGCATGACGTCAGGGTGCATGGCGAGCGCGCGGGCAATCGCCACACGCTGTTGCTGGCCGCCCGACAGGTGCGACGGATACTGCTTCTCGAGGCGCGGTGCAAGACCAACTTTCTCCAGATACTCGCGAGCGCGGTCTTCAGCTTCCTTGCGCTTGAGGCCGAGCACGTTCACCGGCGCCTCGATGATGTTTTCGAGCACGTTCATGTGCGACCACAGGTTGAAGTGCTGGAACACCATTGAGAGTTTGGTGCGCACCCGTTGCAGTTGCTTGGGGTCCGACACGCGCAGCGCGCCGTTCTTCGCCAGTTGCGTACGCACTTCTTCTCCATCCACGAAGATGCGCCCGGCATTCGGCTGCTCGAGAAAGTTGATGCAGCGGAGCATCGTGCTCTTGCCCGAACCGGACGAACCGATCACGCTGATTACGTCGCCGGCGTTCGCCTTCAGCGAAACACCCTTGAGGACTTCGTTGTCGCCGTACTGTTTATGAAGCTCGTCGACGAAAAGCTTTTGCTTCGTGTTGTTCATCAGGATCCTTGGGCGTGCTTACGTGCGGGGCGCGGGGCCGGTTATTTGCCTTGCGGCCGCAGATAGGCGAGCCAGCGGCGCTCCGCGCGGCGAAACAGCCACACGAGCGCGAAAGAAATGCACAGATAGAGCAGGGCGGCAATGCCGAAAGCGTTAAACGACTGGTACGTTGCCGAGTTGACGTCGCGCGCGATCTTGAGAATGTCCGGCACGGTCGCGGTGAAGGCGACGGTCGTGGCGTGCAGCATCAGAATCACTTCATTGCTGTAGTACGGCAACGCGCGGCGCAGCGCCGAAGGCAGAATCACGCGCCGGTACAGCGTGAACGACGACATGCCGTACGCGCGCGCCGCTTCGATTTCGCCGTAGGGCGTGGCCTTGATCGCGCCCGCGAAAATTTCGGTGGTGTACGCGCAGGTGTTCAGCGTGAAAGCGAGCAGCGTGCAATTCATGCCTTCGCGGAAGAACGCGTTGGTCAGCTCGTGGTTGCGCACGATCTCGAGGCTGTACAGACCCGTGTAGCAAAGCAGCAACTGCACATAGAGCGGCGTGCCGCGAAAGATGTACGTGTAGAGCCAGACGAGACCGGCGAGCCATTTCTTCTTCGAGACGCGCGCCACTGCCAGCGGAATCGACAGGCAGAAGCCGAGCCCGATCGACACGACCAGCAACCACAGCGTGATTGCGAGGCCGGTGAAGCGGTAGCCGTCGGTATAGAGATAGTTGCGCCAGTATTCCTGAATGATCTCGATCATAGATCCGCCTTTCGCACGCCGGTCGAGTAACGCTTTTCGAGGTACATCAGCACGAAGTTGGACACTGTGGTGATGGCGAGATAGATGGCCCCCGCAAGCAGGGTAAAGAAGAAGAACCGCAAGGTGCCTTTGCCCGCGTCCTGCGAAGCCTTGACCACGTCCGCGAGACCGATGATCGACACCAGCGCCGTGGCCTTCACCATGACCTGCCAGTTGTTGCCGATGCCGGGCAGCGCGAAGCGCATCATCTGCGGGAACATGATGCGGGAGAACACCTGCCAGCTCGTCATGCCGTAGGCCGCGCCGGCTTCGAGCTGGCCGCGCGGCACCGCGAGAAACGCGCCGCGGAACGTCTCGGTGAAATACGCGCCGTAGATGAAGCCGAGCACCGCGACGCCGGCCACGAACGGGTCGATGTCGATCTGCTCCCAGCCGAGCATGTCGGTCAGATTGTTGAGCCAGATCTGAATGCTGTAGAAGAGCAGCAGCATCAGCACGAGGTCGGGCACGCCGCGCACGAGCGTCGTGTAGACGGTGCCGGCGCCGTACGAAAGACGGTTCTTCGACAGTTTCGCCGCCGCGCCAAGAAGGCCCAGCAAGAAAGCGAGCGCCAGTGACAGAACCGCCAGCTTGACGGTTTGCCAGGTGCCGTTGAGAAGCAGCGGGCCGTAGCCTTGAAGGAACATAGGGGGTCCTTGACGATGCGTTTGCGACACACCGCGAAAGACGCGGCCGGACCGGCGCCGCGTACCACCGCGGGCATGGCCCGCCGCGCTTCGCGGCGCACAGCGCACCGCTGTGCAAATCATGACTGCATGGCCGTTGCCGGCCTTGCAGCGCGCTTTTCGACTCTCTTTGAAACCAGACCGACTGTATTACGAAGCCCCGGGCGCGCCCATGCGGGCGAGCCCCGAGTCTCCTCTTGCTGCATGAGGGAAGCCCGGCTGGGCTCCCGAAGCGGGCGGCCGTTTCGGGCGGGCCCGTCGTGCGCTCAGTGTCCCGGGTAGATCTCGAAGTCGAAGTACTGCTTTTCGAGCTTCCTGAACGTGCCGTCCTGATGAACCTGCGCGAGCGCCTTGTTGAACATCGTCTTCAGGTCGGCATCTTCCTTGCGCAGACCGATGGCCGTGCCTTCGCCGATGGTTTTCGCGTCTTTCACTTCCGGGCCGGCCCACGCGAAGCCCTTGCCGCGCGGCGTTTTCAGAAACCCGGCGTCGGCCTGGATCTCGTCTTGCAGCGCGGCGTCGAGCCGGCCGGAGGTGAGGTCGGCGTAGACCTGATCCTGGTTCTGATAGGGCACCACCGTCACGCCCTTCGGCTCCCAGTACGCCTTGGCGTACGCTTCCTGGGTCGTGCCCTGTTCGACGCCGACGCGCTTGCCTTTCAGCGATTCAGCGGTGGGCAAGAGCGGCGAGCCGGCTTTCGCAATCATGCGGGCGGGAGCGTCGAACAGCTTGTCCGAAAAGTCGATCTGCTCGCGGCGCTTGTCCGTAACAGTCAACGACGACACGATCGCGTCGAACTTCTTGCCCTTCAGTGCGGGGATGATGCCGTCGAAATCCTGCTCCACCCATACGCACTTGACGTTCATTCGTGCGCACAGCGCCTTGGTCAGATCGACGTCGAACCCGACTACCTGGCCGTTGGCCGCCTTCGATTCGAACGGCGGATAACTGGCGTCAACCCCGATGCGTACGGTTTTCCATTCTTTTGCCATGGCGCCGGTGGCCATGACGGCGAGCGCTACGCACAGTGCGAGCTTCTTCATGTTTCTCCTGGGTCAAACTGATCGTCTCGGTGTCCGATCCCGACGAAGCCTGGCTTGTGGCCGGCCGTCGCTATTCTAGGCGGTCAAAATTGCGGCGCCCTCGCGGTTTGCCGCGTCGCGTCCGGCCGTGCCGGCGCGCTTTGCGCCACCATGTGCGGTGAAAAGCGCGGTATTTTACCCGAACAGGGAACGTGCGCCAGTGCGCGACGCCGGTGCTGTCCCGCGCCGCGGCAAGCGCGTTGCGTGGGCGCGACGCATGCGGGCGCATCGCTGCAAGGCCGTGCGCTGCGGCTTGGGTCGAGGAGTGGCGTGGAAGTCACGGCGACGGGTATGGCGTGCCGAGGGCTCATGCGGGTTCGTGTGGGCGCATGCGGGCTCACGGGCTCTAACGCGGAACGCTGCAATCCAGTCCGATTACCCGGATTTGCGAAACGATCCGGTGCACTGGCGCCCGATTGTCCGCGAGGCGGCAAGCCCATACATTCTCGCCATCGCCAATTTCACCGGGAGTACGTCATGATCGAAATTCGCCGCTCCGCAGAACGGGGCCATGCCAACCACGGCTGGCTCGACTCGTATCACAGCTTTTCGTTTGCCGACTATCGCGACCCCGAGCACGTTCATTTCGGGCCGCTGCGGGTGATCAACGAAGACCGCATCGCGGGCGGCCAAGGATTCGGCACGCACGGGCACCGCGACATGGAGATCGTTACCTATGTGCTCGAAGGCGCGCTCGCGCATCGCGACAGCATGGGCAACGGCTCGACGATCCGTCCTGGCGACGTGCAGCGCATGAGCGCCGGCACGGGCGTGATGCACAGCGAGTTCAACGCGTCGCAGGACGAAGAAGCGCATCTCTTGCAGATCTGGGTGATTCCGCAACGCGCCGGCGATCAGCCGGGCTACGAGGAAAAGCGCTTCGACGCCGCCGAAAAGCGTGGCCGCCTGCGCGTGGTCGCGTCGCCCGACGGCCGCGACGGTTCGGTGACGATTCATGCCGACGCGTCGATCTATGCCGCGCTCATCGACGGCGCGGAGACGGCCAGCTTCGCGGTGCCGCAAGGGCGGCTCGTCTACGTGCACGTGGCGCGCGGCTCGCTGACGGTCAACGGCGAGGCGCTGCAAGCCGGCGACGCAGCCAAGCTCAGCGATACCGACACGGTGACGCTCGAAAAGGGCGAGCAGGCGGAAGTGCTGCTGTTCGACCTCGGACGATTGAACGGGTGACCTGGCGCGCGTTGCATCGCTCGACCGGAAATGGTTGAGCGTGCAACCAGTGCGAGCGGGTGCTTAAACCGTTTAACCCGCCGCTTGACTCGCCGCTTAACCCGCCGCTTAACCCACCACTTTCCCCGCCGCTTGACCGACAGGCGGAAGAGCGGAGCCACAAGCGGCCCAATAAAAAACGCCACGGAGGCCTCTCCGTGGCGTTTCTGTTTTGCGAAGGCAAGCGATGCCAGCCGCGCTGGACCAAGGCAGGCGGCGGAGCATGCAGCGCGCCGCCACTTTCAGCAAGTGTCAGCGCCCGTCAGCGCACCCCGCCTTTCCGCTCACTGACTCGCGGCAGGTGCCGGCGCCGCGCCATGATGTTGCTGCCAGCGCTCGCGCATCTTCTCGTGACGCGACTCCATCTTTGCAAAGCGCTGCTTGAGCGCGGTGCTGACGGTCGTCTTCTGCTGGTCGTTCAGGCCGTTATAGAACTTGAGCCAGGCGTCCGTGGTTTGCTGACGCAACTGCGCGTCTTTCTGTTCGATCTGCTGATGAGCGGCGGCCATCGCGTTCAGATCCAGAATCGGCTGCTGCTGCGCGGCCTTGAACTGGTTTTTCATCTGCTCGTGATTGGCGCGCATGGCTTCATGGCCCTGCTTCATCGTGTCGAGCGCGGCTTGCCACTGCTTTTCCTGATCCGCGTTCAGCTTCAACTGGTCGTGCAGTTGCGTGAGCTCCTTCATGAAATGGCCATGCCAACCGCCGGGGCCGCCCGGGCCGCCCGGGCCCTCGTGAGCGGGTTGGGCGGCATAGGCCGCGCCCGCGCCAATGGCGAGAGCGGTAGCGGCAACGGCGAGGGCGCGCGAGATTTTTCTGGTGGACATATAAGGCTCCTTGTAATGGAATAGCCGACGATGCATCCGATCCAAACGGCGGCCTGCATTCGGTAAGACACAGCGTAGAGAACTGCGCCGGTCCCTGTGTTACGCGGCCTCGCGCCGCTATTACGGCCCATTACGCGCAGCTTTCACCGTAACACCCAGTAACCCTTGAGGCCGGCTTGAAATCGAAAACGGCCCGTGCCGCGCGTTAAACTTCATTCATGGCTACTCAAATACTTGTTGTCGACGACGACGTCGAATTGCGCGATCTGCTGCGCGACTATCTGGCCCGCCAGGGTATCGAGGTTTCGGTGCTGCACGACGCGGGCTCGCTCGAGCGCAGGCTGGAGCGCGAGCGTCCCGATCTGATCGTGCTCGATCTGATGATGCCGGGCGTGGACGGGCTCACCGCATTGCGCAAGCTGCGCGCGTCGGGCGACGATATCCCCGTCATCATGCTGACCGCGCGCGCGGACGACGTCGACCGCATCGTCGGTCTCGAACTGGGCGCGGACGACTACCTCGGCAAACCGTTCAACCCGCGCGAGCTGCTCGCGCGCGTGCAGGCGGTGCTGCGCCGGCGCCGCACGCTGCCCTCGGCGGCCGCGCCCGAGCAGCGCGAGCCGTTCAGCTTTGGCCGCTTCACGCTGGACTTCCAGTCGCGCACGCTGCATCTGGAAGACAAACCGCTCACGCTGTCAGGCAGCGAGTTCGCGCTGCTCAAGATTTTCGTCAATCACCCTATGCGCACGCTGACGCGCGAGCGTCTGCTCGAGCTGCTGCACGGTCCCGAATACGACGGCACCGACCGCGGCATCGACGTTCAGGTATGGCGCCTGCGCCGCATTCTCGAAACGGATCCGTCCACGCCGCGCTTCATTCAGACAGTGCGCGGGCGGGGCTACGTGTTCGTGCCCGACGGCGAACAGCATGCGCCGGCCCATTGATTCACTGTTTGGGCGGCTGGCGTTGCTGGTCGTCGCGGTGCTGCTGCTGTCGCATTTCGCGTGGTATGCGCTCATGCGTCTGGAGCGCAGCCAGTTGCAAACCCGCTACGCCGTCGAGGAAGCGACTTTTCTCGTCGATGCGGTGCGCCAGCACGTGGCCCGCAATCCGGACCAGCCGCTGCCGTCGCGCGTGAAACTCGTGGACCCGACGAGCCCCGAGGTGCCGCCCGAAATGTCGGACATGCCGCCGCCGCTCGAGCGTTTCATTGAAGACGCACGCGACCGTATGCCGTCCGGCACTCAGGTGCGCGTCGGCCTGCCGGGGCGTCCGCCCACACTGTGGGTGCGCGCGCCCACCGACCGCAGCTGGATCGTCGTGCCGGTGCAGCCGCTGCGGCCGCCGCGCTCGCTCGACCGCACCGTGCTGTGGCTCGTCATCATCTTCTCGTTCGCGGTAATGGCGGCGCTTTTTGCCGCATGGGCGCTGCAGCAGCCGTTGCGCTCGCTCGCCCAGGCGGTGGCGCGCTTCGGCCGCGGGCTGCCGGTGCCGCCGGTGCCCGAGCGCGGGCCGCGCGAGTTGCGCCAATTGACACATGGCTTCAATCAGATGGTGCAGGAAGTGGCGCGCACCGAGAATGACCGAGCGGTAATGCTCGCGGGCGTCGCGCACGATCTGAAGACGCCGCTTGCGCGCTTGCGGCTGCGCGCCGAGATGATGGACGAAGCGAAGATGCGCGACGGCGTGGTGCGCGATGTCGATTCGATGACCCACATCGTCGAGCAATTCCTCGTGTTCGCGCACGACGGTGCCGACCGCAGCGAAGCCGTCGAAGTCGACGCGCAATGCGAGCGGGTGGTGCGCAGCTATCGCGCGGTGGCCTCCGGTGCCCCGACCGTGCAGACCGATCTGCGCGCCGGCCCGGGCTTTTTGCTGCCCGCCGCCACGCTAGACCGGATTCTGTCGAACCTGCTTGACAACGCGCATGCGTACGGTGCGCCGCCCATTGTCGTTGCCACCGCGCGCACCGCGCAGGGCTTCACGCTGTCAGTGAGCGACAACGGCAAGGGCATCGCCGCACAAGACCTCGTCAATGCAAGCCGGCCCTTCGTGCGGCTCGATCCGGCGCGCGGCGGCAATGGTCATAGCGGTCTTGGCCTCGCCATTGTCGAGCGGCTGGTGCGGCGCGCCGGGGGCGAGTGGGAGATAGGCAACCACGAAGGCCGTGGTTTGCGCGTTCTCATGAGCTTTCCGTTTTCCGCGCTGCCTCAGGCGCGGGCGGCGTCGGAAACCGTCTGGTAGGTGGACGGCAGGCGCGGTGTTGCGCCGTGCCCGGGTTTCTTATGGGTTTCTTGCGGCGGCCGGCATGTCCGCTTGCGGTCCACGGCCTGGCTTCAGTCGCAGAACGCTTGAGCCGCAGAACGCTCCGGTCACACAGCGTTAGTCGGAGAACAGCGTGTTCAGCGCGTTTGCCGCTTCGCTATCCACGGTATTCCACGTCACGCTTTCGGCCTCGAATATATAGTGGGTCGTGTATTTGCCGAGGCGCGCAAGGATCTCCTCCTGAATGACTTCGGGCGCGACCTCCAGCTTCAGATACCACGCGGTGGACGACAGTCGCGTCTGAAACGCGCCGTACTCGGCCAGCAAATGATCGAACGCGTCAGCATCCTGATCGCGGCACACAATGACCAGATTTCCCTTCATGCGAATCTCCCGTTAAAGCGGTAGCGACAACTCGAAGTCAGTGCCGATCATACCTGTCTCGTCGGGAAGGCTCGAAGTCGTGGCTTGCGTTGGGTCAGAAGGGGCGTTCGCTACCAGACGTTCGCGACCGTGCGCGCGGGCGGGGCGGTGTCGTCGGGCGGCAGGGCTTCGGTGCGGTCGCGCCCGCCGGTTTTCGCCGCGTAGAGCGCCATGTCGGCGCGGCTCATGATCCGCTCCGGCAGGTCGTCGACGGAAAGCTCGGTAATGCCGATGCTCACGCTCAGCGTCACGGAGGCCGGCAGTTTGGACGACGGCACCGCTTTCAGACGCAAACGGAGACGCTCGACTACTTCGCGGCCGCCGGCAAGGTCGGTGGCCGGCAGCAGCAGCCCGAATTCTTCACCGCCGAGCCGGCCGATCGCGTCGGCGCCGCGCAGTTCCGCGCGGCAGGTGTCGACGAAATGTTCGAGCGCGCGGTCGCCGGCGGCATGGCCGAAGCGGTCGTTGATCTGCTTGAAGTGATCGAGGTCGGCAATCGCCATGCACAGCGGCTGGTTGCCCAGATGCGCGCGGTCGATTTCATGACGCAGCAGGTCGAGGAAATAGCGGCGCGACAGCGCTCCCGTCAGCGCGTCGTGCCGCGCCTCGGCCGAAAGCAGCGTATTGGCCGATTGCAACTGCTCCGCGAGATCGCGCGTGGCTCGATGATGGCGCCGCTCGCGCACATACGACACGGTGATCACCCATGCGAGCGCCACGGTGCCCGCCAGCGTCAGGAACACCAGCAGATGGTCGCGCTTGTGGTTGCGCAGCAGTTCGGGCCAGGCGGAAAGCGGTTCCACGAGATGCGCCGAGAGCCCGGAGTTCAGGCCGCTGCGAGTCTGATACAGCGCCGGCCCCGGCTGCCCGGAGGAGCCGAACAACTGCCCGGCCGTGGCGGCGGACACCCACGGCGCCTGTTCGCGCACCTGGGTATCGACGCGGATCTGGATGTCCGGGAAGCCGTCGCGGCGATAGGTCACGGTGCGCTCGGCGACGCTCATCTTCGCGATGCGTGAATTGGGCAGAGCGTGGCCTTCGAGCTTGCTGTCGTGCGCCATGATGATGACGCCGTTGTCGTCGGCCACGAACGTGCCGGCATGCGCGACCCAGTGGCGCAGCCGCGCGATCCCTACCTTGGCGACGACCGCGCCCGCCAGCTCGCCGTCGGCGTAGACCGGCACCGCGATGAAGATGCCCGGTTCGCCGGTCGTGCGCCCCACGCCATAGGTCTCCGAGAACGCGCCGAGCAGCGCCTTGGCCAGATAGGCGCGCACGCGCATGTCGATGCCCAGGAAGGAGCTGCGCGGCGCCTGTGGATCGCTGCCGACATCGCTCGAGGCCACGCAGATGCCGTTGGCATTCACGAGCCATACCTGATCGAGTCCGGAGAAGCCTTGAGCGCGGTGCAGGAAGGTGCTTACCGGGCTCAGGCGCGGGTCTTTCAGCAACGCGGCGCGCAGCGCGGGTTCCGTCGCCCCGCCGTTCGCGGCATAATTCCGGGATTGCACCAGCGCGTGCTGGATCATGTCCATCTCGGCCAAGGTGGCGGGAATGGCCCGCGACATCGCAAGGTCGCTTGCGATCACCTCTGCCATGTTGTCGACGATCGAGGCGGCCATCTGACGTTGCGCGTGCAAAGCCGCCGCGAGCTCTTGCTGTACCATCCGGTCCGCGACCATGCCGGCCACGAACCAGCAAGCCAGTACGATCAGCATGAAGCCGATCGGGCCCGTTGCGTGGCGCAAGGTTGTCCTGTTCATCGACCCTCTGATCCGTCTGGCTGAGACATGCAACTAGCTTATTCGTGGCAGCCCCGCGGCGCTACGTCGCCCCGCGTTTCGCTCGGGGTCGCGCCGTTCGGTTGTCTGTTGTTATTGCAGCGCACGCTGGCAAGCCCCCGCAGCGGGCCGGGGTAAACCACCAGCACAGGTGCATCTTTGAGAATTTTAACCGTCATGGGGCCAGGGGGCAGCGTTATTGGGCCATCAAATTCAGATTGGCTGCACCCATCAGGCTTTTAACGGCAACCGTGCTGGTTTCTTGATGTTGTCGCCCGCTGGCGCAAGGCGGCCAGCACCGTTGCAGTAGGGGCGCAAGCTGCTTGCCGGCGCGAACGCAGGGCAGTGCCAGGATAGCGAGCCTGCGGCATCGTGAGCCGTGTTCGGCGGAAGGCCACTGTCAGGTCATTGCGGGCCCGTTGTCAGCCGGCCGCTGCAAGAGGCGGTGAATTGCCATCAATGGTTGTGCCTGAAACATAGGATGGTGTAGTGTCGTGCCGTCCAAAACAAAGGAAAGCTCGCCAGCCTACGGGTGGCGCCTGCGGCGACAGGACTCTGGCTTGACGAACGAGGTCCCGGGCGGCTCGTCCCGCGGCGCTTCAATTGCCGGTCCCGATGTCTCCTACGCTAACGATTTACCGCACCTACGCGTTTTGCCATGCCTGATTTCCGCTTTCCGGACCGATCTTCAGACCGCCGCGCGGCAATTGCCGCCTCCTTCGCGCGTTCGAACGCCTGTGTAGACAAGGAGTGGGCCTGATGGACTTCAGCTTCGACCTGAAGCGCACCGCCAATGCGTCGGCATGGCGGGTGCTGCCCAATCGCTGGGACTTTGTTGCGTTCCCGCTCATCATCTGCATCATCGCGATGGCGGCGATCGGCTTTCACGAGACGCTCGCGCCGATGTCCACGCTGAAAACCCAGACGATCTCGCTCGACCCGGCGAATCTGCCGGAGTATGCGATGCGCACGACACTGCGCATGCTCGCGGCCATGGTCGCGTCGCTGATCTTCACGCTGGTCTACGGCACGCTCGCCGCGAAAAGCCGCCGCGCGGGACTGGTACTGGTGCCGATTCTCGACATCCTGCAGTCGGTGCCGGTACTCGGCTACATCTCCTTTACGGTCACGTTCTTTCTCGCGCTGTTTCCCGGGCGCGTGCTGGGCGCCGAACTCGCGGCGATCTTCGCGATCTTCACGAGCCAGGCCTGGAACATGACGTTCAGCTTCTATCAGTCGCTGCGCACGGTGCCGCGCGATCTCGACGAAGTCTCGCGGGGCTTTCACCTGACGTCGTGGCAGCGCTTCTGGAAGCTCGAAGTGCCGTTCTCGATGCCCGGCCTCATCTGGAACATGATGATGTCGATGTCCGGCGGCTGGTTCTTCGTGGTCGCGTCGGAGGCGATCACCGTGGGCAACCGCACCATCACGCTGCCGGGCATAGGCGCCTATCTGGCGCAGGCAATCACCGAGAAGAACCTGCATGCCATCGGCTGGGTGATTCTCGCGATGACCGTCGTGATTCTCGCGTACGACCAGTTCCTGTTCCGCCCGCTGGTGGCCTGGGCCGACAAGTTCCGCATGGAGAACACCAGTTCCGGCGACGCGCCCGAGTCGTGGCTGCTCGACCTGATTCGCCGCACGCGGCTGATTCATCGGCTACTGGTGCCGCTTGGCTGGATGTTCGCGAGGGCCGCGCGGGTGCCGTTGCGCATGCCCGCGCTGCAAGGGCCGCGCTTTCAGATTCCGCAGATCCAGAAGAGCTCGCGCGTCGGCGACATCGTGTGGGGCGCGCTCGTGCTGATCGGCACCGTCTATGTGGTGTATCGCGTGTTCATCTACGTGCGCACCGGCGTGTCGCTCGACGAAGTGGGCCACGTGTTTCTGCTTGGCCTCATCACGCTGCTGCGCGTGGTGCTGCTGATCGCGCTGGCGTCGCTGATCTGGGTGCCGGTCGGCGTGCTGATCGGCCTGCGCCCGGCGCTCGCCGAGAAGATCCAGCCGCTCGCGCAGTTTCTCGCCGCGTTTCCGGCCAATCTGCTGTTCCCGGTGTTCGTCATCGCGATCGTGCGTTTCAACCTGAATCCGGACGTGTGGCTCTCGCCGCTGATCGTGCTCGGCACCCAGTGGTATATCCTGTTCAACGTGATTGCCGGCGCGACGTCGTATCCGAACGACTATCGCGAAGCGGCCAGGAATTTCCATATCCGCGGCTGGCAATGGTGGCGTCAGGCCATGTTGCCGGGCATCTTCCCGTACTACGTGACCGGTGCGATCACCGCGTCGGGCGGCGCGTGGAACGCGAGCATCGTCGCCGAATTCGTGCAGTGGGGCGACACCAAGGTGGTCGCGCACGGCTTGGGTGCCTACATCGCGCAGTCCACGGCGGCAGGGGATTATCCGAAGATCATTGTAGGGATCGCGGTAATGTCGCTGTTCGTGACGCTGTTCAACCGCCTGTTGTGGCGTCCGATGTACGCGTACGCGGAATCGAGGCTGCGGCTGGACTGAGGCCCCGGCCCGTGCCGTTTTGCGCCGGAGCCCGCGCGAGCAGAAGAACGGGCGCGCCGGCGTTTTCCTGAGAATTGAAGGCATAACGCGATGCAAAATCCTAAAGCAGCCATGACCGCCGCGCCGATCCAGACGCCGCCGAAGCCGCCGCGCCTCGGCGAAGAAATACTGCGCGTCAAGGACGTGTGCCGCGGTTTCAACAAATCGCAGGGCGAACTGCTGGTTCTCGACGACGCGAACCTGTCGTTGCGCGAGGGCGAGATAGTGGGGCTGCTCGGGCGTTCGGGCTCGGGCAAGTCGACGCTGCTGCGCATCATTGCCGGTCTGATCGAGCCGACCGACGGCGAAGTGACGTATATGGGCAAGCCGCTCGACGGTCCCGCAAAGGGCGTCGCAATGGTGTTCCAGACGTTCGCGCTGTTCCCGTGGCTGACCGTGCTGCAGAACGTGGAAGCGGGGCTCGAGGCGCAAGGCGTAGCCGCGCGCGAGCGCCGTGAACGCGCGCTTGCCGCGATCGACCTGATCGGTCTGGACGGCTTCGAGAACGCCTATCCGCGCGAGCTGTCGGGCGGCATGCGCCAGCGCGTCGGCTTTGCGCGCGCGCTGGTGGTCGATCCCACGCTGCTGCTGATGGACGAACCGTTCTCCGCGCTGGACGTGCTGACCGCCGAAACGCTGCGTACCGACCTGCTGGACCTGTGGACGCAGGGCCGCATGCCGATCAAGGCGGTGCTGATTGTCACGCACAACATCGAGGAAGCGGTGTTCATGTGCGACCGGATTCTGGTGTTGTCGTCGAATCCGGGCCGTGTGATTGCGGAGATCAAGGTGCCGTTCAAGCATCCGCGCAATCGTCTCGACCCGGCGTTCCGGCGTCTGGTCGACGAAATCTACGCGAAGATGACCGCGCGCCAGACCGACGAGAAAACGAGGAAAGGGCTCGAACTGCACAGCTGGTTGCCGCATGTGTCGACCAACCTGATGGCCGGTCTGATCGAGACGCTCGCCGCCGCGCCGTATCACGGCCGCGCGGACATGCCGGAAATTGCCCGCTCGCTGCATCTGGAAGTGGACGATCTGTTCCCGGTGGCCGAAGTGCTCCAGCACCTCGGTTTCGCGGACGTGCGCGAAGGCGATATTTTCCTCACGCCGCCCGCGCGCGTGTTCGCCGAGTTCGGCACGCAGGAGCGCAAGATGATGTTCGCCGAGCATCTGCTGCGCCACATGCCGCTCGCCGCGCGAATCAAGAAGGTACTGAACGAGCGGCCTGGGCACCGCGCGCCGCGCGTGCGCTTCGAGCAGGAACTGGAGGACTTTCTGTCCGACAGCGCCGCAGAAGAAACGCTCGACGCGGTCATCAACTGGGGCCGCTACGGCGAGATTTTCTCGTATAACGACCAGACCGAAATTTTCAGTCTCGAAGACGTGGAGTCGTAAGCGCCGGCCGCGCAAGTAAGCGTAGGGGGCCCGGTTAAAGCAGAAACGGCAGGGAAGACCCTGCCGTTTTTCGCGTGGCCGCGCGAAATCTGCTTGCGGCCGCCCTGACTACCGCTTCATAGTCCCGTTTCATAGCCTTGTTTCATTGCCGTGCGATTGCCGATACTTGCAGCCCGACTAGCGGCTGATTCCGGCGTGCGCCGCTACACCCCGCCGCCGGCTTATTGCAGATTGCCCCAGCGCTCCACCGCCGGTTCTGCCGACGCCCATTTCCAGCCTTTGTCCTGCTGACACGCGCTTGCCGTGTACCAGTCTTCGCGTGCATTCGGGCCGTCGCCGTCCTGCACCGAGAACACGAATTCCTTGCACAGCGCGAGCGCGGAACCGAACGCACGGGTCACGCGTACCTGACCGTGGCCGTTCTCGATTGGCAGCGTATGCTTGACCGACCACGGCCGCGTTTCGCCGACCGGCATTGCGCCGGCCAGTGCCGCGATCAGGTTCTGCTGGTCGCTGTGCATGCTGCGCATGTAACGGCCCACGGCTTCGTCCGTGGCAGCTTGCACGGCGATACCCACGCCGATGCCCACCGCCGGATTCGACGTGACGAGCCCGGAAGCCACACCGGCGGCCGCGCCGCTTGCCGCACCAATCGACGAACACCCACTGGTCAGAAGACCCGCGCTGATACAGAGCGCGCCGGCCAACGCCGTCAGGCTCACGCGATGCAGCGGCCGCGCCACCGCGAGCGCACGCGCCGTCATTGCAAGGCACCCCAGCGTTCAGTGGCGGGCTCGGCCGACGCCCACTTCCACGTGTCGCCGTCGCGGCAAATGGAGGCGACATAAAACGCGCTGCTTGCGGGCACGTTCTGGGTCGCGATGCGGTCGACCGAGAAGACGATTTCCTTGCAGTCGAGCGCGCCCGCGCTGATCGTGCGGCTGACCGTGACGCGGCCGTGCTCGTCGTCTTCGATCGGCATCGAATGCGTGACGCTCCACGGGGCGATCGCGCCGACCTCGAGCGGTCCGGCGATTTTCGCTATGCCGTCCTGTGTATTCTTGTGGACCACGCGCTCCGAGTACTGAACGCCGGCTCGCGCCGCCGCGACCGCGCCGAGGCCGATGCCGGTTGCAACCGCCGCATTGCTCGTGACTTTCGCCGCGATCGCGGCGCCGGCGATACCCGCACCGGCGGTGGCGCCTTCCGAATAGAAGGAACTGCAGCCAGAGAGCGCCGACGCGAGCACTAGCGCCAGCGCGGCAACAGTCGTTGCCTGACGGCGCGCGCCTGCTGCGGCGCGTTCGGAGCGGGATTCACCGCGCGGTCCCAGCCACTCGCCGCACACCAATTTCTTTTGCATTGCCTGTCTCTGCTCTTGCGAAGTGCCGGGGTTCGCGCAAGGCCCGAACCAGCGGCAGGTTCTCCCATTGCCAAAAATGGGCTGCTGCATTTTGCAGGATGCGTTTTGTAAATGGCAGAGGCAAAGTGCAAGCAATTGCAAAAGATGCTGCACGTCAAACCGGTTTCTGCTCGGCGTCTGGACCGGTTTGATTGGTGGTGCGAACTGTTCGCAGAGGAAGGTTCTGCAGTCCGGCGTCTACTGTTCGGAATCTTCTTCCGTGCCTTCGTCGCCGTAGGCGCTCAAGCGGTTGTAGAGCGTTTTGAGGCTCACACCCAGCGCTTTCGCCGCGCGCCGTTTGTCGCCGCCGCAGTACTTCAAGGTGCCGAGAATGATCTGTTTCTGCGCGTCGGCGAGGGGCGTGCCGATCCACACGCTCATGGCGTCGCCCTGCGTGACGGGCCGTTTGACCTTCGACGCGAGATGTGGATGCGGCAGCTCGACCGTCTTTTCCGCGAGAATGAACGCGCGATACACGGCGTTTTTCAACTCGCGCACGTTGCCGGGCCACGACCAGGTGCGCAACGTTTCGATCGAGCGTTTGCTGAAGGTCTTGTGGGTGCCTTCCTGCTGGTTGAGCTGTGCGAGAAAGTGCTGCGCGAGCAGTTCGCGGTCGTTCTCGCGTTCGCGCAAAGGCGGCGCGCGCAACGGAAAAACCGCGAGCCGGTACATGAGGTCTTCGCGCAGACCGTTTTCCTTCACCGCCACGGCGGGATCGCGATTGGTCGCGGCAATCACGCGCACGTTACCGCTGATCAGTTCGTTGCCGCCCACGCGGTAGAAGGTGCCCGTCTCGAGCGCGCGCAACAGCTTGACCTGACGCACGGGCGCCATTTCCGTGACTTCGTCGAGAAACAGCGTGCCGCCGTTTGCATGTTCGAAGTAGCCGACGCGTCCTTGGACCGCGCCGGTGAAGCTGCCTTTCTCGTGGCCGAACAGTTCGGCCTCGATCAGTTCGTCGGGAATCGCGCCGCAGTTCACGGCGACGAAGGGCGCCTCCCTGCGGCTGCTTTGATCGTGAATCGTGCGGGCAATCAGCTCCTTGCCGGTGCCCGATTCGCCGATGATCAGCGCGGTTGCATCGGTGCTCGCGACCCGCTCGATCTGCTCGTACAGATCGAGCATGACCGGCGACGAGCCGTACAGCAGGCCGTACGATTTCAGTCCCGCGATGCCGTCCGCGACGCGCTGCTTCGCCTGGGCGGAAGCGCTGCCGCCGGCGGACACAGTGGGCGAGTCCAGATCGATTGACGCCATAAACGGGGAAGTCCTGTCCGAAAGAGTGGGTTGTTGCGGCGCTTAGGCCTCTGACACGAGACAGCAAAAGTTCTATCTCACAAAGGTCGATTTAACCACTTCGACGGCGCTTCCTGCAATCTATGTGACAGCAAAGACGGAAACGCCGGCAAATGTCGGTCGAAACTGCTCGGTCCACGGCCGGGCCGTGCCCGCAGCGCCCAGAGTTACCGGGCACACGGCTTGCGTCTGGCCCGCGACATGTGTGCGCTGGGCCGGTGACTCGCGGCCTGCTCACGCGAGCACTGAAACTGGATGAGGAGGGAAAGATGACTGACACGACGCAACAGCTTGCACTCGGCGGCCAGAAGATCGTCGAGGATCTGCGCGTGCTGCTGAAGGACTCGGAGGAAATGCTGCGGCTCGCGGCCAATGTGCCCGGCGAAGGCGTCGGCGCTTTGCGCCAGAAGCTCGGCAGCCACGTCGAGACGCTGCAATCCGCATTGGGCGACGCGCAGGACAATGCGCAGCGCCGCTACCGCTACGCGACCGTCAGCACGGAACGCTATGTGCGGCAGAACCCGTGGAGTTCGGTCGCCATCGCAGCGGGCGTCGGCTTCGTGCTGGGCGTGCTGACCGCGCGCTGAGCGCCTCTGCTTCGCCGTCCCGGCAACGGTTGTGTCCGGCCGACGGCGCAGCGGTTTTCTTCTCTGCGTTTAACGAACAAAGGAGTTCATGATGGCTCGACCCAAAATTGGCATTTTCGGTGCGCTCATGGCGCTCGGCGGCTATCTGGCGGTGCGCTACGTGCAGCGCAGCCGCGCGGCCCAGCCGGCGACGGCGCGCGAGTTGAACCGCTGGGAAGACGAGGGCGGCGCGGTCGTCACGCCATCGGCCTCGTCGACGGCGCAGGCAGGCAGGAGCTTGCCGGCCAGCGCCGGTCCGGGAGCACACGGACCGAACGGCTCGGCGCACCCGGACGCCTGGCCGTTTCCGCATAGCAGTTGAGGTAGCTTTCGACATTACGCCGCCGCCGGCCCATTGGGCCCGCGGCGTATTGCCGGGACTGTTAAATTGTCTCGATAAAGCCTTATAATAGGTAAATACACAACAATAGTGCCGATCACGTCGCGATTTTCGCGTGTATTGTTGCAATATTGAATGAAATCGGTGACCAAGCGCTGTATTGAAGTTGGCGTACGCTCACTTTTGAGAGGTAGATGCCGGCTCCCGCGCGAGGTCGTCGCCGTTTCCAGCATGCGCGCCGCATGCTGTTCCTCCCACGCTTGCAGGCTTTCGAGACGCGATGCCACATGTACTGATTGTCGATGACGACGCAAGTACCCGCGAGGCGCTTTCCGCCATCATCGGGGAAGACGGTCTGACCACCGCCACCGCGGGCGATCTGCGCGAAGCGCGCATTCAACTGGTCCGGCAGGTGCCGGACGTTGTCTTTACCGACCTGAAGCTGCCCGACGGCAGCGGGGTCGAACTGTTCGAAGATCTCGATCCGCGCTCCGGCGTGGAAGTGATCGTGATTACCGGCCACGCCACCGTCGAGTCGGCGGTGAACGCGCTGAAGATGGGCGCCACCGACTACCTGGTGAAGCCGATCAACATGCAGCGCGTGAAGGCGATTCTTTCGCGCCTGCCGCGCGCCGGCGACCTGAAGGCCGAGATCGGCACCTTGCGCGGCGAGTTGCGCCGCATGGGCCGCTTCGGTCTGATGCTCGGCAATTCGCCGGCCATGCAGGAGGTGTACGACCAGATTGGCCGCGTCGCGCCGACGGCGGCCTCGGTGATGCTGGTCGGCGAATCGGGCACCGGCAAGGAAGTGGCCGCCCAGACGCTGCACGAGCTGAGCCTGCGTCGCAAGCACGCGTTTCTCGCCGTGAACTGCGGCGCGATCTCGCCGAACCTGATCGAGTCGGAAATGTTCGGCCACGAACGTGGATCGTTCACGGGCGCGGACCGTCAGCACAAAGGGTATTTCGAGCGCGCGAACGGCGGCACGCTGTTCCTCGACGAAATCACCGAAATGCCGATCGAGTTGCAGGTCAAGCTGTTGCGCGTGCTGGAAACCGGCATGTTCATGCGGGTGGGTACCACGAAGGAAATCGAAACCGACGTGCGCCTGATTGCCGCGACCAATCGCGACCCGGAGCAGGCGGTGCTGGAAGGCAAGCTGCGGCTCGACCTGTACCACCGGCTGAATGTGTTTCCGATCAGCCTGCCGCCGCTGCGCGACCGCGGCAAGGACGTGGAGCTGCTCGCGCAGGCGTTTCTCGACGAACTCAACGAGCGGCACGGCACCAAGAAGCACTTTCCGCCCGCGGTGAAGGAGATGCTGCTGTCGTATCCGTGGCCGGGCAACGTGCGTGAACTCAAGAACTACGTGCAGCGCGCGCACATCATGTCGGGCGGGGACTCCGACAGCACCGCGACGGTGCCGTTGCAGATCACGTTGTCGAAACCCGCGGCGGGCACGGCGATCACGATTCCGTTCGGCACCTCGCTCGCAGAAGCCGACCGTCAACTGATTCTCGCGACGCTCGAACAATGCGGCGGCGTGAAGACGCGCGCCGCGGAAATCCTCGGCATCAGCCTCAAGACGCTGTACAACCGTCTCGTGGAATACGGTAACGACGCACGCGAAGAAAGCGATTCCGCCGACGAATCGCGCGCGCTGGGCGGCGCGGACGCATAGCGTCAACGCGCCGTCTTTCGGCCGGGAGCGCGGCTGCAAACGGCACAAACGGCACAGCCCTTGCTGATCCGAAAGGAAACGCATAGCGAGGACCACTGACATGCCGCATTACGCTGCCGCTCCCGCGTCGTCACCCTGGAAGCACGCCCACCGCCCGGAGCCGATCGAGCCGCCCACACCGGGCGAGCCCGACACGGTGCCCGATCCGAGCCCGCAGCCGATTGAACCGGTCGAGCCGCCCATCGGCGACCCCCCGCCGCAGCCCACGCAAACTCCGCAGGCCAGGCGGCGTCCGCCAATCTCTCTGCGCGTGTGACTCCGGGCGGGCGGCGCGCTCGCCTCGCGAAACGAATTTGTGTACATGTTACAACTGCGACGCATGATTTACCGGCACGCCTACCGGCGTCGCTCCTACCCGTTGGTGATGCCGCCGTTGCCGGGCGGCGCGCGGCTTTGTCCGGAGGCATCGATCATGAGACATCCAGCGCTGCGGCGCTCAGCGCGCCATTCGAAGCGCGAAGGCCGTCCCGCCAGTAAGAACGTCCTGCCGGTTTCTTCCGCGCCCGCCAGCGGCCCGGAAGCCGTACGGGCTTCGCCTGCGTCGCACCACGACCCGTCCGCGCAGAACCGCGTGGCGCCCGACGCGCCGCCCGACGGGGAGTACAACCAGGGCGGCGTGCGTCAGGAAGGCCTCGACTATCAGCGCGACCTCGGCTCCGAGCAGGACGCGTGAGGCGCTTGCCGCGCCGGACATGTAGCGGACACGCAGCAGACATGTTGCGCACGGGAACGCATCTGCGCGTTTCCGTCATAAAAGCGGAAGGAAATTTTTCGCGACGCTCATGGGCGGCGGCTTTGTGCTCGTTCGTCACATTTGCATACATTTTTATTTCGCGTGCGCGAAAAAGAGGCACGGTGCTTGCATGAACCGTCCTTGGACATGTCCGTAGCAACGAAATAATCGAACTAGGTGGAGCACTAATGAGCAGACTGATCGTGGTATCGAATCGTGTCGCGCCGACCCAGGAAGGGCGGCCCGCAGCGGGTGGCCTGGCGATCGGCGTGCTGGACGCGTTAAAGGAAACCGGCGGAGTCTGGTTCGGCTGGAGCGGGGAGACGGTGAGCGAGCCGTCCGCGCCGGTGATCGAGAAGCAGGGCAACGTGACCTATGCGACCGTCGGTCTCACCAAGCGCGATTACGACCAGTATTACCGCGGTTTTTCGAATGCAACGCTGTGGCCGACGTTCCACTACCGCAACGACCTGTCGCGCTACGACCGGCAGGAATACGCGGGCTATCAGCGTGTCAACGCGACGCTCGCCAAGCAGCTGAAGGAACTGTTGAGGCCCGATGACATCATCTGGGTTCACGACTATCACCTGCTGCCGTTCGCGCGCTGCCTGCGCGACCTGGGCGTGAAGAATCCCATAGGCTTCTTCCTGCATATTCCGTTTCCGGTTCCCGAAGTGCTGCGCACCATTCCGCCGCACGAAGAACTCGTGAAGGCCATGTGCAGCTACGACGTGATCGGCTTTCAGACGGAAGCGGACCGCCAGTCGTTTGTCGATTTCATCGAGCGGGGCCATCACGGCACCTCGAGCGAAGACGGCATGGTCCACGCGTATAACCGCTTCCTCAAGGTGGGCGCGTATCCGATCGGTATCTATCCGGACGCGATCGCCAAGGCCGCCGAGCAGTTCACCGACCGCAAGCCGGTGCGCAGCCTGCGCGACGGCATGCGCGGTCGCAAGCTGATCATGAGCGTGGATCGGCTGGATTATTCGAAGGGACTGGTGGAGCGCTTCCAGGCGTTCGAACGTCTGCTGCTGAATGCGCCGGGATGGCATGGGCGCGTGTCGCTGGTGCAGATCGCACCGCCTACGCGCTCCGACGTGCAGACCTATCAACGGATTCGTCAGACGCTGGAAGGCGAAGCCGGCCGCATCAATGGCCGCTTTGCGCAGCTCGACTGGACGCCGATTCAGTATCTGAACCGCAAGTACGAGCGCAATCTGCTGATGGCGCTGTTCCGCCAGTCGCAGGTCGGCTATGTGACGCCGCTGCGCGACGGCATGAATCTGGTCGCCAAGGAGTATGTGGCCTCGCAGGACCCGGCCGATCCTGGCGTGCTCGTGCTCTCACAGTTCGCGGGCGCGGCCGAGCAACTGCCGGGCGCGCTGGTCGTCAATCCGTTCGATCTCTCGCAAATGGCCGAGGCGCTCGAACGCGCGCTTTCCATGCCGCTTGCCGAGCGCCAGGCGCGCCACGCGGACATGATGACGCCGATGCGCGAGAACAACCTGTCGGTGTGGCGCGATACGTTCCTCGCCGATCTGCGCAACGTGGCGACGGCTTCTTCGGTGGCGGCTAAAGCGGTAAAGCTCGCTGACGTGACGGCGTCGTCGTAGGTCGTTCGGCGGTTGCGCGGTTCTGCAAAGCCGCGCGAGCTGGTCACGTCGCAGCGAGGCAGGAAAGCAGTAACGCGGCAACAGGCGCGAAAGGCGCGTAATGCGTAAAGGGGCGCAAAGGGCGCAAAGGGCGTGCATCGCAGGATGCGCGCCCTTTTCATTTGGGTGGTTGGCACAGTGGCTGGCAGTCAGGCCGCCGCGTCGGGTTTGACGAAGCTCAGGCCGGGCGCGGGTTGGCTCGCTGCATGACGCGCAGGGTGCTGACCACCGCCGCCAGCGCGGCAAACCCCGCCGCCACGTAGAGCGCGACAACCGGTCCGCTGTGCGGCGCGATGCCGAAAATCAGCGCGACGAGCGCCGCGCCGAGCGTCTGGCCGGTCAGGCGCGCGGTGCCCAGCATGCCGCTCGCGCCGCCGCTTCGTTCGCGCGGCGCGGACGAGAGCATGGTGCGATTGTTCGGGGACTGGAAGATGCCGAAGCCCGCCCCGCACAGCGCCATGCGCCAGGCGATCTGCGTTGCGTCGGGATGCGCGCCGAGCGTGGCGAGCAGCAGCAGCCCGAGCGTCAGCGCGGCGAGCCCCACGCCGCCCAGCCAGCCCGCCGACACTTTATCGGACAGCACGCCGGCAATCGGCGCGGCGAGAATGATGATGGCGGGCCACGGCGTCATCAGGAGGCCGGTGTCGACCTGTGAAAACCCGAGTGTGTCCTGCAGCATGAAAGGCAGCGACACGAACGCCAGCATCTGCGCGCAAAACGAACACACCGACGTGCCGATAGACAGGGCGAAGATGGGAATCCTCAGCAAGTCGATGGGCAGCAGCGGCGCCGGGCGGCTCAACTGCCGGCGCACGAAGAAATAGCCGATCACCACTGCGCCGATCAGTTCCACCACGACATAGCCGAGCCGCTCGCCGTGGCCGAGTCCGTCGACGGCGAAAATCAGGAGACCGAACACCAGCGCGTTCATTACTGCGCTCAACAGGTCGTATGGGGATTCGTGGCCGCGGTTCATCGGTAACGCCTTGAAGCCGCCGACAATCGCCGCAATTCCGATCGGCACGTTGATCGCGAAGAGCCACGGCCACGGGGCCACCGCAAGCACGCCCGAGGCCACCGTGGGCCCGACTGCCGATGAAATGGCCACCACCATCGCGTTGATGGATACACCGCGTCCGAGTTGTGCCGGCGGATAGATCATGCGCACGAGCGCGGTGTTCACGCTCATCACGCCCGCTGCGCCGAAGCCCTGCACGACCCGGGCAATCGCAAGCGTGGGCAGTGAAGTGGACAGCGCGCAGCCGAACGAGGCCAGCGTGAAGAGAATCAGCCCGGCAAGATAGATGCGCCGATAGCCGATGCGATCGCCAAGCGACGAGAGCGGCAGCAAAGAAATGGTGATGGCCAACTGATACGCGTTGACGATCCAGACCGAGCCCGCCGCGCTAGCCTGCAAGTTGCGCGCGATGGTGGGCAGCGCGACATTGGCGATGGCGCTGTCGAGCACCGCGAGCGTCAGACCGAGCGCGATGACGAGCATCGCCCAGTAACGTTGCGGTGTCGGCAGGCCGTGTTCGGAAGCAGCGGCGGGCGCGCTGTCGGGCGCGAGGCTCTGCTCTGCGTCCGGCGGTACTGTCCCGCCGTTGCCGGATGGTTGTGCGTGCATCGATTATGGGAGCTTGCTGTGAACGATGCGGCGGGCAGCGGGCCGCGGTCATGCGTGCATCCGGTCTGCGTGCCCGCCTGTCTGCCTGCGTGCCGGCTACGATCGCATCGCGCGGAGTGCGCCGATGCCGCGCCGCTCATCTGATGGACCTGCGACGCGGCAGCCTGGCCCTGCCGTTATTTGAGTTCGTAGAGACCGGTATGCGTGGTCGAATCGATTTCATTCATGTGGGTCATGAAACGTGCGACTGCATTGGTCGTTTCGGCGGTGATAGGCAGATGCGGGACCTTCAACGCATGCAGCCGGAAGATGTAGCGGTGCGTTCTGTCGCCGCGCGGCGGCGCGGCGCCGCCGAAGCCCACCGTGCCGTAATCGTTGCGCACCTGCAATGCGCCTTGCGGCAGCAGCGAGCCGTCGGCCTTGCCGGCATTGCGCGGCAACGAACGCGCGTCGGCCGGAATGTTCACCACGACCCAATGCCAGAAGCCGCTGCCGGTGGGCGCGTCGGGATCGTGTACGGTGAGCGCGAAGCTTTGCGTATCGGCAGGCGCGCCTTCCCACTGCAGTGTGGGCGAAATGTTCTCGCCGTCGACGCCGAACGCCTTGTCGTGGTATTCGTGCGCTTTCGGCATGAAGCCGTTGTTCGGGAAATCGTCGGACCAGAGACGGAAATCAGCCATTGTGTGCCTCCCTTCTTGACGGGTTTTGACGGCCGAAGCAGGCGGTCGAGGCTGCGCTTTCATCATGCCCGGCGCGCTTTTCGCCGCTTCGGATCAGCCAATCGAGTTTATCACCGCGGGCTTTCGGTTAGCTCGCAATGAGCGCGCTTCGCGCGGCTTTCAGCCACGCTCCTCGAAGTCCGGCGCGTCGCTCTGCAACCATTGCACGAGCCGCGTCAGCACGCCTTCGATGTCGCGACCGGCACCACGCAAAGCGCATTCCCATACCACGCCGACGCGCCAGCCGGCGGCGAGGAGCGCGGCGCGCACCTTGTCGTCGTTGGTCCGGTTGCGGCCGATCTTGTCGCGCCAGAATTCGGGACGCGTTTGCGGCCATTTGAAAAGGCGGCAGTCATGTCCGTGCCAGAAGCAGCCGTGCACCAGCACGACCGCGCGGTAGCGGGGCAGCACGATGTCCGGACGCCCCGGCAGATCGCGCGCATCGAGCCGGAAACGGAAACCCTGCCGATGCAGCAGACTGCGGATCAGCACTTCAGGCTTCGTATTGCGGCCCCGGATACCGGACATCATGCGGCTGCGAGTCGCACTGTCGACGATATCGACCATGGCTAGCTTCGCGAACTCGTGTAGCCGGTGCGCTTCCGTGTGCGGGGAGGGGACGTGCGTCTCATGCTGGGGCTCCTCGGTAAGCAGCGACGGCGTGCGGGGAGCATGAAGCAGGCCGCTTCGGGCGGTGTCGGCATTCAATGCGAAGCGCACGCAAGGAAGCCGGCTCATGCCGGCACTTGCGAGCAGTTTACGCAAATTGTGTGCTTCGCGTGCGGTTGCAACCGCGGCGACGGTGCCTGTCAGGACCGGCGCACCAGCATGCAGAGGCTTTGTAGTCTGCGCAGATCCGCGTCATATCCTTCGAGCGTGTGGCGAAGGAGCGTTCTGCGCGCCATGCGCTTCTCTTCGAAATTGCGCTTTTCTGCGTGAGTCGGCACCCAGTAGATGCCGATGCGAGCTTCCTGCACATGGCGGACGGTTCCTGCGTCGACAAGCTGGCTCAGCGAAGCCTTGATCTGCCGCGGACTGCCGTTCAACTGCTTCGCCAGCGCGACGCAGGTGTAACGGACACCGGGTGTCATGACGGCGTCGAGCTGCGACGCGTTCAGTTTTCTTTGCTTTGCCGTCTCCCTGTGTCTTTCATCTTTACTATGTGCGTGACTGTTATCCTTCGATTCGGTATGCGAAGCAATCGCGCTGGGTGCCGCAACCCCTGCCTGCCTGTCACGCGACGACGCCCGTGCCGTGCTGTCCTGTCTCATGTTCGACGTCTCTCCTATTCCAGTTTGACCAGTGGTGGATCGTCTTTACATCCGCGCCGCAAGCTCGTTGTTCGAAACGCGCTGCGCCGACTACTTACTGCGTTGCGGCCGCAGGCATGCCGTCGCGTGCGGCAGCAACCGAGGCGTCGCGTTCTTTCTTAGCGGCAGCCTTCTGTCGCAAATAGACGCGTTTAGCAGCGGCTACTTTCGCGTCATAGACACGATTGGCCTCGGAAATCCGCTCGTGCATCTGGACGATCTGATCGTTCATGCCCGGCTGCGTCCTGTCGGGTTCGGTCTGCGCCCAGCATGCGGATGCCGCGCTGAACATGCAGAACAGCAAAGTGGAAACGATCTTCTTCATGGACACTCCTGCTTGAAAAAAAGACGGCCGCGCCAGGCGGCCGCAAAAGTCCACCACTCAGACCTTGATAAGTGGCGGCTCGGGGTCGTCACTCGCTGCAACGTGCTGGAAAGGTAGTGCAAGCACTGCGCAGGGGAAAGAGCAGGAATCGCGTACACGTAAACCAAAACTGAACAGCGAGCATGGGCTGCCACGCGAACCTATGTCACGTCTTGCGCGCGGCATTACTGTTCGCAGACGATTAACGCGTTCACGGTTGCGCTTCTTCCCAGCCTGCAGGGGCTCGCGATACGTTGCGGCTGACAGTCACGAGGCGACGAGTGACAAAAGCGCGGCGCTAATCGCCTGGCTTGTCCGCCACACCTACTCATCACGAACACGGAGCAAGATATGCGTGCACTCACAATGCGCTTACCCACCATGCTGAACCTCGCGTTTGCTGCGGCCTTACTGTTGGGCCATCCGCCAGCGAGCCACGCGCAGCAGGCGCAAATGCCCGCGGCCGCATCTACCGGCACGCCGGGCGCAGAAGTGATAGCCCGTCTCAAGAGCCGTATCGTCCATGTCGACACACAGACAAGCCGCATCACGGTGGAGGGCTCGCGCGGCGCGACGGTGGTAATCGAGGTCGATCCCGAGGTGGCCGATGTGAGGCTCCTCAAAGTGGGCGACGAGGTTCACGTCGAATATAGAGGCGCGCTGTTGCTGTCGGCCGAGAAGGTGGAAGCGAAGGGTGTGCGCTCCCGGATCGACGAGGAAGCGGCGACGCCGCTCGCGCACGGCATGTCGGTCAAGCTGCGCAACGTCGACGTGGTCGCGACCGTGCAGAGCCTCGATCGCAAGAATCGCCAGGTCGTATTGCGCGGCCAGGAGCGAAGCGTGCTGTTGCAGATAGCACCGAACATATCGCTCGACAGGATCGCCGTGGGCGACAGTGTGCACGCACGGTACCGCGCGGAAACGGCGGTGTTGATTACGCGCGACGGCCAGCCGGTGCGCTGACCGTTGCAATGCGCCGGCGGCAGTGCTCAGGCATTGAGCCGCCGGCGTCGCAAGCTGTGGCGAGCTAGAACAGTAACTCCGTCGATTGCAGAACCCGCTTTGCCTCCACGCTGCCCGCCTTGTCACTATGGCGGATGGTTTCCATGAGTATGTCGATCAGGCAATGCGCTGCCGGACTTTGGGGATGGCCGTTGCGCGAGACGATGCCGATGGATGTGTCCTCCAGTTCTTCCCTGAGCGGGAACGCGCAGAATTTGAAACGCGACACACAAAGTTCTGCCAGCGGCCACGGGAAAATGCTGACTGCGTCCGTTCTTTGCAATACCGACGCAGCCACCGTCAAAGAATGGGTGAAGTGAATGTTGCGCGGTTCGGGCAAGCCATTGCGATAGAACATCTTCTTTGAAAGGCGGCACTCCATGTCCGAGTCCAGACAGACCAGCCAGTCGGCGTCCAGCAGATCGGCGAGAGAGCGCGACTGCGCGAGTGGATGCCCGCGCCGTGCGACGACCGTGAGTCCGCAGGAGAACAGTGGGCGGAAACTGAATTCGGTGTTCAGCGGATCGGAAGCCTGCGGGCCGACGAATACTTCGACGCTTCCGTCACGCAAGCGCGGATAGGCGATCGACATGAGCCCTTCGAACATTTCCAGTTGTACCTTCGGCATGCGCTCGCGGAACTGGAGGAAGATCTCTGAAGAAAACATAACGCTATCCACGGCGTGATAGCCACTGAGAGCTTGCCGCACGGCTCGCCTCGCATCTCGTTCAACGCGCCATGCGCACGCTCGACCTGCGACACGATAAGGCTCGCATGCGTGAGAAGCGTATTGCCGCATTCCGTCAACGTTGCCCGTTGCAGCAAAGGCGCGTTGACATAGTCTTCAAGATCTTTCAGCGCCTGGGTGATCGCGGAGGGCGACAGTCCGAGAGCGCGGGCTGCGCCGCGCACGCTGCCGGCGTCGGCAATGGCGACGAGCGCGCGAAGTTGATGATTCTTCATCGTGTCCTCACCGATTAAATGATTGCATTGCTGCTCGTCAAAGCCGTTTGACGACCTGGCCGGTTCTTTGCCAATCTTCTTCGAGTTGTGTGCCGGCTTGACATGCCATCGAAACATGCATGGATGTTGCGTAATGCCGTGCAATTATGAGCGGGCGCGAAAGGCGGTGCCACGGTTTCACAAATAACTCTGAATTAACGTGTTGTTATTGTTTGGCGGGGTGAGTCCGCCTGACGATTTCAATGGCTGTGTCCAGCACCACGGGCTTGCGGCTTTGAACGCGCCAGAAGGCGACGAGCCGCCGAGGGGGAATATCCGCGAGGATTATGCGCTTCAGGTTGCAACTGACTATTAAATCATCGGGAGCGTGTTCAGGCAACAATGCAATGGCGCCGCTAATCGACGCCATTCGCAATGAGAGTTCCAGCGAGTCGCATTCGATTGACGGCTGTATCGCGCAGCCCAGCACCCGTTCCACATAGCGTCGCACTCCGAAATGACGCGGCGGCAGAATCAGCTTCAACTCGGAGAGGCGCGACATGGCTTCGCGGCTCATATCCATGGCGGCGCTATGGTAGAGCGCGAGGCGCTCTTCGTGAAGCTCCACGCTTTGCAGGTCGATCGTGCTGAGATCCGTCGAATAAGTCAGACCAAGGTCGGCCATGCCGCGTAGAACCATCTCGACCACGTGACTGGAACTGTCGCATTGCAGTGACAGCCGCGTCTGCGAATAGATTCGCAGCAGTTCCTTGCTGAAGTTGGGTATGAAATGGCCGATCAGCGTCTGCACAGTGGCAATGCGCAGGGAAAGTCCCCAGCCGGGGCCGTGCGCCGCTGCATGAGAGACGGACTCGTCAAGGGCGTCGAAGAGCGGTTCCACCGTGCGCAGTAGCGCTTCGCCGTCGGACGTGAGCTGCATGCCGCGTCCATGCCGCCTGAAGAGGGCGTGGCCCAGCTTGAGCTCGAGTGACTGAATATGGCGGCTCAACGCTGGCTGCGTGATGCCGACCGTGTCAGCCGCCGCGCGCAGCGAATGGCACTTTGCCACCGCGACGAACATGCGCAGTTGTGTGTCGTGGCTTGCGCTGATCGTCATGTGGCTTGCTGCGGTCGAAGAGAAACGTGTTGCGGCGCAATCATTTCGCGAGTCTCGTTCGCACGCCATTGGTGATCGCGATCAGCACGCTGGTAATCGCCCAATAAACTGCGCCGGCGACGAGCAGCATGGGCACGATCGTGCGCGATCAGCTCAGCAGGCTGAGCGTAGCCGCCGCGCAGCCCGGTCCTCTATCGTTGCCGTGCCGGACCGCGTTGCGCGCCTGGCTACGCGTGAAGCAGCACTCGTGCTTGCTGGGACGGCAAGTCTTGCGCGAGTAGTGCTCTGATGTGCGGGACCATGATGCGGGCCACTTCGCGCATGACCGGCACGACCACGCTGTTGCCGAACTGGCGATACGCCTGCGTATCGCTCACGGGAATCACGAAGTCGTCGGGAAAGCCCATCAGGCGTGCGCATTCGCGCGGCGTGAGGCGCCGCGGCCGCTCGCCTTTGCCTTGCGCCAGCAGGATTTCAGAGCCGTCCTTGTGGTAACGCGCCGACAGCGTTCGCGTGACGCTGGCCGGCGTCACCAGGCCGAAGCCAAAGCCGTTTCCAGCCGCGCGATGCTTTTCCGCATAAGCCTGCAGATAGGCCCACAGGTTCGGCGTCAGCGTGTATTTCGGCTGGACGCTGCGGCGCATAGGGTCGAAGAAACGCTCGCCGTCGTGTGGCAACAGCGGCTCGCTGCCGTCGGTCTTGTGCAGGATCGACGCAAGGCGCGGACCGCTGGCTGGCAATTTCAGGTCGTCGAATGAAAAACCGGTTTCCTGGCGGAAGCCGACAATGACGATCCGCTCGCGGTGTTGCGGCGTGAAATGTTGCCCGTCGATCACCTTGTAGTGAACGTCGTATTTGAGTTCGTCGCGCAGCACGTCGAGAATCGTGCGAAACGTATTGCCCTTGTCGTGCGACATGAGGTTCTTGACGTTCTCGAGCAGAAACGCGACGGGACGCTTTGCATCGATGATGCGCGCCACGTCATAGAACAGCGTGCCCTGTGTCGTACATTCGAAACCGTGCGGGCGACCGAGCGAATTTTTTTTGCTCACGCCCGCAATGCTGAAAGGCTGACACGGAAACCCGGCGAGCAGCACGTCGTGAGACGGAACCGACTGTTCCGGGAAAGACACGATGTCGCCCACGAACTGGTGCGCGTCGTCCGGGTCGCGGTGATTCTGCTGATAGGTTTTCTTCGAGAACTCGTTCCATTCGCTCGTGAAGACGCAGCGGCCGCCGTGCGCTTCGAAGCCGCGCCGAATGCCGCCAATGCCGGCAAAGAGGTCGATGAAACGAAAATCAGGCTGGCCGTTGCCGGATTGGCTACGCGGCTCGTCTTGCAGCATCTCACGCAACGCGGCTTCCGCAATGCGCGGGCAACTTTGATCGCTCTTCCAGCGGCGAATGGTGCGAACATTTTTCCCGCAGCGCGCCGCGATTTCCGCCTGGCTATAGACCTGCAAGGCCTGTGTGAGCAGATCGTGCCTTGTGGCCGGGGTCATGTCGCGTGTCATGTTGCCTTTTCGCTCGGAGCGCTGGGAATTTTGGCGGACATTTTGACCGTTCGACAACCGCCTGTCCAGGAATTTTGGGGCGCGATGTGGCGCCGGGCAAAGGCGGGCGCCGAAATGCGCGTGTCATGGTTGGATGTGTACGCTAGCAGCGTGACGCGAAGTCCCCGCGTTGCGACGTGTTGAGGCCGCAGCGCAGTTCGCGGCCATTTTTTCAACGGATTCCGGCGAGGGCGGTGCCCAGCATAGGCTCGCGGCCCGCAGCGCGCCGAGGCAAACCTCAGGCGAACCCCAAGCGAACCCCAAGCGCCGCGTCAGGCGCGGTGGCCGGCGTTGGCTTCGTGCGTGGGCGGAAAAAGCGCCGCGGTAGCGGGCGCGAGCTCATCCCAGGGCAGCGGCGGCTCGGCCTCGAACTGGTCGAGTTGCAGCAGAAGGCTGTCTACCGCGCACAGTTGCGGGTGAGTCAGATTGCCGAGGTCGAGCAGCTTGTAAAGACGTTCTCGCCAGTAGGTCGGCGACAGGATGGGCCCGGCCAGATCGCCTTGCAACGACAGCCGCATCGCACGCGCGATATGGGTGATGTCGCCGTCTATCAAAGCGGTTTTCGAAGATGCAGACAGGGTAGTCGGTGTGCGGTCCATGGCTCCTCCGTGGCTGCTATTACGGCAGGCTGAAGGGCAACTTTAGGGTTGGCGTGAAAAAATTTCGGTGGCGCGCATGCAACGCGGCTGCGCATGTGGAGAATTTCGCGCCTTTGGTCGGAGGAAGTGCCGGGCATGGCCGTTGCTCGACACGGTTACTGGCGCAATGTCGCGTCGGCATTACTTCCAGACGGAGCCAAAGATGAACAAGGACCAGGTAAAAGGCGTAGGCGAACAGGTGAAGGGGAAGATCAACGAAGCCGTGGGCAAGGCGACCGACAACCCCGGCAAGGAACTGAAGGGCGATCTACAGCAGGGGGCGGGCAAAGTGCAGCAGTCCTACGGCGACGCGAAGGAAGATGCCAAGGACGAAGCGAAGCGCAATAACCCGTAATGCGGCTGCATTACCTGTCCATGAAAAAGGCGCTCCGGCGCCTTTTTCAATTGCCGCGGGTTGCGGCCTGGGAGTAACCCGGTTTTGGCGCTCCAGATGCGCCGCGCTGGCTGCGACGCCTTTAGACTGAATGCATTCAACATGGAGGCGAGCCAATGACACCGGAGAAAGTGCTTTCGATGTTCGAACGACAGTACCTGGAGGGCAAAGCGCCAGTCGACCTCGAGGAAACCTGTACGAATTTCGCGGCCTGGCTGGCATCGGCGTGGGAGCAGCTCGATGTCGCTCACCGCACGCAACTGCTGACCGTGGGCGCCGCGTTGTGGCGCGAGGGCTATGACGTCAGCGCGGGCAGCGCGACGAAAGACCTGTGGTAAGCGCGGCCTGATGCGCAGACCTGCCGGCCGCCGCACGCGCCGAGCCGAGTGGGTTTATATTGGGCGCTCCGCATCTTGACGAACCCCGGCCGGGCGGCCGCCGTTCGTCTTGATAGCGTTTTTCCCGCCACCGCACAGGGCTACCTTATTCCATGACAGATCTGACCGCTTTCCCGATCACGAAAAAATGGCCTGCCGCGCATCCTGAGCGCATTCAGCTTTATTCGCTGCCGACGCCAAACGGTGTGAAAGTGTCCATCATGCTCGAAGAAACCGGCTTGCCGTACGAGCCGCACCTCGTGCGCTTCGACACGAACGATCAGATGACACCGGAATTCCTCTCGTTGAACCCCAACAACAAGATTCCCGCGATCATCGACCCCAACGGTCCTGACGGCAAGCCGTTGCCGCTCTTTGAGTCCGGCGCGATCCTGATCTATCTCGCGGACAAGACCGGGCAACTGATTCCCCAGGACGCCTCCGGCCGCTACGAAGCCATTCAGTGGGTGATGTTCCAGATGGGCGGCATCGGCCCGATGTTCGGCCAGCTTGGCTTCTTCCACAAGTTCGCGGGCAAGGAGTATGAGGACAAACGCCCGCGGGATCGCTACGTCGCCGAATCGAAGCGGCTGCTCGGTGTGCTGGAGCAGCGTCTGGAGGGACGCGAGTGGCTGCTTGGCGATCAGTATTCGATTGCCGACATCGCCATTTTTCCATGGGTGCGCAATCTGATCGGCTTCTATGAGGCAGGCGATCTGGTCGGCATCCAGGACTTCCCGAACGTGCGGCGCGCGCTCACGGCGTTTGTCGCGCGGCCCGCAGTGGTCCGAGGGTTGGATAGTCCGAAGCGGGTGTAGAGACGAGCCGGCGCGGCGAGGCGGCGACCTGGCCAGCGGCCTCGCGGCGGCGCGGTAATCGTGCGACGTAGCTACGGGGCCAATTTGCCGGGCGCGCCGCGCGCGGCCCATGCTACGATTTTCCGCGATCATGTGCCGACCGTTATGTGCCGACCGTTATGTGCCGACCGTTATGCGCCGACCGTTATGCGCCGACCGTTTGCGCCCGCCGGTCGGCCAGCTCACGCGACCAGAATTGAGTTTGTCCAATGCCCATCAACTATTTGCGCGGCTTTACAGCGCCCGAACGCACGGACGCGACCAATCGGCGTCTCGGACGATCATTGGCATTCGTGGCGGGAGCGGCCAACGCGGGCGGCTTTCTTGCCGTCGGCCAATATACGTCGCATATGTCGGGCATCGTGTCGTCGCTCGCGGACAATGCCGTGCTCGGCGACGCGAGCCTCTTCATCGCGGGACTCGGTTCGCTGCTCTCGTTCGTAATGGGGGCGGCGGCGTCGGCGATTCTGATCAACTGGGGCCGGCGCCGGCGTCTGCGCAGCGTGTATGCGACCCCACTCGCGATAGAAGCCGCTCTGCTGCTTGGCTTTGGCTTCGTCGGCGCGAATCTGGAGCAACATCGCGTACTGTTCGTGCCGGTGACCGTTTGCATGCTGTGCTTCGTCATGGGGCTGCAGAACGCGATGATCACGAAGATCTCACGCGCGGAGATTCGCACCACTCACGTGACCGGTCTGGTCACCGACGTCGGTATTGAACTCGGCAAGATGGTCTACTGGAACGCGCGGCCGGTTGCGGGCGAGGGGTTGGTGCAGGCGGATCGGGAGAAGCTGACTCTGCTCGTCTCGCTGCTGTTCTCGTTCGTCGCGGGCGGCCTGGCGGGCGCGCTCGGGTTCAAGCATCTGGGTTTTGTATCGACCGTGCCGCTCGCGATTGTTCTGCTGACGCTTGCGGCGGTGCCCCTTTTCGACGATATGCGGGGCGAGCGGGGCTAGGGTTGCCGGCGGGATGGGTGCTGGGGATAGTCGTGCTAACGGTGAGATCCTGTGCCAGTAGAACAGGCGGCGTTCAGCGCAGTCTCCCTTGCCGCTAACGGACGTTTGTGCGCGAGGCGCCGGCCTTCAACCATGAAGCGGGGCTATGGATAGACTTGCCAAGCTGAATGAAGGGGCGCTCTATCAACGCGAACGTGAGGGCAGCGACAACGCATAAGAGCGCCGCGCAGACGAGCAGCGCCAGCCAGTAATGCATGGGCGACACAACCGCCCATGCCCTGAACGGCGCGTTCCAGAACAGCAGCGTTATCGGTATTCCCTGCAGCAGATAGACTCCGTAGCTGACGTGCCCGAGACGCTGCGCAGACTTCAGTCGCAACAGGCCGAACAGGTCAGCGCCGCAAGCGATCATATAGAAGGCGATGCCGGTAAGGGCGATCTGCACGACGCCCGCGTGCGTTTTCGCGAACGAGAACAGGAGCGCGAGCACTGCGAGCGCAATGAGCGACATCGTGTTTTCGAGCATGCGCGGCTTGACGTTCTCGTGCAACAGCGACGCCGTAACCATTCCGCAGAAGAATGCGGCCGGCAGGCACCACAGGTCGGACTGCGTCGTGAGGATGATCGCGAACGACGCGGCGAGACCGACAAGCGCAAACACCATGTGCATTCCGGTTCTGACGAACACCGCGCTGACGACCAGCGAGAAGTAGAACCACCACTCGTATTTAATGCTCCACGTGACGCCCATCAGAATGAAAATGGTCCACGGAAAAGCGTTGATTGGTTGCATGTCGTCGTTCAGGCCAAATGCGAGCCAGCGACCCATGTTCGGCAGAAATATTCCCAGTTGCTCGCGCAGTTCAAACCCGGATCGCCAGAACACGATGAAGGTCATTGCCAGGACAGCAAAGATGTATAGCGGAGCTATCCGGAAAAACCGCCCGATATAAAGGGCCGCCCAATCGGGCCTGCCATCGCGTCCTAATAGACGCGTCCAGAAGAGAAACGCCGTGATCATGAAGAAAAACATCACGGCAACACCGCCGAGCGGGCGGTAGAACAGGGCGTCTGCCGCCATCCATTTTCCGACCGTCACGTAGTTGTAATTGATCAGGCCGTGATACACCATGACGGACGCCGCTAAAAAACCACGGAGCCCGTCGATAGTCTGCATTCGCTCTTTTACGCCAGCCGCGTCGTCGACAAAGGCGAATATCGGGAGTGCAAACAGGCAGCACAGGATCGCCATGATCACGAAGTACGGCACGATGTTGTACAGGCCCATGTCTCATATCTTTCTTTTTATTACCTGGACCCAGTCTACACGAGATATGTAGGTGTTTTTCTGCGGGAATTCGGGGTGTTTCTGATGGCTCCCTTGATACGCGGTTCGTGAGAGATTTGCTCGCAATAATGTTTTATTGACGTGGACCGCTGGCCATTCTTTCTTTGCGACTTGGGCGAGTTACGCCGCACCCTCGAGCGCAGCCGGAGGTGCTTTGCGAGCGTCTGCGCCGTTCGATCAGCGGGACGATCTTTTAGGCGCATTCTGGGCGTGGCTTTGGGCGTGGGGGTATGAAAAAGCCCCGGAGCGCAACGCGTAGCGGGGCTTTTCTGGCAAGACTGGGAAGTGCTGGCGAGGCTGGGTGGTCCCCCTGGCAGGAATCGAACCTGCATCTAGCGCTTAGGAGGCACTTGTTCTATCCATTGAACTACAGGGAGATGGACAGCAATAACGGGGTGGACCAGACCCCGGACATCTCAATCGCCGCATCGACATTCCACGGCAGCCGCTCACGTTCAGCCATGCAAGCGAGGGCAAGAGTATAGCAAAAACGCCGACAGCCGCGCCGCGCTCACACTGGTCCGGATTGCCTCAAAACCTCGTCGAATAGGCAACACCCACCGCCTGCCCGCGCGAGCTACGGCTATACGTAATAGCCCAGTTGCCGAGCAGCGCGCCGGTGAGCGCGCCGACGACATCCACGGCCAGATCCTTGTAGGAAAAACCGCTGCTGCGACAGGTGCCGTCGATCCCTTCCTTGATCAGCCCTGGAAGCGTGCCGATCAGCGTGCCGTAGATCACCGGGTGCGCTGTGTCGCGGGCCAGGTACGCGCCTAGCGCGCCGAACGGCACCGAGACCGCGAAGTGCTTGAGCTTGTCGCTGTGAAACCAGCCGTCCGATGTCTGCATGCGGTATCCGCCGCGCCCGCCGCCGCAGTCCACGTCGGCGTGTACGGCCGTGCTTGCTGCCAGCATCAGCGCAACGCAGATGCCGTGTCTCCATGTTGTGCACATGTTGTTGTCCCCCTAGTTTATCGTTTTTTATGGAGACGCCGCAGACCGGTATCCGCGTTGATGCGTCGCCATGGGTCTACGTTTTACGCAGGAGACGTGCGTGCGAATGTGCGCCGCACGACCAACGATCGGCCATCTCTGCGGGCTGCGCCACACACGCGCAGCGGCAGCCGCCGTATGCACCCGCGCAGCGCGAGCAGGAAGGAGAGCAAACAGAAAAGGGGAAGGCGCGTCGATAGACGACAACCAGGCGCGGGGGGGGTTAAACCCATCCCCTCGATAATCCCGATCCCAAAATAGAAGCGGCCCCGCAGGCATGACCTGCAGGGCCGCGTAAACCACGTAAGCGTTCTTGCGCCACGGACGCGTTTTTGCGTTGCCGGCTTAATCAAAACCGGCGGCGGATCAACAACCGTGCAACCTCAGAACTCGACTACTGCGAACTCGGCCTTGCCAACGTCGCACAGCGGGCAGCGCCAGTCCTCGGGAATCGCGGCAAAGCGGGTGCCGGGCGGGATGCCTTCGTCGGGCAAGCCTTCCTCTTCGTTGTAGATCCAGCCGCAAATCAGGCAGACCCAGCTCTTGTAGTCAGTCACATCCATTACTTCACTCACGACGCACTCTTCTCTATTCAATGCAATGATCCGCGCAGTCTGCCCCTTTTTGGGGCGTCGGCGGCGACCCGCAATATTACCGGAATTTGTCAGCTGCATCGGTGATCCGGTTTACTCCGGATGACCAGCCGCCGGGGCCTGACACACTGTGCGTGTATGCTGCGGACTCACGGCGTGATTCCGTATTCTGTGTGGCTCGTGTTTCTAACCAGGAGAAAACGATGTTCAAAACCAAATGGTTGACCGGCGCTGCACTGGCTGGATTGCTGGCGGCATCCGGTGCAGTGCAGGCGGCGGGCGTGTCCTTCGTGCAGCCGACGGACGGTGCCACCGTCAGCAATCCCGTCCACGTGGTGTTCGGTCTGGACGGCATGAAAGTCGCACCCGCCGGCACGATGACGGAGGGCACGGGGCATCATCATCTGCTGGTGGACGGCAAGCCGTTGCCGAAAGGCGAGGTGATTCCCGCCAACGACAAATCGCTGCACTTCGGCAAGGGCCAGACAGAAACGGACCTCACGCTACCGCCGGGCGACCATACGCTGACGCTGCAATTCGGCGACGGCGCGCATCGCTCCTATGGTCCCGAATTCAGCAAGACCATTACCGTGCATGTGAAGTAAGCGCGGCCTCGGGCCGTCGGCCGGGCGTGAACTGGCGATACCGCGCTGCGGAGCCCCGCGCCGCCAACCGCTCCTCGCCACACAGCCCGGCGCCCGCCGTCGCCACGCGCTCCGTTCGTCCTATATCTTCCGGCCTACAGGCAGCGTCGCGCGCGCCCGGTACAATGGGCAGTTCCGAGTCCTCGCTGTCTTCTCCAATTCTCCATGTCGCTTTACACCATTACCGGAGCCCAACTGGCGTTCGGTCACGTAGCGTTGCTCGATCACGCGGACTTCTCTCTCGAAACGGGCGAGCGAGTCGGGCTGATCGGCCGCAATGGCGCGGGCAAGTCGTCGCTGCTGAAAATCGTTGCTGATCTGACCAAGCCGGACGACGGGCTTATCACCCGCCAGCAGAATCTGACCACGGTGTACGTGCCTCAGGAGCCGGAGTTCGATCCGGACGACACCGTGTTTGACGCGGTGGCTGCGGGCCTCACGCACGCGCGCGCGCTGCTCGACGAATACGACGCGGTCGCCAACCAGCTCGCGGACGAACCCGAAGGCGCGCAGCACGACGCGCTGATGGCGCGCATGAACACGCTGCAATCGTCGCTTGACGCGGCGGATGCCTGGAACTGGAGCACGCGCGTGGCGACCACGTTGCAGCAAATCGGCCTGAATGGCGAGGCGCGCGTGGGTTCGCTGTCGGGCGGCATGCAAAAGCGCGTCGCGCTCGCGCGTGCGCTCGTGGTTCAGCCAGACGTGCTGCTGCTCGACGAGCCGACCAACCACCTGGATTTCGACGGCATCCGCTGGCTCGAAGACCTGCTCGTATCGCAGCGCGCGGCGCTCTTTTTTATCACCCACGACCGCGCGTTCCTCGACCGTGTGGCGACACGCATCGTCGAGCTGGACCGCGGGCGTCTGCTGTCGTATCCGGGCAATTTTTCGGCTTATCAGACGCGCAAGGCGCAGCAACTGGAAGTGGAGCGCGTCGAAAACGAGAAGGCCGACAAGCTGCTCGCGCAGGAAGAAGTGTGGATTCGTAAAGGCGTCGAGGCGCGCCGCACGCGCAGCGTCGGCCGGATCGCGCGGCTCGTGGAAATGCGCAAGCAGCGCGCCGAACGCCGCAACGTGCAGGGCAACGTCAGGCTCGACGTGGGCCAGGGCGAAAAGTCGGGCAAGATCGTCGCTGAACTGACGGACGTGACGAAGCGCTACGGCTCGCGTACGGTCATCGACCGCTTCACCGCCACGGTCATGCGTGGCGACAAGATTGGCTTTGTCGGCCCGAACGGCGCGGGCAAGACCACGCTGCTGAAAATCATCCTCGGCGAACTGAAGCCGGACGAGGGCACGGTACGCGTCGGCACAAATCTGCAGGTAGCGTATTTCGACCAGATGCGCGCACAGCTCGACCTGGAGAAGAGTCTCGCCGACACCATCAGCCCCGGCAGCGAATGGGTTGAGGTGAACGGCCAGAGAAAGCACGTGATGAGCTATCTCGGCGACTTTCTGTTCGCGCCGGAGCGCGCGCGTTCGCCGGTCAAGTCGTTGTCGGGCGGCGAGCGCAACCGTCTCCTGCTCGCGCGCCTGTTCGCGCGTCCGGCCAACGTGCTGGTGCTCGACGAACCGACCAACGATCTCGACATTCCCACGCTCGAGCTGCTCGAGGAATTGCTCACCGACTACGACGGCACCGTGCTTCTCGTGAGCCACGACCGCGCGTTTCTGGATAACGTGGCAACCTCGGTGATCGCGTCGGAAGGCGCGGGCAAGTGGCGTGAGTACGTAGGCGGCTTCACCGACTGGCAGGTGCAAAGCGAGCGGTCGCAGCAGCTCGCGCAGGAGGCGCAGAAAGAGGCCAGCAGCAACGCGGCCAAAGACGCCCAGAAAGACGCCGGCAAAGACACGTCGGGCAAGGACAATTCAGCGGGCCGCAACGCGCAGCGCGCGGCCCGCCTGTCCTTCAAGGAACAGCGCGAACTGGAGGCGCTGCCGGAGAAAATCGCCGCGCTCGAGGCGGAGCAGAAATCCATTGGCGCACAGCTCGAAGACGGCTCCGTTTTCACGAAGGACCCGCAGGAGGGCGCGCGTCTTTCCGAACGCTACGCCGCGATCGACGAAGAACTGCTGGTCGCGCTCGAACGCTGGGACGAGCTCGAAAACCGTCGCAAATGACGTGACGGCGCCGACGTGTCGCGCCGGCGGTGCCTTCGCCGGCGCGTGTGAAACGCCTTGTCCGTCAGGCCGCTCACGTGCGTTCTGAATTGCCGCCAGGTTCGAAATCAGTAAAATACCCCGCGAACCGGGCTTCCCCGGCGTTCGGATGTGCGGCGACGCTGCCCAGCCACAAGGCCGGCCGCGAGTCGCGATAGAACGCCGGAACTGGCAGCGCGCACCAAAGCCAGTGTGGCCAGGCGCGCCGCACAAATGCGCGGCACAAATGCTACGGGCATGCGAAAGCCGTGCGGAAGCCGAGCAGCAAAACAGCATGCCCGCACTGCGGGCACCCCACCTAACCACGTTGTTTCGTTTCGCTTTTTTTGAAAACTCAACGCATTGTCCACGGACTTATGAACAGGACCTGTGGACAACGATGAACCGACGCACCCGAGTCAACCATGTCTACGAAAAAGCCAAACGCCGCGTATAGCGAAGCGTCGATCAAGGTGTTGAAGGGTCTGGAGCCGGTCAAGCAACGGCCCGGCATGTACACCCGCACCGAGAATCCGCTGCACATCATTCAGGAAGTTATCGACAACGCGTCGGACGAAGCCCTCGGCGGCTATGGCCGGCAAATCACGGTCACGCTGCACGCGGACCATTCGGTGTCGGTCGAAGACGACGGCCGCGGCATTCCCTTCGGCCTGCATCCCGAAGAAGGCGTACCGGTTGTCGAAATCGTCTTCACGCGCTTGCATGCGGGCGGCAAGTTCGACAAAGCGGCCGGCGGCGCATACACGTTTTCCGGCGGCCTGCACGGGGTCGGCGTGTCGGTTACCAACGCGTTGTCCACGCGGCTCGACGTCACCGTGTGGCGCGACGGCAAGGTCGCTGCGCTGAGCTTTGCCAATGGCGACGTGGCGAAGCCGCTCGAAGTGCGCGCAGCCGCCAAGGGTGAAAAGAAATCGGGCACGCGGGTGACCGCATGGGCGAATCCCAAGTACTTCGACTCGCCGAACCTGCCGCTCGGTGAACTGCAACGTCTGCTGCGCTCGAAAGCGGTGCTGCTGCCGGGCGTCGAAGTCACGCTCGTCAATGAAAAGACCGGCGAGCAGCAGAGCTGGAAATACGAAGACGGCTTGCGCGGCTACCTGCTCGAAGGCATGAACGGCAGCGACCTGCTGATTCCACTTTTCGAAGGCGAGCGTTACGCCGAAAACTCGCGCGCGAACGAAGAGACGTTTGCCGAAGGCGAGGGCGCAGCATGGGTCGTCGCGTGGAGCGAGGAAGGGCCGCTCACCCGCGAGTCGTATGTCAACCTGATTCCAACGCCTGCGGGCGGCACGCACGAGTCGGGGTTGCGCGAAGGTTTGTACCAGGCGGTGAAGAGCTTCGTCGAACTGCACAACCTGCAGCCAAAGGGCGTGAAGCTGCTAGCCGAAGACGTGTTCGCGCGTGTCTCGTTCGTGCTGTCGGCCAAGGTGCTCGACCCGCAATTCCAAGGGCAGATCAAGGAGCGGCTCAATAGCCGCGACGCGGTAAAGCTGGTGGCGTCGTTCGCGCGGCCCGCGCTCGAATTGTGGCTGAACCAGCATGTCGAGCACGGCAAGAAACTCGCCGACCTCGTCATCAAGCAGGCGCAGGCGCGCACGCGCGCCGGCCAGAAGGTCGAGAAGCGCAAGAGTTCGGGCGTGGCGGTGCTGCCGGGCAAGCTGACCGATTGCGAATCGACGGAAATCTCCCGCAACGAGTTGTTCCTCGTCGAAGGCGATTCTGCCGGCGGCTCCGCGAAAATGGGCCGCGACAAGGAATATCAGGCCATTCTGCCGCTGCGCGGCAAGGTGCTGAACACGTGGGAAACCGAGCGCGACCGTCTCTTTGCCAATAACGAGGTACACGACATTTCGGTGGCTATCGGCGTCGATCCGCATAGCCCGGACGACAAGGTCGATCTGTCGAACCTTCGCTACGGCAAGATCTGCATTCTGTCGGACGCGGACGTGGACGGCTCGCACATCCAGGTGTTGCTGCTCACGCTGTTCTTCAAACATTTCCCGCAATTGATTGAGCGTGGCCACGTATGCGTGGCGCGTCCGCCGCTCTTTCGCGTCGACGCTCCCGCGCGCGGCAAGAAGCCGGCGCAGAAGCTGTACGCGCTGGACGAAGGCGAGCTCGAAGCGATTCTCGACAAGCTGCGAAAGGACGGCGTGCGCGACACGCAATGGTCGATCAGCCGTTTCAAGGGTCTCGGCGAAATGAGCGCCGAGCAACTGTGGGACACCACGATGAACCCGGACACGCGGCGTCTCACGCCGGTGGCGCTCGGCGAGCTCGACTACGACACCACGGTCGCGCGCATGACCATGCTGATGGGCAAGGGCGAAGCGGCTTCGCGGCGCAGCTGGCTCGAAGAAAAGGGCAACGAGGTCGAAGCGGACATTTGAGCGGCGCAAGCGCTCCCGCGGCAAACCTCACGTCAAACACGATACGGATTCTAGATGGACGACGATAACACTCTCGACCTTTTCACCGAGCCGCCCGCGCCCGAAGGCGACTTTCTCACGCTCGGCAATTACGCGGAAGGCGCCTACCTGCAATATGCGGTGAGCGTGGTGAAGGGGCGCGCGCTGCCCGACGTCTGCGACGGCCAGAAGCCGGTGCAGCGGCGCATTCTCTACGCGATGAACGAGCTCGGCCTGAGCGACAACGCGAAGCCGGTCAAGTCGGCGCGCGTGGTGGGCGACGTCATCGGTAAGTATCATCCGCACGGCGATCAGTCGGCGTACGACGCCCTCGTGCGTCTCGCGCAAGACTTTGCGATGCGCTATCCGCTGATCGACGGCCAGGGCAACTTCGGCTCACGCGACGGCGACGGCGCGGCGGCCATGCGCTACACCGAAGCGCGCCTCACGCCGATCTCGAAGCTGCTGCTCGACGAGATCGATCAGGGCACGGTCGACTTCATGCCCAATTACGACGGCGTGGAAGAGGAGCCGCGGCAGTTGCCCGCGCGTCTGCCGTTCCTGCTGCTCAACGGCGCATCGGGCATTGCCGTGGGCCTCGCCACCGAGATCCCGTCGCACAACCTGCGCGAAGTCGCGGCCGCCACGGTCGCCATGATTCGCAATCCGAAGATCGCGCACGCGGAGTTGATGCAGCACATCCCGGGGCCGGATTTTCCGGGCGGCGGCCAGATCATTTCGAGCGAGGCGGAAATCGCGGCGGCTTATGAAACCGGCCGCGGCAGTCTGAAGGTGCGCGCGCGCTGGAAGATAGAAGACCTCGCGCGCGGCCAGTGGCAACTGGTTATCACCGAATTGCCGCCGAACACGGCCGCGCAGAAGGTGCTCGAAGAGATCGAGGAACAGACCAATCCGAAAATCAAGCTCGGCAAGAAGGCGCTCACGCCTGAACAGTTGCAGGCGAAGCAAACCATGCTCGGCCTGCTCGACGCAGTGCGCGACGAGTCGGGCAAGGACGCTCCGGTGCGTCTCGTCTTCGAGCCGAAGTCGAGCCGCATCGATCAGACGGAGTTCGTCAACACGCTGCTCGCGCATACGAGCCTCGAGTCGAACGCGTCGCTGAATCTGGTGATGGTGGGCGGCGACGGCCGGCCGCGTCAGAAGGGCTTGAGCGAAATTCTGCACGAGTGGATTGCGTTCCGCTTCGCCACGGTCACGCGTCGTACGCGGCATCGTTTGACCAAGGTGGACGACCGCATTCATATCCTCGAAGGGCGGATGATCGTCTATCTGAACATCGAGGAAGTCATCCGCATCATCCGCGAGTCCGACGAGCCGAAGGTCGCATTGATGGCCGCGTTCGGGCTCTCCGATCGTCAGGCCGACGACATCCTCGAAATCCGGTTGCGTCAGTTGGCGCGGCTCGAGAAGATCAAGATCGAGAAGGAACTTGCGGAATTGCGCGATGAAAAGGCCAAGCTGGAGGAACTGCTCGGCAGCGAATCGGCGATGAAGCGCCTGCTCATCAAGGAAATCGAAGCCGACGCGAAGCAATACGGCGACGAGCGCCGCACGCTGATCCAGCAGGAAAAGCGCGCGACCTACGAAGCGCGCGTGATCGACGAACCCGTCACGGTCGTGGTTTCGCAAAAGGGTTGGGTGCGCGCGCTGAAGGGCCACGGCCTGGATACCGCCGGCTTCACGTTCAAGGCCGGCGACGGTCTGTACGCGGCGTTCCAGTGCCGCACGCCCGATACGCTCGTCGCGTGGGGCAGCAACGGGCGCGTCTATTCGGTGGCGGTGGCGTCGTTGCCCGGCGGCCGCGGCGACGGCGTGCCGGTCACGTCGCTTATCGAGTTGGAATCGGGCAGCCATCTGATGCATTACTACGCGGCTTCGGCGGATCAGGCCTTGTTGCTTGCGTCGAGCAACGGCTTCGGTTTTATCGCCAAGGTCGGCGACATGGTGAGCCGCGTGAAGGCCGGCAAGTCGTTCATGACGATCGACGCGGGCGCCGTGCCGCTCGCGCCGATGCCGCTGTTGCCGGACGCGTCGCAGGTTGCGTGTCTGTCGTCGACGGGGCGTCTGCTGGTGTTCGGCATCGACGAAATGAAGACGCTCTCGGGCGGCGGACGCGGCGTCACGCTGATGGCGCTCGACGACAAGGAAACGCTGGTGCAGGCGCTCGCCATTAACGGCGCAGGCGTGATGTTGATCGGCGCGCGTCGCGGTGGACGTCTCGACGAAGAAAAGCTGAGCGGCGCCGCGCTGGCTGCGCATGTCGGCAAGCGCGCCCGCAAGGGCCGTGCACCCGAGAGCAAGCTCAAGCTCGAAGGTATGCGTCCCGCGCTGGCCGGCTGACGCACATTCATGTCGAAAGCGGCCGGCGTCTGTTAGCATGCGCAGACGCCGGCCGCGTACAGCAGAATTGGATGCGAGCAATAAGCGCGGCAGCAATCGGATTCGTGCGCGCTGAGGCAAGCGCAGCCAATCAGCAGTGCAAACCGGCACGGCCTCTCACCGCGCGAACAAGCACAGCAACTAGCAAAGCAAGAAGCACAGCAACAAGCGCAGTCCACCGCGCGAAATCTTCGGGGGCGGCGTGGCGATGTCGAGACCAAGTACCTGATGCGCGGTACTTCTTCGTGGCCTCGCGCGCGCCGCAATAACAACAAGAAAAGCGACTTAAGCCGTGGGCGCTTCGGAACTGCACGCAAGAGGTGCGGTCGAACGCGCTCAATAGCCGCTGCTCATCGCGTTTCGCTTCAGCGGCGCGGCATAGTCGGAGAGGAATACACCATGAACAAGGCTATCGAACTCGCGCTCTTCCTGCATCTGCTCGCGGTCGCGGTGTGGGTGGGCGGGATGGTCTTCGCGCATTTCTGCTTGCGCCCGGCAATGGCCGATCTTTCGCCGCAATTGCGTCTGCCGTTGTGGGAATCGGTGTTCGGCCGCTTCTTCAATTGGGTGGCTGCTTCGGTGCTCGTCATTCTGCTGACGGGCGGCTTCCTGCTCATGCAATTCGGCGGCGGTCACGCCACCTGGCCGCTGCATGCAATGGCCGGCATCGGCATCGTGATGATGCTGATCTTTGGCCATATCCGCTTTGCCGTGTTTCCGCGCATTCGCCGCGCGGTGCAGGCGCAAAAATGGCCGGACGGCGCGCAGGCCGTCGGCACGATCCGGCGCCTCGTGCTGGTCAACATCGTGCTGGGCGTGGTGACTGTCGGCGTCGCGGTGCTTTCGCGGGGCTTCTGAGAGCGCGCAAGATCGAATGCGGCGCCGCCGGCCGACGGCGCGTGACGGCACCGGCGCGGTCAGCTCGCACGCCATTTGTTCAGGCGCGGCGCTTCGCCAACTCCTAACCCCACGCGCCATACGCCAGATACAATCCGCACGCCGCGGCCACGGTGCCGTACACCGCGTAGACGGGCAGCTTGAGCTTGGCAAAGCACATCGCAGAAAAGAGGGCGGTGAGCAGATACACCGGTTGCAGCGGTACGCGCCCGGCAATACGCAGCACCGCCACCGCGAGAAAGGCAGTCGTGACAGCGCGCAGAATCCGCATGCCGTGCTCGAACCGCGGATTCATTTTCAACTGATGCAGATGCCGCTGCGCAAGCACGACAAGGCAGCCCGACGGCACGAACAGGGCGAGTGTGGCGAGCAGCGCGCCCGCCCATCCGTCGACGAGATAGCCGAAGAACGGCACCACATTCAGAAGCGGTCCCGGCGATATCGGCGACAACGAAAACGCCAGCGTGAAGTCGTTGTCCGAAATGCCTACGGTCGGTGTGACGAACAAGGTTTTGAGCACCGGCAACGCGGAAAAACCGCCGCCAAAGAGCGTCATGCCGGCACCGGCGAGGCGCGGCCACAGTAGCGCGAGATCGTAGCGATGCGGCAGCGGCAGCGCGAACAGCAGCACGAACACGCACAGCATGGCGAGTATCTGCCAGTCGCCGCGCGCGAACGACACCACGAAGCGCGTGTCGCGCTCCGGGCTCACCACCCAGCCGGCGCCGAATGCCGCGCTCAGCATCAGCACATACGCGGCGGGGCTGTGCGCGAAGAAGAGCGCAAAGCAACCGAGCAGCGCCGCGGCCCACTCGAGCTTGCCGCGTACCAGCGCGCGCGTCTGCTTGTACCAGGTGATGCCGATCAGCGTTGCAAGCACCACGCTGAAATGATTGAGCAAAGTTTGCGACGCGGCGGCGCGCACGAGAGGCGTGCGATAGAAGATCGCGAAAAGCGTCATCAGCAGGAAGAACGGCAGCACGCTTGCGACGCCCGCAACCCATGCGCCGGCGCGACCGCGCAGGGCGTGACCGAGTTGCACGGCGACGTTGCAGCCCACCGGTCCCGGCACCATCCACGCGAGCGCGATCAGATCGGAGAACGCGACGCGTGAAACTCTCGCCTCGCGCTCCACATAATGATTTTCGAGCTGCGCCATCAGCGCGAGGCCGCCCCATGACAATGCCGACAGGCCGAACACGACCTTGAACAGCATCCATAGCGGTTCCCGCTCCCCTCGTCTTGCCGCATCGTGGCTTGTTATCGTCTGCATGGCGCCACGGGTACCCGGTGTGCGGGCGCCCCTCCTGTGGATTGCTTGATGTTTGCTTGATGTTGCGCGCGGCCGCCCGGTCCGACGGCGTCGCGCGAAAACGCGATACAGCGAGAATGTAGCCGGTTTCGGGCGGCGGCGGTATTGACCGGTTTGCCAGGGCGCGGCGTGGACGCGAAGCCTTCGACGAGGCTGTCCGGCGTGTCAGTCCCATCGCGTTTATCCAGCCCATCCAGCCCATCCAGCCCATCCGGTGTATGCCGGATATGCTGCGTACGCCGGCGCCGCCTAACCGTTCGTGCTGGCGCTCGCGCTGTTCGCTTCCTGAATGGGGCGTCGGCCGTTCATGCCGCAGACGCCGAAGCGTTCCAGCAGCGCCGGGATCGCGTCGACGGGAACGGGGCGCGAAAACAGGAAACCCTGCGCCTCGATATGGCCGAGCGCCGCGAGCCACGCAATCTGCTCCTCGGTCTCCGTTCCTTCCACCACCACTGTGAGTCCGAGCGAGCGCGCCAGATTGACGATCGCCGTGACCATCACGCACACGCTGCGGTCGCCCGGAATGGCCTGGACGAACGACCGGTCCACCTTCAGCGTGTCCACCGAGAACCGGTTCAGGTACGACAGCGACGAATAGCCGGTGCCAAAGTCGTCGAGCGCGATGCGCACGCCGAGGCGCTTGAGCGCAAAGATCTTCTCGGAGACGAGCTCGGGGTACTCCATCATCGCCGTTTCGGTGATTTCGAGTTCGAGACGGCGCGCGGAAATGCCGCTTTCCTCGATCGCGTGCGAGACCGTTTCGTACAGGTCGCCGCGCCAGAATTGCACCGCCGAAATATTGACCGCGAGCGAGAGCGTGTCGTAGCCCTGTTGCTGCCATATCGCCAACTGGCGGCACGCGGTTTCTATCACGAAGTCGCCGATCGGCACGATCAACCCCGTGGACTCGGCAACCGGAATGAATTCGTTGGCGGGAATCAGGCCGTGCTGCGGATGATTCCAGCGCACCAGCGCCTCGAAGCCGGTAATGCAGCGGCGCGTCAGGTCGATCTTCGGCTGATAGGCGAGGAACAGTTGCCCTTCGGCGAGCGCCACGCGCAACTGCTGCTCCCACTTCATCAGGTGATCCGCGCGGTGCGACAGTTGCGGCGAATAGAACTGGTAGCAGTTCTTGCCTGCATCTTTCGCGCTGTACATCGCCAGGTCGGCTTTTTTCAGCAGGTCGATCTCGCTTTCGTTGGCGACCGAGTAAAGCGCAATGCCGATGCTCGCGTGCAGTACGAACGAACTGCCGCGCACTTCGAACGGTTTGGAGAACGCTTCCGCGGCCGCTTCCGCAAGCGCCACTGCGCGCTTTTCCACGTCGTCGCCCTTGATCACCACGACGAACTCGTCGCCGCCGATGCGGCTTAACGTGCCGCCGTCCGCGACCGCGGTGGCGAGGCGCGAGGCCGTCATTTGCAGCACGATGTCGCCGGCGTTGTGGCCGAGCGTGTCGTTGACCGTCTTGAAGTTGTCGAGGTCGATGAACAGGATTGCGAGGTGGCCGAGGTTGGCCGGGTGCGCCACTTCTTGCCGCAGCGTGCGCAACGTGGCGTAGCGATTACGCAGACCGGTGAGCAGATCGTATTCGACAAGATGCGTCATTTCGCGCTCGCGGCCGAGCAGCTTGCCGATCAGACCGGTTGCCACGGCGAAGAAGCTCAGCATGGCCACCGAGATGAAACCCGCCATCAGCAGATAGACGTTGCGCGTGTGATTGTAGTCGGCGAATTCCTCTGCTTGAGACAGACCCACGAGCACGCCGAGCGGATAGCCGTCGATATGCCGGTACGACACGATGCGCGTGACATTGTCGATCGAATCGACATAGGTGCCCGACACATGTTCCGAGGTCGGGTAGGAGCCGCTTGCCGAGAACGCGCCGGTCGCGTTCACGGCGCTGCCTGTGCGCCGCGCGAGCACCGTGCCGTTGTCCGAGATGACTGCGATCACGCCTTCGCGGCCGATTGCCGCGTTGTTGTAGAAGTCGCTCGTGAAATAACTGGGGTCTTCGGACACCACCACCACGCCCGCGAACGTGCCGTCCGGATGATTGAGACGGCGCGTCATCTGCAGGGTCCAGTGGCCCGACACGCGACCGAGCACCGGCTTGCTGATATACAACTGGTCGTCGTTCTCGTGCTCGTGAACCTTGAAGTGCTCGCGGTCCGACAGGTCGATGCGCTTCGGATTGAGCTCGGCTGTGTTGGCGATCAGCTTGCCGTGCTCATCGATTAGCGACACCTGCACGAGCGTCTCGCTTTGCACGACGCCTTTTTCGACCGTGGTGGTCAGATCGAAACGCCCAGGCGTTTTCTCGAACTCGTATTTGACGAAGCGCGTGATCTGGTCGACCTGGTGAATGGCCTTGATCGTATGCTGTTCCAGCGCCGCCGAGAGTATCGCGGCAGACGCCATGGCTTCGCGATAGGTGGCTTCTTTTTCGACCGAAAGACGCGCGAAGATGACAGTCCAAAGCAGAATCAGCACGAGCACGCCGAGCGCGGGAATGGCGAGCAACGCGCGGCGCCGCGACGCGGCGGGATCGCGACGGCTCTGTGCTTCGCGCTGATCGGAAAAGCGGGTTTTGCTCATCAGACGGCCCGTACCCAGCTGCCGGCCGGTTGCGAACACGCGAGCGTCGACTGCGCTGTTTTCATGGGTGGCTGCATGGGATTGCCAGAACTGCTGCGCAAGAAGGGGCGTGGCTTGGCGCTGATCGTTCGCACTTTGTCGGGTACGTTTCGATATTACTTAATGCCACCAGATTAAGGAAGGGTCCGGGCTCCGGGTAAACGCGGGCGCGCTCCGGGGCTGTCGGGAAGCCGTTTCGCGGGCTCTTTTTCGCATCTGTAGGCGGCCGGTTTGCCGCGCTTTTCCGGACTCTATCCGGGAGTCTGCCGGACCTCCGGTCGGGCGGCAGATCAGTGCATGCGCGGCATCGTACGCTGGCGGTCATTATGTTCGAATAGTCCATCGTGATTCGGCAGTCCGGCATGGCGCGTTGCGCACATGGCCCTGTTCAGGCGTTTGGTCATGCAAGCCGCATCGCGCAAGTGCGGCCATCGGCTTTCTGTGGCTCAACCTGGTCAAGCATACTCAAGCGTCTTAAAAGAAGTATGCCGTTTCCGGGTTATCGGCGCCGGCTTGCGGCAGCTTGTCTGTTGCCGTTGCAAGCTAGCGGAATGTAAGCAAACGACGGACCGTCACGGCATCCGGAACGTACCGTCGACGACCGTCACCGACGATCCGCCAATCCACGTCTTGCCGTGCGCGTCGTCATAGCGCACCAGGACCTCGCCCGCGCGCCCCAGCACAGTGCCCTGGCGGGCGGTGTAGCCGGCGCCGGGGCGCAGATTCTGCGCGCTCAGCAAACCTGCGAGCGCGGCATTCGCGCTGCCCGTAACGGGATCTTCGCCGACGCCGAATGCGCCGCCCATCATCAGGCAGCGCACCTCGAAGGTAGCGGGGCCGCCCGCATCGTGCGGACCATACGCGGCGACGCCGTGCGTGCCGGCCGACTGCACGATGGGCGCGAGCAAGGCCGGGTCCGGATCGAGCGCCAGACAGTCGCGTGCCGAATTCATTCGCACCACGAGCCACGGCGCGCCATTGTCGACGGCGCAAGGCGCCGCCCCGAAGTCTATCGCGTTACTACGCAAAGCCGTAGAAAGTGCAGGGTATTGTAGTTCTGGCAACGGGCTGATCCGAGCGGGCGGTGCGGCGAAGGCCCATGCACCCCCAGCGCCGCTTGCGCTTTCGGTGAGTGACTGCAGTTCGACGAGACCCACGCCGCATTGCTGCACGAGCCTGCCGCGCTGCTGCGGCTGATAGCCGCTTTCGAGGAGCGCATGCGCGGTGCCTAGCGTCGGGTGTCCCGCGAAGGGCAGTTCGCCGTGCGTCGTGAAGATGCGCACGCGATAGTCGGCGGCAGGATCGGTGGGCCGCAGCAGGAAGGTCGTTTCGGACAGATTGGTCCAGTGCGCGATGGCCTGCATCTGATCGACGCTGAGTGCGTCGGCGTCGAACACGACGGCAAGCGGATTGCCTTTGAACGGCACCGACGTAAACACGTCGACCTGTTTGAAACGAACTGTGTGGGCGGGCATCGGGCGTGGTCCGGCGATTCCTGCGGTTGATATGGTTCGCGGATTCTATCTGCTGCCGCGTGAACGATCCACCTCGCCACAAATGCAAAACGCGCCGCAGGTGCTTGCACCTTGCGACGCGTTCTATCGAGCGCGGGCCGAGCCGTCCATTCCGGTCCCGCCCATGCCGGAATCCGGCGGCCCGGCCTGACGCCGGGTTACTCCACTTCCGCGATCATCTCTATTTCGACGCAGGCGCCGAGCGGAATCTGCGCGACGCCGAATGCCGAGCGCGCATGCTTGCCGCGCTCGCCGAATACGTCGGCGATCAGTTCGGACGCGCCGTTCGTGACCAGATGCTGCTCGGTGAACTCGAGCGTGGAGTTCACGAGGCTCATCAGCTTGACGATGCGCTTGACGCGGTTCAGGTCGCCCACATGCGCATGCAGCGTGGCGAGCAGGTCGACGGCGATGGAGCGGGCCGCGGCCTTGCCTTCCTCGGTGCCGAGATCGGCGCCGAGCTTGCCTGCCCACACCTTGCCGTCTTTCTTCGCGATGTGGCCGGACAGGTACACCGTGTTGCCGCTTTGCGCGCTCATCACATAAGCGGCGGCGGGCGCGCCGGCGCTCGGCAGTTCGATGCCCAGTTCCTTGAGCTTGTCGTAAATGTTCGTTTGAGCCATGTTGTCCTCGATCGGTAATGAAAAACGCGGAAGCAAATTGGGGCGAGCAAGCCGGCCAGCTTATAACTTCGCGCGGATCAGCGCAGCAAGACGTGCGACGCCTTCGTCGATCCTCGCGGGCGGCACGGTGACGAACGACAGCCGCAGCGTATTGTGCTGCGCCTCGTTCGCGAAGAACGGCCCGCCCGGCACGAACGCGACATTCTGCGCGACGGCTTCGGGCAGCAGCTTCATGCTGTCGATCTGCGCGGGCAGGCTCACCCAGATGAACATGCCGCCTTCGGGGCGATTCCATTTGACGCCTTCGGGCATGTAGCGCTCGAGCGCGGCCAGCATTGCCGCGCACTGGTTGCGATACAGCTCGCGGATGGTCGGCACGTGCGTGTCGAGAAAGCCGTCCTTCACCACTTCATGGACGATGCGCTGCGTGAAGCTCGGCGTGTGCAGGTCGGTGGCCTGCTTGGCCTGCACGAGTTTGAAGATCAGCTTCTCGGGCGCGATGATGTAGCCGACCCGCAGTCCCGGCGCCAGCACCTTCGAGAACGAGCCCAGATGCACGATGTGATCGGGCGCCATGGAGAGCATGGTAGGCAGCGGTTCGCCCGCATAATCGAGCGCGCCGTAAGGGTCGTCTTCGATCACCGGGAACGGCGCGGTTGTCGCAAACTCGGCAAGCGCGCGGCGGCGCTCGACCGGCAGGCGGCGCCCGGTCGGATTCTGGAAATTCGGTTGAGCGTACAACAGCCGTGCGTCAGCGGTGAGTTCCGGCGTGAGTCCTGCCGGGATCAGCCCGTTGTCGTCGGTCGGCACCTGGACGTAGTGCGGTTCGTACATCGAGAACGATTGCAGCGCGCCGAGGTAAGTCGGCGTTTCGACCAGCACGTGGCTTTGCGGGCACACCAGCACTTTGCCGAGCAGATCGAGCGCCTGTTGTGAGCCGGTGGTAATCAGTACCTGGCTCGCGCGAATTTGCGCGCCGTTGACCGAATAGCGCTGTGCGATCCACTCGCGCAGCGGCGCATAGCCTTCGGTCGCGCTGTACTGAAGCGCCGCGGCGGGCGTGTCGCGCAAGATCCGGTCGGACGCTTCGCGCATGCGCTCCGCAGGGAAGGTGGCCGGCGAGGGCAGGCCGCCCGCGAACGAAATGACCTCGGGCCGCTCCGTTACCTTCAGAATCTCGCGGATCGCCGAGCTGGTGAGCTTGCGTGCGCGGACGGAAAATTGCCACGTGGGGCCATTCAAGTCGCTTTGGTCCATGGTCTCCTCTGCTGGTGTCTCTGGAACCGGTCAAAACTTCAATTATCGCGCGAGTCGGCGACCCGCGCGCGCTGCTTATTTAAGGGTCCGTAGACCGCTCGGCGTTTCGAATTCGGCGACGAGCGCGGCTGCGCCATCCGTCGCCTGCAATTCGATCAGATGCGCGGCGCCGAGCCACTGCAATTGCTCCGCCACGGTGCCGGCTTGCGGATGCTGGGCCTTCAACGCTTTCAGCGCGATGCCGCTGTCCGGCAATACCGTAGACGGATGCCGCGGCGTGTCCCACTGGATCAGGGACGGCAGCACGCCGCCGCCGACGCCTTGCCAGCTCGGGAGGGCGCCGTCTTCCGGCACCGACAGGCCCCACGCGAAGTCGCCCCGGGTGAGCGGCACGATAGGCGGAATGCGCTGCGGGTACTGGGCCTGCCACGTGGGCAAATGCTTCGGCCGGTCGACTCTCACGACCCAATGCGACAGATACGGGCCGGCTTCGAGTCGCGCGCGAGTGGCCGCGTCGTCGAGCGCGAAAAGACGCGGGCGCGGCGCGGCGCCTGGCGCGGTTTGATGGGCGGTGTCGGCGTGCGGATCGACCGCGATCACTTCCAGATAGGCGCCGCCCCACAGGTTCAGCAGCCGGTTGTGCGTGCGCATCAGCGGATGCGCGCCGCCGCCGGCCGGCTGTGCGCCGAGCACGTCGGCGACGTACTGCGTGCCCTCGTCGAGGGTGCGGGCGGAAACCACCAGATGATCGAGACGAAGCGGATGTGCGGTCATTGCAAATCGGGAAAACAGGTTGCGACGGTGGCCGGACCCCGCGCCGCGTGCCGCTTGCGACGGGCGCCGGGGTCGTAAGCATAACCGTTCGCGCGCGGGCTGGAGTGACGCAGAGGCAACTGTGCGGGTCAAGCAGGAGGCGTTGTGCTGCAGTCCAGTGCTTCACACGGTGCGCTGGGCTGGTTGCCGGTCCAAAGCGGTTGAGCCGTGGTTCCGCGCCAAGCGCACCCGTCGGACAGATGGCCCGACAGATGGCCCCACAGACGGCCCTTTTGTCCGACGCGATGATCTGTGTCAAATGTAGCGGCGGCGACCGGCACAGTAACGGTACAATCGACTCGATACCGTTCGGTACAGTTGGAGCCCGTCATGTCTGTTCCGCTTACGCAGATTCCCGCCCCGCACGACACCGCGTCGCTGACGCTGGTCGAGCAGCTCGTGCAATGGGCGCGCCGCCGGATCGAAGAGCGCGTGTTCCGCCCCGGCATGCGCATGCCGTCCATTCGCAAGCTCGCGCTCGACAAAGGCGTGTCGCGCTTCACCGTGGTCGAGGCGTACGAGCGGCTCGTCGCCCAAGGTTATCTGGAGTCGCGGCGCGGCTCGGGTTTCTTCGTGCGCGAACGGCTGGGCGGCACGGCAGGTGCCGCGGTCGCGGAACTTCGCCCCGCAGCGCACGCGCCGGCTCCGGCCACCATCGACGTGGTCTGGCTGCTGCGCAACATGCTGCACACGGGCGCCCGGCCGGAGCGCAGTCCGGGGCTCGGCTATCTGCCGGCACGCTGGCTCGACGGCGAACTGATCACCAACGCGCTGCGCACGCTCGGCCGGCAAAGCGGCGCGCAGATGCTCGGCATCGGCACGCCGCTCGGTTTTCTGCCGTTGCGCCAGCAATTGCAGACGCGTCTGGAGGAACTGGAGATCGGCGCGTCGGCCGATCAGATCGTGATGGTGTCGGGCATCACGCAGGCCATCGACCTGATCTCGCGCATATACGTGAAGCCTGGCGATTCGGTGATCGTCGGCGATCCGGCCTGGTTCCAGATGTTCGGGCGCTTCGCGTCGCAAGGCGCGCGGCTCGTCGGCATGCCGTACACGCCGGAGGGCCCGGACCTCGACGCGCTCGAGTCGCTCCTGCAAACCTGGCGGCCGAAGATGCTGGTGATCAACTCCGTGCTGCAGAACCCGACCGGCACGTCGCTGACGGCGGCGCAGGCATTCCGGATTTTGCGGCTCGCGGAGGCGTACGACTTCATTGTCGTGGAAGACGACATTTACGGCGATCTGTGTCCACCCGGCTATGCGGGCACGCGGCTCGCGAGCCTCGACCAGCTCAAGCGCGTGATTTACCTGGGCAGTTTCTCGAAGACGCTTGCGCCGAATCTGCGGGTCGGATTCATCGCATGCGCGCCGGAGGTGGCCAAGGCGGTGAGCGACCAGAAGATGCTGGTCGGCATGACCACGCCGGAACTGAACGAGCGCGTGCTGTACAAGATTCTCACTGAAGGCCACTACCGGCGCCACGTCGAGCGGCTGCGCGTGCGGCTCGACGGGGTGCGGGAAAAATCAGTGCGGATGCTGGAAAAGACCGGCCTAAAGCTTTTTCTGACGCCGACCGCGGGCATGTTCGTGTGGGCCGACACAGGAGTCGACGCAGACGGGCTCGCCGCAGCCGGTCATGAAGCGGGCTTCCTGCTCACGCCCGGCAGCCTTTTTTCGCCGCAGCAATCGTCCACCACGTGGATGCGCTTTAACGTGGCCAATTGCGGCGATCCGGAGCTGGCGACGTTTTTGTGTCGTTACCTCGACGGGGTGGCGCGCCGCGCCTCTTGAAACTGCGCAGGCTCGTCCCTATTTAGGCGGACAATCCGCGGGTTGGGGCCGGCGCGGTGGGGCCGGCAGGATGCGACCGGCGCGGGCGACGCCGCGTGCGGTTCGCCGGGGCGCGCGGTGCGGCGCCCGGCTGCCTCTGCGCGACACCATTTCGCAAAACCGATTCGCACAACCCGGTTCGCAAGACCGATTCGCAAACCCAATTCGCAAAACCGATTCGCAACAGAGAGGAAGTCCGACCATGGCACAAGAAACCATGAGCTTTCAGGCGGAAGTCAAACAGCTTCTGCACCTGATGATCCATTCGCTGTACAGCAACAAGGAAATCTTCTTGCGTGAGCTGATTTCCAATGCGTCCGACGCGGCCGACAAGCTGCGCTTCGAAGCCATTGAAAACAGCGGGTTGTACGAGAACGACCCGAATCTGCGTATCCGCGTGTCGTACGACAAGGACGCGCGCACGGTAACGATCGACGACAACGGCATCGGCATGAGCCGCGACGAGGCCATTGCGAACCTCGGCACGATCGCGCGCTCGGGCACGAAGGAATTCTTCGGCAAGCTGTCGGGCGACCAGCAGAAAGACGCCGCGCTCATCGGCCAGTTCGGCGTGGGCTTCTACTCCGGCTTTATCGTCGCGGACAAGATCACGGTCGAGACGCGCCGCGCCGGTTTGCCCGCCTCCGAAGGCGTGCGCTGGGTCAGCTCAGGCGAGGGCGACTTCGCGGTAGAGACCATCGAGCGCGCCGCGCGCGGCACCACGATCACGCTCCACTTGCGCGCGGACGAGGACGAACTGCTGTCGTCGCATCGGCTCAAGTCGATCATTCAGCGCTATTCGGACCACGTTGCGCTGCCCATCCTGATGAAAAAGGAAGAGTGGGACGCGGAAAAGAGCGCGATGGTCACGAAGGACGAGGACGAGACCGTCAACCAGGCGAGCGCGCTGTGGACCCGCGCGAAGAGCGACATTACCGAAGAGCAGTACAAGCAGTTCTATCAGCACCTGTCGCACGACCACCAGGACCCGCTCACGTGGACGCACAACCGCGTGGAAGGCCGCAGCGAGTACACGCAGTTGTTGTACGTGCCGAGCCACGCGCCGTTCGACCTGTGGAACCGCGATCATCGCGGCGGGCTGAAGCTGTACGTGAAGCGCGTGTTCATCATGGACGACGCTGAGCAACTGCTGCCGTCGTATCTGCGCTTTGTGAAGGGCGTGGTCGATTCGAGCGACCTGCCGCTTAACGTATCGCGAGAAATCCTGCAGGAAAGCCGCGACGTCAAGGCGATTCGCGAAGGCGTGACCAAGCGCGCGCTCTCCATGCTGGAAGAGTTGGCGAATTCCGAGAACGAAGCCGACCGCGAAAAGTACGCCGGCTTCTGGAAGGAGTTCGGCCAGGTGTTGAAGGAAGGCATTGGCGAAGACTTTGCGAACCGCGAGCGGATTGCCAAGCTGGTGCGCTTCGCGTCCACGCATACCGAAACGCCGGAGCAGACCGTGTCGCTCGCGGACTACGTCTCGCGCATGAAGCCCGAGCAGACCAAGATCTACTACGTGACCGCCGACACCTGGCAGGCCGCCACGCACAGCCCGCATCTGGAAGTGTTCCGCAAGAAGGGCGTGGAAGTGCTGCTGCTGACCGATCGCGTGGACGAGTGGATGCTGTCGTTCCTGAACGAATTCGACGGCAAGCCGCTGCAAAGCGTGGCCCGCGGCGATCTGGACCTCGGCGCGCTGAACGACGAAGAGAAGCAGGCGCAGGAAAAGGTCAGCGAAGAACTCAAGCCGCTCGTCGAAAAGATGAAGGAAGCGTTGAAGGACAAGGCAAAGGACGTGCGCCTCACGTTCCGCCTGACCGATTCGCCTTCCTGCCTCGTTGCCGACGACGGCGAGATGAGCGGCTACCTGCAGCGCATGCTGAAGGCCGCGGGTCAGCAGGCGCCGTCTTTCCATCCGATTCTCGAGGTGAATCCGGAGCACGCGCTGGTGAAGGGCTTGCAGGCCGACAGCGCGAACTTCGACGACTGGTGCCACCTGCTGTTCGATCAGGCGTTGCTGGCCGAAGGCGGCGCGCTTGAAGATCCGGCGAGCTTCGTGAAGCGCACCAACGCGCTGTTGCTCGCGCGCGCGAACTGAGCGTGACGGTGTAGCGGCGGCGGACGCATCGGCAGATGCGTCCGACTGATGCGTCCCGCCGGCGTGCACCGTGGCAAATTCAAAATGCGTTGCTTAGGCAGCGCATTTTTTTTGCCTTGCGCTCGGTATTCGCGCTACAGCACGGCCCTAAAAGACCGGGCTTTGAACGGCGTGCGCCTCAACGCTGGAAAGTCAGCCCGTGCAGATGCCGCACTTGCGCGAGCACACTGCCGGCCAATTCTTTGGCCTCGAAACTGGAATGGTGATCGCCGAGCACTCTTGCCGCGAGGGCACCAATTGCCGCACTGGTTTGCTTCGACGTGTGATGCTGCGCGAGCGCGGAGCCGGCTAGCTCTTTCTCGATATGCGTGGCGCCCTGACGATGCAATATGGCCGACGCAAGATGCGCGATGCGGTCGGACGTTTCCTTCACATTAGTAGTATTCAACCTGACTCCCTGCTGCTAGTTGTTGATTAACGGGCGCCGCGGGGCATTTCTGACACCGGGTGTAAATCATTATGGTTAACTAACTAAAACTTATCAACGACCATAAATTGAGATTGGTTTATGAGATGCGGCACGCGGCATCATCTTGGCTTATCACGTTTCGAACCCGAGGCCTGGACAACCGCACAGGTTGTTCAAGTCATTTTCTGTCAAGGCTGCGCGCGTCAAAGTGTGTTCTGCAATCTCCGCTTGCAATCCACGCACACGCGCATGTGCCGCTGCATCTTCTGAATGTTATGTCCGACTCCGCTCTGGCCGACCCGGCCGTTATGGTCAATGTGACAACCCGTCTGGAGACCGTGCATCTTTTGTGGTCGGTCCTGCGCGAAGAGGGCTGGGAGGCTGCCGTTTCGCGCGCCGCCGAACTGGCCGCCGCGGGTGTAACGCCGCAATTGCACGCCGACCTGCACGCGAGTGCGGGGCGCTTTGAAGAGGCGTATCACAGCGCGTCGCAGGCACAAGCGGAGCCTAATGGCGCGCGCCATGCACGCGTCGCGCTATTCGCAGACGCGCTCGGCCGCGGCGAAGTCGCGCGGCATTACAGCGAAAAGGCGGTCGCCGCACAGCCGCTTGCCGAGACGCTCCAGTGGGTCGTCTGGCTCATCAACCAGTGCGGTGCGCACTCGGCCGCGGCGCACATGTTGCGCGCCTATCAGCAGCGTGAACCGCGCGACGCGCGCGGGCCGTGGTGGCTCGCCATTGCGCTTGGCTCACTGGCGGGTCCTCGCGTGCGCGATGAGCGGCGCTGGGCACTCGCGCACGCGTACGCGCTCGATCACGCCGTCGATCCCGCATTGCCGCTGCAATTGGCGCTGGCGTTGCGCGAAGCGCGCGATTGGCCCGCCGTCGAGCAGGTGTGCCGCGAAGCGCTGCTGCGCAATCCCGCGGACGCTGAAATGGCCTGGCAGCTCAGTCATGCGCAATGGCAGTGCAACGACGCGGCGGCGGCCGAATCCACCATGCGTGCTGCCCACGCCGCGTCGCCAGGCAATGCGGACGTGTTGGCCGCCATCGGCTTCTATCTGGGCGAGCAGGCGCGTTACGAGGAAAGCGAAACGGTGCTGCGCGAAGCACTCACGCTGAATCCCAACGCTGTCACACCGGCAGTCGATCTGGCCGACCTGGAACTGCGGCGCGGCGCATGGACCAGCGGCTGGAAGCGTTTCGAAGCACGCCTTTCGCGCGACGACCGTCAGCCGAACAACATCGTGTCTGTCATGGCGCGCCTGTGTCCGCGCTGGCAGGGCGAGACGCTCGCAGGCAAAACGCTCGTGGTGCACAGCGAGCTCGGCAATGGCGACGACCTCCACATGGTCCGCTATGTGCCGCAACTCGCCGCACGTGTGCGCGAGCAGGGCGGCAGGCTGGTGCTCTGTGTGCGCAAGTCTTTGCACGCGCTGCTCGCGCGTTTTTACGACGACTGTGTGTCGATCGAAGACGGCCCGCTCGGCGCCCCGGACTACAGCTTGCCGATGATGAGCTTGCCGCTCGTGCTGGACCTGCAGCCGCAGCAGGTGCGAGGCACTGCCTATCTCCCCGTTGATGCGGACAAGGTGGCTGCCTGGCAGGAGCGGCTGCGCGCCCAGGCGCCGCAGGCGAGGCTGCACGTGGGACTCGTGTGGGCCGGCAGCCCGACGCATCGTCGCGACAATAGGCGTTCCATTGCTCCCGCCGCGCTTGAATCGCTGCTCTCGCTCGCCGGTGTCGCGTTCTATTCGCTCACGCCAGGGCGCACGGCAGACGTCGCGGTGATGACCGCGCAGGGTTACTCGGTGTGCGACATGACGGCGCACTACACGTCAGGTTTCGACGATGTCGCCGCTCATATGTCCGCGCTCGATGGGTTGGTGACAGTCGACAGCGCGCCGCTGCATCTGGGCGGCGCGCTGGGGCGCCCGGTGTTCGCGATGCTGGATCACGTGTCGCATTGGGCGTGGGGCAACGAGGAGACGCAAGTCTGGTACGACTCGTTGGAGTTGTTCCGGCAGCCGCAGCCGGGGCATTGGGGGCCGGTTGTCGAGCGAGTCACCGCGCGTCTGAAAGCGCTCATGGCGAACGGCGCAGGCAACGCGGATGCGGGTCGGGTTGCGCTCGCCACTGTGAACGGCTAGCTACCGCACGCCATGCATCATCAAGGTTCATCGCGTTCATCCGGTTTGTCAGCTCCCGCAGCGCGAGAGGCGCCGCCCGACGATGCGCATGCGCTGCATCAACGCGGTCTCGCCCATTTTCGCGAGGGAGCGCTCGATCACGCCTGCGAGCTACTCGATCGCGCATTGAACGCCGCGCCGGAGCGTGCGGATATCTGGGAGCACCGCGGGCTGCTCGCTGCGTTGCGCGGCGAGCCGATCGCGGCGGAGGCGTTCTACTATCGGGCGCTGAACATCGGCGGTGGCAGCGCCAGCCTGCATCGTAATCTGGCGGATTGCCTGAAGCTGTCCGGTCGGCTCGACGAAGCGCGCCGGCACTATTCGAATGCACTAGGTTTCGAGCCCACGTTGCATCATGCCGTTCGCGCACTCGCGCAAATTTGCGGGGATCAGGCTCAGCATGCCGATGCGGCGGATTTTTGGCAGCGCGCATGGGAACTCGACTCGTCGAATATCGCCGATGGCTGCAAGCTGATCGCGGCGTTATTCAAGGCGGGGCGCGAGGCCGAACTCGACGTCACCTGGCCCGCAGTGCGCGCACGCTGCGCCGCAGATGCCGGCGCGCTACAGCAACTCGCCTTCGCATTGAACAGCGCGCAGCGTTTCGTCGAGGCGCTGAGCGTCGCGCGGCAGGCAGTGGCAGTCGATCCGCACGACGCGTGGTTGCATCACAATGCATCGTTCGCGCTGAACATGCTCGGCGACTTCGAGCAGATGCACCTGCATGCCGCCGAGGCCGCGCGTCTGTTGCCGGACAACGCGCTCATGCAGTTCAATCTGGCCGCGGCGCAGCTTCGCGCGGGGGATTTCCGATGCGGCTGGAAACAGTACCGGTGGCATGACGCGCTGCCCGAAAACCACAACCTGGTTCGGCCGCCTTATCCCGAATGGCAGGGCGAGCGCGTGTTCGGCTGCCGTTTCCTGCTGGTCGGAGAACAGGGTCTTGGCGATCAGATCCAGTTTTTGCGCATGGCCGACTGGCTGCACCAGCGTGGCGCGCAGGTGGACGTGTGGGTCGAGGAGCCGTTGGGCGATGTAGCGCGTGGGGCCGCGGGCGTCCATGCCGCGTGGACCACGGTGCCGCCCGGTCCCTACGACTACTGGTGCCGCATGCTGCGCATGCCCGTGCATATGAACCTCGAGGTATCCATGCTGCCGCTCGCCAGCGCCTATCTGCGGGCCGAGCCGTGCAAGCTGCAGCGCTGGCGCAACCGCCTCGAGGCGCTCAGTGTGCAGCAGGCGCAGCGTCCGTTCAGAAAGCGCGTCGGCATTGTGTGGGCCGGCAACCCGGCATATGGGCTGGATCGCTACAGGTCTGTTGCGCTTCTGCAATGGCGGCCGTTGCTCCAACAGCCTGACGTGCGCTGGTTTTCGCTACAGAAGGGCGATGCACAGCACGACGCGGCAGCCACGTCCGCCTGTATGAACGTGCATCCGCTTGGCCCCGAAATTCAGGATTTCGCAGATACGCTCGCGATCATTCAGTCGCTCGATCTCGTGATTACCGTGGATACCGCGGTTGCGCATCTGGCAGGCGCATGCGGCACGCCGGTCTGGGTGCTGGTGCCCACGTTCACGGACTGGCGCTGGATGGTCGCGCGCGACGATAGCCCGTGGTATCCGTCAATGCGCCTCTTCAGACAGCGCGAGTTGGGCCAGTGGAACGGAGTGCTCGCCGAAGTCGCACGAGCGCTCACGGAATTTGTCGAGAAATGAGCCGCACACGCGTGGCGCGTCCGGCTTCATATGTTGCAGCGGGCGAAAGTCGGCCCGCCGTCCAGCGGGCTTTTACTTCTTGCCCATCAAGGTTTCCATCGTCTCGCCGCGCACGACGATCTCGGTGCGGCGATTGAGCGCGCGGCCTTCCGGCGTGTCGTTGCTCGCGACCGGGTTGTTGTACGCATTGCCTTTGGTGCGAATCCGGTCCATCGCCACGCCGCGCGCCACTAGCGCGTACCCCACCGCGACCGCGCGCGCTTCGGAGAGTTGCTGGTTGTATTCGAGCGTTCCGACGTTGTCCGTATAGCCTTCGACGATGATCGGCTTCTTGCTGCGCTTGAGCAACACCGCCGAACGGTCGATCACCCCGCTCGCATCGCTGCGCACGTCCGACTTGTTGAAATCGAACAGCGCTTTTTCCGGCAGCTTGACGGCGACGCCGTCCGTGACCGGCGCGACTTCAATACCCACGGCCTTGTTCAACGACGTTTCGGTGTCTCGGTTCAGTTGGGCCGCGCAGCCGGCCATCAACACGACAGACAGTGCGCAGGCGCTGACACCCAGAAGTTTCTTCATGTTTATGCTCTCGTTGTTTTGCGGATTGGATGGCGAGCCCGCCGACGGCGGGCCGATCGCCGGTGCGTAAAGCACGGAGGTTGTATCGTGCGTTGTGGTCGAGGGAGAATCGGAGCTTTCCGAAATCAGCGCGCCGCTCGCGCGGTTTGATGCACATGCGGCGTCTATCGCCATTTGGCAGAAGAGCCGCGCGTGTGCCTGGCAGTGCTCCGACGGGCCGTCGCTATAATCCGATTCCATGCCTATCCGTTTTGATGCCGCCGACGCGCACTGGCGTGTCGCTCCCTTGCCTGGTTTCAGTGCTGCGCAAAAAGACTGGTTGACCCGCGGCGGTTCGTTGACCGCGCATCTGCGCGTGCTCGGCGCGGTCGCCGTGCGCGTTACCCGTGAGGGCGTGGCGCTGCCCTGGGCCGACGAGCATGCCGCGCTGGGTCTTTGCATGCGTGCGCCAGTATGGGTGCGCGAGGTCGTGCTTTGCGTCGATGGCGTGCCGTTCGTCGCAGCGCACAGCGTCGCGCCTCTCGCCGCGAGCGTGGGCGTGTGGCAGGCCACGCGGCGTTTGCGCACCAGGCCGCTCGCCGAACTGCTGTATAGCGACAGCAGCGTCGCGCGCTCGGCGTTGGTCAGCCGGCGTGTGACCGCGCGGCATCCGCTGTACCGTCTTGCCGCGCGTGAGGTCGGCGCAATGGCGCCGCATGCATTGGTGGCGCGCCGTTCGGTGTTCGAGCGGTGTGGCGCGCCGCTTCTCGTCACCGAGTGTTTTTTGCCGGCACTGTGGGCGCACCTCGCGGCGTTGTCGAAGCGGGCGCCGCACTTGCGCCCGGCTTCCGATGCGGCCGGTGGCAGCGCTGCAAGCCACGCGGCGCACGCGCGCCTGCGCGAGCATGGCCGTTCGCTGGAGCACACGGCGTCACGGGCGCATGCCGCGATGCAGCCTGCTACGGCGAACGCCCCGGCAGACCCGCCGGCAGACCCCACGCATAAACGGAGTCCCTGATGTTGCGCGGCTTTCCCCCCGTCGTCGCCGCTGACACCCATACGCTGATTCTCGGCAGCTTTCCCGGCGAGGCGTCGCTGGCCGCGACGCAGTATTACGCGCATCCGCGTAACCAGTTCTGGCGTTTGCTTGGCGCGGTGCTCGACGAGCCGCTCGCCGAGCTTACCTATGAAGAACGCCTGCAACGTCTGCTCTCGCACGGCATAGGCGTGTGGGACGTGCTGGCCGCGTGTCATCGCGAGGGCAGCCTCGATGCGGCGATCCGCAATGCGCAGCCAAACGACTTTGCTTCGCTGCGCGAGCACTCGCCGAAGCTGCGCAAAGTCGCCTTCAACGGCAAGACCGCAGGCCGCTTTGCAACGGTGATCGGCGCGGCGGGCTACACGACGCTCGTGTTGCCTTCGTCGAGTCCGGCCAATGCTATGCTCTCGTTCGATCAAAAATTGCGCCTGTGGCGCGACATCCTTACATGACGAAACTCATCAAGCGCGCTTCGGCCGAGGCGCGTGCATTCCGCAACCGCAACGACCACGACGCGAGCAAACGCGCTTCCGTGCGCAACAACAAACGCGCGTCGCACGAAGACGACCTGCACGACGCGCCGCAGATCGAAACGCCGCGCAAGCCGCGCTTTGCGCCCGTCACGTTCTCGGAAGAGGGCGGCGTGCGCTATCTGCATTTCGGCACGGAATGGGTGCAAGGCGCGATGCGGCTGCGCAAGCCCGATCACATCGAACTCGAATACGCGCAACAGATGATGGCGTGGCTGCTCTTCATCGAAACGCCCAGGCGTGTCGTGCAACTGGGCCTCGGCGCTGCCGCTCTGACCAAGTTCGCGCACCGCTTCCTGAAGCGCGCGAAGGTCGAGGCGGTCGAGGTGAACCCGGCGGTCGTGGTGGCCGCGCGCACGATGTTCGGGTTGCCGCCCGACGACGCGCGCCTCGCCGTGCACGAGACCGACGCGTGGGACTTCGTCAACGACCGCGCGAATCACGGCACGATCGGCGCATTGCAGATCGACATTTACGATGCAACGGCGCGCGGCCCCGTGCTCGACAGCGTCGGCTTTTACCGTGCGGTGCGCGCGTGTCTGACAGAGGCGGGCGTGGTCACCGTGAACCTGTTCGGCGATCACCCGAGCTTCGTGCGCAACATGAAGCGCCTGAAAGAAGCGTTCGACGGCCGGGTGGTCGCGTTGCCCGAAGTGCACGACGGCAACCGCATCGCGATCGCGTTTTCGGGGCCGCCGCTCGACGTGCCCTTCACGGCGCTGCAAGCGCGCGCGAGGCTCATCGAGGCGGAACTCGGCCTGCCGGCGCGCAAGTGGATCAAGGGGCTGCAGGAATCGACAGGGCAGACGGGCGCGTCGTTCGTCATCTGAGCGGAACATGCGCCGCGGCGGCCGGGCCCGGACCGTGATTCCGGCGGCCTCAGCGGAAATCGTCGCGTCCACGCGACGCCGGGCCCGCGCCGCTATCTCCCGGGCCTGCGCCGCTATCTATTCAGCATTGGGGTACGGGCGTAGGGGCAGTGAGGCGTTGAGGCATGCGGGCCTCGACGCTTCGCTGCGTCGCCAGGCTGTCTTCGCGACTCGATCGACGGCCGGCAAAGCTCGTCGCCCTCACCTCACACCCACCCCTTCGCCTCGGGTCCACCCTGCTTGACCGCACGTTCGCGGCTCCTATACTCTTTCGAAGCTTTCGGGGCACTCGTGTCCCATGCGGGGCGATCCTCCGCAGGCGGGCTACCGCGAGGCGGCTCTGCGCTTTAGGGAGCCGCCCCCCGTCGAACACGGGCCAACATTTCAATAATAGGGAAGAGGAGACGTCATGGCTCACGACGCCGACGCAAACAAAGCCAGCAAGCACTGGCTCTGGCTGTTGCTGTTGCCCTGGATCGCCATGGTCTGGGTGCCGTCGTATAACAAGGTCGAACCGGTTCTGTTCGACTTTCCGTTTTTCTACTGGTATCAGCTCCTCTGGGTGCTGATCAGCGCGATCATTACCGCAATCGTGTACTTCAAGACCAGGACGCGCGCGTCGGGCCGTCCGCAAGGAGACGCACGATAATGAACGCCATCGCAACTTTCGTCTTCGTTCTGTTTTTCATCGGCGTCACGATTCTCGGGTTCATCGCGGCGCACTGGCGGCGCGGCGATCTCGCCCATCTGGAGGAGTGGGGTCTCGGCGGGCGGCGCTTCGGCACCATCGTCACGTGGTTCCTGCTGGGCGGCGACCTGTACACCGCGTATACGTTCATCGCCGTGCCGGCGCTGGTGTTCGGTGCGGGTGCAACCGGTTTCTTCGCGCTGCCGTACACGATCCTCATCTATCCGTTTGCGTTCGTCGTGTTCCCCAAGTTGTGGAGCATCGCGAAACGTCAGGGTTACGTAACGTCGGCGGATTTCGTGTCGGCGCGCTACGGCAGCCGCATGCTCGCGCTCGCCATTGCCGTGACCGGCATCGTGGCGACGATGCCGTACATCGCGCTGCAACTGGTCGGCATCGAAGTGGTGATCGGCGCGCTCGGTTTCGACACGAAGGGCTTTGTCGGGGACCTGCCGCTGATCATCGCGTTCGCCATTCTGGCTGCGTACACGTACACGTCGGGCCTGCGTGCGCCGGCCATGATCGCCGTGGTGAAGGACATCCTGATCTACGTCACCATCTTCGCTGCGATCATCGTGATTCCGCCGCAACTGGGCGGCTTCGGCCACATCTTCGGCGCAGTGCCGCCGGCCAAGCTGCTGCTGAAGGCGCCGGACGTGTCGAGTCTGAACGGCTATAGCGCGTATGCGACGCTCGCAGTCGGTTCGGCGCTGGCGCTGTTCTTGTACCCGCACTCGATCACCGCGGTGCTGTCGTCGAAATCGGGCAACACGATCCGCCGCAATATGGCGATGTTGCCGGCGTATTCGCTGGTGCTCGGTCTGCTCGCGCTGCTCGGCTTCATGGCGCTCGCCGCAGGCGTAAAAGACATGCCGGAATTCGCGCCGTACTTCAAGGCGTTCGGCCCGAACTTCGCGGTGCCGGCGCTGTTCCTGCACTTCTTCCCGTCGTGGTTCGTCGGCGTGGCGTTCGCGGCCATCGGCATCGGCGCGCTGGTGCCGGCGGCAATCATGTCGATCGCGGCAGCGAACCTGTACACGCGCAACATCCACAAGGAGTTCGTCAACCGCAACATGACGCACGACCAGGAGACCAACGTCGCGAAGCTGGTGTCGCTGATCGTCAAGGTGGGCGCTGTGGCGTTCATTCTCGGCTTGCCGCTCACGTATGCCATCCAGTTGCAGTTGCTCGGCGGTATCTGGATCATCCAGACGCTGCCCGCCATCGTGCTCGGACTGTACACGCGCGTGCTCGACTACCGCGGCCTGTTGCTCGGCTGGGCGGCGGGCATTGCGACGGGCACGTGGATGGCGATTTCGCTGAAACTCGCCGGCTCCATCTTCACGGTTCACCTGTTCGGCATGGCGATTCCGGGCTATGCGGCGGTGTGGTCGCTGATCGTGAATCTGGTGGTGGCGGTGGTGGTGAGCCTGCTCGTGCGTGCGTTCGGCATGCAGCGCGCCGAAGACCGTACGCGTCCGGAAGACTATCTGGACGTGGTCGAAAGCTAAGCGTCGACGCTAGCAAACCAGGCGCCCGCGGACCGCAGTCCGCGGGCGTTTGTGTTTGTACTTCCGCCGCACTCCAGGGCACGATAGCGGGACTTCCTTCGAAAGCGCTGTCCGCTGCCGCCGCCATGGCTTCTGCAGATTCCCGCCCTGTCATTCCGCGCCGCCCGGCAGTGAGCCGGATGGTCCGCGCGATCACGTCGCCGTATTACCGCTACCGGCACGCCAAAGTGCTGCACAGTCTGCGCGTCGGGCTCGCGATGCTGTTCTCGATTCTCGCGACGACCGGCATCGACATTCCGCACGGCATCTGGTCGTCGGTAACGTTGCTGGTGGTGATCGGCGGGCTGCAGCATCACGGAAACATCCGCAAAAAAGCGGCGGAACGGGCCGCCGGCACGCTACTGGGCGCGTCGATCGGGCTGGCGTTGATCGTGCAGCAGAACCTGATCGGCTCGCTGCCGCTCACCTACGTGTTGATGGCGATTGTGGCGGCAATCTGCGCGTGGTTTGCGATCGGCTCGTCGGGCTATATCGGGTTGCTCACGGCGATCACCATGTGCATCGTCGCCGGACATGGCGACAACGTGATCGACGTCGGCCTGTGGCGCACGTTGAACGTGCTGATCGGCATTGTGATCGCTCTCGCGTTTTCATTCGCGTTGCCGTTGCATGCCACCTATTCGTGGCGCTACGGGCTCGCTGCGAATCTGCGCGAATGCGCGCGCATCTACACGCGCTTGCTGGAGGGCGAATCGATCGGCGAGGAAGAGCAGGTCAGGCGTTTTCTGGAGATCAACCGGCGGCTCGTGCAGTTGCGCTCGCTCATGCCTTCGGTGGCGAAGGAGATCGACGTGCCGCAGGCGAAGCTCGAGGAGATTCAGCGCTTGCATCGTTCGGTGCTGAGTTCGCTGGAACTGCTGGCGACCGGGCCGCTGATGCAGGCCGACGCCGCCGCGCGTGCGGCCTATACGCGACGCTGCGGAGCCGAGGTGCAAGCCGTGCGCACGATGCTGCTGGCGACGGCACGCGGCCTGCGTTTTGGTCGGGCGCAGCGTTCCGGGGCTTTGACCAAGGGCGCGGCGGCTGGCGTTGCGGCGCAGAATGCGTCGGCGGCGTGCCTACCCGCGACGGTCGGCTCGACGGCGGACGCGTCGCGAGCCGGCGCTCCCGCGGCCGACGTCCTCACAACCGCTGCGCCCGTGGCCGGCAGTCACGCAGCCACGCCGCTCACGCCGGCTGCCTGTGACTCGGCGCTGCCGTTGCCGCCCGATTTGCAGGGACCGTATTGGCTCGGGCAGCGGCTCGCGGAACAGGTGGCGCGTTTGCGCGCGGCGCTCTGCGACACCGAGTCGCACTGGAACATCGAGCGGCATTCGCGGATCTTGTCTAAGACCTAGGCGCCGTGTTTGGGGCCGCCGCAGCTCACTCGTGCGGCAGGGTCACCATCCACATCAGGCCGAAGCGGTCCACCGCCATGCCGAATCCCTTGCTCCAGAAGGTTTCGCCCCAAGGCATGACGATCTGGCCGCCGTCGGCCAGCGCGTTGAAGTATTTCTGCGCCGACGCCGTATCGTCCGCGGTCAGGGAGAGGCTGAAGCCGCTCATCGGTTTCGCGTCCTGATCGCAGTTGCCGTCGGACGCCATCCACTGTGTCGAGCCCATCTGCACGTTCGCATGCATGATCTTCTCTTCGACGCCGGCGCGCGGCTTGTTCTGCGGATCGGGCGGTGCGTCCTTGAAACGCATCATGAACGTGACTTCGGCGCCAAGATGCTGGCGGTAATAATCGAGCGCTTCTTCGCAACGTCCGTTGAAAAACACATACGGTTGAACTTCCATTGTCGTCTCCCGAAATACGGATATGAAACGCCCCGATGCCGAACGGCAAAACGAACGGCAGGCGTGCAGACAATTTTAGGTAACGGAGTTCAGTCGATTGTGACTTTGTGTCGTGAGGAGAAGACGGCGTGTCGCGCGAATTGGCGTAAGGCAGCGGTGGACGGGACAGGCGGGGGGCGCTGGTCGTCCGCTGGCGGGCAGCGGGCGGAAGGC
>NZ_JAEUAV010000013.1 GCF_019511605.1 Paraburkholderia phenoliruptrix | reverse complement strand
GGTTTGGAGGGGGGCGTCGGCATTTACGGCGGGGCACTTCACGCCACCGCCAACTCCACCTTCGGCGAAAACGAATCGCTGCGTGCAACCGGCCACCACTTCTCATACAACGAATAACGATAATTCCCGTTGAGAAGATCGTTTGGCTCGAGATACTTCAGCAGCTCCGACATCAACTGCACCTCATGCGACGACACCCGCCGCACGATGTGATGCGCGCGCAGCTCCGCCGGATGCTTCAGGCCCGCAGCCTGGACGATTTCCTTCAGCGCATGCAGCGTGTTGTGGTGGAAGTTGAACACGCGGTCGGCTTTGTCCGGCACCACGAGCGCGCGCTGGCGCACCGGGTCTTGCGTTGCGACGCCGGTCGGACAGCGCCCGGTATGGCAGGTTTGCGCCTGGATGCAGCCCACCGCGAACATAAAGCCGCGCGCCGCGTTGACCCAGTCCGCGCCAATCGCAAGCGTCTTCGTGATGTCGAACGCGGTGATCATCTTGCCGCTCGCGCCAATGCGAATGCGTTGCCGCAAGCCGATGCCCACCAGCGTGTTGTGCACGAGCAGCAAGCCTTCCTGCAGCGGCACGCCGACGTGGTCGGTGAATTCGAGCGGCGCGGCGCCGGTGCCGCCTTCCGCGCCGTCCACGACGATGAAGTCCGGCAGAATGCCCGTCTCGAGCATCGCCTTGGCAATGCCGAAGAATTCCCACGGATGCCCGATGCACAGCTTGAACCCCGTCGGCTTGCCGCCGGACAGCGTGCGCAGCCGCTCGACGAATTCGAGCAGACCGCGCGGCGTCGAAAACTCGGAATGCGTGGCGGGCGAAATGCAGTCGCGGCCCATCGGCACGCCGCGCGTTTCCGCAATTTCAGGCGTGATTTTCGCGGCCGGCAACACGCCGCCATGACCTGGCTTCGCGCCCTGCGAGAGCTTCACTTCGATCATTTTCACCTGCGGCTCGGCGGCCTGCTTCGCGAATTTCTCCGCGCTGAACGTGCCGTCGTCGTTACGGCAGCCGAAGTAACCGGAGGCAATTTCCCAGATGATGTCGCCGCCATGCTCACGGTGATACTTCGACATCGAACCCTCGCCGGTGTCGTGCGCGAAGTTGCCTTTCTTCGCGCCGAGGTTCAGCGCCATGATCGCGTTTGCCGAGAGCGAGCCGAAGCTCATCGCGGACACATTGAAGATCGACATCGAATAAGGCTGCGCGCGCTCGGCGCCCACCACGATGCGAAAGTCGTGGCTGTCGAGCGTGGTCGGCGCGAGCGAGTGGCTGATCCATTCGTGCGCGACGGCCTTCACGTCCAGCTCCGTGCCGTAGGGGCGGCTGTCCACGTCGTTCTTCGCACGCTGATAGACGATGCTGCGTTGAGCACGCGAAAAGGGCTTTTCGTCGGTGTCGCCTTCCACGAAATACTGGCGGATTTCCGGGCGAATGAATTCGAACAGGAAACGCAGATGCCCCCAGAGCGGATAGTTGCGCAAAATCGCGTGGCGCTGCTGGGTCAGATCGAAGAGGCCAAGCGCGACGAGCGCAAGCGGCACCGCGAGCCACCACCACGAAACATGATGAGCCGCGGCGAGCGCCGCGCACAGGGCAAGGAGCGCGACGGCGCACCACATGGCCAGATAACGTCGAGAAAACATGCGAACTCCGGTGCAGTGAATCGTCACGGAGGGATCGCACGCGCTCAAAGCGCGGGCGGATCCACCGTGCGGGAAACGAGCGACTGCCTGGCGGGAAGCCGCAAGCGCGTCGGTGATACGGCTGAGAATCGGCGGCTCAAAAGAGTCGCCTCGCAACGATCGGCGTTGCAGCGGGCGCTCTGAGAAACCGCGCTAGCGTCCGCCCAGCAGTGCGGCTTTTTGCGGCGTGCGCGCAGCTGGCTGTGCGGTCGCTGCATGTTCGATGACGCCGCCGCCTAGGCACACGTCGCCATCGTAGAGCACAGCGGATTGCCCTGGTGTGACAGCCCACTGGGCCTCGTCGAAGGTGAGCTCGAAAAGGTCTTCGCCGTTGGTTGTAGCGTCGCTCGCGCTACGGAATGTGCAGCGCGCATCGGCTTGCCGGTAGCGGGTCTTGGCGCCGCACGCGAAGCCTTCCGGCGGCGGCTCGCCCGCTACCCAACTGATGTTGCCCGCGGTGAGCGTATGGCTGAGCAGCCACGGATGGTCGTGTCCTTGCGCGACAAAGAGCGTGTTCGACGCGATGTCCTTGCCCGCCACGAACCACGGCTCGCCGCTGCCGTCCTTGCTGCCGCCAAGGCCAATGCCTTTGCGCTGGCCGAACGTATAGAACGCGAGGCCGATGTGCTCGCCGACCACCTTGCCGTCGGTGGTTTTCATCGGGCCGGGCTTCGTCGGCAAGTAGCGGTTCAGGAAGTCGCGAAACGGCCGTTCGCCGATAAAGCAGATGCCGGTCGAATCTTTCTTCTTCGCATTGGGCAACGCGATCTGCTCGGCGATCTCGCGCACTTTCGTTTTGGGAATTTCGCCGAGCGGAAACAGCGTTTTCGACAACTGCGCCTGATTCAGCCGATGCAGGAAGTACGACTGGTCCTTCGTATGGTCGAATGCCTTGAGCAATTCGAAGCGGCCATTGTTCTCGCGCACGCGTGCATAGTGGCCGGTCGCTATGGTTTCGGCGCCGAGCGACATCGCATGGTCGAGAAAGGCCTTGAATTTGATCTCGGCGTTGCACAGCACGTCCGGGTTCGGCGTGCGGCCGGCCGAATATTCGCGCAGGAATTCGGCGAACACGCGGTCCTTGTATTCGGATGCGAAATTGACCGCTTCCACGTCGATGCCGATCAGATCCGCCACCGACACCACGTCGATCCAGTCCTGACGCGTCGAGCAGTATTCGCTGTCGTCGTCGTCTTCCCAGTTTTTCATGAACAGGCCGACCACGTCGTAGCCCTGTTCCTTCAGCAGCCACGCGGTGACCGACGAATCAACGCCGCCCGACATGCCTACTACGACTTTCTGCTTGCTCATAAGATGCTCACTGGGTACTGCATGACTGCATGGATCGTGGGTCGCGGGTCTAAGGTCGCGCTTGCCGCGAGGTTTATATCCCGAGGTTTATCTTTTTGGCCCGACCGAATGCGTGTGCACGAAGTCGAGCGGGAAACGCCGGCCCGCCAGATAGTCGTCGATACATTGCATGACGAGCGGCGTGCGGTGCCGGTGCGGGCAGGCGCGCAATTCTTCCGCGCTCATCCACAAGGTACGGACGATATCCGCATCGAGCGCGCGTGCCGCCTCCGGTTCGCCGCCGGCGCCGCAATAAGTGAAGCGCAAATAGGTGACGCCGGCGCTTTCCGGCCGCTCGAAATGCGTCATGTACATGCCGACCAGCGCCTCGGGCGTGAACGGATGAGCCGTTTCTTCGAGCGTTTCGCGAATTACCGCTTCCAGCAGCGTTTCGCCGGCTTCCAGATGGCCGGCCGGCTGGTTGAGCCGCAGGCCCGCGGCGGTGTGCTCCTCGACCATGAGAAAGCGCCCGTCACGCTCGACGATGGCCGCGACGGTCACGTGCGGCAGCCAGGTTTCCGGTTTCATGGGTGCGCATTTTACCGTTTATATCGGCGAACTGCCGGGAACTGGGCGACTGGCGGGGGGCGACTGTGAGAGGTGACTGGCGGCCAGCGAGTGGTGATTGGCGAGCAGCGACCGGCGTACGGCGAGTGGCGAGTGCCGAGCAGCGACCGGCGTGCGGCCACCGCCGACCTGCCGCCCTGTCCGGCAACACGCGCCAGTACCAGACCGCCATTAGCGTGAGACCCCACGCGTCCCCCGCCACGCAAAGCCGGCAGCCCTCGCCCGCGCTCGCGCAGCCGGCTCAACCCGCCGCCTCGGGGCCGCATGCGCCGTCGGCACCCCCGGATTGTCCCCGATTTCTGCGGACCCCCGGGTTTCGGGTAAAGTGAGGCGTTAGCCGTTGCACTTGCAAGCCGGCGTGCCTCGTCGGCCGATCTGTCGTCAAACAGTAAGTCGAGGAGGAACAACGATGCACATCGGAGTGCCAGCCGAGACGCGCGCGCACGAAACCCGCGTCGCCGCGACGCCCGAGACGGTCAAGAAGTACGTGGCTTCCGGCCATCGGGTCACCATCCAGAGCGGCGCCGGCGCCGGCGCGAGCTTTCCCGACGACGCCCTCGCCGCAGCCGGCGCGGAGATCGTCGACGCCGCCACCGCTTTCGGCGCCGACCTCGTCCTCAAAGTCCAGGCTCCCACCGAAGCCGAGCTGCCGCTCCTCAAACGCGGCGCGGTGCTGATCGGCATGCTCGATCCGTTCAACGCCGAGAATGCGCAAAAGCTGGCCGCGGCCGGCGTCACCGCCTTCGCGCTGGAAGCCGCACCGCGCACGACGCGAGCGCAAAGCCTCGACGTGCTGTCCTCCCAGGCCAACATCGCCGGATACAAGGCGGTGCTGCTTGCCGCGACGCTGTATCCGCGCTTCATGCCGATGCTGATGACGGCCGCAGGCACCGTCAAGGCCGCGCGCGTGCTGATTCTCGGCGCCGGCGTGGCTGGTCTGCAGGCGATCGCGACGGCGAAACGCCTTGGCGCCGTGATCGAGGCGTCCGACGTGCGGCCGGCCGTGAAAGAGCAGATCGAATCGCTCGGCGCGAAGTTTCTCGACGTCCCCTACGAAACCGATGAAGAGCGCGAAGCCGCGCAAGGCGTGGGCGGCTATGCGCGGCCCATGCCGCAGTCGTGGCTGACGCGGCAGTCGGCGCTCGTCCACGAGCGCGCGAAGCAGGCCGACGTGGTGATCTCCACCGCGCTGATTCCGGGCCGCGCCGCGCCCACGCTGCTGTCCGTCGAAACCGTGCAGGCGATGAAACCCGGCTCCGTGCTGGTCGACCTCGCCGCGGGCCGCGGCGCGGAATACGAAGGCCGGCGCGGCGGCAACTGTCCGCTCACCGAAGCGGACAAGGTGGTCGTGCGGCACGGCGTGACGATAGTCGGCTACACGAATCTCGCCTCGATGGTGCCGGCGGACGCGTCCTCGCTCTACGCGCGCAACCTGCTCGACTTCCTGAAGCTGATCGTCACCAAGGAAGGCGCGCTCAACATCGACCTCGCCGACGACATTGTCGCGGCCACGCTGCTCACGCGCGACGGCGAAGTCGCGCGCAAGGCATAAAGCGAATTCACCTGGAGAAACGGCGATGGAAGTGCTCAACCACACCGTCATCAACCTGATTATTTTCGTGCTGGCGATCTACGTCGGCTACCACGTGGTCTGGAACGTCACGCCCGCGCTGCACACGCCGCTCATGGCCGTGACCAATGCGATCTCGGCGATCGTGATTGTCGGCGCGATGCTCGCCACCGGTCTCACGCTCGGCACGCCCGGCAAGTTCTTCGGCACGCTCGCCGTCGCGCTCGCGGCGGTGAACGTGTTCGGCGGCTTTCTCGTCACGCGGCGAATGCTCGAGATGTTCCGCAAGAAAGAGCCGAAGAAGCTGATCGCCGATAAATCGCAAAGCGGCAAGGAGAACGCGTAATGAGCCTGAACGTCGTCACGCTGCTTTATCTCGTCGCGTCGGTCTGCTTCATTCAGGCGCTCAAGGGGCTGTCGAATCCGAAGACCGCGCGCATCGGCAACACATTCGGCATGGTCGGGATGGCGATTGCGATTCTCACGACCATCGCGCTGATCGCGAAACAGGCGAACGCGCTCGGCTCGAACCTCGCGCTCGGGCTTGGTTTGCTGCTGGTCGCGCTGATTGTCGGCGGGGCGATTGGCGCGTTCGTCGCCGCACGCGTCGAGATGACCAAGATGCCGGAGCTTGTTGCGGCCATGCACTCGCTGATCGGTCTCGCCGCGGTTTGCATTGCGTACGCGGTGGTGTCCGAGCCCGCGGCGTTCGGTCTGATCGATCCGGAAAATCCGGTGCCGGGCTTTCTGCCCTATGGCAATCGCGTCGAACTCTTCATCGGCACGTTCGTCGGCGCGATCACGTTCAGCGGTTCGGTGATCGCGTTCGGCAAGCTGTCGGGCAAGTACAAGTTCCGGCTGTTCCAGGGCGCGCCGGTTGTCTACGCGGGCCAGCATCTGATCAACCTGATGCTCGCGGTCGCGATGCTCGGCTTCGGCATCATCTTCTTTTTCACGCAGTCGTGGCTGCCGTTCATCATCATGACGGCCATTGCGTTCGTGCTCGGCGTGCTGATCATCATTCCGATTGGCGGCGCGGACATGCCGGTGGTCGTCTCCATGCTCAACTCGTACTCGGGCTGGGCGGCAGCGGGCATCGGTTTCTCGTTGAACAATCCGATGCTGATCATCGCGGGCTCGCTTGTCGGGTCGTCGGGCGCGATTCTGTCGTACATCATGTGCCGGGCGATGAACCGCTCGTTCTTCAACGTGATTCTCGGCGGCTTCGGCAACGACGCGGGCGCGGCGGCCGCGGGCGGCACGGCGGAGCAGCGACCGGTGAAATCCGGTTCGGCGGACGACGCGTCGTTCATGCTCGGCAACGCCGAAACGGTGGTGATCGTGCCGGGCTATGGGCTCGCGGTGGCGCGCGCCCAGCATGCGCTGAAGGAGTTGACCGACAAGCTCGTCGAGAAGGGCATCGAGGTGAAGTACGCGATTCATCCCGTGGCGGGGCGCATGCCGGGTCATATGAACGTGCTGCTCGCCGAGGCGGAGGTGCCGTACGACATGGTGTTCGAGATGGACGACATCAACGGCGAGTTCGGCCAGGTCGACGTGGTGCTGGTGCTCGGCGCGAACGACGTGGTGAACCCGGCGGCGAAGAATGATCCGAAGTCGCCGATTGCCGGCATGCCGATTATCGAGGCTTACAAGGCGCGCACGGTGATCGTCAACAAGCGTTCGATGGCGGCGGGCTACGCGGGTCTGGATAACGACCTGTTCTACATGGACAAGACGATGATGGTGTTCGGCGACGCCAAGAAGGTGATCGAGGACATGGTCAAGGCCGTCGAATAAAGCCGGGGACTTCGCGTGGCGCGAGAGCGCCGCGTGGGCCCGCGTGGTCCACGCCCGATTCTCACCTGGGCCTTGCGTTCACGTGCCGCAACAGATCGGCGAGGCGTCGGCCTTCCTGATCCGGATACGGCTCCCGCACTGCGAGCTGCTGGATTTTTTCGAGCCCGAAGTTGCGGAAGTCGCCGCGCAGTTCGCACCATGCGCCGAGCGTCCAGCGCGCGCCCCAATACGCGAGCGCGAGCGGCCATACGCGCCGCTCGCTGGCCGCTCCGTTGGCATCCGTGTATGCAAAGCTCACCACATGCCGCGTGTCGATCGCGCGGTGCAGCGTGTCGAGCTGGTCCGAAAAATCGCTTCTGATGTGAAACGACGGTGCGAAGATCGCGAGTCTTTCGAGCGATGCGCGCTTGTCCGCGGGCATCGCAGAGGTGATCTTGGCGAGCGCACCGCGCGCGCTGCTTGCAAAGCCGGCGCCGCCCCACGATTCGAGCATGCGCGCGCCCGCAGCGAGCGCCGCGAGTTCGTCCGCGGTGAAGGTGAGCGGCGGCAGGCTCGCGCTGCGGCTCAACCGGTAGCCGATGCCCGCCTCGCCTTCAATCGGCACGCCCGACAACTGCAGGTCGCGCACGTCGCGATAAACGGTGCGCAGCGAGATGTCGAGCCAGTCGGCAAGTTGTTGCGCGGTGGTCAGGCGCCGGCCGCGCAGCAGTTCGGCGATCTGGAACAGGCGGTCGGCGCGGCGCGTCATCGTGGGTGTCTCGTGGAAGAGGACAGGAACAGACCCGCGATGATAGCGCCACACGCCGCGCTCCAGTCAGCGTTCGGGTCAAGCTTGCGGTGGCGTTCCGGTCACTTGGGTTTCGGCGTTCAACTGGTGGGGCGCGGCGCGCGAGCGTCGACACGCGCCACGTTCGAGGCCTCGTTTTGCGCTTAGCCGTTGGTCCGCGAATGCAAGCCGAGGCGATTGCCTTCGCTGTCGGTGAAAAACGCGATGTAGCCGATCTCATGCGGCAGCTTGATCACCGGCCCGTCGGTCTTGCCGCCGGCTTCTTCGATGCGGGCGAGCGCGGCGTCGACAGTCGGCTGCGCGTTCAGGTAGACGATCACGCCGTCGCCATTCGGCTTGATAGACGGGTTGTGGACGATCGCGCCGCCGGTCGCCGGTTCTTCGTAGCCGAAGACGGCAATCGGCTGGCCGCCTATTTCCTGGCGATTCAGTCTGACGTCGAGCGCGGTTTCATAAAAGCGCACGGCGCGGTCGAAATCGACGGAAGGAATTTCGAACCAGGCAACGACTTTGGACGATGCGGACATGACACTCTCCTGTAAGCGGCGGATAAGCCGGATGAATTGCCGGATGGCATGACGAGGAGTGTGCGGGGGTGCTGCTGACAGCGTGGTGTCAGTAGGATGAGGTCGCCTGCAAGGGACGCGGCCACTGGCGAAAAAAAACCGCGGAACCATGTCCGCGGTTTTCGTGGGCTATGTGGCCATTTGCGCCGGTGTGTAACGTAAAGCGGTTTGGATAGCGCGCGGTCCACAGCACGGCTTCAGGTTCGAACGACGCGAGCGCGACTCAACCGGCACTCTTCTATGTAACCGGATTCCTGGTTGCGCGAGCCGTGCACTCAGGTCAACCCGCCGGTGTCTCACCCTGCGGGCGCTGCCGTACGCTGCCCGCGATCAGATCGAAGCGGAACAGCCGGCATTCCAGCGCGCCGTTAAAGAGTGGCGTCTTGGTCGATTCGCGCAGACGCAGCTGACCCGGCAGTTTGCGATCCGACGTCAGGATGAACGCGTGCCAGCCGGTGAAACGCTGCTTGAGTGCGTCGCCGAGCGACTGGAAGAACTCGCTGTCCGGCGTTTCTTCCTGGGCACGGCGAAAGCCGTCGTCCTCGCGGCTGTCGCGGTTGCGTCCTTCGCGAATTTCGCCGCGCGCGTTGCGCCCGCGAACTTCGATCCGCTCGCCATACGGCGGATTGGCGACCAGAATGCCCGGCTCGGTAGTGGGCGGCGTCATGCCGCGAGCGTCGACCTGTTTCAGCGGAATGGACGGCAGGCCCGCGCGGTTGAAGTTTGCCCGCGCTTTTTCCAGCATGTCGCCGGAAATGTCGCTGCCGAAAATCTGCAGGTCGGCGCGCGAGCTGCGCGCGGCGTGCTTCGCGTCGAGCGCGGCGGCTTTTAGCGTTTGCCAGGTCTTGCTGTCGTATTGCTTGAGCTTTTCGAAGCCGAAGCGGCGCTCCGCGCCCGGCGCGATGTTGAGCGCGACTTGCGCAGCTTCGGCGAGGAACGTGCCGCTGCCGCACATCGGGTCGTATAGGGGCGTGCCGGCATTCCAGCCGGTCAACCGCAGAATGCCCGCCGCGAGATTTTCGCGCAGCGGCGCCGCGCCCTTGTCGAGGCGCCAGCCGCGCTTGAAGAGCGGGTCGCCGGAAGTGTCGAGATAAAGCGTGCAGTCGGTCGCGGTGAGAAACGCAAACACGCGCACGTCCGGCATGCCGGTGTCGATGCTCGGACGCGCGCCGCTCACTTCGCGCAGACGGTCGCAGATCGCGTCCTTCACGCGCAGCGTGGTGAACTCGAGGCTGCGCAGCGGTGACTTGATCGCGGTCACGTCCACGCGCAGCGTCTCGTTGGCCGAGAACCACTGCTCCCAGCGTTGCTCGACGGCGAGTGCGTAGATGTCCTGCTCGCTGCGATACGGACGATGCGCGATTTTCAGCAGCACGCGGCTCGCGATGCGTGAATGCAGATTCGCTGCCATGCCGGCCGCCCAGCCGCCGCGAAAGTGCACGCCGCCCGGCACTTGCGAGCCTGCCGTGAACGGCGCGCCGTGCAGATGCTTCGCCGCTATTTCGGCGAGTTCGGAGGCGAGCGACGCTTCAAGGCCGCGCGGGCAGGGGAGGAAGAAATCGAAGGACATGAGTGGAGCGAGCCGGAGGGCGGTGGGTAAGCGCGTATTGTACGCGGTCGCGGCAACGCTTCTTTCGGCCTGCGGCGGCGAGGCGGTTGATCGATTCGACGACTGGAAACCGCCGCCGCCGTACGCGCTACCTTACAGCCACTGATCCCGCTGCGACTTCAGACGGACAAGCCGGCACGCTTGCACGAACAACCCGCTTGTTGGCCGCCGAAGCGGAGGCAGCGGTAGAAGGAGCTGAAGCCGGATTGGACCCAGATGTCGCCGAAGATGCCACCGCAGCCGCCGCCATCGCCTGCACGGCCCCCGCCACCTGCGCGGAAATTCGCTGCAACGCCCGCCGATGCCCATCGACAAGCGAGTCATAGCCACTGCCGACAGGCTCGCTCACCACGCTCCTGCATGTCATCACAGCCGTGCTGCGCACAGCCCGCACGCTCCACACCGCGTCGATCAACGCGTGCGATCCGGGCCACGATTCGAACCGCTGCACATTCATGCTCACCCGATACACGGGCGTCGTATCGGAATAAGCCGCGCCGTACACGTCGATCGTATTTAACTGCTGCGTGAGACTGGTTGACAGGGCACGGCGCAACTCGTCGCCCGGCAGCGACGCCCAACGCTCCTCCTCGAGCACCTTCACCTGCGTCGGGCCTGTCTGCACAACCAACTGGTTCTTCGCGACCTGCGGCGGCACATCGATCGGCGCGACCGCGATCAGCCACGCCGGCGCGGCCGCAGTCCGCACGCTCGGCGCGGCAGCCGGTGCGCCCGCGCTCACGTCGCCCAAGGTATAGAACCGGCTATTCGGCGACGAACACGCTGCAAGCGCAAACGCCGTGGCGAGCGCGCCGGCAAGAACGGCGCCGCGCACGGATCCGCGTGGCAGGCGGGGGAGTCGATCGAACATCATGGTTTGTCTCCAGCTTTACCGCGCAACAACGATTCCGGATGGCGTTCCAGATAATCCGACAGCGCATTCAGTGACTGCAAGGTGCGCGTCAATTCCTGCAACGCCTGATGCACGTCCGACTGCAACGGCGAGTCCTGCTGCAAGGTCGCCTCCGCGGAGCCGAACGTCTGCTTCGCGGCCGCGAGCGTGTCGCGGGCCTGCGGCACGACTTCGGAGTCGAGCCGCTTGAACAGCTGATCGGCATTCTTCAACGCGCTGTTCAGGTTGTTGCCGATCTGGTCGAAAGGCACCTTGTCGAGCTTTTTCGCAATGTCGGCGACCTGCAGCTGCAACTCGTCGAGCGTGTTCGGGATTGTCGGCAGTTCCAGCGGATCGCTTGCAACGTCGACGGTCGCGGGCGGCGCCTTCGGGAAGATGTCGAGCGCCACGTACAACTGGCTCGTGATCAGATTGCCGGTACGCAACTGGCCGCGCAAACCATGCTTGACCAGTTGTTGCAGCATGTTCTGACCGGCGAGGCTGCCCGGCGCGGGCGCTGTTTCGCGGAAGCGCTTGCCGAGGCGGTCCGGGTAAAGATTCATGGTCACCGGCATGGTGAAGCTGCGCGTTTTCGGATCGTAGTCGATGCCGATGTTCGTCACCTGACCGAGTACGATGCCGCGGAAATCGACCGGCGCGCCAACCGACAGCCCGCGCAGCGACTGGTTGAAGTTCATCACGACGCGCAGCGGCACGCCGTCCGGTTCACGCATCGCGTCGGCTTCGTCGGAACCGAGGCGGAAGGTCATGTTGTTCGGCGCCTGCGCGCCCACGCCCTGGCCCGGCGGCGACTGGAACGACAGACCGCCGACTATCACCGTCGCGAGCGATTGCGTGTTCAGCTTGAAGCCGCTCGAATCGAGCCGCAAATCCACGCCGCTTGCATGCCACCAGCGCGAATTGGTGCCGACGTACTGATCGAACGGCGCAGACACGAATACCTGCATGGTCACCCCGGTGCCGTCCTTGTCGAGCGAGAAACCCACCACCTGGCCGACCTGCACGCGCCGGTAAAAAATTGGCGAGCCGATGTCGATGGAGCCGAGCGAATCGCCGTGCAGGATGAACTGGTGGCCTTTCTGGTCGCCTGTCACGGGCGGCGGTGTTTCGAGCCCGACAAAGTTCTTCTCGCTGTCCGGCGAATGGCCGGCGTCCGCGCCGATATACGCGCCCGAGAGCAGCGTGGTGAGGCCGGACACGCCGCTCGCGCCCACGCGCGGGCGCACGACCCAGAAGCGCGAGTCCTTCACGGCGAAGTCTTCGCCCTCCTTGGTCAGTTGCACTTGCACGAGCACATGCGACAGGTCTTTGGACAGCCTGATCGACTTCACCGCGCCCACGTCGACGTCCTTGTACTTGACCTTCGTCTTGCCGGGCTCGAGCCCTTCCGCGCTGACGAAACTGATCGTGATGGTCGGGCCTTTCTCCGTTACCGACTTGATGACGAGCGCGATGCCGATCAGCGCGGCGATCAGCGGAATCAGCCAGACGAGCGACGGCAGCCAGCGGCTGCGTGGTTCGATGTCGGGGTCGGGCAGTTGGGGCGGCAGCTTCGGTCCGTTCGAATCGTTGCGCGGCGCATCGGAGGCGGGCGTCGGTCCTTGCGGGCTAGTCATGTTCGAGATCCTGAGGTTTTTGGGTACTGCCGTCCACGTCGTCCCAGATGAGTCGTGGATCGAATTGCATGGATGCCATCATCGTCAGGATCACGACCGAGCCGAACGCAATCGCGCCCGGGCCGGCCGTGATCACGGCAAGCGACTTGAAGCGCACCAGCGCGACTGTCAGCGTGACGACGAACACGTCGAGCATCGACCAGCGGCCGATGCGTTCGACCATCCGGTACAGCGTGGTGCGCTGCTGCGGCCGCCAGCGCGAGTGGCGCTGCACGGTGATCGTGAGCAGCGCGAGCACCGTGAGCTTGAGCATCGGCACCATGATGCTGGCGATGAACACGATCACCGCGAGCGGCCAGTCGCCGGATGTCCAGAAGTACACGACGCCGCTCATGATGGTGTCGTCCTCCGAACCGACCAGCGACGAGGTGTGCATGACCGGCAACAAATTTGCCGGAATATACAGCAAGGCCGCGGCGATCAGCAGCGCCCACGTGCGCATCAGGCTGTCGGGATTGCGCGAGTGCAGACGTGCGCCGCACCGTCCGCAGTGCTGCGGCGTGACCGAGCGGATGCGCGGCTCGACGCGCCCGCACGCGTGGCAGGCGACAAGCCCGGCGCGTTTCGCGGTGACGTACTTCATTGCGCGGGCCGTCCCTGGTGAGGCGCGGGCGCCGTGCCGAGGTTTGCGTCGCCCGCGCCGCCCGCGCCGCTCGTGCCGCCGGTGCCTTCGTCGGGTTGCAACAGCGGCGCAGCGGGCGGACCCGTCAGCGAGTTGAGCGCGGCGGCCGCGCTGTCGGCCGAAGTGCGCGGCAGCGGGCGCTGGTTGCGCGCGCCGAGTTCGTCCGCGAGGTCCCAAAGAATGCGCGGATCGAACGTGACGACCACTGCGAACATCAGCGTCAGTGCGCCGAAAGCGAACAGTGCTGCCTCCGGGATCACGCGCGCAAGACTGACCATCTTCACGATGGTGATCAGCACGCCGAGCATGAACACTTCAATCATGCCCCAGGGCCGCACGAACTGGATTGCGCGCAAGACGCGGTTGAAACCCGCCGGCACGTAGCCGGAGCGCAGCGGCACCAGCACGTAGAGCAGCGCGACAAGTTCGGTGAGCGGAAACAGAATGGTCGAGCAGAACACCATGACGGCGACAATCTGCATGTTCTCGTTCCACAGCGCGACGAGCGCACCGAACAGCGTGGTTTGCGAGGTGATGCCATTGGTTTCCAGTTCGACGATGGGAAAGCCCTGAGCGATCACGAACGTGATTAGCGCGGCAAGCGTCATTGCGCTGATGCCGTCGAGCCTGCGCGACACGCCGCTATAGAGCGTCGCCCCGCACCGCGGACAGCGGGCGACCCTGCGCCCGACAAGCCGTGGCTTGCGAAACAGCGTGTCGCATTCATGGCACGCGATCAGGTTGTCATGTTCCATACGGCAGCGGGCCAACGAAAGGTGAGAAAGCGTGCAATGCCGGTCGCGAGATGAGTTGATCTTGCAGGTTTGTAAAAAAATGTGCAGCCATAGTACCAAAACGCGTTCCAGCTTCGCGTCGGCGGTCACAGGCTTACCGGTTTACTCTTTCTGACCGTTGCAGTCCCCAATTGTTCAGCCGCGCGCCCGGCTGCACGCAAGTCAGCCTTTCGGTAAATTTCCAACGGGCGCAGCCAGCTTTTTCCGCTTCGGGTAGCATGGCGGCCTGGCGCGTCCCCAATTCTGCGACGCCAGGCCCTCTGCCGATGGACTTCCAATCGGCGGGGAATAGCCGGGCATGCCGCGCCGTTAACCTCTCTTAGCAAGCGTTAACCTGTCATGGCACATAATCCTTCGTTCGGTGGCTCGGAGTCGTACACGCGGACCGCCATTGCCTTTCATTGGCTCATCGCATTGCTGATTGTTTGCGGCTTTGCGCTCGGCTGGGTGATGACCGACATCCCCGGCTTCACGCCCACCAAGCTTCGTTATTTTTCCTGGCACAAATGGATCGGCGTGACCGCGTTCGCGCTGGCTGTGCTGCGCATCGTGTGGCGCGCCACCCACGGCGCGCCGGCAATGCCGCGCCGCATGCCCGCGTGGCAGCGCGGTGCCGCGCATTTCGTGCACCTGCTGCTCTATGTGTTGATGATCGCCATCCCGCTTTCCGGCTATCTGTATAGCTCGGCGGCGAACGTGCCGGTCGTCTATCTCGGGCTGATTCCGCTGCCGCGGCTGATCGCGCCTGATCCGCACCTGAAGGAACTGCTCAAGAACGTCCATATCGTGCTGAATTACACGCTGTTGGTGCTGGTCGGAATGCACGTGGCGGCGGCGCTCAAGCATCAATGGCTGGACCGCGACGGCCTGCTGTCGCGCATGCTTCCCTTCCTCAAATAAGGACAATCATGAAGGTCTCGTTTTATCGCTACATGCTGGCGGCATTCGCCGCTGCCTCGCTGAGCGCGGCAGGCGCCGCGTGGGCCCAGGTGGACACGGCCAAAAGTTCCGTGACGGCTACGTCGAAGCAGATGAACGTGCCCGTCGAAGGCAAGTTCGGCAAATTCACCGCGCAGCTCAGGTTCGATCCGGCCAAGCCCGCCGAAGGCAGCGCGCAGTTGAACATCGACGTGTCGAGCTACGATCTCGGCGACGAAACCTACAACGACCAGGTGCGCGGCAAGGAATGGTTCGACGCAAAGACCTATCCCAGCGCGAGCTTCGTTTCGAGCGCAATCGCGCCGGCCGGCGGCAACCAGTACAAGGTGACGGGCAAACTCACCATCAAGGGTAAATCGCAGACGGTGGTGGTGCCCGTTACCGTGACGCAGCAAGGCTCGACGCAGACGTTCGACGGCTCTTTGCCGATCAAACGCTCGCAATTCGATATCGGCACCGGCGAGTGGAAAGACACCTCCGTGGTGGCCGATGAGGTCGTCATCAAGTTTCATATCGTAGCCGCGCGCAAGTAGGTTGAACTGCGCGTTCAAAAAAAGCAGCCGTTTTTCCTGACTGGGAGCATGACTTGAAGAAATCCATGTTGATTGCCGCCGGCGCATTGGCCTCCTGTGTTTCGCTTGGCGCGTTCGCCGCCGACACCTATCAGCTCGACCCCACTCACACCTATCCGAGCTTCGAGGCGGACCACTTTGGCGGTCTGTCGGTGTGGCGGGGCAAGTTCACCAAAAGCTCGGGCACCGTCACGCTCGACCGCGCGGCCAAGACCGGCACCGTCGAGGTCACTGTCGACGCCGCTTCGGTCTCGACCGGAAACACCAAGCTCGACGATCACCTGAAAGAGGCCGAATTCTTCGACGTCGCGAAGTTTCCGACCGCGACGTACAAAGGCACGTCGATCCGCTTCGACGGCGACAAGCCGGCTGAAGTGGTCGGCAGCCTGACGCTGCACGGCGTGACGAAGCCGCTGAACCTGAAGATCGAGTCGTTCAAGTGCATGCCGCACCCCATGCTCAAGCGCGAAGTCTGCGGCGTGGAGGCAAGCGCCCAGTTCAACCGTGCCGATTACGGCATGGATTTCGGCAGCAAGTACGGCTTCAGCATGGAGACCAAGCTGCATATTCAGGCTGAGGGCATCAAGCAATAAATGCCCACCGTGCGTGCAGGCAGGCAGCCTGCGCAGGCGCTCGCGTTGCCGCTTGCGCGGCAGCCAGCGCGCTGACCGGCATCACGGCTTCCTGATGGTGCGGCCGCCGACGACGCTGCCGCCGCTGTTGATGGGGCGCGGCCACACCTGAGGCGCCGGTCGCGTGACCGGCCTCATCGCTTTTCCGGCCGCTTCGTTCGCCTTTGCGACGAAGCGGTTTTTTCATGGCATCGCGGAAAAAGAGCGACGCGAAATACTGGACGCGCTAAGGTAGAGCGCAGCGGTTTCAGGCACTGCGCAGGCACTACAGCCCGGCAGGCACTGTTGAAGCAAGTCGTTGCGAAATTTCGCGCTCGCCTCGCTTTAATTTTTCAGGTACATAAAGCGTTGCACCCATATTGGTTGTGCGCGCATCCAATCTGGCGAAAGCGGGCCTCGCCCGACACCTATAAGATCAGCGCGCAATGGAGATCTGCATGAACGCAACGACAGCAGCAAGCCTTGCGGGAAGCCGGAAAAATTCGTGGCGGGCGGTGATTGCCGCGTCCATCGGCAACGCGCTCGAATGGTTCGACCTGGTCGTCTACGGCTTTTTTGCTGTGGTGATCGCGAAGCTCTTTTTTCCAGCCGGCAACGACACGGTGTCGCTGCTGCTGACGCTCGGCACGTTCGGCGTATCGTTCTTCATGCGGCCGCTCGGCGCCGTTGTGATTGGCGCGTATGCGGACCGTGCGGGGCGCAAGGCGGCGCTTACGCTGTCCATTCTGCTGATGATGGGCGGCACGTTCATCATTGCGGTCTTGCCGACCTATCAGAGCATCGGCCTCGCGGCGCCCGTCATTCTGGTGCTTGCGCGTCTGATGCAGGGCTTCTCGGCCGGCGGCGAATTCGGCAGCGCAACGGCTTTCCTCGCGGAGCATGTGCCGGGCCGGCGCGGCTTTTTTGCGAGTTGGCAGGTGGCGAGCCAAGGGCTCACCACGCTCCTGGCGGCGGGCTTCGGCGTGCTGCTGACCGGCGGTCTGACGCCCGATCAGATGGCGTCGTGGGGCTGGCGCGTGCCGTTCTTCTTCGGGCTGCTGATCGGGCCGGTTGCCTGGTACATTCGCACGAAGCTCGACGAAACGCCCGAGTTTCTCGCCGCGGAGACCACCACCACGCCGCTGCGCGACACGTTTTCGAGTCAGAAACTGCGGCTCGTCATCGCAATCGGCACTGTGGTGCTGGGCACGGTGTCCACTTACCTGGTGCTCTTCATGCCAACCTTCGGCGTGAAGCAGCTGGGCCTCGCGCCTTCGGTCGCCTTCTCGGCGATCGCGCTGACCGGGCTCATTCAGATGGTGTTCGCGCCGCTCGTCGGGCATCTGTCGGACCGGCACGGCCGCACCACCATCATGCTGATCGCCGGATTGCTGCTGCTCGTGCTGATTTATCCGGCGTTCGTCTATCTGGTCGCGCATCCGACCTTCGGCACGCTGATCGCGCTGCAAGTCGTGCTCGGCTTTCTGATGACCGGCTACTTCGCGGCGCTGCCGGGTCTGCTTTCGGAGATGTTCCCGGTGCAGACTCGCACCACCGGCATGTCGCTCGCGTATAACATCGCGGTTACCGTGTTCGGCGGCTTCGGGCCGTTCATTATCGCGTGGCTGATCAGCTTTACCGGCTCCAAGGCGGCGCCGAGTTACTACCTGATCTTCGCCGCGCTTCTGAGTGTGGCGGCGCTGGTGGCGGCAAGGCGGAAGCTGGGGTTCCGGTAGGCGGGGAGGGCGCCGAAGGCAATAAAAAAGGCCGGTTCATCACGAACCGGCCTTTTTCGTTGTGACACCCGCTTGGGACACTCGATTGGTGCTTTCAGGCGCCGTTATCAAACCCCAACGTCAAGCGCCATCCTCAAGTCCCTTCAAACCTGCGCGCCCGCATTCGGATCGTTAGGATCGACGCGTTCTTTCTTGTCCTTCACCAGATCTTCGCGCTTCACGCCGAACCACATCGCGAGCGCTGCGGCGACGAACACCGACGAGTAGATGCCGAACAGAATACCGACCGTCAGCGCCAGAGCGAAGTAGTGCAGGGTCGGGCCGCCGAACAGGAACATCGAGAGCACCATCATCTGCGTACAGCCGTGCGTGATGATGGTTCGCGACATGGTGCTGGTGATAGCGTGGTTGATGACTTCGATCACCGTCATCTTGCGTTCGCGGCGGAACGTCTCGCGAATCCGGTCGAAAATAACCACCGACTCGTTCACCGAATAGCCGAGCACCGCCAGCACGGCGGCCAGCACCGAGAGCGAGAACTCCCACTGGAAGAACGCGAAGAAGCCGAGAATGATCACCACGTCGTGCAGGTTGGCGATCACGCCCGCGACCGCGTACTTCCATTCGAAGCGGAACGACAGATAGATCACGATGCCCACCACCACGCAGGCAAGCGCAAGCAGGCCGTCGGTGGCGAGTTCCTTGCCGACCTGCGGGCCGACGAACTCGACGCGCTGCAACTGTACCTGCGGCGTGTCGGTTTTCAGCGCGCCCATTACCTGGTCGCTCTGCTGCGCGGAAGTCAGGCCCTGCTTGAGCGGCAGACGGATCAGCACGTCGCGCGAGGTGCCGAAGTTCTGCACCTGCGCATCGGCATAGCCGAGCCTGTTCAGCGTGCCGCGCACCGGATCGAGCGGCGCGGCGCCGGGATACTGCACTTCGATCACCGTGCCGCCCGTGAACTCGACCGACAGATGCAGCCCGCGGTGCAGGAGAAAGAACACGGCGGCGAGGAACGTCAGCAGCGAAATCGCGTTGAAGATCAACGCACGCTGCATGAACGGAATGTCTTTGCGAAAGCGGAAAAATTCCATGGTCTTGTTCTCCGGGACTCAGCGGGATGAACCCGGTTTTTGCGGCGTGCCCGGCGTGCCGGGAGCATTGCGGCGACGCACAGTCGGCTTGCCCACGCGCGATTGAGCGGCCGCGGCCGGCGCTTTCTGCTTGCCAGCCGCCGCGCTCGCGGCGCGCATGGCCTGTGCGGTGTCGGTGGCGTCGTCGTTGTTGCCGAGGTACGCGGCGGAGCCCGCGGGCGCGGTCTCCGGACGCCACACCTGGCCGATTGCCAGCGTCTTGAGCTTCTTCTTGCCGCCGTACCAGAGGTTGACGATACCGCGCGAGAAGAACACCGCGGAGAACATCGACGTAAGAATGCCGATACAGTGCACGATCGCAAAGCCGCGCACCGGCCCGGAGCCGAACGCGAGCAGCGCGACACCCGCAATCAGCGTGGTGACGTTCGAGTCCAGAATCGTCGCCCACGCATGCGCGTAGCCGTTCTGAATGGCCAGCTGCGGCGGCGCGCCGTTGCGCAGCTCTTCACGCACGCGTTCGTTGATCAGCACGTTAGCGTCGATCGCCATACCGAGCGCGAGCGCGATAGCGGCAATGCCCGGCAAGGTGAGCGTGGCCTGCAGCATGGAGAGCACCGCGATCAGCAGCAGCAGGTTTACCGACAGGCCGATCATCGAGATCACGCCGAACAGCATGTAGTACGCGACCATGAAGACGGCGATGGCCGCAAAGCCCCACACGACCGAGTGGAAGCCCTTCTTGATGTTGTCGGCGCCGAGGCTCGGGCCGATGGTGCGTTCCTCGATGATGTCCATTGGCGCGGCGAGCGAACCGGCGCGCAACAGCAGCGCGAGGTCGGCGGCGGCTTGCGGGGTCGGCTGGCCGGTGATCTGGAAGCGGTCGCCGAGCTCGGACTGGATGGTCGCGACCGTCAGCACCTCGCCCTTGCCCTTTTCGAACAGCACCATGGCCATCGGCTTGCCGATGTTGTCGCGCGACACGCTGCGCACCGCGCGCCCGCCGGCCGAGTCGAGGCGAATGTTGACGGACGGACGCTGATGCTCGTCGAAGCCCGCCGACGCGTCGATAATCCGGTCGCCGGTGAAGATGATCTGCTTTCTCAGCAGCACGGGCGTCTGGTTGCCTTGCGTGAACAGTTCGTCGCCCGGCGGCACCGGATCGGACGGGTTCGGATGCGTGTTGACCGGGTCGGCGAGGCGCGCTTCGAGCGTTGCCGTGCGGCCGATGATGTCTTTCGCCTTTGCCGTGTCCTGCACGCCCGGCAGTTCGACCACGATACGGTCGGCGCCTTGCTGCTGGATGACCGGCTCGGCCACGCCGAGTTCGTTCACGCGGTTATGCAGCGTGGTGATGTTCTGCTTGAGCGCGGCGTCCTGCACGGCCTTCTGCACCATCGGCGTGAACGTGCCGACGAGTTGCACGGAGCCGTCCGGACCGTTCTGCGACGCCCATTGCAGCTCGCCGATGCTGCGGCTCAACTGCTTCGCCGCTGCGTCGGCAGTTGCCTGGTCCGCGAAATTGATCACCACCGTCTGGTTGACGCGGTTCACGCCGCCGTCGCGGATATTGTTGTCGCGCAACAGCGTGCGCGCGTCCGACGCGTCGGAGTCGAGCTTCTTGTTCAGCGCGCCCGCCATGTCGACCTGCAGCAGGAAGTGCACACCGCCTCGCAAGTCGAGACCGAGGTACATGGGCAGCGCGTGCAGGGCAGTCAGCCAGCGCGGCGACGCGCTTTGCAGGTTGAGCGCGACCACGTATTGCGGATCGCTCGGGTCGTTGTTCAGCGACTTTTGCAGCAGGTCTTTCACGCGCAGCTGCGTGTCGGTGTCGACGAGACGCACGCGGATGTTCGCGTTCGCCGACGTATTGTCGAACGTGACGTCTTCCGGTTTGATCTGATTGGCTGCGAGCGTGGCTTCGACCGCCGACAGCGTGGTCGAGTCGAGCTTGACCGTTGCCTTGCCGCTCGACACCTGCACCGCCGGCGCTTCGCCGAACAGGTTGGGCAGCGTGTAGACGAGGCCGATGACGAGAGCCACCAGCATCACGGCATATTTCCAGAGGGGGTAACGATTCATGAGTAGTCCAACGGGAGGTTGGCTTGAAAGCGATGCGCCCGGCGATGAGCGCGGGCGACCCGCAGCAGGTATGCGTGGATCGCCGGCGAGGCCGCGCCGGACGCGAGAGCAGGCCTTACAGCGACTTGATCGTGCCCTTCGGGAGAATCGTCGTGATCGACGCTTTCTGCACGGTGATTTCCGTGCCTTCCGAAATTTCGACGCCGACGTAAGCCTCGCCCACCTTGGTCACCTTGCCGACGATGCCGCCATTCGTCACCACTTCGTCGCCCTTGGCCATTGCGGCGAGCATGTTGCGATGTTCCTTCTGGCGCTTCATTTGCGGGCGAATCATGATGAAGTACAGCACGCCGAACATCAGGATCAGCGGCAGGAAGCTCATCAGATTCGACTCAACGCCACCTGCTGCGGTGCCTTGGGCGAAGGCATTGGAAATGAACGACACGTTGGTCTCTCCGTTATAGATCAATTCAATCAAAAAAATCAGCCGGTCATTCTACCACCGGCATCGAGCGCGTCGGCGCGGCGATTCGGCTTTGCGATCAACCGCTTAAAGCCGATTTTCGCCGTCCGCGAAAGTAGATTGTAAGGTTTTCCGCAAGCCGCTGACGGATTGATTCGCTTGATCCGACAGCGTTTGTCGTCACGGCGCCTCGTCTATGCCGCGTGCGCGGTTCTCGTGAAAGCGCTTGCGGAATGGCTCGAACATTTTCGCGTCGATCGCATCGCGCATTTCCTGCATGAGTTCCAGGTAATAGTGCAGGTTGTGAATCGTATTCAGCTGCGCGCCGAGAATTTCCCCAACACGATGCAGATGATGCAGATATCCGCGAGTGAAGTTTCTGCACGTGTAGCAGCCGCATTGTTCGTCGAGCGGACGCAGCGAATTCTTGTGCGTGGCATTGCGGATCTTGATGTCGCCAAAGCGCGTGAAGAGCCAGCCGTTGCGCGCGTTGCGCGTCGGCATCACGCAGTCGAACATGTCCACGCCGGCCGCCACGCCCGCCACCAGGTCTTCCGGCGTGCCCACGCCCATCAGGTAGTGCGGCTTGTTGGCCGGCAACCTGGGGCCGATGTGGTTGAGCACGCGCATCATGTCTTCTTTCGGCTCGCCGACCGAAAGACCGCCAATGGCGAGGCCGTGAAAATCTTTCTCTGCGAGGCCGGCGAGCGACTCGTCGCGCAGGTCCTCGAACATGCCGCCCTGAACGATGCCGAACAGCGCGTTCGGATTGCCGAGCCGGCGGAATTCGTCGATCGAGCGCTGCGCCCAGCGCATGGACATACGCATGGAGTCGGCCGCTTCCTGACGGGAGGTCGGCACGTTGTTGGTCGCGTAGGGCGTGCATTCGTCGAACTGCATGACGATGTCCGAGTTCAGCACTTTCTGAATCTGCATCGACACTTCCGGGGACAAAAAGAGCTTGTCGCCGTTGATGGGCGAGGCGAACGTCACGCCGTCTTCGGTGATCTTGCGCAGCTCGCCGAGCGAGAACACCTGGAAGCCGCCGGAGTCGGTCAGGATCGGCTTTTTCCAACCCATGAAGCCATGCAGGCCGCCGTGCGCGGCGATGGTTTCGAGCCCCGGGCGCAGCCACAGGTGAAACGTGTTGCCGAGGATGATCTGCGCATGCATTTCCTCGAGCTCGCGCGGCTGCACCGCCTTGACAGTGCCGTACGTGCCGACCGGCATGAAGATCGGCGTCTCGACCACGCCGTGATTGAGCGTGACGCGGCCGCGGCGCGCGAGGCCGTCCGTGCCTAGCAGTTCGAACTGGAGGCCGTCGGCGGGTTGGGGTAATGGATGACCGGTGGTCATTGAGATAACTCCAAAAGCAACCGGAAAACAGTCCGGCGCGATAAGAAAGCACCGCCGCGAGCATTCGCGGCGGCTGCGAAGAACTACAGAACCAGAACGCGGTGTGTCAGATCAGCCGTCGCGCCGCGTCAGCAGCATGGCGTCGCCGTAGCTGAAAAAGCGGTAGCGTTGCTCGATTGCATGACGATACGCGGCGCGTATCGTCTCCACGCCCGCGAATGCGGACACCAGCATCAGCAGCGTCGACTTCGGCAAATGGAAATTCGTGACGAGCCGGTCGATCACGCGAAACCGGTAGCCCGGCGTGATGAAAATGTCGGTTTCCGTGCTCGCGGCGGCAAGCGGGCGGCCGGCCGCTTCGGCGTCGCGCGCGGCGGCTTCGAGCGCGCGCATCGAGGTGGTGCCTACCGCGATCACCCGGTTGCCGCGCGCCCGGGTCGCGGCGATTTTATCGGCGAGCGATTGCGGCAGGTGATACCACTCGCTGTGCATCTTGTGCTCGGCGAGGTTCTCGACGCGCACCGGCTGGAACGTGCCGGCGCCCACATGCAGCGTCAGCGTCGCGCGTTGCACGCCGCGCGCGTCGAGCCGCTCGAACAGCGCGTCGTCAAAATGCAGGCCCGCCGTGGGCGCCGCCACCGCGCCCGGGTTTTGCGCGTAGACGGTCTGATAGCGGGTCTCGTCGGTGGAGTCGGGATCGTGCTCGATGTACGGCGGCAGCGGCAAGCGCCCGTATTGCTCGATCAGCGTCAGACAGTCGGCGGGAAAGTGCAGCGTGTAGAACGGCTCGACGCGCTCGCCGACCGTCACGTCGAACGCGTCGGCAAGGCGAATCGTGGTGCCCGGCTGCGGGCTCTTGCTCGCGCGAATCTGCGCGAGCGCCGTGCGCTCGCCAACCAGGCGCTCGACCAGCACTTCGATCTTGCCGCCACTGGCCTTCTGGCCGAGGAAGCGCGCCTTCAGGACTTTGGTATCGTTAAAGACCAGCAGATCGCCGGCGTTGATGCATTCGGGCAGCTCGGAGAAGCGGCGGTCGGTCAGACGCGCGGCGCGGTCGGCGTCGGGTGCGTTGTCGACCTCGAGGAGGCGGCTCGCGCTGCGCTCGGGCAGCGCGACTTGCGCGATCAGCTCGGGCGGCAGGTCGAAATCGAAATCGGAAAGCGTAAGCATGCGAACCACTGGAAGCGAATGAAGACTGAATTGAGCCGAAGCCTCGGCCGGGCGGCTATGATTGCGGGACGCCGCGGCGGCCCGCGAGCCCGCGCGCTTGCGCGGCGGGCAGAAAGCCGTGCAGCCTTCGATATTTTTTGACAGCCGATATTGTACTTGCGAAGCAGCCCATGCCTTTGTCCGATCGCCGATTGCCTTCCGCTACCGATGAAGTGAGCGCCGAGCCGGCAGCCCGCGTCGCGCACGGCGGCGAGTCGGCGCAGTCGGCGCAGTCGGCGGCGAGCTCTGGCGACGAGGTGGCCGCCGCGTCCGCCGGCAAGCCTGCGGCGGAGCGCAAGGCCAAGCCCACCGTCAAGCCCGCGGCCAAATCCACTACGAAGCCCACCGTCAAAACCGCCGACAAACTCGCCAAGCTCGGCCTTACGCGCGACATCGACCTCGTGCTGCATCTGCCGATGCGCTACGAGGACGAAACCTCGCTCACGCCGATCGGCCATCTGCTGCCCGGCGGCATTGCGCAAACCGAAGGCGTGGTGTTCGACAACGAGATCGCGTATCGTCCGCGCCGCCAGTTGCTCGTCAAGCTGCGCGACGATGCCGGCGACGAGCTCGTGCTGCGCTTTCTCAACTTCTACGGCTCGCAGGTCAAGCAAATGGCGATCGGCGCGCGCCTGCGCGTGCGCGGCGACGTGCGGGGCGGCTTCTTCGGCATGGAGATGGTGCACCCGGCGGTGCGCGTGGTCGACGAAGACACGCCGCTGCCGCAAGCGCTCACGCCGGTCTATCCGAGTACCGCGGGCGTGAGCCAGGCGTATTTGCGCAAGGCAATCGACAATGCGTTGTCGCGCACGTCGCTGCCCGAACTGTTGCCCGAAGCCGTTGCGCGTCAATGGCTGGAGCCGCTTGGCGTGCCCTCGCTGATGGACGCGGTGCGCACGCTGCATCATCCCGGCGCGCAATCCGACGAAACCGCGTTGATCGACGGCACGCATCCGGCGTGGGTGCGCATCAAGTTCGAGGAACTGCTCGCGCAGCAGATGTCGCTCAAGCGCGCGCACGAGGAGCGCCGCACGCGCGCCGCGCCGGCCATGCCGCGCCGCAAGCTCGGCGACGAATCCGCGCTGGTCGCGCGTCTGCTCGCCGCGCTGCCGTTTTCGCTCACCAGGGCGCAGGAGCGCGTGGGCGGCGAGATTGCACTTGACCTGACGCAGCCGCATCCGATGCAGCGCCTGTTGCAAGGCGACGTCGGCAGCGGCAAGACGATCGTGGCGGCGCTGGCCGCCGCGCAGGCCATCGACGCGGGCTACCAGGCCGCGCTGATGGCGCCCACCGAAATCCTCGCCGAACAACACGCGCGCAAGCTGCGCGGCTGGCTGGAGCCGCTCGGCGTGAGTGTCGCGTGGCTCGCCGGCAGCCTCAAGACGAAGGAAAAGCGCGCCGCCATCGAGGCGGCCGCGCTCGGCACCGCGCAGCTCGTGATCGGCACGCACGCGATCATTCAGGACACCGTGGAGTTTGCGCGGCTCGGGCTCGTGATCGTCGACGAACAGCACCGCTTCGGCGTCGAACAGCGGCTTGCGCTGCGTGCCAAGGCCCGCAACGCGGCGGACGGCGCGCGTGACTTCCAGCCGCATCAACTGATGATGTCGGCCACGCCGATTCCGCGCACGCTCGCCATGACCTATTACGCCGACCTCGACGTGTCGACCATCGACGAATTGCCGCCCGGACGCACGCCGATCCTGACCAAGCTCGTCTCCGACGCGCGCCGCGAGGAAGTGATCGGCCGGGTGCGCGAAGCCGCGTTGACAGGGCGTCAGGTCTACTGGGTCTGTCCGCTGATCGAGGAAAGCGAGACGCTGCAGTTGCAGACCGCCGTGGAAACTTACGAAACGCTGGTGGCGGCGTTGCCCGAGCTGAACGTCGGCCTGGTGCATGGGCGGCTCGCGCCCGCGGAGAAGGCCGCGGTAATGGATGCGTTCACGCGCAACGAGGTGCAATTGCTGGTCGCGACCACGGTGATCGAGGTCGGCGTCGACGTGCCGAACGCGTCGCTAATGGTGATCGAGCACGCGGAGCGCTTCGGACTCGCGCAGTTGCACCAGTTGCGCGGGCGGGTAGGGCGCGGCAGTGCAGCTTCGGTGTGCGTGCTGCTCTACACCGGTCCTCTTTCGATGACGGCGCGCGCCCGGCTGCAAACCATGCGCGAGACCACCGACGGTTTCGAAATTGCGCGCCGCGATCTGGAGATACGCGGCCCCGGCGAGTTTCTCGGCGCGCGGCAGTCCGGCGCGGCCATGCTGCGCTTCGCCGACCTGGAAAACGACCAATGGCTGATCGAGCCTGCGCGCGAAGCGGCTGCCGTGTTGCTCGAACAGTATCCGCACGTGGTCACGCAGCATCTGACGCGCTGGCTGAGCGCGCGCGAGCATTACCTGAAGGCGTGAGGAGTGCCGCGAAGACGCACGTCACGGCGCTGGCGTTCGCGCTGGCCGGTTTCGCAGACATCGACAGGGCTGAACGGCAGGGCTGAACGACAGGGCAAACGACAGAGCAAAACCCGGCGAACCGGGTTGGCGAACCGACCCTATGGGTGTATAACTAGAACCTATCGAATCCATTGCACTGATTGGTCCCCCAATGACGCTCACCGAATTGAAGTACATCGTTGCCGTGGCCCGAGAGAGGCACTTTGGCCGGGCCGCCGAAGCGTGTTTCGTCAGCCAGCCGACGCTGTCCGTGGCCATCAAGAAGCTCGAGGACGAGCTGAACGTGCAAATCTTCGAGCGTGGCACGAGCGAAGTGAGCGTCACGCCCATCGGCGAGCAGATTGTCACGCAGGCGCAGCGGGTGCTGGAACAGACGCTCGCCATCAAGGAAATCGCCAAGCAGGGCAAAGACCCGCTCGTCGGACCGCTGCGGCTGGGCGTGATCTATACGATCGGGCCGTACCTGCTGCCCACGCTCGTCAAGCAGATGATCAAGCGCGTGCCGCAAATGCCCTTGATGCTGCAGGAAAATTACACGCTCAAGCTGATCGAACTGCTCAAGCAGGGCGAAATCGACGTGGCCATCATGGCGCTGCCGTTTCCGGAAACCGGGCTGATGCTGCGCCCTCTGTACGACGAGCCGTTTGTCGTCGCGCTGCCCTCGGGCCACGCGTGGGAAAACCGCCCCAAGATCGACGCCGACGACCTGAAGCAGGAAACCATGCTGTTGCTCGGCAGCGGCCACTGCTTCCGCGACCACGTGCTCGGCGTGTGTCCGGAACTGATGCGTTTCTCGCAGAACGCGGACGGCATCCAGAAGACCTTCGAGGGATCGTCGCTGGAAACCATCCGCCATATGGTGGCAAGCGGCGTGGGCATCACGGTGCTGCCGCGCATGTCGGTGCATGAGGTGAAGCCGCACGCGGGCGGCATCGACTCGGGGCTCCTCTCCTATGTCCCCTTCGACGAGCCGGTGCCCGACCGCCGCGTTGTGCTGGCGTGGCGCAAGAGCTTCACGCGCATGCCCGCCATCGACGCGATCTGCGACGCAATCAGCGCTTGCGATCTGCCCGGCGTGAAAAAGCTGGACCTTCCGGTCGCGGTGAACTGAACCGGCGGGCGGTCGACGCGAGGCGCCGGCGCGACCGGCGCTTGCGCTAGCCGCCGCGTCGGCTACCGGGCTTCCCCGCTTTGCGTTCTGCCAAGGGCCGACGCGCGCCTATCAGATAGATAAAATTTATAAAATGCGACATTTTGATAGTCTTGATATAGTCGTCTCCATGGATCGCCCGATCGTTTGTAACCGGAGAACAACATGACGAAATCGAATTTGTCGCAAACTGCCAGCTTCGCTGCTGAACCGGCCGCTGCGCAGACCGGTCTTGCAGCGGCCATGGTGGGCGTGCGCACGGTCGCGCTGTCGTTGCTGGTGGACCGCGCCTTGTCCGCATGATCGCGGGCAGTGTGTTCGCGCAGTTGCTCGCCCAGGTATTCCGCGTTGCCTCGCCGCGCTTCTCCCACAATCCGCTTTAACGAAAATCAACCAGGAGTTCCGCATGTCCGAACGTAAGCTCACCAATGCCGCCGGCGCGCCCGTCGCCGACAACCAGAATTCCATGACCGCCGGCGTGCGCGGCCCGGTCGTCCTGCAGGACGTGTGGCTGCTCGAAAAGCTCGCGCATTTCGACCGCGAGGTGATTCCCGAGCGCCGTGTTCACGCCAAAGGCTCCGGCGCATTCGGCACGCTGAAGGTGACGCACGACATTTCGCGCTACACGAAGGCCAAAGTGTTCGCCGAGGTCGGCAAGGAAACGCCGCTGTTCATGCGTTTTTCGACGGTGGCGGGCGAGCGCGGCGCGGCTGACGCGGAACGCGACGTGCGCGGCTTCTCGATCAAGTTCTACACCGAAGAAGGCAACTGGGACGTGGTGGGCAACAACACGCCGGTGTTCTTCATTCGCGATCCGTTGAAGTTCCCCGACTTCATCCACACGCAAAAGCGGGACCCGTACACCAACCTGCGCAGCAACATCGCCGCGTGGGACTTCTGGACGCGTCATCCGGAGTCGATGCATCAGGTCACGATTCTCATGAGCGATCGCGGCATTCCGAAGAACTACCGCCAGATGCACGGCTTCGGCTCGCACACGTACTCGTTCATCAACGCGAACAACGAGCGCTTCTGGGTGAAGTTCCACTTCAAGTCGCTGCAGGGCATTGAAAATTTCACCGATGCGGAAGCGGCGCAAGTGGTCGCGCAAGACCGCGAAAGCGCGCAGCGCGATCTGGTGGGCAACATCGACGCGGGCAATTTCCCGAAGTGGCGCTTTGCGATCCAGGTCATGCCGGAAGCAGAGGCCGCGGCCTATCGCTTCAATCCGTTCGACATCACGAAGGTGTGGTCGCAGAAAGACTACCCGCTGATCGACGTCGGCACGATCGAATTGAACCGGAATGCGGCCAACTATTTCGCGGACGTCGAGCAGGCAGCGTTCACGCCGGCCAACGTGGTGCCGGGCATCGGCTTTTCGCCGGACCGTCTGTTGCAAGGCCGTCTGTTCTCGTATGGCGACACGCAGCGCTACCGCCTTGGCATCAATCACCATCAGATTCCGGTGAATGCCTCGCGTGTGCCGAATCCGCATTCGTTCCATCGCGACGGCGCAATGCGCACCGACGGCAACCTCGGCGGCAACGTGAACTATGAGCCGAACCGCTTCGGCGACTTCGCGCAGGACGCCAACGCGGCGGAGCCGCCGCTCGCCGCGGGCGCGGTCGATCGTTACGACCATCGCGCGGATGACGACTACTACACGCAGCCGGGCATGCTGTTTGCCCTCTTCGACGCAGCACAGCGGGAGCGTCTGTACGGCAACATCGCGCGTCATATCAACGGCGTGCCGCAGGAGATCGTCGCGCGTGCAGTCGAGCATTTCCGCAGCATCGACCCGGCGTATGCCGAAGGCGTGATCGCGGCAATGGCCGAACTCGCGGAAGGCGGCAAGAAGTAACGCAGTAAGCAAAGCGGGGCGCGCGGGCGTCCCGCGAGTACCGATACGAACCGGAGCACGATGATGATCGACATGATGAAAGCCACTATCGGCAGAACGTCCGCCGGGCATCGCGCGCAACAGCAGCACGCGCTGAAGTTGCGCAGAGCCGTGGGCCTCGCGATCGTGACGAGCGGTTTTGCGCTGATCGCCGCGCAAGCGGTGCAACACGCGCTGCAACACGTGGTCGGCTGAGCAGCGCGAGCGAGGCGGTTTTCCCGTGGAGATCGTGCAAGGCTGTGAGTCAGAAGGCGCAGTGGCGACACGTCACACGAACATTTCGCCTTTCTAAGATAAACTGTCGAGCGCTCGTTTTGCCGGGCCTGACATGAGCGGGCTCCTGGCGCTCCGTTCTTCACTGCCGGTTCGTATCACTCTTCGAAGGAGTCATCATGGCCAAAAAAGAAGCTGTACAGCACGTCAATATCGGGATCAGCGACAAGGACCGCAAGAAGATCGCGGAGGGGCTGTCGCGTCTGCTCGCGGACACCTACACGCTGTACCTGAAGACCCACAACTTCCACTGGAACGTGACGGGTCCGATGTTCAACACGCTGCACCTGATGTTCGAAACGCAATACAACGAACTGGCGCTGGCGGTGGATTCGATCGCTGAACGGATTCGCGCGCTCGGCGTGCATGCGCCGGGCAGCTACAAGGATTTCGCGAAGCTCTCGTCGATTCCCGAAGCGGACGGCGTGCCTTCCGCGGAAGAGATGATCCGTCAGCTGGTGGAAGGTCAGGAAGCCGTGGTACGCACCGCGCGCGCAATTTTCCCGTCGACGGAAGCGGCCAACGACGAGCCCACCGCCGACCTGCTGACGCAGCGCATGCAGACGCATGAAAAGACGGCGTGGATGTTGCGCTCGATGCTGGCTTGATCGTTGCCAGTGGATGCTTGCCCAGACCGGTTTGCAAAACTGGACAAGCCGGACGCAGGCAGATGCAATGAACAAAGCCTCCCCTAGCGGGAGGCTTTGTTTTTCTGGCTACCGCTTCGCTTTGACAGGTCAACGCTGCGTCGGTGCACAAGCTCCTTGTCGCTGCGCGTCACGGTCAGGGAAGGCTGCTGTTCGCATCCCGTAAAATAGCGGCACCGTCATTGCAATCCACCCGCATTCGCCGAGTCCGTCATGTTCGCCCGACTTCCCCTGTATCTGCGCCTCGTGCGCATGGACAAGCCCATCGGCAGCCTTCTGCTGCTGTGGCCGACGCTCAACGCGCTGTGGATCGCCTCGGACGGCCATCCGTCCTGGCCGCTGCTCGCTATCTTCACTGTGGGCACCGTGCTGATGCGCTCGGCGGGTTGCGCGATCAACGACTACGCAGATCGCGATTTCGACCGCTACGTGAAGCGCACCGAAAATCGCCCGATCACGTCCGGCAAGATCAAGGCGTGGGAAGCGGTGGCGCTCGCGGCCGGACTGTCGTTGCTGGCGTTCCTGCTGATCCTGCCGCTTAACACGCTGACGAAGGAACTCTCGGTGGCGGCGCTCTTCGTCGCGGGTTCGTATCCGTTTACCAAGCGCTTTTTTGCGATCCCGCAGGCGTATCTGGGCATTGCGTTCGGCTTTGGCATTCCAATGGCGTTCGCAGCGATACAGAATCAGGTGCCCATGCTCGCCTGGGTCATGTTGCTTGCCAACGTGTTCTGGTCGGTCGCGTACGACACCGAATATGCGATGGTCGATCGCGACGACGACATCAAGATCGGCATCCGGACCTCGGCGCTCACATTCGGCCGCTTCGACGTGGCCGCGATCATGCTGTGCTATGCGGTAACGCTCGGCATCTACGTCGGCATCGGCGTGCTGCTCGGTTTCGGCGTGATGTACTGGCTTGGATGGGCGGTTGCGGCAGGCTGCGCGGTCTACCACTACACGCTGATCCGTAACCGCGAGCGCATGCCGTGCTTCAAGGCGTTCCTGCACAATAACTGGCTGGGCGGGGCCTTGTTCGTCGGCATTGCCGCGCATTACGCGGTGGCTTCGTTCTAGCTTTCAGGTTTCGGGTTTCAGCGCGCCACGGGCGGCGCTTGCCGCCGTGAGCGCGCGGTCCGTTGTGACAGACCTACGCCAACAGAGGCCGCGCGCCCGCGGCGTACTCCATTCCCGCAAACGGCGGCTCGCGGACAGCAGTCGATAACCGTTTACTGCCTGCCGAACTCCTCGCCCATTTCTTTTGCGCGCGCGTCGGCCGCGAGCGCGCCGCGCACAATTGCGTCCTTCACGCCGCTCGCGTCGAACGACGCAAGCGCCGCAGCGGTTGTGCCGCCCTTCGAGGTCACGCGCTCACGCAACACGCTCGGCGGTTCATCGGAGTTTGCCGCCAGTTGCGCGGCTCCGGTGAAGGTCGCCACGGCGAGCGCGCGGCCTTGGGCTTCGTCCATGCCGAGTTGGCGCGCCGCCTCCTGCAATGCTTCGATGAAGTAGAACACGTAGGCCGGGCCGCTCCCTGAAATCGCGGTGACAGCGTCGATTTTTGCTTCGTCGTCGAACCATACGGTTTCGCCCACCGCGCCGAGCACCTGGGAGGCGAGCGCGCGGCCCGCTTCGTCGACGCTTGCGGTCGCGGTCAAGCCGGCGACGCCCATGCCGATCAGCGCAGGCGTATTGGGCATGACGCGCACGACGCGCGCGTGACCGTTCAGCCAGCGCGACATGTCGTCCATGCGAATGCCGGCGACGATGCTGATGACCAGTTGCGACGCCTTCAGGTGCGCTGCAAGCGCTGCGGCGACGCTTTTCAGGATCTGCGGTTTCACCGCGAGCACGACGGCGTCATAGTCGGCGAGCGCCGCGTCGGCGGCCGCGCCGGTCTTGATACCGAACTGCTCTTCGTTGCGCTTGCGCGCGTCTTCGTTCGGATCGATCGCATACAGGTCGGCGGGCGCGACGCCGCGCTTGATGAGGCCGCCGATCAACGCCGCAGCCATGTTGCCGCCGCCGATAAAAGCAATTTTCATGATGTTCCGGGAAGGTTTGATTGAGATCTTGAAGCTGAACTGGTCAGGATTGCGCGGCCGCTGAATCAAGCTGCGTGAGCACTGCATGAGTGCTACATGAGCGCTTTTTTGAGCACTTGCGCAGCCGTCAATGCGAGTAGTCGCGGGCGCCGAATATCGCGGTGCCCACGCGCACGATCGTTGCGCCTTCGAGCACGGCCGCCTCGAGATCGCTCGACATGCCCATAGAAAGCGTATCGAGCGGCAAGCCTTCGTCTCGCAGACGTTCGAACAGCTCGCGTAAGCGGCGATGCGGCACCCGTTGCTGGTCGATGTTGCCGGCCGGCTCGGGAATCGCCATCAGCCCGCGCAACCTGAGCCTCGGCAGCGCGGCAATTTCTTTTGCCACCTGCAGGGCATCTTCGGCGCTGACGCCGCTTTTCGACGCCTCGCCGCTGATATTGACCTGCAAGCACACGTTCAGCGGCGGCAGGTGCTCTGGACGCTGCTCGGAAAGCCGCTGCGCGATCTTCAGCCGATCCACCGAATGCACCCAATCGAAATGCTCGGCCACTGGTCGCGTCTTGTTCGACTGCAACGGCCCGATGAAATGCCATTCGAGCGAAGCGCGCAAATCGCCGAGCGCTTCTATCTTGGTGAGCGCTTCCTGCACGTAGTTTTCGCCGAACGCGCGCTGGCCGGCCGCGTGGGCGGCGCGCACGTCCTCGGCGGGAAAGGTCTTGGAGACCGCGAGCAGCGCAATGGAACGCGCGTCGCGTCCGGCTACGTGAGCGGCCGTGGCGATGCGTTGCTGCACCGCTTCGAGGTTATGGATCAGATCGGGCATGGAGCGAACGGGAGCGAACCTGAGGTCGATAAGGACGATGCCCCGATTATACGGACAGCATGTGCTCGACCAGTTCAATCCAGTGCGCGACCGGCGTCGACGTGCCGCTTTGCAAATGCGAAATGCAGCCGACGTTCGCCGAGACAATTACCTGCGGCTCCTGCGCATGCAGCCGTTCGAGCTTCTGGTCGCGCAGTGCGTAGGAGAGCTTCGGCTGCGTGAGCGAGTACGTGCCCGCCGAGCCGCAGCACAGGTGATTGTCGGCGGGCAGGCGCACTTCCACGCCGAGCTTCGTCAACAGATGCTCGACCCTGCCGCGCACCTGCTGCCCATGCTGCAGCGTGCAAGGCGGATGAAACGCGACGGTATGGATCGCGCGGCGGCGCGTGAGCGCGACAAGTTCTTCCTCGAATTCCGGCAGGATCTCGGCGATGTCGCGTGTCAGTTCGACGATGCGGTGCGCTTTCTCCGCATACGCCGGATCGTGCCGCAGCAGGTGCGCGTATTCCTTGACGGTTGCGCCGCAGCCCGACGCGTTCATCACGATAGCCTCGACGCCTGCTTCGACATGCGGCCACCATGCGTCGATGTTGGCGCGCATGTCGTCGAGCGCTTCGTCGTTGTAGCCCAGATGCAGGCGGATTGCGCCGCAGCAGCCGGCGTCCGGCGCGACCACCGTTTCGATGCCGAGCGCATCCAGCACGCGCGCAGTCGCCGTGTTGATGTTAGGCATCATCGACGGTTGCACGCAGCCCGCGAGCATCAGCATCTTGCGGTCGTGTTTGGCGTTTGGCCACGCGAGCGGACGCTGCCGCGCCGGCACCTTGTCGCGCAGTTTTCTCGGCAGCAGCGCGCGGAAATGCTGGCCGAGTCGCATGGTCGGCGTGAAGAGCGCGCTATTCGGCACGAAGCTCGCGAGGAGTCTGCGCGTGAGGCGCTGGCCGAGCGGGCGCGTCACTTTTTGCTCGGTGATCTTGCGGCCGATTTCCACCAGCTTGCCGTACTGCACGCCAGACGGGCAGGTGCTTTCGCAATTGCGGCAAGTGAGGCACCGGTCTAGGTGGACCTGCGTGCTGCGCGTAACCTGGGCGCCTTCCACCATCTGCTTGATCAGATAGATGCGGCCGCGTGGACCGTCCAGCTCGTCGCCGAGCAGTTGATAGGTGGGACAGGTGGCCGTGCAGAAACCGCAGTGCACGCAGTTGCGCAAGATGGCGTCGGCTTCGTCGCCATCGGGCGTGTTGCGAATGAAGTCCGCGAGATTGGTTTGCATCGCGCGCTCAGAAGTCAGGGTAGAGACGTCCGCGATTGAAGATGCGGGCCGGATCGAAAGCGGTTTTCAGGCCGCGATGAATTTTCATCAGCGGCGCGGGAAGCGGTGTGAATACGCCGGCGCCGCGGTCGTAGCCGAGGCCCGTGCGAAAAATCGTGGCGTGGCCGCCGGCCTGTTTCGCGCTGATGCGCACCGTTTGCGCGTCGGTGTCCGTGATCCACCAGCGCTGGGCGCCGCCCCATTCCATCAGTTGCGCGCCCGGCAGTTGCAGCGGCTCGGTGATGGACGGCAGCGCGAGCCGCCACAGTGCGGCTTTCGGCGGAATGGCCGCAAAGAACGAGTCGGTCTGCTCGCGCAAACCCGCCCAGAAGCGCTCCGCTTCGACCGCGTCGACGACTTCGCCGCCAAGCGACGAACGCGCCGACTTCACAGCACTTTCTGCGCCTGCGAGACGCACGGCGAGCGTGCCGTGTCGCCAGGCGCTCGCGGTGATGGGCAGCGGGCGGCCGCCCCATTCGTTGAGCTTGCGCACGGCGTCGGTGCCGTTCATGTCGAACTTGAGCGTGGCTTCGGCCTGCGGCTGCGGCAGCACCTTCAGCGACAATTCGAGGATCAGCCCGAGCGTGCCGAGCGAGCCCGTCATCAGACGCGAGACGTCATAACCGGCGACGTTCTTTACCACCTGGCCGCCGAAGTGCAGTGTTTGTCCCTGGCCGTTCATGATGACCGCGCCCAGCACGAAGTCGCGCGCCGCGCCCGCCGACGGACGGCGCGGACCGGCAATGCCCGCCGCCACGCAGCCGCCGAAGGTGGCCTGCGGCCCGAAGTGCGGCGGCTCGAAGGCCAGCATCTGATTGTGTTCGGCGAGCGCGGCTTCGATTTCGAGAAGCGGCGTGCCAGCGCGTGCGGTGATCACCAGTTCCGCCGGGTCGTACGCGATGATGCCGCGATAGGCGCGCGTGTCGAGGATCTCGCCTTCCAGCGTTTGACCGTACCAGTCTTTCGTGCCGCCGCCGCGCACGCGCAACGCGCGTCCCTCGGCGCTGGCGGAACGCACGCGCTCCGACCACATGGCGACGATGTCGTCCTCTTCCATGATGCCCTGCTTCGTTGTGTTTCGAACGATTGTACCGGGCGGGGGCTTGCTGGCAACCCGGAGCGGACCCGCATCGGGTAATCAGGGTGGGAGGCTGGAAACCCCGCCGCGACGGGCTATGCGCGATGCGTGACGCTAGAAGCGCGGCAGCTCCGGATGCGGTAGCAGACCGCCGCGCACGTGCATCTTGCCGTATTCGGCGCAGCGTGCCCGGGTGGGGATTCCCTTGTCCGGATTCAGCAGGCCGGGCGGATCGAAAGCGCGTTTGACGGCGTGAAACGCGTCGCGCTCTTCCGGCGAGAACTGCACGCACATCGAGTTTATCTTCTCGATGCCGACGCCGTGCTCACCTGTCACCGTGCCGCCCAACTCGACACACGCTTCGAGAATGTCCGAGCCGAACCCCTCGGCGCGGTGCCATTCGTCCCGGTCGTTGCCGTTGAAAAGAATGAGCGGATGCATGTTGCCGTCGCCCGCATGAAACACGTTGATGCAGCGCAGTCCGTACTTCTTTTCCATTGCTTCGATGCGCGACAACAGGGGGCCGATACTGCGGCGCGGCACGGTGCCGTCCATGCAGTAGTAGTCGGGCGAAATGCGGCCGGCGGCCGGGAACGCGTTCTTGCGGCCGGACCAGAAGCGCAGCCGCTCGTTTTCCGTGCGCGAGATCTGGATGCGGGTCGCGCCGTGCTCGCGCAGCACCGCGGTCATGCGCACGATCTCGTCGGCGACTTCCTCGGGCGTGCCGTCGGATTCGCACAGCAGGATGGCTGCCGCATCGAGGTCGTAGCCCGCGTGTACGAACTCCTCCACGGCGCGCGTGGCGGGCTTGTCCATCATCTCGAGGCCCGCCGGAATGATGCCCGCCGCGATGATGCCGGCGACCGCATCGCCGCCTTTCACGACGTCGTCGAAACTTGCCATGATGACCTGCGCCGTTTGCGGTTTGGGTATCAGCTTGACGGTGACCTCGGTGACGATTGCGAACATGCCTTCGCTGCCTATCAGAACCGCGAGCAGGTCGAGGCCGGGCGCGTCCGGTCCGAGCGAGCCGAATTCGACGATCTCGCCTTCCATCGTCACGGCGCGCACGCGCAGCACGTTATGCACGGTGAGGCCGTATTTCAGGCAGTGCACGCCGCCCGAATTCTCGGAAACGTTGCCGCCGATCGTGCAGGCAATCTGCGACGACGGGTCAGGCGCGTAGTACAGGCCGTAAGGCGCGGCCGCTTCCGAGATCGACAGGTTGCGCACGCCCGGCTGCACGGTGGCGGTCCGCGCGTAGGAGTCGACTTCGATGATCTTTCTGAAGCGCGCGAGCGACACCACCACGCCGTGACGAATCGGCATAGCGCCGCCGGAAAGACCGGTGCCCGCGCCGCGCGGCACGATCGGCACGCCAAGGCGATGACAGATCTGCACGATGCGCTGCACCTGCGACTCGGTTTCGGGCAGAGCGACGGCAAGCGGTAGCCGGCGATAGGCCGCAAGGCCGTCGCAGTCGTACGCGACGGTGTCTTCGTCGCGATACAGCAGGCAGTGGTTCGGCAGTACCGCCATCAGCGCCTGCACGACTTCGCGCTGACGCTCTGCGAGAACTTCGGCCGTCAGTTCGGCGGGTGCGTTCATGTGCATCGTCTCCTCTTGCCTCTTGCCTTTCGCCCGTCGCCCGTCGCCCGGCGCTCGTTGGCGCGGGCGCGGGCGTTGCAGGCGGCCACCGTGGCGGTTCGACCGCTCGCTTGCTGCTCAGTTACGCCTCGTTCTGCCTCGGCGCTGCATGGCCGCGCACGGCCTCGCATATCACGCCGCCCAGCTGAAAATCTTGCCCGGGTTCATCAGATTGCGCGGGTCCAACGCGTGTTTGATCGAGCGCATTGTGTCGACCGCGACATCGCCGTGTTCTTCGAGCAGAAAGCCCATCTTGTGCAGGCCCACCCCGTGCTCGCCGGTACAGGTGCCGTCCATGCTCAACGCACGCTGCACGATGCGATGGTTCAGACGCTCGGCCTCGGCCAGTTCCTCCGGCTTGTTCGGATCGATCAGAATTGCGACGTGGAAGTTGCCGTCGCCGACATGGCCGACGATGGGGCAGGGCAGCGGAGAGTCCTTCAGGTCCTGCTCCGTTTCGACGACGCATTGCGCGAGGCGCGAGATCGGCACGCAGACGTCGGTAGTGACGGCACGGCAACCCGGCTTCAATTGCAGCATCGCGAAATAGGCGTTGTGACGCGCATTCCACAGACGGCTGCGATCTTCCGGCCGCGTCGCCCATTCGAAGCCTTCGCCGCCGTTCTGCCCAGCGAGTTCCTGCACCAGTTGGGCCTGTTCCTGGACGCCGGCTTCGGTGCCGTGGAACTCGAAAAACAACGTGGGCGCCTCGCGCAGCGTGAGGTTCGAATGCCGGTTGATGGAGCGGATTGCGAGCGCGTCGACGAATTCGACGCGGGCAATCGGCACGCCGATCTGAATCGTTTCGATGACGGCGCGCACGGCATCGCCCATCGACGGAAACGCGCAGACCGCGGCGGATACCGCTTCCGGCTGCGGATACAGACGCAGGGTGATTTCCGTGATGACGCCGAGCGTGCCTTCGGAGCCCACGAAAAGCCGCGTGAGGTCGTAACCCGCGGACGACTTGCGCGCCCGTGTTCCCGTTTTGATGACGCGGCCGTCGGCCAGCACGACGGTCAGCCCAAGAACGTTCTCGCGCATCGTGCCGTAGCGCACCGCATTGGTACCGGAAGCACGCGTTGCCGACATGCCGCCGATGCTCGCATCCGCGCCTGGATCGATGGGGAAGAACAGGCCGGTGTCGCGCAGCGCCTCGTTCAACTGCTTTCGTGAAATGCCGGGCTCGACAGTAACTGTCAGATCTTCGGCGTTGATCGACAGCACTCGGTTCATTTCTGACAGATCAATCGACACGCCGCCTTGCACCGCGAGCAAGTGCCCTTCGAGCGACGAGCCGTTGCCGTAGGGAATGATCGGCACGTTGTACTGGCCGCAGAGCCGGACGACGGTCTGGACGTCTTCGGTATTCCGCGCGAATACGACGGCGTCGGGCAGTTGGGGATCGAACGGCGATTCGTCGCGGCCATGGTGCTCGCGCACGGCTTGCGCGATGGACACGCGTTCGCCGAAGGCTTCGGTGAGCGCGCTGAGCAGTTCGGCGGGGAACGGCCGGCGCAGCGGGGCCGGCGTAACAAGGTTATTCACGCATGTCTCCGTTATCGACCCGAGTTAGCGCTTTAGCGCTTACTCGGGTCCTACCTATGGTATCGACCGGAGTTAGCGCTTTAGCGCTCACTCTGGTTCTAGCTATGGTATCGACCTGAGTTAGGGCTTTGGCGCTTACTCCGGTTCTATCTATCGTATCGGCCAGAATTAGCGCTTTTGCGCTGCGTCTAGTCCTGGCTATCGTGGTTGACCAGGCTCAGGGCCCACTCTGGCCAAATGAAAATAGTCGCTACTAATCCTGGCGAAGCGTTGTGAACCGCTTTGCAGCAGGTGTTTCATTCTACGCCGATCGCTCGTCAGCGAGGTTTGGATCAGCGCAACTCGTACCGCGCCTCTGCATCTCCGCGTCTCCGGGTAGCCTCGCCCGTCGCTCCTATAATGGCGGCGAGCGCGGGATGCGCGCAAGATGGTCAACGCAATGCCATACACGGCGCATGCACAAGGCCCGATGCGCGCTGGCTGTCTCCCGCCTGCCGCGCGCGAAAAGCCGAACGGCGCCCGCCTCATCACCGATCGAATGGGAACACATCATGGGTAACCGCCTGAGCAAGATTGCCACGCGCACCGGCGACGACGGCACCACCGGCCTCGGCGATGGCCGGCGCGTGCGTAAAGACAGCGCACGCATAGCCGCAATCGGCGATGTGGACGAACTGAACTCGAATCTGGGCGTGCTGTTGTGCCAAACGCTGCCGCAGGACGTGCGGGCCGCGTTGCTGGCGATCCAGCACGATCTGTTCGATCTGGGCGGCGAGCTTTGCATTCCCGGCCACACCATGATCACCGAGCGCCACCTTGCCCAACTCGACGGCTGGCTCGCCGAGTACAACGCGGCCTTGCCGCCGCTGAAGGAATTTATCTTGCCGGGCGGCTCGCGGGCGGCGTCGCTCGCGCACGTCTGCCGCACCGTTTGCCGCCGCGCCGAGCGGGCGATCGTCGCGCTCGGAGAACAGGAAGCGCTCAACGCGGCGCCGCGTCAATATGTGAACCGTCTGTCGGATCTGCTCTTTGTGCTTGCGCGCGTATTAAATCGCGCTGACGGCGGCACCGACGTCCTCTGGCAGCATGATCGCAACCGCGCGTAGGCAGTCGATGCGGCCCGCGTAGGCAGGCACGACGCAGGTTTCCGCCTGCGACAATCTGTCTGAGCGAAACTGTAATCTTAAAGATGTATCGTATTTGCATCTTTAAGGAGAAGTACAGATGACCGCCCTTACCGCTGATCAGATTGCCCGCGTCAAAGCAACAGTTCCCGTGCTCGCCGAACATGGCACGACCATCACCAGGCACTTCTACAAGCGCATGTTCGCGCACCATCCGGAACTGAAAAACCTGTTCAATCAGACGCATCAGCAAAGCGGCAACCAGCCGGAAACGCTCGCTCGCGCGGTATATGCATACGCGGCCAACATCGACAATCTGGGCGCGCTCGGGCCCGCCGTCTCGCGAATCGCCAACAAGCACGCGAGCCTGAACATCCGCCCGGAGCACTACCCGATTGTCGGCCGCCATTTGCTGGGCGCGATCGTCGACGTGCTCGGCGACGCGGTCGATCAGCCGACGCTCGACGCATGGCAAGTGGCTTACGGGCAGCTCGCGAATATTTTTGTCGGCACTGAGGCGAAGCTTTACGAGGGCGCGGCGTGGAGCGGCTTCCGCCCGTTCAAGGTGGCGCGCAAGCAGGTCGAGAGTGACGAAATCACGTCTTTCTACCTCACTCCGGCCGACGGCGCCGCCGCGTGTGGCTTCGAACCGGGCCAGTACGTCAGTGTGACGCGCTTTGTCGACAAGCTCGGCGTGGACCAGCCGCGCCAGTACAGCTTGTCGGATGCGCCGCATGGCAAGTGGCTGCGCATTTCTGTCAAGCGCGAAGACGGTCGCGAAGACGCGGCGCCCGGCCATGTGTCGAATCTGCTCCACGCCGACGTGGAAGAGGGCACCGTCGTGCATGTGAGCGCGCCGATGGGCGACTTTACGCTCGAGCGCAAGAAGAGCACGCCGGTCGTATTGATGAGCGGCGGCGTGGGCGTCACGCCGATGATCTCCATGCTCTCGACGCTGCTCGCCGACGGCAGCGAGCGCAGCGTGAGCTTCGTGCACGCTTGCCGCAACGGCCGCGTGCATGCGTTCCGCGAGTGGCTGAACGAGACGGTGGCCGCGCATCTGAACGTGAAGCGCGTCGTGTTCTATGAAGCCGTGGAGGCAGCCGACCGGCAGGGCGTCGACTACGATTTCGAAGGTCGTCTGGACGTGACGAAAATTGCGGACCGTGTAATCGTGCCGGACGCGGATTACTACATCTGCGGCCCGGTGCCGTTCATGCGCGCGCAGCGCGATGCACTGACTACTCTCGGCGTGGAGCCCGCGCGGATCCACACGGAAGTATTCGGTTCGGGTGCCGTGGAGTAAGTCGATTCGTCCGTTCGGGCCACCAGATAAAAACCCGGCTCATCGAGCCGGGTTTTTTGACTACGAGCTGCGAAACCGCATCGGCGAGATGCGGCGATATGCGGCGAGATGCGGCGAAATGCAGTGAGACGCAATGAGACGCGGCTCAGTTGCCGCTTCCGCGCGCCACGCGCCGCTGCTTGACTGCGTCCGCCAGACCCTCGAGCACGGCGACGCTGTCGTCCCAGCCGATGCATGCATCCGTCACGCTCTGACCATAGGTCAGTGCGCAGCCTTCCTGCAAATCCTGGCGGCCTGCCACCAGGTGCGATTCCACCATGACGCCGACAATTCTTTCGTCGCCCGAAGCAATCTGGCGGCCGATGTCCGCGCACACCGGAATCTGGTTCTCGTGCTTCTTCGAGCTGTTCGCGTGGCTCGCGTCGATCATCAGACGCGCGGCGAGCCCAGCCTTGCCGATGTCCGAGCACGCTGCGTTCACGCTGTCCGCGTCGTAGTTCGGCGCTTTGCCGCCGCGCAGGATGATGTGGCAGTCCTCGTTGCCGGCCGTCGACACGATCGCCGAATGCCCGCCCTTCGTGACCGACAGGAAATGGTGCGGCTGCGAGGCAGCCTTGATCGCGTCGACGGCAATCTTGACGTTGCCGTCGGTGCCGTTCTTGAAGCCGACCGGGCACGACAGTCCCGAAGCCAGTTCGCGGTGCACCTGCGACTCCGTGGTCCGCGCGCCGATCGCACCCCACGAAATCAGATCGGCAATGTACTGCGGGCTGATCATGTCGAGGTACTCGGTGCCGGCCGGCAGGCCCAGTTCGTTGATGCGCAACAGCAGTTCGCGCGCGGTGCGCAAGCCTTCGTTGATCTTGAAGCTGTTGTCCATGTGCGGATCGTTGATGAGGCCTTTCCAGCCGACCGTCGTGCGCGGCTTTTCGAAGTACACGCGCATCACCACTTCGAGTTCGCCCGCAAAACGCTTGCGCTGTTCGACGAGACGCCTTGCGTATTCCATTGCCGCTTTGGTGTCGTGAATCGAGCACGGGCCGATGATCACGATCAGGCGGTCGTCCATGCCGTGCAGAATGCGATGCATCGCGGTGCGCGAGTTGTAGATCAGGTCGGACACGGCTTCGTCGCACGCGAACTCGCGGATCAGGTGCGCCGGGGGAGTGAGTTCTTTCAATTCTCGAATGCGGACATCGTCGGTGTTGTGCGGGGGCATGTTGTTCTCCTCGTTCGGTTCGTAGCGTGTTCGCGCGGGCGGCGCGTGCAGGGCGGTTTGTTCAAAAACTGGATGTGCAAAGACTCGGGGCGAAAAAAAACCGCCAGACTCGCTGGCGGTTTTTCGGGAATTCTCGGTGTTCTGCGTGCGCTAACACCCCTCTCGATCCGCCAGCGGTCTGAGATACCAGAAAAAGTAAAAGTAAAACTTGGCGGACATGGCGAAAGGGAGTCGCTGGTCAAGAAAGGTGAATGACTTTATAACCCGGTCAAGCGCGGTTGACAAGCGGGATGCGGGAAAAATGCGGGAAATCCGCATACTTCGCCAGTTCCGTGCACGAAGTATGCGGAAATCTCAGGTTCAGGCCGTGCCGCCCACGGTCATCCGGTCGATGCGCAGCGTCGGCTGACCCACGCCCACCGGCACGCTCTGGCCTTCCTTGCCGCACACGCCGACGCCCGAGTCCAGCTTCATGTCATTGCCGATCATGCTCACGAACTTGAGCGATTCGGGGCCGCTGCCGATCAGCGTCGCGCCCTTGACCGGGTAGGTGACCTTGCCATTCTCGATCATGTAGGCCTCGGAGGCCGAGAACACGAATTTCCCGTTCGTGATGTCGACCTGGCCGCCGCCGAAATTCACCGCGTACAGGCCGTTTTTGACCGACTCGATGATTTCCTGCGGATCCTTGTCGCCGTTCAGCATGTACGTGTTGGTCATGCGCGGCATGGGCAGCGCCGCGTACGATTCGCGCCGCGCGTTGCCTGTGACCGGCATTTTCATCAGCCGTGCGTTGAGCGTGTCCTGAATGTAGCCCTTCAGAATGCCGTCCTCGATTAGCGTCGTGCACTGGGTCGGGTTGCCTTCGTCGTCGATATTGAGCGAGCCGCGGCGGTTCGGCAGCGTGCCGTCGTCGACGACCGTCACGCCTTTCGCCGCGACCTGCTCGCCAATGCGTCCGGCGAACGCGGACGACCCCTTGCGATTGAAGTCGCCTTCGAGGCCGTGGCCAATTGCTTCATGCAGCAGCACGCCGGGCCAGCCCGGGCCGAGCACTACCGTCATCGCGCCGGCCGGAGCGGGGCGCGCCTCGAGGTTCACGAGCGCCGCGTGCACCGCGTCGTCGACATAGCGCGACAGCACTTCGTCGGTGAAGTAGCTGTAGTCGAAGCGGCCGCCGCCGCCGCCGCTGCCCACCTCGCGGCGGCCGTTCTGCTCCGCGATCACGGTGACGGAGACCCGCACCAGCGGGCGGATGTCGGCCGCGAAGCCGCCGTCGCTGCGCGCGACCAGCACGACGTCGTATTCGCCCGCGAGGCCCGCCATGACCTGCTGGATGCGCCGGTCGCGGCCGCGGGCCATGTGTTCGATGCGCTCGAGCAGCTTGACCTTGGCGGTTGCGTCGAGCGAATGCAGCGGATCGGCGGGCAGGTACAGATCGCGCCCGGCAATGCCCGTCAGCGACGACGCTACCTTGATCTTCTGCTTGCCGCCGCCGGCCTTGGCGATCGCGCGGGTGGCAATGGCCGCCTGGCGGATCGCTTCCGGAGAGAGGTCGTCGGAATAGGCGAAAGCCGTGCGGTCGCCTGACACGGCGCGCACGCCCACGCCCTGGTCGATGCTGAAACTGCCCGACTTGACGATGCCTTCTTCGAGGCTCCAGGCTTCGCTGCGCGTTGCCTGGAAATACAGGTCGGCGTAGTCGACACGATGCGTGAAGATTTCGGCGAGCGTGCGGGTGAGCAGGGATTCGTCGAGACCGTAGGGCGCGAGGAGGATGTCCTTGGCGGTGGCGAGATTACGGATACCGGGTTCGATGATGTTCATGCGAAGTATGTTCTGCTCGATACGAAGGGTTCGGTTGGCGCCACCGTCACTATATGAGTGAGGCAGGCCGCAGTTTCAATCTCTGTTGCTAGCCCAGCACCCGATGACGCCAGGCCGGCAGGCTTTGCCGCACTTCGTCGATGCGGGCGCGCTCCAGCGTACCCGCGACCACGCCGGCGCCCTCGTCGCGCACCGCGACGATTTCGCCCCACGGGTCGATCAGCATGCTGTGGCCCCAGGTGCGGCGGCCGTTCTCATGCTTGCCGCCTTGCGCCGCGGCCAGCACGTAGCACTGGTTTTCGACGGCGCGAGCGCGCAGCAGCATTTCCCAATGCGCGCGGCCCGTCGTGTAAGTGAACGCCGAGGGCACCACCATCAGCGTGCAATCGCCCATGCGCCGGTACAGCTCGGGAAAGCGCAAATCGTAGCAGACCGACAAGCCCACGCGCCCGAACGGCGACTGGAAGGTGCGGACTTCGCCGCCGGGGCAGATGGTGCGCGCCTCGTCGAACGATTCCTCGCCCTTTTCGAAGTTGAACAGGTGGATCTTGTCGTAGCGCGCGGCCTCGTTGCCTTGCGGGTCGAACACCAGTGTGGTGTTGAGCACGCGCGACGGCTCGGGTGCGGCGATCGGCAACGTACCGCCGATCACCCACAGCTTGTGGCGGCGCGCGGCATCCGCGAGAAAACGCTGGATCGGACCGTCGCCGTAAGCCTCGCGCACGGCGAGCTTGTCGGTGTCCTTGAAGCCCATGAAGCAGAAGTATTCGGGCATCAAGACGAGTTGCGAGCCGTCGGCCGCCGCTTCGGCCATCAGGCGTTCGGCCTCGGCCAGATTGCGTTCCGGTTCCGGCGTGCTGACCATTTGCAGTGCGGCGACGCGAAAGGTGCCCTGCGCGCCGGCCGCCGGCTCGCTCTGCGCGGCATGCGGCGCAGCGGTGGAGGAGGCGGGCAATGAACTTGAAGAGACGTGTGTTTCGCTCATGAGCGTCTTGGAAAACTCCCGGCAGGACGGCGGCGCGACAGCCGGCGCCGCCTACGTCGTTCAGGGCAGGCCCAGGCCGCCGGCACCGCGCCACGCGCTGCATCACAGAAGCGGCCATGTATGCGCCGGGCCGCCGAGCGCTGCGCCGACAGTGCGGCTTTCGCCCCGCCGCAGCGCAATTCCGGCGCAATCGCCCGGGACGCCCGGCTCGCCGCTCAGTTGGCGCCGGCGGTCGAAGCTGGAGCGTCCATCTTACCCCGATCGCTCTTGACCCGCTCGATGTGCGGTTTCGACCAGGAGCCGGTAATCGCATACTCGCGCGCAAACGCATGCGACACCGATTTGCTGAACGCCAGATCCGCCACCAGCGCGCCGAGGCCGAGCAGCGGATTGACCACGGCGGCCGCGACGACCGCCGCGCCCGCGCTGACGGTCGGCACGATCTGCACATGCAGGTCTTGGGTTTCCTGCGCGAGGTCGACGGAGCCCTTCATCTCGGCACGGGCCGGCGCGGTCACCATTTCGAAATTCTCGGTGCGGCCGATGCCGTTGCGGACCTGCGCGGTGCCCGTCACATGTTCGAACGGCAGACCCTCGCCGATCACGTCGCGGAAATTGAGCGTGGCGAAGCGCGCGAGGCTTTGCAGACTGAGCACGCCAAGCAGCTTGGCCACGCCCGGATCGACCTTGAGGATCTGACCGTGGCGCAGGTCCACGGCGAGATTGCCGTTGAGCGTCGGATAGTCGATTGCCGTCGGTCCGCCGCGCCACACCATCTTGCCGGACAGCGTGCCGCTGCCCGCCTTCAGCGTGCGCGGCTGGCCGAAGCGCTCGAGCAGCCCGCCCGCGTCCTTGATGTCGAGCTTGAAATCGAACACGGTGCGCCGCGGGGTGGTTTCGTCGGCGGCGTTGCCGAGTTCCGTCGAGGTGCGCCAGTTGGCCGTCGCAGTGAGCGTGGCCGACGGGTTCGTTATGTCCAGCTTGTCGAGTTGCCAGACCGGCACGCCGTCTTCGGTGAAGTTGTGCGCGCCGACTTCCAGCCGGCCGATGTTGCGGTCGCGCACGATCAATTCGCTGACGACGAGATCGATCGACGGCATGTTCTGTGCCGGTGCCGACATGGCCTGGCCGAGCAGATCCTTGTCCGCGACCGACGGAATCACGACGCGCGCAAAGCGCGCCTGCAGCGTGCCGGGCGATGCCTTGTTCACGCCGGGCAGCCACGAGACGTGGCCGGACACCTGATTGGACGCGATGTTTGCCTGCCATTTGCCGTCCGTGTGGGAGGCGCCGACGATCACGCTTTCCCAGTGACGCTTGAGCAGCGTCAAGGTGCCGATGTGCAGCGCAAAGCGGCTCGGCAGGAACTGCGCGACCGTCGGGTTCGGCGGAGCGGGCGCGGCGGCCGCGGCGGCGGGGGCCGCGGGCGCTTCGTTGCTGCGCAACTGCGAGATCAGCGCGCGCCAGGCGTCGGCGTCGAAGGCGTCCACGTCGACCGCGGCGATTACGCCTTCGGAAGGCAGATCAGCCGGCCGGTTGACGCCGATCGCGCCGCGCACCACCGTCGGCGGGGTTTTGGGCTCATAGTGCAGCAGATAGCGCGCGGCGATCGGGCCAAAGTTCAGCTCGGCGCGCTCGAGCCCGCTTTCGCCCGCCACAGTCGACGGACCGGCGGCGAGGTGCAGCGGCATCGGCTCGCCCACCGGCTTGTTGAAGGGCGCGGGGAAGTCGAGCGCGAGCCCCGTCAGATCCGAGTTCGCCGTTACTTGCGGCAGCTTGCCCTTCGCGCCATGCACGCTGAGCGCATACGGCGCGCTACCGCTCATGCGCGTGAGCACCTGCGCCGCGGGGCCGTGCAGATCGAGGCCGCGCGCGGCATCGACCGCGATGTGGCCGTCCACGTCCAGCGCGTAAGTGCCGTCCTGCCTCAGACCGCCGCTCGCCCGCATGTCGCCGCCGAGAAACCGCGCGGTGAGCCGCTCGGTCTGCGCACTGCGTTCCGTAAAGCGCACCTTGCCCTTCAATTGCGACAGCGGCGGCACGTTCTCCACGCTCAGACGGTTGTTCTGAAAGCCGAGCGCGCCTTCCACGCCGATGTGCGGCTTGGGCGTGCGCGGCACCGTCAGTTTGAGCGCGAGCGAGGCCGGCCCTTCAGCGCGAACTTTTTCGGTCTGATGCCTTGCCATGATGCCGAGCGAGCTTTCGTTCACGTAGTCGAGCATGTCGGCGAGCGGACCCAGGCCGTCGCCTTTGATGACGAGACTGGACTCGCGCGTGCCGAGGTCGTCGATCCGGCCGTTCACGCTGCGCAGCGCAACGCGCTTGTAGCGCGCCCGGTCGATGTCGAAGCGCAGCACGTTCTGCCTGATTTCGAACACGCCGTCGATGCCGTCGAGCGGCGGCCACACGTTTGGCGTGCCGTTGCGCATCTTGCGCGGCGGGTAGGGCGTCGGGTCGAACTTGCCGCCTTTGAAAGGCGCGACGATATGGAAGATGCCCGCTTCGGGATCGCGCGAGTACGGGAATTTGGTCAGATCGCCGTGCACCTCGATCTTCGCGCCGCGCGACATGCCGGCCTGCAGGCCGTGACCGAGGTAGATGCGCAGTTTCTCGCTGATGCTGGTGGGCAGATAACGGACGATGCGCGACACCTGCGCGCGCTCGAAATCCGCTGTGAGGTCGAGCGAGCCGCGGCCGTGGCCGGGGTTGCTGTAGTCGGCGCTCGCGGTGGCCGCCACGTCCGCGTTCGAAACGCCGAAGTCGGCCAGCTTGACCGTAAACGCCGGGTGGTTCTCGCCGGGCGCTTTCGGCGAGATGGTCCAGTCGGCGCGACCATGCAGACGGTCGAGCAGCAGGCGCGGATCGTCGAACACGCCCGGCAGCGTAATCGCGACGTTGCTGGTGTCGAGCGTGGCGGTGCCGCGGTGCTGATCGGCATCCACGCTGCCCCACAGATTTTCGATGCCCGGAATACCCGCGCGCGGGTGGTTGCGTGCGGTCAGCCCCGGCGGCGGTTCCTGCGCGGCGACGCTGATGCCCTGCAGATCGCCCTTGAAGCGGTAACGCTCGATGGGCTCGGCGCCCGTGCCGTGCCGGTCGCCCCCGGGCTCGCCCGACTCCGGCTTCGCGCGCTCGACTTCGATCACATAATTGGCGACGAGCCCGCGCGGGTTATAGCGCACGAGGTTGTTCAGGAGCCGCCGCGGCAGCGGCAGCGCGCGGCTGAATTCCGCGAGAATGCCCAGGTCGACGCGGTCGCCCGCCACGCTGATGAGCTGGCCGTGCTGCTGCGAGGCCATCCGGTAGTGGCCGTCCAGCGTGCGGAACGCGAGCGTGCGCGTGAGCGGCGTGCCGTCATCGAGCGGCGGCTGGCCCAGTTCGGCGCGCAGGTCGTTCAGTTGCAGCTTGTAGTCGCCTTGCTGCCCCTCCACGCGCCAGCCGAAACTGGCTACCGGCAGCAGCAGCTTCGGCTGCGTGGGCCGCACGCGCAAAGCGACATCGGCGCCGTTCATCTGGCCGCTTGCCGAACTCATGCGACCGTCGGCGAAATCAACCCAGATTGCGTTGTCGATGCGTCCTGCAAACGTCTCGATCGGGAATTTGATGTAGCGCGCGAGCGTGGGCAGGTCGACCGGTCCCGTCGACACATAGGCTTGCCCTTTCCAGTTCACCGGCTTGCCTATGGCGGCAAGCGGCGCGTGCCGGAAATGCGTGCGGAAGTCCAGCGGGCCGCGCAGCAGATGGCCGTCGGGCGGCGCCTGAAGCGCGAGGCGGTGGTCGTAACCGTCGTTGAGAATCGCAATGCGGATGTCGCGCAGCGCGAGTTCGGGCGCGTCGCGCTGGGCGTCGCGCCAGCGCAGCACGCCGCCCCGCACGACGATGGCCTGCTGGCGCATGAGCCACGTCGACAATGTGTCGTTGCCGCTATGACGCGTCGGCACCGGCACGCCGGCAACCGACAGCACGCCGTCGCTGCCGCGCGCGATCAGCACGTCGGGCTGGTCGACGATCAGACTCGAGAGCACCGGACGAAACTGCCACAGCGAACGCCACGACAGCGTCGCGGTGGCGTGCGGGATGGTGAGCGCAGGTTTGCCTTCGCGGTCGCGAATCACCAGATTCGTGATGTCGAGCCCTGGCTGGAAGCCGCTCCAATGCGGCGCGAGTTTGCCGATGCTGAACTGCGCATGCAGCTTGTCGGAGACGGTCGCCTCGATGCGCGGACGGAACGCGTCGGCGCGCGGCAGCACGCCATAACGCAAGCCGAGAAAGAGTCCCGCCGCGATGAAATACAGGACGAGCGCAAGCGCGAGAACGACGTGAAGAGTCCGGCGCAGCACGACATGGTCGCCTCCGCTCACAGGCCGGGCCTGCCCGGTTTCCTGCGGGTCGGCGGATTCGTTTCGCTCGGACATGCTGCGGCGGGTGGGCGTATGGTAGTTTTGCGAGTTAACGACGAAATGTAACACACAGAAAAGCGTCGACAGGACTTCGTGAAACCCTGTCTGTGCGCCGCTGCACGGCCGGCATCGGCGTGCCGCCAGTCGTCGTGCGACGAGCCGGTGATGCCGGTTCATGCCAATCAAGCAACGAGCGAGCCAGACTTTTGATGACTCACGCCACACTGCTGAGTTCCAGCTATTCGCATTACGCGGCGCGCGCCGTGGCAGCACGTCCGCAACTCGCCGCACAGGTGGCGGAACTCGCTTGCGCTGCGCTCACTCGCGAGCGCATCGACGCGCGCTTTGACGCGCTGTGCGCGCAGGCTGCCGGCGGCCCTGGCGCAGCGCTGACCGAGGACGGGCTTAAACGTGCGCTGCGCCAGTTGCGCACCGAGGTGTTCTGCGCGGTGATGGAGCGCGATCTGGCTGGCCGGGCGGACGTCGCCGAAGTGACCGGCGCGATGACCGATCTCGCCGAAACGGCGATCCAGCGCTCGCTCGCGGTGCTTTCGGCCGAACTCGAAGTGCTCTTTGGCGAGCCGCGCGGCCCGCAGGGCGAGCGGCTCACGCTTGGCGTCGTCGGCATGGGCAAGCTTGGCGGGCGCGAGCTGAACGTGTCCTCGGACATCGACCTGATCTTCATTTATGAAGACGACGGCGAGACGGCGGGCGGCCAGCGCGCGCCCATCGCCACGCAGGACTTTTTCACGCGCCTCGGCAAGCGCCTGATCGGCGCGCTGGCCGAAGTGACCGCCGACGGCTACGTGTTTCGCGTGGACATGCGCCTGCGGCCGAACGGCGATTCCGGACCGCTGGTTTGCAGTCTCGGCATGCTCGAAGAATATTTCTACGTGCAGGGCCGCGAGTGGGAGCGCTATGCGTGGATCAAGGGGCGGCTGGTGTCGGAGGGTACGAGCGAGTCGGCGCAGCGCCTGCACAAACAGCTGGGCGCGATCGTCACGCCGTTCGTCTATCGCCGCTATCTCGACTACGGCGTCATCAGCGCGATCCGTGCGCTGCATCTGCAGATTCGCCAGGAGGCGCAGCGTCGCGCGTCGATGCGCCCCGACAAGGCCGACGACATCAAGCTCGGGCGCGGCGGCATCCGCGAAATCGAATTCAGCGCGCAGGTTTTTCAACTGATTCGCGGCGGCCAGGACGCCGGCTTCCGGGTGCGGCCGACGCTCGCCGTCTTGCGGCATGCGGCGGCGCACGGGCTGATCGACACGTCGGTCTGCGAGAAGCTTTCGCAGGCGTATCGCTTCTTGCGCGAGCTCGAACACCGCCTGCAATATCGCAACGACGCGCAAACGCATGCCATCCCGGTCGATCGCGAAGAACGAGCGGCGCTCGCGCGCGCGATGGGTTGCGACGACTATCCGATTCTGCTCGCGCGGCTCGAGGCGCATCGCGAGTTTGTGGAACAGCAGTTCGACCAGATTTTCGCCGACAAGGTGAGCGGCCGCGACGGCTGCGGCGCCCCCGAAGACGGCGCGGCGGTGTGGGTGTGGAGCAGCGCGCTCGCGGACGACAGCGCGGAAGACGCGCTGCGCGCGCGCCTCGTCGAACTCGGTGTCGCGGAACCCGCCGATCTGCTCGCGCGGCTGCGCGGCGTCTGGCAGTCGTCGCGCTATGCAGGGCTCGCCGAGCGCAGCCGGCAGCGCTTCGACACGGTCGCGCAGCGCGCGCTCGAAGCCGTGCGCACGTTAGAGCCGCCCGAGCGTCGCGGCGACACGCTCGCGCGTCTGTTCGACCTGCTCGAAGCGGTGGGCCGGCGCGGCGCCTACCTCGCGCTGCTGAACGAATATCCGCAAGCGCTGCATCGTGTGTTGTCGGTGCTCGGTGCGTCGCGCTGGGCGGCGGGTTATCTGATCCGCCATCCACAACTACTCGACGAACTGCTCGACGACGAAGCACTCGACACGCCGTTCGACTGGCCCGAGTTCAAACGCACGCTGCGCTTGCGGCTCGCGGCGGCGGACGGCGTCGAGCAGCAGATGGACCTGCTGCGTCACGCGCACCAGGCCGAGGTGTTCCGTATTCTGCTGATCGATCTCGCCGGCAAGCTCAGCGTCGAGCACGTAAGCGACCGCCTGTCCGAACTCGCCGACGCGGTGCTCGACGTCACGCTGGAAGCCGTGTGGAACCAGTTGCCCAAGCGCCATCGCGACGCGCCGCGCTTTGCGGTGATCGCCTACGGCAAGCTGGGCGGCAAGGAACTGGGCTACGCGTCCGACCTCGACGTCATCTTTCTCTACGACGACCCCGACGACGCCGCGTCGGACATCTATTCCACCTACACGCGCCGGCTGATCACTTGGCTCACGACCGCGACCGGCGCGGGCACCCTTTTCGACATCGACCTGCGGCTGCGGCCGAACGGCGAGTCGGGCCTGCTCGTCACCGATCTGGACGCGTTTCGCCGCTATCAGCTGCGCGAGGGCGACGCGGCCAACACCGCGTGGGTGTGGGAGCACCAGGCGCTGACGCGCGCGCGTTACTGCGCCGGCGACGCGCAGATCGGCGCGCAGTTCGAGGCGATTCGCGAACAGGTGCTGACCACGCCGCGCGACGCCGCACAACTGGCGCGCGAGATCGTCGAGATGCGCGAGCGCGTCGAAGCCGGGCATCCGAACCATACGACGCTGTTCGACCTGAAGCACGATCGGGGCGGCATGGTGGACATCGAATTCGCCGTGCAGTATTGGGTGCTGTTGCACGCAGCGCGCGATCCAGAGCTGATCCGCAATACGGGGAACATTGCGCTGTTGCGCGAGGTGTCGCGCCTCGGGCTGATGAGCGAGGCCGAAGCGGAAACGGTGGGCGCCGCCTATCGCACTTACCGCAAGCTGCAGCACAAGCTGCGGCTCGACGGAATGGAAAAGGCGCGCGTGGAACCGGCGCTGGTCTCGGCCGAGCGCGATGCGGTGCTCGGGCTGTGGGAGCGGGTATTCGGCGACCAGCCCGGCGCCGCCTAGGCGGCGAGCATTTCCTTCGCGTGCTTGCGGGTGGTCGGCGTGATCTCCAGGCCGCCCAGCATGCGCGCGACTTCTTCCACGCGGCTTGCCTTGTCTAGCGGCACCACGCTGCTCACCGTTCCGCCCTTGCCGTTGCCGGTCTTGGCGACCTGGAAATGGTGATCGCCGCGCGCGGCAACCTGCGGCAAGTGCGTCACGCAAAGCACCTGGCGGGCCTCGCCGAGCTGATGTAACAGCCGTCCGACTACTTCGGCCACGCCGCCGCCGATTCCGGTATCCACTTCGTCGAAGATCAGCGTGGGCGTCGGGCTCGCGGCGCTCGCAATCACGGCGAGCGCGAGGCTGATACGCGCCAGTTCGCCGCCGGACGCGACTTTCGCCAACGGCCGCAGCGGCACGCCGGCATGACCGGCGACGCGGAACTCGACCTGCTCCAGCCCATGCGCGCCGCCTTCGGGCAGGGGCACGAGCGCCACTTCGAAGCTGCCGCCTTTCATCGACAGTTCCTGCATGCCCGTGGTGACCGCGGCGCCTAGCGCCTTGCCGGCTTTGGCGCGCGCCTTCGAAAGCTTCTTTGCTTCAGCGAGGAAGTCTTCGCGTGCCCTGGCTTCGGCTGCGTGCAGGCTGTCGAGGTCCGCGGCGGCGTCGAGCGCGGCCAGTTGCGCGCGGCGCGTTTCGTGTTCCTCGGGCAGTGTCTCCGGTTGCAGGCGGAACTTGCGTGCCGCCGAATGCAACGCGTCGAGGCGCTTTTCGACTTGCGCGAGCCGGTCGGGGTCGAGTTCGAGCTTCTGTGCGTAATGGCTGAGCGAGTACGCGGCTTCCTGCAGTTGAATCTCGGCGGGCTCGAGCGCCGCAAGCACATCGTTCAAGGCCGGATCGATTTCTGCGAGGTCGCGCACTTTCGAGACGATCGACGCGAGATGCGTGATCATTGCCTCATCGGATTCGGAGAGCGCGTTCAGCGCGCCTTGCACGCCGTCTATCAGATTGGCCGAGTGCGAGAGCCGCCGGTGCTCCGCGTTCACTTCTTCCCATTCGCCCGGCTGCGGCGCGAGCTTGTCGAGTTCGGCAAGCTGCCAGGCGAGCCGCTCGCGTTCCAGTTGCAACTCGCGGTCGCGCGTTTGCGCATGCTCGACCGCCTGCACCTTCTCGCGCCATGTGCGCCACGCACGCGTGACGCTCGCGGAAAGCTCGGTGAGGCCCGCGTGCGTGTCGAAGAGTTCGCGCTGCGCGTCCGGCCGCATCAGCAACTGGTGCGCGTGCTGGCCGTGAATATCCACCAGCATTTCGCCTACCTCGCGCAGTTGCGCGAGTGTCGCCGCCGTGCCGTTGATGAACGCGCGGGAGCGTCCGTTCGCGTCCACCACGCGGCGCAGCATCACCGTGCCGCCGTGCTGGCCGTCGGCTGCCGAGGCGCTCAGCGCCTGCTCGTCGAGCCACTGGTCGACGAGCGCGTGGGTGTCGAACTCGGCGGTAATGTCGGCACGGCTCTCGCCGGTCCGCACGACGCTCGCGTCGGCGCGCGCACCCAGTGCGAGCGCCAGTGCGTCGATCAGGATCGACTTGCCGGCGCCGGTCTCGCCGGAGAAAACGGTGAAGCCGCTGTCGAATTCGAGATCGAGCGCGGCGACGATGACGAAGTCGCGTATCGAGAGGTGGCGAAGCATGGAGGTCGTCTGTGAGCTGTCTTTGGGCTGCGTTTGGGCTGTCTTTGGGCTGTCTGAGGGCTGTCTGAGGGCTGTCTAGCCTGGTATTCGGGTTTCCGGAGCGCGGGTTTCGCGAGTGACGCCTGCGGTCGGCATGCCCGCCGGTCACGGCTTGGCGTCTTCCTCGTGCGACGGGTATTCGTTCCAGTGAAGCTTCTTGCGCAGCGTGGCGTAATAGCTGTAGCCGACCGGGTGCAGCATCGGCACCGTATGACGCGAGCGGCGCACTTCGATTGCGTCGTTCAGTTCGAGCGACGTGAACGACTGCATGTCGAAATTGACGTTGACCTCGCGCCCGGAAACGATCTGGATGCTGACCTTGGAGTCGTCCGGCAGCACGATGGGGCGGTTCGACAGCGCGTGCGGAGCAATGGGCACGAGCACGATGCCCTGCAACTGCGGGTGCAGGATCGGCCCCTGCGAAGACAGCGCGTAGGCGGTCGAGCCGGTAGGCGTGGCGACGATCAGTCCGTCGGAGCGCTGGTTGTACATGAAGCGGCCGTCTACTGAGACGCGCAGCTCCGCCATGCCCGAGAAACCGCTGCGGTTGACCACCACGTCGTTGAAGGCGAGCGCGTGGTAGATCGGGTTGCCCTGGCGCATGATGCGCGCTTCGAGCAGCACGCGCTCTTCCCGCTCGAAGTTGCCTGCCAGCATTTGCGGCACGATCTCGCTCATGTGCGAGATCGGGATGTCGGTAATGAAGCCCAGCCGGCCGTGGTTGATGCCGATGAGCGGCGTGCGGTACGGCGCCAGTTGACGGCCTATGCCGAGCATCGTGCCGTCGCCGCCAAGCACGATTGCCACGTCGGCGCGCGCGCCGATCTCGGCGGGGCGCAGCGCCGGATAGTCGGTCACGCCGATTTCCGCCGCGGTGTCCGCTTCGAACACGACTTCAAAGCCGCGCCTCGCGATGCACGAGGCGAGCGTGGTCAGGGGCTCGCGGATGCCCGGCGTATTGTTGCGCCCGACGAGCGCGACCGTCTTGAACTGGCTGGTTACTTGCATGCCGGCATTACACCATAGGTAGGGCCTGAAAAGAACCGCGCCGCAACCCGGCGGCCGGCCAACGGCAGCGGGCCGTGAGCGCAGTTCGGGATTATCGTTAGAATGGTGAAGCCTTGATGACATGCGCGTGGGGCAAACTGCAGCGCCAGCTTGCCGTTCGGGCCGCCCGCAACGGACAGAACGGCGCGCCGCACGGTTCGCTGTGCGAGGCTTTGCAACGAGCGCAAGGCGCGGTCCCGCCGGGCGGCCGCCAACCCGCCGGCGATGGGCGCCGTTGGCGCTCGCGGTAGTCGCATCATTGAGCTAAAATTTTTCGCCATGCTAGATCCTCGTGCACAAACCCTCCTGAAAACCCTGATCGAGCGCTACATTGCCGAAGGTCAGCCGGTCGGCTCGCGCACGTTGTCGCGCTATTCCGGCCTGGAGCTGAGCCCGGCAACCATCCGCAACGTCATGTCGGATCTCGAGGATCTGGGGCTGGTCGTCAGTCCGCATACTTCCGCCGGCCGCATTCCCACGCCGCGCGGCTATCGGCTCTTCGTGGACACCATGTTGACGGTCGAATCGGCCGCGGACGAAGAGGCGGTCGCCCGCACCGTCAAGACTACGCTGCAGGCCGGTGAACCACAGAAAATCGTCGCGGCGGCGGCGACCGTGCTCTCGAATCTGTCGCAGTTCGCCGGTGTGGTGCTCACGCCGCGGCGCAGCCACGTGTTCAAGCAGATCGAATTCATGCGCCTGTCCGACAAGCGCATCCTGCTTATCATCGTGACGCCCGAAGGCGACGTGCAGAACCGCATGATGGCGACCCAGCGCGACTTCTCGCCCTCTGAACTGGTGGAGGCGTCCAACTACATCAACGCGCACTTCGCAGGGCTTTCTTTCGACGAGGTGCGGCGCCGCCTGCGCGAGGAAATCGACCAGTTGCGCGGCGACATGACCACGCTGATGCACGCGGCCGTTACCGCGAGCACCGAGGAGCCCGACACCGGGGAAACGGTGCTCATTTCGGGCGAGCGCAAACTGCTGGAAGTCGCCGACCTTTCCTCGGACATGGCGCGCCTGCGCAAGCTGTTCGACGTATTCGACCAAAAGACGAGCCTCCTTCAGTTGCTGGATGTGTCGAGCCATGCCGCCGGCGTGCAGATTTTCATAGGCGGCGAATCCAACCTCGTGCCTATCGAGGAAATGAGCGTTGTTACGGCGCCGTACGAAGTGAACGGCAAGATAGTCGGCACGCTCGGCGTAATCGGCCCGACGCGCATGGCCTACAACCGTGTCATTCCCATCGTGGACATTACCGCGAGACTGCTTTCCCTTACGCTCAGTCAACAATAGCGCCTGGTCGCTGCGGCGGTCTATGCGGCACATCATGCGCGAGCGCACGCCGCTTGCCAATTGGCCGAACGGCCAGGGGCGCCTAAGGCAAGCGGCCGGAAAGCGCGCCGCTATAATGAATCCACCTCGTTCCATTTCCCGCCCAGAGCGGGGCATCTCTGCCAGCCTATGCGCTTCGATCTCGAGCGGCCCTCCCAGAACGCCACGTCGCACCGCGTCGCCGTACTGCTGATCAATCTCGGCACGCCCGACGCGCCCACGCCGCGCGCGGTTCGCCGCTATCTCGCCCAGTTCCTGTCCGATCCGCGCGTGGTGGAAATTCCCGCGCTCGCCTGGCAAATCATTCTGCGCTTGCTGATCCTGCCGTTCAGAGGGCGGGCGTCCGCGAAGAAATATGCGGCGGTGTGGCTGCCCGAGGGCTCGCCGCTGCGCGTTTATACGGAAAAGCAGGTGGAAGGCTTGCGTCACCTGCTGCAACTGAACGACTACACGGTGCTGGTTGACTACGCAATGCGTTACGGCACGCCCGGCATTCCCGCCATGCTCAATCAGCTGAAACTGGCGGGCGCCGAGCGGGTGCTGCTCGTGCCTATGTATCCGCAATATTCGTCGTCGACCACGGCCACGGCGTTTGACGACGCCTTCGCGGCCCTCAAGCGCATGCGCAACCAGCCGGAAATTCGCACGGTGCGTCAATACGCCGACCATCCCGCGTATATTTCGGCGCTCGCCGCCCAGGTGCATCATTACTGGCATCTTCATGGCCAACCGGATTTCGCCGCAGGCGACAAGCTGGTATTGAGCTTTCATGGCGTGCCCAAACGCACGCTGGATCTCGGCGATCCTTATCACGACCAGTGTCAGACAACGGGCGCGCTGCTCATGCAGGCATTGGGGCTGACGCCGGTCGAATGCCGCATCACATTCCAGTCGCGTTTTGGCAAGGCCGAATGGTTGCAGCCCTACACTGCGCCCACCTTGAAGGAATTGGGGGCGGCAGGCGTGCGGCGTGCTGACGTGTTTTGTCCGGGCTTTACCGCCGACTGCCTGGAGACGATCGAGGAAATCGGCATGGAAGTGCGCGATGAGTTCCTGCATGCCGGCGGCAAGGAGTTTCATCGCATTCCGTGCGTAAACGCGTCGCAGGCGTGGATTGCCGCGCTTGGCGAAATCGTCGCGCAGAACCTGCAAGGCTGGCCCGTGCAGGCGGTCGCGGTTCCGCATATCCCGGCGCACAACACAGCGGCTTGACCTGACCAATGAACTACAGGATTTCAACCGAACCGGGCGCGAAACTGCGCATCGACAAATGGCTTTGGGCGGCGCGCTTCTTCAAGACGCGCTCGCTTGCGGCGGATGCTGTCGAGAAGGGCCGGGTGCGCATTGGCGGGGCTAATGTGAAGCCGGCCAAAGACGTGCGAGTCGGCGACCTGGTGGAGATCGAGATTGAGCGCCTGGTGTGGCAGGTTAAGGTGCTGGGAGTATGCGACGTGCGCGGGCCGGCCACCGTCGCGCAGACGCTTTATGCCGAAACCGACGAAAGCCGGGAAAAGCGCCAGGCGGAGCATGAACGCCGCAAGACGTACCGCGAGCCGGCCGAGACGTTGCACGGCCGCCCGACCAAGCGCGACCGCCGCATTATCGACAGATTTTCAGGTGGGGATTGAACAGTTGTTCCATGGTCGCGTTCACGCCGCCGTATTCGGTGGTGTGATCGTTGACCGCCCCGGACATACAGATGGTCGTGGTGCCCGCAACGAGTACCAGCGCGACCACCGAGATTGCAAAGGTCAGCTTCACGGTACCCCCTTCTGGGATGGTGCAGGAAAGAAACGAGCTAGCTAGGTGGAAATTGCAAAGGCGCGGAAAGGCTTACGTCAGATTAGGGTTAACGAGGTTTTTCCGCCGCGTAACTGGAGCATAGGTCAGTTGCTCGCGCCGCTCAATCTGAATCTGATTGCACCGCACTAATGGTTGTAACCGGTCATTTCCGCGCTTGGCCGGCGCTTTGAAAATTTGCCGGCAGGCGCTTGAAATGGGCGTTCGCGGCCCCAACTGCCGTTCCGATACGCGGTGGCGCGCCTGCATCCTTGTCGCAATTTTGCAACGCACAAATCGCGGCAGCATACGCGCCGCCGCCGTTGGCCTTTAATTCTTAACGACTTTCAGCGACATGGAAAACACGCAAGAGAACCCGACGAGCCAGAATCCCACGCCCGCGGAAGAAGCCGCGCGCCCGGCCGCCGAGGCGGCCACTCCGGAGCAGGAAGCCGCAGCGAGCGTGGCCACGGACGCGCCGGCAACGGGTGCGGAAGCGGCGTTGGCTGAAGCGCAGGCCAAAATCGCCGAACTGCAGGAGAGCTTCCTGCGGGCCAAGGCCGAAACCGAAAACGTGCGCCGCCGCGCGCAGGAAGACGTCGCGAAGGCGCATAAATTTGCTATCGAGAACTTCGCGGAACACCTGCTGCCGGTCGTCGACAGTCTGGAAGCAGCCGTCGCCCATTCGTCCGACGACCTCGCGAAAGTGCGCGAAGGCGTCGAGCTCACGCTGCGTCAGCTCACCGGCGCGTTGGAGAAGGGCCGCGTCGTCGCGCTGAATCCGGTGGGCGAGAAGTTCGACCCGCATCGCCATCAGGCCATTTCGATGGTTCCCGCGGATCAGGAGCCGAACACCGTGGTTGCGGTGTTGCAAAAAGGCTTCGTCATCGCGGACCGCGTGCTGCGTCCGGCTCTCGTGACCGTGGCGGCGCCCAAGTAGGTCCGCAAGCCCGTGTAAGGCGCCTCGCAGGCGTTTCGCTATTCGACACCAGGCGAACCTCATCATGGCCAATGTTCCGGTGGACGCTACTGCGTTTTCGGTATTCGACATGAAGGAACTGGGCTCGGACTCGTTCGACGCCGGGCTTGCTGAAGCGGGCGACGAACTCGCGGTCGTGTTCTTCTGGGGGCTTGACTGCTTCAATTGCGAAATTGCCAAGAAGGCGATGCTGGCGCAACCGGAGGCAATCCGGGCGCTCGGTCTGCGGTGGTTTCACAGCAATGTCTACGAACACCGTGAGCTCGGCCGGCGCTTCATGCTGCACGGCGTGCCCACATGGTTTTTCTTTCATCGTGGCAAGCGGCTTGGGCGGGCGACCGGCTGGCATGGCCTCGCGCAGTTTCAGGCCGCGGTGGCCGCCGCGCGGGACAAAATCCGGGCGGGCGGCGCACAGGCCGGTCCAGCGGCCTTGGGCACGAGCAAGGGCGGCGCGCCGCACGATTGAAAAAAATTAAAGACCGCATCGTAAAAGAGGTCTTGAAAACGGTGCGGACGCACTTATGTTGAGTGCAGGTATGAATTCAGGGGCGCAGCGCCTTACGGCCGAACGGCGGACGGGGCGCTTGCCGCAGCGATCAAAGTCAGGAGATTAGTAAAAATGGGCAAAATCATCGGTATCGACCTCGGCACGACCAACTCGTGCGTGGCGATCATGGAAGGCAATTCGGTCAAAGTGATCGAGAACTCGGAAGGCGCGCGCACCACGCCGTCGATCATTGCGTACATGGAAGACGGCGAGATTCTCGTCGGCGCGCCTGCCAAGCGTCAGTCGGTCACCAACCCGAAGAACACGCTGTACGCGGTCAAGCGCCTGATCGGCCGCCGCTTCGAAGAGAAAGAAGTCCAGAAGGACATCGGCCTCATGCCGTACAAGATCATGAAGGCCGACAACGGCGACGCATGGATCGAAGTGCGCGAACAGAAGCTCGCTCCGCCGCAAATCTCCGCGGAAGTGCTGCGCAAGATGAAGAAGACCGCTGAAGACTACCTCGGCGAGCCGGTCACCGAAGCTGTGATTACGGTTCCCGCGTACTTCAACGACAGCCAGCGCCAGGCAACCAAGGACGCAGGCCGCATTGCCGGTCTGGAAGTCAAGCGCATCATCAACGAACCGACCGCAGCCGCTCTGGCATTCGGTCTGGACAAGAACGAGAAGGGCGACCGCAAGATCGCGGTGTATGACCTGGGCGGCGGTACGTTCGACATTTCGATCATCGAAATCGCGGACGTCGACGGCGAGAAGCAGTTCGAAGTGCTGTCCACCAACGGCGACACGTTCCTCGGCGGTGAAGACTTCGATCAGCGCATCATCGACTACATCATCAGCGAGTTCAAGAAGGAGCAGGGCGTCGATCTGTCGAAAGACGTGCTCGCGCTGCAGCGCCTGAAGGAATCGGCTGAAAAGGCCAAGATCGAGCTGTCGTCGAGCCAGCAGACCGAAATCAATCTGCCGTACATCACGGCTGACGCGTCGGGTCCGAAGCACCTGAACTTGAAGATCACGCGCGCCAAGCTCGAAGCGCTGGTCGAGGAACTGATCGAACGCACGATCGAACCGTGCCGCATGGCGATCAAGGACGCAGGCGTGAAGGTCGGCGAGATCGACGACGTGATTCTGGTCGGCGGTATGACCCGTATGCCGAAGGTGCAGGAAAAGGTGAAGGAGTTCTTCGGCAAGGATCCGCGCCGTGACGTGAACCCGGACGAAGCCGTGGCCGTGGGTGCCGCGATTCAAGGTCAGGTTCTGTCAGGCGACCGCAAGGACGTTCTGCTGCTCGACGTGACCCCGCTGTCGCTCGGCATCGAAACGCTCGGCGGCGTAATGACGAAGATGATCAACAAGAACACTACGATCCCGACCAAGCACTCGCAGGTCTATTCGACGGCCGACGACAATCAGAGCGCCGTGACGATCAAGGTGTATCAGGGCGAACGCGAAATGGCGGCGGGCAACAAGCTGCTGGGCGAGTTCAACCTGGAAGGCATTCCGCCGGCACCGCGCGGCACGCCGCAGATCGAGGTGAGCTTCGACATCGACGCGAACGGCATTCTGCACGTCGGCGCGAAAGACAAGGCAACCGGCAAGGAAAACCGCATCACGATCAAGGCGAACTCGGGTCTGTCCGAAGCCGAAATCGAGAAGATGGTGAAGGACGCCGAGGCGAACGCGGAAGAAGATCACAAGCTGCGTGAGCTGGCCGATGCCCGCAACCAGGGCGACGCGCTGGTGCACAGCACGAAGAAGGCGCTCACCGAATACGGCGACAAGCTGGAAGCCGGCGAGAAGGAAAAGATCGAGAGCGCGCTGAAGGACCTCGAAGATACGCTGAAGAGCAGTTCGAGCGACAAGGCCGCGATCGAAGCCAAAATCGAAGCAGTCGCAACGGCCTCGCAGAAGATGGGCGAGAAGATGTACGCCGACATGCAGGCTGCGCAAGGTGCGCAAGCCGCGGCAGCAGGCGCGGCGGGTGCGAGCGCGGGTTCGGGCGCTTCGGCTGGTGGCGCGAGCCAGCAGCAGGACGATGTGGTCGACGCCGAGTTCAAGGAAGTCAAGAAGGACTAAAGCCAGGTCGCATTCCGACCGTAAAGCCGCACACGGATCAAGTGTGCGGCCCGGCTGCACAAGCAACCGCGCCCCATCCGGCGCGGCAACGTGCAAGAGCGGTTATCACGCCTGGCGAGCCTTTTGGGCTCTCCGGGCACATTTGTTTTATGGAGGGCGTTGTTTTTAGCCGCATTCATGCGGCATGAAACAGCGTCCGGACGAGTCGTGAGACTCCAGCATTCAAGAGGAGCCACCGCGCGGCACTCTCGCGGGGGGCGTTGAACCGATATGGCGAAACGGGATTACTACGAGGTTCTGGGCGTCGCAAAGAACGCGAGCGACGACGAAATCAAGAAGGCTTATCGCAAACTCGCGATGAAGCACCACCCCGACCGCAATCCGGGCAACAAGGATGCGGAAGAGCATTTCAAGGAGGTGAAGGAAGCCTACGAAATGCTCTCGGACTCGCAAAAGCGTGCCGCATACGACCAGTATGGTCATGCGGGCGTCGACCCGAACATGGGCGGCGCCGGCGCGCAGGGCTTCGGCGGTTTTGCGGATGCATTCGGCGATATTTTCGGCGACATCTTCGGCCAGGCAGCCGGCGGCGCGGCACGCGGCGGGCGTGCGGGCCCGCAGGTGTATCGCGGCGCCGACCTGCGCTACAGCATGGAGATTACGCTGGAACAGGCGGCGCACGGATACGACACGCAAATCCGCGTGCCGAGCTGGGTCTCGTGCGAAGTCTGTCACGGCTCGGGCGCGAAGCCCGGCACCAAGCCGGAAACGTGTCCGACCTGTAGCGGCTCCGGCGCGGTGCGCATGTCGCAAGGTTTCTTCAGCATCCAGCAAACGTGTCCGAAGTGTCACGGCACCGGCACCTATATTCCTGAGCCGTGCGCTCACTGCCACGGCGCGGGCAAGGTGAAGGAAACCAAGACGCTGGAAGTAAAGATTCCGGCAGGTATCGACGACGGCATGCGTATCCGTTCCGCAGGCAACGGCGAGCCGGGCATCAACGGCGGACCGTCGGGCGATCTGTACGTCGAGATCCACATCAAGCAGCATTCGGTCTTCGAGCGCGACGGCGACGACCTGCATTGCCAGATGCCGATTCCGTTCACCACGGCGGCCTTGGGCGGCGAAATCGAAGTGCCCACGCTGGCGGGCCGCGCGAGCTTCACGGTGCCGGAAGGCACGCAGTCGGGCAAGACTTTCCGGTTGCGCGGCAAGGGCATCAAAGGTCTGCGTTCGAGCATTGCCGGCGATCTTTACGTGCACGTGCAGGTCGAAACGCCGGTCAAGCTGACGGAATCGCAGCGCGACCTGCTCAAGCAGTTCGAAAAAGCGTTGGTGGAAGGCGGCGCACGGCATAGCCCGCAAAGCAAGAGCTGGTTCGACCGGGTGAAGAGCTTCTTCGATTAACTGCGGTTTGAAGTTGGCGGCAAGCATGACGGCAGATGAGCGCGGCGCGGTGTTTGCATTGCTGGATGACTGCGACGCGTCGGCGGCGCGCCGCTCGAGCCGTCTGTACACGGGTTTCGTGCATGAGCACGTGTGTGCCGACGCCGCGCAGCTCGAGGCCGTATGCGAGGCCGCACAGGCGGACGCGCGCTCGGGCCTCTTCGCCGTTGTGCTTGCCGACTATGAGTTCGGCCGGCATCTACTCGGCGGAGCGTTCGCTCCGTCTATAAAAACGCAGCATGGCAATGCCACGCTGCGTTTTTTGTTGTTCGAGCGCTGCGAAAAGCTCTCGCGCGACGAGGTCGACGCGTGGCTCGTCCAGCAGGACGGCGGGCTCGCCGAACCGTCGGCGGCGGGCACGGCTAATGTGCGCGAAAGCGTGGAGCCGCAGGAGTTCAATGCGGCCATCGGCGCCATTCACGCGGCCCTGCGCGCGGGCGATTCGTATCAGGTCAACTACACATACCGGCTGAGCTTCGACGTGTTCGGCACGCCTGCCGCGCTGTATCGGCGCCTGAGAGCGCGTCAGCCGGTTCGCTACGGCGCACTGATCGCGCTGCCCGGCGGCGCGTGGGTGCTGTCGTGTTCGCCTGAGCTATTCGTCGAAAAGCAGGGTGCAAACTTGCGTGCGCGTCCTATGAAAGGCACGGCGCCCCGTTGCGCAGATCCGGCGGCGGACCGTGGCGCTGCCGAATTCCTGCGCAGCGATCCCAAGAATCGCGCTGAAAACGTGATGATCGTGGATCTGTTGCGCAACGATCTGTCGCGCGTCGCGCAGACGGGCACCGTCAAGGTGCCCGCGTTGTTTTCCGTCGAGCCCTATGCATCGGTCTGGCAGATGACGTCGACAGTGCAGGCCGCGCTGCGGCCTGGCACGTCGTTCGCCGCGATATTGCGGGCGCTCTTTCCATGCGGCTCGATCACCGGCGCGCCGAAGCATCGCACGATGCAGTTGATCGACGCGATCGAGAGCACACCGCGCGGGCTTTATACCGGCGCGATAGGCTGGCTCGACGCGGCGGCGGCCGAGCCGGGGCAGGCAGGCGCTGGAGAGCAGGCTTGCGGCGACTTCTGCATGTCCGTTGCGATTCGCACGCTGACTTTGGAGCCAAGCGCGCAAAGCGGCTTGCTGCGCGGCACGATGGGCATAGGCGCAGGCATTGTGCTGGACAGTGTCGCCGAGGACGAATATGCGGAGTGTCGATTGAAAGCGCGCTTTCTGACCGGCGCTGAGCCCGGCTTTGAGCTTTTCGAAACCATGTACGCGACGCGGGAGGCAGGCGTGCGTCATCTGTCGCGCCATCTCGCAAGATTGTCGGCTAGCGCTGCGACCTTTGGCTTTGCGTTCGACGAGCAAGCTGTCCGCGCGCAAATCGCGGAAAAATGCGCGTCGTTGCCGCCGCTTACGCCCCACCGTATGCGCCTCGCGCTAGGCAAGAGCGGCGCGACCCAAATCACGGCTGCGGTGTTGACGCCATTGGCCGAGTCGAACGTCGGCGTGTTGCTTGCAACCGAGCATGGCTTCGCGGCCCTGCAAGCCGGGGATCCGCTGCTGCGCCACAAGACCACGCGCCGCGCCGAATACGACCGCGGCTGGCGCGAAGCCGAGGCAAGAGGCGCCTTCGACATGCTGTTCTTCAACGAACGCGGTGAATTGACGGAGGGCGGCCGGTCGAACGTATTCGTGAAGCTTGACGGGCGCTGGTGGACGCCGCCGCTCGACTCGGGCGTGCTGCCGGGCGTGATGCGAGGCGTTCTGCTCGAGGAAGACACGAGCCTGCAAGCAGCTGAAAAAGTGCTGACACAGGCGGACGTGTTGAATGCGCAAGCGCTAATGATCTGCAATGCGCTGCGTGGGGCGATGCCGGCGCGGCTGGTTCATTAGAGCGCGGACCGGGCCGCGGCCGCTTGTATAACGAGACGGCAGAGCGATAAGTGCTCGATATGCAAGGGCGTGAGCGGTGGTGAGCGCTGTGAGCACGCTCACGCTATTTGGCTCACGAACCGTAGCACCATCCAGCCTGCGCCTTCGTCACCGTCGTCGCTTGCGCGCTACGACCGGCGCACCGACCGACATCGCGGCCCTTGGTCGCCCGATATCCGCGCCGCCGACCTGTGCTTAAAAAGTGTGCTCAGGCCCAGGAAACGTCCCATCCTTCACTGCGCGCACATAGGCTTCCACCGCCGCGAGGATGCTCGGCTGCCCGTGCATGAAGTCCTTCACAAAGCGCGGGCGCTTGCCCGGAAAAATCCCCAGCATGTCGTGCAACACGAGCACCTGACCCGAGCAATCGAGCCCCGCGCCGATGCCGATGGTGGGAATCCGCAACTGCTTCGTGACCTCGCTCGCAAGCAGCGTGGGTATGGCTTCCATCACGATGAGCTGGGCGCCTGCCGCCTGCATCGCCAGCGCGTCGCGCAGCAACTGGCTCGCACCCTGCTCGGTCTTGCCTTGCACCTTGAAGCCGCCGAACGCGTGGACCGACTGCGGCGTCAGGCCAACGTGCGCGCATACGGGAATCGAGCGTTCGACCAGAAAGCGCACCGTGTCGGCCAGCCACTCGCCGCCTTCGAGCTTCACCATCTGCGCGCCGGCGCGCATCAGTTCGACCGAGCTTCTGTAGGCTTCTTCACGCGTGCCGTAAGTGCCGAACGGCAGGTCGGCGACGATCAGTGCCGCAGGCCGCGCACGCGCCACACTGGCCGTGTGATACGCAATGTCCGCGAGCGAAACCGGCAGTGTGGTGGTCTGCCCTTGCAACACATTGCCCAGCGAGTCGCCGATCAGCAGAACGTCGACGCCCGCGCGATCAAGTAGCGCCGCGAAGCTCGCGTCGTAGCAGGTGAGCATGGCGATTTTCTCGCCGGCGTCACGCATGGCCTGCAGTTTCGGCACGGTGATCGCGTTGCGGCTCGTTTCCTGCAAATAGGTCATGGGTCAATCCGTTGAAAGAGAGGCGTGCGCTGCTTAGAGCGACGTGCCTTTGACAAAGAATTCCTTGCGTCCGCGCATGGTTTCGATGCGTTCGGCGAGCAGCGCAAGGTCCGCGTCGGAGTCGAGCGGATTCAGATGTTCGGCGTTGACCGTGAGCACCGGCGTGCGGTCGTAGTGGTAGAAAAACTGGTTGTACGCGTCGCACAGCGCGTGCAGATATGCATCGGAAATCTGTAGCTCCATAGGCACCGCGCGTTTCTGGATTCGCGAGAACAGCACCTCCGGGCTCGCCTGCAGATACACGACGAAGTCCGGCGCGGGCGCGCTCACCTCGAGCCGCGCGGCAAGCGCGCGGTACAGATGCCACTCGTCTTCCTGGAGCGTGAGGCGCGCGAAGATGTCGTTCTTCTGCGTCATGAAATCCGCGATGAGCGGCGTGCCCTCCATGTGCGCGGCGCTCACTTCCTGCGCCTGTTGCGCGCGTTGCAACGCAAAATGAAGCTGGGCGGGCAGCGCATAACGCGCGGTGTCGCGATAAAAACGTTCGAGGAAGGGATTGTCCTGGGGCCGCTCGAACAATTCCTGCATCGACCAGCGTTGCGCGAGGCGCCGGGCAAGCGATGTCTTGCCGACGCCGATCGGCCCTTCAATCGCGAGGTAGCCGAACGGAGGCCGCAATTGCGGCGCGGTCACGGTGAGAGGCGGTGAATTCATTCGCAGCGGCCCTTGCCGGCGTTGAGTGCGTTGAGCGTCGGGCACTGACAGGGCCCTTTGATTTTCTCAATGCGTTGCGCGCGCACGCCGTCGAGCAGCGCGTCGGCGCGCCCGTGCCGCGGAATGACGAGCGCGGCGTCGATTTCGACGAGGGGCACCAGCGCAAACGCGCGTTCCACGAGGCGGGGATGCGGAACGATCAGGTCGGCTTCGTCGATGGATTGATCGCCGTAGAGCAGGATGTCGAGATCGAGTGTTCGCGGTGCGTTGCGAAAGGGCCGCTCCCGGCCGAACTGATGCTCGATCTTATGGCACAGCGCGAGCAGATGCCGTACGGGCAGCGTCGTGTCGATCTTCACGACGCAGTTGAAATAGTCGTCGCCGCCCGCGTCGATCGGGGCAGTGCGATACAGGCTCGACTTGGCGAGCACGGTGATGGTGTGCTGTTGTGCGAGGCACACCACCGCGTCTTTCAGGGTCTGGCGCGCGTCCCCGAGATTCGCGCCGAGGCCGAGATAAGCAACCGTCATGGCATAACTTCCTGCAACTAACGTTCGACGGCTTCAGCGAAACGCTGCGTCAATCTTCGTGCGGGCTGTCGTGGCCCGCTTCGGTATCCGCGCGTTCGGCTGGCGTGCCGCCCTCCATTCCGTCGCCCGATTTGCGGTTTCTGGCGCCACCGCCGCGCCGCCGTCGTTTTCTGGGGCTTCGGTCCTTCCCGCCTTGCGTGAGCAGTGCTTCACGCGCCGCGGCGTCTCCTTCTATGAACTCCGTCCACCACGCTCCGACCGACTCGTCGAGTTCGCCCGACTCGCAGCGCAACAGGAGGAAATCATACCCCGCTCTAAATCTTTGGTGTTCCAGCAGCTTCAGCGCGCTTCTTCCCGAGCGTTTCTCGAGGCGCAGCTGCAAGCCCCAGATTTCGCGCATATCCGACGAGAACCGCTTGTGGATGGCGAGTTTCTCGGTTTGCATGTCGAGCACTTCGTCCATCGCGCGATGCAGCGCGGGCACCGGGTATTCGCCGTTCGCTTCGAACTTCTGCCAGCGTTGCTGTACGTCGTGCCACAAAAGTGTTGCGAAAAGAAAACCCGGCGACACCGGCTTGCCGGCTCGCACTCGCGCGTCGGTATTGTTGAGCGCGAGCGTGATGAATTTTTCGCCGGTGGGCTGTTCGAGCACCACGTCGAGCAGGGGCAGAAGCCCGTGATGCAGACCTTCCTGACGCAGGCGCTTCAGGCACGCGAGAGCGTGACCGGAGAGCATGAGCTTGAGCATCTCGTCGAACAGACGCGCGGCCGGCACGTTGTTGATCAGATCGGCCATGCTCGCGATCGGCTCGCGCGTCGCCGCGTCTATTTCGAAGTCGAGCTTGGCGGCAAAACGCACCACGCGCAGCATGCGCACCGGGTCTTCGCGATAGCGCGTGGCCGGATCGCCGATCATGCGCAGCAGACGCGCACGCACGTCGGCCATGCCGTTGTGATAGTCGAGCACGGTCTCCGTGGCCGGATCGTAATACATCGCGTTGATCGTAAAGTCGCGGCGCGTGGCGTCTTCGTGCTGCTCGCCCCAGACGTTGTCGCGCAGCACGCGGCCGCTCGCATCAACGGCGTGCGTGCGGCGGTCGAGCTCGTCGCGCTTCAGGCGCCGCGGCGGCGCAGCGTCCGCCGCGGGCGGATCGACCAGCGCGCGGAACGTCGACGTTTCAATGATCTCCTGGCCAAACTGCACGTGTACGATCTGAAACCGCCGGCCGATGATGCGCGCGCGGCGAAACAGCTTCTGCACCTGTTCCGGCGTTGCGTCGGTCGCGACGTCGAAATCTTTCGGCTTGATGCCAAGCAGCAGGTCGCGCACCGCACCGCCGACGATAAACGCCCGGTGCCCGGCCTGTTGGAGCCCTTCGGTCACCCGAATCGCGTTGCGCGAGATCAGCGCGGGGTCGATGCCATGCACGTCGTGCGGAATGATGACCGGCACGTCCGGGTCGCGCACCGCCTTGGCGGGCGCGCCGCCGCGGGCCGGCTTGCGGCGCGCGCGGCCTGCACCGGCGGCGCCTGCTGCGTTGCGTGCCGGTGCGCTGCCGGCTTCGTCTGCGTCGGCTTCAGCCGGCAGCGTGTCTTCGGCGGAAGCTGTGTCCTGCCCGAATAGCTTGCGAATGAGTTTTTTGATCACGTGGGTTGAAAGAGTTCGAGGATGCGCCAGCCTTTGGCCTCTGCATGGGCACGCAATGTGTCGTCGGGATTGGTCGCGATCGGGTCGGTGACCTTTTCGAGCAGCGGAATGTCGTTGTGCGAGTCGCTGTAGAAATAGCTGTGCTCGAAGTCGCTCCAGTTCTTGCCGAGCGACGCGAGCCATGCCTCGGTGCGCACGATCTTGCCTTCCTTGTAGCTCGGCGTGCCGGTGGGGCGGCCGGTGTAGGCCGAATGCGGCTGACCGTCGACGGTTTCAGCTTCGCAGGCGATCAGCGTGTCCACGCCGAATGCGCTCGCGATGGGACGGGTGATGAATTCGTTGGTGGCCGTGACCACGCAGCACAGGTCGCCGGCTTCGCGGTGTCGCTTGACCAGTTCGACCGCCGCCGGAAGGATGGCCGGAGTGATCACCTCATGCATGTACTGCGCGTGGAAGTCGGCGAGTTGCGCGCGCGTGTATTTGGCGAGCGGCGTGAGCATGGCGATCAGGTACGCGTGAATGTCGAGCTTGCCGGCCTTGTAGTCGGCGTAAAAGCGGTCGTTTTCACGGGCGAAATTTTCGGCGTCGACCATGCCGTGTTTCACCATGAAGCGACCCCATTCGTGGTCGCTGTCAGTAGGAATGAGCGTGTGGTCGAGGTCGAAGAGTGCGAGATTAGCCATGGGGGTCTATTTTACTTGAAGCGGCGGACGACGCGGCGGGCGCCTCCTGGGCGGGGGAAGCCAGCATCGTGCGCAAAAGCGGCAGCGTGACCGCGCGCTTCTGTTCCAGCGAAAAACGGTCGAGTGCGTCGAGGAGCGCCATCAGGCTCGGCATGTCGCGGCGAAAATGCGTGAGCAGATAGGCGGGCACGTCGTCGGCGAGCATGATGCCGCGCTCGCGCGCCGCGCGCTTTAGAACCGCCGCCTTGGCCTCGTCGGGCAGCGGCGCGAGATGGAACACGAGGCCCCAGCCGAGCCGCGTGCGCAGGTCCTCGCGCACCGTCATGCCGATGGGCGGCGCGTTGCCGGTGGCGACGAGCGCACTCGTGGGGTGCGCGCGTACCTCGTTGAAGAGGTTGAACACGGCGATCTGCTGTGCGGCGGAAAGAGCGTCGCAATCGTCGATCGCATAAAGCGCCACGCGCGGATCGAAACCGAACGCGGCGAGGCTGCTTTGCGGACCCGCGAAGCGCGCATGGCCTGGCGGCGCTTCGTGCACCAGCGCCTGCAATAGATGTGTGCGGCCGCTGCCCGCTTCGCCCCATACGTAGAAGGTCCGGTCGGCGAGCGGCCCGGCGGCGAGCGCGCTGTCGAGCTCGCGCAGGCGCGTCACCAGCTCGGCGTTCGCGCCGGCGAAAAAATTGTCGAATGTCGATGGCGGCGGAGTGCCGAGATCGAGCGTCAGTTGACGAAGCACAGTAGGTTAATGCCGAAAATAGGGCTCGCGCCGCAAAGCGCCGCACGAGCCGGAACAGCGAAGCAAAAAATCAGTTGTTGTACAGCGTGCTTTGCAGATAGCTTTGCCGCAGCTCGCGCACCGCCACGGAGAGAATCGCGCTTACCGGCAATGCGAGCAGCACGCCGAAAAAGCCGAACAGCTGACCGAACGCGAGCAACGCGAAAATGACCGCGAGCGGATGCAGTCCGATGCGCTCGCCAACCAGGCGCGGCGTGAGGAAAAAGCTCTCGACGATCTGCCCCACGCCGTAAATCAGCGCGACGGCGCCGAAGCCGTACCAGTTGCCGAACTGCAGCAAAGCCGCGAGCAGCGCGAGCGCAAGACCGGTCGCGAAGCCGACGTACGGAATGAACACCGCGAGCCCCGTGAAAATGCCCACCGGCAGCGCGATCTCGAAGCCGGCAATAGACAGCGCGGCCGCGTAGAACACGGCCAGCACGCCCATTACGAGCAACTGGCCGCGCAGGTATTGCGAGAGCATCTGGTCCATGTCGCGCGCGAGTTGCAGCGTCTTGTCGAGCCAGCGCCGCGGCACCACGCTTTGCACGCGCAGCAGCATGCGGTTCCAGTCGTACAGCAGATAGAACAGCACGAGCGGCACCATGATCAGGTTGCCGATTACCGCCATCATGACGTTGCTGCTCGTCACAATGGAGGTCCACGCATAGCGCGCGACGGTCTGCGCGCTGCCTTCGAGCTGTCCCATCACGAGATCGCGCACGCTTGCGAAGTCGAGCGAATCCGCGAGGCCGAGCAGCGCGAGCTTGGGTTGCAGCCATGCGTTGACATGGGTGAAGAGCAACGGCACCTGCTGGCGCAACTGCGGCCCTTCTTTCTGGATCACGGCAAACACCAGCAGCACGAGCAGCGTCATCAGCAGCGTGAACAGCAGCATCATCAGCAAGGCTGCGAGCGCGCGCGGCACGCGCCGGCGCACCATCCACGCAACGCCCGGTTGCAGGATGTACGCGAGAATCGCGCCGAGCAGAAAGGGCGTGAGAACCGGGCTCAGCAGCCACAGCAGAATGCCGACGCCGAGCGCAATGGCGAGCCAGATGAAGGCGCGGCGCTGCACCGGAGTCAGTATCGGGGCGTTCTGTTGCAAAGTTGTTTCCCTGGTGTCGTTGGAACCGGACGAGCTAATTCCAGCCAGCCGGCCCGCAACGCTGTATGGACCGCAGTCAGCGCCAAGCGCCAACTCTGGATCGGCATCGGGTAAAATCGCATTTTACCGACCTTCGAGCACTCCCCCCATGAATCAACCGAAATCCGCCCCGAATTCCACTGATTCGGCCCAAGGGTTGTCGTACCGCGACGCTGGCGTGGACATCGACGCGGGCGACGCGCTGGTCGACGCAATCAAGCCTTTTGCCAAAAAGACGATGCGCGACGGCGTGCTTGGCGGCATCGGCGGATTCGGCGCGCTGTTCGAGGTGCCCAAGCGGTACAAGGAGCCTGTGCTCGTGTCGGGCACGGACGGCGTGGGCACCAAGCTGCGCCTCGCGTTCCAGTTGAACAGGCACGACACCGTGGGCCAGGACCTGGTCGCGATGAGCGTGAACGACATTCTCGTGCAAGGCGCGGAGCCGCTCTTTTTCCTCGACTACTTTGCGTGCGGCAAGCTCGACGTGGGCACCGCGGCCACGGTCGTGAAAGGCATTGCGCAGGGTTGCGAACTCGCAGGGTGCGCGCTGATCGGCGGCGAAACGGCTGAAATGCCGGGCATGTATCCGGACGGCGAATACGACCTGGCCGGTTTCGCGGTCGGCGCGGTGGAGAAAAGCAAGATTATCGACGGCAGCACGATCGCCCCGGGCGACGTGGTGCTCGGTCTCGCCTCGAGCGGCATCCATTCCAACGGTTTTTCGCTGGTGCGCAAGATTATCGAGCGCGCGCAGCCCGATCTGAACGCGGACTTCGACGGCCGTTCGCTCGCCGACGCACTGATGGCGCCCACTCATATCTACGTGAAGCCGCTGCTCGCGCTCATGCAGCAGATCGCCGTGAAGGGCATGGCGCACATCACGGGCGGCGGGCTGGTCGAAAACATTCCGCGCGTGCTGCGCGAGGGCCTGACGGCCGAGCTCGATCATCGCGGCTGGCCTCTGCCGCCGCTCTTTTCGTGGCTGCAGAAGCACGGCGGAGTGGCCGACGCGGAAATGCATCGCGTATTCAACTGCGGTATTGGCATGGCAGTCGTCGTGTCGGCTGCAGATGCGGACGCCGCGATCGGTCTGTTGTCGGCTGCGGGCGAGCAGGTCTGGAAAATCGGCGTGATTCGCGAGAGCGCGGCTGGTGAAGCACAGACGGTTGTCGTCTAACTGCGCGTTTTATAGGCGCTTTTTATAGGCCTCGGTTCATAGGCCCGTCTCACGGGCCGGTTTCATAGGGCCGTCTCACAGGCGCGCCGTAAACCGCCACAGCCTGCACGGCGCGAAGGTCGCCGTCGCCGTGCAGGTTTCAGGATTCCGGCCGCACGATCGCGCCATTGCGCGATCGCTCAATAGCGGCATCAAGCGCCAATCAGTCTTTCGACCACCTCGAGCACCCGCGCCGTCGCCTGTGGGTCGCAGCAGTCCACCACCATCCGCTCATTCATGCCGCGCAGCCATGTGAGCTGCCGCTTGCACAGTTGCCGGGTCGCAAACACGCCCTTGTCGCGCATGGTCGAATAGTCGACCGCGCCGTCCAGATACTCCCATACCTGCCGGTATCCGACGCAACGCATCGACGGCATATCTGGCGACAAGTCTCCGCGTGCGCGCAGCTTTACCACTTCATCGACGAAACCGTTGGCCAGCATCGCGTCGAAACGCTGTTCGATGCGCGCGTGCAGTACGCTTCGCTCGGACGGCTCGAGCGCAATCGGCACAAAGTGCCATTGGGCCGCGACCTCGTCGGGGCGGGTCGGGGCTGCGAGCAGTGCCGACATGGGTTCGCCGGTCAGCAGGAACACTTCGAGCGCGCGCTGGATGCGCTGCGAATCGTTGGGCGCGAGGCGCGCCGCTGTCGCCGGATCGACGGCCGCGAGCCGCGCATGCAGCGCGGGCCAGCCGTCGCGCGCGGCGTCGGCGTCGAGTTGCGCGCGCACGGCGGCATCGGCGGCGGGCAGGTCGTTGAGCCCCTGGGTCAGCGCCTTGTAGTACAGCATTGTGCCGCCGACGAGCAGCGGCAGTCGCCCGCGCGCGCTGATTTCGGCGGTCAGACGCAACGCGTCGGCGCGAAATTGAGCGGCTGAATAAGCGTCGGCAGGATCGACGATATCGATCAGATGATGTGGCGCGACCGCCCGTTCCCCGGCGCTTGGCTTGGCGGTGCCGATGTCCATGTCGCGATAGACCAGCGCCGAATCGACGCTGACGATTTCGACCGGGTGCCTCGCCGCCAGCGCGAGCGCGGCCGCCGTCTTGCCGGACGCGGTCGGCCCGAGCAGACAGGGAACCGGCGTGGACTTGCGCGCGCTCATGAGCATGCCGCCGCTCGCGGCGCAGGTTGCAGAAAACGCACGGTCACTGTCCGCGCATGAACAGGCGGTCGAGATCGGCAAGCGTCAATTGATACCACGTGGGACGTCCGTGGTTGCATTGATCGGCGCGCTCGGTTGCCTCCATCTGACGCAGCAGCGCGTTCATCTCATCGAGCGTGAGGCGCCGGTTCGCGCGCACCGCGTGATGGCAGGCGAGCGTGCCGAGCAGTTCATGCTGACGCTCGGTCAACACGCGCGAGCCGCCGTACGCATGCAGATCGGACAGAACCGCGCGCGCCAACGCCTGCAGATCGGCGTCCTTGAGCAACGCCGGCACCGCGCGGATGGCGAGCGTGGTCGGCGACAGCACGGCAAGATCGAAGCCGAGTGCGTCGAGCGTGGCGCGCTCTTCTTCGACGGTGCCAATTTCCACCGCGTCGGCCTGCATGGTCTGCGGAATCAGCAACGGCTGCACGGCAATCGAGCGATCGGCAAGCGCATTCTTGAACTGCTCGTACAGAATGCGTTCGTGCGCCGCGTGCATGTCGACAATGACGAGGCCGTGCGCGTTCTGCGCGAGCACATAGATGCCGTGAATCTGGCCGAGCGCGAAACCGAGCGGCTGGTCGTCGGCGGGATTGAAGGCGGGCGGCGCGTAGGGCGCCGACGGGTTGTAGGGCGACGAACCTTCGGCGGCGGAATCGCGCGCTTCGAAAAGCGTCGCCGCCTGCGGCGAGCCCGCCTGGGTGTCTTTGCGGCCGAACAGGGCGTCGTAGAAGGCGAGCGGCTGAGCGACCGGGAGCGTGCCTTGGGTCATGCGCGACTGGCGCATCCACGTATTGCCGGGCTGCGACTGCGAAGCGTTGAAGCCACCGGTTGCCGGACCGGCTGATGGGTTATGAGCGAAGCCGCCCGCGCTGCCTGCGCCGTTCCCGGTGTTCATCGCGCCTGCAGCGCCCGATCCGACACCGCCCACAGGCGACGCGCCGAACGAGACCGCTCCGCCAGCGGAAGCCTGCAAATGCGCTGCGTGGCCGCCCGCGGTGGTCTCCGGCGACGCGCCCGCATGACGCGCCAGCGCCCGCTGGACCGCATGAAACACGAATTGATGGATCGAACGCGAGTCGCGAAAGCGCACTTCGATTTTCGACGGATGCACGTTCACGTCCACCGCTTCGGGCGGCAAATCGAGAAACAGCACATATGATGGGTAACGGTCGCCGTGCAGCACGTCTTCATAAGCGGCGCGCACCGCATGCGTGAGCAGCTTGTCACGCACGAAGCGCCCGTTGACGAAGAAGTATTGCTGGTCCGAGCGCCCGCGGCTCGCGGTCGGCAGACCCGCGCAACCGTAAATGGCGAGCGGACCGGCGGATTCGTCGAGCGGCAGATGAGCCGTCGCGAAGGTTTCGCCGAGAATCTTCGCGACCCGCACCGGCGGCTCGCTTGCGTTCCAATGCTCGACGGCCTTGCCGTTGTGCAGCACCGAAATCGCGACGTCCGGGCGCGCGAGTGCAGCGCGGCGAATCTGTTCGAGGCAATGACCAAGCTCGGTCTGTTCGCTCTTCAGGAATTTGCGGCGCGCCGGCGTGTTGAAGTACAGCTCGCGCACTTCAATGGTCGTGCCTTGCGCGCCCGCTGCCGGGCTCAGAACGCCGGTTTGCGCATCGACGCGCATCGCGTGCGGCGCCTCGGCCGTGCGGCTCGTGATGGTCATTTGCGCGACCGACGCGATGGATGCCAGCGCCTCGCCGCGAAACCCGAGCGTGGCGACTGCCTCCAGTTCGGCGAGCGAGCGGATCTTGCTCGTCGCGTGGCGCATCAGGGCGAGCGCCAGTTCGTTCTCGGGAATGCCGCAGCCGTCGTCGGTAATGGAAATACGTTTGACGCCGCCTTCGTCGAGCAGGATGCGCAGCGTGCGCGCGCCGGCATCGAGCGCGTTCTCGAGCAACTCCTTGACGACCGATGCGGGCCGCTCGACTACTTCGCCGGCGGCAATCTGACTGATGAGCTGATCGGGCAGCGGCTGGATTGCGCGCAGCGGCCGCGGGACTGGCGCAGCGGCAGCAGTGGGCGGGGCGTCGGCGCGGGCGGCCGTTTCGGAGAATTCGGACATGGCGAAATTATAGCGATTTGAGCGCGGCGGCCGCCAAATGGCGGAAACATGCCCGAGATTTTTCAGGCCCGCCCGGGCACTTTCGGTATCATGACGCGGTCAATTTGTGGCGACAGGCGATGCCTGACGCTATCACTCGCAGATCTTTGCCGAACACCCCGCCGCAATCACTCTCGCTTCATAAAGGACGCTTTTTGGACACGCTGCTACATCTCGCCAACCTTGTGCTGCACATCGACAAGTTCCTCGGAGAATTCATCCACGTGTACGGCGCCTGGGTCTATGCGGTGCTGTTCCTGATCGTTTTCTGCGAAACCGGGCTGGTGATCCTGCCGTTTTTGCCTGGCGATTCGCTGCTGTTCATAGGGGGGGCATTCTGCGCGTCGGGACAGATGAGTCTGGGGCTGCTGATCGTTCTGCTGGTCGTCGCGGCCACCACCGGCAATACCGTCAACTATATGATCGGGCGGGCCATTGGTCCGAAGGTTTTCAATTCGCGCATTCCCATGCTGGAGCGCTTTCTGGACCGGCGCGCGCTGCAGAGAACGCACGACTTTTATGAAAAACATGGCGGCAAGACCATCGTGCTCGCGCGCTTCATTCCGATCGTGCGAACATTTGCCCCGTTTGTCGCAGGCGCTTCGGCAATGACGGTCAGCCGCTTTCAGCTTTTCAATATTGCCGGCGCGCTGTTCTGGGTGTTGCTGCTCGTGCTGCTTGGCTACTTCTTCGGCAACATCCCATTCATTCGCCAATATCTGAATGTGATCGTGCTGGTCGGCATTGGTGCCGCGATTGTGCCGGTCGTGCTCGGCGCGTTGTGGAAGATGATGCGCAAGAACGCGTCAAAGCCAGGTTGAGAGGGAGGACGCGCGGTCTACTCGCCGCGTTGGCAGCATGAAAAAACGGCGTCGCGATCTTTCTCGCGACGCCGTTTTTGTTTGCGTGCTGCGCACGCTCGAACGGCTGCGCCGCTCACATCGGCAAATGAGATTTCGAATACGGCGATGTGGGGATGACGAGGCCTGCGCGCGGGCTGGCGTTGGCCGGCTGGTTGCGGCGGCGCACGCTGTTCCAGGCGAAGGCCACAACGACAGTCAGCGCGTATGCCGCGCTGCGGACGACGAACGCCGATGGCGTGCTGAACTGGCCATAGCGCGTCCGGGCGTCGGCGAATACGAGAAAGGTGAGCGCGGCGTCCAGCAGCACCGCTGCGCACGCAAGCGCTGCAAACACGCGCGGACCGTTCAGCGCAACGCCAGGGATCAGCCGATTGCAGACATGGCACGCAATGACGACGATCGCCAGCAATGCAAGATTCGAGACGAGATCGAACAGAAAATTGGTCATATCCATGAAATGAAGGCGCCGCGCATTGCGGTGTTGCGGGAGCGTCTGCCTGCGCTGATGGACAGCGGCCGGGCCAGACGGCGGCGATCATTGCACGTCTTTGTGTCTCAATAAATGCTCAGGTTCGCAGTCCGTAGCGTTGTCGGAAGGCGCGAAGTCGGGCGGACGAAAGGGCGGGGCTTGGTGTGGGAAATATCCTGGAAGCGCTGCAGGACTGCGGCTTTCCGGCTGATGGATTTTGCTTGGAAGGAGCGACGACAAGTTGTGGCCCGTTGCAGACGGAAACCGCGACGCAAAAAAGAAAAGGGCTTACGACGCCAACGCGTGTAAGCCCTCGAATCTTTTGGTAGGCCGTACGGGATTCGAACCTGTGACCAACGGATTAAAAGTCCGCTGCTCTACCAGCTGAGCTAACGACCCAAAAGAGAAGCGAAATTATAGCGATGGCCCTAAGGAGCTGTCAACCCATTAGGCGTATCGGGCAACCGCAGCGCCGGGAAGTAGTTCAGATAGTGAAAAGCCCGGGCACGAGACCCGGGCTTTTCAGCGAGAGGCGCGCGTGACTATCTTGCCTGCACGTAGACACTGCGCGTTACTGCCTACTGCTAGACGTCACTAGCGGAACGCGGCCACCGGAAGGCAGCCACCGGAACGCAGCCACCGGAACGCAGCCACCGAACCGCGGCCACTGAACCGTGACTGTGCCGACGCAACTAGCCAACGCGGACAGCCAGCACAATCAGCCAACGAATTCTGCAACCGCCGGCCTACTTGATTTGCGACAGCTTGCTTTGCGCGGACTGTGCAACGTTCGAGCCGCCATATTGCGCAACGATCTGCTCGAGCGTTTTCTTGGCCGCAGCCTTCTGGCCTTGCTCGATCTGATTGTTGGCAATTGCCAGCAATGCTTCCGGCGCCCGCGGATGCTGCGGATAGTTCTTCACCACACCCTGCCACGTCGCGGTCGAACCCTTGTAGTCGCGCAATGCATACTGCGCATTGCCGAGCCAGTACTGCGCGGTCGGCTGATACGGGCTGTTCGGGAACTTCGCGATAAAGCTGCGGAACGACGCCGCCGCGCTCTTGAAGTCTCCATTGCGAAACTGCTGTGAAGCCGCGTTGAACGCATCGGTTTCGCCCGGCTGGACCTCGCCCTGAACGCCGTCCACCGTTTGTTGCTGCGGCTCGAACTTCTTCAGGCGCGTGTCCAGATCGGTGTAGTAGTCCTTCTGCTGTTTTTGCAGCGTGGCGAGCTGATTGCCCATGTCCTCGTTCTGCCCGCGCAGCGTCGCAACTTGCTGGTTGAGCTGGTCGAGACGGTTGGACTGATCGAGGATGGTGCGCTGGGCTGCCGACAACTGGCTCGACAGACTGTCAGTCTTCGCCCGCAGATCGAGAATGGCCTGGCGGGCCTGATCGTCGTCGAAGATGCCGGCATGCGCGGGCACAGCCACGAGGACCGTGCCCGCGACACAGGCCGCTGCGGCAAACCGCGGCCAGGGGAAACGATGCGTCATTCGGCTCATCACCCGTTACTTACTGTTGATACACGAGATCGGCGCGGCGGTTTTGTGCCCACGACGATTCGTCATGACCCGTGGCTTGCGGCTTTTCCTTGCCGAGGCTCACGGCTTCCATTTGCGAGTCCGTCACGCCCATCAGCGACAGCGAGCGACGCACAGCCTCAGCACGCTTCTGGCCGAGCGCCAGGTTGTATTCGCTGGTGCCGCGCTCGTCGGTGTTGCCCTGGATCAGCACGTGGCGTTGCGGATGGCTCTTCAGGTATTGCGCGTGTTGTTGCAGCAGCGACTGGTAGTCGTCCTTCACCGAGTAGCTGTCGAAATCGAAGTAGATGCTGCGCTTCGCGAGCGGGCTGTTCGGGTCGTTCAGCGGGTCGACGTTCACTTGCGCGACATCGTTCGGGTTCGGCTGCGTGGAGACAGCGCCACCCTTGTTGGCGTTTTCATCGAGCTTGACGCCCGAATGGCACGCGGCCAGTGCACCGACCATCAGAACTGCAAATGCGAAGCGAAGTTTGGACATCATTTTTTACTCTCCTTGTGTTATTGCATCAACGTTATTGCATGAATGGGCCCCAGGACGGCTCGCGTACGCTGCCCCCCTGCACTGACAGGACCTGCCGGGTGCGACCGTCGGTCGAAACCGCAGCCAATACGCCACGGCCGTTCACCTGAGTGGCGTAAAGAATGTACTGACCGTTCGCCGCGAAGCTCGGCGATTCGTCATGTGTCGTGTCCGTCAGGCCCGTGGCGGTCCCGCCTTGCAGGTCCTGGATGTACAGCTTGAAGCCGCCGCCGACGCGCGAAATATACGCGAGTTGTTTGCCGTCTGGGCTCACGCGTGGGCTCGTGTTGTAGCTGCCGGTGAAGGTGACGCGCTGCGCGGCGCCGGCGCTTTCGCCCTGCGCCGACATCTTGTAGATCTGCGGCTGGCCGCCACGGTCGCTGGTGAAGTAAATGGTCTGGCCGTCCGGCGAGAAGGTCGGCTCGGTGTCGATCGAGCTGCCCTGCGTGAGGCGGCGCAGGCCGCTGCCGTCAGCATTGACCGCGAAGATCTGGGTGTTGCCGGTACGCGAGAGCGCCACGGCGAGCGTGCGCCCGTCCGGCGACCATGCAGGCGCGCTGTTATTGCCCTTCTGATCCGCCACGACAATGCGGCGGCCCGTGGGCAGATCGTGAATGTAGACGATCGGCTTCTTCTTCTCGAACGACACGTAAGCGACCTTGGTGCCGTCAGGCGACCATGCCGGCGAGATGATCGGCTCAGGGCTGGAGAGTGCGATGTGCGCGTCCTGGCCGTCCGAATCCGAAATTTGCAACTGATAGCGGTTGCCGGTTTTGATGACATACGACAGGCGCGTGGCGAACACGCCGCGGCCGCCCATCAGCTTCGCGTAGATGTAGTCGGCCACCTTGTGTGCGCTCATGCGCAGGCCGCTTTCCGGGCTCACCAGCACGAGGCCGCCCAAGCTTTCGCCCTTGACCGTGTCGTACAGCTTGAAGCGCACTTCGTACTGGCCGTTCGGCAGGCGGTTCACGCTGCCGGCGACAAAAGCATTGGCGCCTTTCGCCTTCCAGCTGCCGAGGTCGACCGAAGCCGTTTCGGGCACAGGCGCAGAACCCGCGTCGATATTCGTGAATTTGCCGCTGCGTTGCAGATCCTGACGCACGATGGTGCTGACCTGCTGCGGCGAGCTCGCTTCATTGGCGAAATTCGCCGTTGCGATCGGAAACTGGGTGGACCCGACGCCCGTGACGAGCACGTTGAGTTGCGCGTTCGCGGCGCCGCCGACGGCGATCAGGCACGACGCTACAAGTGTCCGCAGGCCTAGCTTGGTCATCAAACTCATGCTGTATGGTTTCCCCAAAAACGGTTTTACTAAAGCTTCGCGACAGCAGACAGACCGGAAAAGAACTATTTCGTTCCCGGGTGCGCCGCGCCGGGCGAGGCGCGGTGTCTGCCGTCAAGATACTGTCAGGCTTGCCATCAGCCTGCCGGCCGCAACGTGATCCGGAAGCTCGCCGGTGTTTTGCCGTCGATGTCCTGAGGCATTGGATCCGAGCGCTGAACCGCCCGCAGCGCTGCATCGTCCCAGGCCGAGTTGCCACTGCTGTGCGCGATGGTTGCGCTCAACAGCGTGCCGGTCGGCGAGCAGCGAACTGCGATAACGGTCTCGAGACCCTCCGTCTCGCCGCCCCACGTAATGTTCGGCCGCACCACGCGGCGCACCTTGTCCGCATAACCGGGCGATGCCGCCGTGCCGCCCGAGCCGCTGCCCGTGCCGCTCTTGCCGAGGCCATTGCCGGTGGAACCCGGAGGCCCTGCCATGCCCTGCATCTGCGCGAGCCGGGCGCGACGCTCAGCGTCGAGCTTCTTCGCTTGGGCTGCGGCTTCGGCTTGAGCCTTGGCCTTTGCCGCCTTTTGGGCTTCTGCCTTTTTCTGTGCTTCGGCTTCAGCCTGCTTTTGCGCCTCGGCCTGCTTCTGCTGTTCCTCTTGCTGTTCCTTCAGTTGCTGCTTTTTCTGCTCGGCGAGTTGCTGTTGACGCAGCTTCTCCGCCTGCTGCTGTTGCAGTTGCTTCTGCTTTGCTGCCGCGGCCTTTGCGGCCTGTTCGGCCGCAAGTTCCTGCTGACGCCTGGCTTCCTCTTCCTGCTGAGCCCGCAGCTTCTCCTGACGCTGCTGCTCGGCGAGTTGCGCCTCACGCGCGGCTTCCTGTTGCTTGCGTTTCTTCTCCTGCAGCGCGATGTCGGCCTGTTCGTCGCGCACCGGTGGAGCAGGCGCGACCGGCACCGGCGGTGGCGTGACGGGGCGCGCAATCGCGCTGTCCGGCACCTCGGTCCACAACTCGGCCTCCGCGCCCTCCGGTGTGCTGTTCTGCCACTGAATGCCGTGATACAGGAAGAACCCGAGCAGCGCATGCATCACCAGCGCGAACACAAAGGCTCGCCCGGTGCCGCGTTCACGCGGTGGCTGGAGCGGATATTCGGTGTTCTTACGGATCATTGCGATTTGACGAGCAGTCCAACGCGTTTGACGCCCTGAGCCTTCAGCTCGGACATCACGTTCATCACGGCTTCATATTTCACGGTTTTGTCGGCTGCGATCACGACGGGTTGATCGGGATGCGACTGCGCGCGATCGGCGATAAAGCCGTTGAGGCCGGCTTTCGTCATGTCCTCCTGCTGTTGCGCGCCGGAGTCGTCTTTGTACTTGACGCTCATGTTGCCGTCCGCGCGAATGTTGACGATCACCGGCGGAGTTTGCTGCTGCGGCGCCGCGCCGCCGACGGTCGGCAGATTGACGATGGACGGCGCGACGAGCGGCGCGGTCACCATGAAGATGACGAGCAGCACGAGCATCACGTCGATATACGGCACGACGTTGATGTCGGACATTGCGCGGCGCGAGCGGCCGCCGCGCATGCTGGAGGAGCGAGAGCCTGCCATCGTGGACTCCTTAGTGCGCCTGGCGCTGCAGGATGTTCGAGAACTCTTCGATGAAGGTCTCGAAGCGGATCGCCAGACGGTCGATGTCGTGCGCGTAGCGGTTGTACGCGACCACGGCCGGGATCGCGGCGAACAGGCCGATGGCGGTGGCGGTCAGCGCCTCGGCAATACCTGGTGCGACGTTCGCCAAGGTTGCCTGCTGCACGTTGGCGAGTCCGCGAAACGCATTCATGATGCCCCACACGGTACCGAACAGACCGATATACGGGCTTACCGAACCCACCGACGCGAGAAACGCCAGGTTCGCTTCAAGCACGTCCATTTCACGCTGGAACGCCGCACGCATTGCACGGCGGGCGCCGTCGAGAATCGCGCCCGGGTCGTTCAGTCGTTTTTCCTTGCCTTTGAGGAATTCGCGCATGCCGGATTCGAAAATACGCTCCAGCGCGCCGATGGTGTGGCGGTTATTGGCCGCGCTCTGATAAAGCGCCTGCAAGTCGCCGCCCGACCAGAAATCGCGTTCGAAACGCTCAGTTTGCGCGCGGGCGCGGCGGATCGCAAACCACTTGCGGAAGATGAAAGTCCACGACAACAGGGACAACAACAGCAGGAGCGCCATGACGGCCTGCGCCAGCAGGCTCGCATTGAGTACGAGAGAAACGATCGACAGATCTTGTGTAGTGTTCATAAAGGTTCGTTTTAACGTCCCGAAAGGGGGCGTCCGGCTTTGCAAGGCCACACGAAGCTTGCCGTGAGCAAAACGGAAGCATCGGCTGTACTGCAAGCCGAACCATGCTTGGTGCTGCTTGATCGATGCGAATTCACTGGCCCCGTAACAACGGGAGTCAGCCTGGGTTCGTTGACACGCCGCCGCTCGCGCCCGGTCCGCGCCGCAAGGCGGCGAGCACCGGCGGCGGAATCGGCGCGGGGCGCAACCCCGTGCGCGCTACGCAGCCGATCCGGATCGAGCCGGTAGCAAGCAGCGTGCCGCCGCGCCAGGCTTCCTGCGCGAAGTCGACGGACGCTTTGCCGAGGCGCTCGATGCGGCTGACCACTTTGACAATATCGTCAAGACGCGCGGGCGCACGATAGTCGACAGCCGTGCTGCGGACAATGAAGATTGCGCCCGTTTCGTCGGCGAGCCGGTTCTGTTCGATCCCGCAGGCGCGCAGCCATTCGGTGCGCGCCCGTTCAAAAAACTTCAGGTAGTTCGCGTAAAACACGATGCCCCCGGCGTCGGTATCTTCGTAATACACGCGGATGTCCCACGTGTGGCCGATTTCCGTGCCGGGCTGGCTTGTCGTCATATTCATGCGGCGCATTTTACCGGAACGCACAACGCGAGGTCTGTTTCAAGATGTGCGCGCGCCCGGGCGGGCTTTAGCCGCGATGAACGCTCAAACCGGCGAACGATTGCGCGACCGGCATCAGTTCGATCGTGTTGATGTTGACGTGAGCCGGGCGCGTGGCGATCCAGTAGATCGAATCGGCGATGTCCTCGGCCGTGAGCGGCTGCACGTTTTCGTAAACTTTGCCCGCCTTTTCGTCGTCGCCGCGATAGCGCACGTTCGAGAACTCCGTGCCGCCGCACAGCCCCGGTTCGATGTCGGTCACGCGCAACGCGGTGCCGGCCAGGTCGGCACGCAGGTTCAGGCTGAACTGCCGCACAAAAGCCTTGGTCGCGCCGTAGACGTTGCCGCCGGGGTAGGGCCAATGCCCGGCCACCGAGCCGAGATTGAAGATATGGCCGCGGTTGCGCTCCACCATGCCGCGCAACAGCACATGCGTGACCTGAACGAGGCCGGTGCAGTTCGTTGCGATCATGGTCTGCCATTCGTCGAGGCTTGCCTTGTGAGCGGGCTCCACGCCGAGCGCGAGGCCCGCATTGTTGACCAGCACGTCGATGGCGGCGAATTCCGCGGGCAAGGCTGCCGGGACCGCTTCCACGGCCGCGCGGTCGCGCACGTCCAGTTCGTACGGCAAAAGCGCGTCGCCCAGCTCGTCGGCAAGCGCTTGCAGACGGTCTTTGCGGCGTGCGGTGGCGACCACGCGGTGGCCGCCCTTTACGAAGGCACGAGCGATGGCGGCGCCGAATCCTGCGGACGCCCCGGTGACGAACACGATCATTGCAGTTCCCTGGTCGGTAGGAGAGAAAGGTCCCAAGCCTACTTCCAATGCGGCGCTGCGGCAAGGATGCACGAGTCGCAGAAGCCGCGTCGCAAGGCGCGCGCAAGCTCCGGCCGGCGGGCCTGCGCGGGACGGTTCGGCCTTGCCCCGGCCGCCGTCCAAAGCCCCTTGGTGGGCGCCCTGCATGGCAGCGCAAAGCCGGTTGCCTATTCGATCCTCTTCCAATAAACTAACGCGCTCATCCCTGCGTAACTGGCGATAGAACCGATTCAACCAATCGGGTTCAAGGTGGAACAACCCACCGTGAAGCGCGGGGTGCCGTTTTGCCGTTCGCCTGGGCAGCCGTGATCCGCGCGCATTCATCTGCGCTGACGGTGGCTGGCCTGCCTCGCGTGTGCGGCGATTCTCCCCCCGCCACGTCAGGGCTGGCCCAGCCGCCAGCAGCGCCGCGTACCCTCTACGCAAGATTCGGCGCAAGATCCGGTCAACCTGAACACATTCAACGGAATCCGTATGTTTGACAGAGCCCAAAGCACCATCGCCAACGTCGACCCTGAACTCTGGAAGGTGATCGAGCAGGAAAACCGCCGTCAGGAAGAACACATCGAACTGATTGCGTCGGAGAACTACACGAGCCCGGCTGTCATGGCTGCGCAAGGCTCGCAACTCACCAACAAGTACGCCGAAGGGTATCCGGGCAAGCGCTACTACGGCGGCTGCGAATATGTCGACGTGGCCGAGCAGCTTGCTATCGACCGGGTCAAGCAACTGTTCGGCGCGGAAGCGGCCAATGTCCAGCCGAACTCCGGCTCGCAGGCAAACCAGGGCGTGTTCTTCGCCATGCTCAAGCCCGGCGACACGATCATGGGCATGAGCCTCGCGCACGGCGGCCACCTGACTCACGGGTCGCCGGTCAACATGTCGGGCAAGTGGTTCAACGTGGTGAGCTACGGCCTGAACGAAGCGGAAGACATCGATTACGACGCTGCCGAAAAGCTCGCTCAGGAACACAAGCCGAAGCTGATCGTCGCCGGCGCGTCGGCGTTTGCTCTGCGTATCGACTTCGAGCGTCTGTCGAAGATCGCCAAGTCGGTCGGCGCATACTTCATGGTCGACATGGCGCACTACGCCGGCCTGATCGCCGCGGGCGTCTATCCGAACCCCGTGCCGCACGCCGACTTCGTCACCACCACCACGCACAAGAGCCTGCGCGGCCCGCGCGGCGGCGTGATCCTGATGAAGGCCGAGTTCGAAAAGCAGATCAACTCGGCAATCTTCCCGGGCATTCAGGGCGGCCCGCTCATGCACGTGATCGCCGGCAAGGCGGTGGCGTTCAAGGAAGCGCTGTCGCCGGAATTCAAGGTCTACCAGCAGCAGGTTGTCGAAAATGCACGCGTGCTTGCCGAGACGCTCGTCAAGCGTGGTCTGCGCATTGTCTCCGGCCGCACCGAGAGTCATGTGATGCTGGTCGACCTGCGTGCGAAGAAGATCACCGGCAAGGCCGCCGAGGCCGCGCTGGGCGCAGCGCATATCACCGTCAACAAGAACGCCATTCCGAACGACCCGGAGAAGCCGTTCGTGACGAGCGGTATCCGCCTCGGCTCGCCGGCCATGACCACGCGCGGCTTTGGCGTCAAGGAAGCTGAGCAGGTGGCCAACCTGATTGCAGACGTGCTGGAGAACCCGGAAGACGCCGCCACGATCGAACGCGTGCGCGGGCAAGTTGCCGAGCTGACGCAGCGTTTCCCGGTCTACCGCTAAGCCGCCATGCATTGCCCTTTCTGCCGTCACGCCGATACGCAGGTTGTCGACTCGCGTGTCTCGGAAGACGGCGCGACGATTCGCCGGCGCCGCCGCTGCCCGGCCTGCGACAAGCGTTTCACGACGTATGAGCGGGTCGAGCTGGCGTTGCCGGCTGTCGTCAAGAAAGACGGCAGTCGCACGGAATTCGACCGCCGCAAGATCGTCGCGAGCATGCAACTGGCGCTGCGCAAGCGTCCGGTTGCAGCGGACGCAATCGACGCGGCCGTCGCCCGCATCGAGTATCAGCTGCTCGGCAGCGGCGAGCGCGAAGTGCGCAGCGAGCGCCTCGGCGAACTCGTGATGAACGAGTTGCGCGCGCTCGACACCATCGCCTACGTGCGTTTCGCCTCTGTTTACCGGCGCTTCGAAGACGTCTCGGAATTCGAAGACGTGATCGAAGAGTTCCGCCGCGCCTCCTCGCCTCCAAAGCCTTCCCGCAAGCGCTGATCCGAAGCGTGCCGGCGCGCGCTTCGTACATGTCGTTGGTTGCCGCGAGGCCTGACCTTTCTGCATCTGCCGCTCCCTTTGTTTGCGTCGCGTGAATTCTGGCGCGCGCCAGCGTCTGAATGCCACCTGGCCATTCGGCCGATTGTTGAGTCGTTCGCGAGCCGCTAGATTGGCTGCATTCTTCGAAAACATTCAGGGATGCAGATGAAACCGCATGCAATCGCTTCGCCGCCGTGCGGCGCCTTTACGCTCGTCGAAACGCTTGTGGTGCTCGCGCTGCTCGCGGTGATCCTCGTGATGGCGACGCCGTCGTTCGTTGCATGGCGCGTGCGCGATCAGGTCGACGCACGCGCGAAGGCGCTCGTCTCGACTCTCGCGTATGCCCGCAGCGAAGCATTACGCCGCGGTGCTCGCGTGACCGTGTGCAGAACGGACGCCGCGCGGCACTGTCTGCCCGCCGGGCAACCGTGCGGCAATGCGATCAGCGACTGGTCGTGCGGCTGGGCCGTTCTCGCCGAGCGCGGCGGCGCGTCGACGCTGTTGCGAGCGCACGGCTCGCTGGCAGCGGTGAGCATCGTCGGCGTCCAGACGAATCTGACGTTCACGCCGCCTGCCGGCCAACTCATCGGTACTTTCCGCAGTTTTGAGATTGCGCCGCGAACGCCGTCCAAAGCGACGCAGGGCGATAAATGGCGGCGCTGCATCCGTATCGCAGCGGGTGGCCGTACGCGCATCGTGGAAGGCGCATGTGGAGCAGCGTCATGAGCGTGCTCATCAGGCGGTCCGTGGCGTTTGCTCAGGCGCGCGAAAGCCAGATGCTGAGGCAGGCGCGGCTGTGCGGAAAAGACAGGATGCCGCGCGTGTGGCCGCATCGCTTTCGCGCAAGGCGCGGCGGCAGTTCGCTGATCGAAGTGATGCTCGCCGTTGCCGTAATGGCCGCGAGCGCACTAGGGCTGATCGCCGGCCAACTATGGATGGCACGCGAGGCACGAGCCATGTCGATGCGCGAGCACGCCGCGTGGATTGCCGATTCCGTCGTTGAAGCCGCGTGCGCGCCCGCGTCCAGCGATTCCGCCTTGAACGCGTGGCGCACGCGAGCTGCGACGCTGTTGCCGCAAGGCGACGCGTCAGTGACAGGTACTGCAGGCGTAGCGGTGGCGCGGGTCACATGGACGGCGTTACGCAACATGCCGCGCGCCGACGACATGATGGACAAACCCGAACCCTGTGGCGGAGTGGATGCCCCCGCAGGCTCGTCATGTGTCGCGCTGGCGTTCGTCAAATGATGTTGCCCGTGCGTGATGGACGCGGCCATACGCTCATTGAGTTCGTGATCGCGGTGGCGCTCGGACTCGTGGTGACCGCAGGCGTCGTCTCGCTTTATTCGACGCAGCGCACGGCGTTCGACAACGCTAACAATGCATTGCGTATGCGCGACGCGGGCTTGGCCGCGCTGACCGTGATCGGGCAGCAGTTGCAGATGGCGGGCTTCGTGCCGGCCGGCGTCGCGCAATATCGCGCGCCCGCGCCACTGTTCGGTTGTTCGGGCGGCCATCCCGCGGGCACCGACGACAGCCGTTTGACGTGCGAAACATTGACTGGCAAATCAGACGGCGTCGCGGTGCGCTATGTCGGTGACAGTGTGTCGACGTGGCCGTCGTCCACCGGACAGACAACGGACTGCCTCGGCCAGGCTGTGACGGGCACTAGCGCCGCGCTTGGCGATCGCGGCGTGCCGGTAGTCAATCGCTTCTATGCGAAGCCGAGTAGCTCGACCGGTGAGCCCGAGCTTTATTGCGAAGGAAACGGCAAGACGGGCTCCGCGCAGCCACTGGTCGAAGGCGTGGAACGCTTGCGCATCAGATACTGGCTCGCGGGCGCGGCGAGTGCCGTGGACGCGTCGGCGGTGATAGCGGATCAATGGTCGACGGTCGTCGCAGTCGACCTGTGCGTACTCGTGCGAGGTGCGCCGCAGCGGCAGCACTCACGCTATACCGACTGCGACGGCGTAGCTGGCGTTGCGACCGATTCGCGGCCGCGGCAGGCGTTCTGGCGGCGCGTCGCGCTGCGCAACCATGCGGAGGGCGGTTTGTGACGGTAAGACAAAGCAGGGCAGGGTGCTGCTGCGGCGGCGAGGCTTGTTGGAGCTATCAATCGCAAGGTGCTGGCGGAGCGGTCGCATCCGCCGCGCCACACAAACATCAGCACCACCACAAGCACCACCGAGCACCTCACCACCGTCAGCAGCAAGGCGCCGTGCTCCCCATCGTTCTGCTCATTTCAGCCATGCTCCTCGCGAGCTCGGCCGCGTGGTTCGAGGCATCGCTCGCAGCGGCGCGCAGCGCGGTGAATGTGCGCGAGTACTTGCAGGCCTTCCACGCCGCAGATTCGGCGTTGACCTTATGCACCCGAAACGCCATCGCATCCACGGCTACGGGTGTGATCGCAGCCCAGGCTGCTGCCCGCGAGCCGACGCAATGGAAACTCGAAGCAGTATTTGAAGGCGCGGCCACGACGCCAGTCGCTCAATGGCCGGGGTCGCTGCGCCCGCCGCAATGCCTGATAGAAGAGTGGCGCCTCGCGGGCCGACAGGACGCGCGAGCGTATCTGCTCACGGCGCGTGGCTTCGGCAACAACAGGGACTCGCAGGTGTGGCTGCAGATGCAACTGGTGGTCGACGGCGACAAAGTTGAACGCCACTGGCGGCGAGTCGCTGCAAGGCCTTTTTAGGAGGTGGACATGAGAAGGCCGCAGCTGTGCGCATTCACCTTGCTCGAACTGGTGATCACGCTCGCGATAGTTGCCGTACTGGCCGTGTTCGCCGTGCCTTCGTATCGCAACCAGATCGCGCGAACTCACAGGGTCGACGCGGCATCGGCGCTCATGAGGGCAGCTCAATTCGTCGAAGGCGCGGCAAGCACCGGCACTGTGGCGCTGCCGCCGGGCTTCGACCGGGCGCCGCAATCGGGCACGGCTGTGTATCACCTGCGCGTGTTGCCGGCCGACGATACCAACGGGGGCTACTCGATCGAAGCGGCCCCGGACGACGCTGGGCCCATGCGAGACGATCCGTGCGGCGTCTTCACTCTCGACGCGACCGGGTTGCGAAGCAACAGGAATGGGGCGAACGGTTCGGCGCCGCTCGCCGCGGATTGCTGGGGGACGGGCTAACGCGTACCGTGATCGACCGCCTGAGGCAACTTCAACCCTGGTCGGGCGAGTCGACGGTAGCGCGCGAGGCGCCCTTGATCTGCTGCCACACCCGATACGCTTCCCACGCGGCGAACGCAAGGCTGCCCCACTTCAGTGCCGGTTTCGCACCGGCTGCGACCGTGGCACGCAGCGGTTTAGCAAGCACCAGTGAAGCGAGAGAACTGATGAGCGGGTATTGCTTGAGAAGAGCGCCGATCGTCCCGGCGTTCAGAAAGCTGGTTTTCGCGCCGCTGCCCATACGCAGTCCGCCGAACCCGGGCACGATGAACTTGAGCCAGCTGAAGTGCGTGACGGCCTCGCGCAGTTCCATCGTCGCCTGCGCGAATTCCATGCGTTCGACGTCCGCGCGCACGAGCAACAGTTCCTTGCGCAGTGCTCGCAGTTGCGGTGCGCTCAGGTCTCGCGCCGGCTGGCGCTTGTTACGGTATGCGGTATTCGAGTAGCTTTGGCTCATGGCGTGTGGGGCAGTGAGAGAGCAGAAACAGCAGTACGAACGGCTCGTGAGACCTCGCGGCATCGCGGCACAATGTTTGCGGTCCGCACCGCTGCATGAGCCGCGCGGCAACTCGTCGCGCTATGCGTATTCACCGCGTTACGGTCTGCGAAACACGTCGCGGTCTTTCTCGAATTCGGCGATGGTGGCCTCGAAAACCATCGGCGCAGTGCGCAGGCCGCTGCGCGCCTTGAGCGCGCACACCAGTCCCGCAATCGCATAAACGAGCGTGATTCCCGCAAGCGCCTGCCAGCGGTAGGTGTCCCAGAACGCAATGGCGACGAGCGCGGTGAGTGCGATGAGAGCCATGGTGGTCAGCATCATCGCCGCAAGGCCAAGAAAGAGCACGCCGAGTAGGCGATCCTTTTCTTCGGCAAGCTCAATGCCGATCAGCTCAAGGCGCGTTTGCAGAATGGCCGACACCGAACTGATGATGCGGCGTAATGGACTATGTTGTTCGCGCTGTGATTGTGTGTCGATCGTCATGGCTGTGGGCGTTGCGCGGATTGGCCTAAGCGACGCGGAGAAAACGTGCGCGCCGGGCTAAGCGGACCGGCCGGGCATGCGCCGGTCAACTCTATGGGATCGCATGCCGGAGCTGACTTTTCCGGCAGCGCGCAGAGTTACTTGCGGTTGATCAGCAGACCCAGCAGCACGCCGGCGCCCGCCGCAATGCCAATGGATGCCCAAGGATGCTCGTGCACGTAGTCGTCGGTCGCGCGAGCAGCCTTCTTGCCTTTCTCGACCACCACGACTTGCACGTCGGCGGCTTTTTCCCTGGCTTGCTTCAGACGGGACAGCGCCGTTTCGCGCAGTTCCGAGGCGCGCTCGCCCGTTGCGCTAGCGGCCTGTTTCAGCAGGTCTTCCGCGTCCGCGAGGACGGTTTTGATATCCGACATCAATCTCTCCTTGTTGACTTCCGACATTGACAGCTCCCCCTTCGTCTCACGCCACGCGTGAATCGTAACCAAAGAAACGGCGACTGGCGAGCGTACTGCCCGGTTGCACCAGGCGAACGCACGAACCGTTCCCGGCGAGGCGGAGTTCCCCAACAACCATTGCCCGACCTTGAAGGCGATGTTAATGCATGATGGAGTTGATCTGTCCCGCAAAGTTTCCACTAAATCGGCGAAAATTACAAAACCGCATAAAGTAGTGAGCCGATGTTGGTTCTGCATTCACGCTCGCTGCCGTATGCTTTATCGTTGCGGAACGCTGCGGGCAAAAGCCCGCGCAAGTTGGCCAGATACCTTAAGGAGATGCACATGAGTCTACGTCTTGGCGATGTCGCACCGGATTTCGAGCAGGAATCGAGCATCGGGCGCATCAAGTTTCATGAGTGGCTCGGCGACAGCTGGGGTGTACTGTTCTCGCATCCTGCGGACTTCACGCCCGTCTGCACCACTGAACTTGGCCTGACCGCCAAGCTCGCCGAGGAATTCGAGAAGCGCAATGTGAAGACCATTGCGTTGTCGGTCGACAGTGCCGAGTCGCATAAGGAATGGATCAAGGACATCAATGAAACGCAGGCTGCCAATGTCGGATTTCCGATTCTGGCCGACGGCGATCGCAAAGTGTCTGAGTTGTACGACATGATTCACCCGAATGCGAACGAAACCCTCACGGTGCGCTCGCTGTTCGTGATCGATCCGAAGAAGAAAGTGCGCCTCATCATCACGTATCCGGCGAGCACCGGGCGCAACTTCGACGAGGTGCTGCGCGTGATCGATTCGCTGCAACTCACCGACAGCCACTCGGTGGCCACGCCCGGCAACTGGAAGCAGGGCGACGACGTGGTGATCGTGCCGTCACTGAAAGACGAAGAAGTGATCAAACAGAAGTTTCCGAAGGGCTACAAGGCATTGCGTCCGTATCTGCGCATGACGCCGCAGCCGAACAAGTAAGCTCGCGCTGAGCGCGTCGGAAATGGCGCGTCGCGCCAACGAAAAAGGCCGGTTCATTGTCAACCGGCCTTTTTTTTCGCCATGCCGGAGCGCCTATGCACCGCCGGCAACTTCGCATTTCACGTTGAGATTCAGAAGAACGCCTGAATTCCCGTCTGCGCGCGGCCAAGAATCAGTGCGTGAATATCGTGTGTGCCTTCATAGGTGTTCACCACTTCGAGATTCACCAGGTGCCGCGCAATGCCGAACTCGTCCGAGATGCCGTTGCCGCCCAGCATGTCGCGCGCGAGCCGCGCAATGTCGAGCGCCTTGCCGCAAGAATTGCGCTTCATGATCGACGTGATTTCGACGGCCGCCGTTCCTTCGTCCTTCATGCGGCCGAGGCGTAGCACGCCTTGCAGGCCGAGCGTGATCTCGGTCTGCATGTCGGCGAGCTTCTTCTGGATCAACTGGTTGGCCGCGAGCGGCCGGCCGAACTGCTTGCGATCGAGCACATACTGACGCGCAGTGTGCCAGCAGGCTTCCGCAGCGCCGAGGGCACCCCACGCAATGCCATAGCGCGCCGAGTTCAGGCATGTGAACGGACCGCGCAGGCCGCTCACTTCCGGAAAGCGGTTTTCTTCCGGCACGAACACTTCGTCGAGCACGATCTCGCCTGTGATCGACGCGCGCAAGCCCACCTTGCTATGGATGGTCGGCGCGGAGAGACCCTTCCAGCCCTTTTCGAGAATGAAGCCGCGAATCGTGTCCTTGCCGTTCTCCTCGAGCTTCGCCCACACGACGAAGACATCGGCGATCGGCGAATTGGTGATCCACATTTTCGAGCCCGACAGCGAATAGCCGCCGTCCACCTTCTTTGCGCGCGTGACCATGCTGCCCGGGTCCGAGCCGTGGTTTGGCTCGGTCAGCCCGAAGCAGCCGATCCATTCGCCGGTGGCGAGCTTCGGCAAGTACTTCTGCTTCTGCGCCTCAGAGCCGAATTCGTAGATGGGCACCATCACGAGCGAGGACTGCACCGACATCATCGAGCGGTAGCCGGAATCGACGCGCTCCACTTCCCGCGCAATCAGGCCATACGCTACATAGTTGAGCCCCGGCCCGCCGTATTGCTCGGGAATGGTCGGGCCGAGCAGGCCGAGTTCGCCCATTTCGCGAAAGATCTCGATGTCGGTCTTTTCATGACGGAACGCTTCGAGCACGCGTGGCTGGAGCTTGTCTTGCGCATAGGCCGCGGCGGCGTCGCGCACCATGCGTTCGTCTTCAGTGAGCTGCTGATCGAGCAGCAAGGGGTCTTCCCAGTGAAACTGCGCGGCCTCGGCCATGACGTATCTCCTGATGCTTGCCTGATGCAGGCTTGACTTGAGTTCCGCTATGCGAAACAATGTTTTGCAAACGACACCCGAGTGTATCATCGCATGACGCCCGCAGCCACTTCCACCGAACCGCTCGACGAACGCAAATTCGTCGTTGCCCTCGCGCGTGGGCTCGATCTGCTGCGCGCCTTCAGGCCCGGCGAGACGCTGCTCGGCAACCGCGATTTCGTCGAGCGCACAGGCTTGCCGAAGGCCACCGTCAATCGCCTTGCCTATACGCTGACCGTGCTCGGCTACCTGCGGCTCGACGAGTCGGTCGGCAAATACGCGCTGGACGCGGGCGTGCTGTCGCTTGGCTTCGCGCTTCTTTCGGGTACCGACACGCTGGAACTCGCGCGCCCGCACATGCGCACGTTCGCGCGCGAGGTGGGGGCAGCGGTCTCGCTTGGCTGCCGCGACGGCCTCGACATGATCTACCTGGACACGATTCGTAGCGAAACGGCGCTGACGCTCGGCCTCGCGCCCGGCTCGAAACTGTCGATGCTGACGAGTTCGATGGGACGCGCCTATCTCGCCGTGCAGCCCGCGGACGTGCGCGACGCGCTGCTCGCGGAATTGAAGAAAGCGGCGGGCAAGGGCGCAACGGCGCTGGTCGCCGACGCCATGAAGGAAATTGCCGGGTTCGCGAAAGAGCGCTGCTGCTATTCGTTTCGCGCCTGGCACGACGATGTGAACGCCGTCGCGGTGCCGTTTCGCGAGCCGCGGGACAAGCGCTGGCTCGTGCTGAGTTGCAGCGGGCCGGCTTCGTCGATGGGAGAAGATGTGTTTCGCGAAAGAGTGGCGCCGCGGCTAAAGGCGCTAGCGCGGCGTCTGGGCGACGCGGGCTGACCAGCGGCTGAACCGAACCGGGCGAGCACCGAGCGGCCAGCGAAGAAGCCGGGCCGAACTCCTGCCGAGCTAAAGACGAACCGAAGCCGGACGGACGCCGAACGCAAGCCTAGGCCGAACCCATACGTAGGCTGAACCGAAGCCTAGGCCGAACCGAAGCCGAAGCCAAGCTCAAGCCCAGGCTCAAGCCAAACCCGCCCCAAACCCACCTCAAGCCGCACGATCGTGATAATGGGCGTTGAAAAGCGGCCCCTGCACGAAACGCACATCATATTGCTGCAGCGCTTCGAACTGTGTTGCGTCCATCACGCGGTTGAAAATCAGCGGGATGCGCAGCCGGCTTGCATAGCCGACTAGCGGTTTTACTGTCGCGTCGCGCAGCGCGCTAGCCGCATCCATCTTCAGAAAATCGAGCCGCGCCGTGTCCGACACGGAAAGAATCTGTCCGGCGTTGGAGAGATTGCCGGCCACCTTGAAGCCGTAGCGCTGATAGCTTTTCGTCAGATAGCCGAGAAAGGTCTTGTGCGCGACGGCCGCCGCGGGCAGCTCGATCACTATCCTCGACGGGTTCAGACCGAACGACATCAGCACGCTCGAGAAGTGCCGCCCGTGGTCGTACTTCACGCTCTTCAACAGCCGCTCGTGCACCCGCAGAAACAGCAGGCCGTGCCGCTGCGCGCCGAAGAAATTGATCGCATGCAGCGCGCGCGACATGCGGTCTAGCGCGACCAGTTCCTGATCGTCGGCGATGCGGTCGAACGCCTCGAACAAGTCGAACGGAGCGGCGTCAAGCCGCTGGGTGACCGCCTGGAAGCCGAGTTCATCGCCGAAACGATCCACGTTCTCCACGTCCGACGAGAGCGATTGCGCCAGCGCGTGCACGCTGATGTCGAAGATAGGCTCGTAGGCGCTCGTCAATTCGAGCTCGGCAAAGCGCGCCACGACGACGTCTGCGTGCGTGCCGCGCGCCATCGCCAGATGTTTGCCGAGAAAAGGATGCTCGGATGCGCGCGCAACGAGGTGGGGAATGGTCGGCGGAATCATTTAGGAGATTGGAGTACTGGGGCAGCGCGAGGGGCACTGGAACCGGGCACGAGCGCCGCGTCCTTCGATGGTAGCAGTCCCCGCCCAAGCCACATGGACAAAATGCTTATAACCATATCCGCCGAAGGCCCTCCGTGCGGGCCTGGGCGCTGGTCGAAGGCCCTCTTCAGGGTATACGTTAATTTCACGTAACGTAATTCGTTTTACTATGCGTAAATTCACAGAGCCCCATACTTTGGAGACAGCCCCAATGCGCGCCGAGCCGGCCCCAGCAAACGCCAACGTGATCGAGGTCGAGCGTGTGCTCGCCGAAACGCGTCACCCCGCGTTCCAGTTCATGCTGCTCGCCTTGTGCGGGCTCTGTCTCGTGATCGACGGCTTCGACGCGCAAGCCATGGGCTACGTGGCGCCCAGCGTGATAGGCGAATGGCACGTGTCGAAGGCGGCGCTCGGCCCGGTTTTCAGCGCGAGCCTGCTCGGCATGCTGCTGGGGGCGCTGGGGCTTTCCGTGCTGGCCGACCGTATCGGCCGTCGTCCTGTGCTGATCGGCGCGACCTTTTTCTTCGCGCTGTCGATGCTCGCCACGCCCTTCGTCTCGACCATTCCCGCGCTGATCGCGCTGCGCTTCGTCACCGGCCTGGGTCTCGGCTGCATCATGCCGAATGCGATGGCGCTGGTCGGCGAATTCTCGACGCCCGCGCATCGCGTGAAGCGCATGATGCTGGTGTCGTGCGGCTTCACCGTGGGCGCGGCGCTCGGCGGCTTTATCAGCGCCGCGCTGATTCCGGCCTATGGCTGGCGCGCGGTGTTCTGGGTCGGCGGCGTAGTGCCGTTGCTGCTCGCCGTCGCCATGCTTGCGCTGCTGCCGGAATCGCTGCAGTTTCTCGTGCTCAAGGGCCGCAGCGACCGCGCGCTGCGCTGGCTGGCGCGCTTCAATCCGCACCTGCGGATCGACGCCGACACGCGCGTCGTGGTGCGCGAGAAGGGCAACGACGGTGCGCCGGTGGCAGAGCTGTTCCGCGCGGGCCGCGCGCCGGTCACGCTAATTCTTTGGGCGATCAGCTTCATGAACCTGATCGATCTTTACTTTCTCTCGAACTGGCTGCCTACCGTCATGCGTGACGCCGGTTATTCGCCGAGCACGGCGGTGATCGTGGGCACCGTGTTGCAGACGGGCGGCGTGGTCGGCACGTTGCTGCTCGGCTGGTTCATCGAACGTTTCGGCTTTGTGCGCGTGCTGTTCGTGTGCTTCGCGGGGGCGGCGCTCGCCGTGGGCACCATCGGCACCGTTGCGCATGTATTGCCGTGGCTTTTGCTGGTGGTGTTCGCAGGAGGCTTCTGCGTGGTCGGCGGACAGCCGGCCGTGAACGCGCTGGCCGGGCACTTTTATCCCACCACGCTGCGCTCCACCGGCATTGGCTGGAGCCTTGGCATCGGGCGTATCGGTTCGGTGATCGGACCGCTCGTCGGCGGGCAGTTGATCGCGCTGAACTGGTCGAACGAATCGCTGTTTCATGCGGCCGCCGTGCCGGTGCTGTGTTCCGCTCTGCTGGTGGTCGCGCTGGCGGCGGCGACACGGCAACGCAGCCGCCCGTCCGAGCCGCAAACCGCGTGAGACACCAACCGTAGCAACGGAGAACCTTGCATGCATACCCCAACCCGTGAGCCGAACACGCTGAGTTCGCGGCTCGAGATCGAGCCAGGCTATCAGTCCGGCTTTGCCAACGAATTCGCGACCGAGGCGCTGCCTGGCGCGCTGCCTGAAGGGCGCAACTCGCCGCAGCGCGTTGCCTATGGTTTGTACGCCGAACAGTTGTCGGGCACCGCGTTCACCGCGCCGCGCGGCCATAACCGGCGTTCGTGGCTGTACCGCATCCGTCCGGCAGCCGTGCACAAGCCGTTCACGCGCCTACCTTCGGAGCGCATCGTCGCCAATTTCGCCGATGTACCGCCAACCCCGCCTGACCAGTTGCGCTGGGACCCGTTGCCCATGCCGACCGAGCCGACCGATTTCGTCGACGGCTGGGTGACGATGGCGGGCAACGGCGCGGCCGAATCGATGAGCGGCTGCGCAATTCACGTGTACGCCGCGAATCGCTCGATGAGCGGGCGCTTCTTCTACAACGCGGACGGCGAGCTGCTGATCGTGCCGCAGCAAGGGCGGCTCGAGATCGCCACGGAGCTGGGCCGGCTCGACGTTCAACCGTTCGAGATCGCAGTGATTCCGCGCGGCGTGCGCTTTGCGGTGAACCTGCCGGACGGCGAAGCGCGCGGTTACATCTGCGAAAACTTCGGGGCGTTGCTGCGCTTGCCGGACCTGGGCCCGATCGGCTCGAACGGTCTTGCCAATCCGCGCGACTTCCTCACGCCGCATGCCGCCTACGAGGACCGCGAAGGCAATTTCGAGCTGGTCGCGAAGATGAACGGCAATCTGTGGCGCGCGGACATTGGCCACTCGCCGCTCGACGTGGTGGCGTGGCACGGCAACTACGCGCCGTACAAATACGACCTGCGGCGCTTCAACACAATCGGCTCGATCAGCTTCGACCATCCCGATCCGTCGATCTTTCTCGTGCTGCAATCGCAAAGCGACACGCCGGGCGTCGACTCAATCGACTTCGTGATTTTTCCGCCTCGCTGGCTCGCCGCCGAAGATACGTTCCGCCCGCCGTGGTTCCATCGCAATGTGGCGAGCGAGTTCATGGGGCTCGTGCATGGCGTGTACGACGCGAAGGCCGAGGGCTTCATGCCGGGCGGCGCGAGCCTGCACAACTGCATGTCCGGCCACGGCCCCGACGCCGAGACCTTCGAGAAAGCGTCGCGCAGCGATACGTCGAAGCCCAACAAGGTGGGCGACACCATGGCCTTCATGTTCGAAGCGCGCACGCTGATCAAGCCGACGCGCTTTGCGCTCGAAACCGCGCAACTTCAGGCGCATTACTACGAGTGCTGGCAGGGTCTCAAGAAACACTTCAATCCGGAGCAACGATGAGCGCAGTGAGCAGTCTTCAGGCAACGCTTGATCCGTTACGCAAGAGCTGGGTCGAGTCGGCCAACCAGCCGGGTCACGACTTCCCGATTCAGAACCTGCCGTTTGGCATCTTCAGCGATACCGGCAACGCCGCGCGCCGCGCGGGCGTGGCGATAGGCGATGAAATCGTCGATCTGGCCGCATTGCAGGCGGCAGGGCTGCTGAAGGTGCCGTCGGGCGCCGACGTGTTTGCGCGCGATAGCCTGAACGACTTCATCTCACGTGGCCGCGACGTGTGGCGCAGCGTGCGCATCCAGTTGAGCGACCTGCTTGCGCGGGACACGGCCACGCTGCGCGACGCCGCCGCGCTGCGCGCCAAAGTGCTGGTGCGTGCGGCGCATGCGCGGCTTCATCTGCCGGTGCAGATTCCCGGCTACACCGACTTTTACTCGTCGAAAGAACACGCGACGAACGTCGGCTGCATGTTTCGCGACGCAAAGAACGCACTACTGCCGAACTGGTCCGAGATGCCGATTGGTTACAACGGACGCGCGTCGTCGGTCGTGGTGAGCGGCACGCCGGTGCGCCGGCCCAATGGCCAGCTCAAGTTGCCGGATCAGGAACGGCCGGTGTTCGGCGCGTGCCGCAAGCTCGACATCGAACTGGAGACGGGCTTTGTGATAGGCAGCGGCAACGCGTTGGGCGAGCCGATTGCATGTGCGGACGCCGAAGCACACATCTTCGGCATGGTGCTGCTGAACGACTGGAGCGCGCGCGACATCCAGCAATGGGAATACGTGCCGCTCGGCCCGTTCAATGCCAAATCGTTCGCGACCACCATCTCGCCGTGGATCGTCACGCTCGACGCACTCGAGCCGTTTCGCGTCGCGCAGCCGGTGCAGGAGCCGCAGCCGCTGGCCTACCTGCGGCATGACGGTCAGCATGCGTTCGACATCAACCTGGAAGTGAAACTGCGTCCGCAAGGCGCCAGCCAGGCCACAACCATCACGCGGACCAACTTCAGGCATATGTACTGGACGATGGCGCAGCAGCTCGCCCATCACACCGTGTCGGGCTGCAACACGCGAGTGGGCGACCTGATGGGCTCGGGCACGATTAGCGGTCCGACCGAAGATTCATACGGCAGCCTGCTGGAACTGACGTGGAACGGCAAAAAGCCGCTCGAGCTGAAAGAGGGCGGCACCCGCAGCTTCATTGAAGACGGCGATGAATTGACGCTTGCCGGTTGGTGCCAGGGCGACGGTTATCGCGTGGGGTTCGGCGCCTGTGTCGGCGAGATTCTCGCGGCGCACGAGTGATGCCAAGGCGCGCCGGCTGCAGCACGAGGCCGGCAGGCGCGCGCGAGGCACCCTTGAACCTTTGCACCTATGCACCTTTGCACCGCGCTTACCCCGCCACGGCCATGCGCTGCGCGCGCCGGTCGATGGACACCGACCACAGCGTCAGCGCGAGCGCGCCAATGGATGTCGCCACCCCGACCCACGGCAGCATGGTCAACGGCGCACCCGCGTCGATCGCCATGCCGCCCAGCCACGCGCCCATTGCATTGCCGAGGTTGAACGCACCCTGGTTTAACGTCGACGCAAGATTCGGCGCGTGGCTCGCGCGGTCGACAATCAGCATTTGCAGCGGCGGCACGATGGCGAACGCCAGAACGCCCCACGCGAAGATAGTGACCATCGCCGGGATTTCGGCGTGCATGGTACCCGCAAAAATCGTCAGGATCACGACGATGGCGAACAGAAATGCCACCAGCGAAGGCATGAGCCGCCAGTCGGCGAGCTTGCCGCCGAGCGTGCTGCCAACGGTCAGACCAAGGCCGAACAGCAGCAGCACCAGCGTGACCGCGTGCGGCGTAAAGCCGGTCACGTCTTCGAGAATCGGCGTGATGTAGGTGAACGTCGAGAACAGGCTGGCCGACGCCAGCACGCTGATGCCGAGCACCATCAGCACTTGCGGATTCTTCAGCACGCTGAACTCGCGCACGAGGCTCGCTTTCTGCATCTCGATCTTCGCGGGCAGGCACACCGCCAGCGCGGCGGCCGCGGCAATGCCGATGCCGGTCACGGCCCAGAACGTCGCCCGCCAGCCGGCGGCCTGGCCGAGCGCGGTGCCAAGCGGCACACCCAGCACGTTGGCTAGCGTGAGGCCCGTGAACATCAGCGCGATGGCTTGCGCGCGGCGGTTCGGCGCGACGAGCCCGGCGGCCACCACCGAGCCGATCCCGAAAAACGCGCCATGGCAAAAGGCGGTGACGATGCGCGCGGCCATGAGCACCGCATAGCCCGGCGCGAGCGCACACAGCAGATTGCCGACGATGAATACCCCGATCAGGCTCATCAACGCTTTCTTGCGCGGCATGTTGGCGACCGCAATCGCCACGATCGGCGCGCCGATCGTCACGCCCAGCGCATAGGCCGAGACCAGCATGCCTGCCGCCGGAATGGAGACCGACAGGTCGCGCGCGACATTGGGCAAGAGCCCCATGATGACGAATTCAGTGGTGCCGATGCCAAAGGCGGCAACGGCGAGTGCAAGCAGGGGCAAAGGCATGTCGGTGGGCTGCTGGTGGGCGGTGAGTCGGCGCGGCGCAGGCGCCGCGCGGCCGGCGCGCGTCTTCGGAACGAGAGCGCATGCGCCAAATCAGGCAAATAAGTCAGGGATTCTACCTAAGTCAAAACGATAGTGCTGAGCGGTCGGCCGCCGCGTCCGGCGCCGGGCCTAATCCCACCGCCCAATCCGGACGCTGGCTAGCCCCGGCCGTCTTGCGGACCCAGTGCTTTCCCTTGCCGCTCCGCGCTCCGTGCAAAACGCTCGGCGCCCGCAAAGCCTTCCTCTAATACCGCCTGATAGCCGCCCGCGCCCTCCCGCCGCAGGGCCTCCGCGAGATTTTCCAGCGGGCTGTTTTCCAACGCCGAGCGGCGGTCGGCCAGCAGCGCCGCCTGCGGAAACGCGGCCAGTTCAGCCGCGAGTCGCTCCGCCGACGCGCGCGCCTCGCCGGTGCGGACCACGCGATTGGCCAGCCCGAAGTCGAGTGCCTCCTGCGCGCTCACCGCGCGTCCGGTGAGAATCAGGTCGAGTGCGCGCGACAGGCCGATCAGGCGAGGCAAGCGGATCGTGCCGCCGTCGATCAACGGAATGCCCACGCGGCGGCAGAACACGCCGAGCACCGCGTCCTCCTCGACGACTCGCAGGTCGCACATGGCCGCCAGTTCCAGCCCGCCCGCGACTGCATAGCCCGTGATTGCGGCGATGACCGGCTTCGTGAAATGCATGCGCGTGGGTCCCATCGGCCCTGAGCCGCTGCCGTCCGCGCTGATCTGGTTGCGGCGCGCTTCGTCGGCGAGCGCGCTCAAGTCGGCGCCCGCGCAAAAGGTGCCGCCCGCGCCGAACAGCACGGCCGCGCGCCACGCCGGCTCGGCCTCGAAGCACTGGAAGGCCGCGGTCAACGCATCGGCGACGTGGCGGTCTACTGCATTACGGCGCTCCGGACGCTCAAGCACGATAGTTGCTACGCCGTTATCGTGATTAGCCTCGATGCGCACATGCTGATTGAAATTTCGCGTGTCGGTCATCGTTGTGTCCTTGAAGGTCCGCGCCCGCCCGTTTCGCTCGTTTGAACGGGCGCCTTGCAGCGCTCATGCAGAGCAGTTAATACCGTGGCTTGTCATGCTTCTTTCACAATCGACTCGTAGCGTTAGCGCTCTCTTAACGCGCTGGCGCACTGCTGCCAGCTTATCGAGCCTGCCTTTGCCTTTGTCCAATTTATCGTCCGCGGATGCGCGGGCCTGCGTCGAAACAGTCTGGATCGTGCCGCTCGATCGGCATTCATGGTACGACCATGTGCGGCTGAAACGCGTCTTCGTCGCGGACGGCACGCGCCATCAGGTCGTGCTAGTCGACGTGCGCAAGCTGCTCGCGTGCGCCGATCGCGACAACACCGATTATGTGCTGAAGCCCGTTGCCGAATGGCATGCGGGAAAAGTGCGCGGCATTCGCGAGTTCCTCGCTCCCGACAATCCGCGTATTCCGCAAATGCCGTATGTAACTATCACGACGCGCCGTGCGCCCGGCTTGCTGGGCTGGCTGGGCCTGCAACGCGAGGGCGTGGTGGCGTTTCGTAATGGCCAGCATCGCGCGCGCTATCTCGCTGAGGCGGGGGCGCGCTGGTTTCCCGTCGAAGTGCATGAGCGCGAGTCGGCGTTGCTGCGTGAGTTGTGCGGGGCAGCGGACGACGCCCGCACGGCGATCCGTTGCGTTACGTCCGGTGGGGGCGGCGGGTAGGTGCTCCGCTTGGCGGCGAGCCAGGTCCGCCGGGTCAGTCGCGTTCGCGCGGTTCGCCGCAAAGGCGGATCTAACTGTTGGCGCGCACCGCATTGCGCGGCGTGCCGGCCTGCCACGCCGCGACGTTCGCGAGTGTGGTCTGCGCGATCTCGTTCATCGCCTCCCGAGTAAAAAAAGCCTGGTGCGCGGTCACGATCACATTCGGGAACATCAGCAAGCGGGCGAGCACGTCGTCTTGCAGCGGTAGATTCGAATGGTCCTCGAAGAACAAGCCGCCTTCTTCCTCGTAGACATCCAACCCCAGGTGACCGAGCTGGCCATCCTTCAGCGCACCGACAAGCGCGTTGCTCTCGACCAGGCCGCCGCGCCCGGTGTTGATCAGCATCGCACCGCGCTTCATTCTGGCGAGCGCCGCCGCGTCGATCAGATGGTACGTGGCCGGCACCAGCGGACAATGCAGGCTGACAATGTCCGATTCAGCAAGCAGCGTGTTCAGCGCGACGTAGCGCGCGCCGAGCGCGAGCAGATCGTCGGCGGGCGGGCCTGGATCGTGCGCAAGCACGCGCATGCCGAAGCCCGCCATGATGCGTGCGAACACGCGGCCAATCATCCCGGTGCCGACTACGCCGACCGTCTTGCCGTGCAGATCGAAACCGAGCAGCCCGTGCAGCGAGAAATCGCCTTCACGGGTTCGCGCGACGGCGCGCGGAATGCGCCGGTTCAACGCAAGAATGAGGCCGACGGCATGCTCGGCAACCGCGTGCGGCGAATACGCCGGTACGCGAGCGACGGCGATACCAAGGCGCTCGGCCGCCGCGAGGTCGACGTGATTGAAGCCCGCGGAGCGCAACGCGATCATGCGCGTGCCGCCTGCGTGCAGCCTTTCCAGCACCGCAGCGTCGACGCGGTCGTTGACGAACGGGCACACCACGTCATAGCCGTGCGCGAGAACGGCTGTTTCGCTATCCAGATGCGATTCCTGGAAATGCAGTTCATAGCGATGCGCGGCATTCGCTTCAGCGAAAGTTTCGACATCGTATTGACGGCTGCTGAACAGAATCATGCGCATTGCTTACTCCAGAAAATCGCGCGCGGCCGCGCGGTCATTTCGCGCTTAATGCAACCTGCGCCTAGCGCTTGGTGTGAACGAGTATAACCAGCTTACTGCAATCCCAATCTGATAAAGCGCATAAGGCTGCGTTTTGCATAGGTCCACCTTTTGCGAAGTTCAAGGATAACCCCCGAGAAAAATAGCATTGACAGGTGTCCTGAACTTTCATAATTTAAAAAAGCTCGTGAGCTGAATGTCAGCGCTTTGGCACTTGCGGTTCGGGGTTGCTTCGGTTTGCTGTTTCCGCCCGCAGCGCTGCTCATAATTGGAATCGCTAATTACAGCGACTGAATGCCGCTTGAGCGTTTTTCTAACTCCCCGTGGAACATGACGCTAATGATTTTCAGTCGGGCGGTTTAGCCAGATAGCTATCGAACGAAGAGTACGCATCATTTGACTGCGCAATCTATTTGCGCAGATCGCAAACGAACGCGTGAATCAGTCATCCCACTATGAGCGGAATTGCCGAAGAATCGACCGCAGATCGCGCTATTCACGAGCCTTGTAATCGGAATTCGTTCGTTTTGTCTCCGCGTGCGTCATGCAGCCTGTCTGGCGGATATCGACTTATTGGCCTTCATGCAGACGTTGACCAATGGCTCGCAATACTTCGCTCATATCCGCCAGGCGTCACGCTCACTCCCGCGCCTTCACCCCCTTTTACTCACGTTGGGACCGGTCATGGCCGCTCCCGCCGCCCATTCACGTCGAACGGTCCGCTTTGCCGCACGCGGCCGCAGCGCCATGCAATCAGCAAGACCAACTACCGAGCGAGGGCATGATGGACTGGCTACATCACGTTTTTCAGAAATCACCGGAGATGGCGCTGTTTTTATCGTTGGCAGCGGGGTACTTCATCGGCCAGATCAACTTCGGCAAGTTCCAGCTGGGCGGCGTGGGCGGGTCGCTGCTGGCGGCCGTGGTCATCAGTCAGGCCGGTGTGACGATCGACAACGGTGTGAAAAGCGTCATGTTCGCCGTCTTCATCTACGCGGTCGGTTACGACTCCGGACCGGGCTTTTTCAATTCGCTGAACCGCAAAACGTTACGTGAGATTGCGATGGCGGTGTTCCTCGCCGTCACCGCGTTGATCACGGTGGTGGTGTGCGCGAAGCTGTTCCATCTGAACAAGGGACTCGCGGCCGGCCTTGCGGGCGGCGCGCTCACGCAGTCCGCGATTATCGGCACCGCGGGCGACGCAATTGCACGCCTGGGCCTGCCCGCCGAGGAGGTGAAGGCGCTGCAGTCGGACGTGGCGATCGCCTATGCGGTGACATACGTATTCGGCTCGCTCGGCGCGATTATCGTGTGCGTCAATATCCTGCCCAAATTCATGGGGCAGAGCTTGCGCGATGCCTCCATCGAGGCGGAGCGCGAACTCACGTCGGGCGGATCGTCACGCGGGCCGGGACAGGTTCTCGCGCTGCCGGAACTGATCGGGCGCGCATACCGGATCGACGTCAGCGCAGGCAAGTCGGTCAAGCAGGTGGAGACGCTGCACCGCGACCTCCTGACCATCGAACGCGTCAAGCGCGGCGGCCACGTGCTCGACCCGGCGCCGGATCTGATACTCGAGCCCGACGACGTGGTGCTGGTGGTGGGCCGCCGCGAAGCCGTGGTCGAGTTCGGCTCGAACGGCAGCGAGGTCGCCGACATCGGCGACGTGGGCGTGGTCATGCAAACGCGCGAGGCGGTGTTCACGCGCAAGGGCATGAATCACACGACGATTGCCGCCGCGCGCGAGATCGTGGATCGCGACATGCGCCACGGCGTGTACATCCAGAACGTGTCGCGCGCCGGCCAGCCGTTGCCGCTGCTACCCGAGACGAAGCTTGAACACGGTGACGTGATCACCTTCTACGGATCGCCGAAAGACACTCAACGCGCCGTGCAGGCCGCCGGCTACGAACTGCCGTACACCAACAAGACCGACTTCATCTACATGGGCGTGGGCTTGGTGCTGGGCTTGCTGGTTGGCCTGATCGTCGTCGATGTCGGCGGCATTCCGCTCACGCTCGGCTCAGGCGGCGGCTGCCTGCTCGCGGGCCTGCTGTTCGGCTGGATGCGCGGCAAGCATCCCATGTACGGCGTGATGCCCACGGCGGCGTCGCAGTTGCTGAAGGACTTCGGACTCGCGGCTTTCGTTGCCGTGGTCGGCCTGAATTCCGGCTTGCAGGCGGTGGTCACCGTCAAGCAGAGCGGCATGACGATCTTCCTGCTCGGTGTGTTCGTCACGCTGTTTCCGCTCATCCTCACCATGCTGTTCGGCCGCTATGTGCTTCGCTACAACAACGCGGCCATCCTCGCGGGCGCGCTGACGGGCTCGCGCAGCGCCAATCCGGCATTCGGCGGCGTGCTCGACAAGGCGGAGAGCGCAGTGCCTACCGTGCCGTTCGCCATCACGTATGCGATTGCAAACGTCGCATTGACCCTGCTCGGGCCGCTGGTGGTCGGGCTTGTCTAGCAGCGCGCTTTATCGGTCTCTTCTTGCGCTGGCCGCAGCCTCACGCAGGCAGCGCGCGGCGGCGCTTTCATCTGGCTCACTGGAGAACGCATCATGGCAAAGGAAAAGGGCGACAGCAAACGCGGCGATATGGCGCAAGCGGGTTTTGAGGCACTCAGTCCGTTCGAGCTTAAGGACGAGCTCATCAAGGCCGCGGGCGGCGGCGTTGTCGAGCGTCCGGCCAACGTTGCAATGCTCAACGCGGGGCGCGGCAATCCGAACTTCCTCGCGACCATTCCGCGTCATGGCTTCTGGCAACTCGGGCTCTTTGCGATGCGCGAGTCGGAGCGCTCGTTCGCCTACATGCCGGAAGGCGTCGGCGGATTTCCAAGGCGCGACGGGCTCGAGGAACGCTTCGACCTGTTCCTGCGCGAGAACAAGGGCGTGCCTGGTATCGACTTCCTGCGCGGGGCGGTGTCGTATGTGCGCGACCAGTTGGGACTGTCCGCCGGCGACTTCCTGTATGAAATGTGCGAAGGGATTCTGGCCTCGAACTACCCGGTGCCCGACCGGATGCTCAAGTTATCCGAAATAATTGTCGGCCAGTACTTGCGGCGCGAGATGATCGGCGCGCATCCGTTCGTCGGCGAGTTCGACGTGTTCGCCGTCGAAGGCGGCACGGCGGCCATGACGTACATCTTCAACACGATGCGGGAGAATCACCTCATCAAGGCGGGCGACACGATTGCGCTCGGCATGCCTATCTTCACGCCGTACATCGAAATTCCTCGTCTGAACGACTACCAGTTGAATGTGGTGAATCTCGAGGCGGACGTCGCGAACGGCTGGCAATATTCGAAGGGCGAGCTCGACAAGCTGCGCGATCCGAAAGTGAAAGCGTTCTTCCTCGTCAATCCGAGCAATCCGCCTTCGGTGAAGATAGACGACGAAAGCCTGCGCTACATTGCCGACATCGTGAAGGAACGGCCCGAGCTGATTCTCCTGACCGACGACGTATATGGCACGTTCGCCGACGGTTTCGTTTCGCTGTTCGCGCTCGCGCCGAAGAATACGATCCTCGTGTATTCGTATTCAAAGTACTTCGGCGCGACCGGTTGGCGCCTCGGCACCATCGCGACGCATCGCGACAATGTGCTCGACAGGCTGATCGCCGAGTTGCCGAAGGACGTGAAGAAGCAGTTGCACGAACGCTACGAGTCGATTACCACCGAGCCCGAAAAGCTCAAGTTCATCGACCGTCTGGTGGCCGACAGCCGGACCGTCGCGCTCAATCACACGGCGGGGCTGTCCACGCCGCAACAAGTGCAGATGGTGCTGTTTTCGCTGTTCTCGCTGATGGACACGCCCGACGCCTACAAGAACGCGCTCAAGCGCCTGATCCGCAAGCGCAAGCAGGCACTCTACGAAGAAGTCGGCATTTCGTTCGCCGACGACGACCCGAACCAGGTGGATTACTACACGATTCTCGACGTCGAGTTCCTTGGCGAGCGCGCGTACGGGCGCGAGTTCGTCGACTGGCTGCTGAAGAACACCGAGCCCTCGGAGCTGCTATTTCGGCTTGCGCGGGAGGCGCGCGTCGTACTGTTGCCCGGACGCGGCTTCGGCACGCAGCATCCGTCGGGGCGTGTGTCGCTTGCCAACCTCAACGAGTCGGATTATCGGCAGATCGGTCGGTCCATGCGTCGGCTGATCGAGGAATACGTGGAGCGCTTCAATGCGGCAACCGGCAAGAAACTCGACAAGAATGCGGTGAAATGACGGCGGCGAACGGTGCCGCGATGGCCTCGCCGCGGCACCCTTGCGTGAGGCAGGATCAAAAAACTTGCGCAATCGCGCGGATCGGTGAATGATCGAACGACGGCCTCGCCAGCGTGACTGCTCGCGAGGCCGTTGGCTCCTGTGCGTTTATCTTGCGTTTTCCTTCAAGTACCGATCATGCCGACTTCATCATCCAAGCTTACGTCCGCTGTTGTGCCCTGTCCGGCTGTCGAATCGCTCGACGCCATTCTTCCCGAAGAGCCGTTGCTGATGATGGGCGCCGGCCCCGTGCCGATTCCGGCCGCCGTCGCCAAGGCCAATACGATCGTGATCAATCACCTGGGCGCGACCATGGTGAAGGTGATCAGCCAGGTGAAGACGATGGCGCGCTACGTGTTCCAGACGCATTCGAAGTGGGTGCTGGGCGTCGCCGGACCGGGCTCGGCCGCGATGGAAATGGCGATCTCCAACCTCGCGTGGGAAGGCACGCGCATGCTCAGCATCAAGAACGGCTTTTTCAGCGGACGGATGGCCGAGATGGGCCGCCGCGTCGGCGCGCGCGTGAGTACGCTGGAGGTGGCGGACAGGTCGGTGGCGAGTCTCGACGAGATTGCCGAGGCGATTCGCCGCGAGCGTCCGGAGATCGTCACCGTCGTGCAGGGCGAGACGTCGAACACGGTGTGGAATTATCAACTGAAGGACATTGCTGCGTTGGCGAAGGCGGCGGGCGCGCTGGTGATAGTCGACGCTGTGTGCACTTTGAGCACCATGCCGCTCGCCATGGACGCATGGGGTATCGATGCAGTGATCACCGGTGGACAGAAGGGCTTGTCGTCGATTCCCGGCGTGTCGCTCATTGCGTTTTCCGACGCGGCCTGGGAACGCGTAAAAGGGCGCACGGCGCCGAACGCGCACTGGTGTCTGGATGCGTCGCTCGCGGAGAACTTCTGGCACAACGCGGGGTATCACTACACCGCGCCGGTTTCGGGCGTGCTCGCGTTGCACGAGGCGTTGCGGCTTGTATGCGCGGAAACGCTCGAAAAGCGTTTTGCGCGGCACCAGAAGTGTTCAGTGGCGTTGCAGGACGGCGTGACGGCACTCGGCTTGCAGTTGTATGCGCCGAAGGAGTGCCGGTTGAATTCGGTGGTGGGAATCGAGGTGCCCGCGGGTCTGAGTCCGGGCGATGTGTGCGCGCACATTTCGCGGCAACATCAGGTGGAAATCTCGGGTTCGTTCGGCTTGCCGATTGTACGGATTGGACAGATGGGCGAGCAGTGCCGCGAGCACAACCTGTTTCGCACCGTGCACGCGTTGGGACGGACCATGGTGGACCTGGGCGTCAAGGTGGATTTGCCCGCCGGCGTCGCGGCGCTGGAAAGGGCGTTGTCCGAAGGAAAATAGCCCTGTGCCGGACGGCCGACCGGCCGCGCATCGCGGATGCGTTGCGCGGCTGCAGACCCGCGGGTCTTTTCACCGCTCGTTCGCGGCGGCAGGCGCCGGATGGTTCCGACGCCCGCATGCGCTGCAACCGATACCTGCGTTCAGGCGCGTTGCAGATGCGCGTTCAGCATCTCGAGCCGCGTCTGGTCGTGCGTCATGCCGCTGCCTCGTACTCGGCAGCGCAGTCGCTGTCGAAGTCGACGCTAATGCCTGTTTCGTCCGAATAGCCGAGTCTGATTCGCGACGGCAACTCATGGCTTGCAACGCGCTCGAGCAATTCGCGTGAAAGCACCGGAAGGATCTGCTGATCGAGCAGGCTGTCGATATTGCGCGCGCCCGAGTCGGGCAACAGGCACGCACGCACGAGTTCCGCAATGAGCGCATCGTCGCAGACAAGCGGTACGGCAAAGCGCTTTTCGATGCGACGTGCGACCTTGTCGAGTTTCATCTGCACGATTTGCGCGAGCGCTTCAGCCGTGAGAGGCCGGTACACGACGGTCTGAAAACGCGCGAGCAATGCCGGCTGAAAATGTTCGACCAGTAGCGGGCGAATGGCCTTCATGAGCATGGCGCTGGTCGGTTCGGCATGGTGTGCCGGTGCCTCGTTTGTGTCTGCTGTCGCATCTTCGTTCGCAGTTTCCGATGCGGCCTCGACGGCGGCCATGATCTGCTCGCTGCCCAGGTTCGACGTCATCACGATGACGGTGTTGCGAAAGTCGATTACGCGCCCTTCGCCGTCGCGCATGAACCCGCGGTCGAACACCTGATAAAACAGATTCAGGACGTCGCGATGGGCCTTTTCCACCTCGTCGAGCAGCACCACGCTATAGGGCCGTTGACGCACCGCCTCCGTCAGCACGCCGCCCCGGCCATAGCCGACGTAACCGGGCGGCGAACCCTTCAGTTGCGAGACCGTGTGCGCTTCCTGATACTCGGAGAGGTTGATCGTAATCAGCGCGCGTTCACCGCCGAACATCAGGTCGGCCAAAGCCCGTGCCGTTTCTGTCTTGCCTACGCCCGAAGGGCCGACGAGCAGAAATACGCCGAGCGGCGCTTCGTCGGACTTCAAGCCGGCCTTGGCGGCACGCAGCGTTTTGCCCAATGCGGCGAGCGCGTCCTGCTGGCCGACGACGCTGCCCGCGAGCCGCGTCTCCAGTTCCAGCAGCGTGGTGAGTTCGTCTTCGAGCAGGCTGCCGACCGGCACGCCGGTCCAGTCGGCAATGACGCGTGCTATCACGGCCTCGTCGACCTCGGCATGAATCAGCGCGCCGTTCGCGTCGCGGGCGAGGCGCGCATGCGCCGCCCGGATAGCCGGCTCCAGGTCGTGTCGCGCCGAGTCGTCGGGCGCGTCGCGCCATTTTGTGCGCAACTCCGTGAGCGACGTGATGGCAGCCTTCTGTCCGGCGTAGTCCGCGTCCAGCTCCTCGACCTCATGAGCGAGGGCAGAGAGGCGTGCGTCGATGCCGCGAAGCCGCTCGCTCATATCCACGGATGTCGCGCCCTGGTCCGCGACCAGCGCCTCGCGCTCCACGCGCAGCGCGGCCAGTTCCGCATGACGCGCGGCAATTGCGACCGGCGTCGCGTCCATGCTCATACGCACGCGGGCTGCCGCGGTGTCGATCAGGTCGACAGCCTTGTCGGGCAGTTGCCGCCCGCTCAGATAGCGGCGCGACAGACGCACAGCCGCGCTGACGGCGGCCTCCGTGATATGCACGCCGTGGTGGCGCGCGTAGCGGTCCTTCAGGCCGCGTAGCATCAGGCATGCGTTCTCGTCGTCGGGTTCGTCGACCTTCACCGTCTGGAAACGGCGTTCGAGCGCTGCGTCGCGCTCGAAGTACTGCTTGTATTCGGACCAGGTGGTCGCGGCAATCGTGCGCAGCTCTCCGCGTGCGAGCGCCGGCTTCAGCAGATTGGCCGCGTCGCCGCTGCCCGCCGAGTTGCCGGCGCCGATCAACGTATGCGCTTCGTCGATGAACAGCAATATCGGCGTCGGCGATTGCTGTACCGCCGCGATCACGTTCTTCAGACGCTGCTCGAACTCGCCTTTGACGCCCGCGCCCGCTTGCAGCAGGCCGAGGTCGAGCGTGAGCAGGCGCACGTCGCGGATCGCGGCGGGCACGTCGCCCTCGGCGATTTTCAGCGCAAGGCCCTCGACGAGCGCCGTCTTGCCCACCCCGGGCTCGCCGACCAGGATCGGGTTGTTCTTGCGCCGGCGCGCGAGGATGTCGATCATTTGGCGGATCTCGACGTCGCGGCCGAACACAGGGTCGATGGCGCCTTCGCGCGCTTTCTGCGTGACGTCGATAGTGAAGCGGTCGAGCGCCTCGGACACCGGCTTGGCGAGGCCGCCCGCGCGCGCGACGGCGGGGAAGGGATCGGAGTCGGGCTCATCGGGGAGCGCGCTGTCCGCTGTGTCGTGCGCGTTCGGTACGTTGTCCGGCTCCTGTGTGCAGGGGCTGCTGGCCGGCGCTTCGACGGACGTCCAGTTGAGCTCGGGCGTGAGGCGCTCGATCTGCACGGACGACAGTGAAAGCAGCGCCCACGCGTCCGGCGCACGCAGCAATTGCGGCATGTCCGCCAGTGCCGCCAGCAGATGCGCGGAGCGGATCAGCGGTGTTTGCGCTTCGAGCGACGCCCGCAGCCAGGCCGCTTCGAGCAGTTGCCCGAGCCGGGAGGACAAGCCGGGCTTGCCGCGCAGGTCGTGTGGCAGGCGGTCGATTGCACTTAGCAGGCCGTTCCACACTCCGTCCACGTCGAGCGTGTAGCGGCGCATGATTGCGACGATGTCCCCGTCGCCCAGTTCGAGCAGCTTGATCAACCAGTGTTCGACTTCGATGTCACGATGGGCACGCGTCGCGCACAGACTCGCGGCGTCGGCGAGCGCGCGGGCGCAGTGATCGTTGAGACGGCGCAGATACGGAGAGAGGTCGCGATGAGTCATGGCGGCAAGCGGCTAGTGAGGCGGCGGATGAGAGGCGATGAAGGAACGATCGGGAAGCGATAGCGAAGCCATACGAGCGCGACGCAAGCGCGGTCGGCTGCGCCGGTAGGCGCGTGCCGCCCTGCGCTGGCCGCTCAATGGCTGCTCGATGGCTGGTCATGGGCTGATCAACGATGGTCCGATGAGGGTCCACAGGAGGTCCAACGATGGTCCAATGACGGTCCCATGACGGTCCAATGGCTGACAGGAACCGGTCCGAACCGCCGCTGAGCGGACGAACCGGCGCCCGCACAGCGCAGGACGCAGCGCGTCATCAGGAGCGTTCGTTCCAGGTGTCGGTGTGGATGATGTTGCCGTCCTTGTACGACCACGTGATCTTCTCGTAGCGCAGTTGCACGTCTTCGAGATGATTGTGCTTTTCGAACTCGGGGTTCTTGATGTCGTGCATCTTCGGGTTCACCGCCACGACCTTCACGTTGTCGAGCTTGGTGTTGAAATACTCTTTCTCTTTGCCCGCGTCGTCGATCTTGTACCACTTGATCTCGATCGACTTGAGCGTCTGACCGCTGGTGACGGCCTTGTACAGATACGGCGACGAGGCGTCCGTCTCCTTCGTGAAGGTGATCGGCAGGTGTACGCGCGTGCCGGTCAGTTTGCCGGTGTTCGAATCGGTCGGAATACTGACGCCATGCTGAAGCGCCACCACCTCGACGCTGCCTTCGCGACCCTGAACGGTGACCGAACCCTTGATGTCGGCGCCGCCATCGTCCTTGATCCACATGTATGCCGGAATTGCCATTTTCTTCTTCCTTTTACTCCAGTGAACAGGCCGTGTGGCCTTGGGGGATGGAACGGCTGTTGCCGTTCCTGCTTTCCTCGAACGTGTCCCGGCAATCCGGGACCAGTGTGATTTCGACCCGGCGGTTGGCCGCGCGGCCTGCCTCTGTCGAGTTGGGCGCTTTCGGACGCGTGTCGCCGTAGCCTTGAATGGCGAAGCGCGTCAACGCAATGCCGGATGCGTCCGCCAGCCAGTCGCGCACGGACGCTGCGCGCGCCTCCGAGAGTTTCAGATTGCTGGCCGGGGTGCCGACGGAATCGGTATGGCCCGCCACCAGTACGCGCTTGTCCGGATGCGCCTTGATCATTTCGAGAGCGCCGATCAGCACACGGTTAGAGCCGGGGCTCAGCACCGCGCTGCCGGAACGGAACAACGACATGCTGTCCAGTTCGATGGTGGGCGGCGGAACGGGCGCAGGGGGCGGCGGCTGATAGCTGGCGATCAGCGCGTTGACCGGTTGCTGCAGCGGGGCTCCGCGGTACAGGCCCAGTCCGAGCCGCGGCGGCACGCCGAGGCTCGCATAGCGTTCCAGCTCGTCGCGATCCCGCTTGACGGCTTTGAGCGCGTCGACGCGGGCGGCGTCTTCGGCGGGCGCAATCGCCCGGTAGCGAGCCATATCGGCGACCATCCGTTCCACCAGCGCCCGATTCTGCCAGGCCGATGCCGCCGCGGCCGCGCAGAAGCAGGCAGTGAGCCACACGAACGCATGCGCGAGCGCACGCGGCAGCGCGCGCCTTACGGGCTGAGGCTCGATGCCGCGAATCAACGGGTCGGGCAGCGGGTACGAGCTGAGCGTGGGCGGCTGCGGAGTTTGCGGCTGCGGAGTTTGAGACTGCGACGGGTCCGCTTGAACCGCTCTTACTGCTTGTGCGTGTGCGGCGCTCGCACGCCGTGCGCGACCGTCTGCGCTCGCGAGCGGCAAGTCGGTGATGCCGGTGACGAATTGGCCGAACAGGGAGTCAGCGGCCGGTCGCCCGCCGACTGCCGTCACGCCCAGCGCGGCCAATCGCAACGCGCCCCGTGGAGCATGGGTGAAGGCCGGCACGATAGTCTGGCTTGCCCAACGCACGATGGCGTCGAGGCGCGCGGCGCGGTGCGCGCGCAACTCACGCTCTTCCGCTATCTCGGGGCTCGCCATGTGCGTGTACTGGGCGAGTCTCCCCGCGATCAGGTCGACGAGCGCGTCTGGCTGCATTCCCTCTGCACCCGAGACGCCGAACCACGGCGCGTCTTCTTTCGCTGGTCCCGTTTCGCGCGCATAGAGCGCAACGCATAGCGGCAGCGCATAGCCTATCGCGCGGCTTGCCTCACCGATCGCCGAACACCAGCGCCTGAGCGCGGCCTGCAACGTAAGGGTGCCAGTGGCCTCGTCGATAGCCAGCAGATACGCGATGGCGTCGGGCCCCTGGCCGTCACGCCAGCGCTTGAGCGCATCGGCCAGATACATGAGCCGCGCCGGGTCATCGTTGCGTACCCAGATGACGGAGTCCGTCATGCGAACGAGCGCGGGGCCAAACAGACGGTCCAGTTCGCCGCTGTTGTCGCCCACGGCGATCACCAGCGGCGTGTTGTGTTTCAGCTCGGCGGGCAGCGAGCCCAGCGCGGTGTCCGCGGCGTCGAGCACTTGGCGGGTCGCCTCGCGACGGGCGTGCACACGCCTCGTCGCCAGCACGACGGCAACGAATGCGCAGAAAATCACGAGCGCAGCGAAGACCGCGTTCCACCCGGCGGACAGGGGCGAAGACAGCGCAAGCCAGATCAGCGCCAGCAGAGCGACCCACACGAAGAGCGTGCGGTATGGATAACCACTCGGGTAACCAGTCAAACGCGGCTCCATCAATGTGCTATCCGGGCGACGGAGGCGTTGAGCCATTGATCCAGCGCGACGTACACGACGGCGGCGACGACGCACGCGCCGACGACCCACGTCAGCGGCGTAAGCCGCTCGGTCCAGCGCGTCGAGCCGGGCGCTTTGATGACGATGGAGCTTGACGTGTCCTGAGCGCGGCCGAGCCGTTCGCTGAGCGCCTTGACGAGCGCGGCGCGGGCCTCGCGGCCAGCGAATGCGAATTTGCCGGTGAACCCCAGGTCCAGCACCGCGCAGAAGATGGCCAGCAGCGGCAGCACCGGTTGCGGCTCAGCCAGACGGCGCTCGATACGCGCAATCAGTTCATGCCCCGCGTCGTTGCTGTGGAATTCGTCGACTTGCAGCGGCAGACGCTGCCAGGCGTCACGATCGTCGCCCCGCAGATTGCTCAACGCTGTTTCGTCGAGCAGCGCGCATTGGGCGTAAGCGGCGTCTTCGATTACGCCTTGCGGATGCCCCGCGGATTGCATTTCCTCGCGCAGCCTGCGCACCTGCTGCTTGCATTTGTCGCGAAAGGCGCTGAACGACTGCGGCGCGGGATCCGTAGCCAGCAATGCGACTGTCAGCGCCGTGTCGCGCAACGCGACGGGTAACAAAGAAGGCGGCAGCGTGGCCGCGCGGCTTGTCGATGCGTACGTCATGTCGGCAGCACCGCGTAAAGTTCCAGCGACACATCGGGCATGGAGGCCGGGACGTAGAACTGGCACGCGCGCGCATCCACCATACGTTTGAACGCGGGGTGGGCACCGTCGAGCGCGAAATACTGATTTTCGATGCGCACAGGAATGGCGGCGGGAAGCCGCGACATGGTGCGCAACGGAATGCCGGAGAGCGCCGAGTTGACGATCTGCTCGACCTCGTCCGGCGCGCCGGCCTTGCACAAACGCGGCAACTGTTCGAGCAGCGCGTGCGCGGGCAGGGCAGAGCGGACCGACAGGTAGTAGTCCGCGCCTTCGACGAGCCGCTCGTCGTTGATCTTGCCGAGCCACGCCGTGTCACGAATACGTTCGAGGGCGATCGGCACGACGCGCGACGGAATCACCGTATCGAGCAGCGTTCGGATCAGCGACTCCAGTTCCGCAAAAACCGGTTCCGGCGCGCCGTGCGCATACGGCGGAATGGCTCTTAGCGTTTCGGTAGTGGAGAACGTGAGCAGCGAGCCGGCCAGTCGCGCCAGCACGCTATACAGGCGCTCGGGATGCTGATCCGGCGCCTGGCACAAGCGTGCAAGATCGGGCCACGTACTGTTCACGCTGTGCAGCAGCCAGAACAGCGAAACGTCGGCGACCGCGTAGTCGGCGATCTGGTCGGAGCGCTCGCGCCGGCGCACGGCGAGACTTGCGCTTTTCGCACTCAGGATTTCGGATAACCGGTTCATGCGGCCCGTCAACTGGCTGCTCGCGGACAGCACGAGGCACGGCGGGACGAATGCTGCGTCAATCTCGAAACGGCCTTGCGCATTGCGCACGATCCTGCCGATGGGGCACGTCACATAGCCGCCTGGCTCCTCGAAGTCGAACAGCAGCGCAAGCGCGTGACGCTCGACGCTGATCTCCTCCTTGCCCTCGCCGTTGAGATCGGCGACTTGCAGGAACTCCCGCGTGTAGCGGCGCGGACGCGCAGGCTTCTCACCAGCTTCGATGCAGTTTCCACCCTGCGGGTCGACGAGCGGCAGGGCCGCAAGCACGACGACCGCTTCCGTGTGCGCAGGCACCTCGCTTAAATCACGAGGCGACGGCAGTCGGTCGGCGGATTCGGTATCGAACAGGGTGCCGTCGGGCAGACGCAGATCCAGCGACGCCAGTTGCAGACGGTCGATCGATAACGCCTGCGTGTCGAAGGCCACCCGGTTCACTCCCCAAGGGTCGGGACTGCCGATGCGCGCCGTGCGCTCGTCGGCGTACCGCTCCCACAGCGCCTGTTGCTGGAAATGCTGGGGCGTCATGAAAATGCCCTGCGCCCACAGCGGTCTTGTAATCTTCATCGTTATGGTTGATGCCTGAAACGTCCCTCAAGCCAATCCCCTGGGACACGGTTTCGCATACGAATGCGCACCGCGCGGCACCTCTTGAGCGCCGCGCGGGAACTACCGAACCAGCTCTTGCAGTCAGTCTCTAGTTCTTTGCTTTTGGCATTTGCGAGACCAGCGAGAGATTGATGTCCATGCCTTCGATCTGGAAGTGCGGCACGATGAAAAGCTTGACGCGGAAGAAGCCCGGGTTGTCCTCGATGTCCTCGACAATGACCTTTGCTTCGCGCAGCGGGTGCGATGCCTGCAAGTCGTCGCCCGGATCGGTCATTTCAGTGACGAGGGACTTGACCCACGTGTTCAGTTCCAGCTCGAGCAAACGACGATCTTTCGTCGTGCCGATGTTCTCGCGCTGAATCAGCTTCAGATAGTGCGCGATTCGCGAGAGCAGGAAGATATACGGCAGACGGGCATTGACGCGGCTGTTCGCCGTGGCTTCTTTGGTGTCGTACACCGCCGGCTTTTGCGCCGAGTGTGCCGAGAAGAAGCACGCGAAGTCGTGATTCTTGTAGTACGACAGCGGAATGAAACCGAGATTGGAGAACTCGAACTCGCGCGTTTCGGGAATCAGCACTTCGCTTGGAATCTTGGCCTGGTTGCCGGTGCCAAGGTCGTACAGGTGGATCGGCAGGTCTTCGACCAGACCGCCTGCCTGCGGACCGCGAATCTGCACGCACCAGCCGTTCTTGATGAAGCTTCTCACCATGTTGGCCGCAAACGCGAACGACGCGTTGGCCCACAAATAGCGCGTGTGGTCCGGGCCCTTGACGGCTTCCTCGTAGTTGAACGCGCGCACCGGCGTAGTGTCGGGGCCGTACGGCAAACGCGCGAGGAAGCGCGGCAGCGTGAGACCGATGTAGCGGGCGTCGTCCGATTCGCGGAAGCTCTTCCACTTCAGATATTCGGCGCGGTCGAAGTAATTGCCGATGTCGCGAATGCTTGCGACTTCTTCCATTGAATCCTTGCCGAAGAACTTCGGCGACACCGAGCCTATGAACGGCATATGAGCCGCTGCCGACACCTTCGCGATATTGCGCAGCAGCGCGATGTCCTGCGGGCTGCGGTCGAACTCGTAGTTCGAGATGATCGAGCCGATCGGTTCGCCGCCCGGCGTGTCGTATTCCTGAATGTAGGTGTGCAGGTACAGGCCGCTCTGAATTACTTCAGGCGTGTCCTCGAAGTCCTGGCGCAACTGTTCCTTCGATACGTCCAGCACTTCGATGCGAACGTTCTTGCGGAAATCGGTGCGATCGACCAGGAACTTCAGGCCGCGCCATGCCGATTCGATCTGCTGGAACGTTTCGTTGTGCATGATCGCGTCGAGCTGACGGCTGATCTGCCGGTCCAGATGCGCGATGTGGAAGTCCAGCAGACTCTTGTCGAGACGATCTACCTGTTGCGACGATTCGTTGATCATCTTCAGGAACACGCTCATGGCCTGCGCGACGCGCTCATCGAGCGAGGATTCCGACAACGAGTCCGCATTCTGGAACGAGTCGAACGGACGCGTTTGCTTAACCGGCGTCAGGTTGATCTTTTCGCAGAGGGATTCGTAGACGCTCTTGCCGGGCGCGTCCAGCACTACGGTGTCCGTCGTGGTTGCAGTCGAATCGTGAAGTGCCGTTTCGTTCTTTGCCATGTTCGTTATTCCTCGATAAGCGGCGATTACTGTTGCGTAGCCGGTGCGGATTCACCGATTTGCTGCAGGTCCGAGCGCAGGCGGTCGGACAGGGCCGGGTCCTTGAGGATTTTCTCGAGCTCGCGACGAAACGTTGCGTTGTCGAGCAGGTTGGATTTGAGGTCGCGCAGCAGGTTGCGAGCAGCCATCAGCGCGCGCAACTCCGGCACCTTGCCTGCCACGACATCCGGTCTGAAGTCGTCCATCGACTTGAATTCGAGGCTCACGGGCAGCTCCGAGCCGTCGCCTGCCAGCGTGTTTTCGACAGCGATCTTCGCCTTGGGGCTGTAGTCGGCAAGAACCGAATTGAAGTTGTTCTTGTTGATGTCGATCCTGGCGCGTTCCGCGAGTGCGCGCGTGTCCTGGCCGTTGCTGTAGTCGCCCATGACCAGCAGCTTGAGCGGAAGCTCCACCTTTTTCTGAGCGCCCCCAGTATGCAAGTCAAGCTTGATATTGATTCTTGCTTTCGGTACTTCGTTCTGGAAGCTGTTTGCCATTTTTTATGTCCTTAGGATCTTGAGTGTCGATACATCAATCAGTACAACAAACATGAATAGCGAATATGTACCACACGCATTTCGTCTTGAAATTGCGTTTTTGAAAAAAATGATCAAGACGAAAAAAATGGCTGTAATCCTATTCACAGAACAAGTCGGAAGAGTTACCGTTGCTCCCCAAAACTCACCTGGTGGTAATCATAAGCAGTACAGATAGTGTGAGTGCGCCGCGATACGAAGGGGGTAGCGAACGATGGCTGGTTTGAACAAACACGTCGGCGGGTCGGGACCGATTCCGCGAGCCGTAACGGGGCGGCAGTCATATTCTCTTGACGTAACCGGGCCTGCCAACGGTTGCGAAATTTCTGTCGTATCGTTCAGCGCTGTCGAGCGTATCGGCGAGCCGTATCGCGGGATTGTGGAGATTGCGCATCCCGGCTCGCTTTCGCGCGACGATTACCTGGGGCGCGATGCGACGTTAAGCTTCAGGAGAGCCGCGGCGGCGTGTCACGCTCCTGGGCACTGGCCTGGGCAAGGTGCCAATGCAGCTATCGGCGGCGCGCAGTTGCGCTTCTATCGCACAGCCGCCAGTCGTACTGTCTGAAGCAGGCAACCGACGGCTGACCTCGTAAGCCGGCCTTCATTGCGCCATCGCAGGTCCATTGCGACCGGCACGCCGGTCGTCGCGCAGCCCCTCTTTCACGCCTATGCTAACGAACCTTCTGAGCGCGCTATTCGGTGCGCGCACGCCGTCCGATCTTGCCCGTTCGACACAGGGTCAATGGGACGACTGGCTGCGTCCCATCAGCGATAGCGCGCCCACCGGGGCCGACCCCGGTTATGACGACGACTTCCTCGCGATCAAGGAAGAAGTCGCCCGACTTTCCGATATCGACGACACGCTGATCGTCGAAACAGCCGAGCGCCTGCTCAAGCACAGCGCGAAAGATGTACGTCTCGCGGTCTATTACGTGTATGGGCGTATGCGTCGCGATGGCGCTGAAGGCGTGGCGTGCGGCTTCGAACTGCTGTCGGCGCTCATCGACCGTTTTGGCGAAGCGCTACTGCCTGCCCGCGCCGGGACGCGCAAGGCCGCGCTGGAGTGGCTCGCGGGCAGCACCTTCGCGGACCGGCTGGAGCGTGTGCAGGGTCTGTCGGATTCGCTGCTGGAACGCACGCTCTCGGCGCTCGCGTTGATTGTCGAGCGCACCGCGCAATGGCCGGAAGCCGCGCGTCCGGAACTGGATGCACTGTTTCGCCGCTTCGAAAGTCGCGTGGAAACGCCGCAGCCTGCGCCAAGCGTCGGCAATGATATTCCCTCAAGCGCAACGCCGTCATCCGCGACCCTCGCGGCGGCGACGCTGGCCGCTGCGACCGAAGTCGCTTCGACCCGCGAACTGCTCGACCGCGCGCGCCAAATGGCGCAGTTTCTGCGCGACCAGCCGCACGGGTATCTGGCGGCTTACCGGCTGATGCGCTGCGTGCGCTGGGACACGCTCACGGAAGTGCCGCCGCACGAGGCGAGCGGCAAGACTCGGCTCGTTGCGCCGCGCGCCGAATTGCGCTCGCATCTCAAACGGCTGCTTTTGCAAAAACAATGGCCCGAACTACTGGATCGAGTGGAAGCGGCGTTTGCCGAAGGCGCCAACCACTTCTGGCTGGATCTTCAGTATTACGCGTTCAGCGCGCAGGAGCAGGCGGGCGGCGAATATGCGCAGGTTCGCGACCTGGTCGCCACCGACTGCGCGCTGATGCTCGAGCGCCTGCCTGGACTCGATCAACTGTTGTTTTCCGATGGTTCGCCGTTTGCCGACGACGCGACGCTCGAATGGATCGCGCGCTACGCGACGGTGCGTGATGTCGAGCGTGGCGAGGCAGTCGCGCCTGTGAGCTCTTCGTCGGCACACACGGATTGGACGGAAACCGAGGCGCACGCGTCAGATCTTGCCGCCCAGCAGGGACTCGAGGCGGCGTTTGCCTGGCTGCAAGGCTTGCCCGCCCAGAGCGGAGACCACGGCGAACGCGAACGCTTCCTGCGCCAACTGGTAATGGCTCGGGTGGCCGAGCGCGCCGACCGTGCGGACACGGCGCTGCATCTGCTGTCGACGCTCGAGCGCAGCGCACAGCGTTTCGAGCTTGGCGCGTGGGAGCCGTCTCTCGCGTTTGAAGCCAAGCATCATCTGCTGCGTTTGCTGAAAGTGAGAGTGAACCGCAAGGACGCAGACAAGCCGGCGTTGAGCGCGCGCATCGAACTGCTGACGGGCGAGCTGACCGCGATCGATCCGGCGCGAGCCGTCACGCTGGCTTAAGCCGATGGCGGGTGCCGCGTTATCGACATAGCCCCGCAACTCGGCCAATGGACCGGCGGCAGCCCACCACACGCCGCCCGTCAAATCACTCCCGCGCCCCCGTCCACTACCAGGCAACCTGATTCATGCAACACAAAAAGGACCAAACGATGATGCAGCAGCTTCGAACCGGAGCAATCGTCCTGACCATGCTCGCCCTCGGCGGGTGCGGAGTCGGGCAGACGGTCAAGGACAGCACGGTGGACGCAGCGAAATGGGCATTCACGACGCAGGTGAAAACGATGAACATCGACCTCACGAGCCGCTCGTCGTTGAACGCAAGTGGCGACGGACAATCGTTGTCGACGGTGATACGGATTTATCAGTTGAAGACGCCGCAGACCTTCCAGCAGCTCGACTACCAGCAGTTGCAAACGAACGACCGGGAGGCGCTCAAAGCCGACCTGCTGGCAACCAAAGACGTCGTGCTGCGCCCGGACGCCAGCGCGAGCATCAGCGAGCCGATGAACGGCGACGCGCAATATGTCGGCGTCGTTGCCTTTTTCCGCAATGCGGGCAGCGACGCGACATGGAAGCTCGTCATTCCGAAGAAGCAGTGGAAGAAGACGGACCCGGTGAAGATCGAGGCACGCGAAAACACACTCAATCTGGTGGGCGCGACCGAGGACACCATCCGGCGCAACGCACCGCAACAGAGCCTGCCGAATCCGCCCCAGCCGAAGCCGCCTGCGTCGACCGGTCACGCAAGCCCGGCTGGCTAGTTCTTGCTGGCCAGAAGAAATGCGTCAGAAAGCGCCGCCCGCCAACACCGCCGGGCCTGCGCCCGTGCTCAAAGCGCCGCAGGCATCTTCCCCACCTTCGCATCGCGAAGATAAAGAAAACAGGACAGCCCGACAGCCGCCGCAGCAGCGATAGCCGCGAACAGAAACACGGACCCATAGCCGAACTCGCCGGCAATGTAGCCTGCCAACGGTCCGGTAATGCCCAACGACAAGTCGAGAAACACCGAATACGCGGACAACGCGGCGCCCCGGCTGGCCGGCGGCACGAGGCCCACGGCCTCCACACCCAGCGCTGGAAACACCAGCGCAAAGCCGAATCCCGTCAACGCCGCGCCTGCCAATGCCACGTGCGGTTCAGGCGCCAGCCACAGCATCAGCAAGCCAACGCATTCGAAGGAAAACGAAGCAATCGCCACGCGGAACCCGCCGTAAGTCTTGATGGTGTTGGCAAACAGCAGCCGCGCGCCGATGAACAGCGTGCCGAACACCGTCAGCGAGAGCGCCGCGTTCGGCCACTGCTTCGCCGCATAGAACAGCGTGATGAAGGTCGCGATCGAACCAAAACCGGCAGAGCCGAGCGCGAGGCCTATGCCGTGCGGCAGCACACGCGTGAAGACGCTTCGGTACGACATCCGCTCTCCGTGCACGACGGGCACCGGCGCAATCGTGCGCGCAAGGTAGAAGCCGAGGGCTGCCAGCAGCATCACCAGAATGCCGAGCGCGGCAAAGCCCACGGTCCGCTCGATTGCCACGCCAAGCGGCGCGCCCACCGCCAGCGCGCCGTACGTGGCGATGCCGTTCCAGGAAATCACGCGTGCGTTATTGCTGGTGCCCACACGGCCGATTCCCCACAGAATCGCGCCCGTGCCGCACAGGCTTTCGCCGAATCCCAGCACCAGCCGGCTGCAGACCAGCAGCGCAAGGCTCGCCGCCGGCCAGCGTCCGCACAGGACCGCCAGCAGCAACAGCACGCCGCTCGCGCCGCAGCCGAGCAGGCCGATGGATACCGTGCGCTTCGGCCCGAGCGTATCCGCGGAACGGCCGGCGAGCGGCCGCGAGGCCAGCGTCGCCAGGTACTGGACGCTGATCGCCGCACCCGCGAGCACCGCGCTAAACCCCAGGTCGTCGTGGACGTAACCCGGCAGCACGGCAAGCGGAATGCCGATCGTCAGGTAGCAAAGAAACGTGAAAAAGACGACCGGAATGATCTGCATGGTCGTCGCAAATTCGCTGCGAGGTGGCGCTGAGTCGGTGGACATGGGGAAAACGAGACTTGAAAACTGCGGGAAGGCGTGATTTTCCCATGGAACCGAGTCTCTTGCAGCGCTCGCTTAATAATTCTGGGATGAAAGGCCGCGCGCGAAGGCTTCAAAAACGTAGTCGGGGCGCCAAAATCTGCCCGAACGGCCAGCCAAATCCGCTCCAAACAGTTTTAACGTTGGCCTGAACGCGCCAACTTTGGTCATAACACCTGGAATCAGCCACTTCAACATAAGCGAAAGACGCACAGAACCTGTCTCAATATCGCTTTGTGAATATGTCCCGCATGCGACTCGGGCTATGGGTTCTATTTATTGACGATGATAGTTTTTGAACCATCCGCGCGGTTCTGGCCGCCGCATCCGAGATTCGAGAACATCGAGAGCCCCACACATGACTGAGCCGATTCGCTTTTATCACCGCAACGAGATTCGCGAGATCAAGGGCGCGCCCGTCACCCGCACGGTTCTGCAGTATCTGCGCGAGGACGCGCGTTGCACCGGCACCAAGGAAGGCTGCGCAGAGGGCGATTGCGGCGCCTGCACTGTGGTAATCGGCGAGCGCAACGAAGCGGGCGGCGTGGACTTCAAGGCGGTCAACGCGTGCATCCAGTTCATGCCGACGCTCGACGGCAGGGCGCTCTTTACTGTCGAAGACCTGCGCCAGCCCGACGGCTCGCTGCACCCGGTACAGCAGGCGCTGGTCGAATGCCACGGCTCCCAATGCGGTTTCTGCACGCCCGGCTTCGTCATGTCGATGTGGTCCCTGTACGAAAAGCACGGCCACGAGCAGAACTGCGCGAACCGGACGGTGCCGTCGCGCGAAGCGATCAGCAACGCGCTCACCGGCAACCTGTGCCGCTGCACCGGCTATCGTCCGATCGTGGATGCGGCCGTGCGCATGTTCGAAGCGCCCGCGCCAAAAGCGCCGCTGAACGTGGAAGCACTCGGGGCCGCGCTTGCCACGCTGCAACGCGATCATACGTTTCACTATGAACACGGCGGTCAGCGCTTCGACGCGCCGCGCACCGTCGAAGCACTCGCGCAGATCAAGCAGGCCGAACCGGCCGCGCGCATTCTCGCGGGCAGCACGGACATCGGCTTGTGGGTGACCAAGCAGATGCGCGAGCTAGGCAACGTGGTCTACGTAGGGCAGATCGCTGAATTGCAGAAACTCGAAACGCGCGGCGACTGGATCGAAATCGGCGCGGGCGTGACTGTGGAGACGGCTTACGCGGAGATCGCGAAGCAGTACCCCGAAGTCACCGAGATGTGGCAGCGCTTCGCCTCGCTGCCGATTCGCAACGCGGGCACGCTCGGCGGCAACATCGCTAACGGCTCGCCTATCGGCGACTCCATGCCGGGCCTCATCGCACTCGGTGCGCGTGTGATCGTGCGCGGCGGCGCGAGCGAGCGCGAGATGCCGCTTGAAGACCTGTACCTCGCCTATCAGAAGAAGGACATGGCGGAACACGAGTTCGTGGTCGGCGTGAAGGTGCCGGCTCGCACCGGCGCCCGCGAGCAGTTGCGATTTCGCACCTACAAGCTCTCGAAGCGCTTCGACTCCGACATCTCCGCCGTGTGCGCGGCCTTTTCGTTCATCGCCGACGGCACGCTGATTCGCGAGCCGCGCATCGCGTTCGGCGGCATGGCCGCCACGGCGAAGCGCGCGACCCAGGCGGAAGCCGTGCTGCGCGACGCGCAATGGCACGAAGCCACCGTACAGGCCGCAATGCTCGCGCTCGCTAACGACTACACGCCGCTCTCCGACATGCGCGCGACCAGCAACTATCGTCTGGAAGCCGCGAAGAACACCTTGTATCGCTTCTGGCTCGAAACGCGCCCGCACAATCCGCTGCCGAGGAGCGCGCTGGACGTGCGCGCGGTCGCGGCAGCCTGCGCGCCAGCCGACGCACAGTGCGAGGCCAACGCCGCGGCCGGCGCCTGACGCGCGCGATCCAGCAGAAACACGGAGAACACAACAATGAATCAGCATGCCGAACCTTTCCTGAAAGACGCTCAGGCGCTCGACGACTTCACCCAGGTGCACGTGTCGCGTCCGCATGAATCGGCACATCTGCACGTGAGCGGCCGCGCCACTTATACGGACGACATTCCTACTGTGGCCGGCACCCTGCACGCGGCGCTCGGCCTGTCGTCGAAAGCGCATGCGAGAATCGTGTCGATGTCGTTCGAGCAAGTGCGCGCGACGCCCGGCGTGGTCGCGGTCTTCACCGCACGCGACATTCCGGGCGCCAATGACGTGGCGCCGATCGTCCACGGCGACGACCCGATTCTCGCGGACGGTCTCGTGCAATACGTGGGGCAGCCGGTGTTCATCGTGGTCGCGAACTCGCATGAAGCCGCGCGCCTTGCGGCACGGCGCGCCGAGATCGTCTACGAGGAACTGCCCGCGATTCTGACCGCGCAGCAGGCGCGCGCCGCCAACCAGTCGGTGCTGCCGCCGATGAAACTCGCGCGCGGCGAGGCCGGCACGAAGATCGCGCGCGCGGCGCACCGCGAGGCCGGCGAAATGTTGCTCGGCGGTCAGGAGCAGTTCTATCTGGAAGGGCAGATCTCCTACGCGGTGCCCAAGGACGACGAGGGCATGCACGTCTACTGCTCGACGCAGCATCCCACGGAAATGCAGCATCTCGTCGCGCACGCCTTGGGCATTGCTTCGCATAACGTATTAATAGAATGCCGGCGCATGGGCGGTGGCTTCGGCGGCAAGGAATCGCAGTCGGGCCTCTTCGCATGCTGCGCGGCGCTCGCCGCGTGGAAGCTGCAGTGCCCCGTCAAAGTGCGCCCCGATCGCGACGACGACATGATGATCACCGGCAAGCGCCACGATTTCCACTACACCTATGAAGTCGGCTACGACGACAAGGGCGTGATCGAAGGCGTCGCGGTCGACATGACTTCGCGCTGCGGCTTTTCGGCGGACCTGTCGGGCCCGGTGATGACGCGCGCGCTGTGTCACTTCGACAACGCGTACTGGCTTTCGGACGTCAGCATCGGCGGCTTTTGCGGCAAAACCAACACGCAGTCGAATACCGCGTTTCGTGGCTTCGGCGGTCCGCAGGGCGCGTTTGCCATCGAGTACATCATGGACAACGTGGCGCGTTCCCTCGGCGAAGACGCGCTCGACGTGCGGCGCCGCAACCTGTACGGCAAGACCGAGCGCAATCAGACGCCGTATGGTCAGACGGTCGAAGACAACGTGATTTACGAACTGATCGACGAACTGGAAGCGACGAGTCAGTATCGCGCACGGCGCGCCGCCATCAACGAGTTCAACGCGAACAACGAGGTGCTGAAAAAAGGGCTGGCGCTCACGCCGGTCAAGTTCGGCATTGCGTTTAACGTCACTCATTTCAACCAGGCCGGCGCTCTCGTTCACATCTATACCGATGGTTCGGTGCTCGTGAACCACGGCGGCACCGAAATGGGCCAGGGCTTGAATACGAAGGTCGCGCAGGTCGTCGCGCATGAACTGGGCGTCGGCTTTGAGCGCATTCGTGTGAGCGCGACCGACACGAGCAAGGTCGCGAATACCTCGGCGACGGCGGCGTCGACCGGCTCCGACCTGAACGGCAAGGCCGCGCAGGACGCCGCGCGTCAGTTGCGCGAGCGTCTCGCCGCGTTCGCCGCCGAGCGCTTCGGCGCGGGCGTGGTCGCCGCAGCGCAAGTGCGTTTTGCACATGACCGCGTGATCGTGGGCGACGCCGTGGTGCCGTTCGAAGAAGTGGTAGCGAAGGCGTACCTCGCGCGCATCCAGCTGTGGTCCGACGGTTTTTACGCGACGCCCAAGCTCTATTGGGATCAGGCGAAGCTGCAAGGCCGGCCGTTCTATTACTACTCGTATGGCGCGGCGGTGTCCGAAGTGGTAATCGACACGCTGACCGGCGAGATGCGCGTGCTGCGCGCGGACGCGTTGCACGACGTGGGCGCGTCGCTGAACCCGGCGCTCGACGTCGGCCAGGTGGAAGGCGCGTTCATTCAGGGCATGGGCTGGCTGACCACCGAAGAGCTGTGGTGGAACGCAGGCGGCAAGCTGATGACGCACGCGCCGTCTACGTACAAGATCCCAACTGTCAACGACACGCCGCCCGAATTCAACGTGCGCCTCTTCGAGAACCGCAACACGGAGGACAGCATTCACCGCTCGAAGGCGACGGGCGAGCCGCCGTTGCTGCTGCCGTTCTCGGTGTTCTTTGCCATTCGCGATGCGATTTCCGCAGTTGGCGCTCACAAGCTGAATCCGCCACTGAACGCGCCGGCCACCAGCGAGGAAATTCTCAAGGCCGTCGGCGCGGTGCGCGCCGCGGCGAGCGCTGCGCAGCAATAACGAGGACGAACGCGATGGAAGACCGCTACCCAACGAGCACCGGCCGCCGCAGCGCGGTGCACGCGCCACGCCCGGCGCCGCTGCATATCGTCCTGTTTGGCGCGGGTCATGTGGGGCACGCGCTGATAGCGTTGCTCGGCACGCTGCCGTGCGTGGTTCAATGGGTCGACGAGCGCGACGAACTTTTCCCCGACGAAACGCCCGCGAACGTGCAAGTGGAAGCCACCGACACGCCCGAGGCGATCGTCGACTCGGCGCCGCCTGGCGCCTGGTTTCTGGTGATGACGCATAACCATGCGCTCGATTTTTCGCTCGCGCTGCGCATCATGCGACGACGCGACTTCACCTACTTCGGCATGATCGGTTCGAAGACGAAGCGCGTGAAGTTCGAGCGGCGTTTGCTCGAGCGCGGCATCGAGCCTGAGCGGCTCGAGCAGATGACGTGTCCGATCGGCATCGCGGGCATCGTCGATAAGGCGCCGGCTGCGATTGCCGTGGCGGTGTGCGCGGAGTTGCTGCAGGTTCGCGAGCAGCGTGAAATCTCGTCACGGGTTGCGGCTTTGCAACAGGAGCGGCAACGGCCTGCCATCAGCGTGTAACAGAAAGGGGAGGGCGCGTGAGCAGCCTCCCGCCCGTCCGCCCGATACTTCACGCGCTTCGCGTGCTTCGCGTGCTTCGCGTGCTTCAAGCGCTTCGCTCAGCGTACCCGCTTCGCGCGCGGCGCCTTCTGCGCGATCAGGCCGTCCGACACCTGGAACATCAACGCGCGCAGCCAGCCCAGATCGCTCGGGCGATCCGGCTGCGGATGCCACATCTGATAGCACTTGATACGCGGAAACGGAATGGGTGCCTCGACGACTGCGAGCGGCAGAATGCTCGCGTAATGCATTGCGAAGCGGCGCGTCGTCGTGAAGATCAGATCCGATTGCAACAGCGTCTGCGGCACGAGCCCGAAGTAGGGCAGCGTGGCGACGATGCGTCGTTGCGCTTTGGCACGCGCAAAGCCGATGTCGATTGCGCCGCCGCGTCCACCGCTATAAGGAGTCGGCGCGAGGTGCGGCGCCGCGAGATAGGCCTCGCGCGTGAGCGGCGCATGCGCAAGCGGATGATTTGCACGCATCATGCACACCACGGTGTCCGAGAAAAGATCGCTGCGCTCGAAACGTGCATCGGGCTTCGGCCAGTTGCCGATCACGAGATCGAGCTCGCCCGCGTCAAGCGCAGCGCTATGGTCCAGCATGGGGCTCAGCGAATCGATTTCGAGCCGGGCGTGCGGCGCCGCCTCGCGAAACTGCGCGATCACGGTCGGCATGAAGAAGTCATTCAGATAATCGGGCGCCGCCACGCGAAACGTGCGGCGCGAACGGCCCGGATCGAAGTCGCCGTGGGGCGTCGCCACGAAGTCCACCTCGCGCAGCACGCGTTGCGCGGAGGCCAGCAGCGACTCGCCATATTCGGTCGGCACCATGCCCGACTTGCCGCGCACGAGGATCGGATCGTTCAGCGTCTCGCGCAGCTTGCGCAGCGCGGTGCTGATAGCGGGCTGGGTCTGATTGAGCCGCAGCGCGGTCTGCGTGACGCTGCGCTCGACCAGCAGCGTGCGCAGCACGCGCACGAGCCAGATATCGAGGGAGGCGGCGGTGTCGTCCATGGTCAGGAAGGAAGCGAAGCGCCGGGCTGCTGTCGCAAAGCGCGAACGCCTGTGCGGAGGTGCGCGCGGGCGCTGCAACAACGCGCGAACCATGCATGGCGCAAAGGTTATAACCTTAGGCCCGTTTGCACCACGGCCGCCATAGCGCGCGCGGTATGACCGGCATCAGCCATGTCCGGGCGTGTAGTGTGCCGCCGACCGCCGCCGCGCTCGCTGTTCAAATGTCCGCGACGCCCCGGGGCAGCGCACTAATCCGCCTGACCTCGCTCGATTCCAGCCAGTTCGGCGTACGCGCGCAATAAAGCACCATCGGCAACGCATCCTCGCCCCAGAACAACTGGTCGTTCAGACGGAAGGTCGGCACGCCATAGACGCCGAGCCCGATTGCGTCGGCCGTATTGCGCTGCAGTTGTGCCTTTACTTCCTCGCTTTTAATGAGCTCGGGCCCGTCTGGCATGCCCACGCGCTCGCAGAGTTCGGCGAACGCCTCGTCGCTCGACGGATCGCGGCCCTCGCGCCAGATGAAGCGGAAGATCTCGCGCACGCAGACCACGTCGGCCTGAGCGGCGGTGGCGAGCAGCAGCGGCTTCATCGAGTCGAATGGATGGGCGGGCGGCATCTTGTACGGAATGCCCAACTGCTCAGCGCGAAAGAGGGCGTGCCGGTACATGAACGTGCGCTTGGCCGGCACGCTGTAGGCCGGCCGCTGTCCCCAATGGCGATACAGGTCGTTCAGCACTACCGGCGTGAAGACGAAGTCGAAGCCCGGCCATTTGTCGTGTTGCTCGAGTAGCAGATACGTGAACGGCGAGACGAAATCGTAAAACCACAGCGGCTGCGCGGCGTCGATGCCAACGGTCATATATGTCTCCCGGATTGCCTGCCCGACGGGATTGGCGGATGAATCTGTTCGAACGTCGGAATTGTAATGATCTTACGCGGTGCGGCTCCGCCTTGCACCGTCAATCTGACGGGCGGCGCCGTTGCACCGGTGCTTCGTCGCGCGGTTCGTCGCGAGTTTCGCCAACTTCGCCAATCTCGGCGGCTTCGTTCGGCCCGGCGGGCGGTGTTCCGTTGCGCTCGCCGACGTGGTCGGCGCGCACCGCTGGCCGGGCTTCGTCTGTATCTCCAGCGGCGCTGACAGCGGCACCGGCACCGGCACCAGCTGCGGCGGCGTCTTCGTCCGCATCGTCGCCGGACATATCGCGCCAGCCATCGCGCCTCGTATCGCGGCTTTGCGTGAGCCTCGCCCGTACAAAGCCGATATGCTCGCGCAGCACATAGAACTGGTCCGCATAGGCGAGCGGCATCTTCAGACCATTGACCGAATCCTCGATGGCATCCAGCCGTTGCCGCAACGAGGCGCGCTCGGCCGCCGAGTGGTCGCTGAGCGCGCTGCGCTCGATGGCGATCAGCGCGCCATACCAGCGATAGATGCGCGACTTCACACGCCACGCGTAGAGCGACGGCACGAGGCGCAACGCGGGAATCAGCAGCACTACGAGCGGCACGACCACCACCAGCAAGCGGTCGGCAAGGCTCGCGAGCCAGAACGGCAACAGCCGGTACAGGAAGCTCTTGCCCGACTTGTAGTAGCGCGCGGCGTCGTCGCTGATCGGAAAATCGTGAGCGAGCGGTGCGGGAAATTCGCCGGCGCGCTGCATGATGTTGGCCTTGCCGTGCACCTCGCGCGCGGCTTCGATCAGCAAGTCCGACAGCGCGGGATGCAGCGAATTGCGCGCCACCAGTTCGGCGGTCGGCGCGACCATATGAATCGGCATGGACGGCAGATTGTTGCCGAGGTCGAACGCGCCCATCGGCAGTTCGAGTTGTGTCAGATACGGAAAGCGCCGCGTGTACGCGTCGGCCTGCGTGAAATCGTAGAACTGCACGTTCGGCGTGCGGTAAAGCTTGCCCATGACCGCGGGCTGCGCCGAATCGCCGGCAAGAAACGCCGCGTCCACCTTGCCGGAGACGAGCGCCTGCGCCGCGTCGTCGCCCGAGAGCGGCAGCAGACGGGTTGCACCGCCGGGCTCGATGCCGTTCGCCTTGAGCAGCGCGAGCGCGAGTTGGCGCGTGCCGCTGCCCTCGGCCCCCACCGCGAGCCGCTGGCCCTTGAATTCGGACAGCCGCGTGACCGTGGGGCCATGATAGAAGATCGCGAGCGGCACGTACGACACGCTGCCAAGCGACATCAACCCATTGCTGGCCGCGCCGGGCGCGATGCCGTCCTGCACGAACGCAACGTCCACGTTCGAATTCGGGTCCGACAGCCGCTGCAGATTCTGCAAGGAGCCTTCCGAAGGCAGCACGTTCAGCGTGATGCGGTTGCGCGCCAGAATCTCCTTGTACTTTTGCGCGGCATTCCAGAAGGTGCTGCCCTGCGGACCGGCGCTGATGGTCAGCGTGCTCGGCGGCGCGGGCTGGATCAGGCGCACGGCGACCCAGATCGCGGCCACGGCGATCAGCAAGATCGGTCCGAACGAGACCGCGAGATCGCGCCACGAGATCGCGACGAAACGGGCGACGAGGCGGGTAGGGCGCGTTGCAGGTTTGCGGCCGGCGGCTGGCTTCATCGGATGACGGACGGCTACGGTCGAAGGTGAACTTGAAGGGCGGCTCTGTGCGTGGCGCCGATGGTACCTGAGATTGCCGCGGCGACGGAATGCAGGGCCGGCAGGGGCGCCGAGAAAGCCGTAACAAAAAGTGACGACGCACGCGAGAGATCAACGCCCGTTTGGGTGCGCGATGAGTAAACCCTTTGCGCTTCTGGCCCGGCTAGATTAAATTGTGCATCGCCGCCGCGAACACAGCTTTCGCGCGGCGCGACCCGGCACGACAGACAAGAACCGGGCGCGTCGGCGGATTTCGCGGCCTGCCGGTTTCCGTACCGCATTGCATGCACGTTCTCGTCATCGCATGCGGCACATGGCAGCCGGCCTCTCTTAGCCTCTCGCACCTCGTGTCGCAGCCACAGCCGGCCATTGCCGCGCCGCGCGCCTTGTCGCGCCCGGCGTTTGGACATGGCCGCAGGTAGTCGTAACGAAGCCGCTTATTCAAGCGGTCCAATATGAAGCTAAGGAGAGAAGAAACATGAAATCGGTCGGTTTTCTGAAGACGCTGGGCTCGGTGGTGGCAATGGTGGTGGCATGCAATGTCTACGCTCAGGCAAGCGATGCAACGGCAACGGGCACGACAGCCGCCCCCGCCGCGACCGCGAAGGCGAGCAAGAAGGCCAATAGCCAGCTCGGCCGCAAGGTGCGCGCCGCCATTTCGAAGGTGCAAGGCCTCGACGTGTCGAACATCGCCGTGCGTGCACGCGGCGGCGCCGTGACGCTGACGGGCTCGGTGCCCGACCAGGGCCAGATTGACGCGGCCGGCGAAGCAGCCAAGGGCGTCGCGGGCGTGACCTCGGTGTCCAACAAGCTGACGGTGATGCAGCAGTAAGCACGGCATGCGGGCTTTCGGCAAGCCCGCTGCGACGGCGCATTGATCTGAGCATGCACGCGGTCTGGATGTCAGCGCTCGAGGCGGCTCTAACCGCAATGCGCCGTTTCAGCCGGTCGGCCACGGGCCGGCCATCGGTCAGTACGGGCGGCGAAACGTCGGCTGACCGGGGCTGACCCGTGCCAATCGCCCACCGGGCTACTCCACCTCACTCTCGTCCGTGTCGGCAAGCTGTGCGCCACGCTCATGGCTCATCGCCGCGTCGGCGAGCGATTTCACGTTTGCCGGCATGCGTTCCTTGCGCTCGCTGTACCTGTCGGTCAGGTAGTCCGAACGATCGCGGATCAGCAGCGTGAACTTGTAAAGCTCTTCCATGACGTCGACGACCCGATCGTAGTACGACGACGGCTTCATCCGCCCGTTCTCGTCGAATTCCTGAAATGCCTTGGCGACCGAACTCTGGTTGGGAATCGTCACCATGCGCATCCAGCGGCCCAGTATGCGCAGCGCGTTGACTGCGTTGAACGACTGCGAGCCGCCGGAGACTTGCATGACCGCAAGCGTGCGGCCTTGCGTGGGACGGATGCTGCCGGAATCAAGCGGCAGCCAGTCGATCTGATTCTTGAAAACCCCCGTGAGCGCGCCATGACGTTCCGGGCTGCACCACACCTGTCCCTCGGACCATAACGACAGCGCGCGCAGTTCCGCTACCTTGGGATGCTCGGGCGAAACACTGTCGGCAAGCGGCAGGCCGTGCGGGTCGAATACCCTCGTTTCTGCACCGAGTTGCCGCAGTATCCGTTCGGCTTCGAGGGTAAGCAATCTGCTGTACGAGGTCGGCCTGAGCGAGCCGTACAGAAGAATGCGTGGAGGGTGTTGCGAGTGCGCGCGTGGCTCGAGCTTCGCGAGATCCGGTGTGTCCAGATGAAGTGCGCTGACGTTGGGTAGATCCATCTGCATTCGCAAGAGCGGTTAGAGGGTGATCGCGCGCGACAGCAGCACGGCGCTCGACGGACACAAACTGGCTGCCTGGCGTGTGGCGAGTATCGACGCCGGGGCCGCGTCGCGGCTGACAGGCTTGAAACCGGACTTTTCAAAAAACGCGCGTTCGTTCAGTGTGAGCAGCCACGCGGTCCGTGCGCCCGCGTCGAACGCCTCACGCAACAGCACCGCGAGCATGTTTCGTCCGATGCCTTTGCCGCGATGCTCCGGCAACACGACAAGCGAGCGCACGAGCGCATCGCAACCGCATTGCTCGAAGCCACCATAGCCGACATGCGAGCCTGCCAGTGTCGAGAAGGTGAAGAACGAGCGGCCCGCTTCGTTCAGGTCATCGGTGGGAAGCCGCGCATCGCGCAGAGCTTGCGCCAATCCAGCGTGGTCGCCTGCAATGCGACGAGCAACGATGAAAGGCACACCTTTGTCCTTCAGTATCTCGCGCTGCGGCGGGTTCGCGAGCAGGCCGGCCACTGCGTCTGAGGGCCGGCACAGGCGTGTGCCGCGCGGCGTGACAACGATAGGCCGGTTGATCAGAACCGGGTGCGCGAGCATTGCATCGATCAGTTGCGCGTCGCTCAGCGCGCAGTTGCCGAGGCCGAGTTCCTCGTAGGGCGTTCCCTTCTTCCGGAGGACATCCCGTACGGCCATTCCGCTGTCCGCTATCAGGCGCTCGAGCGTCGCCCGATCGGGCGGATTACGCAGATACTCGATGACCTGCGGATTCTCGCCGGCCTCGCGCAGCAGCGCGAGCACGTTGCGCGACGTGCCGCAGTCGGGATTGTGATAGATCGTCACACTCATCGTTTGTGCTCAACGGGTTCGGGTTTCATACCAATGCTGGGAACGGTTCACGACGCCGACCACCAGCAGCATGACAGGCACCTCGATCAGTACGCCGACCACCGTTGCCAGCGCTGCGCCGGACTCGAAGCCAAACAGGCTGATGGCGGTTGCCACGGCGAGCTCGAAGAAGTTGCTCGCGCCGATCAGGCTGGACGGACCGGCAACGCAGTGCGCGACGCCGAGTTTGCGGTTCAGCAGATAGGCCAGACCGGAGTTCACGAAGACCTGGATCAGGATCGGCACCGCGAGCATTGCGATTACTAGCGGCTCGCCGATAATGGCCTGGCCTTGGAATGCGAATAACAGCACGAGGGTTGTTAGCAGCGCGCCGATCGAATACGGACCTAGTCGGGCGACGGTGCGTTCGAACTGAGCCGCGCCGGATCGCAGCAGCCGGCGACGCATGATCTGCGCGATGACCACCGGGATCACGATATAAACGCCCACCGAAGTGAGCAGCGTGTCCCACGGCACCGTGATCGCGGACAGGCCAAGCAGTAGCGCAACAATCGGCGCGAACGCCACGACCATGATCGCGTCGTTCAATGCCACCTGCGAGAGCGTGAAGTACGGGTCACCCTTGCAAAGCTGCGACCAGACAAAAACCATCGCGGTGCATGGCGCCGCGGCCAGCAGGATCAGTCCTGCGACGTAGCTGTCCAGTTGCGCCGCCGGCAACCATGCTGCGAAAACATGCCGGACGAAAATCCAGCCAAGCAGCGCCATCGAAAAAGGCTTGATTAGCCAGTTGACGAACAGCGTCACGCCAATGCCGCGCCAGTGCGCCTTTACCTGAGCCATTGCACCGAAGTCGATCTTGATCAGCATCGGTATGACCATGACCCAGATCAGCACTCCGACGGGAACGTTGACATGCGCCAGCTCCGTGCGACCGATGGTCTGGAACACGGCCGGCAGCCAATGCCCGAGCACGATGCCTGTCACGATGCAAAGCGCGACCCACACCGTCAGATAGCGCTCGAAGAAGCCGATACGGGTTGTTCGGGAGTCGCTTGCTGTCCGATCCGGGCTGCTCGCGGGCGGTGCCGCAATGCGGGCGTCGTCGCCGCGCGTCATGTCGCCGCTCCCCGGCATTGCGGCGCGGCGACTGCATCACACGCCCCGCCCGCGCAGCAATTCTCGGTAAGAAACCCGATTAGTCCGTTCATTGCGTCGAAGTTGGCCGAGTAGTAGATAAAGCGCCCTTGCTGCTGACCCGTGACAAGTCCGGCATGAGAAAGGTCCTTCAGATGAAACGACAGGCTCGACGGAGACAGTCCGAGTTGCTGCGCAATCTCGCCTGCGGGCAGCCCCTCTGGGCCGGCGACCACCAGTGCGCGGAAGATGGCGAGCCGCGATTCATGAGCGAGCGCGCCGAGCGCGCGTACCACCAGGTTTGAGTCCATGACCGCATCATAAAACGGTTGGCTTCGTTATTTCAAGAAATATCGAATTAAAGGCTGGTGGCGCGATGCCGGCAAGCCGATTTGCGTTGCGGGTCGCGGCGCAACGGGCCGGAGCGTCAGAATGCCAGCCCGTCACTGACCGCCCCGGACCAAACGGCACGTGGACCGGCTTCTTGCGCCGCGGCTGACCGCATCAGCTTTCAGGTCGACAACGGTTCAGGCGGCCGAAGCTTTTTTTGTTTTCCGCCAGACGATTTTTGAAGCGGCGATGATGGTGGGAGCACACGCCGCCGCTGCGCGCCGGGCGCCGTTGTCCGATTGTGCGCGACGACACATTTCCGTCGCCGCCCAAGGCGTACTGTGTGCGTGAAGACACGGAGTGACCGCCATGCAAACCACGGCCCTGCGCTATACCGACCTGCCCATCGACGACCGCGCCGCCTTCGAACTGGTCTGCGCGCGGCACGGCTTCGCGCCCGCGCATTTCGACATCAGCATTCATGCCGATCCCGTCGACGCCGCCCACGAGCGACTCGTCACCGTGCGGCGCGGCGGCTGGGCGCAGTCCTACTATGACAGCCACGGCCAGTGGGTCCGGCAGTTCGAGGCCGATCTCACCTGCCGCTTTTTCAAGTGACGGCGACGGGCGGGCTTCGCGCCGTCAGGCCACGACGAGACGCAGGCCGACCAGCGTGAGCGTGGCGGCAAGCAGATTGCGCAGCAGCGCATCCGGCGCGCGCGCGGACAGCATGCTGCCCACCGCGATGCCCGGCAGCGAGCCGAGCAGCAGCGACAGCAGCATCGACCAGTCCACGGAGCCGAGCAGCCAATGGCCCGCGCCCGCCAGCAGCGTGAGCGGCACCGCATGCGCAATGTCCGAGCCGACGATGCGCGTGGTCGGCAGCATCGGATAAAGCAGTAGCAAGACCGTCACGCCGATGGCGCCCGCGCCCACCGAAGTGAGCGACACCAGCACGCCGAGCATGGCGCCTGTCAGCATGGTGAGGAGGAGCGTGCGTCCCTGGGTCGGAGCGCGCCGCCGGTGTGCGCCGAGCGCCGCGAGCTGCGGGCGGAACACCAGCGCCACCGCCGTGACCAGCAGCGCGGCGCCCAGCACGAGCTGGATCAGCCGGCTCGCGCCCGGCGTGTCCATGCCGTAGCGGTGCAATAGCAGCAGCGTGACAGTGGCCGCCGGTACGCTGCCGGCGGCAAGCCGCAGCGTGACCTGCCAGTCGACGGAGCCTTTCAGGCCGTGCACCAGCGTGCCGGTCGCCTTGGTGGCGGCCGCGTACAGCAGGTCGGTGCCGACCGCGGTGGCCGGATGCACGTTGAACAAGAGTACCAGGATCGGGGTCATCAGCGAGCCGCCGCCTACGCCCGTCAGCCCGACCAGGAAGCCGACAAAGAGGCCGGAGACGGAATACAGCAGATCGATATGCGGAAGAGCCATTGAAGAGACCGCTGGCGGTCGGTGGATTGACGGTTAAGGCACGGGCGGCGCGCGTGCCTTAAGCGCCGACGCGGATCGGCAAACTGGAAGGAAGGCTGCGCCCGGCGCGGCGAAAGGCGCTATTGTCGCAAAACTGAAGCCAAAGCGTACGGAATGCGGGAAGGCGCGAGTGCCGCGCACGCTGCGCGCGGCGCCCGGCTCACAGCGCGCGGCGAATCTCCACCACGCCGAACGCCGCCAGCATGATGCCGACGAGCCGGTCGATCGCGAGCCGCAGCTTGCTGCCGATAGCATGGCGCGCGAGCGACACCACCGTCACGAGGAAGCACCACCATGCGATCGAGCCGCAGAACACGCCGCCGACCGTGGTCAGCGCAATGGCCGACGAGAACGCGCCGCGCGGCGCGAGCGTGGTGAAGAGCGCGGCGAACATGATTACCGTTTGCGGGTTGGTCAGCGTAAGCAGCAGTGAGCTCGCGTACGCGCGCAGCGCGCCTGCGCGGCCCACTTGCGCGAGCTTGCCGTTGCTGCTGCCATTGCCGTTCAGTTCGCCGTTCGCGGTGTCGGCGGGCGCCTTCTGCCATAAAGTGCGCAAGCCGAGGTAGAGCAGGAACAGGCCGGCGAGCAGATGCAGCGGCCGGTCGTAAGCCAGCATGAACTGCGAGATGCTGACGAGCCCAAGCGCCGCAATCAGCCCGTAGAAGGCATCTCCGCTCGCAATGCCGAGGCCGATGGCGAGCCCGGCGCGCGGCCCGCCAGTCAGCGTGCGGCGGATGCACAGCATGCCCATGGGCCCGACCGGCGCGGCAATCGCGAGGCCGACGCCGGCGGCGGTGAAAAAGAGGCTGGTCATGGACATGACAGGTTCCGTTGGCTTGTTGTGATGGACAGTGTGTCGCGGCGCGCCTGTGCGCCACCGCCGTGGGGCGGCTCGACGCGAGGCGCCGCTCGTCCCGCGAGCATCGCTCAGCATAGCCATAGCCGCTGCCTTGAGCAAGCCTGCAGCCGACGCCTGGCGATTGACCGTGGATACCCTGGGATCTCTGCGTTCGCCGCGCATACTCGGGCATAATTTTCTGCACCCATTTTCCTACTCCATTTCCCACTCGATTCCTGGAGCCGTCCGCATGTGGCAGATCGATCAGGTGACGTTGCGCTTGTTCATCGCCGTGTGCGAGGAAGGCACCATTGCGCGCGCTGCTGAGCGCGAGTTCATCGCGCCTTCGGCGGTCAGCAAACGGCTTGCCGATCTGGAGGCGCTCGTCGAAGTCGCGCTGCTCTCGCGCAGTCAGCGCGGCGTGCGCGCCACCGCCGCGGGCGAGGCGCTGTTGCGCCACGCCCGGCTCATCATGCGCGGCCATGAGCGCATGCAGGCCGAACTCAGCCAGTATGCAGCCGGCGCGCGCGGGCATGTGCGAGTGCTCGCGAACGTGTCGTCGATGGTGGAATTCCTGCCCGAGGCGCTGTCCGAGTTTTTGAAGGCCAATCCGCAGATTCGCGTGGATGTGGAAGAGCGCGTGAGCGCGGAGATCGTGCGCGGGCTCGAGGAAGGCGTTGCAGATCTCGGCATCTGCCGCGACGTCGTGCCGATGGGTAGTCTCGACGCGCTGCCGTATCGCGCGGACCATCTCGCGCTGATCGTGCCGCGCGGTCATCCGCTTGCTGGCGAGGCGAGCGTCGGCTTCGAACAGACGCTCGCCTACGATCATCTCGGGCTCTCTTCGAATGCGTCGGTCAATGCGCTGATGCAGCGTATCGCCGCCGAGAAAGGACGTGAGCTGAACTACCGCACCTATGTGTCGACGTTCGACGCTGCGTATCGCTTCATCCAGGCCGGCCTTGCGGTGGCGATTCTGCCGGGCGAGGCGCTGCCCCGCCATGCCGCCGACGAATACGGCATCGTCGCGGTGCCGCTGCGCGAGGCATGGGCCGAGCGGCGCTTCGTGATCTGCGTGCGCGACCGTGGCGCGCTGACGCTTGCCGCGTCGCATCTGCTCGCGCACCTGCTCGCCTCTGTCTGAGCGCTCGCGGATCTTGCCCCGTTCGGACTTCGCGCGCCGCGCCGCGCTCCTTGTGAAAAGCCCTTAAGGGTTTCCCCTTTGCGCGCTCGCAGGCCCGTCGCGCTTGCTTCGCGAGCCATCGTCAACGGCGATGGAGTGCTTCGTCAACGCAGACTTTGCGATGCGCGCTCGCGCAGGCACGCTGTGACCCGTGCTTCATTTTCCGCCTATTTCGCAGGACTTAAACCATGAGTGATACGAGGGAGCGCGTTGTCGTGACCGAAGTCGGCATGCGCGACGGCTTGCAGAGCATCGCGCGCGTCATGCCCACCGGATTCAAGCGCCGCTGGATAGACGCCGCGTATGCAGCCGGCGTGCGGCATATGGAAGTGGCGTCGTTCGTACCGGCCAGGCTGCTGCCGCAAATGGCCGACGCCGACGAGGTGATCGCCCACGCGCTCACTTATGACGACCTGATCGTGACTGCGCTCGTGCCGAATCTCAAGGGCGCGCAACGAGCGCTCGAAGCGGGCGTGCATCGCATCGTTGCGCCCATTTCGGTGAGCACCGCGCATAGCCTCGCGAACGTGCGCAAAACCCCGGCTGAAATGATTGATGCGTTCGCGGACATGCGCGCGGCCATCGACAGTGCGGCGCGCCACGCGTCGAATCCGCGCGCGGGACATGTCGAGCTGATCGCCGGTTTGTCGACGGTATTCGGCTGCACGCTGCAAGGCGCGGTGCCTTATGACGACGTCGCTGCCATTGCGCGCGCCGCCGTGAATGCAGGCGCCGATGAGATCGCGCTCGGCGACACGACCGGCGAAGCGACGCCGCGCCAGGTGGGCGAGATTATCGAACTCGTGCGCGACGTAGCCGGCGACAGGCTGCGCGCGCTGCATTTGCACGACACGCGCGGGCTCGGCCTCGCGAATACGCTGATTGCGCTGCAACACGGCATCCGAGAATTCGACGCGTCTCTTGCAGGGCTCGGCGGCTGTCCGCACGCGCCTGGCGCCACGGGCAACGTCAACACCGAAGACCTCGTGTTCATGCTAGACAGCATGGGCTACGACACGGGTATCGACCTCACGCGACTGCTGGCCTCGCGCGAGGTGCTCGCCGACGCATTGCCGGGTGAGCCGCTTTACGGTTATCTCGCGCGCGCCGGTGTGCCGAAGCAGTTCGCGCATGCGCAACACGCCGACGCTTCCATCTCTTTCCGTTCGCAGGTGCTGCAATGAACGCCTCTACCTCTGCCGTGACTGCCGCTGCCGGTTCCGATGCGTCGCAGAACGCGTTGCCGCTTGCCGGCATTCGTGTGATCGAGCTCTCGCATATGGTAATGGGCCCGACGTGCGGGATGATTCTCGGCGACCTTGGCGCGGAAGTGATCAAGGTCGAGCCGCCGCGCGGCGACGGCACGCGCCGTTTGCTCGGTACGGGTGCGGGCTTTTTCCGCACCTTCAATCGCAACAAGAAAAGCGTTGCGCTCGATCTCGACAGCGACGCGGGACTTGCCGCATTGCACGCGCTGGTCGACAGCGCCGATGTGTTCGTCGAGAACTTCAAGCCGGGACGCATGGCGAGCCTCGGCCTCGACTATGCGTCGCTGCGCGAGCGCAACCCGAAGCTCATCTACGTATCGCACAAGGGCTTTCTCAACGGTCCGTATGAACAGCGCCTCGCACTCGACGAAGTCGTGCAGATGATGGCAGGCCTCGCGTACATGACCGGTCCCGTGGGCCGTCCGCTGCGCGCCGGCAGTTCGGTGAACGACATCATGGGCGGCATGTTCGGCGCGATCGGTGTGCTCGCCGCGCTGCATGAACGGCACGCAAGCGGGCGTGGCAAGGAAGTGCAGAGCGCGCTCTTCGAGAACTGCGTGCTGCTCTCGGCCCAGCACATGCAGCAATATGCGGCAACGGGCGTGGCGCCCGCGCCGATGCCGGAGCGCATCAGCGCATGGGCGGTGTACGACGTATTCACGCTCGCCAACGATGAGCAGATGTTCATTGCCGCGACCGGCGACGGTCAATGGCGCGCGTTGTGCGGCATTCTGGGCCGCGCGGACCTGCTCGCCGATGCACGCCTTGCGACCAACAACGACCGCGTGCTCGCGCGCTCATGGCTGTTGCAGACGCTTGGCGAAACGCTGCGTCAGTTCGAAGGCGCGGCGCTCGCGCCGCAGTTCGAGCGGAACCATATTCCGTTCGCCTCAATCGTGAAGCCCGAAGAACTGTTCGACGATCCGCATCTGAATGCAAGCGGCGGCCTTGCGCGTCTCACGCTCGACGACGGCAGCGAAACGGCCATGCCCTTGTTGCCCATTTCGATAGACGGCGCGCGTTTGCAGCCGCGTCAGCCGATCGCGAAGATCGGTGAGCACACGGCAGACGTGCTGCGCGGACTCGGCTATGACGACGCGCAGATAGCGTCCATTGTGTCCGCCACATCGCCGACGGACGGTTCGGGAGAGACGCCGCGCGCAGCGGCTTAAGTCGATTCGCGAGCGCGTCTCGCGCAGACCACAGATCAATTTGGCTTATCCGGCGAGAGACCGGCATTCAAGGAGACAGACGATGAAATCGTCGAATCAGGCGGTGTACGCAACAGCGCTCGGCGACGCCGGCGCACTCGGTTTGCCTGCGGGCAGCGGCGCGTCGGCGGACAGCCGCGCCGAGGAAATCGCACTGGGCGGCGCGCGCATCTCGGCGCGGCTCGACCGCCTGCCTGCCACGCGTTCCATCTGGAAGCTGGTGATGCTGCTGAGCCTCGGCCTCTTCTTCGAACTGTACGACCTGATGTTTTCCGGCTATATCGCGCCCGGACTCGTGAAGAGCGGCATTCTCTCAGCGACCACGCGTGGCCTCTTTGGCACCAGCGGCGTAGCGAGCTTCATTGCGGCACTATTCGCGGGGCTTTTTGTCGGCACGGCCGTGTGCGGCTTTCTGGCGGACCGCTTCGGGCGGCGCGCAATCTTCACGTGGTCGCTGCTCTGGTACACGGCGGCGAACATCGTCATGGCGTTTCAGGACACGGCGCTCGGGCTCAACGTGTGGCGCTTCATTGCGGGCATCGGCATTGGCGTGGAAATCGTGACGATCGGCACGTACATCTCCGAACTCGTGCCGAAGCATCTGCGCGGCCGTGCGTCCGCCTGCTCGCAGGCGGTCGGTTTCTGCGCGGTGCCCATCGTCGCGTTTCTCTCGTATCTGCTGGTGCCGCATCAGTACTTCGGCCTCGAAGGCTGGCGGCTCGTAGTGTTGACCGGCGTGGTCGGCGCAGTCTTCGTGTGGTGGATTCGCCTCGGTTTGCCCGAGAGTCCGCGCTGGCTTGCGCAAAAAGGCCGCATCGACGAAGCAGATGCAATCATGACGCGGCTCGAAGCGCGAGTCGAGCGCGAATACGGGCGTGCGTTGCCGGAGCCGGCCTTGCCCGAGCCGGTGCGGGCGCGCGCTGTGTTCCGCGATCTGCTCGTGCCGCCGTATCGCAAGCGCACGCTGATGCTGATCATCTTCCACGTGTTTCAGACAATGGGTTACTACGGCTTCGCGAACTGGATTCCGACGTTGCTGATCAAGCAGGGCATTACCGTGACGACGAGCCTGATGTACGCGAGCATCATCGCAATAGCGGCGCCGCTGGGTCCGCTGCTGGGCTTGCTGATTGCGGACCGCTTCGAGCGCAAGACCGTGATCATCTGCATGGCGGCGGTGAACGTGGTGTGCGGGCTGCTCTTTAGCCAGGCACGCGAGACGGTGCTGCTTGTCAGCCTGGGTGTGTGCCTCGTGCTGGCCGGCAATATCATTTCGTATAGCTATCACGCATATCAGGCCGAGCTTTTTCCAACCAGCATACGGGCGCGCGCAGTCGGCTTCGTCTATTCGTGGAGCCGCCTCTCCGCGATTTTCTCCGCGTTCGTGATTGCGGCATGTTTGCGGGAGTTCGGCGTGCCCGGCGTGTTCGCGTTCATCTGCAGCGCAATGGTGATCGTGATGCTGGCCATCGGCACATTGGGACCGAAGACGCGCGACGTCGCGCTGGAGGACATTTCGAAGTAGAGCGCGTCGCGCGGGAACCCTGCCCGCACCAGCAGATCGCGTCAGCCGGCCCATGCCTCGACATGAAAGCGCATGGGTTAGCTGACGCTTTTTTATGCTGTCGCTTTGCCTTGCGACGATCATCCTTACATCCAATGTGCGCTAACGCTCGCTTATCTCCGCCACTGCTGCGGTACGCTCATGAGGCCGTTTGGATCGGTGACGGACAACCAGCGCAGATTCGCGTGACGAGTGGGCGATAGCGCTCACTTCACAGCCGAAGAGGTCTTGGCCTTGGCGCAAATTTGCAGGATGTTCGGTGTAACGTTTTCTGGCGACAACAGCCGGCGCACCAGCTTACCGGCGAGTCGCGGGTTTCGGAAACGACGCGCGCCGCTGCAGGCACGCGCCATATACCAACTATCGGATGAGGGCGCCACGTGAGCCGCAGTTCACGAGACGAGCTCATCTGGCCGCTGCAAGGCGGGCGGTCACTAGAGAGATAAATCGTGAGGATTCTTCAACTGGTTCACGCACCACGATTGTCCGGGGCAGAAGTACTCGTAAAAGGTCTTGCCATTCACCACCAGCGGGCCGGGCATGATGTCTGTATGACATCGCTGCTGCCGCAGCAGGACGATTTCGCCGATATTCGTGCGGAGCTCAATGCGGCCGGCGTGATGTGCCGCTTTCCCGGCGTGCGCCACGGCCGCGTCGGCAAACTAATGCACCTGTACCGGGTGGTGCGCGAGTTTCGACCCGATTTCATCATTGCGCACGCCACGCTGGCGGCGCTGTATGTGCGCCTGCTGCCGGTGCAAACGCCGATTGCCTGGGTGATGCACTCGGGCGTCAACGACTTCGAAAACGGCGCGCTCAAGCGGGCGGAGCGGCTGCTGTCGCGCCGGGCGAGCGCCGTTATCGGCGTATCGCAGCAGAATATCGACGACTACATGCGCGAAATCGGCAAGCATCCGTCAATGGTTGTGATTCCTAACGGTGTGGACGCGTCGCTCTTCGCCGCGAACGAGGCTTCGCCCTCGCGCGACAGCGCGGTGCCGCCGAAGCAAATTGTTCAGCTCGGCCGGTACATAGAGGGAAAGAGCCAGCTCGATACGGTTCGCGCATTCCAGCGCGTGCTGCAGGTGGAGCCGGATGCGCGTCTGCTGCTGTGCGGCGTAGTCGAAGAGCTCGATTACCACCGCGCAGTGGTCGAGCTCGTCAGGCAGCTTGGTCTCGAAAGCAAGGTCAGCGTATGCGGACCGCGCTCCGACGTTGCCGCAGTGTTGCGCTCGTCGCGTGTGTTTGCGATGCCCTCGCGCTTCGAAGCGCAGAGCATTGGCTTTCTCGAGGCACTGGCGTCCGGCATTCCGGTAGTGGCAAACCGTATTCCTTCGTTCGGTTTTGCGAGCAACTTTGCCGGCGTGAGTCTGGTCGACACGACCGACGCACAAGCTTACGGCCATGCGCTCGTCAATGCACTGAATACGCCGCGCGCGCATCGGCAGCTTGCGGGTTATACGCTGCATGACACCGCGGACCGCTACATGTCCATCGTGCGCAAGTTTGCGCAGCCGCTGCGAGTATCTGCCTGAAAGTGATCGACCGGCCGCGCGGGCGTTATTGTCGTTATCGCCGTTATCGCCGTTATTGCGTAAGCCGGTCGATTCGTACTGTCTCCGAGAAAAGCCCCGGCATTTCGCCCAGGTCCTGCGGCGTGCCTGCCGCGAGATTGCCTGTCAGCGGATAGCGTGACAACGCCGGAGCGCCTCCTGTGAAGTAGAAATCGCCGAGCGTGGCGTCCATCCTCCGGAAGACCACGAGCGCCGCGCCATGCTTGTCCTGCACATAGGCAGGAAACACATCCGACCATGACATGCCTTGTAGCGAAGCCACCTGCACGGGCACGGCCGTCGGGTTGACAATGTCGAGCGAGGCGATGTCGATCAGCGCCCCGGCGTCCGTGCCCACGAGACGCGGGGTGAGCAACATGAGCGAGTCGGGATGCTCGCCGTGCGCGGCAGCAATGGCCGCTTTGACGAAGCCGGGTGCGAAATCCGCCGGCAACATCCTGCGTTCGCCGATGGTCATGCGCCCGGCGTCGTTCGCAATCACGCTGACCGATACGCGTTGCTGCACCGCCTCGAGCGCGATGAGCGACGAGCGCGAACCTGCCTTGCCGAACGGCAGCAGCATGGCGTTTTGCGCGAGGCCAGTCGCTTCGGCGGCGCGTGTAGGCGCGGTGCCTGTCACACCGTTCGACGATGCAATCCACAAGTCGAGGCCGCGATCGGTGCGCTTCTGTGCAATCAGCACACTGGCTCTGTTGGTTCCGGTGAAGTCGGCGGCCACGTATTGCTGCGTCAGTTCGGGCTTGAATGCGGGGCTCGTTTGCAGCCACAGGCGCGGCGCCTCGAAGCGATCGCCCGCGCTGCGCAGCAGCCAGAACGCGGTGCCGTTCTCGCGCGCGGTCACGACCATCAGATCCGCCTTGCCGTCGCCATCGAAATCGCCGAGCAGAAACCGCGCGCTGTCAAAGCAGAGCGTGTCGCCGGCACAGCTCGGTGTGGTGGCGCGCGGGTTGAACGGCACCGAAGCCGAATACCACAGCGCAGGCGCCTGTTTCTTTTCGAGCGACGCTGCATAGACCCCGAAGCCGGGACCGTCATGCTGTCTTTGCACATAAACGGCGGACGTGGCGCCTGTGCCTGTCACGTCGCCATACATTGCGGTGGCGAGCCGCAGATCGTTGGCTTGGATGCGCTGCGTCGTTGCCCAGCGGTAGCGCGTGGTGAGCGAGGTGCAGCCGCGCATGGTCAGCTTGCCGCGATTCTCGCCCAGGCAGTGACGCATTGGCGTATAGACGAGCCCGAAGTCCCACGGCGTCCACCGTTGCGCGATATCCCACTGATCGCAGCTTTCCGCGCGTAGAAAACCGTCGCGTTCTGCAATGCATTGCGACGTGGCCACGCTCACCAGCGCAGCATTGCGCGCGTTGCCGGGATAGGCCGTGACCGGTTCCCACCGCCATTGCTGTGCTGGCGATCCATTGCATGCGGCGAGCGTAGGTGCCTCGCCGATCCCGTTGGCGCTTACACAGCGGTTCGTCGCAACATTGAATAGCTTGACCGGCCGCGCCTCAAAGTCCGGCGCGCGGCGATCGCTGCGGTCCGCGAACGCATAGCGTCGCGCGATCCAGTTGCCGTCCCATTGGAACTCGCCGAATACATGCGAGGACTCGCTGCCGTCGATAGCAAAGTAGCTCGCGACGATATCGCGCTTGCGTTGCACTTCGGCGGCAGGAAGGTTGCCTGGCCAGCCGCCGGTCGGGTATGTGACGTGATAGACGATCGGCACGTTCTTGTGAAGCGTCTGCGCAACATGACGCGTAATGCGCGCCGCAAAGATGTGGTCCGGATGCTCGATGAACGGTACGGTGTCCGGATTGAGCGTGTAGATCTGCGACGCCTCTGAGAGGATCGACTTCAAGGTGGCTGACAGTGCACCCCTGTCGTATTTCATGCGCGCGGAACCGTCGGTGTTCATGGGGTAGGTGGACAGCGTGGCGCGCTGTTCCCATAGCAGGCTGAGCGGCTCGCGGCCGCCGCGCACGCCGCCACCGGGCAGCCGCAGTTCGAGCAGGCGAACCTGCGGCTTCGCCTTCAATACCATTTGATGCACCAGCTTGCCGGCGACCTCGACGTTGGACTCGTCCCACACGTCAGGCACGCCGGCCATGCGTGCATAAGCGAGCCGCGAGGCCTGCTCGCGCGTCAGCACATAGGAGAAGTTCGCGCCGTTTGCGCCTCCGATCAGATGCACGGTGGTGATACACCATCCCGCATCGAGGCGCTCGCTAATCGCGGGATCGATGAAAAGCAGGTCGTCGTCGAGATGGGCAACCACAGTGACGAGCGTACCCGCGTTGCAGTTCGCCGCGCGCGCCGCCGCCGGAAACAGAGTCAGGGAAAGCAGCGCGATGAGCGCAACGCATGCACTCCGCGCAAGCCTCTTCGCCGATAATCGCATGTGGATTCGAGCCGTTATGTTTGGCCCGATCATACTTTAATGATCTGATGTTCTGACGTTACCGGGCTAACACTGCGGCCAATTACGCAAGCCTGCATCTCGCGCATAGGCGGGCGCATGCGGCGGTATCAGCGGAAATAGGCCTTGGTGTTGTCGTGCACGTCATCGCGTACCAGTAATTCGGCGGGCGTGAGCCATAGGTAGCCGTTGTGCTGATCGAGCCGGCCGAGTCGTTGCGTGTCCGCAAGCGACAACGCATAGGCCAGCACGATGTAATGCGTCGAGACGCCAGACTCGCCTGCAAAGTTGTCGCTGTAGTGATGCTCGAAGACGCCCTCGAATCGCGCGGACGAACGTGCGAGCCTCGGCACGCCGAGTTCGGCATCGGCAATGCGCGAGAACGCGGCGTCGAGTGTCTCGTCCTTGAGAATGCGGCCGCCCGGAACGAACCATGTGCCCTGCGCAGGCCGGTTGCGGCGGTGGCCTATCAGAATGCGTCCGTCAGGATCGCTAACTATCAGGTCGATCGAGACGAGTGGTGTGAGACGAACAACGTCAAGGAAGTCGAGCTGCGTCAGCATATCCATTCCTGAGCGTGGGCGTTGTGCCCCGTGGTGGTGTTAATGGCGCGAGCGGCTAATCGTCGCCGCGGTTGTTGTCGTCGCGGGTCAGAGCGGCTTGAGCGCGTCGAGACAGATGCTAACTTCAGCGATGGCGGTTGTCTGTGCGCTACCTAGCTATCGCGCCTGTGGCATGGCGAGCCGGACCGCTTGCGGCTTGCGGCGTCGGCTCGGCTTTGTCACGCACGACGTAACCTTCCGGTGTGGTGACCGCGTCTTTGAATACGTCGGCGTTATTTGACACCACGTATATGGGCGCAGGGGACAGCGTCAGGTTCGCGACGCCGTCGCGATACGGAACGATGGACGCGTTGCCCATCATGTCCAGCGCCGTCACTTCGCCGCTCGTGCCTCGCGCGTCGACCCGCAAGCGGTATTCGGCACTTTGCCCCGCGTTGAATCCGCTTTTAGAACTCCACTTGTCGTTGTCGTGAGTCCATAGCGCAGTGACCACCTTGCCGCCGCCAAGCCGGCGAAACGCGTAGGCGTAGATGCCGTTTGGCAAGCCCTTGAGCGGCCCGAGCGTATTCGTTCCGTCGACAATGCGTGTCATGGCCGCCACCGCGAGCGCCGCGGGCTTTGGACTGATGCGCGTCGGACCATAGGCGCCCTTCGGGTGCTCCAGCTCGAAGAACAGGCCATATCCGGGCGCCGCGTCCGGCATGTCCGCGAGGTAGAACACGTAGGTCATGTCGGCACCTTCGCCGAGCAGAATCAGATGCGTGCGCGCGACCACCGCGGCCTGGGCGTACAGCACGTCGGCGTTCGGATAGCTCTTGCCATACGATTGGCCGATGTCGTAGCTAATGCCCGTTTCGGTGACGAACAGCGGCGCGCCAGGCTTCAGGTACTGCCGCATTTCGTGGCGCAACGCGCGCATGGACGCCGCGAGCGCGCCTGGCACGGTGCCTTCGTTGCGAGGGTCCGTCGCGCGCTCCGGCGGATGCGACGGTGTCGTGCCGATGTCGTAATAGCCGTGCACGGTCATACCGTCCATATAGCGGCCGATGCCAAGCGGTCCCAGGCGGCGCATCCACTTCACATTGCCCTGCACGGACGAATATGTGAGGCCCATCACTACCGCATGCGCGTCCGTCCGGTGGATGCCTTCCCAGACCGCCTTATACATCGCGATGAAATTGGCGTCGCTATCGCGCCACGGCAATCCGCCGTCCGCGTCGGGCTCCCACGTGACCTGATAATAGTTGTCGCGCTGCGTCGGGAAGTAGGTGCTGCGAACGCGATTCGACTCCGTACCGACCTTTGCCATGTACTCCTTCATCTGGGCGAGCGAAGTGGGCGCGTAGCTGTGGGTTTGTGTAGACGTCGGGCTCGCCCATTTGGGAATGCCGTCCAGCTGGATCAGACGCATGATGTCGCCGCGCTGCAAGTAGGGCGCGAGCTGCTTCGTTGCGGGATCGAAGGTGCCGGACTTGTCGGGCTCTTCCATGTACCAGTTGCGGTTGTCGTTCGCCCACGTGAGACCGAGCGCGGTATAGACCGGGCGGTAGCCGTCGCCGTCGCAGCAATGCTGGCCGGGCGCGAGATAGGCGGTGCCCTGGCCGCCGAAGCGATGCAGGTCCTGGTACGGAAAGCGCACGGCCGGCAATGCGGCCGCGGTGTCGGGCAGCACGCCGAAGGTGGCAATGCCCGCGGGGCGTGTGCCGCGCGATTCCAACTGACCACGTGCCGCCTGGAGCGATGCCGACACTGCAAAGTAGCCCGTCACTGTAGAGGTGCAACTGAGCGTCGACGATATCGCGCCGGCTGCAACGTTGAAGCTGCCACTTGCGCGCACTACATTCCATGTGTCGCGTATCTGCCAGTTAAGCGTGTCGGATTGCGGCGCCCGCGTCGTGAAGACAAGCGAGAACGGCCTGGATGCGGCGAAAAGGCGCGTGCCGTCGCCGGGCGTATCGGCTTCGACCGGATCGCCACTGGAAGCCGCGCGTGTTTGCGACGAGGGCGCAACGCAGCTCAGGCTCGGGCGTTGACCTTGCGACTGCGCCTTGGTATCGGCACGCACCGCCGATGCGCCCGCAGCGGCGGATGCCGCTTCGCCCCGAGTCGCTGAAAAAGCGAGCGCTGCGGCCATCAAAGCGGCGCGAGGTATCGGTGCGTGCATCGCCCGTTGGATCATCAAGCTTCGCAGTCCCCGGTCCTTGCTCGAAATCGACATATGTTTCCCCGTACCGTTAGTGTCGCGTCGCGTCGCGTCGCGCGATCGTCGTCAAACTGCTAGTTCACCAGGCCAGAGCCGCCTTGCGATAGCGTCCGTTGCCATCTGTTGGGCCAGACACATAGTGCATTTCGGCAATCCGCTGGCGGTTTTGGACCGTCTCTCGCGTTGCGAACGGCGCCCTGGGTCCGTCAATTGCACTGCCGCCTTTACGGCTGTTATTCCGATGTTTCAGGACTGAAACATTAATCGCCGTATTTATATTCATTGCGTGCAATTAGAGGAAATTAAATAACCGAAACGGCCTCTGAAGTGCCTATATTAGACACTGCTTCGCGTTATTGAAGTGCGCGCTGCCTATCATCAGCCGGAATAGACGCGACAAGTTCCGCAGGAAATACAGGGGCTGGTGAAAAACTTCGTCGCAGGCGGGCTCTCCCGGAGAAATCTGCTTTTTTACCGCCAAATCGCCTTACGATCAGACTGTAAGCCCCCTTTTTTGAGTAGCGATGCAGTGTGCGGTGGCGAACGAAATCGGCTTTGGGTTTGCACTAACATTCGCACAACGCCAATTCAATGATATGTGGAATCGGCAATTAATTCAGTGCAATACGGTGAAGGCGGAATATCCGTAAATCACTGACAGGCCACTCCCGTGAATGCGCCAACATGTCAGCACTATCGGTCATGGCGGCTAAATACTGGACGGGTGGTGGCTATGATGCACTGCTCAGAGTCGGCCCCGGCGTGGCCGTTGATGGTGAAAGTAAATCCGTTTTCTGGTGAGGATAGCTATGACCTGCGCGAGTCTCGAGTCTGCCATGCTGCGTTGGGGGCACGTCCCGAACAAAGGCATGCGTCGCATCGCGATACTGATGTTCAACGACTGCTCGCTGCAAGGCGCCGGCGTGGTAGCCGAGGTATTCCAGGCGGCGAACGAACTCGCTTCTTCGGCCCCGGGTGGTTGCTCCTATGAGGTGTGCTTTCTGTCCGCGGACGGTGGCATGGTGACCTCGTCGTCGGCTCTGCGAGTATGGACCGATGGACTCGACGCAAGACATTACAACGGTTTCGACGCGCTATACGTGGCCGGCGGGAAAGGCGCAATTGCCGCCGCGAAGGACGAGCGCCTGATTGCATGGCTGCGCCGCGTGCGTCACAACACCGGCATGATTCGCCCCATCGCGGAAGGGCGCGCGCTGCTCGACGCGGCCTATGCGCCGGAAGCAATGGAGCGGCACGAATTGCGCGAGGCGTCGAAAGCGCCGCGCCAGACGGAACAGGCCGCCGACGCGGGCGACCGCCTCGAGTCGATGCGCAGCGCCCTCGCCATGATCAAGCGCGACCTGGGCGCGGCCACCGCCCGCACGGTTGCTGAACGTCTGCTTGCCGATTCCTGTTCGAACCTCGCGCCGCTTCTGAGCGATGACGGCGCGCTCACGCCGGGCGACAAGGTCCGCGCAGCAGCGCGCTGGCTGCAGGAAAACTGCCAGCAGTCCATTTCGATTGCGGACGCCGCGCAGTTTGCCGCAATGAGCGAGCGCAACTTCCTGCGCCGCTTCAAGATGGAAATGGGCATCACCCCTTCGAGTTTTCTGCTGCATGAGCGTCTCGCGGTGACGTGCAGTCTGCTCACCGAGTCCGAATTGCCGGTCGACAAAATTGCGCGCCGCACCGGCATGGGCAATGGCGACCGGCTCGCCAAGGTGTTCCGCAAGCGAATGAGGATCTCGCCTACCGAATTCAGAATACAAAGCCGCCGCATGGTGGGCCAATAGCGTCGACGGGGCCAGCCTGAGGCCGTCTGCGTTTCTGCAAACGGTCTTTGGTATCTGTCCGGATGGATTGAAAGAATCATAAGGATTGCAAATATGTTGAATCAGGGAGCTGGAAACAATACGTCGCCCCATGCCGGCGACGACGCCGACGGCGCGCGTTGCACGCGCATCGTCCCGGTCATTCTCGCGGGCGGCTCGGGTACGCGGCTGTGGCCGGTCTCGCGCGAGAACTACCCGAAGCAGCTGATCGACGTGGTCGGCTCCGATTCGCTGCTGCAAGCCACAGCACGACGCATGAACGGTTTTCCGGCGGGCTGGCAGGTCGATGCTGCGCCGATCATCGTATGCGGTGAAGAGCACCGCTTCGTGATCGCAGAGCAGCTTCACGAGAACGGTGTAGAAGCGCGCCTCGTGGTCGAGCCCGCTCGGCGCGATACGGCGCCCGCACTGACGCTCGCTGCATTGCATGCGTGTGCGCAAGGCGAGGACGGCATTCTCGTCGTGATGCCGGCGGATCATTCGATTGCCGACCTCGACGCTTTGCAGGCGGCGTTGCAAAACGCGGCACATTACGCGCAACGAGGCTCGATTGCGACGCTTGGTGTGCCGCCGACGCGGCCGGATACCGGCTTTGGCTATATCCGCATTGGCGCGGCGCTCGGCGACGGCGCTCATGCTATCGACGGCTTCGTGGAAAAGCCTGCCGAAGAAATTGCGGCGCAGTACGTGGCGGCCGGCACCTACTGGTGGAACAGCGGCATCTTCATCCTGCGCGCGAGCGTGTGGCTCGACACGCTCAAGCGTTTGCAGCCGGAGATGCACTCGGCCTGCGAGCGCGCGTTCCGTGACGGCCGCAGCGAAGGCAGCTATTTCCGTCCGCTCGTCGATGCATTTCTCAGTTCGCCGGCCGATTCGATCGACTATGCCGTGATGGAGCGCCTGACCGAAGCTGCGGACGAGTCGCGCGAGGCCAACGGTGCCGCGCCCGCGGGCGTGGTCGTCAGGCTCGAAGCCGGCTGGTCCGACCTCGGTTCATGGGACGCCGTCTGGGCTGCGATGGAAAAAGACGCCAACGGCAACGCGGGGCGCGGCCGCGTGACGTTCGAGGGGGCAGTGTCGAGCTACGCACATTCGGAAGGGCGCCTCGTTGCATGCGTCGGCACGACCAATGTCGTCGTGGTGGAAACCGCCGACGCCGTGCTCGTGGTGGACCGCTCGCACGTGCAGGACGTCAAGGGACTCGTGTCGCGCATCAAGGCGCAACACGCGCCGGAAGCCGATGCGCATCGCAAGGTGCACCGTCCTTGGGGCTTTTACGATTCGATCGACCACGGCGAGCGTTTCCAGGTGAAGCGCATTGTCGTGACGCCGGGCGCGCAGCTTTCGCTGCAACTGCATCACCATCGCGCCGAGCATTGGGTGGTCGTGCGCGGCACCGCGCTCGTCACGCGAGGCGACGAGCAGTTCTTGCTGAGCGAAAACGAATCGACGTACATACCGCTCGGCACGCGTCACAGGCTGGAAAATCCGGGGAAAGTACCGCTCGAGATCATTGAGATCCAGTCGGGCACCTATCTCGGCGAAGACGACATCGTGCGATTCAACGACAACTACGGCCGCTGTTCATAGACAGCGGAGCCGGCAGGTGTCGGACGGCAATGGCCAGTACGAGGTAAGCAAAATGCGCAGGTTTCAGGATTTGCTCGCGCGAATGTTCGATGTCGCGCTGGTGCTCGCGGGTGCGGCGGTGGCGTCGCAAATCCGCTTCGACGACCTGGCTCAAGCGGGGTTCTATTGGGCGCTGGTGATGTTTGCGGCTGCGTTTGCGCTCGCGATTTTTCCGGCGTTCGGCGTGTATGAATCGTGGCGCGGCCGCTCGAAGCTGGCGCTCGCGGGCCAGGTGTCGCTTGCGTGGCTGATCGTGCAGGGCAGTGCGCTCGTGCTCATGTATTCACTGCATCGCAGCGACGCCGTCTCGCGCTTGTGGTTTTCGTACTGGACGGCGGTGACGGGCGGACTGCTGATCTCGTACCGGCTCATTACGCATGCGGTGCTGGCGCGGGCGCGCGGCGCGGGTATGAATCTGCATCAGGTCGCGATAGTGGGCAGCGGCTCGCAATGCGATGCGCTGATTCGCCGGATCGAATCGGCACCCACCACCGGTTTTCGCGCGGCGGCCGTCTATAACACGAGCCCGCAAGACTCGCCGGTGACAAGCGCAGGGGTGCCTGTTTTCGACAGCGTGGATGCGCTTGCCGACTACATCCGCACGAACGATGTTCACGAACTGTGGCTGATGCTGTCGCTAGCGGAAGAGCCGCTCATCTGTTCGCTCGTCGGCGAGTTCCGTGACGACCTGGTGAATATCCGCTTCATGCCGGACGTGCGCAGTCTCGCACTGTTCGAAGGCAGCGGCGTGATAGAGCTGCTCGGTGTGCCGGCGATCAACCTGGTTGCGTCGCCGCTGTCGGCGAGTTCGATGCTGAAGAAAGAGATCTTCGACCGTCTCTTTGCAGCGGCCGCGCTCATCTGTCTTGCACCGCTCCTGCTGGCTATTGCCATTGCGGTCAAGGTTTCGTCGCGTGGGCCGGTGTTGTTCAAACAGAAGCGCAAGGGCGCCGATGGACGCGTCTTCACGATCTACAAGTTCCGTTCGATGCGTCTGCATACCGAGGAAAAAGGCTCGCTCAAACAGGCGACGCGCAACGATCCGCGCGTGACGAGAGTCGGCGCGTTCCTGCGCCGCACGAGCCTCGACGAACTGCCGCAGTTTTTTAACGTTTTGCGTGGCGACATGTCGGTCGTGGGACCGCGTCCTCATGCGCTCGAGCACGACGACCTCTATCAGAAAGTGGTCGCGGGCTATATCAATCGCTATCGGATCAAGCCGGGCATTACGGGTTGGGCGCAGATCAACGGCTTTCGTGGCGAGACCGACCGCATCGAAAAGATGGAGCGTCGCGTCGAACATGACCTGTATTACCTGGGCCATTGGTCGTTCGCACTCGACATGCGGATTATCGGCGCGACGATTGTCGCCGGACTGGTGCATCGAAACGCTTACTAGTTGTTAACAAAGCACGCAAGGCGGTGCCTCTTTCCGGGGACATTCGCTCTTGCGCAAGGAGGAAAAGTTATGAGCTCGCTTGGTACACGCACGGGAAGTCTCACGGTTTTCGCCATCGCTGCACTGCTTGCGGGCTGTGCCGCCGCTCCCGGCCAGCGGATGGAAACGCCGGCCACATTGCAGGAGACGGGCGGCGATTTCAGCACTGAACCGTCACAGCAGCAGACAGTGCCGATTACCGATATCAACCTGTCGCTCCTGCGCAAGATGCACACGGAGCAGGCTGCTGCCCCGTTGCCGCCGGCCACGCTCGCGCTGTTCGGCAAGCCGGGGCCCTACAGGGTTGGTCCCGGTGACGTGTTGCAGATCGTCGTGTGGGATCACCCGGAACTCGCGGCGGCGCTCGGCCAGCCCGCGCAGAATGCCAAGTCTTCGGATGCGGCCTCGGGCTTTCTGATCGACGAGAAGGGCGACGTGCAATTCCCGTATGCGGGCACGGTGCACGTGGCCGGCAAAGACGTCGGCACGATCCAGAAGGAACTGTACAACCGCTTGAGCAAGGTGTACCAGAAGCCGGAAGTGACCGTGCGTGTGGCGTCTTTCCGCAATGCGCAAGTGTTCGTGGATGGCGAAGTGCGCACGCCGGGCGCTCAGTCGCTCAACGACATCACGATGACGCTCACCAGCGCGATCAGCCAGAGCGGCGGCTTCAGCCCGAATGCCGATCGCAGCCGAGTCGAGCTGATCCGCAACGGCGTCACGTATCAGCTGAACATGGACGACCTGCTCAAGCGCGGACACAACCCGTCGAATATCTATCTGCAAGCGGGCGACGCGATACGCGTGGCCTCGCGCGAAGACAGCGGCGTGTACGTAATGGGCGAAGTGAACAAGCCGGCCACCGTCACGCCGATGCGCAACGGTTCGCTGACGCTTTCGCAGGCCATTTCGGACAGCGGCAGCTTCGACCAGGCCACGGCCAGCACGCGGCAACTGTTCGTGATCCGCAATTCGACGAGCGAATCGCCGCAGATTTATCACCTCGACGCATCGTCGCCGGTGTCGATGATCCTCGCCAATCAGTTCGAACTGCAACCGAAGGACGTGGTGTACGTGGGCCAGGGCGGGCTGGTTCGTTTCAACCGTATCCTGAACCTGCTGCTGCCCGCGATCAACGCGGCTGTCACAGGTGTCGTGGTAGCGAAGTAACAACCGTATAAAGCAAATCAGAAAAACCGCGGGTTATGCTGGGTGACCAAAAATGGCAATCAACTTCGAGAACCGTTATACCGACGTGTCCGGACCGGACGAGTTGCATCTGTCGGACTATCTCCGGACTATCGTACGGGGCTGGCGTACCATTGCAACAGTGACGCTGATCGCGCTCGCGCTGGGGTGTGCGTACGCTTTCCTTGCTCCGCCCACGTACCGGGCGGACGTACTGTTCCACGTCGAGGACAAGACGGCCAATGCCAATGCGAACGGTAAGGATTCCTTGCCGCCGCTCACCGGCATGTTCGACACCAAACCGTCGACAGCCGCGGAGATCGAGCTGCTCAAATCGCGTCTCGTGACGGAGGAGACCGTCAAGAAGCTGCATCTCGACATCACCGCAACGCCGCGCTACATGCCGCTTATCGGCGGGCTGATCGCGGGGCTGGTGAACGGGCAGTGGGGCTTCAAATTGCCTCAGTTCATCAACCTGTCGGGTTATGCGTGGGGCAACGAAAGCATTTCGGTATCGCGCTTCGACACGTCGAAGGACATGTACGACACGACGTTTACGCTGATCGCGGGCAACGACCGTTCGTATGTGCTGCGCGACAGGAACGGCGTGGCGATCCTGTCCGGGCATGTCGGCGAAACGGTGGAAACCGACACGGCCGACGGTCCTATCGCCTTGCGGGTGGACGCGCTGACCGGCGCGCCGGGCGCGCAGTTCGAATTGCAGCGTGCGTCGACGTTGAGTACGGTGGACCGTTTGCAAAAGGCGCTCGTCGTGCAGGAGACCACGCTTCAGTCCGGCGTGATCCGCGCAAGTCTCGAAGGCAGCGATAGTGCGCTGACCGCGGCGATCGTCAACAGCATGGCACGTGAATTCGTGCGCCAGGACGTTGCCAACCGCTCGACGGAAGCCGAGCACATGCTCGCATTCCTCGACCAGCAGTTGCCTGGCTTGCGCAAGGAACTCGACGACGCTGAGCAGCGCTATAACAAGTTCCGCAACACGCACGGAACCGTGGACCTCGGCGAAGAAAGCCGCTTGCTGCTTCAGCAGATCGTCGACAACAAGACGAAGCTGCTCGATTTGCAGACTCAGCGCGCCGAGATGTCCCAACGTTTCACCGCGAATCACCCGGCCGTAGCCTCGCTCGACGCGCAGATCGCGGCCCTGCAAGGCGCGCAGACCAACATGAACCGCAGCGTTTCCGTGATGCCCGACACCGAGCAGACCGCGCTGCGCCTGTTGCGCGACGTGCACGTGAACACCGAGCTTTACACGAACCTGCTTAACAGCGCGCAGCAGTTGCGCGTCGCCAAGGCAGGCCAGGTGGGCAACGTGCGCGTGGTGGACTTCGCCGAGGCTCCTGATGAGCCGGTGCGTCCGAAGCGCGTAATTGCGATCCTCATCGCGCTCGGCGGCGGTCTGGTGCTCGGCATTCTGCTGACCTTCTTCAAGCGCGCCATGTACGGCGGTGTGGAGCGTCCGGACGAACTCGAAGCGGTGCTCGGCGTGCCGGTATTCGCGGTGGTGCCGCGCAGCCAGACGCAGCTGCGCCTGCAGGAAAACGTCATGCTGCGCCGTCGCGGTCTGCATGTTCTCGCACAGCAGGCGCCGGAAGACATTGCCGTAGAAGGTGTGCGCAACCTGCGCACCTCGCTGCAGCTCTCGCTCGACCACGCAGCGAACAACGTGGTGATGATCACGGGCTCGCGGCCTGACGCGGGCAAGTCGTTCCTCTCGGTGAACCTCGCGGCGCTCGTCGCATCGGCGAACAAGCGTGTGCTGATTATCGACGGCGACATGCGGCGCGGCGACGTGCACTCGCATTTCGGCATTGCGCATCAACCCGGCCTCTCCGATGTATTGAGCGGCGGCGATCTGGGCGCGATGATCCAGCGCGACGTGCTGCCCGGCCTCGACGTGCTCGCCAAAGGCACGCTGCCTTCGCACCCTTCCGAACTGCTGATGAGCTCGCGGTTCGAGTCGATGCTGGAAGAACTGAAGACCCGTTATGACCTGGTCATCATCGATACGCCGCCGGTGCTCGCCGTGACGGATTCGACGCTGATCGGCAAGCATGCGGGAACGACGCTGCTGGTGGTTCGCCACGGCCGTCATCCGTTGAATGAAATTGCCGAGACCGCCAAACGTCTTCGTAACGGCGGTGTCGGACTTAGAGGCGTACTGCTCACCGACGTACCACAGGAAGGGGCTTTCCTCGGTTCGGGGTACCAGGGTGGCTATTACGGGTACGACAGCATCGCGGGCTGAAATCGCGACGAAGTTTCTCGCTACAAGTTTTAAAAAAGTTAACTGGAGAAGCCTTCATGAAACGCAAGGTCGCGCTGATCACGGGGATCACGGGGCAGGACGGGTCGTATCTCGCCGAGCTTCTGCTCGCCAAAAACTACGACGTGCACGGCATCAAACGCAGGTCGTCGCTCTTCAACACAGACCGGATCGATCATCTGTATCGAGATCCACATGATCCGGAACAGCATCTCTTTCTGCATCATGCGGATCTGACCGACTCGACCAGTATTCTGCGCGTGATTCAGCGCGTGGAGCCGGACGAGATCTACAACCTGGCGGCACAGAGCCATGTTGCGGTTTCCTTCGAGGAGCCGGAATACACGGCCAACGCCGACGGTCTTGGCGCCCTGCGGATTCTCGAGGCGATTCGAATCTTAGGTATGCAGAATAAAACGCGCTTTTACCAGGCGTCGACGTCTGAACTTTACGGGCTCGTGCAGCAGGTGCCGCAATCGGAGACCACGCCGTTCTATCCGCGCAGCCCCTATGCCGTCGCCAAGATGTTCGCATACTGGACTACGGTCAATTATCGCGAAGCCTATGGCCTTTATGCATGCAACGGCATTCTGTTCAACCACGAGTCGCCGGTGCGTGGCGAGACTTTCGTGACCCGCAAGATTACCCGTGCCATTGCGCGTATCGCGGTGGGTATGCAGAAAACGTTGTACCTCGGCAATCTCTCGGCGCTGCGTGACTGGGGCCATGCGCGTGATTACGTCGAGATGCAATGGCGCATGCTGCAACAGGAGCAGCCCGAGGATTTCGTGATCGCCACCGGAGTGCAATACAGCGTGCGGCAGTTCGTACAGCACGCTGCGGCCGAACTGGGCGTGACCGTGCGGTTCGAGGGCAGCGGTGTCGACGAAATCGGCATTGTCGAGAAAGTGGAAGGGCGCGAGACGAGAATGTCGCCCGGCGACGTGATCGTGCGCATCGATCCCCGCTACTTCCGGCCGGCCGAGGTCGAGACGCTGCTCGGCGATCCTTCGAAAGCGCATGCGAAGCTCGGCTGGCAGCCGACCACGCCGTTCGCGTCGCTGGTCAAGGAGATGGTGCGTTCGGACTTCCAGATTGCACGTCGTGACGCACTCGTCACGCTCGCCGGCTTCACGGCGCTCGAACATCACGAGTGATTGCGATGAACAAACAATCACGCATATTTGTCGCGGGCCACCGTGGCATGGTCGGCTCAGCTCTCGTCAGACAGCTCGTGGCGGCCGGCTATACGAACGTGGTCACGCGCCCGCGCTCGGAGCTGGACCTGATGGATCAGGCCGCCGTGAACCGCTTCTTCCAGGCGGAGAAGATCGACGTCGTGCTGCTTGCCGCGGCGCGCGTGGGCGGTATTCTTGCCAACGCGTCGCGGCCGGGCGAATTCATCTATCAGAACCTGGTGATAGAAACCAATGTGATTCACGCTGCGTATCGGGCGCAAGTCGAGCGGCTGGTGTTCTTCGGCTCCTCGTGCATTTATCCGAAGCAGTGTCCGCAGCCCATTCGCGAAGAGTATCTGCTGACCTCGTCGCTCGAGCCGACCAACGACGCGTATGCGATCGCGAAGATTGCCGGACTGAAGCTGTGCGAAGCGTACAACTGCGAGTACAACACGCAATACGTTTCGCTTATGCCGACCAACCTGTACGGACCGAACGACAACTACGATCTGAACAGCAGCCACGTGTTGCCGGCGCTTTTGCGCAAGGCCCACGAAGCGAAGCTGAGCGGCGCCGACAGTTTGACGGTATGGGGCTCGGGCACGCCGCGCCGGGAGTTCCTGCACGTCGACGATCTTGCAGCCGCCACCCTTTTCGTGCTCGAGAACAATGTGATGGAAGGGCTCTTCAACGTGGGGGTCGGTGCAGACCTGTCGATTCGCGAGCTGGCGGAGTGTGTCTGCAAAGTGGTGGGCTTTCGGGGCGAGCTCGTATTCGACACGTCAAAACCCGACGGCACGCCGCGCAAACTGCTGGATGTGTCGCGCCTTGCGCAGATGGGCTGGCAAGCCAGGATCGGACTCGAGCAGGGAATCGCGTCGACGTATCAGCAATTCGTCGAATCCTATGCGGGGTCGGCGACCGCGGCTGCCATGCAATGACGTCTTTTCGAGGAGCAGCATAAAAATGAGTGCGTCAGTCACCATCTTCCACAACGTCGTATGGTCGCGTCACAAGGGTGTCGTCTTTTCTGCGCTGCATAATATTTCGGCATCCGGAGCAATCCGCTATTCGATGGTGCAGATCGCGGATACCGAGCATGACCGCCTCGGCTTTTCCGAGGTCGATTATTCATATCACCGGTACCCGATGCAGAAGCTGTTTGATGGTTGCTACGAAGACGTACCCACGATCAAGATGATCGTGCGGCTCACGTGGGAAGTGCTGAAAGCGAAATCGGACCTGATTGTGTTGCCCGGCTATCACCGGCCGGAATACTGGGCGATGCTCGCTGCGTGCATCGTGACAGGCAAGCGGCGCGCGGTGTTCTGCGATTCGACCGGACGCGACCGCCCGAAGAAGCTCATCACGTCCATTCCGAAGCGGGTGTTTTTCTCGTTGTGCGACGGTTACTTCGGCTTCGGCGAGCGCAGCCGCGAATATCTGCTCTCGCTCGGCGCGAAGCGAGACAAGATTTTCGTGCCGTGTCAGGCCGCTGCGTTGCCCGGCTCGTTTTCGCCGGAGCGTGCGCTGGCTGAGCGCGTCGCCGCGCGTACCGGCAATCCGCCCGTGTTTCTGTACGTTGGGCGCCTTTCGGAAGAGAAAGGGGTCGGCACGTTGATCGAGGCGTTTGCCGGTCTGCGCAAGCGCATTCCCGCCGCGCGCTTGCGCATTGTCGGCACCGGGCCGATGGGCGACAGCTTGCGCGCAAAAGTGGCCGACCTGCAACTGGGCGATGCGGTGACTTTCGCAGGCAGCCTGCAGGACGAGCCGCTCACGCGCGAATACTACCGCGCGACGTGCCTCGTATTGCCGAGCTTCAGCGAACCGTGGGGACTCGTGGTGAACGAGGCACTCGCGCATGGTTGCCCGGCCGTGGTGAGCGAAAGCTGCGGCTGCGTGCCGGAACTCGTGATAGACGGCGTGAGTGGCTATTCGTTCACGGCCGGCGACGTGCCGGGATTGCAGCGCACCCTGCTCAAGGCAATGGAAGCGTTTGCCGACGCGAGCGGTACCGCACGCCGTTGCATGGATGTCATTCGCCGCTTCGATCCGCCTTCTGCAGCCGCCAACATTGCCCGGGGCTGTGCGCTGATGCTGAGCGATTGACGGGCCTCGCGGCGCCGCCGCGAGGTCGGGCATGGAAGCCTTAACACGTTCAGACACGCACAATGAAGATCCTGATCTACGGCCTTAATTACGCGCCCGAACTCACGGGAACCGGCAAATACACGGCCGAAATGGCTGCGCTGCTGGCGAGCCGCGGGCACGAGGTGCGGGTGGTATGCGCGCCGCCTTACTACCCGGAGTGGCGCGTTTCCACGGGGTATGCCGCATGGCGCTATCGGCGGGAGGAGCGCGACGGTGTCTCAGTGTGGCGCGCGCCGTTGTGGGTGCCGTCGCGGCCGGGCGGTCTCAAGCGGATGATTCATCTGGCAAGCTTCGCGGCAACTTCGCTGCCCGTGCTGGCATGGCAGACATTCTGGCGACCTGACGCGGTCCTGTTGATTGCGCCGACTTTGATGTGCGCCCCGGCGACGCTCGCAATCGCCCGCCTCGCGCGTGCCAGTGCCTGGCTCCACATTCAGGATTACGAGGTGGACGCTGCGTTCGAACTCGGCCTGCTCAAGGGCTCGCGTGCAGCGCGTTTCGCGCGGTGGATGGAAAGCCAGTTATTGCGGCGCTTTGATGCCGTCTCCTCGATTACGCGGCAAATGAGTGCGCGTGCGTCGGCGAAAGGCGTGGCGCCTTCGAAAGTGGTGTGCCTTCCCAATTGGGTCGACGTGTCGACCATTTACCCGCTGACGCGCGCAAGCGAGTACCGCAAAGAACTCAAGCTCGCCGAGGGGCAGAAGGTCGTTCTGTACTCGGGCAACATGGGCGCCAAGCAGGGTATCGAAACGCTCGCGGAAGCCGCGGCGTCGCTCGCAACGCGTGCTGACCTGACGTTTGTCTTCTGTGGCAATGGCGCTGCCAGAGACAGTCTCGCGAAGCGCTGCGCGGCTTTGCCCAACTGCATCTTTCTTCCGCTGCAGCCGGCCGAGCGGCTCAACGAACTGCTCAATCTGGCGGACATTCACGTGCTGCCGCAGCGCGGCGATGCCGCAGATCTGGTCATGCCGTCGAAGTTGACCGGCATGTTCGCCAGCGGCCGCGCGACGATTGCGATGGCACGGCGCGGAACGGCACTGCACGAGGCAGTGCACGCGCGCGGCGTGGTCGTGCCCCCGGACAACGTGAAGGCGCTGGTCGGCGCGATCAATGCGCTCGCAAACGATTCCGAGCGGCGCGCGGCACTCGGCCGCGCAGCCCGCGACTATGCCGAAACCGCGCTTTCGCCGGATACGACAATCAGTGCCTTTGAGGAACGCGTCGGCATGCTGTGCCGCGCGGCAGGAAGAAGACGCTGGAAGCCGAGCACCACGTACTTTGACGCAAGGCCTTCCGCGGTAGCGGTAACGCACGCGAAGCCGGCAACCACGGAGGATGCCGCGCCCGAGTGAACCGGTGCGCGGCGATCATGAACTTGTGCTTACCACGGCGACCGGTAGACGGAGGCCTTACCGGTCGCGTACGGATCGGAGTAGGTCGCTCTGGCGGCCCCTTCCGGCAGCAGCTTCTCTGCAGCGCGCGGACGTGCTGCGGCGTCGGCGACGCGCAACTGGCCATCGGGCGCCTTGCGCTTGAGCGCTGCACCTTGCTGGCCGCCTTGCGCAATACCGTTCGCGGTCATGCGTTGTTCGTCCAGCAAGGCTGTGCGGCGCGCGTCGTCGAGGTTGCCGTTCTGCGCAACGCCGACGTCGTATGCGTCCGGTGCTCCGAGCAGGCTCTGCTCGCGCTTGCGCTGCGTCGCACGGCGATCGACGGGAGCGGGCACGGGCGCGCCGTAGCCAGTCGGAGCCGTCGCGGTCATTGCCGGTGCGCGCGCGGGCGCGGCGTTCTGAGCAAGCGTGGGTGCTGCATACGCAGCAGTGAAGAGAAGCGTGCAGTAGGCGGTGTGGCGAAGCGTGGTTGTCATGGTGGTCCCCCGGGTTGATGCAGTCCAATGAAGAGATCGTGCGCCAAAATGCATGCACGCAGCCGCCAAAACGCTTGCCTGCGCGGCCACTTCGCGAAGTTCTGCGAGGCGAGACAGGACAGATAATGAAATTGATTAGTAACCCTGTGCATTGTAAAGACACACAGGAAGGGGATAAAGACGATGGGCAAGATTGCAGACGATCCGCGGCTCGCATGTGAGCCGCGAGCCGCAGAGGGCGGCTCCGAGCCTCGCGTAATCGACCTCAGTCTCGCGGGTAAAGGCAATTACAGCGCGCAGCGCAGTACGTTGATCGAGCTTGTATGGTTTGTGCTCGAGGCCTGCGTGATCAACAACAAACTTCTGCCGTTTTCGTTCGTGCGCGTTGCGTTGCTGCGTCTCTTCGGTGCGCGCATCGGTAGCGGATGCCGTTTTGTTCATCCGTTGCGTGTGAAGGCGCCGTGGAACCTCGAAGTGGGCGACAAGTGCTGGTTTGGCGTCGACGTATGGATCTATAACCAGGCGCCCATTCGTATCGGCTCGAACGTATGCATTTCTCAGGGCACATTCCTCACGGCCGGCTCGCATGACATGAGCACGACGATGGACCTGCGTGTCGCGCCCATCGTCATCGAGGACGGCGTGTGGATCACCTCCAAATGCGTCGTGCAAATGGGCGTGACGATCGGCCGTTCCGCGGTGGTCACACCTATGTCTGTTGTGCATCGCTCACTCGAAGCCGGCGGAGTGTACGGCGGCAATCCGTGTCGTTTCCTACGGAAGCGTTTCCTTCCGTGACCTGAAGCACAGAACTCGATCCACAGCCTTTATACGCTGAGGAGACCGACGTCGTGGCAAGCGCAGCGTTCATGCGCGAGGCCACGGCAGAGGGGCGCAATTGGCGCCGGCCAGCGGCTGGCGCACTGAAGACGCCCCACAAAATCATGATGAAGAAAACGGGAGCTGCGGATGTACATTGATACTCGCAATGTCGAACAGAATACGGTCATTGAAACGACGGTTTGCATCATCGGGGGCGGTGTGGCGGGTATCACGCTCGCGCGTGAAATGTCGAAAGCCGGCGTGGATACGTGCCTGCTTGAAAGCGGCGGGTTTGTGCCCGACGAGGATACACGCGACCTATACCGCGGGGAAAACGCTGGTCTGCCGTATCGATTCGCGGATGGCTCGCGCAGCCGCTATTTCGGCGGCAGCAGCAATTGCTGGGGCGGCTGGTGCCGCCCTCTCGACCCGTGGGACTTTGAAAAGCGCGACTGGATTGCACACAGCGGCTGGCCATTCGGGCTCGACGAACTCGCACCGTATTACGCACGCACACACGAATTGCTGAAGCTTGGTCCGCAGAACTTCGACCCGGCGTACTGGGAACGCGAAATCGGCCGTTCCGACGTGCGGCGCATACCGCTTGGCAGCGGCGACATGCGCGATACGATTGCGCAGTTCAGTCCGCCTCTGCGTTTTGGCAAGGTGTATCGCGAAGAGCTGGGCCGCTCGACGCGTGTGCGGGTCTTCCTGCACGCAAACGTCCTGAATATCGACGCCGACGCGCAAGGCACGACGATTACCCGTGTGCAGGTAGGTACATTGTGCGGCCGGCGAATGTCGGTAAAGGCGCGCATTTTCGTACTCGCTACCGGCGGAATCGAAAACGCGCGGCTGCTGCTCGCGTCGAACAACGTACACGCGGCAGGACTGGGCAATGCGAACGATCTCGTGGGGCGCTACTTCATGGACCACCCGCGCATGATGTGCGGAAAGGTTCGTTTCCGGCCGGGTGTGGCGCGCAACAAGCTCTACGACATCAAATATCACTACCAGAATGCGGCAGTATCCGCGCACGGTACGAAGATCTCATCGCAATTCGCGCCGAAGCAGGAAATGATGGAGCGCGAAAAACTGCTCAATTCTCGCGTGTGGCTTTATTCGCGCTGGTACGGCGAGGGCAGCGCGGGCTCCGAGGCGCTGATCCGCTGCAAGGAAGCGCTCATGCACAAAGACCAGCCGGGGCGCAGCCTGAAGGCCGATATCGCGACAATGGCAACACATCCACTGCATACGGTCGGTTACGGCCTCACGCGACTGCTGCAATGGCCCGCGCTCATTACCGACGTAACGTTGCAGGCGATTGTCGAAGCGGTGCCTGACCCGGACAGCCGCGTCACGCTCAGTGCCGACAAACGCGATCGTTTCGGCATGCCGCGCGTGAAGGTGGAATGGCGCCTGGGCGAGCAGGTAAAGCGTACGTTCGACAGAACCTTCGCCGGGCTCGCGAAAGAACTGCAACTGGCGCGCGTTGCCGACGTGGAGCTGGATGCCCCGCTCGAAGGCAGAGCGTGGCCCGAGAAGCTGGAGGGCACCTGGCATCACATGGGCACGACACGTATGCACGATTCACCGCGCGAAGGTGTCGTCGATCGCAATTGCAAAGTGCACGGCATCAGCAATCTGTATGTGGGAGGCAGTTCGGTGTTTCCCACTGTCGGCGCGAATTTCCCGACCATCACGATCGCGGCGCTCGCGCTGCGGCTTGCAGGGCATCTCGCGCGGCAACTGGACGTTCCGCATATCACCGGCAGTACTCGCGTCGAAGCGGTCCATAGTCCGGTTGTGCCGGCGCAGTCTCCGGTCGACACACTGCCAATTGCCGCGTCGACTTTGACACCTTTGATGAAAGAGCAGTGAAGTAAAGAATGAAGACGGCGCGAATGCGCCGTCGCTGGAAATGGACACGGCGCTCCTGCGAGCGCCGTGATTTTTTTGTTGCCGATCAGCGGCCGGGTTGGGCGGCTTCGTGCAACGCCGCGAGCGTATTGCTCTTTAGCTCAGCGGGTTGGTCACCCTTCGTTTCGAGCAGGGCGGTCAATGCGCTCACCATTGTCTCCACGCGAAAGCGCGCATTGAATGTGCGCGCAGCCTGCACGCGCATGGTCTCGCGCGCGGCGGCGCCGAGTTCGAGCCAGCGTACGAGACTTTGCTCCGTACCTTCGACAGTATCGGGCGCGACGAGCCCAGCGCCGTCCTCTTCGATTTCACGCCATACGTTGACCTTGTCGGAGATGAGCGCGGGCAGCCCGCAGCCCAGCGCCTCCGCTACCGCGACGCCAAAGTTCTCCTGATGCGACGGCAGCGCGAAAACGTCGCTCGCGTGAAAGGCACCCCACTTCAGGTCGCCTTGCAGCATGCCGGGCAGACTCAGTCGATGCGAGATTCCAGCCGCCTGTGCCTGAGAGCGCAGGCTTGCAACCCAGCCGGTTTCGTCGGGGCCCGCAATCACCAGATGCAGCGCGGGGTCGCGTTGAGCCACGCGCGCGAACGCGTCGATCAGCAGGTCGCAGCCCTTTTTCGCATGCACGCGGCCGAGAAACAGCACGACACGTTTGCCGCGTGCTGCGGGCACAGCCTGCAAGAAGGCTTCGCGCACCGATGCTGCATCCACTTCAGGAACGGTGGTGCCGAATGGCACGATACGCTCGTGTGCCTGATAGAGCCAGAACGACTGACGCGCTCGCGTGCGCTCTTCTTCGGTCGTGAAGATGACGGCGCGCGCGCCGCGAAGTACGCGATACTCGGCCCACGGCCAGTAAAGCCATTTCTTTAGGTGCTTGAGCGGGTACGCCTGCTTGAACCACGGGTCGAGCATGCCGTGTGCGTACACGTAATACGGCACGTCGCTGTCGTGCAGCGCTTTCCACGTCGCGAAGCCGTGATATTGCCATAAGCCATGCACGATAACTGCGTCAAAGCGCTTCGCGTGCCGGGCGAGCCACGGCGCGAGATGCGCGCTATAACTGTAGCGGTTCGAGGTCGGTCCGAATGCATGAACCGGAAACGGGAAAGTCGCGAGATAGGCGTCGTCAGGGGAATCGCAGGTCGCGACTTCAATGTCGTGTCCCGCATTCTGCATGGCTACCCCGCTGCGGCGAACGCCCTCAACGGGACCACCCGAGCGCGGGTCGACGCTTGCAAGCACGTGGAGTATTTTCATCGCGCAATGTCCGCCCGGTTGGAGCCCGGCAGTCGCGCGGTGTGCGACGTGCCGAGCGTGCTGGCAAGGTCCGCACGGCCCATACCGGGCTGGATGCGGCCAGGTAAGTCCGGCATCGCGCCGTGGCGCATAGGACGGGCCGCGCGCATCTGGTCTGCGCGTGCCGGCAGCGCTCGCTGCAAACGCGTGAAGGTAGCGATCATCAGACCCAGCCCGACACCGAATACGAGACCCGAGAAGCGTGGCCCGAGAGGATTGCCGCCAATGGAGGTGGCCGGCAACGCGGCAAACAGCATGATCGCGCGGCCGAGCACCGGCAGCATGGGCGCCGTGGGCACGACCTTGCGCCAGTACCGGTAGGAGAAGAAGCACAGCGCAAGCGCGCCGAGCGTCGCGAGCGGCATGGCAATGCCGAACACGAGCCCGCCCGCGAAGAACTGATAGACCCAGAAATTGTGACCCGCGGCCCATTCGTTGATCGCGTAGAAATCCTGCTTGCTGAACTGTCCCGCAAGGTCCGGCAAATAGTCGGGCGAATAGCGATAGTAGTGTCCATAGCCCGCACCGAATAGCAGCGTTTCCGGTGTGGCGGTCACCTGGTCGTACTGATCGCGCATTTCGGCAAGACGAGTGATGGTGGTCGGATCTTTGCCCGAAACCGTTGCTTCGGAGAAGAAGATGCGTTGCGACCAGTGCTCCGCGACATTCGGCACCGCCAGTATCGCGATGCCTGCCACGCCTGCGAGCACGGCGGCCACGACCACGCCGCGAGCGACAGCGCGCCAGATCTGCCGTATCGACGGCGCGCTGAGCGCCATTGCAATCAGAAACAGCAGCACCGTGCCCACCAGCAGGCTACGTGTGACGCTGAGTAGTTCGACAATGACCGTGACGGCGAACACGCCGACCGTATACGGCGTGTAGCGCTTTGCGACGACGAACTCATGCAGCAGCACGCCCTGCAAGCCAAGCAGTGTGACTGAGATGATGCGAAAGCGTACGTCTTCGAGTCCGCCGCCCGTCGCAATGCCGTACACGAAAGTAAAGATGAGGCTGATCACATTGCCCGCGAACAGGGCCTTCTCGAACTGAGCAATTCGCTGCTCACTCCACGGCCGGCAAGCAACCAGATAGCCAAGCAGAAACAGCACGAACGGCAGCAGCACGCGCAGATAATTGCCGCTGTCATTGTCCTGGATGAGCTGCGGAACGACACTGCCGAAGACGCACAGAAACATGCTGGCGGTGACGATTGAGCGAAGCCCGGAGCGCTCATGAAAGCGCGGTGCAATCAGCAGAAGGGCGAGTCCCGCTGCCACTGCTGGAACTACAAAGATGAACTGGGCGAAGTGCCCGGTGGTCGCGTTGGTGGCCTTATAGTCCAGCGCAAGTGGTAGCAGGAAAATCCATATCCATGGCGTTGCATACTGATGGCGCATTCTTGTTTCCTCCCCGTCGCCGTCATTTGCCGTCGTCTATAGCGGACGGTCTCGCGTCGGGTCATTGTGCGCGCAACTTTATGCTTGCGCACCGGACCATTTGCGCTTCGTCGCCGCCTGCCTGGATTCTGGCGACAGTGGAAAGGGCTATGCCTGCAAGACGCACGCAAGCTCGCCGATGTTGTCGGTGAATGCCTTGATCTTGGCGCTCGTATGGGCTTGCTGCCGCCGAAGATGCAAACAGGTTAAGGCATCCGAATAAACGGAAATAAGGGGAGAACAACATGAAGCTATTCGGCGGGACGGGACCCGCAAAGGCCGGGCGAGCGATCGAGCTGGATTTCGTTCGCGGCATCGCGATCATTGCGGTGATGGGCTTTCACTTTCATGCTGTTCACACCACTAACGTGGTCATTCAGATCATCGAGTACCCGCTCAAGAACTTCGGACGAGAAGGCGTCAATCTCTTCTTTACTCTGAGCGGCTTCCTGGTAGGCGGACTGCTGCTTCGGCAATACGCGGAAACCGGCCATGTCGACGCCCGGCGCTTTATCGTGCGGCGCATGTTCCGTATCTGGCCGGCATATTACGTGCTGATTCTGTTTCACGTGTTGGCCGGGCGGCATCCGTGGAATACGTTTCTGTTCCAGAACCTCACGCATTTGCAGAACTATCTGGGCACGTCGATCACGCAGACATGGAGTCTTGCGGTAGAAGAGCACTTTTATCTGGCACTGCCGGCGCTCCTGCTGGTTTTCTCACGCTGGCGGCTCGGCGCATGGTCGATTGTCGGCGTGCTGTCCGGCATATGTGCGGTAACACTCATAGCGCGCTGTTTTGCGGTCGCGGGCGGCAACCTGGAAGGCGCCTTTGCTTACACGCAGTACCGCATCGACAGCTTGCTGATCGGCGTCATTCTCTCAGCTATCTACTGGATGAAACCCGGCGTCTATCACCAGATTGCGCGTCGCAAGTGGCTCCTGATCGGCAGTGTCCTGCTGCTTTGCGCATGGCTTGTGTTTGCCACGAAGAACATTGCGCTCGACGAAAGTGTCGGCTACACGATTCAGGCGCTCGGTTTTGCGGCGCTTATCGTGCTGGTACTAGAGTACTCTGGATCGCTGCGCAAGACGTGGATGTATCGCGGCATCGCCTGGGTTGGCCTTTATTCGTACGGTATCTATCTGTGGCACTCGCTTGCGCTTGCTCCCGGCGATATGCTCATTCGCAAGGCAACGTCGCTCGGCCTCGCGCCGACCGTTATATGGCTCGTCGCACTCACCGCGCAGTTCGCCATTGCCATTGCCATCGGCTATGTGACCACGCGGGCGATCGAATACCCGTTCCTGCTGATGCGAAATGCGCTGTTCCCCGAGAAGCGCAGCAGTTCCGTGCGGGAAGAAGTTCCGGTCGCGGGCGGGCAGTTGTCCTGAGCAGGAACGCACGACGGTTCGACGTGCCCGGCTCATGGCCGGCGCACGTCACGTGCGCTTCATGCGGGAGGTCTTCGAATCACGCCATCTGCTGCAGCAGCGTGTGCTTGAATTCGCCTAGCGTGTTCTGCGAAAGCAGATTGTCGCGCGATCCCGCCGCGGGGTGCGCGTGAGGCCATGAGGTCATTGCCTCGGTAATAGCCTTGCCTATGGACGCGGAGCTCAGGTCGCTCAGGATCGGTCCCAATTCACAGCGCCTGCTGAACCAGCCAATCAGGCCGTCTTCCGTCGCGATGACCGGCTTGCCGAAGCGGTACGCCTGCACCAGCACGCCGCTCATGCCGTAATGACCTTTGTAGCCGAGCCATACCGCGTCGCAGGCCGAAAACAGGTCGCGCTCCATGTCGTTGGAAATAAAGGAGTCGAGTACCACGGGCGCGTGCTTGAGACTGCGCACGTGATTGCGCATGAAATGCCGGATGCTTGCATCCTGTTCGCCGGCGACGATCAGCGTGGGCCCGTGCTCGAGGCGAGTCATCGCATGAACCAGCTCGTAGATGCCCTTGCGCTCCGTGATTGCGCCGTACACCAGCAGATAGCGCTGCTCGGGATCCAAACCGAGTCGCTCACGGGCGAGTGCCGGGTCTTCGGCGCGCTCATCGGGAAAAGGGTCCGCCACATAAGCGACCTTCGCACTGCCTTTCGATGCATTGAGCGTTGCCCATTCAGGCAAGGTCGGATCGATGCTCAACAAGGTGCGCAGACCCGGCGTGCGAATGGCACGCCTGAACAACCCGGCCTTGATTGCGTTGACGACTGGCCGGTCGGGCGCCTTGATGCCGACCTTGTGATGATGAAACGTGGAGCGCATCGTAATGCCAATCCACGGTGTCTTGCCAAAGGGTGACCCGAGAAATGGCAGCCCATTGAAGAAGTAATCGGCATAAGGCACGACCACCAGCCGGATGGACTGCGCGCGACTCAATAGCCTGTACGCACGCTCGAAGTAGTGGTGAAAGCGCCAATACTGACTGCGTTCACGCAAACGATGAGTTCGGCTTTCTTCGGCATCGACGAAAGCGATCTGCTGATCGGGGCGGTCAGCGGCGGTAATGCGGCGCGGGAGCCGGTGATCTTCATTGGCGGATTCGGTGACCAGAATGCACGGATAGCCCGCATCCGCGCAGGCCTGCATGATCCACTCCGCGTAGCGCCAGCGGTGGCCCGTCAGGTTGGGCTCAACGATCAGGACAAACTCAGGTTCTATCAGGTGGGTAGGCATAAGCGGAGATGGACATGCGGGGTTGACGAATTGCACCAGTCATTCAGCGATCCCGACACAACTGCCCGAGCCGCGGGCTCTGTTGCGCAATCAGATGAATAACGTTAGCACTGCCCGCCACCGCAAAACTGGCGGATTCGCGCGTTGTGTGGGAAAACGAACCACCGCGCAAGGGCCGCGTCTGAAGCGGCCTGGCTGATGGCGGTTGACAGCGAATCTCTCGCGGTAAGGTCATGCCTACGGTTCCAGACGAACCATCGCCAGGTTGCTGACGCAACCAATTCAATCAGCCGGGGCGGCATCAACAGCGAGTGATAAAGCTGGATGAACTGCTGAACGGCAATGTAAATCGACGGAGAATCACTTGCGGGCGATCAGGCTTCCCGCGTTCTCGATAGCGAGCAGCTTCGGGGCGAGCGCGGCGACGTGGGTGTTGTTGCAACAGTTCGCTGTGCGTGGACTGGTGGCGATCAAGTTTCTGGCGATTGGCCGCATGCTCGGACCAGAGGCGATTGGCAGCGTGAGCGTGGCGTTGCTCGCGGTCGCGATTGCAGAGGCGCTGTCCGACACGGGGCTCGCACAGGCTGTGATTCAGGGCGAACATGCGCCTACTCACTCGCAACTTGGGGCGGTATGGACCACGCTCACCGCGCGCGGCGTGTTGATCTCATTGCTGCTGGTCGCGCTGGCGCCGTTGCTGTCGAGTCAGTTTCATCTCGACGGCTCGCTCGTGCTGATTCAGCTCGCTGCGGTACTGCCGCTATTGCGCGGCCTTGCATCGCCCGCCTATTACGTGGTGCAGCGCGAGCGGCGCTTTCAGCATATTGCCGGCGTGGAAGTGGCGGCGGCTTTTGTCGATTGCGCTGCAGGTCTCGTGCTCGCGTATCTCGGCGCGGGTGCGGCTTCGGTGCTGATCGGGCTCGTCGCCGGCGAAACCTTGAAGAGCACGCTGACGTGGGCCACCATGAAGCCGCGGCCGCCGGTGCGCGCGGTATGGTCGGGCATCGGCCAGTATGTCAATTTCAGTCGATGGATCTGGGCGAGTAGCGTGATCAACCTGTTGCTCAATCAGTTCGACAAGGTGGTGGTCGGCAAACTGCTTGGTCCCACGCAACTTGGCGGCTATCAGATGTCGTCGCGCCTCGCGCAGATGCTGCTCGCCGACGCGGCGATCGCAATGTCGCAATACCTGTTTCCCACGTTTGCTGCGCACCATCGGCGCAGTGCCCAGACTGCTTCGAGGCTGATCAGGATCTATCTGCTCGTGGCCGCAATCGGACTTGCGGTCTTTGTCGAAGTGCTGCGGCTGATTGCGCAACCGCTGTTTTCGCTGATTCTGGGTGCGGCATGGCTACCCGCGGTGCCGCTCTTCAGGATCCTCGTCATCAATATGGCGATTGGGGCGCTGATTGCGGTGCTGGTGTCGTATCTGCGGGCAATCGGCGATGCGAGGGCTACCGTGCACGCGTCTGCGATTCAGGTGGTGGTGCTGCTTGTGAGCGCGCCGCTCGCCGTTCGCTGGTGGGGCGTGACGGGTATTGCGTGGTCGATGACGCTGGGCCTCGGCTGTGCAGCGGCCTGGATGCTTTATAGAACGTTGACGGCAAGGACGGCATAATGCGTGTCTTCCATCTGGTGCTCGCACCGCGTTTGTCCGGTGCGGAAGTGCTCGCAAAAGATCTTGCACTTGATCAGTGCGCTGAAGGCATGGCTGTGTGCGTGGCATCTTTGTTGCCCGCGCATGCGGATTTCGCCGAACTCGCCGACCAATTGCAACGGCGCGGCGTGCAGTGCTGGTTTCCGACGAAGCGGCATCACGCGTTGGGCAAGCTGTGGAATCTCTTTGTCGCCGTGCGGCGCTTTCGCCCCGACGTCATCTTCGCGCACGCCACCATTCCGTCGTTTTATGCGCGAGCGTTGCCGCTTGGCGCGCCGGTGGTCTATGTGATGCATTCGGCGACCAACGACTTCGAGCGGCCGCTTTTCAGGCGCGTCGAGCATATTCTGTCAGGGCGCGCGAGCGTGGTGATCGGCGTATCACAGCAAGGCGTGAGGGACTACATACAGGCAATCGGCGTGCATCCGTCCATGACCGTCGTGCCCAACGGCGTCGATCTTGCGCGCTTCGCCTTCACTGACGGAGGTCAACGCGTTGGCAGCGTGCCGCAAATCGTGCAGATTGGCCGCTATGCGTCGGTGAAGAATCAACTGCTCACGGTGCAGGCTTTCAGCGAGGTACTGAAGCGGGTTGGGGACGCGAAACTTACGTTGTACGGCGTCGTGGAAGACCCTGACTATCAGCGCGAGGTTGTTGCGCTCGCAACCAGGCTGAACATTGCAGAGCGCGTGCTGGTAGCCGGCCCGCGCAGCGAGGTGGCCTCGGTGCTTTCGGAATCGAGCGTGTTCGTCATGCCGTCGCGCTCGGAAGGGCACAGTGTGGCATTTCTCGAGGCGTTGGCCTCCGGCGTGCCGATTGTCGCAAGCCGGATACCGGCGTTCGCATTCGCTAATGGTTTTCCTGGCGTGCAACTGGTGGATACCGACGATACCAGTGGCTACGCCGAGGCTATCGTGACAGCGCTAGGACAGCAGCGTGTGCAAAGGTCGCTTACCGGGCTCACGCTGAGAGACACGGCCGAGCGATATCGCGCGATTGCGCGGCAGCTGTGCCCGGCTGTATCGGCGCGTCAGACGCTATAAAGGCTATGAAGCGCGCGCTCAGTGATGAGCATTGATGTCGCGTGTGTCCGGTGCAGGTTCTGGCTCTGGCGTGACCGTTTCCGCAATTGCGAGCGCTGACTCATGCATGGCGAGCGTGACGAGATGGCGCGCTTCTTTACTGCTCGAATCGAGCTCGAGCGCGCTGCTCGCATTGCTGGCCACGCAATCCCACCGCGCGATGTTGCCACAGCCTCGCGCGAGATTGAGCAATGCATCGCGCTGCTGTTCGCGGGCGTTGACGGCTGCGCGCAGGTTCTGCGCTTCGCGGCTTTGAGGTTGAACCGCGATGGCCGCCGCGACGCGGGCCTTTGTCGCGACCAGGTTGTTCTTCTGCAGACTCGCGCGTGCCGCACGTAGGTGCCGCGAGAGATCCGCTCGCGCCTTGTCTTCTGCGGTAAGCGGCAGCGGCGTGCCGGGGTCGCGCTTTGCTTGCGCCGACAGGGTGACGGCGTTAGAAGAAGCGGGCGTTGCCGGCGAGACCGAGGATGTCACGGAAACAGCGGGCGCCCCGCGGCGAGCAAGTAGTGGCGACGCGGCAGGTAGCGTTGCCGCGGATGCCGTCGACGAGGGGCGCGGCGCAGGTGCCGGCTCGGCACGCGGAGCTGCGGCGGAAGCGACGACTGCGGATTGTGCAGACGATGCTGCTGGGAAAAGGAAGGGGGCTGTCGTTGGCGGCACGATCTTCTGCTGCCTGATCGCACCAGAGACACCGACTGGCTCGTTTTCGTCTGCAGTGTCGCCGTTGTATATGAAGCCCACATAAACAGTCGATGCCACGACCAATGCGGACGCAGCCAGTGCAAGCGGCACGCGCAGCCGCTGCTGAGCACTCGGGCTCGCCAAAGACTCGTCGATGGTCGCATACGGATTGGCCAACGCATGCGATGGGCTCCACACTCTTCGCATACGCACGCGGTGTGTGCGCATCGGGCGAGCGTCATCGAGCCGCACCGTCAGAGTCGGCACGAGCGCCCCAAACGAAGGGACGCTGCGAGCGCGACATGAAGGGCAGGGCGTCGTGCGATCGGCGAGCGGTGCTCCACACGATTCGCATTCCCAATTATTAACTGTGTCTGTATTCATGTTGTTATTGCTCGCGATGTTGCGCGGGGCGTGGGGTCGGCTTGCGGCAGTCGGCATGCAGGCAACGCAAGCCACGCTCGCGATGTTCGCACTACTGTGCGACGACGTAGCCGCGCGCCTGCATGCACGCGCCGTAGGCGGCCCAGTAGCGCGTCATCGGTGGTTCCGGAGCTGGCAGCGGAGGCAGTGCGGCCGTCCCCGGTTGCGACGTGTCGGACGCGCTAGCGGTGGCGGCCGGCCCAGAAGCAGATTTTTCCGCGACTGCCGCCGACTCCGGCAATGCTGCGGAGGCGCCGTGCGCTGCATTCGCCGTCGCAGTTGGCGTCCCGCTTGCCGGTGCGGCGCTTGTGGGTGCCGCAGGCGTCGCAGAGGCGGCGTTGCCCGCAGTGGCGGTGCCTGGTTTCGCTGCCGGAGCCGAGCCGGGCGCGGCCGTCGCCATCCCATCCGGTAGTGCGGGGCCGGCCGGCGCAGCAGAGAATGTGCTGGGCGGCAACGGCGGACGGGAAGGCGCACCAGTCGACGACGTTTTGGTTCCGGCAGGTTTGGGCGGTGGCGTTTGAGGTTCGCGCGCGATGTTGACCTTGGTTTGCTTGTTCGCGGTCGCGTAGCACATCGCGCTGTCAATGTTACGTTGATACGCGCTTTGGCTTCGAATCGGATAGACCAGTGGCTGCCACGCTAACGCCGCGTTGCTCGCCACCATTAAGGTTATCAGGGTATAGGTTTTGTATCCCATCGCAGTCGCTCCCGCAGCGATGTTGAGCCGTTCGCCGGCAATTATGCTTCGCGGTCCATTCTGGTTGCTTCGATCCTGCCGCCCAAAAAGGGCGGCTGCGTGCCGCGAAGACTGCTCTCCTCAGACTACCACCGTCGCGCACGAAATCAGTGCGTTGTATAACGCGAGAAAACGCCATCGTGCAGGCCAATCAGGCCAGGTGTTCTCGGTTGGCATGTATTCGCAGGATTGCACAGCATGGCCTCACTCAATTGAAGGCTCGCGCACTCGCGCGGGGCACGATGGCGGGATATGGCGCGTGCGGCGCTGTGCGCTGTCCCCAATTGGCTTATCTGCCGACGAATAGAGACCTTATCTTTTCGCCGCCATAGCGAGACAGGTGTTGCGCCAAGCCGGGAATTTCCGAAAACAGTGGGCCATCCATCGGGCATGGGGTCGTGACCGCTACTTATCAGCTTTGGCTATGGCCTCGTTGCAGTTTTGAAACGTTTATAATTCCTCCGCCAGCACGCCAAGTAAGTAATACCTGTGGCGTCACGGCCTTAGCGAGCTTCAGCAAGTTTGCCATGTCGGCTCCTTCGAGGCGCCGCGCAGTACAGGTAAGAACGGCGCTGGTCGACAGGTGAGCGCTGTCTTACTACCCGCTCGATGTCTGCCGTTGATTTGCATTCCGCGTGGCAGACCGCGAGTCCAACCCAAGATCATTCATGATGACGCGAACAAAACTGGCTTTCTCACGCAGTTAGTCATCCTGATGATTGGAGGGGAAACGAAAGTCAAGCGGTTCTCGTCGTTCCGTTTCGAAATGAGCGCGTAAAGCATAGCCGCGCTGGTTTTCGCTCGCCCCGCGTTTGACATCTATTAACGGACCTCACTGTGTCCGGGGGCGCGCTTTTGCTTTTTTCCGACAACTCAAAGACGGCCGGGCTTGCGCCAATGCCGCTCCATCCTCGGGGATAACTCTTCTTCGCAAAGACAGGGACAATGGTTCGATATTCGAAGTTGATGGGGATTGCCGCGACAACCGCGCTGGCATCCTTCGCTGCGCAAAATGCTCACGCACAGGCCAGCACGATCACGGTTGGTGGACAGCAATACAAACTGTGCGCGCAGGAGAACGGCAAGTGCTCGTTTCTTGGCACGGCTTCTGTGGTTTTTGGCGTAGTGCCGCCCGATGCTCCGTCGACGATGTTGACCAGTCCCGCTACGTTTAGCAACGGGGTAGGCTGCTATCTGGGCGCGGTGTCGCAAACGGATCCGGCCTACGGGTATGACAAGGCGTGCTGGATGCGCGCGGTCGCTGCCTCTGCGCCGGCACCAGCACCAGCACCGGCACCGGCACCGGCACCGGCACCGGCACCGGCACCAGCACCAGCACCAGCACCAGCACCAGCACCAGCACCAGCACCAGCACCTGCACCAGCACCAGCACCAGCACCAGCGCCTGCACCAGCACCAGCGCCTGCACCAGCAC
>NZ_JAEUAV010000012.1 GCF_019511605.1 Paraburkholderia phenoliruptrix | reverse complement strand
CGTCATCGGCCCCTTCACGATCTGATCGATGAGCTCCTCTGGTATTGCCGGCAGCTCAGGCGGGGGCGCAGACCCTGCTTTCGGTTTGCTTGGCATACATGCTCCTTTGGGTACATGTTATGCCTTGAACACAAAATTTCTGACAGGCTCACACCCCGCGACGGATACGTCCAGCACATAGCCACACTGATCAGTGTTTTCGCACCTCAAATGATGCCGGCCGAAAGATGGCGCCAGCAGAACCCATAGCGTCCGGCATGCTTGGCGTCGTTATCGATGCATTGACGCCTGCTCGATCTTTATCGGCACGCAATTCGCCGGATTCCTCTGCCCTTCGCAAATCAGCGATTGCCTCCGGTTCACACAACCGCCCACGATTTGTCCATTGAATCGTTGTTTTATCCAAGATCGGCCGTGCACCCAACAGGTACGCTTCCTTCACATCGACAAGTCGATGCCTGCGCCCCTCATCTCGCATTGATCGAGTGGCTATCGCAGCGCGGTGGCGGGCTTCATCTCGTCGCGCCTGCAGGAAAAGCACACTGATTTGCCCATAAAGACTCGCGCATCCACCAGCCCGAAACGCTACGGTGCTGCGCCGGTACCGCACAACCTTCCCTGGAGTCGTGGCATGACAAATCGCGATACGTCTACGCGTCTTGGTCACGCAACGGGTGCACCCGTTGTCGACAACCTGAACATTGAAACGGCCGGCCCGCGCGGTCCCGCGCTGCTGCAGGATATCTGGCTGATAGAGAAACTCGCGCATTTTGACCGCGAGGTCATTCCCGAACGGCGCATGCACGCCAAAGGGTCGGGTGCCCACGGCACCTTCACGGTGACGCACGACATCACACGCTATACCAAAGCCAAGCTCTTTTCGGCAATCGGCAAGACCACGCCGGTATTCCTGCGCTTTTCGACCGTGGCAGGCGAGCGCGGCGCCGCCGATGCCGAGCGCGACATCCGGGGCTTCGCGGTGAAGTTCTATACCGAAGAAGGAAACTGGGACATCGTGGGTAATAACACGCCCGTGTTCTTTTTCCGCGATCCGCTACGCTTTCCCGATCTCAACCACGCGATCAAACGCGACCCGCGCACGGGACTGCGCAGTGCGAACAGTAACTGGGACTTCTGGACACTGTTACCGGAAGCGCTGCATCAGGTCACGATCGTCATGAGCGATCGCGGCATTCCGCGCAGCTATCGCCATATGCACGGATTCGGCAGCCATACGTTCAGTCTTATCGATGCCGACAATCGCCGGGCGTGGGTGAAGTTTCACCTTCGTACGCAGCAAGGCATCGAGAATTTGACCGATAGCGAGGCCGAACACCTGGTCGGAAAAGACCGTGAAACGCACGGCCGCGATCTTTACGAGAGCATCGAGCGCGGCGAGTTTCCGCGCTGGACGCTCTTCATTCAGGTGATGACCGACGATGAAGCCAGGTCGCTGCCATTCAATCCGTTCGATCTCACCAAGGTCTGGCCGAAACGCGATTTCCCGTTGATCGAGGTCGGCGTCCTCGAATTGAACCGCAACCCCGGCAATTTCTTCGCAGAGGTCGAGCAAGCAGCCTTCTCGCCCGCGAATGTGGTACCCGGCATTGGCTTCTCGCCGGACAAGATGCTGCAGGCGCGCCTTTTCTCTTACGGCGACACGCAGCGGTATCGGCTCGGCGTGAACTTCAATCACATTCCCGTCAATGCGCCCAAGTGCCCCGTGCACAGCTACCACCGCGATGGCGCCATGCGCACCGACGACAACCTCGGCGGCACGCCCTCTTACTATCCGAACAGCGCCGGCGAGTGGGAAGTGCAGCCCGGCCTTCACGAGCCGCCGCTGCCCATCGAAGGCGACGCCGCTCATTGGGACCATCGCGTGCATGTGGATCACTTCGCGCAGCCCGGCGATCTGTTTCGTCTGATGAGCAAGGCGCAGCGGCAAGTGCTGTTCGATAACACCGCTCGCCAGATGGCCTCCGTTCAGGCTTCTATCCAGGAACGCCACATTCTCAATTGCTCGAAGGCGGACCCCGCGTATGGCGCGGGGGTTCGCGAGGCGCTAGCCAGACTCGCGGCGACGACTGAAACGAAGTAGCAGGCCATTCGCGCGCGGCGTCTGGCTCGATGGCGACCCCGCTCACCTCTCGATGGAGAAACGTCATGTCACAGTTCGTTCAGGATGTCGCCGTCCCCGATAGTCAGCTAGCACGGGAAATCACCGAGTTCGTGCGCGACACGTCCAGCGCCCTACTCTTTCATCATTCGAGCCGCGTGTATTTGTTCGGTGCATTGGAGGGCGCGCGCCGCGGCCTGAAATTCGATCCGGAACTCCTGTACGCGGGCGCCATGTTTCATGACGTAGGCCTCGCCAGTGCGTACAGCAGCGCCACCGAACGATTCGAAGTCGACGGTGCCAATGCGGCCCGCGATTTTCTCTCGACGCGGGGCATTACCGCGGCCGACATCGATCTCGTCTGGACGGCCATCGCGTTGCACACCACGCCCGGCATTCCGCGCCATATGCACCCGATCGTCGCGCTCGTGACGGCCGGCGTCGAGATGGATGTGCTCGGTCTCTCCTACCACGATTTTTCCCACGAGGAACGCGAAGCTGTGACGCATGCGCATCCGCGCCCGCCACGCTTCAAGGAGGAGATCATTCAGGCCTTCTACGATGGCATCAAACACAAACCGGAGACCACCTTCGGCAACGTGAAAGCCGACGTGATCGCCGACAAGGAGCCGCATTTCCATCGCGGCAATTTTTGTTCCGTGATCCGCAATTCGCCGTGGCCGGGCTGAAGCAGACGTCCTGCGGGACGATACGCGTCGATTCGTCCTGCACCATGCGATCGGCGCTCCGATTTCGCGAAGGCGCATCAGTCCGGGGCGGCAGAAAACATTGGCGATTGCATCGTACTCGACGCGACGTCGGTTTCTATCAGCGGATTCATTCACACTGAGGTGAAAATCATGAGCAAACTTGCAGGGAAAGTGGCGGTCGTAACCGGCGCGTCGAAAGGGATCGGCGCGGCCATCGCCAAGGCGCTCGCGGCAGAGGGTGCATCGGTTGTCGTGAACTATGCGAGCAGCAAGACCGGCGCGGACGAAGTTGTCTCTGCGATCACGACAGCCGGAGGCAAAGCGATTGCCGTGGGCGGCGACGTGTCGAAGGCCGCCGACGCAAAGGGCATCGTCGACGCGGCGATCGAGACCTATGGTCGCCTCGACATCCTCGTGAACAACTCCGGCGTCTACGAGTTCGCGCCCATCGACGCGTTCACGGAGGCGCAATACCGCAGGCAGTTCGACATTAACGTGCTCGGCGTTTTGCTCACCACACAGGCCGCGGTCCAGCACCTTGGCGAGGGTGCCAGCATCATCAATGTCAGCTCGGTTGTTTCGACGCTCACGCCGGCCACGACCGCCGTTTATAGCGGCACGAAAGGCGCGGTCGATTCCATCACCGGCGCACTCGCCCGCGAACTCGGGCCGCGGAAGATTCGCGTGAACACGATCAATCCGGGCGTGATCGTGACCGAAGGCGCACAAACCGCCGGGGTGATCGGATCGGAGTTCGAGAGTTCGGCAGTCAGCCAGACGCCGCTCGGGCGTGTGGGCAGGCCGGACGACGTGGCGTCGATCGCGGTCTTCCTCGCCTCCGACGACGCAAAGTGGTTGACGGGCGAACATATCATCGCCAGTGGGGGCATGCGATGAGGCAGATTCGCGGAACCGGGCCCGCATGATCAGCCACCTCGGACCCGCGAAACAAACGTCACGGTCGTTCCGGGTTTTCCACGTCTTCGTGTGTTGCTGCTTCTAATTGAAGTGTGACAACTGAGCGTGACGAAAGCAAATGTCCGCGCGCGCACTTCATCACGGTGGCCCGCATTCGCGGGTCATCCCTCTGCCCCTGGTCAAACATCGCAAGCCTCGCGGCGAGTCCATGCGCGATGGCGCCAACCATTCCAGACGACGGCGGCCGGCGCGCGCGACAGTAATAAAATTCAGTTAGATTAGCGATTCCGGCTTTCCCCCGCCATCCGGCAACGGCAGGACCATCGGAACGGTCCCTTCGCGAGCGAGATGAATGAACGAGAGAAGTCCCGTGGATCTGGACCTGCCATCGCTGCAGGCAACGATCGCCAGACAGTTCAACCTGCTGGAAGCCCCGACCGTGCGCGCAGGCATCGTTTCGCAGAGCCCTCCAGTCTCGTTCTCGAGGTTGAAAAACAACCGGCCGCAACCCGGACGCTCTCTGGCGCCCCGACCAGAAGAAGCGTTTGTCTTCCAGATTCCGCTGATCATGTGCCCGGATCCCGACGTTCGTTATTCCGGGGGGCGTTTCAACAAACCGACCTCGTGCATACCAGGCCATAGCTATCTGTTCGACCTGCGCACGGGTCCGACGCGTCGGCTCGATTTTCCGTTCGATAACATCCGCCTCTACCTTTCTCAAAGCACCCTCGAGGAATTTGCCTATCAAAAAGGGCGGCGGCGCATCGGAGGTCTCATGCAACGAGGCTTCGGCGCAAGCGATCCAGTCCTGTTTCGCCTTTCGCAAACATTGCAGACAGTACTGGAACAGTCGGAGACCGTTGGCTCACTGCTTGTCGATTATATTGCCCTCGCTTTCTGCGAGCATGTGGTCATGCGGTATAGCAACGCCAATACGCCCAATCGCGTTCGCCGTGCCGGACTCGCGCCATGGCAGATGCGGCGCGTCAACGAATTCTTCGAGGCTCATCTGCACGGCAATCCCTCCATTCTCGACCTCGCGGGCCAGTGCGGTCTCTCCTCAAGCTATTTTTCCGAGGCGTTCAAACAGACAACCGGACTCACGCCCCATCAGTGGTTGCTCAAGCAGAGAATCGAACGGGCTAAAACCCAATTGCGCGAGACCGACGCGAGCCTTGCCACTATCGCGTCCAACTGTGGATTTTTCGATCAGAGCCATTTCTCTCGCGTGTTCTCGCGCCTTGAAGAGTGCGGGCCGAAGGATTGGCGTCTGCACAATCGTCGGCGCTAGCTTCACGCAAAAAATTTGCCGCCGACATTTCGAATGTCTGATGCCTTCGACGTTGCAGCGAACACCCATGGTTTATCCATGTGCCGTTGCTTTGTCCAAGATCGCAACGGCTTCGTGCATTAGGCTTGGAAGTCAAGGACTACGGTGGCGGACCGGCGAACGAATCGCCGTCGCCGGTCCGTCTTGATCGCGTCATTGCACATGATCGTCGCGGTCACGGCCGCTCTGGCCAGCCGTGGGACGGCAATAACATGGATCAATACGCCGGCGATCTGGCAGCGCTTTTAATCATCTCGATGTACAAGGGGCTGTACTGGTTGGCAGTCAACCTGGATCTGCTCGATTTCCTGCAAAGCTGACAGTGTGCCTGCGATGTACCTGCGATGTACCTGTATGCCGCTCCATACAGGTCTCGGGAAAAGAACGCACGCTGGGCAACGCCGTTTCTCCCGCTACACTCCTTACCCAATGGCGGCAATGAAGATATGAAATGCGCTCCCAATATCGAAGGCTTCACAAACGGTATAACCGATTGGCATCGCTGGGGCAGGATTCTCGACTCTCTACGAAGGTCTCCGCCTGCACCGCCCTTCCTGCGACGGGACGAGCGTTTCGCCAGTGACAACTTAAACCCCGAGATCGTCCGCATTGTGATTCTTGACCGCCCGTCCCCCGATACCGTGCTCGTCTCGTGGAGCAGTTCGATCGGGTGTCGATATGGGGAACAGACATGGCGGAAAGTCGTTGCCCGAAAAAGCGGAGTTTGCATTCTGTCGGGCCACTTGATTGTACGGGGGGATCCCGTCTTTCGTCCAAAACGCACGCGAAACGCGATGTGCAGCAACTCGACGGCGATGATCAAGGCGTCATCTGTAGATCGGTCGCAGGACCGGGTCGCGTAGACATCACTCGGGTTCGTCGCAGAACCAGATGTCCCACTGCAAAACCGGCTCCGCCATCGGGGCGCAGATGCTGTTGCTTCCAAGAACCGCATTGCGCTCAGGTATTCTTGAAGTGTGAACCAGAAACAATCGTGGCAAGACAAAGGAGACGTCGCGTGGATCAACCACTCGAACACGCCATCGCGAACATCGTTCAGACCCGCGCTGGTCAATATCCGACTCCGATTATCCGTGCATTTTTTGATGAGGCCACGTTTAGCGCAAGCTATGTCGTTCATGATCCTGTCTCGCTTGCGGCGGCGGTCATCGATCCTGTGCTCGACTTCGACGCGCCGACCTGCCGATATTCGTCGACGTCTGCCCAGGCCATCGTTGCGTATATTGAATCCGAGGGCCTCTCGACTGAATGGTTACTTGAGACCCATGCGCATGCAGACCACCTGAGCGCCGCGCCTGTTCTGCAGGCGCATGTCGGCGGTAGGCTTGCAGTCGGGCGCGCCATAACGACGGTCCAGACAATTTTTGGTGAGCTGTTCAATGCCGGACCGGAGTTCCCGCGAGACGGCTCGCAGTTCGATCATCTGTTCGATGACGGGGAGGAATTCAAAATCGGCGCTATCGGGTGCAGGGTGCTGGACGCCCCTGGCCATACGCCAGCCGGTGTCGCCTACGTCATCGGCGACTCGGTGTTCTGCGGCAACACGATCTTGATGCCGGACTACGGGACTGCGAGGACCGACTTGCCCGGCGGAGACGCGCGGCAGCTTTACCGCTCCATACGGCGACTATTGCGGCTTCCCGACGAAGCAAGATTGTTCCTGAGCCGCGACTACAAGGCCCACGGCCGCGACACCTACGCCTGGGAAACAACCATTGGGGCCGAACGCACCGCGAACGTACATATTCGTGACGGTATAACGGAGAGCGCGTTTATTGCGGCGCGCACTGCGCGAGACCAGACACTGGCGTTACCGAAGCTGATTCTTCAGGCGATGCAGGTGAACATGCGGGCCGGTGCCTTTCCACCGGCGGACGACAACGGCAAGTGCTACCTCAGAATCCCGCTGAACACGATCTGATGCAGTCGCCTGATGCTCGAAAGCGTCATATTTCATTTGCGAGGAGGTCGTCATGGACTACATCGATAGCTTGATGCGTCGTAACGTTGAGTTTGCTGAAAACAGATTCAATCCGCGCCTCCGTATGATGCCGACAAGCAAAACGTTAATCATTGGATGCGTAGACCCCCGCGTCGATCCCATGGATCTGTTCAAGCTCGCGCCCGGCGAGACAGGAATCCTTCGTAACGTCGGCGGCCGCGTGAATCCGGCTGTATTTGAAACCCTCGGGATTCTGCGCACAGTAGCCGTTGCTGCAGGTGGCGACATCGGCCCGGACTGGAACCTCATCGTTTTGCACCATACCGACTGCGGCATCATGCGGTGCTACTGTCATGAACCGCGCCTCCTGGCAGAACATATGGGAGTGACGTTGTCAGAACTCGACAACCTGGAAATCAAGGATCCTTACAAAGCAGTCACGCTCGACGTGGCGGCCCTGCGGGCGAGCGCCGATATCGTCGGAGGTTATACGGTCTCCGGCTTGGTCTATGACGTTGAGACGGGCAACGTCGAGATGGTTGTTCCGCCTTCGAAAGCACTTTCCAACGTGCTCTCAAGTTGATACAGCGGGTACCCCCTACTGGGCCCGTTATCGGCTATCCGGGCTCACTCCAACTGTGGCGCAACCCGCCTGCGGAACCGTTTCGCGTCACCGCTGCCACAGGCGGGGAAATACCGGTACGACGTAGTGTTACGCGATCGTGCTGGCATTGTCCTCAAGGGCGGCTGGAGCGTTCGCCGCGTCAGGCCGGATCTTGAACCAGATGGAATACATCGCGGGCAGGAACACCAGTGTCAGGATTGTTCCCGCAAAGGTTCCACCGATCAGGGTATAGGCCAGCGTGCCCCAGAACACCGAATGTGTCAGCGGGATGAAGGCCAGCATTGCGGCAACCGCAGTCAGGATAACCGGCCGGGATCGCTGGATCGTAGCTTCCACCACCGCGTGGAATGGCGTCATGCCTTCCCGCGCGTTCTGCTCGATCTGACCGATCAGGATCAGCGTATTGCGCATCAGAATGCCGGAGAGCGCAATGAGTCCCACGAGGGCGTTGATCCCGAACGGCTGGTTGAACAGCAGCAGTGTCGGCACCACGCCGATCAACCCCAGCGGGCTGGTCGCAAACACCATCATCGTGGCGGCGATCGACCGCGTCTGGAAGATGATGATCAGCAACGTGAGCGCAATCATGATCGGAAACAGTGGCACGAGAGCCTGATTCGCCTTGCCGGCCTCCTCAATTGCCCCGGCTTCCTCTATCCGGTACCCATCCGGCAACTGAGCGATGACCGGCTGCAGTTTTGCCAGCATTGCCGTCGATACATCAGGCGGCTGAAGGCCCTCGGCGATATCGCCCCGTACGGTGATGGTCGGCGTGCGGTCGCGCCGACGAAGAATCGGATCCTCCATCCGGACATCGACCTTGCCGACCTGCGACAGCGGCACGCGCTGACCCGCCGCGCCGACAAGGGTAAATCCGTTAATCCTGTCCGGATCGAGACGGATATCGCCAGCCGACCTCGCGACGACTTCGACAGAACGAATGTCCTCGCGCACGTTCGTGACAGGAATGCCGGTCAGCAGGAACTGCAACTGTTGCGCAACCGCACTGGACGTCAGACCGACAGCCCCGAGCCGGTCCTGATCCAGCGTGAAGTGCAGGCTGGGAGCCAGGGGGCCCCAGTCCGTATTGACCGTTCTCATCATCGGGCTGGCAGTCATGACGCCCTTGACCTGGGCGGCGATGGCGCGAAGCTTTTGCGGGTCCGGGCCCATGACGCGGAACGCAACCGGATACGGCGAATAAGGACCGAACACGAGTTGGGTGACGCGAACCTGCGCTCCAGGCACAAGACCTCGCGCGATGACCGCGCGCAGACGCAACTTGAGGGTTTCCCGCTGCTTCTCATCGTTCGTGTTTATCACAATCTTCGCGAAGGACGGATCCGGGAGTTCCGGAGACATCGCCAGATAGAAACGTGGCGCACCTTGCCCGATGTACGACGTCACGATTTTCGCTTCGGGCTGCTTCGCGAGCCATGCCTCGACTTTTTCCGTCGCCGCCGAAGTCTGTTCGATGGATGAGCCATACGGCATCTGCACCTCCACAAGGACTTCCGGACGATCCGAGGTCGGGAAGAACTGCTTCTTCACGACACCCATTCCCATCACCGCAATCACGAACGACACGACGACAGCCCCCGCGACCATCCACTTGCGCTGGACTACACGTACCAGAAACTTCCGAAAGCGTTGGTAATTGGGGGTGTTATATATCGCTGCATGCCCGCCCTCGATTTTGGGAATGTCGGGCAGCAGCTTGACACCCAGATACGGGGTGAAGACAACCGCAACGATCCATGATGTGACCAGCGCGATACCAACGATCCAGAACATGTTGCTGGTATATTCCCCCGCCGTCGAGCGCGCAAAGCCATTCGGCATGAACCCGACTGCCGTGACCAGTGTGCCTGACAGCATCGGGGCGGCCGTGTGGCTCCAGGCATAGGCCGATGCCTGGACACGGCTATACCCCTCCTCCATTTTCACGACCATCATCTCGATGGCGATAATCGCATCGTCGACAAGCAGCCCAAGCGCGAGGATCAGAGAGCCGAGTGTAATGCGGTCGAAATTTTTGCCTGTTGCCGCCATGACGACGAAGACGCCCGCGAGTGTCAGCGGCACCGCTGCCGACACCACGATGCCGACCCGCCACCCCATGCTGGCGAAGCTCACGACCATCACCACGAGCAGTGCGACAAAGAACTTGACCATGAACTCGTCGACGGCCGATTGGATATTAACGGCTTGGTCGGTCACCTTGGTAAGACGCATCCCCAAAGGCAACCCGGCATTGATCGAAGTCACTTCCTTGTCGAGTGCGTGTCCGAGGTTCAGGCCGTTCCAGCCGTCGCGCATGACAACGCCAAGAAGCAACGCCGGTTCGCCGTTGTTGCGAATCTGGAAGGTGGCCGGATCTTCGTAACCACGCTCGACGGTGGCCACATCCGAGAGCTCGAGCGTGCGGCCCTGAACGACGATGGGCGTGTCGCGAATTCTCTGCAGCTTGTCGAACGCCCCCTCGACGCGAATGAACACCTGCGCGCCTGCCGTATCGATCGACCCGGCCGGTGTCAGAACATTCTGTCCGTTAAGCGCCGCAAAGATGTCCTGCGGCGTTACGCCAAGTGTCGCGAGCCGGTCGTGCGAGAACGAGATATAAATCCGTTCGGCCTGCTCTCCGACAATGTTCACCTTCTTGACGCCCGGCACGTGAAGCAGCCGCTGACGCAGATCCTCCGCATCGCGCACGAGCAGGCGCTCGGGTTGCCCCTTTGCCTTCAGTGCGAACAGCGCAAACGTTACGTCGGAGTACTCATCATTGACAAGCGGACCAATCACGCCGGGGGGCAGATTCGCCGCCTCATCAGAGAGCTTTTTGCGGGCCTGATAGAACTGCTCGGGCACCTCGGCGGGCGGCGTACTGTCCAGCAAAGTCACGGTGGTGAACGCCAGCCCCGGACGGGTGTAGGTTTCAGTGCGGTCGTACCAGCGCAGCTCCTGCATGCGCTTTTCAAGCGGTTCGGCGACCTGATCCTGCATTTCCTGCGCCGTGGCGCCGGGCCAGGCGGTGATGACCGTCATCGACTTGACGGTAAAGGGCGGGTCTTCCGCCCGTCCGAGTTTTAAGAACGCGACGATGCCGGCAACAGAAATCAGGATGATCAGAAAGAGGGTAACCGAGCGCTCGCGCACCGCGAGTGCCGAGAGATTAAAGCCGCTCATTGCGTCTCTCCCGCCCGCGTGACCGAAGTCGTCGACATACCGTCATCGGTGAGGCGCACCTTTTCGCCAGCGTGAAGCAACTGGGCCCCAAGCGCCACTACCCGCTCCCCTTCGTGAAGGTCGCCGGTGACGGTTGCCGTCTCGTTGCCCAGTGCCGCGATGTGAACCTTGCGCCAGGACGCATGCGCCGGCGATCCCTCGATCGTCCAGACACCCGTGCCGGTTCCCGGATCAAACAATGCGCCCGCAGGTACCTCAAGAGCGGTCTGCCGCTGTCCGCCGTCACCCGGCAGGCTGACAGTCACGGTGGCACCAAGCGGCGCATCGGACAGTGCGCCCGCGAGGACGTACCTTGCCTCGTAGGTGCGCGTCAGACGATCGGCGGAGTCCGAGAGCTGCCGCAACGTGGCGGGGACACTCTTCATGTCCGCGCCGTAGAGCGTCGCCTGCACAACCGAACCGGGAGCGGGGCGAAGTGTTTCGGGCAGATGGACGATGGCTTCGCGCGGGCCGGCGTGCGCAAGACGCACGACGATCTGCCCCGGGGAGACGACCTGGCCCGGTTCGGCCAGTGTCTCCACGACCACACCGTCCGCATCCGCCACGAGAACGGCATACCCAGAGGCGTTGTTCGCGAGATTAGCCTGCGCCTTTGCGGCAACGAGCTGGGCCCTGGCTGAATCGGCAGCCGCCTTGAGCTGCGCATACGTCGATGCCGACACCGCACCGGCAGCCACGAGATCGCGATACCTGGCCTCGTCGTCTGCGGTCTGGGTAGCGCGAGCCTGCGCCGCATTAACCAGTTCCTGCTGCGAGTGTGCCTGCAGCCCCAGATCGATCGGGTCGATGCGCATCAACGGCTGGCCACGCTTGACTGTTTGCCCCGCGTCCACCAGACGCTCGATGACCTTTCCCTGAACCCGGAAGCCAAGATCGCTCTGGACACGGGCGCCAACGACACCCGTGAACGAGCGGCTCTCCCCCGGTGCACTTTGGACAACGCTTGTGCGTACGAGCGGAGCCTCGGTACGCGGGTCGGAAACATGCCGGTCGCCGCATGCCGCGAGGGCAAGCGACGCCAGGCTCAGTGTGAAGACAAAGTAACGATGCCGGGACATGGGGTCGCTCCTTGCGACGGATAGGAGACCCCATTCTGATGCTAGTGACCAAATCAGTCAACAGTCACAGCCAAAAATTTATGGTGCCAGGCTTCTGAGCACCAGACCCGCGAGCTGAAGCGCCGCCTCCTCCGCCCCATCCAGGTTGTATTGCAGTAGCAAGGGATTGAAGTAAGGCTTCATCACCAGAAAGATGGCATTCGCCGCCTCATCCAGCGGCGTCTTGCGCTCGAATTCGCCCGTTTCTCGTCCGAGAAGCACGATCTCGGACACAAGTTGCCGTATCCGCTCCTCGTAGCCCCTGACTGAGGGCCACGGCGAGGCAGCAGCAACGGCGGCGATATCGTAAAGCTTGCGATCCTGGAAAAAGAGCTGACTGCCCGAGGCGAGTAACGCCTTGAACATGCGACGAAATTTCTCGGTTGCGCTGTGAGCGTCCTCGACGGCGTCGTTCACTGTCGTGATGATGGCAGCAAGGCGGTTAGCGCAGATTACCTCGCCTATCGCCTGCTTTGAGTCAAAAAACTTGTAGATATACGCTTTCGAAAAACCGATTTCCTTAGCGAGGTCGGAAACCGTGGTCTTTTCGTAGCCGTATCGACTGAAATATTCTGTCGCTGCTTCGACGATCTGGGCGCGAACCTCGTGTTCCGAGGGGCCGCGAGACGGGGGGGCGGAGGTGATGGGCGTGTTCATGTCTCAAGCTTAGCCTCTCAGAGAGTCATTGACAACATGTGACCATATTGTATATTGGTCACTGCCATGCCACTTTCCGAGATCATCATGCGTTCGTTTCGCCCCCTTCTTCTCTTGATTAGCGCCGCTGTCCTTTCTGCCTGCGCGGTGGGTCCCGACTACCACCGGCCGGATGCACCGCTCGCGCAGAGTTATATGACGCAGCCGCCGGCCGCAAAGGCCGCAACTGCTCCCCCAGCAGATCTGTCAGCCTGGTGGGAGAGCTTCAATGATCCGCCGCTGACCCACTACGTTTCCCTCGCGCTTGCCCAGAACCTGGACCTCGCCCAGGCCGTCGCTCGGATCGACCAGGCCCGGGCACGACTGGGTGGCGCAGATGCAGCACTGCTCCCTTCGGCCACGGTCTCGGGCTCGGCGTCCCGGGCCTACCAGTCGGTCGATACGCCAGTCGGTCAACTGCTCAACGCGCAGCCCGGCTACAACCGTTGGGGCAGCGAGTACGAAGTCAACCTGGAAGCAAGCTGGGAGATCGACATTTTCGGCGGCCTGCGCAGGCAGCGTGAAGCTGCGCTCGCGAACTATTCAGCCACTCAGGCAGCGGCTGTCGCCACCCGGCTTGCTGTCGCAGCTCAAATCGCAGACATCTACGTTACGATACGTGGCCTGCAGACCCGCCTGGATATCGCAAACCGGCAGGTAAAAACACAGGAAGAACTGCTCGCTGACGTAAAGCTCCTTTACTCGAAGGGCGCAGCGGCTGACTATCAGGTTCAGCAGGCACAAGGATCGCTCGACCAGGTCAAGGCAACGGTCCCCGTCCTGAATGCGGGACTGGACGCGGCGCTGAACTCCCTTGACGTCATGCTCGGCTCCCCTCCGGGTACCCACCGGACAGAGCTCACAGCCGCAGGTCCAATCCCCGCGGCCCCTTCCATCTCGGATATGGGCACACCCGCAGACCTGCTGCAACGGCGACCGGATCTGATCGCCGCGGAACGTCACCTCGCGGCGTCCAATGCCCGCATTGGCGCGGCAATCAGCGAGTACTACCCTACGGTCTCGCTGAGCGCATTCCTGGGCAGTGCAACCGCCGCGGCCACCGGCACGCTGTTCACGGGCGGCGCCAGCCAGATGGCAGGTCTCGTCGGGTTACGCTGGCGCCTGTTCGACTTTGGGCGCATCAACGCGGACGTCAAGGAGGCAAAGGGTGCGGATGCGGAAGCCCTTGCAGCCTATCGCCAGGCCGTCCTTCGCGCCACTGAGGATGTTGAAAACTCGCTCTCGTCGCTGGTGAACCGCGGTTCGCAGGCCGACACGCTTTCGCACGCAGAATCCTCACTATCGAAAGCGCGGGATTCCTCGATGGCCGCTTACCGCGGGGGCGCCGCAAGTTTCATCGATGTACTGCACGCCGACGAAACCCTTCTGCGGGCCTCTGACGCGAAGGCACAGGCGCAAACGGAAACGGCTCGCGCGGCTATCGCGACGTTTAAGGCACTCGGCGGTGGATGGAATCCGGATTCACTTCAACCACAGCAATCGCAATCTGCACGCTCCGTCGGGAAGAATGCGGTTGCGGGCGGCGCGTAAGTTCCGCATGCCAGACGCTGGTCGCATCGCCAGACGGATACCCGCAGCGGTGCTGCGCGCCTCCGACTTAGCGCTGCCAGAGGCCTGCAGGGCGGCGTCGCTTGCCCTAAGCCGCTCCGGAAGGAGTGGCAACCATGACGCCGGCCAAACGCGGGCGAAGGCTTGACGACTGTCTTTTATCGAGAGACCCGTATCTTCCTTCTCGCCGCGCTTAAGATGGCCGTCGCGCTCCTCACCCGGCGGGTTCCGGTGAATGAAGCTATCGTCGTTGGAAGATCAGCATCATGGAAATGGTGTTGATCCGCTTTAACTTCGGCGATCGCGCCTTTCACCTGCATGCGCAGGATGCGGTAGTTCGCATGGAGTGCCGCAGCCATCTGCACGCCTAGCAGTTCCTGCATAGCCAAAGGCCTTTCCAGAGCCAACCGCCTTCAACGCGACGCACCGCTTTGGGGTGGAAATGTGCGCTCACGGCACCATCCATGTGTGAAGAGCGGCTCATATGGTGCAGTCCCTCGTGCAATTTCTGAATGCGATCCGCACCGGGCAACGCAGATCGACGTCTCTTTTGGTTAGTTCGGGCCATTCGTGACACGCTACCCGACGCCGCGAGACAGCATTGGGTCCACGCGCGCCAGGCCCTGACTCTTGGCCTGCTCCTCGCTGTTTTCAGGGACGTTCGCTCACCCAGAGGCCATTAAATGTCCGCGCAGACCCCGCACCTCATTCGCAAGCTCCCGGTCACCGTGATCTCCGGCTTTCTCGGCGCAGGCAAGACAACGCTGGTCAATCATCTGTTGCACTCGTATGCGGGTCGTATTGGAATAGTTGTCAACGAGTTCGGCGAAGTGGGTATCGACGGCGAATTAATTGAGGCCGAGGAGCAAGCGCTTGTCGAAATTAACAACGGGTGTGTGTGCTGTACCGTTCGCGCTGATCTGGTCTCAAGCCTGAAAACTCTGCTCGCTCGTCAAAACGAGCAGGGAGCAACGCCCATCGACAGACTGATTGTCGAGACATCTGGCCTTGCGGACCCGGCGCCCGTGCTCCAGACATTCCTGGCGGATCCAGACCTGCGCGAGGCTTTGGATCTCGAGTCCGTCGCGACGGTCGTCGACGCCTGTAACTTGCCGCGCCAGCTTGGCGACGAAATTGCGCGCGAGCAGATTTCGTTCGCGGACGTCGTCATCGTCAACAAAATCGATCTCGTCGACAGCAAGGAGCGCGATCAGATCGAGCGATCCATACGAACGCTCAACCCCATTGCCACGCTCATGTCCGCGAGTCACGGCCGGATTGCCGCCGACTCATTACTTGGCGTACGCCGTTTCGCACTACCCGCCGTACTTGAGCTCGGGCCAGACCTGCTCGATGCAGACGCCCCGCACGATCACGAGCACGACACATCGATTCGTACGTGCTCCGTGACCGATACGCGGCCACTCGATGCCGCGCGCTTCACGCGTTGGGTCAATCAGCTGGTGCAGCGTGAAGGCGCTCAACTCATGCGTATGAAGGGCATCCTCAACTTCGATGGCGAAGCGCGCCGCTTCAATTTCCATAGCGTCCATATGTTGCTCGAAGGCGGCCCCGGTGCAGCGTGGCGCGTCGGCGAGGCGCGCACAAGCCGCCTGGTGTTCATTGGCCGGGATCTCGACGAAAACCGTCTGAGCGAAGCGTTCGCAGACTGCGTCGCCAACTGCGTGTCCGCTTAGCCCGCACCTCCCGCAGTCCACTTCCTACAACTGGAGTCCGTCATGAAGAAGATCGAAGCGCTTACCGTGAGCATTGGATTGCTCGCGTTCGTCGACACGTTTGTCACCGCGACTGTGCTACCCGTGCCTGTATGGGTGACGTTTATTGCATGGGCATCGTTCTTCGTGGTCGGCGGCGGCCCGCACGGTTTCCTGCAAAGTCTCACATCAAACCTCGCCGGTGCCTGCATCGCCTCGCTGTCGCTGCTCGCCATTGCTAGTACCGACGGCACGCCTTTCGCGGCTGCGCTCGCAGTCGGTGTCGGCAGCGCCGCGATGGTTCAGGCCTCGAAGCTCAAACTGCTGAACATTCTGCCGGCTGTCGTCTGGGGTTTCGCTTCGACGGTAGGCACGACGATCGCGACCGGCCATCCAATCACGACACGTGGTCTGCACAACCCCTTGCTGGTGGCTGCCGTGGCACTCGCAATCGGTGCGGTGTTTGGCATTGCCTCCGAGGCGTTTGCAGCACTACTTACGCGCAAGTCTCAACCGAGCTTCCAGTAACCGTCTGACGTCCCCTATTCAATAGGAAAATCAACGATGAAACTTCAGCATCACCTCGGCGGCATCGCCAATCTCGGCCCCGTCAATCTTGATACTCGCGTATTCGTGCAGGACTGGGAACGCCGGATTTTTGGTATCCACACTGTCATGATGGCAACCAGCGCCCATCTTGTTGATTCATTGCCCCGCTACCCGGTCGACAAACTGCCCACCGCGTTCCGTGATAACTGGACTTGGGCTTCGCTTCGCACAGGTGCCGAAGCCATGCAGCCTTTCGAATACTTCAAGTACCGCTACTACGAGAAGTGGCTCATGGGCATTTCGCAGTTCTATATCGATCGCGGCTACATCACCGCTGGGGAGCTTGCGCAACGCACAGCCGAATACCGGGCCAATCCGGATGCCCCGCTTCCGGACCAGCCGAACGCAGCGATCGACTCGCAAGTCGACGCCTACCTGACACAGGGTGACTCGGGACTAAATCCGCGCAAGGCGGCGCCTCGTTTCGCAGCCGGTTCTACGGTGCGTGTCGCCGACCCGGATGCTGTGGACCATACGCGCCTGCCGGGCTACCTGCGCAATAAGCCTGGTGTCATCGATCACGTCTATCCGGGAGCGTTCTCGTACTTCGTTTCGACCGGCGTTGATGGGATCGGCGCCCCGATGCCCGTCTACCGGGTCGCCTTCGACACCGCGGATATCTGGGGCATCGAAAAGAGCGAACCGAATACGACGCTATACGCGGACCTCTTCGAAGCGTACCTCGTCGACAGACACTGACCGCGACGAAGCAAATAGCGCCGGATTTCGCGCGCCGACAAACACCCTACAAGGAATCAACGATGCAAGACCTGTTTAGATACGAAGACGACCGCGAATCTGCAAGCGCCGCAAAGGTTCGTGCACTCGAAGCCCTTCTCATCGAGAAAGGTGTGCTTGGCAGTAATTCCGTCGATACAGTGCTCGGCCACTTCGAAACGATTGCGGGACCATTCAACGGCGCAAAGATTGTCGCGCGCGCCTGGGTGGACGTCGATTTCAAGGCACGCTTGCTAGCCGATACGCCGGCCGCGATCGCTGAACTCGACTTGCCGTCCGGCATGGCCGGCGCAGAAGGCGAACATATGGCCGCCGTCGCGAACGGCACCGGCGTACACAACCTGGTCATTTGTACGCTGTGTTCCTGCTATCCGTGGCCAGTTCTTGGGCTGCCGCCGTACTGGTACAAAGATCCGGTCTTCCGGGCACGCGGTGTACGCGAACCCCGTGCGGTGCTGCGAGAATTCGGCGTGCCTATCGACGAAAACGTTCAGGTGAAGGTGTGGGACAGCAGTGCACAGATTCGCTGGTTCGTCGTGCCGGAGCGACCTGAAGGCACCGACGCGATGACTGAAGAGCAACTCGCGGCACTCGTCACACCGGAGTCGATGATGGGTGTGGCGCTGGTCGCGCCACCGCAAATCGCTCACGGAGGCACCTGATCATGTTTACGCGCTTCGAGGAATTCGCGGCTGCGGAAATGCTCGGTCAGCCCGACTCACCGCCACGTCTACAAGGCAAGCTGCGCTTTGACCGGCCTTGGGAACGACAGGTCTTCGGCCTCGCGATGGCATTGTCGAAGGCGGGCTGTTTTGAATGGGAAGCCTTTCGCCAGAATCTGATCCGCTCGATCGCCTCATGGGAATCCCAACCGTGTTCGGGGCAACCGCCGTGGGACTACTACGAACGCTTCCTGATCGCACTGGAGGAGACGATGCACGATGCGGGCACACTTACGCGAGCTGAGATTGCTGGATGCCTGCCGCAACTGCCCACTCAACGATCGCCAGCCGATACACCGCCTCTCGCCCCAGCAGGAGCAGCATGATGATTCGACAACTGTCCGACGTACTGACTGGGGCCGACCCCGTCGTCAAGCGCCGCCTGCTAGGTACCTATGGGCTCCTCGTCGCATTCAATCTGCTCTCGTGGGCTTGGGCGGCAATTGCGTTCCGGCAGCATCCGGTACTGCTCGGGACGGCACTCATTGCCTATGGACTTGGCCTTCGTCACGCTGTGGATGCCGATCATATTGCTGCGATTGACAACTCGACACGCAAGTTGATGCAGGATGGTCAGCGCCCCGTCGCGGTGGGACTCTTCTTTTCGATCGGCCATTCAACGATCATTGTGTTTGCCTCATTGGGCGTCGCTTTGGTTTCGACCGCGCTCAACAGCCGATTCGTTGCATACAAAGACCTTGGTGCAACGGCCAGCACGCTCGTCTCGACCGGATTTCTGTTCGCGATTGCCATCCTGAATCTGTTTGTCCTGAGGTCGATTGTGCAAGCATGGCGCCGCCGCTCCAGTGGCGAGTCTGAAATCCCGCCACCGTTTGGCCCGTTGACGCGCCTTCTGAGGCCCCTGTTTCTGCTCGTTTCGCGCAGTTGGCATTTGTTCCCGCTTGGATTCCTCTTTGGTCTCGGATTCGATACCGCAACCGAAGTGAGTCTCCTCGGGATGTCCGCGACCCAGGCAGCTCGTGGCATATCACCCTGGAGCGTGCTGGTATTTCCCGCACTCTTCAGTGCCGGGATGTCGCTCATCGACACACTGGACGGACATCTGATGCTGGGTGCGTACGGCTGGGCGTACATGAAGCCGGAGCGCAAGCTGGCCTATAACTTCGCCGTTACCTCGACTTCAGTTGCTGTCGCGCTCATCGTCGGGACGATGGAGGTGTTGGGCCTACTGCAGGACCGCTACGCGCTGCACGGTGTGGTCTGGAACACGGCAAGCGCGCTGGGCGACCATTTTGGCATGCTAGGCTATGCGATCATCGGTATCTTCTCCGCCTGCTGGGTCATCTCGATGCTGCTACACCGCGCACGGCGCTCTGCCTCGCCAAAGGTGGCCGTCTGAACGCAATTCGTTCCCGTCAACAAGGCTCCCAATGCGCAAGATAACCGTAGCGATGCTGCTATTCCCTGGCTTCCAGTTGTTGGATATCGCCGGACCGCGCGACGCCTTTGCCGAAGTGAGCCTTGTCTCAAAACGTACCGCTGAATACGAAATGCTCACCGTTGGTACGACGCGAGGTGCGATCAAATCCTCAAGCGGTTTGACGGTTCAGCCAGATCGAACGATCTTCGACCCGTGCCCCCAGTTCGACACGGTCATAGTGCCAGGCGGTCTCGGGGTCTTCGACGTGCTCGAGGACACGACGATCAGCGACTGGCTGCGCACCCAGCAACGCCAGACACGTCGACTCGCTGCAATCTGCAACGGCGCATTCGCGTTCGGTGCCGCCGGTCTGCTCGATGGCCGGACCGTTGCGACCCACTGGATGGATGTGGCGCGGCTTTCGTCAATGTTTCCAAAAGCGAATGTCGAGCCCGACTTAATTTATATCAAGGACGAGAACCTCTATACGACTGCGGGAGTCACTGCCGGCATCGATCTCGCTCTAGCGATGATCGAGGAAGACTTTGGCCGCGAGATTGCACTCGGCGTTGCGAAATATCTGATCGTCTACGTGCGCCGCGCAGGCGGTCAGTCGCAGTTCAGCTCACTGCTTGAGACTCAGGCATCGGATAACACACATGTTCAGGCGGTTCAGCAGTACATGATGGACCACCTCGACGTTGAGCACAGCGTCGAATCGCTGGCGCAACGTGTCCACATGAGCCCGCGCAATCTCTCCAGGATCTTTAGCCGGGAATGTGGCGTGGGCCTGATAGCGTTCCTGAATCACGCGCGCATCGATGCAGCACGTACCATGCTCGAAAGTACCCAGCACACGGTTGCGGAGATTGCGCGGCGCTGTGGATTCGACAGCGCCGACGCGCTGCGACGTATCTTTGTTCGCCGCCTTGGTCTTAGCCCGCTTGAGTACCGGCATCGCTTCCGGTCAACTGCGGGCGGAGCTTCCGGACGTGCCCGCGCGCAGTTCGAGGTGCAAGACGACTCGCAAACCTGACGGTCCATATAGTCCAGCACCGGGCCTCGGCGCGACTTTCTGGAAGTTGCGTCTGCGATGGTGACCGTAGGGGATTACCAGCGTCCTACACCGCGACCTTGGACCGGCACCTTCCCGACGGAGCGCCTGAGGCTGCACAACTCGTCATGAGTACAGGATCGAACTTGCAGATAGGCAATGGTGTTTATGCGATAGGTTTAATGCTGCGTAATATCGGCGACCTGCCGATTCTCCCAGGCGATTTCGTGCCCTCCGGCCCATTAAAAATCGCAGTCGATCACTCGGCCGAAATCGTCGACGTTCACGCCGTTGCGCCACCCAACCAAGGCAAGTGCGTTCTAAAAATCTGAGTAGACACGCGGTCTAGCTCGACATTGAGTGCATGAACCGGGGCGACTGGTGCGCTGGCGATAGCTAGCCCGAACGATGCGTCCATGCCCCCATTGCAACGCAGACGAAAAATCCTCGCGCTTAGTCTCGGTAACTCTATGCGAACTCGAGTCAGGCCAAGGGTGCGTGCGGGCCGCTATGGTTGTACTAATGCGGGGGCGACTTCTGCGCTTACGGCGCTGCACAGCGTTACCCTAGCCCTTCCCCGGTCAGCGCCTTTTCGACTGACGGTCGCTCATGCATCCGACCATAGTAGGCGTCCAGGAGCTTCGGCACGACGATGCCGTGCGTTCTCGCCCATCTCAGCATCACGTACAGGTACGGGTCTGCGATGGTAATGTGAACGCCTGTGACAAACGGTTTGTCGCCAAGCTGCGCTGCAAGCGCTGCAAAACGCCTGGTCAAGATCTGCTTCGCCGTAGTTTGCTCGGCCTCGGGCGCGCGCTTCCACAACGGCTTGAAACCGCCGTGGAGTTCGGTGGTCATGAACGACACGGCTTCGATTGCATGCCAGCGAACGGGGCCCTCTTTCGGCAGTAACCTTCCGGTTCGTTCGGCGATATAAACAAGATTGGCCAACGCTTCGCTCAGCACGTTTCCATCGTCGAGTTCGAGAGTCGGGACGAATCCGTGCGGATTGAGGTCGAGAAAATCGCGACCATCGGCAGTGCGTTTGTCGCGGCTAATGCTAACGAGTTCGAACGGCAAGCCTGCTTCGATCAACGCGATGTGAACGGCGAGGCTGCAGGCGCCGGGATGATAGAAAAGCTTCATGATATTGTCGAGACACCAGGAGGGCGGAACGAGCACCTAGTATCTGACAAGTGATCATCTGCCGAAAACGCATATCTTCAGGACCAAGTCATATGGATATGACCACGCCTATCGACGCGCCGCGCAACTGCAGTGGTGTCAGCGAAATCTTCAGTCAGGTCGGAGAAAAATGGACGATGCAGGTTGTAGTCGCGCTTCGCGAGCGGCCGCGACGCTTCAATGACATCAAACGGATCGTGAGCGGTATCTCGCAGCAGATGCTGACGCGAACGTTGAGGAATCTGGAGCGCGACGGGATGGTGGAGCGCACGGTGCGTGCCACGGCGCCACCGCAGGTCGACTATGCGTTGACTGAGCTTGGACAGTCACTGGCGGAGTCCGTCCGGCAACTCGCAGAATGGGCACGGGTACATCGGGCGGTGATTCATGACAACCGGTCACGCTACGACGAGCGGCGCTGAGAGCTGCTATCACGGACGATGCAAACGACCAGCGTGCAACCCTTGCAGCCCCCTTCTCGACGACGCTGAAAGTATGGGTCGACAATCCGGGCACCGATGCAGAATGGACGACATTGGCCGAAGCGTGACGGCTAGGGCCCAGTTCTGGTGTCGGGCATTATGAACCACTCCGTTGGCTTTCGTCTGCCACCTTCATACTAGAAAAGATGCGTTACCTTCAGCTTGTCGTCCCAGCACAGGTTCAAATATTCAACGGCAATCCTGCGATGGCAGTGTTCCGGCCTGTCTTCGCTGCACAAGAGACAGGCCCGATCGAATAGCGCGATATCAAGGTTACGCTCGACCCCACGCTTTGCCAGCAGCTCGACGTATTCAGCGGCGTAGTTGTCCCAACTCAGCTCTTTCGCCTGATATCGCTTGAGCATCTGCTTCTCAGGTGCCAGGTCGCGCAGCTCGAGATACGCCACGTCAACAAGTTGCGATAGAAAATATCCAAGGTCCGGCTTCTTTGCGAACCCGGCGAGTTGCGATGTGTTGTTCAAGCGAACGTCGAGCAGCGCGCGCACCTGCGCCTGACGCAATAGACCGAAGAACTTCTCGGCGGACTTGTTGGTGAACCCGATCGTTGCCACGTCCATTTCCGTATTCCTTCGTAGACAGCCTGAAAATAAGTATTGCTCGTCGAGGGCCTGATGCCCGGCGGCTGCACGATGCGGAACCCGCTTCGCCCGTTATTCGCTCGGGCAACGGCGAAGGCATCGTCGCTCTTGAAATGCGATGCGCCGCCCCGCGAGTCTAACTCTGCCAGATGAGGTTCTGCAAAATGGAGCTTCCTACGCGGCCATGAGGGACTACAAGGGACTACAAGGGGCCATAAGGGCCACAAGGGCCCATAAACGGCCCAAAAGCCCCATAAGCGGCCGTTGGCAACCTCCGTCCATCGGCCACACTCTGATATTGAACGATATAATTTGCGCGACTGCTGACCGGCCATGCTCGACCCTGGCAGCATCCGTTTCCACACCGACTGCCCCTTCGCAGTGCGCTTTCAAGGCAGCCAGAAGAAAAGGCAGAAGAAAGCCAGAGCCGCCCCTTAAACTCGTCCCATGGACTACTTCGCCGCAGTACGGGCTTTCGTTCGCGCAGCGGAACTACAGAGTTTCAGCAAGACCGCCAACGAACTGTCCGTCAAAACCTCAACGGTCTCGCGCTACATAAGCGAGCTAGAGAAAGACCTGGGCATTGCGCTATTCAACCGGTCGACACGCGGACTCGTTCTGACGGAAGGTGGCCGTCTCTTTCGCGAACATGCACTGCTTGCGTTGCAAGCGCTCGACGACGCAAGGGAAGTCACGTCATCGCTGAATCGCTCACCGCAAGGCGTGCTGCGGGTAACGATACCGCCTGCGTTCGGACGGCTGCATGTTGTTCCGCATCTGCCAGCCTTCATGTCGCGCTATCCCCACATCGACCTCGACATCGTCTCGACGGACGAAACGCTGAACATGATCGACGCAGGCATCGATGTGGCTATCCGTACCGGCGTGATGCCCGACTCGTCGTTGATGGCGAGACGCCTCGCGCCGCATCGTCGTATCGTCTGCGGCAGCCCGGGCTATTTTGAGCGTAATGGAATCCCGCGCATGCCTGACGATCTGTCCGCGCACAATGCGCTTCGCTTGTCGCTCATGCCGGATGACAAATGGTTCTTCGCGCGAAGCGCCGCGAAGTCGAAGCCGGCGCAGAAGGTGTCGGAGTCGATGGTGGTGGAACTCAAGGGGCGCGTGCGTGCCGGCGACCAGGAAGCGCTGCTCGCGCTCGCCGTGGCCGGTTGCGGCATTGCGCTGCTGCCAACGTGGCTGGCAGGCGCCGACCTGCGCACCGGACGCTTGCAGCAGGTGCTGCCGCAATGGGAGGCGCGAACCGGACGAGCCGCCCCCGCCGTCTGGGCGGCGTATCCGCCCAAGAAAGTTGTTTCGTCGAAAGTGCGTGCCTTCGTGGACTTCTACGCCGAAGCATTCGGCGAGCCGCCGTACTGGGACGACGGGCTCGCACCGGCACCTGCGCCTTAGCGCGCGAAGCGGATGTCCAGCGTGCGCAAATATGTCTGCAAGCCAGCGTCCTGGATCGGAATGACATACGCGTTGTCATCTGTTTCATTGAAGTGCGCGTGCCAGTATCCAGGCGGCGTGACGAACGCCATGCCCGCTTCCCAATCGACACGAGTCGGATTCACGATATCGCCCTGCGCATCGAGTTCGGTGCCGACCAGCGTATAGACGCCTGGCCCGCCGCCGGCGATGAAGTCGAGCGCGATCGACTGGTGTCGGTGCGGCTTCTGCACCGAATGCGGCGGCACGATGCCGAACATTGCCCACAGCACGTGCGTGACCGTGCGCGTCTGCGGGAAGCGGGCGTTGCCCATCAGCACGCTGATGCGATTGCGGCGGCCCGCGTTGCTTTGTTCCGCGACTTCGCGCAATGCTGCCTGCGCGCGAGCGGCCGGATAGCGGGTTGGCGCAAAGCGCGCCTGTACCTGCGTTGTACCGAGATAGGTCAGCAGCGGCGCATCATTGACGTAATACAGCGTCGCGGTCGTATCCGCGGAAAGCACAGCAGCAGCGCCGCCCGGAAGCGTAAAGAAGTCGCCCTGTGCAAACGGAAAGTGCGTTGCGCCCTGCTTCATGCTGCCGGCTCCGCCGATCACGTAGCAGACCTGGGAGGTCGCGTTGGGGTCGAGGGTCAAGGCTTCGCCCGCCACGATACGCAGAAAGCTCGCGCTCAAACCAGGACCGGTCGCGGGGCCGGGACACCCCAGTTCGGCGGACAGGTCGAGCGGCACGACCCGGGTCGCGCCGTCGGCATAAAGCGTGGGCGGGAAATTGCGGAACGGCACGCGCGAGATGAGTTTCGAGCCGATGGGATTCGCGGATGACGTGTATTCGAAGTACTGTGCGTCTTCGGTCGCCACGTCGGGTTCGGCGAGAAGCGCGGAAGATGTTCTTGTCAGCATGTTTGCTCCTTTCGGCTGTTAGACGCTTCGTGCGGGCCCATTGTGGTGAAGAGTGCCGCGTCCGAAGGTTGTGCTGACTGTAGGCTCCAAGCGTTGTCGCAAGAAGTACCGAACGTCGAAATCAGTTTTGCGCAAAACGGTGCGCCATCCGTTGTGGTCGCGGCTCTGCACCCTAATGCCGATCCGGCAATTGCATATCGTCAGAAGTTCGAAAGCCATCAGCGGGCGCGCGTTAGGATAGACAGTTTCCTCACTCTATCTCCGGAGTCACAGGCGATGTTTAATCCTCCCCGCTTCGGCGTTTGGGCGCTCGTACATGGAAGCCGTGCGGCGCTTCAGGATCCCGCGGAACCGTACGACGCTTCGTGGGCGCGCAACAAGGCGCTAGTGCTCGAAGCCGAGCGGCTCGGCTACGACTCTGTGCTCGTCGCGCAGCACACCGTCAATCCGCATGACCCGTCGCTCGATCAACTCGAAGCGTGGACCGCGTCGGCCGCATTGGCGGCGCTGACGTCGCGCATCGAGATCATCGCCGCAATCAAGCCGTATCTGTACCATCCGGTCGTGCTCGCGAAAATGGCGCAGCAGATTGAACACATCAGCGGCGGACGTTTCGCGATCAACCTCGTCAACGCGTGGAATCGTCCGGAGCTTGAACGGGCCGGCATCGGCTTTGCCGAACACGACGAGCGCTATGCATACGGCCGCGAATGGATCTCGGTCGTGGACGCATTGTTGCGGGGCGAAGCCGTCACGCATCGCGGAGACAACTTCCGCATCGACGACTATCAGTTGCGTCCGGCCGATCCGTTCCGCGCGCGGCCGCGCATTTATGTCGGCGGCGAGTCGGAGCCGGCGCGCTCGCTCGTGGCGGCTCATGGCGACGTGTGGTTTATCAACGGACAACCGCACGACGACGTGGTGCGCCTCATAGCGGACGTCTCGTCGCGTGCGCGGCCTCCTCACCAGGATGCGTTGCGCTTCGGCCTGTCGGCCTTCGTGATCGCGCGGGAAACGCAGGCCCTCGCCGAGGCTCACCTCGATCACCTGTTTGCGCTTGCAGAGCTCGACAAGCCGCTGCGCGAGCGGCAAAAGGCCAACATCGATCCGAATGCAGTCATGCACCAAACGTTCGCGCGCTCACCTCGCGTCGGTTCGAATGGCGGCACGGCTGCGGGGCTCGTTGGCGACTACGACACGGTCGCTCGACGCGTCGTCGACTTCCACCGTGCCGGCATAGAACTGTTCATGCTGCAGTTCCAGCCTTTCGAGGCCGACATGGCCGTTTTTGCCGAGGAAGTCATGCCGCGCGTGCGTCGTCTGCTTGGCTGAGCGCTCGGGTCATCGCACCCGAGTCGCAAAGGAAGACCGGGCGGGTCTAAAAGAACGCGCCGGTCGGCGGCAACTGGCCGGTCAGCAGATGCTGTCCGAGCAGGCGTTCCTTATATAGCCGCGGATTGTGCGATGCAATCACCTTGATGTTGCGCCAATGCCGGTCGAGCGCGCCGAAACGCGAGACGACCGAGCCCGAGCCAAGATCGATCAGCCAGCTCGCTATTTGCGGCGCGAGGTCGTCGATGACGACTTTGGCCTCCGACGCCGCGAGCGTGGCAGCAAGCGTGGCTTCGTATTCGCCGCTTGTATCGTAAGCGTCCCACGCTTGCTGGAGCGCAGCGACCGCGCGGTCTGCGGTCGCTTCCACACTTGCCGCATACGCACGGATGCGCCCAAGTTGTGACTGAAGCACGGGTTCGTCGGCGGGATGCGCGGCTTCGCCGTGATAGAAATTGCGGCTGCGCGTGCGCAACACTTCGACGGCATCCAGTGCGACCCGGCGCACAATGCCCGCAATGCAGTTGGTCAGATAGACCTGATGGAACGTAAAGCCCCAGGGCGCGGCCTCGTCCGGTCGTGGAGGATCGAGCGGGTACAGGTGTGCCGCGGGCACGGTGACGTCCCGAAAGCGGGCCGTGCCCGAGCCGGTCAGCCGTTGGCCGAACCCGTTCCAGTCGTCGTCGTTGCTAACGCCCGCGCCCCGCGCCAGCACGTATTGGACAGTTCGCCCCATACGGCTTTCCACCGCCGAGCCGACAAAGGCGTCGTTGTAGAGGTTGCCCGTCGCGTAGACCTTCTCTCCAGAACCGATGTACACGTCGCGAGCAGCATCCCATTCGAGTCGCGTCATTACCTTCGTCGGGCGCGCTCCGGCCGCCGTCACATCGCTCTCGGTAAAGCTCAGGCCAACGGTCTTTTTCTGCGCGGCAAGCCTCAGCACGTGCGCGTGGAACGGATGGTCCTTCTTCCTTAGCGCCGTCTCGACCTGCCACAGATGATTGCGGAACGCGTGCGCAATGTTCGAATCCGCCGCCGCCAGGTCGCGAGCGACGACGAACAGATCGCCAAGCGACACGCCGTGGCCACCCTGCTCCCGCGACAGGCGCAGCGCGCCGAAGCCGAGCGCCTTCAACTGCGCGATCTCATCGTGCGGTAAGCGATGCTCCCGTTCGCGCGCCGCCGCGGTCGCCGCAATATCGGCGATAGTCTTCGCGAAACCGAGTGAGACGGTCAACGGCGAGATGCCCTGTGCGCGGCTCGCGTCCTTGCTGCTATTGGTATCAGTCATGCGGGCGCCCGGGTTCAAACTCTGATGCTGTAGTCAGCGACCTTGATGCGCGAGTTGATGATCTTGCGCTCCGCGAGCCAGTCGGCGGCGCGCTGAAACTGCGCGATGAAGGCAGCGTCGTCGGCCTCGTAGAAATGGTTCACGCGCTTGAGACTCGCGAGATAGTCACGCACCTGATCCGGATACTTGCCCTCGCGCTGCACAAGTTGCTCCGCTTCGGCCGAGTGTGCCGATTGCCACGCGCCTTCCACGTGATATGCGTCGATTACCGCGCGAATCAGCTCCGAGTTTTCTTCGGTGAACTTGCGGCGTGTGACCAGCGAACTGTAGTCGATCAGAAAGTCCAGGTCGCGGCCTTCGTTGAAGATGTCCTTCGCGTCGTTCGAGAAGCGCGCAATGTCCACGCCGGGGGACCACATCGACCACGCGTCCACCTTGCCCTGGGCAAAAGCCGGCGCGGCATCGGGCGGATTCAGATAAACGAACTGCACCTTGTCACGGTCGACGCGATGCTTTTCCAGCGCCGCGATCAGCAGGAATTCGCCAAGTCCCGAGCGGTTCACGGCGACCTTGCGGCCCGCGAGATCCGCAACCGAGTTGATGCCGCTGGTCTTCTTCACGATGATCGCAGTGGAGCGCGGCGAATAGATGTCGAACGCATTGAAGACGATCGGCGAGCCGGCCAGCATTGCGGCAAGCGCCGGTGTCGTCGAGCCCCAGAAGCCGAAGTCCGCGCTGCCGCCGACTACGGCCTGAATGGACGGCGCATGGTTCGGGAACGGCCCGATCCATTCGACCTTGATACCCTTCGCCGCGAGCGTCTTTTCGAACACGCCGCGTTGCTTTGCGATGTCGGGCAGGCTGCCATAGCCCCAGCCAACGCGTACCGTGTCGGTGTTGCGCGTCAGCTTGCGCGGCTCGGCTGCGTGCGCAGGAAAGAGCCCTCCGGCAGCGACGCCTGCCAGCAGGCCGCCCGCCGCGCGCAACACCTGGCGGCGGCTCAACAATGAATCAGTCATGCTTTTGGGTCCTTCTATTGATAGCGATATGGTTAGTGAGAAGGCACGCCCAGTTCGTCGAGCAGAATGGGACGCAGCTCGCCGGCCTGCTCTTTCGGCCGGAAGGAAGCCGCAATGCGACCGGCGCGCATCACGAGTATCCGGTCGGCGAGGGTCAGCGCTTCGTCGACGTCGTGCGTGACGATCAGCACGCCGGGCTGGTGCAGCGCGACCAGTTCCTTGACGAGTCCGTGCATCTTGATGCGAGTCAGCGCGTCGAGCGCGGCGAACGGCTCATCGAGCAGGAGCAGCGCCGGCTCCGGAACGAGCGCCCGTGCGAGCGCCACACGCTGAGCCTGACCGCCTGAGAGATTGCGCGGCCAGTCGTCTTCGCGGCCGGCGAGTCCCACCTCGGCGAGCGCAAGCGCGGCGCCGCGGCGGTCAATCGTTTTCTCGTGACCGAGCGAGATGTTTTCCCACAGCGTCGCCCAAGGCAGCAGACGATGCTCCTGAAATACCACCGACGGGCGCTCCGGCGCGCGGATGGTCCCCGCGTCGGGCAGATCGAGTCCCGCAAGCGCGCGCAATAGCGTTGTCTTGCCGCAGCCGCTCTCGCCGAGCAGTGCGACAAATTCGCCCTTGTGGATGTCGAGATCCAGTGAGTCGATCACGACGCGGCTGCCATAGCGCCGCTGTAATCCACGGACGGCTACGGCCAGTGTGGGCGCGCCGGCGCTGAGGTTGACCGCGTCTGCGGCGACACGATTGCGGACGGTGGCGATGCTTTGGCTCACTTGCTTGCTCCTTTCGCGTAGTTCGCATGCCACGAGAGGAAGCGGGCTTCCAGCAGGCGCACGAGCGCGTCGGCCACGACACCGATGATCGCGTAGACGATCACGGTCAGAACGATCACGTTCGTGTTGAGAAATTCGCGCGCGTCCATCGCGAGAAAGCCGATACCTTTGGTGGTGGCGAGCGTTTCGGCGATGACCAGCGCGAGCCATGCATGCGCGAGCGCATAACGCACGCCGGTGAGAATCGACGGCATTGCTCCCGGAAGAACGATTCGCCGCACGATTGCCGTCCGCTCGAGCCCGACGACACGCGCGAGCTCCAATAGCTTCGGGTCAAGCTGGCGAATGCCGAGCATCGTATTGATATAGATAGGGAAGAACACCGCCAGCACGACCAGGAAAATTTTTGCGGTTTCGCCGACTCCGAACCACACGATCACGAGCGGCAGCATCGCGAGGAACGGAACCGCGCGGACCATCTGGATAGAGCGATCGAGAAGCGCCTGCGCGAGCGGCGAAAAACCGACGACGATGCCCAGTGCAAGGCCTAGCGTTCCGCCGATGACAAACCCGCTCACGGCGCGCAGCAGCGAGACGCCGAGATGAACGAAGAGGTCGCCGTTGCGGGCTAGATTGAACGCCGTTTCGAGCACGCTGCTGGGGGCAGGCAGCACTTGCGGTGCGATGAACCCAAGGCGGGCCGCAGCTTCCCATAGCAGCAGTACCGCGGCCGGGATCATCCACGAAAGCCAGCTGTACAGCGCCGTCCGGGAAACGCCGGTGCGAGTTGGTTGGGCCGCGACATAGCGGCTGCGGGTAGAGGTCAGGTCGGCCATGCCATTTCCATGTCAGCTGTGCAGACGGCGCGCGGCAGTGCGGATCAGAAGCCGATCGTCACTGCGCAGAGCGCGATTGCTTTGCCGTTGATGAAGGAGACTCGGGGTGCGGCTTGCTGGCGGGCGTCGAGCCGACTCGTTCGGGGCAGCGAGCATGGACGCTCGCTCCCGGTGCAAGTCGCTTTCAACCCACCGCGACAAGCTGATTATTAGAAGCTGTCAGGCAAGGCCCTGACAAACGCTTTTTTATGCTTTGCTTTCCCGCAATTTCCAGATGGAAGGTCCGACGGCCATTTTTTGCATTCGGGCCGTGAGCGATTGTTGATGCGCCTGGAGTTCTGCTCTTTCGGCGCCGTGGCGCGCGCCGATCTTAGCGGTGCATCAGCAGGTTGGTTGGCCGGGGCTGTTGCGCTGAAGCCCGATTGTTGACGGCGGCAAGCCTTCTCCATTGTGTCGAAGGTGCCGGCAGAACTGAGGCAGCGCGCAAGCCCGCCCTGCTCACCCACGCCCCACCGTCAACGAATAGTATGTGCATTGATAACGCCCGCGCATGCTTCTAAAAGGCGACGCCACCTGCTGAAAAGCGCTCGAACCGGCGTCCAAGCGCATTCGCATGAATCATCGCGACCATGCCGAGTTTTGCAAAACGATTCGGTAGCCGTCGTGGTCTTCAAAGGTTCTACCGGACACGTCCCAATAGGGGTTGAGCGACGGCACGCAAACAAATCCCCTCCCGGCCAGGCGATCGCAAGTCGCCTGCCACTCAGTTCGATCAGGGACGTAAAACACCAGCAGATCCTCACGCGTCGGTGTTGGCGCTACCGGATGTTCCCGGCACTGTGTGAACTCGAAGTGATAGTCCATGCCGGAACGTCCGAGCATCACCCCATCGAACCCTTGATGGTCCTGGAATTTTGCCAGCACACTCAGGTTGAGCGCTGCGCAATATATCTTTTCTGTCCGCGAAAGGTCGCTGACAGGCCTGGCGATCCTGAGATGTGATTGCATTGGTTCCATTAAATCTGTGGCTTCTGGCATCAACTTCTGCCGAAGGCCTCTGCGATAAAAACCCTCCTCGCCCTCTCAGTTCTGGCACGGCCCTCGGATCACCAGAACTTTCAGCCGGCTTCCCTGAGCCGGCTTTTTTTAAAAGCGCACTGCGCGCATTCAATACTATTAGATAGCTCCTGCCGCGCCCCGAGCGCTCACTCGACACCATACGCGATCACAAGCGGTATAGTTCAACGCCGCTCGGTCCTCGGGCGATCGAGCCATAGCTCGGAGAGCTGCTGATGTCGTCAAAGTCTTTGGCTTCACGATGGCACCGGCACATTAAATTTCTGTTGACGGATGTTTTGACGGTGACCGATAGTCACTGCCGAAATCCGTTTATCCTGGGCTCGTGCGTGAAAGACACAACCCGCTCCACCTCATCGCGCGCTGACCACGTTTATTTCAGCGTGCGCGACGATATCTTCGACATGCGCCTGCTGCCCGGCGATCGTCTGACCGAAGGCAGCATCGCCGATCGTTTCGGCGTTTCGCGCACCCCGGCGCGCGAGGCGCTGCAACGCCTTCAAAGCGACGGTCTGATGCGCGGCTATGTGCGCGGCGGCTGGGAAGTCGTGCCCATCGACTTCAAGCGCTTCGAAGATCTGTATGAAATGCGCAAGCTGATCGAAACGTATTCAGTCAGCCGGCTCTTTGGCCCGGACGGCTCGCTCTCAGAGACCGCCCGGCAGATGCTCGATCGGCTCGACGGCATCTGGAACGTCCCTCAGGCACAGCGCGTTCGCGACGGCCGCGAAATGGTAGCGCTCGACGAAGCCTTTCACGAGGCGCTAGTCAGCGCCGCCGGCAACGCCGAGTTGACCACGGCCATGCAGCGCGTGACCGACCGCATCCGCGTGGTGCGGCGGCTCGACCTCGTTTACGGCGATTGCATAGACGACACTTACGACGAACACGTCGCGATTCTGGCCGCCATCCGCGATCTCGCTGCGGATCGTGCCGTCGAATTATTGGGCCGGCATATAGAAGGTAGCCGCGCGGAAGTCCGAACACTCACGACCGAGCGCCTGCAACGCGCCCGCACCGCATCGGAGCCTCACAGCGCTCCTTATGCACCACCGAGGTTGCGCGGCACCATCTAGCGACATGCCCTGGGATACCAGCGTCTCTTAAGCGCCTTCTGGAGAAGGCTCTCAGCAGACACGGCCTGCTGGCACGGTTTTCGCAAAAGCATCGGGCATGTATACAAGCAAAAGCCTGGGTTTCCGATGCCATCCGAACTCCTGAACCCCAGCCGCGCAAGCCGCGGCATGGCGGTGGCGCCCCACGCGCTCGCCGCGCAGAGCGCTCTGGCGATCCTGCGTGAAGGAGGCAACGCCGTCGAAGCGATGATCGCCGCCGCCTCGACAATCGCGATCGTCTATCCGCACATGAACAGCATTGGCGGCGACGGCTTCTGGCTGATCTCGCGCCCCGGCGCCGAGCCGGTCGGCATCGAGGCGTGCGGTGCGGCGGCGCTGGCCGCGACCATCGACGAATACCGCTCGCGCGGATTCCAGGCAATTCCCACGCGCGGCCCGCTCGCAGCCAATACGGTGGCCGGCACCGTGTCCGGCTGGCAGCGCGCGCACCGCTGGTCGGCTGAAACACTCGGCGGCCGGCTGCCGGTCAAACGCCTGCTGGAAGACGCGATCCATTACGCGAAGCACGGCGTGCCGGTCACACGCAGCCAGTCGCAGTGCATCGAAAGCCGTCTCGCCGAATTGCGGCCGATCCCGGGCTTCGCTGACGCTTTTCTGCCTGGCGATCGCGTGCCCGCGACAGGCGAGCGCTTCGTCGCGCCACGTCTTGCGGCCACGCTCGAACGTCTCGCCGACGCGGGCTTCGACGACTTCTATCGCGGCGACCTCGCACGCAGCATCGCAAGCGATCTACAGTCGGCGGGCTCGCTGCTGAGTCTCGCCGATCTCGAACGGCACGAGGCGCGCATGCGAACGCCGCTCGCGCTTCAGCACTCGCTCGGCACCATCTACAACATGCCGCCGCCGACCCAAGGGCTCGTGTCGCTGCTGATTCTGGGCATGCTCGATCGCGTGCTGACCAAAGACATGGACCCGCTCGGCCCGGAGTTCGTGCACGCATGCGTGGAAGCGACCAAGCTCGCGTTCGCCGTACGCGATGCCGAGATTACCGATCCCGATCACATGCAGGTCGATCCGCGCGCGTTGCTCGAGCCGGCCGCAATCGACGCGATGGCCGCGCGTATCTCGCACACGCAAGCCGCCCCGTGGGGCGCCGGCCACGGGCCAGGCGATACGGTGTGGCTTGGCGTGACCGACAGCAACGGCGTCACGGTGAGCTTTATCCAGAGCATCTATCACGAGTTCGGCAGCGGCATCGTGCTGGCCGGCACGGGCATCAACTGGCAGAACCGCGGTTGCAGTTTCTCGCTCGACGAGCGCGCGCGCAATCCGCTGATGCCGCTGCGCCGGCCTTTTCACACGCTGAACCCCGCGCTCGCACGTTTTGACGATGGCCGCACAATGGTCTACGGCAACATGGGCGGCGACGGTCAACCGCAATCGCAAAGCGCCGTGTTCTCGCGCATCGCGACGTTCGGCTGCAATCCGCAAGCCGCGATCGACGCGCCGCGTTGGCTGCTGGGCCGCACCTGGGGCCAGTCGACCGACACGCTCAAGCTCGAAGCGCGCTTTGGGCACGGCACGGTGGCCCGGCTCGAAGCGCTCGGCCATGAAGTAGAGACGATGCAACCGTACGACGAAGCAATGGGACACGCCGGCGCAATCGTTCGGTATCCAGACGGATTGATTGAAGCGGGCTACGACCCGCGCAGTGACGGGGCAGCCGCGGGCTGGTAGACGCACACGCGCGCTAATTTTCAATCGGATTGCAGGTCCGGCCTCGAAGGCCCGGAGGACGCTGCACGCCTGCCGGTTGCCGGCAGGCACTTGCTCAGTAAATGGAGTCACCATGACCACACGCTTGCAATCTTCGCTTCAACCCATCGTGTCGGAGGAACCGGGCGCCGCCTCCGCCAGCGCGACCCATAACCGTTGGCTTCAGCTCGGGCTTGGTCTCGTCTGCATGATGGCAATTTCGAGCCCGCAATATGTATGGACGCTCCTGACCAAACCGCTTGCCGCGAAACTCGGTATTGCGCTGCCTGAACTGCAAGTCACGTTTTCGCTGCTGATCATCTTGCAGACGTTTTTCTCGCCGTTTCAGGGCAAGCTGATCGACCGCTTCGGGCCGCGCATGCTGATCTCGATCGGCACGGTCATGTCGGGTTTGAGCTGGGTGCTCGCCTCGCAAGTGCATAGCGCGCCGATGCTCTACCTGACCTATGGCCTGGTGGGCGGCCTCGGCACGGGCATTGTGTATGTCGGCGTGGTGGGGCTGATGGTGCGCTGGTTTCCGACCAATCGCGGCTTCGCGGCGGGCGCGGTCGCGGCCGGCTACGGCATGGGTGCGATCGTCACGACCTTCCCGATCTCCACGTCGCTGCAGGCGCGCGGTATCGACGCGACGCTGTGGATGTTCGGCATTGCGTTCGCGGTGGTCGGTCTGCTGGCTTCGCAGGGATTGCGTGTGCCGCCGGCGCACGATGCTGCCGCGCCTTGCAATTCCGGCGCTTCGGCGTCCGCGCCGACAGGCCGCCATTTTCGCCCGTCGCAGACATTGAAGACGCCTCTGTTCTGGCTGATGTTCGCCATGATGACCATGATGTCCACGTCGGGCCTGATGGTCACCTCGCAGATGGCCACCTTCGCCGCCGACTTCGGCGTGACCAAGGTGCTCGTGTTCGGCATGGCCGCATTGCCTTTGGCGTTGACGATAGACCGCTTCACGAACGGGCTGACACGGCCGCTATTCGGCTGGGTGTCTGACAGGATGGGACGCGAAAACACGATGTTTTTCGCGTTCGCGCTCGAAGGCGTGGCAATGGCGCTGTGGCTGCTCACGCGCGATAACGCCGTGCTGTTCGTCCTGCTGTCGGGTGTCGTGTTCTTCGGCTGGGGCGAAATATTTTCGCTGTTCCCGTCGACGCTGACGGACACCTTCGGCACACGTCACGCCACCGAAAACTACGGTTGGCTGTATATCTCCCAGGGGATCGGCTCGATCTTCGGCGGCCCGCTCGCGGCCTTGATGCATCAGTACGCGGGAAGCTGGGTGCCGGTGTTTTCGACCGCGATCACGCTCGACATCGTCACCGCGCTGCTGGCCATTGCCGTTCTCAAGCCGATGCGCCGCCGCTTCCTCGCCGCGCAGCAAGGCGTTTGATTCTACTCGCCGTTCATTGCAGTGCACTCCGGAAACGTCGACGAGGACGAGACATGCCAGTTCAGCTTGCGTTACGCAATATCCGTAAATCGTTTTCAAACAAACTCGGCTCCATGGAGGTTCTCGGCGGGCTGACATTCGATATCCACGAGCGGGATTTCGTCAGCATCATCGGGCCTTCGGGCTGCGGGAAGACCACCGTGTTCAACGTGATCGCCGGCCTGCTCGAGGCGGACAGCGGCGATATCGTCTATCGCGGGCAAAGCGTCGGCGGCTTGCGCGGCAAGGTCGGCTACATGATGCAGCGCGACTTGCTGCTGCCGTGGCGCACCGTGCTGCAAAACGTGCTGATCGGACCGGAACTTTCGAAGATGCCGGCCGCGCAGGCGCGTGACATGGCGATGGAATACCTCAATACGTATGGCCTTGCGGGCTTCGAGAACGCGTATCCGCGCATGCTGTCGGGCGGCATGCGTCAGCGCGTGGCGCTGATCCGCACGCTGATCAACGATCCCGACATCATTCTGCTCGATGAGCCCTTCTCGGCTCTCGACTACCAGACGCGGCTTTATCTCGAAGGAGTGTTGATGGAAGCCGTCGAGACGTTTCACAAGACCGTCGTGCTCGTCACGCACGACATTGACGAAGCGGTGGCTTTATCGAAACGCGTGGTGGTGCTCGGCGGCCGGCCTTCGCAGGTGAAGAAGATCTACGACATCGAGATTGCCGCCCGTTCGCCGATCGGCGCTCGCAGCGACCCCAACTTCGCGGGTTACTTTCACGCATTGTGCGGCGAGCTGGATATTCAGACGGAGGTGAAGGCAGCATGACGCAATCCGCTTCCATCGGTAAATCGGCGCCGGCACAACGTGCAGCGAAGCCCCGCGTGCGCTTTGTGCTCGACAGCGGCTGGGGCCGTGCGGCATTACAGTTCTTTGCGGTGATCGCGTTCTTTGCCATCTGGGAAGGCGCGGCGCGTGTCGGCTGGGTATCGAATTTCCTGGTCGGCTCACCGTCGAAAATTTTCGCGGCGCTGGTGCGCGACGTGCACTCGCATCAGCTTTTTATCGACACCGGCTATACGCTGTTCGAAGCCATCCTCGGTTTCGTACTCGGCACGGCCGTCGGTTCCGTGTGCGGGCTCGCGTTGTGGTATTCGCCGTTCGTCGCGCGGCTGATCGAGCCGTTCATCGTCGCGATCAACAGTGTGCCGAAGATCGCTTTCGCACCGATCGTGATTCTGTGGTTCGGCACCGGCCTCATCTCGAAGGTCGCGCTGGCTATTTCGCTCACCGCGATCGTCGCGCTGATTGCCGCTTATGAGGCCGCAAAGGACGCCGATCCCGACTTGCAGGCGTTGCTCGTCACGCTTGGCGCGAACAAGAACGATGTGTTCATGAAAGTCGTGGTGCCGTTCACGCTGCCCTATGTGATCTCCACCTTCCGCATCAACGTCGGCTTCGGTCTGGTGGGCGCGGTGGTCGGCGAGTTCATCTCGTCGGAAAAAGGTCTCGGGCACATGATCTTCACGGCCTCCAGCCTGTACGACCTCAATACCGTGTGGGAGGGGCTGTTCGTCCTGATGGCGATCGGCTTCGTCCTTTACTTCCTGATCGATATGCTCGAGCGCAAGCTGCTGCCGTGGCGGCAGGCGTCGAACGCTAGCACGCTTAAGGTTTAACGCATTCCGACAGTCCAACCCTTCAATACAGGACAAACGATGGCACTGACCGCAACAAAGGCGCTCGCCGCGCTCACCACCGCTTTCGCATTGACCGTTGCAGCCGTCTCATCGCCGGTGCTTGCCGCCGGCAAGAAAGTGACTATTTCGCAGGCATTCCAGTCGATGCTCTATTTGCCGCTCTATGTCGCAATCGACGGCGGCTTCTTCGAAAAGCAGGGGCTCGACGTCAACAAGCAGACGGCGGGCAGTCCCAGCGCGGCGCTTTCCGCCGTGCTGTCGGGCAGCGCCGATTTCTCGCTGCACGGTCCGGAATGGACGGCCGTGGCCGCGGAAAAGGGTGCCGACGTCGACGTGATCGCGAATGTCGTGAACGGCGCGGCGGTGTGGATCGCAGTTGCACCGGACGTGAAATTCAGCGGCATCAAGGACGTCAAGGATCAGGTCGTGGTATCGGGACAGATGCCGACAACGAGCACGTCGCTGTTCTTCAAGCTGTTGAAGGAGAACGGCATGTCGCAAAGCGACGTGAAGCTGGTTCAGGTGCCGCTCGGCTCGGAAATCGGGCCGCTTGTCGCGGGCCAGGCGAAGATCGCGGTCATGTACGAGCCGGGTCTCGATCAGGCTGTCGCGAAAGGCATGAAAGTGGTGCTCGGCTTTCCGAAGCTCTATGGCGAATATGCGTTCTCGTCGATCTCCGCGAGGCGCAGCATCGACCCGGATGCGGCCGCGCGGTTCGTGAAGGGTCTGCAAAACGCGCTGCTCTACATGCAAAGCCATCCTGCGGAAACGGCCGCCATCGCGCGCAAGGAATTCCCGACACTCGAACCCGCAGTGGTCGACGCGGCGGTCAAGCGCATGCTGGACGAAGGGGTATATCCGAAGAACGTAGGCATCACGCCCAAAGCGCTGAGCGTCGCGATGGACACGCAGATCGCGTTGGGCAACCTCAAACAACAGCCCAACTACGATAGATTCATCGTTCAGAATTACATCCAGCCGGCGCTTGCCGCGAAATGACATCGTTGACCGACGCCTCCATGACCACCTTCTCTGCTTCTTCCAGCATCGGCGCGACGGCCTCCATCGCCCGGATCCGTACCGCGGTTTCCTCGGGCGAGGCCGCGCTCGGGCATTACGTCGCGCGCGCCTACGATGCGGCCCGGGAATCGCAAGCGTCGTTGCACGCGTTCTGCTATTTGCCGCAGACCGCGCCAGCCGGGGCCGTCGATGCGGCCGCGCCGTTGGCGGGCGTGCCGGTCGCGGTGAAAGACGTTATAGATACCGCCGACATGCCGACTGAATTCAATTCGCCCGCCTACACAGGCCGGCGCCCGGAGCAGGATGCCTGGGTGGTCGCGCGTCTGCGTGCGGCGGGCGCATCGATCATCGGCAAGACGGTGACGACCGAATTCGCGTGGCGCAAACCGGGGCCGACCGTCAACCCGTGGAATGACGGCTTCACGCCGGGCGGTTCGTCGAGCGGCTCGGCGGCCGCGGTGGCGGCTGGCATCGTACCGCTCGCGCTCGGCACGCAGACTCAAGGCTCGGTCATCCGGCCGGCGGCGTATTGCGGCATTGTCGGATTCAAGCCGACTTATGGTGCGATCGCACGCACGGGCGTGTTGCCGCTCGGGTGGTCGCTGGATCACGTCGGCATGTTCGCGACGAACGTCGCGGACGTGGCCTACGCACTTGCGCTCATCACGGGCGTCGATGCGGCGGATCCGCACGTATCGCACGTACCGCACGTACAGCAATCGGCCACGACCGCGCGCGGCACGGGCACGCGGCGCATCGGCGTGCTGAGGAAACAGGCGGGCGGCGACATTGATCCCGCGCAGCAGGCTGCGCTCGACAGGCTCGCGGCTCAACTCGCGCAAGACGGCGTCGAGATCGTGCAGGTCGATCTGCCGGCCGAGATCTTCGAAACGCCTGGGCATGCGTTGAAACTGATGTCGGTTGAAGCGGCGATCACACACGGCGGCCTGGTCGATCGCACGCCCGAACTCGTGAGCGAGGCGATGCGCGGTCTCGTCGAAGAGGGGCGCTCGCTGCCCGCGACCGTCTACGCCCGCATCAAGGCGGCGCAGATGCCGATGGCGCACCGCTTCCACGACTGGCTGACCCGCGCGATGGCGCTCGATGCTCTACTGGTGGCGCCGGCCACCGGTGAGCCGCCGCGCGGGCTCGACTACACGGGCGACGCGTCGTTCTGTGCGCCGTGGACCTTTCTCGGCGTGCCGGCTGTGACCGTGCCAGTCGGATTCGGGCCGGCCGGTTTGCCGCTCGGCGCGCAACTCGTAGGCGCCGCTCACCGTGACGCCGATCTGCTGACGCTCGCGGAGTGGGTCGAAGCACGCACCGGCTGGCAAAGGGCGGTGGCTCAGCGGCAAGGGTGACGGCAGAAAGCTGCACTGTGTACGCCATAAGCCGTATCTGTGGCGGGTTCGCGTTGTAGCGTATCCGCCCGGCGGATCGGCAGACGATAGGGCCAAGCTCAGCGCAATCGGCGCCCAGGGTATGCGTTAGCAACAGTGGCGTCAGGCAGCGCACATTCCGGTGATGGGTCGTTCAACGGCTCGATGGAGGGCGGCCCGACGCGGAAGTGGCCGTTGTCAGCGATCCGGGGGCGGGATGTCGCACGATCGCTATTGGCCGCAGTGAGCCGAACAGCAGATCGGTGGTGGCTCCGCCATACCCATACCGCCCTCTGCCCTGCTCCATTGCGCGACCCATTCGGGCAGTTCGGGTGATGGCTCGGTCACGCCGATCCACGCGAGTAGTTCGTTGGTCGGCACGCTCCCTCCGCCGCGCTTCAGAAACCGCGTTCGCACGACGCCGAGCGCGACCTGGTCCCCTCCCCGGTTGAACCCCTGCTCCAGAAACACATGCTTTTCGTCCCAACCGATCACGCGCGTGGTGACATCGTAGCGCTCCCACAAATGCAACGACCGACGAAATCGTATTGTCTCGAGCGTGACGACGGGATACCACCCTTTCGCATTGACGCGTTGCCAGACGCGCGAACGCAGCAACAGATCGACCCGCCCCAGATCGAGAATGGCGAAGTAGCGTCCATTGGTCATGTGGCGCAGCACATCGAGGTCGTTGGGCCACACGCGAAACGGCGTGACGCAGGTGTCGAGGATATGCAGCCGCTGACGACGCCAGCTAAGCAGGAACGTAAGGCACAAACGCAACAGTAGGTTCATGAATGGCGAGCCTTGACAATGCCGTCGCACAGCGCGCGTGACGGCATCCATACCGAGCGGGAAGCAATTGAAGTGCTTGAGCTTACGCTACGCCCCATGCCACGCGTATCGGTCGAGTGACCGATACGCTTCGAGTCACGCCCGGCGCTGGCCACCCGCTCGCGCGAGCGCGTCGTCGCCGGATCGCGATGCATTTGGACCGGGCGACGCATGATCGCTACAGCAGCCCCAGCGCCGACGCCTTGAGCGTGGCGGCCGCACGAGTCGAGCAATCGAGCTTGCGAAACATGCTCTCCACGTGAGTGCGCACGGTGCTTGGGCTCATCGCCAGCTCGCGCGCGGCCTCCTTGTTGCTCGCGCCACGCGAGATCATGCGCAGCACGTCCATCTCCCGCGCCGACAGGCGCGCGCCCTGCGTGGCGCGTGTCGCGGACCGTTTGCCCGCGGGCGCCGGGTCCATTAGCGCGTCGACCACCTCGTCGCTCAATCTGCCGCGCTCGACCTCCTCGCGCAAGATCTTGCGGGCGGCATCAGCCGGCAGCGCGTCGCGCCAGGGCCGAGGCGAACGCAGGGCCACCCACACGACCGAGGCGGCCAGCACGCGCGCCTCGAGCGTCAAGGCACGTCCGGCCGCACCGCGGAAGTATCCCGAGCCGTCCTGCCTCTCGTACGCGTAAGAAGCGAGCTCCGCGGCCTCGGCGAGGGCGCCGGTTTGCCTACCCGCGCGCGCCGTCCAGTAAGGCACGAGCCGAATCTTTTCCCAGGCGCTGGCCGCCAGCGTCCCGCGCTGATTCCACACCGCGTTGGGGACGGCGGCACGGCCTATGCCGTGAATCAACGCAGCCTGGTACACACGGATTTGCGCGGGTTGATCGAGTGAAAGCCGCGCGCAGCATGCTGCCGCAGTGGTCGCGACAGCACGCGAAAAGCCCGTCATCCACGGCAACTTGAGATCGATCACATCGGCCACCAGCTCGGCCGAGGTCGTCCGTTGCATGTCGGGCGTGATCAACGCGGCGTCGAAATCGTCGAGCGTCGCGCGCCCCGCCTCGTCCAGCCAACCGCTTGCGTTCCTGACAGCCGTGCCGACGAGATGGGCCGGATATCGACTGTTCGAACGTTGCTCAATGAGCTCAAGCGCCCGTTCGGTGCCGTAAGTACGGCTGAATATTTCCAGATCGCCCGCCACCGCAACGACGAACACCGGCATCGGCACCGACGCGTGAGCCGTTTTCGCGGGAAATCCCGAGCCGTCCCATGTTTCGAAGATGTGACGCAGCGACGTCTGCGTCATGCTCGACAGGCCGGACATGCTCGCGATCTCTCCCGACACCTCGCAGTGCGTCTGCGCGAGCGGCAACATGACGGAGGCCGCGCCGCCCAGCGCCTCCAGCGGCGCGGCCCAGTCCGATCGTCCCTCGAGCATCGCCAGCCTGACTGCGATATCGTCGCCGAACACTTCGGCGAAGCCCGACGCGTTCGCGGTGCAGCCCGACCAGCGCAGCAGCGCCACCTCGCGCACCGTATCGCAAACCTGCGAGTCGAGCCCGGCTGCGCGGGCGAGCCGTGCCGCCAGCCAGCCGGTGCGCAGTGAGTGGTCCGTCGGCTGCCCCATACTGAGATCGCCGACGAACGCCAGCGCTCTTACCGAATCGAACACCCGCAGCGCGGTCTGATTGGGATCGACGTTGAACGTGGACATGAGTGCGGAAGATCGTGGTGGTCGCCGCAGATCATACGCGAAGCTTACGATCCGCATCCCGCTGCGCAGCCGTCCTGCGCTTACAACGATACGGTCCGGGGCACCGAAAGGCGTTCGCCACGCCCGGCACGGACGGATTTTCCGGCGGTCCCCGCCTTCCCCGCACACGCGCGTTGACATTGGAACCGATCGGTCCATATAATGATTCCACTTTCACGCACCGCACGCTTTACGAACCGATCATGGCAAATCCGGCTGGCGCGGGACGTCCCCGCGAATTCGAAGTCAGCGACGCTGCGCGCGACGCGATGAACGTCTTCTGGGACCGCGGATACGAAGGCGCGTCCCTGCCCGACCTGATAGCCGGCACCGGCCTGTCGCGCGGCAGTCTCTACAAGGCATTCGGCGACAAGAAGGCGCTGCTGCTGGCGGCGCTCGATCTGTACATGGCCGACGGGCTCAAGGCAACCGCGGACATCCTGTCGCAACCCGGCCCAGTGAAGCAGGCGATTCGCGACTCGCTGCTGCGCTATGCGCGACTGTCGGTCGGCGAAGCCGGCCGGCGGGGGTGCCTCGTCGTCGCGATGACCACCGAACTGGCCGCGCACGACGCGGAGGTTGCAGAGCGCACGGGGCGCATGTTCCGGCGCCTGCAGCAGCTCTATGCGGGCGCGATTGTCCGCGCGCAGGCGAGCGGCGAAATCGCCGAGCAGGATGAACAGGTGCTGGCGCGCTTGCTCGTCTGCCAGGTGCAAGGCATGCGCGTGCTCGGAAAGACCAGTGTACCGGAGAGCGATATGCTCGCTTTGGTCGACCGCACCATGCGCATTCTCGAGTGAATTTTTTTACCCAATTTGGAACCAATTGGTTCCGTATGGAGAGTCGTTTATGTCACGGAATCGTTCTGAATCGCCCGACCCGCGTCGGTGGGCAATGTTTTCGGTGCTGCTTGTCGGCGCGTTCCTGCCGCCGCTGGACTTCTTTATCGTCAACGTCGCATTGCCGTCGATCCGCGCGGAACTGACCGCCTCGTCGTCGGCCGAGCAACTGGTCATTTCGTCGTATGCCGGCCTTTATGCGGTGACGCTGATCACCGGCGGGCGGTTAGGCGACCTGTTCGGCCGCGGCCGGGTGTTCTTTCTCGGCTTGATCGGTTTTGCGGCCGCCTCGACCCTGTGCGGCCTCGCGAATTCGCCGTGGACGCTCATCGCGGGTCGTGCGTTGCAGGGCGTGACGGCCGCGATCATGGCGCCGCAGGCGCTCGCTTCGATCCAGGCGATTTTCCCCGAATCGGAAAAGCCGCTCGCGCTCAGCTTGTATGGCGCGGTGTTCGGCCTCGCCGCCGTGATCGGACAGGCGCTGGGCGGTATCCTGATTTCGCTGGATCTGTTGAACCTGGGTTGGCGCACGATCTTCCTCGTCAACCTGCCGCTGGCGATTCTGGTCGTCGTGTTCGGCATTCCGCTGCTGAAGGAAACGCGTGCACAGCATGCGCGCAAGCTCGATCTCGGCGGCACCGCGTTGTCGATGCTCACGCTCGGCGCGCTGATCGTGCCGCTGATCGAGGGACGCGAGGCGGGCTGGCCCGTGTGGGCCTGGGTATCGCTTATCGCAGTGCCAGCCCTCGCCGGGTTGTTCTGGCGTTACGAGCGCCGGCTGGGCAGCCGCGGCGGTGCACCGCTGCTCGATCCCGCCGCGCTGCGCGCGCCGGGGCTGGGTCAAGCGCTGCTGATCGCGCTGTTGCTGTACTCGATCGGCGCGTTCTTCCTGCTGTTCTCCGTGTATCTGCAAAATGCGCTGCACGTGGACGCGCTGAGCGCAGGCCTCGTGTTCTTGCCGTTCGGCGTGGGGTTTCTGCTCGGCCCGTTGTCGACGCCTTTTTTCTCACGCTTCATCGGCGCTTATGTCAATCCGCTCGGCATGGCACTGGAGGTCGTCGGGCTCGTAGGCCTCGCGTGGTTGATCGAAGCCACGCCGACCGCGACGCCGCTTGCGTCCGCGCCGCTCGCCGCCGTGCTGTTCGTTACCGGTTTCGGACAGGGGCTCGCGCTGCCGACGCTGATGCGCATGGTGACGGGGCGCGTCGCACCGGCGCTGTCCGGCATGATTGCGGGCATCGCGAGTTCGACGCTGCAGGTCAGCACGTCGCTCAGTGTGGCGATCATCGGCGGAATTTTTTATACGGTGCTCGGCGCACGCCAGGACCCGGCAAGTATTGCGCACGCCTTCATCGTCGCACTGCTGTCGATCTCGTTGTTCCTCACGATTGGCGCCGCGCTGAGCGTCTCGCTCGCGCGTGCATCCGCCGGCCCTCTTCCGATGCGGGCCGCTGCGCGGCCGGGCTTGTGCGCTGAACGCAAACGGTCGTAGGCCCACGTATCGGGATTCGTCGCCCTACTCGTGCTGTGGGGCCAGTTTTGAGATCGGCACCGCAATGCGTGGCTCGAAGGTCGCGGGCACACCGTCGCGAACGATCTGACCTGAACGGCACAACCGCCATTGCCGACACGCGAGCTCTGCCTGCACCGGATAGAGGAGCCGGCGAACGATTGCCATCGGACATCTGACCGATAGCCGCAGGTCCGGACGATAGCGATACTCGAAGCGTTAGAGATCCGGTCGGCACCGCATCCGCATGGCGGACACCCTGCGCGCCGGCCGGATCGACGATTCAATGTACAAAGGAATGCAAATGGTCGAGCACTACCCCGGATTCAACGCCCCTGGCAATGAGCAATGGCTGACACGGTACTACTTTTCGAGGGCGATATTTTCCCTGATCTGGGTCGCGCTGGCGTTTTCCGTCGGCCGGCAGAGCACGGCAGGCGCGGCGATCCTGCTGATCGTCTATCCGGCCTGGGATGCGCTCGCCAATTTCGTCGACCTGTCCCGCAACGGCGGAACGGCAGCAAACCGCACGCAGGCGATCAACGTAGCGATGAGCGCCATCGCGACCCTGGCGGTATTTCCTGCGTTGAAGACGGGCATGCATGCGGTACTGACGGTGTTCGGCATCTGGGCGATTCTCTCCGGCGCGCTGCAGCTCGGCACCGCCGTGCGGCGCTGGAAGCATGTCAGCGCACAGTGGGTGATGATACTGAGCGGTGCGCAATCGGCGCTGGCCGGCCTGTTCTTCATTGCTCAAAGCCACGCGTCCACGCCGCCCGTGATCGTGAAGATCGCAGGCTACGCCGCGATCGGCGCGCTCTATTTCCTGATCTCAGCCATCTGGTTGCAGGTGCGGCGGATGCGGCGCAGCACGTAATGAGCGCTGGATAGGTGTGTATGCGCTGCGAGCGCGATGCTACGCCGCAACCCGCAGCTTTGCCACCGCATCGCGCAGCGCCGTCCTCAAACCTTCTTCGACTACCGGGTGATAGAACGGCATACCGAGCATATCGTCGACCGTGACCCGCATCTGCAAGCTCCACGCGAGCAGATGCCCTATGTGCTCCGCGGCCGGGCCGAACCATTCCGCGCCCAAGAAGCGCCGTGTAGCACGGTCGACGTACACTCTTGCCAATCCACGGTTTTTCAGCATTACGCGGCTGCGCCCCTGGTCTTCAAAGCTCACTTCTCCAGCGACAAAGCTTCCCGGTGCGAGGTCCCGGTGCCGCGCCCCGATCATCGCAATCTGAGGGTCCGAGAAAACGATCGCAAGCGGCGCCCGCCTCACGAGCGGCACGACATCCGGATACAGCGCGGCATTGCGGCCCGCGGCACGGCCTTCGTCGGCGGCCTCGTGCAAGAGCGGCAGGATGCCGTTCGCGTCGCCGGCAATGAAGACCGGGTGCTCGCCCGCTTGCAGCGTGTCGCGACTGAAGTGCGGCACGCCATGACTGTCCAGTGCAAGCGATGTGTTTTCAAGGCCTAGGTCCGCAACGTTCGGCCGCCGCCCGGCCGCAGCCAGAACGTACTCATAGGTGCGTTCAACATAACTGCCGTCCGCGCGCGCATAGCGAATCTGCACGCCGCCCTCGACTGCCGTCGCGGCCTCGAGCGTGCCCTGTGGCTCGAAGTGAAACTCTTGCGCAAACGTCGAGCGTGCCTCTTCCACGACCACGGGGTCTGTCAACGGTCCCACGCCGCCGCGCGCGCCGAACACGCTCACCTCCACGCCAAGGCGGGCGAGCGCCTGGCCGAGCTCCAGCCCGATCACGCCCGGGCCCACTACCGCCACGCTGCGCGGTAGCGTCTGCCAGGCAAACACGTCGTCGTTCACGATCACGCGCTCGCCCACGCCACGAAGCACATCGGGAATGACCGGCGTGGAGCCCGTCGCAATCACCACGCTCGCCGCCCGCACGAGCGTATCGCCGCCGACCTGCAGCAGCCGGTCGTCGATAAAGCGCACGTGGCCAACCAGCCGGTCCTCTTCCGGCAACGCGTGAACGCCGTCCACGACGAACCCGACGAAGCGGTCACGCTCGCTGCGCACCCGATCCATGACGGTCTTGCCGTCCACCCGCACTCCCTCGACCCGCACGCCGAATGCGCCGGCGTGGTTCGCGGCATGTGCGGCTTCGGCCGCTGCGATAAGCAGCTTCGACGGCATGCACCCCACTCGCGCACACGTCGTGCCGTATTCACCGCCTTCGATAATCACGGCCGTGCGGCCTTCGGCTTTCGCGCTGCGGTAAGCCGAGAGCCCGGCCGTCCCTGCGCCGATCACGGCGACGTCTGTACGAATGGTGCGCATGACAATCTCTCCTGTCGAGGACTGGGTGCCAAAGCTACGGCTTACTTCACTGCCGGAAAGTCAAGCGTCGTATCGTTCACGCGATTCACGAGATTGGTGAACGTGATCGACGCAATCGCAAGATTGATTTCGATGATCTGGCGTTCCGTGTAACCAGCCGCCCGCACTGCATCGACAGCCGCCGCGGGCACCGTGCCACGCGTGCCGACGAGCGTAAGCACATACGTCACCAGCGCATCGCGCTTCGCGTCGCCAGTTGCAACGCCAGCGCGCACCTGCTTCATGTCATCGCTCGACAGTCCAGCCAGCTTGCCCATCAACGTATGAGCGGCGACACAGTAGTCACAACCCACGTGTTCGCTGACAGCCAGTTTGATGACTTCGATATCTGCCTTGCTGAGCGTACTGGCGGACACCGCTGCGTCGAATGCCAGCACGGCGCTGAGCGCTTCGGGGCTGTGCGTGCCGACAGTCGCGTACGCATTGGGCACCTTGCCGACAGCCTTCTTTATCTTCGCGAACACTTCAGCTGCTGCGCCAGTTGCTTCTTCAGGGCGGATGGTGGTCAGGCGGGACATGATTGACTCCTTCGTTCAGGGTTGTGGTGGTTGAACCGCTTAGCCATGTCGTATGGCATGGGAGTCAGTGTAGGGATGCGCGGCGAGTTCTTTAATGCCATACTTCCGCAACTTCATGCTCAAACGTCTCATATGGAACTGCTGGACCGACTGCTTTCGCTGATGCCGGTCACGGGACGGCTGGACGTGCGATGCCACTTCGGCTCGCCGTGGCGCATCGACCATCCTGAGTCGAGCGAGTGGGAATTCCCGTATCACGTGCTGTTGCGCGGCGAAGCCGTGGTGGAAAGCGAAGCTGAAGGGAAAACCGAACCAGCGCTTCGCATGAAGGCCGGCGATATCGTGCTGTTTCCTTCCGGCAGCGCGCACCGCTTGCATGACGGCAGCGGCACTCCGCCCCGCCCTGCGCGCACGCAGCTCAAGGACGGCTTGACCGTTGTCACGAACGGCAGATCACGTGACGGCGCGGACGTGCTGTGCGGCCGCTTCGTGCTGCCGGCAGTGCCGCAGCAGTTGCTGCGCGACCATCTGCCGGGGCGTCTGCTGGTGAGCAGCGTGAGCGAGGGCGACACACAAGCGCGCGACGCCGCATTTGCAGCAACCAGGCTTGCGCGGGTCATTCAATTGATGCGCGAGGAAGCGTTCGAGCAACGCCCGGGCAGCGCGACAGTGGTGAACCAGCTATCGGGCGCCCTCTTTGCGTTGACCCTGCGCTGCGCATCCGATACCGACCAGGCGCCGCGCGGCCTGCTGGCGCTTGCGCAGCGTCAACGGCTGCAACCGGCCCTCGCGGCCATGTTCGACGAACCCGCGAAGCCGTGGACGCTTCCGCAACTGGCCGAGCTCTGTCACATGTCGCGTGCGACGTTTGCGCGCCACTTTGAAGAAGCGATCAGCCGCTCGGCGAGCGACGTGCTCACCGAAATCCGGATGGCGCTCGCGGGGCGCAAACTGGCGCAAACCACGATGTCTGTCGCCGAGATCGGCGAAGCGGTGGGATATCAGTCGGAAGCCGCGTTTCAACGCGTGTTCAAACGGCAGGTAGGGATGACGCCGGCGAAGTGGCGCGCCCGTTCCTCGAAAACCGGCAACCCCGAAGAAGAACCGGCCTGAAAAAGCTCAGCGGACCCACGCCCGACAACCATCCGCGCCGGCCTGCCGGCACCGCTCGCTTAGATCGCACATCAGTCGCGCGGCAGTCTCGCGATGGTTTGCGGATCCGCTTGGTCGTCGCAGTACTTGCGCAGTGCCGTCCGGAATAGCTCGTTGTCTTGCGCCGCGCGGGCAAACAGCGTCATCGATGAACAGAACTTGAGGTTGTCCGGATAGCCGAATATTTCGTCGAGCGTCTTGCCCTGAATGCCGTTGACGATCGCCGTGCACTCGCGCAGACGTGCTCCGAGCAGCGGATGCGCGAGGTAGTCGCGCGCCTCGTCGAGCCGGGTGATCGCGTAGAGTTGTGCGGTCGGGCTGTGCCCTATTCCCTCTATCTGCGGGAAGATGAACCACATCCAGTGACTGCGCTTCTCGCCTGCGCGCAGTTCATCGACTACGCGCGCATAGACCGGCTGCTGCGCGTCCACGAAGCGTTGAAGATTGTATGGGTCGGTCACGACGATGCCCTCCGTTTGTCAGTGTCGTCGAGCGCGATGACATCGCTCACTCCGGGGCCACCGTCGTACTGAAGGCCGGGAGTCGGTAACGACAGCTCCTGTTTAACTGTACATGCTCGAAGACACAGCTGCGCGGCGTGGGCGACAAAAACGGCAACTGCGGGATTGGCCGATCTGCCGTGGATGCTTGCGGGGCGAGTTGCGAGTCTGGTTTGTATCTCCTGAAAACGGAACGCTAGTTTCTCGTTTGGCTTTCATCTTTTATGCCGTTTGCAGTCGACCCAAATAATAACGTGGCCGACCGATAATCCGGCTGCGCATAACCTTCCGGTCGGTTTATTTATTTGCACTGCGCAAACAAGCGGCGACGATGCAGCCTGCATAATCAAAACGCCACCGATTATATTGCAGCCTCTTCATAAGTGACCTGAAAGACAATTCCCCGCACAACCGCATGTCGCAAATCAATACTGGTGGCTCAGTAAACCATGCATTACGAATAAGAAACTGACCGCATAGCCGGAACACCACGCCTCAAGCGTGGCTGACAAACACTCAGCACCCGCAGCCCGGGATGCGCGCTGGCCGCCGGGATTATCCTCATTTTCAAACCGGCCCAATCGCGTTAAATGCCGCACTCCATTTTAAACGCAATATTCATACGATTAAGCGACACGTGTTTAACACCATCTACACCTGGAATAACAACTGTCGATTTAAATACCCAGCCATTTAACGGAAAGCCTTATTCAACGGCGCCCGATTAACTGGCATCGAATTTGCCTTAATAAATTCGCGACAACGGTTGGCCTCCGCGGTCGTATTTCCCTTTATCCGATACCTGAGAGACATACGAGGATGACTATCGTGAACAGCATTGAAACCCTCGAAGCACAACTCGAAAAACAACATGCGGCGCTCGCCCACCATCCCATCTTCCATTCGATCGAAACCCGCCAGGGACTGCGCACGTTCATGGAATGGCACGTGTTCGCCGTGTGGGATTTCATGTCGCTCGTCAAGCGGCTGCAAGCCGATCTCACCACCATCACGTTGCCCTGGCTCGCGCCCCGCAACGCGAACGCGGCACGGCTCATCAACGAGATTGTGCTGGGTGAAGAATGCGACGAGACGCCCAAGGGCCACATGAGCCACTTCGACCTGTATCTGCATGCAATGCGCGATGTGGGCGCGTCCACCGAACGCATTGACCGGATGGTGGCGCTGTTGCGCAAAGGCGCCAGTGTGCAGGCCGCGTTGAGCGCGGTGCAGGCGCCTGCGCCGGTGATCCGTTTCGTCACGTCGACCTTCGCGACCTGCTACGAAGGAGCGACGCATCAGGTGCTCGGCAACTTCTTCTACGGTCGCGAGAACGCGATACCTGACATGTTTCGCACGCTGCTGGCAGACTGGAAAATCGATCGCACCAGTGTGCCCTTGCTCACCTATTACCTGGACCGTCACATAGAAGTGGACTCCGGCGAACACGGTCCCGCTGCGCGCGCGATGATCGCCGAGGCAGCAGACGGGGACGAACGCAAGCTACGCGAAGCGCTCGAGGCGGGCATAGCCGCGATCGACGAGCGGCTTCGCCTGTGGGACGGCCTGCACGCGCATCTGATCGCGCAGAAAGACGCCGTCGCGGCCTGACTCCCTGCGGGTTCAGGCGCAGGCGCCCAAGGCAGCGGCACGACTGCCGGCGCCCGCGTCCTTCCGGTTCCAATACTCTCCTGAGGCAATGGCCATGATGTCACTCCAGAGTTATGTCAGTCACGCGGATCAATGGGAGCAGCGCGCGACCATCCGCTCGCGTCCCCGGCGCGTCGTCGAGGACGACGCACTCAGTTACTACCCGGTCGAGCGTCAGCCGCTCTACGCGCACCCCACCATCGTCGATGCCGGTTCGCAGGTGCAGGATTTCATTCTGCTGCAGAGCTTTTATAAGTACATCAACGACGTGATCATCTTCGAGACCGAGATCGTCAACCGCACGGCGCTCGCGATTGCGAAGGGGCGTTTTCCCTTCGACTTTCCGTTTGCCTGCAGGAGCGACGCGATGTCGGTGGTGATCGACGAGCACTACCATGCCTACGTCGCGATGGATTATCTGGACCAGGTGGAGCGCAACACCGGCATCGCACCGATCGAGCAGAACAAGGAGATCGAACTGTCGCGGGCCATTCCCCGCGCGATTGCGTACGTACCGGCCGAATACGCCGCGGGCATGGAACTGCTCGCGGTCGCTATTTCGGAGAACACAGTAACCGCCGAAGTCGCCGCGTTTTCGCGCGACGCCACCCTGAAACGCTCCGTGAAGGGTGTGATGGCCGACCATCTCGCCGACGAAGGGCGTCACTCGGTGTTCTGGATCAACCTGGTCAAGCTTTACTGGTCGCAGATCGACGAGAACGCGCGGGTCGCACTCGGCATCGGTCTGCCGTACTTCCTCAAGGAGTATCTGACCAACGAACTGCAACTCGAATTCGACCGCCGTCTGATCGACTCGCTGGATCTGCCTGCCGCGAGCCGGGCGCAGATCGCGAGCGACATGGTCGGCGCTTATCCGATTACGGCCAGGCATCCAATGATCGTCAATATCCGCAAGTTCCTGAAGATGGCGGGCTTGCTGGAACACGAACCCACGCGCGCGGCGATCGCCGCGTACCTGTGAGGAGCGGGCATGAGAACCCTTACTTTTGCCGTTAGCGGCAATCATCGGCTCGGCGCGAGCCTGCTCGAAGCGCTGCATGAAATCGGCCACACCGTCGTGATTGCCGATACGCAGCCAGGACCGTTGCACGAAAGCGCGGCGGCGCTGGGCGTCGCGGTGCCGGTGGCAGACCACGCAGGCCACTCGCCTACGCCGCTCGCGCCCGACTGGCTGGTGCGCAGCGGCAACGCGGACCCGGCTGGCGAGGCGCTTTTCGACGCCGCTCGCGTGCTCGAACTGCGGGTCAGCGCCGCAAGCTTTCCGCCGGCCACCGTGTCGGTTGAATGGCGCTCGCCTGATCACGCCGGCGCGGCGCGGCAACTCGCGAGCCGTACCATCGAACTGGCACCCTCCCCATGCGGGGCCGACATGGTCGCTGAAATCGAGGTCGCCGCGCGAGAGCTTTTCGATGAAATCGTGAGCATGCTCGGCCGCGGCACGCTCGACGAAAACGCCTGTGCGCTCGCAACGGATCGGCCGGACGAGCGCCCGCTCGATCTCGACGCAATGGCAGGCTGGCACGCCAGCAACCGTACGCAGCAATACTTCGAACTGGAGCCGTCGCTGCCGGAAATGGTGTCGCGCACGGCGCGCGCCACACCCGACGCAATTGCACTGCACGACGAACACGGTGAGGTCGACTACCGCACCTTCGTCGGCGCCGCAATGAAGCTCGCCCAACGGCTTTCGGCGGCCGCGGCTCGCCCCGTCGGCACCGCCGAGGCGACGGCAGACGTTGCCGGGGACGAGCCTGCACCGCGTCTCATTGCGGTGCGGCTGCGCAAGTCGTCGTTGCTGTATGTCGCGATACTTGGTTCGATCGGTTCGGGCGCCGCCTATTTGCCGCTCGATCCATCGTTTCCGTCCGAGCGGGTGCGGCTCATTCTCGAACAGTCGCGCGCCGACTGCCTGATCACCGACGACGCTTTCGACGACGCCGTGCTGGCCGGTCTGCCGATCGACGTGGTGCGCCTCACGCAGCTCGATGCTGCCGGCATCGACATACACCAGACCGCATGGCCGGTAGAAGCCGATCAGGAGCGCGAACGGCGCTGCGCCATCACCATCTTCACGTCCGGCTCGACCGGCGTGCCGAAGGGCGTGATGCTCACGCATCGCAACCTCGTGCACTTCTGCCATTGGTACCGCGATTACATCGAACTGAATGCGGCGTCGCGCGTGCTGCAGTTCTGCACGGTCGCCTTCGACGTGTCGCTGCTCGATATTTTTCCGACCTTTCTCGCGGGCGCGACGCTCGTGATTCCCACCGAAGAGCAGCGGCACGCGCTGGACGATCTGAGCCACCTGATTGCGCGGCAGCGCCTCACGCATGCGTTCCTGCCGCCCGCGTTGCTGGCGGTCATGCCTTCTGCCGACTGGCCCGATCTCAAGCATCTGCTGACCGGCGGCGACGTCTGCTTTCCGGAGACCATCGCGCGCTTCAGTGCGAAGCACCAGTTCCACAACATCTTCGGTCCCGCGGAATGCACGGTGCTGGTCACTATCGCGCGGCTGGGGGCGAGCGACAACAACCGCATGATCGGCCGCCCGATTGCCAACGTGCGCTGCTATGTGCTCGACGAAAGCGGACGACCGGTGCGCACCGGCGAAGCGGGCGAACTCTGCGTGGCCGGTGCGGGCGTGGCGAGCGGCTATCTACGCCGCCCGGATCTGACTCGCGAGCGGTTCGTGCCGAATCCGTATGCGGGTTTGAAGATGGACCCTGCTGCGAATGCGGGGAATGCCGCCGATGCGGCCGATGCAGCCGATGCCTGGCCGCACGCGCACGACGAAAAACTGTACCGCACCGGCGACATCGTGCAGTGGGACAGCCAGGGTGCGTTGCATTTCATCGGCCGACGCGATGCCCAGGTCAAGATTCGCGGCTTCCGGGTAGAACTCGGCGAGATCGAAAACGCCGCGCTCGCGACGCAGTTGTACGGTCAGTGCGCGTGCGTAGTCGACGATCGCAAGCGTATTCGCATCTTCGTGAGCAAGCCGCGCGACCAGCACAGCAGCGCCGACGCACTGCGCGCAGCGCTTGCTGTAAAGCTGCCCGATTACATGCTGCCGCACGAAGCGATCGTACTCGACGCACTGCCCTCCACCGGTAACGGCAAGATCGATCGGGGCGCGCTCGCGCGAATTCCGTCGCAACGTGCGGCAGCGGCCGCTCGCGACGGCGAACCGGCTAATGCGACCGAGCGTCAGTTGCGCCTGTTGTGGGCCACGTTGCTCGATCTCGACGAAGCCGAAATCGGCCGCCATGATTCGTTCTTCGACCTGGGCGGCCATTCGCTGCTGGTGTCGAAGCTCATGCTGGCGGTTAAGCGGCAAATGGCGGGAAACGCGCCGCTTGCGCGTTTCATGGAGAAGCCGACCATCGAAGCGCTCGCGTCGCTGCTGACCGATCGCGACCGCAAGAAAGGCGACCGGATTCCGCCGCGCGTATTCGCCGACATGCGTCTGCCTGACGAGATTCGTCCACTCGAAGGCCTGCGGCCTGATCCCCGGCGCGTGCAGAACGTGCTGCTGACTGGCGCCAACGGCTTCCTTGGCAGCTTCATCGCTAATGAGCTGATCGAGCACACCGATGCCACCGTCTGGTGCCTCGTCCGCGCGAAAAACGCCGACGAGGGCCGCGCCCGGCTGGATGCCGCGTTCAACGCCAACGGGCTGTCTGCTCTTGCCGGGCAGCCGCGGGTAAAGGTCGTGACCGGCGATCTGGCCGAAGACCGTCTCGGATTGTCGAAACCCGTATGGGAGCAGTTGGCCGGGCAGATCGACGCGATCTATCACAACGGCGCACACGTGAACCACGTGTACGACTACCCGTTCCTGTACCGCGCCAACGTTGCGTCGACGCTCGAACTGCTGCGCCTTGCCTGCGAGCGGCGCAACAAGTCGCTGCATTTCGTATCGACACTCTCGGCGGCGAGCGCTGTCGACCGTCATGGCAAGGTGATAGAGGAAGGCCCGTCGCTCGACGCACCCGCGTTCGTCAATAACGGCTACAACGTGACCAAGTGGGTGTCCGAGCACCTCGTGTGGGAAGCCGCGCAACGCGGCGTCGACGCGACGATTCTGCGGCCGGGCAACATCACCGGTGTCGCGCACAGCGGCTTTTGCCTGCCGGATCGCAATCGCGTGCTGCTGCTCGTCAAGGGTTCGCTGCAACTCGGCTATGCACCCGCCGGCGACACCGCGTTCGACTTCACGCCGGTGGACTTTCTGGCCCGCGCAATCGTTTCGTGCAGCCTCGATCCGCAACGGGAACAGCGCGTCTTTCACTTCCAGAATCCGCAACCGCTGACGTGGGAAGGCTACCTCGGCGCGTTGTCGCGGCTCGGCTATCCATTGACGCTCGAAGACCCGGCGGTGTGGCGCGAGCGGCTCATGTCGATCGACGAATCGAACGCGCTCTTCGACGTCGTGGCGTTCTACCTCGACGACTCGCAGGAAGACATAGGCGATATGGCGCGAATCGAGCACAGCATGACCGCCGCCACGCTCGACCGTCTTGGCCTGCCTTATCCGGAGAAAAGCGCGGCTTTGCTCAACGCGCATTTCGGCTACCTCGTGACGAGCGGCTTTTTGCATGCGCCGCCTTCCACCGCTCGGCCGGCAGCGACCGTGAGGACAGTGCGCGATGCGCGAAACGCTTCGAACGATGCTGCCCAGTCGGCCTGAAGCGCTCTTTTCAACTGTTAATCCGGGTCATTGTTGACTCTTCACCAGGCGTCACCCCAACCGTTCAAGGAGAACATCATGTTGCAAAAAGTACGCAATGAACTGCGCCCCGACACGCTGATCCGCAACCTCGACACCACCGTGCACGCGGGCGTCGCCGAACTGGACGCGCCGGCGCGCAAGGTGTGGGAAACCGTCGGGCGCTTCGACGGCTATAACCGCTTCGTCACCGGTCTCGAGCGCATTGAGATGACCGGCACCGCGACCGGCCTGCGCTCGCTGCGTAACAAGTTTTTCACCGGCGGCGATCTCGTGGTCGAACAGCTCAACTCGCGTGACGACGAAGCCATGCAGATGACGTGGACGCTGATCTACACGACCTTCGATATCGGCAACATGTGGGCGTCGATGGAAGTCCTGCCACGCGGCGACAACGCGTGCACCGCCATCTACCGTATCGCAGGCGAAGCGCGTTCAGGCGACCCTAAGGATCAGCCCGCATTTGACAAGTTCGCGGTCGACTTCCTGAAGATGGCAATGGACAACCTGCGCTCGATGTTCAACCACGCAAAAGCGTGAGATAGACGCGCGGACGACGGCCCTCAATCCGTCTGCGCAGCGAAGATGCCTTCGTCCGCCACCCCTGCGGTCGCGGCGAAGGCGCCTTCCCCTCAGTCATCAGAACGCTTGCCGAAACCTTTCTTGCCCGCCCTACCCAACCTCCGATCCCGAGCCCGAAGCCATGGATAAACACACCCCGCGAGCCGGCCGCTGGAAACTGGCCAGACGTGCGCAGCAAATGAAGCATTCCGCGCTCAGGGAACTTCTCAAGGTGACTGAGCGCCCCGAGATGATCTCGTTCGCGGGCGGCCTGCCCGCGCCCGATGCGTTGCCGCTAGCGCGCGTCGCCGAAGTCGCGCAGCGCATTCTCACCGACGATGCGATCGGCACACTGCAATACGGCCCGTCGGAGGGCTATACGCCATTGCGCGAAGCGATTGCCGAGCGCTTTACGCAGGGCGGCTCACCAGTGCGCGCGTCGCAGGTGCTGATCACCACAGGCTCACAGCAGGCGCTCGACCTGATCGCGCGGGTGCTGATCGACCCAGGTAGCCGCGTGCTTGTCGAAACGCCGACGTATCTGGGCGCGGTGCAGGCTTTCTCGCAATACGAGCCGTGTTTCGAACAGGCCGCGAGCGACACCGGAGGCCTGGTTCCCGAGCGTCTGGTGCCGGGGCAATTGCGCGGCGCCACGCTGTTGTACACGCAACCAAATTTCCAGAATCCGACTGGACGGCGGCTGTCACTCGCGCGACGCCGCACGCTCGCGGAGCTAGCCATTGAAACCGGCTTGCTGGTGGTCGAAGACGATCCCTACGGCGAACTGGTCTACGAAGGCAGCGCATTGCCGTCGATCCGCTCGATGGCGCCCGACACGGTCGTCTATCTCGGGTCGTTTTCGAAGATTCTTGCCCCGGGCCTGCGGGTGGGCTACGTGATCGCGCCGGATGACCTGATGGTCAAGCTGGTACAGGCCAAGCAGGCGAGCGACCTGCACACTGCCGGACTGACGCAGCGCATCGCGCATCAGGTGTTCACGCAGGGTTTTCTCGAACCGCATTTGCAGCAGTTGCGGGCGCGTTATCGGGAGCAGTGCGCGATCATGCTGCGCAGCCTCGCGATGCATATGCCGAGCGGTGTGACGTGGAGCCGGCCGGAAGGCGGCATGTTCCTGTGGGTCACGCTGCCCGTGCAGCTCGACGCACAGCAACTGTTCGACGACGCCATGCAGGCTGGCGTGGCCTTCGTGCCCGGCGCGGCGTTCTATGCCACAAGACCACAGCGGAACACGCTGCGGCTGTCTTTCACTACGGCGACGCCTTCGCAGATCCAGCGCGGCATTGAAACGCTGGGGCGGATCGTGGCCGCGCGTCTGGCCGATAGCGCCGGCGGCAAGCCGTTCAACGACGAACGGCTCAGCGAAGCGACGTGGACCTGAAAACGAAACCTGAGCGAGCACCAGAACGCGGGTTCAAGTGCAAACTCAAGTGCAAACAACGGGCGGCAGCCGGCAATAAGAAGGGCCATAAGAAAGGCAATAAAGAGCGGCAATAGAAAGCGGAGATAAAAAGCCGCCAGCGAGAAGGGCAGCCTCTCGAGCTGCCTCTCTTTGGCTCCGCAATCGTGTTGGCGTAGCAACGCGATGACGCGTTCGCCTCTACAACCACCCGTCACGCAGCCCGTCAAATATCATTCACGAGGCCCGCCGCATCCGGAATCCACTCCTGCAGCGTTACCTCGACTGTGATGAACGAGAGATTCATGCCTCGCACTACTCTGCCAGCGAATACCTGACTGTCGGTGCCGGAAAGAATCGCGGTGAGTTCAGACACTCCTAATGCACGGCCGTCAACCGGCACACCTGAAACCTCACCGAACAGCCCGACAATCTCGACGCCAGGCCCCTTCACCACTTGCACCGTCGATGCGGCACCCGCGCCGCTTGCAAGATGGCCGTCGATCAGACTGCCGACCGCGCTGCGCACCACGGCCCGGCCGATTCCGTACTGCCCGCACAAGCGCTCGAGCGCTTCGACGATATCCTCGTTAGGCTTCAGCCGTGCAATGACGGTCCGGCCGTAATGCCCTGCCTCGAGTCTGACATCGGCCGAAGCTGAAGAAGACGATGAAGACGTCTGGGACGAACTGGATAGCGGCGTCATACGGCGTCCTCCCCACTCGGACCGAACAGCGTGTACCGCGTCTCTTCGTCCACATACTGCGTGAAGCCGCCGCGCGCGAACGCGCACAGCCGCAACACCAGCGCTTCGTCGCCCACCTCCAGGCGATCGAGGACGACGTGTCCGCCATGCAGCCTGCCGTCCCCGCCAACGAACGCGCCGTGACAATGCAGCGCGACGCTGCCGCCGCGGCCCTGGCCGATCGTCACTGCGCCGTGCAGCAACGACACTTCGCCGCTCTCGATGGTGGGGTTGCCGTACACATAAGGACGCTCGCCTTCCGCGGCTTTCACGACTACGTGATATTGCAGCGCACGCGCGCTGCCGCTGCAGATGCGGCCGCTTGCGCCATGAAAACCGTGGCGCTGCATCAACCCGCGCAGCACTGTGCCGGCGTTGCGTCCGCTGGGTATTTCAACGCGCAGTTCGCGCGGCTTCCGCACTACCGAAGCGAGCACCCGCGGATAAGCGGCTGCGCCCGGATGGCGGAAAGCTTCTGTCTTCGACGTCATGGGAGAGGTCATGTGGTTGGGAAGACCCTGTAAATAGCAACTTCGATGCCATTTTCAGCGCCACGTGCCGACCGCCTACATAGCGCGGCAGACAGCGTGCGGACAGTTTTCCACCTGCATGACACCTGTCGCGCGAGGAGCGACAGGTGACTACACCGTCGTGTCGCGCCGCGTGCCGGCGAGTCCCATTTGCGCCGCAATATCGACGAAGCGCGCCACGCACGGATTGAGTGTGTCGGGACTCCACACCAATGCGACGTCGACATACGGCGCATGCATGAGCGGCATGAACTTGACGTTGTCGGCGTGAGTGCTGCGCATCGAGCTATGCACGAGCGCGACACCCAGCCGTTGGGCGACCAGGTTCACAATGGTCTGCTGAAAATTCGTTTCCAGCCGGATACGTGGCGTAAACCCCGAGCGGCGGCAGTGCTCGACAATGGTGTTGTAGATGAAAGGCGACGCGGCATGCGGCGAGATGATGAACCATTCGTCGCGCAGCTCCGACACCGAAATGGCGGCCCGCGTGGTGAGCCGATGTCCGTCTGGCAGCACCGCGACCAACTGCTCGCTGAAGATGGTGCGAGTCTCCAGTTCCACCGCCGAGTCCGACGGATACATGATGCCGACGTCGGCCTTGCCGCTGCGGATATCGGCCACGAGCGTGGTGGGAATGCTCTCGCTCAGCTTCAGCTCGACACGCGGAAACGCCGATGCATAGGCACGCGTGAGTACCGGCACGATGCTATAGGCGGCAGCGAACATGAAGCCCGCCATCAGGGTGCCTTCTTCGCCCAGGTCGGCGGCGCGCGCATGACCTCGGGCCTGATCGACAGTGGCCATCACTGTCTTTGCATCGCGATAGAAACGCTGCCCCGCCGCTGACAGCCGCACGCTGCGGCGCGTGCGATCGAACAGCACCACGCCCAGTTCGGCTTCGAGCAACGCGATCTGCCGCGACAGCGGGGGCTGCGAAATATGCAGCAACGCGGCCGCGCGACCGAAGTGCAAGGTCTCAGCGAGTGCGACGAAATAGCGTAATTGCCTCAGCTCCATGTTTAGCTGCCCCGAGTAGGAGACGTATGCCAGCAGTAAATGGAAGACAGCGCAAATGCAGTGGCGGATACAGGCTGGAAATTTTCCGTCGACTTATACCTGAGCCGTATCAGTCGTCGCATCATAATGTATTGGAGACTATTAATGAATCGCACTATGCTTGGGTTCGGAGACAAACCACTGGCAGCTTTTGCGATTCGCCGGGCCACAAGCCGGGCTGATCCTGCCACCTAAATCGATAAAGAGAGATGCTATGACCGCCCACGACCCGTTGGACCGCGCCCGTGCAGACTCACCTCATTCAGCAGCGCTTCCCCTTGGCCGGCTATGCGGCAACGACGCCACGATGCTCGCGGTGCTGTCGCGCGCCCGCCTTCTCATCGACCGGCAGTTGCCCATTCTGATTCTCGGTGAAACCGGCACGGGCAAGGAATATCTGGCGCGTGCGCTGCATGACTACAGCAGTCGCCGGCATGCGTCGATGGTCTCGGTAAATTGCGGCTCGATTCCCGAGAACCTGATCGAAAGCGAACTCTTCGGTTATACCCGAGGCGCTTTCTCCGGCGCACTGTCGAGCGGGATGAAGGGCAAGGTCGTGCTCGCGCATCGCGGCACGTTGTTTCTCGACGAGATCGGCGATATGCCTGCCGCGCAGCAGACCCGTCTGTTGCGTGCGCTATCCGAACGCGAAGTCACGCCGATCGGCTCCGCCGAGCCGATTGCCGTCGACCTGCAACTGATTTGCGCGACGCACCAGAACATAGAGTCGCGCGTGGAAGCCGGCACGTTTCGCGAGGACCTGTATTACCGGATCGCGGTCGGCATCATTCACCTGCCCCCGGTGCGTGAACGCCATGATCGCGCGTGGCTGCTGCAATCCATACTGGAACGGGAAGCGCCAGGCTTCACGTTGGAGGGCAATGTCGACAGCGAAGCGCGCGAGATGCTGCTGCACTGCAACTGGCCGGGCAACCTTCGCCAGATGCGCGCGGCGATTCAGTATGCGTGCGCAGTGAAAAGCGGCGAGCTGATCCGCGCATGCGATCTTCCGGCGAACGTGCAACCGGGTAAGGGCCTCGGCGTTCGCCGCGAGCCGCGCGCATCGTTTCATGCGACCTTGCAGGCAGCACCGCCTGCATACGCGACATCGGATGATCTGCCTCACGCAGCCGCGGCAAACGATATGCCGTACGCCGCGCGCGGTGCTCGCGGCGCGCCGCACGCCGACATTGCGCGTCTGCCGGTCGCTGCGCCGAGCGAGCGCGACAACATTCTGCGGGCGCTATCGGCGAGCCGCTGGAACATATCGGCCGCATCGCGCGAGCTGGGCATTTGCCGTGCCTCGCTCTATCGCAAACTGCGGCAGTTTCGCATTCCGCACGTGCGCGACCTGGGCTGCGATATGTTGATGGCAGACCATGGATAGCGCAAGCGGTGCATAGGGACGTCCCGCTCGCGGGGTATAGGAACGCCCCGCGCACGGGACATGGGGACGTCTGCGTATTATCGTTAGTCGCAGACGTCCCTCTCCCACGCCCCCTCTCACGGCGCTTTCACAGCGCCCTCACAGCCCCCTGCTAAAACCATCTGGCTCTCCTCGCCCGCGCACAGCGTCGCACGTGCCTATCAGACGCATTGGACGCGTTAGTCCTGTTCCAAGGCGCTAGGAGTGATCCGTCGCGGGCACCGCTTCCCGTTCGGTACACGCGAGACGTCCCGCGTAGTCCTGCGCGAATTGCGTCGCGATGCGGCCGGAGCGCGCACCGCGTGCAAGCGCCCATTGCAACGCGGGCTGCTGCGCGGCCTCGATTTGCGCCGCCGTGAAGCCGAGTGTGCTTAGCCGTTGCGCGACCACGCCGAGATATTGGTCCTGCGTGAACGCGTAGAACGTCACCCAGATTCCGAAACGCTCGGACAGCGAAATCTTTTCTTCGACCGCATCGCCCGGATGCAGCTCACCGTTTTCCGCCACCGTGTACCCAGTGTTGTCGCTCGCGTTTTCAGCCAGCAGGTGGCGGCGATTCGACGTTGCGTAGATCAGCACGTTGCTCGAATGCCCGGCCACCGAGCCGTCGAGTACAGTCTTGAGTTCCTTGTAGCCGGTCTCGCCCGGCTCGAACGACAGGTCGTCGCAAAACACGATGAAGCGCTCTGGACGATGCCGCACGCGATCGATGATGGCGGGCAGATCGTTGAGCGATTCCTTGCCGACTTCGATAAGCCGCAATCCCTCGGACGCAAAAGCATGCAGGCACGCTTTGACGAGCGACGACTTGCCGGTGCCGCGTGCGCCCGTCAGCAACACGTTGTTGGCCGGGTAGCCCATCACGAACTGCCGCGTGTTTTGCCGGATCACTTCTGCCTGACGCTCGACATTGCACAGTTCGCTGAATGCGATCAAGGCGGGATCGGCGACCGCTTGCAATTGCGCGGCGCCAAACGGACCAGGGCCGCGTTGCCAGCGGAACGCAATGGCGCGGCGCCAGTCGGGTTCGTCGTTCGACGCAGTGCCGAGCGCCGCTTCCACCAGCACGGCAAGCCGGTCCAGCCGCTTGAACAGAGCGAGCGCGTGGCGCTCCAGTGAATCGTCGGTATCGATATCCATGGTGAGTGCGGGTTGTTCGTGCACAGTCATTCGCTTACCGCACCGATGGCTGGGGCCGGCCGTTTGAAGCGTTGCGCGACAAACACGCCGAGCAACGCCGTGCCGCCGCCGAGCACGTGATATGCGTGCAAGGTCTCGCCGAGCATGACGATGGCTATCAGCGCGGTGGCAATCGGCAATACGTTCATGAACAGTGAGCAGCGGTTGGGGCCAAGATGCTTGACGCCTTGCATCCACAAATACGGAAGCACCACGGACGCGAGCACGCCGGCATACAGGATCAGCGGCACGCTGGCGCGGGTCGGCACCGCTTGAGCGGCCGGCAGGCGCAGCAACAGCGGCAGCATGAACAGCAGCGCGAACAGAGCCTGCAAATAAGTGGATTGCCATGACGGCAGACCGACGTGCCAGCGTTTGAGCAGCACACCGTAGAGCGCATAGGCGAGCGACGCGAAGATCATCAGCAGATCGCCGAGATGCACGCCGTTGGCGAGCAGCATCGAAGGACGGCCCTGCGTAATCAGATACACGACGCCGAGCAGCGACAGTATCCCGCCGCCCACCATGCCGGCGCTCGGCGCTTCGCCGAGCAGCAAGGTGCTCGCGACCATCGTCATCAGCGGCACGAGCGCGGTGATGATCGACATGTTGGTTGCCGTGGTCGTCTTTGCCGCTTCGTACGAAAGGCTTTGGAACAGGGCCATGGCGAGGAAACCGAGCAGTGCGAGCTTCGGCAATTGCGGCACGATTGCCGCGCGGTTGCGCCAGGCCGGCCTGAGCGTGAACAGGCTCATGAGCGCAACGGCCAACAGCAGCCGATAGAAGGTGATCGCAGACGGATCGATGGTGTGCGCGGAGAGCTTCGACACGATCACATTGCCGGCCCACAGCAGGATTGCCAAAAAAGGAAACAGGAAATACGATCTCTTCATAACGGGCTCTGAGTCACGATGATTGAAATTCAGTTGAAACCGGCTGCATTGGTTGAACTGAATCGTGCGCTCGCAGAGAGGGTCTGTCTAACGCCAAAGAGCCTTCACTTGTCGCGAAACGGTCAAATGCGCGATTGCATGCAGGCACGCCATCACGAATGAACGCACGCACTACTCCGCCGGCCGAACGTCACCCGGACACACCTGTCGAGCCCGGCGCACATGTGCCGTTTGAAAGCACGCCCATGCCTGTCTCGGCAATGGCCGCCTGGTATCCGCACGGCACGGTGATCGCCGCCCACCGTCATCGGCGCGCCCAGTTGTTGTATGCAATCGAGGGAGTCATGCACGTCGAATCGGCCACGGGCTCGTGGGTGGTGCCGCCCACGCGAGGCGTGTGGCTCGAACCGGAGATCGATCATTCCGTGCAGATGAGTGGCGACGTGAAAATGCGCACCGTGTTCGTCGAACCGGGCGCAGCCGCGCACTTGCCCACCCGCAGTTGCGTGGTGGAAGTGCATCCGTTGCTGCGCGAGTTGATTCTGGCGGCGATCGACGTGCCACAGGATTACAGCATGGGTTCGCGCGACGATCATCTGATGCAGCTATTGCTGGCGGAACTGAACGCGGTGCCGTTGCTGCCGTTGTATCTGCCGTGGCCGACCGATCGTCGGCTGCGCGCGGTGTGCGACAGTCTGCTCGCTGCTCCCGACGACAATCGCACCATTACCGCGTGGGCCGCCACACTCGGCGTGTCGGAGAAAACCTTCCACCGCTGGTTCCAGCGCGAAACCGGCATCACGTTCGGCCGTTGGCGCCAGCAGGCGCGGTTGCTGCTCGCGCTGAAGCGCCTTGCGCACGGCGAGAAGATCATCGCGGTCGCCATGGATCATGGCTACACGAGCCAGAGTGCGTTCGCCGCGATGTTCAAGCGGCACTTCGGCGTGGTGCCGTCCGCTTTTTATGCGTGAGCAAGCCGGCGATCGCGGCGCGGCTTGCATGGAGCCGCACTCCAGCCGGCCGCGCTCAGGAGGCCGCGGTCGTTCAGCGATCCACCATCCGCTCCATTGCCGCGGTGTAACGCGGGCCGACCGTGGCCCCGCGCGGCAACGCGTCATTCAGTTGTGCAAGCAACGAAGGCGCGACGTTTAGCGAAGCGGCTGCCAGGTTCTGCTCCAGATTTTCCACGCGTCGCGTGCCGGGGATCGGCACGATGTCCGCACCCTGCGCGAGCGACCACACGAGCGCCAGTTGCGCGGGCGTGCAGCCTGCTTCGGCAGCAAGCTCTTTCAGCACGCCGGCGAGGCGCATGTTCGCGTCGAAGTTCGCTCCCTGCAAACGCGGGTCGGAGGTACGCCGGGTATCGCCCTCCGGGAAGTCTTCCGCGCGCCGCGCCGAGCCGGTCAGGAAACCGCGGCCGAGCGGCGCGAACGGCACCAGTCCAATACCCAGTTCGCGCAGACACGGCAGAATCTCTGCTTCTATGTCGCGCTCCCACAGCGAATATTCGCTTTGCAGCGCGCTCACGGCATGCACTGCATGCGCGCGCCGCAACGTGCGCGGCCCCGCTTCCGACAATCCGAAATACAGTACCTTGCCTTCCTTCACCAGATCGCCCACCGTGCCGGCCACGTCCTCGATCGGCACTTCGGGATCGACGCGATGTTGATAGAGCAGATCGATGTAGTCGGTGTTCAGCCGGCGCAAGCTGGCGTCGACCACCTCGCGGATATGCGCGGGCCGGCTATCTGTGCCGACGATCTTGCCGTTGTCCATGCGAAAGCCGAACTTGGTCGCAAGCTTGATGCGATGGCGCCGCCCTTCGAACGCGCGCGCGAGCAGCTTCTCGTTTTCAAAAGGACCATACACCTCGGCGGTATCGTAAAAGTCGCAGCCAAGTTCGAGCGCACGATGCAGCGTGCGCAACGATTGCCCTTCGTCCGCGGGACCATAGGCAAAGCTCATCCCCATGCATCCGAGACCCAGCTCGGACACTTCCAGACCCTGCGTTCCCAGCTTGCGGCGTTTCAACATTTCCAATCCTCCTCAGTAAATGCGGCGTGCCTGCGTCGGCGCACCGAAGCGGCCGTTGGCGGCAACGGCGCGCGGGCAGCACTTTGGCGCTGTTTTGCGCTGGTTGCGCTGGTTGCGTTGCATTGCGCTGTATTGCCCCAGCTCGCGCGGTCTCGCGCTGCGTCTCTGCCATGCCGTTTCAGGCGGCCGTTTCCTGCGGCGCCGCGAGCATCAGCTTGATATCCTTCTTGACGATTTTTCCATACGCCGACTTGGGCAACGCGTCCCAGAACACGCAGCGCTTCGGCCACTTGTAGCGTGCGAGATATGGTTCGAGATGCGCGAGCAATGCTTCTTCCTCGAGCGCCCAGCCTTCACGCAGCACGACCACCGCCACGCCGATCTCCCCCCACTTGGCATCGGGCATGCCGACCACCGCCACTTCCTGCACGGCCTTGTGAGTCAGAATGGCCTCTTCGACCTCGCGGGGATAGACGTTCGAGCCGCCGGAGATGTACATATCCGACGAACGCCCCGTGATGTACAGGAAACCCTCTTCGTCGAGATGGCCCAGATCCCCGGTGTGGAACCAGCCATATTTGAAGGCTTTCGCGTTGGCCTCCGGGTTGTTGTAGTAGCCGATGAACACCGCCGGCCCGCGCACGCAGATTTCGCCGCTTGCGCCAGCAGACAGGCGATGCCCCTCGTCGTCGAGAATGCCGATCTCCATGCCGGTGCGCGCATAGCCGCAGGTGCCGACGCGAGCGTCGGCGCTGTCGTCGTCCGCGCGATGCAGCGACGCCGGCAGCACGGTGATGTTTCCCGTTACCTCGCCGAGTCCGTAGTACTGAACCAGCACGTTGCCAAGCGTACGCAGCGCGTGTTTCTGGTCCTCGCGATACATTGGCGCGCCCGCATAGATCACGTATTTCAACGAACTGTGGTCATAGCGGCTCACCGATTCGTGCTCCGTCAACATCTTGACGATGGTGGGGACCGTGAACATGTTGTCGACCCGGTACTTCTCCACGAGTGCCCATGCTTCTTCTGCATCCAGCTTCTCGGACGCGGGCAACACGCTGGCCGCCGCGCGCGCGACGTTGACCATCGCGTGAATCCCCGCGCCGTGCGACAGCGGCGCGACCACCAGTGAACGCGACTCGTGCGTGAGACCGGGCATAAGATCGGCGATATGGTTGGTCAGCACAAATGCCATCTGCCCATGTGTGAGCACACCCGCTTTGGGCCGCCCGGTCGTGCCCGACGTATAGAAAAACCATAGCGGATCGTCGCGGTCCACATCCGCAGCGGCGAACGGCGGCGCATTCATCTGCCGTGCGAGCACCTCGTACTCCAGTTCGCCCACGCGGGCTTTGCCGATTGCGACCACGTGCTTGAGCGCCGCTGAAGCCGCACGCACTGCATCGACATGCGCGTCGAAACCGGCTTCGTAAATCATGACCTTCGCGCCGCTCGATTCACCGAGGTAGGCCGCCTCTGTAGCGGTGATCCGGCAATTGGTCGGCACCCACACCGCGCCCAGCTTGAACGCGACCCACGCGCTCTCGAACAACGCGATGTTGTTGCGCGAATGAACGAGGATCCGGTCGCCCTTGCCCACACCAAGACGGCTCAGACCATGCGCGACGGAATCGACGCGCGTATTAATTTCGTGCCAGCTCATGCTGCGTCCGGCGTGGATAAAACCGGGTTGATCGGCGTGGCGTCGGGCTGCATCAGTGAGCAGATTCCCGAGATTCATGACGGTGGTTAGCATACGCAAGTGCTTTGAAGAAAAAGAAGGGACGCGGCGCGCATTGCATCGTTCGCGCGGGGCCGGGCTTTAGCGGCGTGCTTCGAGAATGCTCAGGTAATTCGTCACCGCGGCGCCGCCCATGTTGAACACGCCGGCCGTGCGCGCATCCGGAATCTGCATATCGCCGGCAACGCCCGTCACCTGCATGGCTGCCATCACGTGCATCGACACGCCGGTCGCGCCGACCGGGTGGCCCTTTGCCTTCAATCCGCCCGATGGATTCACCGGCAAGCGCCCTTGTTTCGTCGTCACCCCGTCGAGAATCACGCGCGCGCCGTGGCCCGGCTCGGCTAGGCCCATTGCCTCGTATTCGATCAGCTCGGCAATCGTGAAGCAGTCGTGCGTTTCCACCAGCGACAGATCGGAAAGCGTCATGCCCGCCTGCGCGAGACCGCGCGTCCACGCGAGGCGCGCGCCGTCGAACGCGATTGGATCGCGGCGCGACAACGGCAAATAGTCGCTCACCTGTACCGTCGCGCGAAATTCGACAGCATGCCGCGCGCTTCGCGCAAGTTCCGGCGAAGCGATAATCATTGCGGCCGCGCCGTCGGAAATCATCGAGCAGTCGGTGCGCTTTAACGGCCCGGCCACGAACGGGTTTTTCTCCGACGGAGTACGGCAGAAGTCGTAGCCGAAATCGCGCCGCATATGCGCATACGGGTTCGCTACGCCGTTGTGATGGTTTTTCGCGGCGATCGCCGCCAGTGCGTCCGACTGATCGCCGTAGCGCTCGAAATAGGTCTGCGCGAGCCCGCCGAAGATCCCCGCGAAACCGCCTGGCACATCTGCCTCTTCCGACGCATACGAGCACTTTTGCAGCACCTTGCCGACTTCGGCAGTGGGCAAGCTCGTCATCTTCTCGTAGCCGATCACGAGCGCGCACGCCGAACGACCCGCGCGGATCGCGTCGAGTGCGGAATACACCGCTGCCGATCCGGTCGAGCACGCGTTTTCACAACGCACAGTCGACGTATAACGCAATTCGGGAATCGAATTGAAGACCAGCGCCGACGGAAAGTCCTGATAGATGAAGCCGCCGTTGAACGTGCCCACGTGAATCGAATCTATCTGGCCTGGCTCTATGCCAGCATGTTCGATCGCCCCTCGCGCACTGTCGGCAATCATTCGTTCGATGTCGATCGCATCCAGTTTGCCGAACGGCAGATGACTCCATCCGATGATGGTCGGTTGCATTAGATACCACTCCTTCGCTTGAGAATGGCGCCACTCAATGCAAGAGCCAGGCCAATGCCGTTACGGCACCTCGCGGCTGTTGCCCGCGGCAGCCACAGCCGCCTGCGTTCCTGTCCAGCAACGCTTGCCTGGCAAGACCGGGGCGCGCGCATGACCGTGCTTGCGCGGATTCGCGCTTGCCCGGCATACGCCTGCCCACCGCAACGCCGACTGATCAAAGCATGCGACAGGTGTCGCATGCGCTAAACACATGAGTGCGTCGACGCGCCATCCGACGCCTGGCAAAAACCCCAATGCGCACAGTCAATGTCAGTGCTGCAGCGGCCTGCAAAAAATGGCACTGCTCTTGCTTTTAGCTGAGCGCCGCCTCGATGCGGCGAACATAAAACTCAGGAGACAAACGATGAGCGTTACCTCCCGGCGCGACTTTCTCAAGTGCGCCTCTCTTGCCGCCGCTGCCTCGTTTGCCGGCCTGCATGGCCGCAGCGCGCACGCCGCCGAGTTCACCTTGAAGTATGCGAACAACCTGCCCGCCACTCATCCGATGAACGTGCGCGCGAAGCAGGCAGCAGCGCGCATTGCTTCGGAGAGCAAAGGACGCATCGACTTCCAGGTGTACTCGAACAACCAGTTGGGCAGCGACACCGACATGCTCTCGCAGGTGCGCTCAGGCGCAATCGACTACTTCACGCTATCGCCGCTGATTCTTGGCACGCTCGTGCCGGCGGCGCAGATCACGGGCGTGGGCTTTGCGTTCAAGGACTACGACCAGGTATGGGGCGCGCTCGACGGTGCGCTCGGCGCGCGCGTGCGCGAGCAGATCGCAAAGACCTCCGTGTTCGCGTTCGAGAAGATCTGGGACAACGGTTATCGCCAAACGACCACCAGCAACCGCTCGATCCATGTGCCCGACGATCTGAAAGGCATCCGGCTGCGCGTGCCGATGAGCCCCATCTGGACGTCGATGTTCCAGTCGCTCGGCGCGTCGCCGGCCAGCATCAATTTTTCAGAGGTGTATTCGTCGCTGCAAACGCGGGTGGTCGAAGGTCAGGAGAATCCGCTCGCGACCATTACTGCCGCCAAGCTCTATGAAGTGCAGAAGTACTGCTCGCTCACGAATCACATGTGGGACGGCTTCTGGTTCCTTGCCAACAAGCAGTCATTCGAGCGGCTGCCCAAGGACCTGCAGGTCATCGTTCGCAATGCGATCAACGACGCCGCCGTGCAGGAACGCGCGGACGTCGCCAAGCTGAACGCGTCGTTGATGCCGGAGCTCAATTCCAGGGGTCTGCAATTCAACGACGTCGACATGAACGCGTTTCGCAAACAGTTGACCGCTACTGGCTTTTACGCCGACTGGCACAAAAAGTTTGGCGACGACGCATGGACCGCCCTCGAAAAATACACCGGCAAGCTCGCCTGACGCTCATGCACCTCACCTTGACGAAGAAACTGGAAAACGACGGCTGGCTTCCGCGCGGCGTTGCGCTGGCAGTCGATTGGGTAATGCACGGGGTCGGCGCGGTCGCGGCCTGCCTCGTGGTCGCGGAGACGGTGATCCTGCTGTGCGGCGTGATCTTTCGCTACGGGCTGAACCGGCCTCTCATCTGGTCCGACGAACTCGCGTCAATTCTGTTCAGCTGGCTCGCGATGCTCGGCGCCGTGCTCGCGTTGCACCGCGGCGAACACATGCGGCTCACGGCCATCGTCACGCGCTTGCCCGACAAATGGCGAGGCTGGCTGGAAGCGGTCAGCGCGTTGACGGTGTGCGCGTTCGTCGGTCTCATCATCGCGCCGGCGGTCGAACACATGAACCTGCAGATGCCCGTCAGCACGCCCGCGCTGCAATTGCCGGACGGCTGGCGCTGTGCCGCCCTGCCCGTGGGCGCGGTGCTGATGCTGATGGCCGCAATCGCCCGTATCGCCCGCAATGTGACGCCCGCGCAGTTCGGCGGCGCGCTCCTCGCCGCAGGATCGATCGCCGCTGTGCTGTGGTTCGCGCAGCCGGCCCTGCTCGGGCTCGGCAATCTGAACCTGATCGTGTTCTTTGTCGTGCTGGTGGGTCTGTGCGTGGCGGGCGGCGTGCCAATTGCGTTCAGCTTCGGCACGGCGACGCTTGCGTATCTCGTTCTGATGACGCACGCGCCGCTCGGTATCGTGGTGAGCCGCATGGACGAAGGCATGGCGAATCTCGTGCTGCTGTCCGTGCCGCTTTTCGTGCTGCTCGGCGCGCTGCTGGAGTTGAGCGGACTCGCGCGCTGCCTGATCGATTTCATGGCCGCGTTGCTCGGTCACGTGCGCGGCGGCCTGCAATACGTGCTGCTCGGCGCGATGTTTCTGGTGTCGGGCATTTCCGGCGCGAAAGCGGCGGACATGGCCGCCATCGCGCCCGCGCTCTTTCCCGAGATGCAGCGGCGCGGGGCAAAGCCGGAAGAACTGGTCGCGCTCCTCTCTTCGACCGGCGCAATGACCGAAACGATTCCGCCGAGTCTCGTGCTGATCACCATTGGCGCGGTATGCGGCGTATCGATTACCGCGTTGTTTGTCGGCGGCATCATGCCCGCGGTGGTTGCCACTGTCGCGATCGGCTTCGTGTGCTGGCGCCGCGCGCGGCACGAGCCTGCCGGCAGCACGACACGCGCGCCTCTGCGTACGATTCTGAGGACTTTCGTGATTGCGCTTCCTGCACTCGCGCTGCCTATGCTGATCCGCGCAGTGGTGATCGAAGGCACCGCCACGGCGACCGAAGTGTCCACCATCGGCATTGCATACACGCTGATTGCAGGGGTGATGCTGCATCTGTTCGGACGACGGATCAAATGGCAGCGCCTCTACTCGCTGCTGCTCGATACCGCGAGTCTGTCCGGCGCCATCCTGCTGATCATCGGCCTTGCCACCGCGATGGCATGGGCGCTCACGCAATCGGGTTTCTCCGCGTCGCTCGTGACGGCGATGGAACACATGCCGGGTGGTCCGCACGCGTTTCTCGCCGTGTCGATCGTGGTGTTCGTCGTGCTCGGCAGCGTGCTCGAAGGAATACCCGCGATCGTGCTGTTCGGCCCGCTGCTTTTTCCGGTGGCGCGGGCGCTCGGCATCCATGACGTGCACTACGCGATGGTCGTGATTCTTTCGATGGGACTCGGCCTCTTCGCACCGCCGATGGGCGTCGGTTTCTACGCCGCCTGCGCGATCGGCAAGGTGTCTCCGGACCGAGTCGTGAGCCGCGTGTGGGGCTATCTCGGCGCGCTGCTTATCGCGCTCGTAGTGGTCGCGTTCGTGCCCTGGCTGTCGATCGGGTTCCTGAAGTGAAGCAATAGAGCGCCGACGCGAACGGCAACCAGGCCAACGGTGCCATACAGCGTCGTGTCCGGCGTTCCGATCATCTGTCTTCAGTCATTCCTTTTGTTTCCAATCATTCATTCGAGAGTGCGCAGTGAATCAGAATATCGAAAGCTTCCGCCGTGACCGCTCCCTTCCCGCCCATCCGCGCGTCGCGCTCGTGACCGGCGGCGGCGCCGGCATCGGCGCGGCGATCTCGCAACAACTCGCCGACGCCGGGCACATTGTCTTCGTCGGCGATATCAACACTCATTCGGCGAACGATCTGGCGGGCTCCCTTTGCGCGGCCGGCCGCGAGGCGTACGCGGTGCGGCTCGACGTCTCGGATGCGTCGTCGATCGACGAGGCATTCAGCGCGATTGACGCGCAGTTTGGCCGCTGCGACATTCTCGTGAACAACGCGGGCATTGCGAAGACGTTTCCGTTCATCGATTATCCGGTCGAGCATTGGCGCAAGGTATTCGACGTCAATGTGACCGGGCCCATGCTGTGCGGTCAGCGTGCCGCCCGACTCATGCGCCGGGCCGGTTGGGGACGCATCGTGAACATTGCGTCCGTCAGCGGACTGCGCGCGAGCATGGGGCGTACCGCGTATGGCACGTCGAAAGCAGCGGTAATCGGTCTCACGCGGCAGATGGCCATTGAACTCGCCGAGTACGGCATTACGACCAACGGCATTGCCCCGGGCCCGGTCGACACGCCGATGACGCTCGATCTTCATTCGCAGGTAGCGCGCGACAACTACACGCGCGCAGTGCCCGCCGGACGCTACGGCGTGCCGGACGAGATCGCCTCGGTGGTCGCCTTTCTGTGCTCGGAACGGGCTTCATATGTGAACGGACAGACGCTGCCGGTAGACGGCGGATTTATGGCGGCGGGAGTGTTGGAGATTTGAGCGCTGCGGCGAGCAGGTACTGCACCGTTCGCGCCGCGCGGCTCTGCGCAGGCGGGCGGTGAAGGCGTCGTTGTTGGAACGCCCGCGGCGCACACCTTCTCTCCCGAACCCACGTGAGCGTCGCGCCAAGCGTCCCATTGCAGTCCGGTCGGCGCTTTTACGCAGGACGCGGCGAAGCGGCCGTTACATCGATCCGTGGACGGCGAGCGCCGCCCCCACGCGGACCGGTTTGCCCAAACCTCCTTGCGCCCTGCCTTGCCATCGCGCTTCGTCGCGCGTTAGTATGGCCGGACAGTGGTCCGACCAGTAGAGAGGCGCATGGAAAGGGACGATATGGAATCCGGCTCGCAGGTGGCCGACGTGGTGGCCGGGCGCATCGAAAGTCTGATCGTCGACGGCGTGCTCAAGCCCGGTCAGGCGCTGCCATCCGAGCGCCGGCTGACCGTCAAGCTCGGTGTATCGCGCTCCGCGCTGCGCGAGGGGCTGAAGGTGCTGCGGGCGCGCAAGATTATCGAAACGTCGCACGGGCGCGGCTCGTTCGTCGCGGCGCTCACCTCGCAACCGGCGCTTTCGCCGATGATGCACCTGCTCGGATCGCAGCCGCGCACGCTCTACGACATCTTCGAAGTGCGCGAGATGCTGGAGGCCGAATCCGCACGGCTCGCGGCGCTGCGCGGCACCCAGGCCGACTACGCGCTGATCACCCGGCGCTATGAAGAGATGCTCGCGGCGAACAACAGCCCCGACATCGGCGAAACCAAGCGGGCGCGACTCGACTACGCGTTCCATCTCGCGATCTGCGAGGCCTCGCACAATCCGGTGCTGGTGCATACCCTGACATCCCTTACGGACCTGCTGCTGAGTTCGGTCTTCGCATCGGTCAACAACCTCTACCACCGCACGGCGGAAAAGCGCGTGATCGACCGCCAGCATGCGCGGCTCTACAAGGCCGTGACCGGCAAACAGCCCGAGCAGGCGCGGCGCGCGGCGAGCGCGCACATCGCCACGACCACCGCCTGTCTGCGCGAAATAGACGGAGAAGAGCAGCGTCTCGTGCGGGCCACCCTGCGCCTGAACGGCTGGGAATAGTACTTTCGTCAGTTGTTTGGCAGGCTGGCACGGCAACACAAACTGGTAGGACCAGTGCTTCTGCATATCGACAGTTTCCCGCTGACGCGGAACAATGCGCGACATTCAGTCAGTAGCGGCAACAGGCCGCACGCATCAGGAGACAGTCGATGAACCCGCCCCTCAGCCCGGCATCCTCCGCCGGTTTGGAGAACGCCACGTACGCGAAAGTGACCTGGCGTCTGCTGCCGTTCCTTTTCATCTGCTATGTCGCGGCTTATCTGGACCGCGTCAACGTCGGTTTCGCGAAGCTGCAGATGCTAAGCGACCTCAAGTTCAGCGAGTCCGTGTACGGCTTGGGCGCAGGCATTTTCTTCATCGGCTATTTCGTGTTCGAGGTGCCGAGCAATGTGCTTTTGCATCGCGTGGGCGCGCGGGTGTGGATCAGCCGGATCATGATGACGTGGGCGGTGGTGTCGGCGGCGTCGCTCTTCGTCAAAACACCCGCCATGTTCTATCTCGTGCGCTTTTTGCTGGGCGTGGCGGAAGCGGGTTTCTTCCCCGGCATCGTGCTGTATCTGACCTACTGGTATCCGTCAAGCCGGCGCGGCCGCATGAACGCGCTATTCATGATCGGCATTCCGGTGGCGGGCGTCGTGGGCGGCCCGCTGTCGGGCTGGATCATGCAGGCGTTCAACGGCGTGCATGGCATGTCGAACTGGCAATGGCTCTATCTGATCGAGGCGGCGCCATCGCTCGTGCTCGGCATTCTCGTGCTGTTTTTGCTGCCTAACGGCATTCGGGCTGCATCGTGGCTCGACGAATCGCAGAAGCAGCTACTCGAAGCCAATCTCGCCCGCGATGGCAACGTGAACGCCGATCATTCGCTGAAGGCCGTGGTCTCGAATGCTCGCGTGTGGCACCTGGCGGCGATCTACTTCTGCTGCATGATGGGCCTCTACGGCGTGAGCTTCTATCTGCCGACGCTCGTCAAGGCCGCGGGCGTGAAGGACGCATTCGCTGTCGGGCTGCTCACCGCGGTGCCGTATGCGGTCGCCATCGTGTCGATGGTGCTGGTCGCGAAGAGTTCGGACGAGCGCCGCGAGCGGCGCTGGCATCTGGCGACGGCTGCCATTGCCGCGTCAATCGGCTTCTATGCGAGCACGCTGTACACGGACAACCTCGTGCTGGTGCTGATTACGCTGTCGGCCGCAACCGCCGGCGTCCTTTCGATGATGCCCGTCTTCTGGACCTATCCGAGCAGCGTGCTGTCTGGAACGGCTGCGGCCGCGGGCATCGCAATGATCAACTCAATCGGCAATCTCGCCGGCTTCGTGAGCCCGTCGATCATCGGCTGGATGAAGGATGTCACGCACAGCACGAATGCGGGTCTGGTGTTCGTCGCGTTCGCGCTGTTCATGGGCGCGGTTCTCACGCTGATGCAGCGAGGCGTCGCGCGTTCCGCGCCGCCGACGCCGACGCAGCAAAGCCGCGTTTAGGTTGCCCATAAGTTGCACACAGCCGTATAAGTCGCGTGCGAGTCACCCAAGGTTCGAGGTCATCATGTCCGACACTGCTTTGCTTGCGTCACTGCGTGAGATCGTAGGCGCGAGCCACGTGCTGACCGGCGATGCGCGAACGCGCCGCTATCGCACGGGTTATCGCTTCGGCACGGGGCGCGTGCTGGCCGTGGTTCGTCCGGGCACCTTGTACGAGCAATGGCAGGCGCTGACCGCATGCGTCGCGGCGGGCGTCATTGTCATTACGCAAGCCTCGAATACGGGGCTGACCGGCGGTTCGACGCCCGCAGGAGATGACTACGATCGGGATATCGTCATCGTCAGCACGACTCGCATCAAGCGCATTCATCTGCTCGACGGCGGCAGGCAGGTCGTGTGCATCGGCGGGACGACGCTCGATCAGCTAGAGCGCACGTTAAAGCCGCTCGGGCGCGAGCCGCATTCGGTGATCGGCTCATCATGCATCGGCGCATCGGTGCTGGGCGGTATCAGCAACAACTCGGGCGGCTCGCTCGTGCATCGCGGGCCGGCTTACACGGAGATGGCGCTGTTCGCCGCGGTCGATGCGACGGGCACTGTGCGGCTCGTGAATCATCTCGGCATTGAACTGGGCGAGTCGCCTGAAGACGTGCTGACACGCATCGAAAACGGCACGTTCGCCCCCCGCGACGTCAGCGAGGGCGCAGCAGCTTCCGACCGCGAATACGCGATCCACGTGCGCGATGTCGATGCCTCGACACCCGCGCGCTTCAATGCCGATCCGCGCCGTCTGTTCGAGGCGTCCGGTTCCGCGGGCAAGGTCATGACTTTCGCGGTGCGTCTCGACACGTTCGCTGCGCAAAGCGGCGCCAAGGTTTTCTACATCGGCACGAACGATACGGGCGTGCTCACCGATATTCGCCGCCACGCGCTCGCGAACTTCGAGTATCTGCCCATTGCCGGCGAATACATGCACCGCGATGCATTCGATGTAGCGAAGAAGTACGGCAAGGATCTGTTTGTCATCATTGACCGGTTCGGCACCGAACGGTTGCCGATGTTCTTCAGCCTGAAAACGCGTTGCGACACGTGGTTCGAGCGCCTGAGCTTCATGCCGAAGCATTTCACCGACCGCATGCTGCAATGGCTAAGCGAGTTGCTGCCAGATCATCTGCCTGCGCGCTTGAAGGAGTATCGGGACCGCTACGAGCATCATCTGATGCTTAAAGTGCCGGCTGCGGGCATTGACGAGGCACGCGCCTTTCTCGCCGAACGTTTCGCCGCTGCAAACGGCGCGTATTTCGAATGCACGGACGAAGAAGGCCGAAAAGCGTTCTTGCATCGCTTCGCGGCGGCGAGTGCGGCGGTGCGGTATCGCGCGGTGCATCACCGCGAGGTCGAAGATATCGTTGCGCTGGACATTGCGCTAAGGAGAAACGATCGCGACTGGTTCGAGCGTTTGCCGCAGAAAATCGAACAGGCCATTACGCTGAAGCTGTATTACGGCCACTTTCTGTGTCACGTGTTCCATCAGGACTACATTGTCAGGAAGGGGCACGACTGTGTGGCGCTCGAACACGAAATGCTGGAACTGCTCGACGCTCGCGGCGCCGAATATCCGGCGGAGCATAACGTGGGGCATCTGTACGAGGCGAAGCCCGAGCTTGCCGCGTTCTATCAGAAGCTCGATCCGTGCAATTGCTTCAATCCGGGCATCGGCAAGACCTCGAAGTTCGCGGCTTATCGGGAGCCCGAAGGGGGATCGGGAGGCGGGTCACGAGGCGAGCTGCACGGTAACTCGCAAGGCAACTCACAAGCGGTGCGCGAACCGGTCGCTTAAGTACCTCGCGACCTTGGGCGCGGCCCCTCAGGCGCTACGACCCGCTATTAGCCGGTTCGCGCGACTCACTGTCGCTCACCGCTCGCCCCTCACCTCACGTTCGCCAGGCCCTCACTTCTTCCCATCGACTACCGCGACCACTTCATCGCGCGTGTACTCCTTGTTGGCAAGCGCACCCGCCGGTGTCCTGGCGAGCACGGCATCGAGTTCATCTGCCTTGACCTCGAGCACCGGCATGCGGATATCGTGCGGCACCTTCTTGCCCGCCAGAATCTGCTGCGTGACCCAGAACGCGAACGTCGACGCGCCCGGCGGAATCGTCACCGACATCGTCTCGTAGCCGCTCTTCTTCTGATCGGCCCACCATGCAAGCTCTTCCTGACGGTTGCCGAGAATGATGATCGGCGTCGGCCGTCCGGCAGCCTTGATTGCCTGCGCGGCGCCGAAGCCGTCGCCACCCTGGGTGAGAACGCCGTCGATCTTCGGCAACGTCGGCAAAATGCCCGCCACCTGTTTTTGCGCGACGGTCTGCGTCCAGTCGCCATGTACCGAGCCGACGATCTTCAGCCCCGGATATTTCTTCAGCTGGTCCACGATGCCCTGATGAATCTCGTCGTCCACCGAGACGCCCGCGAGCCCGCGGATCTCCAGCAGGTTGCCCTTGCCGTTCAAACGCTTCGCGAGGTAATCGACCTGCATGCGCCCCATGCCCTGAAAGTCGACCGCGATGCGGTATGCGCAGGGCTCGGTCGCGATCCCGTCGAACGACACGACTGTCACGCCCGCGCCGCACGCCTGCTTGATGACACCGTTGAGCGCGGTGGGCGAGACCGCATCGACTGCAATCGCCTTGTAGCCTTGCAGCACCAGGTTCTGGATCTGCTGGACCTGCTCGGTGGCCTGGCTTTCGGCGGTCGTGAAACTCGGTGCGGCCGCAACGATCTTCTGTTTCACCGCCGGATCCGCGACGTTCGACCAGCTCTTGAGCATCTGCTGCCGCCAGCTGTTGCCCGCATAGTTGTTCGACAGCGCGATCTTCATCGACGACGTATCGCCGGTTGCAACCTGCGCCGAAGCGCCCACCGATGCCGTGGCGACGCACAGCGCCACCGCGATTGCTGTCATCTTCATGTTTCGTCTCCGGATTTTGATGTTGTGATGTTGTGCTGTTTCAGCGCCCCGCGCCGCGCACGCCGACGTGAAGCGAATAGACCGACGAGGTCGCCGCGATAAACAGCCGATTGCGGTTAATGCCGCCAAACGTGAGATTCGCGACCACCTCCGGAATCAGGATCTTGCCGAGCAGAGTCCCGTCCGGCGCATAGCAATGCACGCCGTCTTCGGCGCTCGTCCACACGTTGCCGTGCTCGTCGACGCGCATGCCGTCCGGCACGCCGCTTCGCATCTCGATGAAAAGGCGCCCGTTGCGCAAACGGCCCTCGCCCGCAACGTCGAACACGCGGATATGACGCGGCGCCGTGTCGTCGTGCGACGCGCCGGAATCCGCGATATAGAGGCGCGACTCGTCCGGCGAGAACGCAAGACCGTTGGGCTTCACGAAGTCGTCGGCGACCAGTTCTACCCGCGTGCTGTCCGGTGCAATGCGGTACACGTTGCAGCGGCCAATCTCGCTTTCCGCGCGATACCCTTCGTAGTCGCTGAGAATTCCGTAGTTGGGGTCCGTGAACCAGATGCCGCCGTTCGAATCGACGATCACATCGTTCGGCGAATTCAGTCGCTTGCCCTCGAAGTGCGACGCGAGCACGGTTACGCTGCCGTCGTGTTCGGTGCGCGTTACGCGCCGCCCGCCATGCTCGCAGGTGACGAGCCGGCCTTCGCGATCGCGCGTGTTGCCGTTGCTGTAGTTCGACGGCGCGCGGAATACTCCGACGCCCATTCCCGGCGCCCAGCGCAGCATGCGGTTGTTCGGTATGTCGCTCCAGATCAGCAGGTCTGTTGCCGGAAAATAGACGGGCCCTTCGGCCCACAGGCATTCGTCTGTCAGGCGGCTCAGGAATGCATTGGGCTGAAGCAGCAGCCTGAAACGCGGATCATGCACTTCATAGTCGCTGGATTTCATGTCCCCTCTCGTTCTTCATGTGAATCGGAACTGCGCTCGGCACTTCTTCACCGCACGGTCTTGCCACCGGCCGCAACCGTCACCGCGATAATGAGCACGCCATAGACGATAGAGCGCACGCCTGCATCGGCGCCGAGCGCGTTGAGCGCGGCGTTCGTGAGAAACAGAAACATCGACGCGCCCCACACGCCGACAATCGTCGCCTTGCCGCCGGCGACCAGCGTGCCGCCGATCACCACCACGGCAATCGAAATCAGCATGTACTCCACGCCCATATCGAGCGAGGCGCCGCCCGAGGTCGCCGCGAGCAGAAGTGCGGTGAGCGCGGCGATCATCGAGCACAGCAGGTACGCGACGCAGCGCGTGCGATGCACGTCGACGCCCGCGAGCCACGCCGCCCGCGCGTTCTGTCCGATCGCCGACAGCTTGCGGCCGTACACCGCCCGATGCAGCAACACAGCCAGCGCGGCCGACAGCGCGAATGCAAGAAGCGCGATATACGGCACGTTCAGAAACCGGCTGGTCGCGAAGGCGCCGAGCGCGGGCGGCGGTGGTGGAAGCTGCCGCCCTTGCGTGATAGCGATCGACTGAATGATGAAACTGGAGGACAGCGTCGCGATGATCGGCGGAATGCGCAGCAGTCTGATCAGCATGTAGTTCGCGAGGCCCACCGCGATACCGACGCCAAGCGCGGCGGCGACGCCCAGCACGATCCGCCCGTTCGCTCCGCCCATTACGTGCATGCCGATCACGCCTGCAAGCGCGATGGTCGACGGCACCGACAGGTCGATGTTGCCAACGCCCGACGTAATCACGAGCATCTGCCCAAGCCCGACGAGCACCATGAACACGCCATAGGTGAGCGCCGTCTGTGCGACATTGCTGGCAATGCCGAAGCCGAACACACCGACAATGCCGAACCACACCAGCACCGCGCCGACGAACGACCACGCCCACGGCGCCTGCACGCTGCGCAAGCGCGACCACATGGTTGCGTCTGCACCCATTGCCCTACCGGAAGTTTGCGATTTCATTGGCGCTCCCCGCGTTGCAACAGCACACGCAGCGACAGCACGACGACCAGAATCGCGCCCTGCATGCCGACCTGCCAGTCCGCCGGGATATTGAGGAAGGCGAGGAACGACGCCGCGAGCGTCAGCGTAATGGCACCGAGCACGGCGCCGATCACCGACACGCGCCCGCCGATGAATTCGCCGCCGCCCAATATCACCGCCGCGATGGACAGCAGCGTGTAGCGCAGCGCGAGATTCGCGTCGGCAGAAGTCGTGAGGCCGAGCAGCGACAGACCCGACAGCACGCCGAAAATGCCCGCGATGCCATACAGTGTCGCCTTGCTGCGCACCAGCGACCAGCCGAAGCGGCGCATCGCGCGCGGATTGCCGCCCGCGCCGCGTATCCGCACGCCGGCCGAGGTGCGCATCAGCAGCACGTGCCCGACGATCGCGACCAGCACCGACCACACGATCGGCGCCGCGACGAGCGGCGTCTGATAGTTCATTGCCGTGCCGAGCCAGCCGGGACTCGTGCCGCCGGGCGAAGGCAGCAGCACGATCGCAAGTCCGCTCCATACGAAGGACAGACCGAGCGTGACGACAATCGACGGAATCTGCCGCAGCTCGATCAGCGCGCCGACTGCCGCATAGGCGAGCACGCAGCCGATCAGCGCGAGCACGCCGAGCCACGGCTGCCTGACGAGCAGCGTCGCGCCGATGCACGCCACCAGACTGACGAAGGAACCGATCGACAGGTCGAGGTCGTTCACGGTGATGATTGCGAGCTGCGCGAGCGTCGCAAGCACGATGGGCACCGCCAGGTTGAGCAGCAGACTCGAGCCGAAATAGCTCATCACCGCGGGCTGCATGATGAGAATCGGCACGAGCACCGCGATCAGCGAGATGGCGGGAAGCAACGCGCGCAGGCGAGCCTGCACGCTCTGGATGGACGAGCGCGCGGGCGTCATGCGGCCTGCTCCTCGAAGCTTGCTGCAAGCAGTGCTTCTTCGGTGCATTCGTCGGCCTTGAGCACGCGCGTAACGGCGGCCGAGCGGAATACATAGGTGCGGTCGCAATGTGACAGTTCTTCGTTTTCTGTCGTATACCAGATGAAAGTGCGGCCCTTTTGCGCTTCGTCGTGCACGAGCTGGTAGATGTCGCGCTTCGTGCCGACATCCACGCCGCGCGTGGGATCGTCCATCAGGATCAGCGCTGCGTCCGACGCGAGCGCGCGTGCGAACAGCACTTTCTGCTGATTGCCGCCGGACAGCGACAGAATGCCCGCGCTCATCGGGGCGCCGCGTATGCCGATCTTCGCGCGCCATGCTTCGACGAGCGCGCGCGCGGCCGAGCGATCGACGAGGCCGCGCCGCGACTTCGCTCCGCCGAACAGCCAGCGCACGTCGAGGTTCTGCGCGATAGACCAGACCGGAAACACGCCGTCGCGGCCACGGTCGCCGGCGACGAAAGCGACCTTCGTGCGCCCTGCTCCGTGCCGCGTGGCGGCCTCGTAGATCGACAGCAATGCTTCCGTTTGACCCTGGCCTGCGAGCCCTGCAAAGCCGACAATCTCGCCACGCGACGCTTCGACCAAAGTCCGCTTATGCGGGCCCACATGCCAGCGAAAAGCGCGCTCGTCACCGCTTGCGTCGCGCACGCGCGCGGCAGAAGGCGTCTTCTCAGCTTCGAGCTGCTGACCCATTGCCTGGATGATCGCCGAGCGACTCGCCGCCTCGCGCGGCAGCACGCCGACAATTGCGCCGTCGCGCATGACGACCACGCGATCCGCGACGCGCTCTATTTCACCCAGCATGTGTGTGATCAGCACGCATGTGATTCCGGATTGCGCCGCGCGCCGCACGAATGCGAGCAGTTGCTCGGCTGTATGCGCGTCGAGCGACGAAGTGGGCTCGTCGAGAATCACGAGGCGCACCGGCGCATCGGTCACGGTAAAGCCGCGCGCGATTTCCACCATCTGCTGTTGCGTGAGCGTCAGATCGGAAACCAGTTCGTTGCCCTTGAGTCCATTGCCGGGAAAGATTTCTTCCAGCTTCTCGCGCATCAGCGCGGTTGCCTTGCGGCGCCAGCCGCGCCCGCGCAATTGCGGATGCACGACCGCCATGTTTTCGGCGACCGTCAGGTTCGCGCACAGCGACAACTCCTGGAACACGCACCGCACGCCCGCATCGCGCGCGGCGTTCGCGTCGTAATGCGGCGCCGCTTGTCCGTCCACGGCAATGCGGCCCTGCGTCGGCGCATACACGCCCGCCAGCACCGCCATCAGCGTCGATTTGCCCGCGCCGTTGTGTCCTGCAATGCCGACGCATTCTCCGCGCATGAACGCGAAGTCGACGTCGGTCAGCGCACGTACCCGGCCGAACGTCTTGCCGATGCCTTCAAAGCGAATCAATGCGTCCGGCTGGCCGCTGCTTGATGTTGCGCCCATTCACATGCCTCCATGCGTGGCGTCGTACACGCGCCCGATCGCGCCCGATTGCGCCCGATCGCGCAGGACCGGGCCTGCGCGTGCTTACTTTTTGTCGAGCAAGGCCACGGTCTGCGGCAACGTGTAGGTGACGTCGGCAAGTCCGCCCTTAGGCGTTGCGGCGAGCTTCGCCGGCAACTCCTGCTGCGAGATCGCCAGCAGCGGCACGTTGATGGTCACGTCCTTCGGGATATGCTTGCCCGCGAGCACCTGCTGCGCGACCCAGAACGCGAACGAGACCGCGCCCGGCGGGTTCGACAGCGAGCGCGACTGATAGCCGGTTTTGGCCTGCTCACTCCACCATTCGAGTTCCGGATAGGTGCTGCCGATGATCATGGGCGGCGTGGGACGATTGGCCGCCTTGAACGCCTGCGCGATGCCAAACGACATCTCGCCTTCGGTCGCGACGCCGTCGACTTGCGGCAGCGTCGGAAGAATGCCGGCGACGGCCTTTTGCGCGACCGACTGCGTCCAGTCGCCGTTCACCGACCCGACGAGCTTCAGGCCCGGATGTTTCTTCAGCCCCTCGAGCACGCCTTCATGCATCAGGTTGTCGACAGAAATGCCGGCCACGCCGCGCACTTCGAGAATGTTGCCTTTGCCGTTCAACCGGGTCGCCAGATAATCGACGCCCTGCTCGGCCCAGCCCTTGAAGTCGAAGTTCACGCGATACGCGCACGGTTCGTCGACGACACCGTCGAACGACACGACGACAATGCCCGCCGCACATGCCTTCTTGATCGTACCGTTGAGCGCGGTGGGCGATACGGCGTCGATCACGATCGCGTTATAGCCTTGCAGGATCAGGTTCTGCACCTGCTGCGCCTGTTCGGTAACCTGGTTTTCCGCGGTGGTGAACGCGGGCGCGGCGGCTATCTTCTTGTCGCTCACCGCCTGTTGCGCCACCGCGTTCCAGCTCTTGAGCATCGACTGCCGCCAGGCATTGCCGGCAAAACTGTTCGACAACGCGATCTTCTTTTGCGACGTGTCGCCGGTTGCGACCTGCGCGTGCGCCGCGCTGCCCGCCATGCACGCGGCGAGCGCGACCGCGGCCCTGACCTTCATTCCTTTACGGAACATCCTGTCATCTCCTTTCGTTTTTATTCGCGCGCCGTGACTTGATCGACAACGCGCCGTTTGCCAGTCTGCGTTGATTCGTGCTGCGGTCAGGCCAATCGGTTTTGGTCAGGCCACCGATCGCGGAGCCAGTATAACGACTGGGGCTGGCGTGTGCAATTCGGATTCGTTACCGGTAACGAAAGGGCGCGCGACACGTATTCAGGCAAGCAGGCAGCGTCTTTTCGCCGCCAGCTTGCCATGTGCTCGTCGTCACGCGGCGGTCACCGCATCGTGCGCGCTGCCAGCGTACACGAGCGCTGGCGCGGCGCTCAGCGCGTGCCAGCGCAGATAGCTGCGGTCGAGCGCGGCAATGTCGCTGCACCCGAGCAGACCCAGCCCGCGATCCACTTCCGTCTGCAATATCTGGATCGCGCGCGCGGCGCCTCGCTGGCCGCCCGCGCTCAGGCCATAGGTCGTCGCCCGGCCGAGCAGCACCGCATCGGCGCCGAGCGCCACCGCTTTCAGAATGTCGGAGCCGCGGCGGAATCCGCCGTCGAGCATCACGGCGAGTCGGCCGCGCACCTGATCGACGACTTCCGGGAGTACGTCCATTGCGGACACCGCGCCGTCGAGTTGCCGTCCACCGTGATTCGACAGCACGATCCCGTCGACGCCGGCCTCGACCGCCCGCAGCGCATCGGGCGCACCCAACACGCCCTTCACGACGAGGCGCTTTGGCCACAGATCGCGCAGCCAGCGGATGTCGTCCCACGAGAGCGACGGATCGAGCTGCTGACCCAGCGTGATGGTCGCGCCCTTCACGCTGGTCTGCCCCGGCGGCAACAGATCGCCGAGATTCGCGAAGCGCGGCATGCCGCTTGGCCAGAGCACGTTGCTCATCCAGCGCGGATGGCCCAGCACGTCGAATCTGTTGCGCCAGTCGAGCATCAACGGCTTGATGTAGTTGCGCAGATCCCATTCGCGTTTGCCGAACACCGCGCTGTCCGTCGTCACGACCAGCGCTTCGATGCCGGCCGCCAGCGAGCGTTGTGCAAGCTTCGCGACGAACTCTCGCGTGCGATACATGTAGACCTGCATCCACACGCGGCCGCCCGCGCGTTGCACGACATCTTCAAGCGCGATCGTCGACGCATTGCTCAGCACGAACGGAATGCCGGCCGCCGCAGCCGCGCTCGCAAGCTGCACGTCGCCCTCGCGATACATCAGTCCGCTGTAGCCGGTCGGGCCGATCATGAACGGCGACGCCACGCGTTGACCGAACAGTGTCCTGCTCTGGCTGCGATGTTCGACATTGACGAGCGTGCGCGGCAAGAATGCGATTTCGTCGAACACGTTGCGGTTGCGGCGCAGCGTTGTCTCGTCCTCGGCGCCGCCTTCGATGTATTCGAAACAGAAGTTGGGTAGCCGCCTGCGCGCCATCTCGCGCAGATCGTCGATGCTGTGCGCGCGGTTCACGTCGCGGCCTGAATAAAGACGGCGTTTCAATACGGTTCTCCTGTTCCTTTCCGCTGTACAGCGCGCCTGCGATTCACGGTCGACGTGCTCACGTCACCACGCCAACCTGCCAGGGCACGAACTCGTTTTGCCCGTAGCCATGCAGTTCGCTCTTCGAGCGCGTGCCGGACGCGCAGTCGAGCATCATCTGGAAGATCGCTTCGCCCAGCTCGTCGATGCTCGCGCTTCCGTCGACCACGCCGCCGCAGTTGATGTCGATGTCGTCCTCCTGGCGCTCCCACAGCGCGGTGTTCGTCGCGAGCTTCAGCGAAGGCGACGGCGCGCATCCGTATGCGGAGCCTCGCCCGGTCGTGAAGCAGATCAGGTTGGCGCCCGAGGCGACCTGGCCCGTTGCCGACACGGGGTCGTAGCCGGGCGAGTCCATGAACACGAAGCCCTTTGCGCCGATAGGCTGTGCATACTCGTAGACTTCGACGAGGTTCGTCGTGCCGCCCTTCGCGACCGCCCCGAGCGATTTCTCGAGGATCGTCGTCAAGCCGCCTGCCTTGTTGCCGGCCGACGGGTTGTTGTCCAAGGCCCCGCCGTTGCGTGTGCAGTAATCCTGCCACCACGCAATCCGCGCGAGCAGCCTCTCGCCCACCGCCTGGCTCACGGCGCGGCGGGTCAGCAGGTGCTCGGCACCGTAGACCTCGGGTGTCTCCGAAAGAATCGCGGTACCGCCGTGCCGCACCAGCCGGTCAACCGCGGCGCCGAGCGCGGGATTCGCGGAAATGCCCGAGTAGCCGTCCGAGCCGCCGCACTGCAGACCGACGCACAGAAGCGACGCCGGCACGGGCACGCGTTCAACGCGGTTCGCGTCGGCGAGCATTTCGTTGACCATTGCGATGCCGCGCTCGATCGTCTTGCGGGTCCCGCCGCTGTCCTGGATCGTGAAGCTGCGCAGCTTCGCCGCTTTGCCCGCCGGGCCGGCCGCGTCGAGCACGCCGTCGATCTGGTTGGTCTCGCAGCCGAGTCCGACGAACAGCACCGACGCGAAGTTCGGATGCACCGCGTAGCCGGCCAACGTGCGGCGCAATACGGCAATGCCCTCCCCCTGCATGTCGATTCCGCAGCCGAGTCCATGCGTCAACGCGACGACGCCGTCCACGTTCGGAAACGCGGCAAGCGCTTCCGGGCGCACGTCGCGTCTGAAATGATCGGCGATCGCGCGTGCGACCGTGGCCGAACAGTTCACGCTCGTCAGGATGCCGATGTAATTGCGGGTCGCGACGCGGCCGTCGTCGCGGCGTATGCCCATGAAGTGCGCGGGCTCGGCGACGTACTCGGTTGGATGCGTGTCGACGCCGAACTCATGATCGCGCGCGAACTCGGACATGCCCAGGTTGTGCACGTGAACATGCTGACCGCGCGCGATCGCTTCGCGCGCAACGCCGATGATCTGGTTATAGCGCTTGACCGGCGCGCCTTTCGCAATGTCGCGCGTGGCGACCTTGTGGCCGGGCGGAACGAGCCCTGTCACGACCAGTTGTTCCGCGTCGATGCGCGTGCCGGGCAGAAGCTGCCGGGTCGCGATGATCACGTCGTCGTTTGGATGCAGACGGATCACCTGGGGCGCGCTGCTAGCTTGAGTCAACATAAGAGGGCCTCGAATGAAATAAATTGCGGGCGGCTTCCGACTGCGTCAGATCGCCGAGCGCACACGCGTCGACGCTTCTTCGGTATCCGAACCAACGGACAGCGGTTCGATGCGGCCCACGATCACCAGATAGCTGAACGCGCCGAGAAAGCAGAAGCCGCCGGCCACGACGAGCGGAATCGTGAACGAGCCCTTGGTCATCGCGACCATCACGCCGGTAAACGTCGTGATCACGATGCCGGCCAGGTTCGACGCAAAGTTCTGAATGCCGCCGATCGACGCGACATGGTCCGGCGTCGGCGCGACGTCGCCCGGCAGCGACCAGATGCTCGCCGCCGCGAACGCGAGGCTGCCGTAGGCGATGCCGAAGAACGCGAGCATCAGATAGACATTCGCCGTGAATGCCGACAGCGTGATGACCGACGACAACAGCATGCCGCCGACCATGCAGGTCTTGCGCGCAGCGGTCAGGCTCCAGCCGCTCCGGAACAGCGCATCGGACACGTAGCCGCCGAGCCAGCCGCCCGGAATGGAGATCAGCGCCGGAATCATCCCCAGCGTGCCGAGCGATTTCAGCGAGAAGCCGCGCGTTTGCACGAGGTAGCTCGGAAACCACGTAATGAAGAAATAGATGACGAAATTCAGGCAAAAGAAGCCGAGCATCATTCCCCACAGCGTGCGGTGGCGAAACAGCGAGCCCCACGTGACGCGCTCGCGCTGTCTTGCGACGGCGGGCGCGCTGGCGGCAGCATTCGCGCTGCCTTCATCGAGCGGCGCGGGGTTCCGGTAGATCACGAACCAGCCGAGAATCCACACTGCGCCAAGTGCACCGGTGATGATGAACGCTGCTTTCCAGCCGACCGAACTGATGATCAGCGCGACGACCGGAATGGACAGCGCGGAGCCGACCCGCGAGCCGCTGTCGAAGATGCTGGTCGCAAGCGCGCGCTCCTTCACGGGGAACCACTGGCTCACGAGCTTCGCGCACGACGGATACGCGCCCGCCTCGCCGACGCCGAGCAGCAAGCGGCAGCCGAACATGCCCGCAACGCTGCTGGTTGCCGCGGTCAGCGCGGTGAACACAGACCACCAGCCAACGGCGAGCGGCAACGCGATACGTGCGCCAACGCGATCGACGAACCAGCCGAACGGCATTTGCATCAACGCGTAGGTCCAGAAAAAGCCGCTCAGAATGAAACCCATCTGCGCCGGTCCGATGCCCAGCGCCTTTTCGATTTCCGGCGCCGCGACGGCGAGGTTCGCGCGATCGATGTAGTTCACCGCGATCGCGAGAAAGCTCAGAAAAATCACCACCCAACGCATTTTGCGCATCACACGTCTCCTCCTTTATCGAATATGGGACCGGTTCCGCAGTCTCACGCACCGCGCTCAAAGCGCGCGAAGCGCGCCGTGCAGGCGATGCGGACAGTCCGGCGACTGGGGCGCGCAGCGCATCGCCAGTGCTGGGCAACCGTTCACACGGCAGCCGCGTCGATCGGCTTGGGCGCCTTGGCGCCCGCACTGCCGTGCGACGGGCCTTGCCGTGAAGCCATGCGGCACCCGCACCGAACGCCAGAATTAATCTGGCCTTACCAGAAGCGACAAATTAAAATGCCACCGGACCATTGGTCAAGCCAATTTCGTGGAAAATCCGGGTAATCCCCGGGTCGGGCCAAACGCCGTGGCTGCGCCGCGTTGCCTGTTTTGCCGGTAGTACGCTTCGATCTACAATCGGCGCTCGCCTTAACGGCGCGTGCCCGCGCCACCTTGCCAGGAAAGCTTGTGACAGACAAACCCGCCGACCCCCGCCGTCTTTATCTGCAGATCGCGGAGAAGCTGCGCGCTCTGATCGCCGAGCCGGACTTCGCGCCCAACGGCCGCCTGCCTTCGGAGCGCGCACTCGCGGCAACGCTTGCGGTGTCGCGCCCGTCGGTGCGCGAGGCGCTGGTTGCACTGGAGCTGGAGGGGCTGGTCGAGATTCGCATGGGTTCGGGCGTGTACGTGTGCGCAACGCCGCAGACGCACAGCAAGGAGCCGTTGTCGCGCGCCGAACTGGGCGACAGCCTGCTCGACATCATGGGGGCACGCTGCGTGATCGAAGGCTCGATCGCGGCGAGCGTCGCACCGTTTTGCAAAGCGAAGGAGCTGAAGCACCTGCGCGAGCTGTACGACGAAATGCAGCGCGAGGTCTCTGCGGGACGGATTCCGGTTGCCGCCGACCGCGCATTTCACCTCGCCATCGCGCAGATGACCGGCAACGAGGTGCTCGTGCGCACCGTCAGTTCGCTGTTCGATGCGCGGCACAGTCCGCTGTCCGAAAAGCTGCGCGGCCATTTCGAAAACGAGAGCACATGGGGCGCGGTGCCCGACGAGCACCGCGTGATACTCGAGGCGCTCGAAGCGCATGATCCGATCCAGGCTCAAGCCAGCATGCAGCGTCACCTGAAGATGTCGCTGGAACGGGTGATCGCCGGGCAGCCGAACGGACAGCGGCGCTGAAAGCAACGCTCGCCGCGCATCCGCAAGCGCATCCCGCAGAAAGCGCCGCGCGGCGCGGCAAATGCGGACATCGCGCCACGCCCCGCGGCCTTCGGCAGACTCAGATCAGTTCGCGTTGCGCGAGATTGCGGTAAAGCGCGCGCACCCCAAAGGTCCACGGCGCCACTTCCGTACTCAGCCGCACCGTGTTGACGAGCGCACCCAGTTCCGGCGCGGAGATGGTCACCACGTCGCCCAAGTGATGCGTGAATCCGCCGCCGGGGGCGTCGCGGTCCTTGATGGGCGAGAACATGGTGCCGAGAAACAGCATGAAGCCATCCGGATACTGGTGATGCCGGCCCCACGTCTGCGCAACGAGATCCTGCGGATCGCGGCTTATTTCGCTCATGTGGCTCACGCCTTCGAGCACGAAGCCGTCGTCTGCCCCTTCCACGCGCAGGCCGACGCTGGTGCTGCGCACCGTGTCGAGATCGAACGCGTCGTCGAACAGGCGCACGAACGGGCCAATGGCACACGACGCGTTGTTGTCCTTGCACTTGCCGAGCAGCAGCGCCGAGCGCCCTTCTATATCGCGCAGATTCACATCGTTGCCGAGCGTTGCGCCGACAATCTCGCCGCGGCTGTTCACGGCCAGCACGATCTCGGGCTCAGGGTTGTTCCAGTGCGATGCCGCGAGCAAGCCAACGTCGGCGCCAAGGCCGACTGCCGACATCGGCTGGGATTTCGAAAACACTTCCGCATCGGGACCAATGCCGACCTCCATGTACTGCGACCACGCCCCGCGCCGCTCGAGTTCGGCCTTCAGCTTCATCGCCGCCTCGGAGCCCGGCTTGATCTTCGACAGATCGGTGCCGATGGTGGCCGCAATGGTGGCGCGCACTTCCTGAGCCTTCGCCGGATCGCCGCCCGCCTGCTCCTCGATCACACGCTCGATGAGACTCACAGCAAAAGTGACGCCGCACGCCTTGATCGCCTGCAGATCGTTTGGCGCGAGCAGTCGCACGTCGTCCGTCGGCCCGGCATGCAGCGCGGCTTCTATCAGCTTGTCCACGGGACCGAGCGACTCGCCCGACACCGTGCGCGCGAACGCGACCAGGTCTCGCCGATCGAAAAGGTCTGAAGTGGTCGGCGCGCTTGCCGTGATGTCCAACACCTCGCCGTTGCGCACGAGCACGACACAGGGCCCCGCCAGATCGCCGGCCGGCGAACTGAGTTTGCGCCACACCCGGCCGACGAGCAGCGCCTGCCCGACATCGTGTGGAAGAATGGATGCTGCGGAAATGTCCTTCATTCGTGATGTCTCCTGGTGGTCTGTCAGTGCGAGTGACGCGGATTGCCGCGCTTTTCGATGACGTTCAGATACAGCGTAGCGGGTTCGAGGCAGCCGCCCGTCGACAGTTGCCCGACCGTCTTGCGGTACAGCTCCTGCCACGGCGTCTGTGCTGCGGGAATCGCGAAGCTCGCCGTTTCGCGCCGGCGCGCCAGCTCGGCCTCGTCGACCAGTACGTCGACCTTGCGGGCGTTCAGATCGACGCGAATCCGGTCACCGGTTTGCAGCAATGCGAGCCCGCCGCCGACGGCTGCCTCCGGCGACATGTTCAGAATCGAGGGGCTTGCGGAGGTGCCGCTCTGGCGTCCGTCTCCGAGCGTCGGCAACGATGTGATGCCCTGCCGTATCAGTTCGGCGGGCGGCGCCATGTTGACGACTTCCGCGCTGCCCGGATAACCCACCGTGCCTGCCCCGCGAATCACGAGAATGCAGTGCTGGTCGATTTCGAGCGCCGGGTCGTTGATGCGGGCGTGATAATCCTCGGGACCATCGAACACGATAGCGCGCGCCTCGAAGGTGTTTTCCGCGCCGGGCTCGCTCAGATAGGTTTGCCGGAACGCCTCGCCGACCACCGACATCTTCATGATGGCACTGTCGAAGAAGTTGCCCGACAGCACCATGAACCCCGCCCCGTGCTTGAGCGGCTCGGCGGCTGTCTTGATGACCTCGCGGTCAGGTTCGGCGGTGCTGTCCGCGATTGCACCAATGGTCCGGCCGGAAACGGTCAGGCAGTCGCGGTGCAACAGCGCCGCCTTGTCCAGTTCGCGCAGCACGCCCGGCACGCCGCCTGCCCGATGGAAGCTCTCCCCCAGATATTCGCCCGCAGGCATGCAGTTCACGATGAGCGGCACCTGCTCGCCCACGCGCTGCCAGTCGGCGAGGCTGAGGTCCACGCCGACGTGCCGGGCAATCGCGATCAGATGCGGCGGACAGTTGGTCGATGCGCCAAGCGCCGACGCAACCACGATGGCGTTTTCGAACGCTTCCCTCGTCATGATGTGCGAAGGCCGCACGTCGTCGCGCACGAGCTGGACGATGCGCTTGCCCGACGCGTAAGCCATCTGGCCGCGCTCGCGATACGCCGCGGGAATGCTGGCGCAGCCCGGCAGCGACATGCCCAGGGCCTCCGCGAGACTGTTCATCGAGAGCGCCGTTCCCATCGTATTGCAGTGGCCGATGGACGGCGACGAGGCCGTCGTCAGCTCCATGAACCCTTCGTAATCGATCTCGCCTGCCGCGAGCAGATTGCGCGCATGCCAGATGACCGTGCCCGAGCCGACGCGTTTTCCCTGATGCCAGCCGTCGAGCATCGGGCCGCCGGACAGCACGATGGCCGGCATATCGACGGTTGCCGCGGCCATCAGACAGGCAGGCGTGGTTTTGTCGCAGCCGGTGGTGAGCACCACGCCGTCGAGCGGAAAGCCATGCAGGATTTCCACGAGCCCGAGATAGGCGAGATTGCGGTCGAGCGCGGCCGTCGGCCTGCGGCTTTGCTCCGCGAGCGGATGGACGGGAAACTCCATCGGAATGCCGCCGGCGTCGCGAATTCCCGCTTTGGTGCGCTCGGCCAGTTGGATGTGGTGACGATTGCACGGCGCGAGATCGCTGCCCGTTTGTGCAATGCCGATGATCGGACGGCCCGACTGCAATTCTTCGCGTGTGAGCCCGTAGTTCATGAAGCGCTCGACGTAGAGCGCGGTCATGTCGGCGTGCGAGGGATCGTCGAACCACTCCTGGCTGCGCAGGCGGCGTGTATTGGATGAGGTCATGCCGTACTCCTTGATGGTGGCCTGCGGGGCTAACGTCAGGCGCGAAGCGTCTCTTGTGTGCTCAGCCGGACCGGCTGCCGGCCCTCGCCGCGCTCGGCAGGAGCGTCGGTCTGGCTGCTCGCACTGTCGTTATGTTATCGGTAACATGTTTTTATCTTAGCACGCGCTAACCGGCTGCGCATCTTAAAGCCTGCGACTTAGCGGGCAACTAAGTAAGCAACTTAGCAAGCAACTTAGCGGGCGACAACTAGGCGCTCTCGCGCGGCACGACAGCGTAGTTGATGACGACCTTGCGCTGTGCGCGTGCGGAATCGAGCTGGCCGGCTTGCGCGGCGAGCAGCAATTCGCCCGTGCGCTGGCCGATGCCGTAGGCGTCCACCGATACGGTCGTGATGGTCGGGTTGCTGCAAACCGCCACTTCGAAATTGCCGAAGCCCGCCACCGCAATGTCGTTCGGCACGCTCAACCCGCGACGCTGACACTGCATGATGGCACCGAACGCGGACATATCGCTCACGCACATAACGGCGTCCGTATCGGGCCAGCGGTCGAGCAGCGCATCGAGCGCCGGCGCGCCGTGAGTCATGGTGATGGGCGATTCGCCGAGGCGCACGACGCGAGGCTCGCCGAGGCCCTGCGCCTTCATCTCCTGCAGATAGCCCTTGAGACGCTCGAGGCCGCGGCGGTCGAGGTCGCTCGCCCCGCACAGGAAGCCGATCTTGCGGTAGCCCTTGTCCTTCAGATAGCGCACCATCTCGCGGGCGGCGCGCACGTTCGAAAACCCGACCGCCATGTCGATTGGCTTCGCCGGCAGGTCCCACATTTCGACGACGGGTATTTGCGCGCGCTCCAGCAGCCGCCGCGTACCGTCCGTGTGCTGCGAGCCCGTCAGGGCGACGCATCGCGGCTGGTACCGCAACATGGAGCGCACGATACGCTCCTCCCGCTCGAGGCCGTAGTCGGTATCGCCCAGCAGCAGTTGCAGACCTTCCGGTTCGAGAACGGACGTGAGTCCACGCACCGTATCCGAGAAATTCGAACTCGCGAGCGAAGGCACGAGGACCGCCACGAAATCGGACCGGCCGGACGACAGTGCGCCCGCCGCCGCGTCGGCCACATAGCCGAGCTGCGCAATGGCTTGCTCGACACGTTCGCGCGTTGCGGGCGCAACGCTGTGTCTCGCCAGCACGCGCGATACGGTCATCTTGCTGACCTTGGCGATACGCGCCACGTCCGCCATACGCGGCGGGCTGGCGGACTCCGATTGGCTGCCGCGCTCAGCCCCGCGCTGCGTTGTGCGCGCCGGCCGCGCGGTTCTCGGCAAACGGTTGGTGGTGCTCATCGGGCTCCGGTGTGCTTGTTGCGAATGGCGAGGCTTCAGGCCGAACCTGTGCCCCACGACGATTCGCGATGATAGATGCAACAGCCGCGCGCCTAGGTAAATACCCCTGGCTAGCGTTTTCGGCTTTGCGTTTCTGGCCAGGCGCATGCTACCTTCGTTACCGATAACATACCAATCGACAGAAAAACTGCAAGCCGGATTGTTATCGGTAACATTGCCGGTTCCCTTCGGCAAAGCCGATTGGCGTGAAGGCTTGCACGCAGGCGAACGCTGTGTCGATGTGCGCGACCCGCGCCGCCCTACCGCTCAAGATATGCACAAAGGAGACAAAGCCATGCCAGGCATCGCTCAGACGGCTGATTCGTCCGTCGCGGTCGACCAGACCGAAGAACTGCTGTACCGCAAGGTCCTGAAGCGGATCTTGCCGCTACTGCTGCTGTGTTACGTCGTGGCATATCTGGACCGCGTAAACGTCGGCTTCGCCAAGTTGCAGATGCTCGACTCGTTGGGCCTGAGCGACGCCGTCTATGCGTTCGGCGCGAGCATCTTCTTCTGGGGATACTTCATCTTCGAGGTGCCGAGCAACCTGCTCCTGCACCGGTATGGCGCGCGGTTCTGGATCGCACGCATCATGGTGTCATGGGGTGTGGTCTCTTCGTCGCTCGCTTTCATTGCGCCGCTTGCAAGTTTTTTCCACGTCCAGACATCCACGATGTTTTACGCCCTGCGCTTTCTGCTGGGCGTCTGTGAGGCAGGGTTCTTTCCCGGCATCATTCTCTACATGAACTACTGGTTCCCTGCGCGGCGCCAAAGTGTCGCCATGTCCGGGTTCCTTATCGCGATTCCTGTGAGCCTGACGCTTGGCGGCGTGGTTTCCGGGTGGCTGATGGAAAACACACACGGCGCGTTGGGTCTGGACGGCTGGCAGTGGATGCTGCTGGTGGAAGGCATCCCGTCGATTCTCGTTGCATTCCTCGTGCTCTTTCGCATGGGCGACGGTATTCAGTCGGCGAAATGGCTGAGCGCCTCCGAGAAGGCAGTGCTGCAAAAGAACCTCGTGCAGGAGAGCTCGAAGAAGACGCACAGCATGGGCGCGGCGCTAAAGAGCCCCCGCGTGTGGCTGCTCACGTTCATCCTGCTGACGTTCAACACCGGGTTCTACGGTCTGGCGTTCTGGCTGCCGTCCATCATCAAGGCATCCGGTGTGAAAAGCGCGCTCAATATCGGTTTGCTGACCGCCATCCCGTACCTGAGCGCTGTTGTCGCGATGATCTGGAATGCCCGGCACTCGCGCAAGACAGGCGAGCGCCGGCTGCACGCGGCGATTCCCGCGTTTATCGGCGGTGTCGGGCTGATTCTCAGCGCCAGCTTCGCGAACAACGTGCCGCTTTCCATTGTCTTCCTGACAATCGCGACTTGCGCAATTCTCGGCCTGATGCCGATTTTCTGGACCTTCCCGGGCCAGATCCTTTCAGGAACGGCAGCGGCGGCAGGCATCGCGCTGATCAATTCAGTAGGCAATCTCAGCGGCTTTACCGGTTCGATGATTACGAGCGTGGCGAAGGACCTGACGGGCAACATCAACAACGGCACTTACGCACTGGGTGCGTGTCTGCTCATTAGTTGCGCCCTCATCCTTTTGATCCCGAAGACCATGTTGAACAACGACCGGAGCTGACGAGCCAGGCTGGCTTGCATCGGCCGGTTGGCGGGGCGACGGGGTTGTCGCCCCGTTTTGTTCTATTTTCTGGGAACGCGGCCCTTCTATCTCGCAACGGTGCCAGAAGATAGCGTCAGCGGATGCTGAATGCTCGGCACCACCTTCATTGATGTCTGCGCAGACATCCTCACCTCAGCGAGAATCAACGGGCAACTCCAGTTAGCGTTGAATACATGCCGAAGGCAACCCATGTATTCAACCGACAACTGCCCCTACCCATCTCATCAGCATGCAAAATAGCGTCGAAGCATGGCCGGTCCCAGCTTCGCGCGTTTGATGCGATTCCGTACCTTGGATCGCCCCGCAGCCTGACCTGGACGCAAGGCGCCCGCCTCCACGCCGTTGCACATGTCGGCCTTGCGACATGACATTGCGCGCTTGCCGTGTTTGCTCCTTGCTTGGCCTCTGCAGACGTGCATCCGTCACCGCGGGCTAGCGCCCTCACTTCTTCGCCAAATCTCCGTCACAATCCCCTACCCGCTGCCGCAGCGGGTCCAGCAATCGCTGCAAAAAAATTTTTTGCGCCCTCCACAATATCCGCGCTTCTGAAACGTCTTCAGGCACATGGAACGACCACCCACCTCACGCCCGATGACCGAGAGCGATAGCCACATCACAGCGACCGTGGCGCGCGAGCGCACGAGGCTCGTCAATTTCATCCGGCGTCGAATCCGCGACCCGGATGATGCGGAGGACATCCTGCAGGACGTGTTCCACGAATTCGTGCGGGCTTACAGGCTGCCCGCGCCGATTGAACAGGCGAGTGCGTGGCTTTTTCGCGCCGCTCGCAACCGCATTGTCGATCGCTTTCGCAAGAAAAAAGAGTTGCAACTGACGGGTCCGTTGGAGGCCGAGTCTGAGGACGACGCCGGCAGTGAATATCGTCTCGATCTCACCATGCCTGCCCACGATGCGGGTCCAGAGGCGCTTTACGCTCGCGCTTTGCTGCTCACGGCCTTGCAGGATGCACTCGATGAGTTGCCGCCGAATCAGCGCGAGGTTTTCATCGCTCACGAACTGGAGGGGTGGTCCTTCAAGGACATGGTGGCACAAAGCGGTGTACCGCTTAACACGCTGCTCGCGCGCAAACGCTATGCGGTCCAGCATTTGCGCGCCAGACTGCTGCCCGTTTATGACGAACTGGACATTTAAAGGAGTCGATGGATGAATTTTCGAATCAGATATGTCGGTAAGGCGCTGCTGGCACTCTGCGCCATAGGCGTGCTTGGTTGGGTGGTGATGGCGCTGTGGAATTGGGTGATGCCGGCGCTCTTCGTCGGGGCCAAGCCGATCGACTTCGCGCATGCGTTGGGCTTGCTGGTGCTAAGCCGCATTCTGTTTGGCGGATTTCGCGGACACGGCGGCTGGCGCGAGCGGCGTCATTGGCGCAAGTGGGAAGCGATGACGCCCGAGGAACGCGAGCAGTTTCAGACGGCGTGGCGTTCGCGCCATGCGCGGCGTGCGGAGGATTGAACATGCGCGAGAACCCGATTCGCGACTGCAAGCAGGAGCCGGGCGTGATTGCACCAGTCGTCGACCTGAAACGTTGTGAAGGCAAAGGCGATTGCCTGCGGGTCTGCCCGGAGAACGTGTTTGAAATACGGCGTGTCGACGACGCGGACTACGTCGGTCTCGACTGGATGCACCGCCTCAAGCTGCGCGTGCATGGAATGAAAGTCGCCTATACGCCGAACGCGCAGGCCTGCCGGTCCTGCGGCCTTTGTGTGACAGCATGCCCTGAACGCGCGATCAAGCTCGTCAGGACGACATAACGTTTCATCTTTCACCGGTGGCAAAAGGCTGACGTAGACCCTCTCGTGCGGCAGTCATTCGCTGTAAATGTCACCGGCATTCGCGATCTTCTCAAGGAGCGCACATGACACCAACAACCGCATTGCTATTGCGACAGCTCCACGAACAGAGCGAGGCTGAGATAACCGCGCGAGCACGCGGGCAGTTTCAGGGGTCGAGCGAAGAGTTTCTGGATCTCGCGGACGAATACGACACGCTCGCGCCCAGACTGCGTGGACGCTTTCTCGAAACACTCGGGCTGTCCAGCGAGGACTTCGAGTCGTCTCAAGGCACGCCTTTGTCGTTAGCCGTGTCGGCGGAGACTGGAAGGTTCCTGCGCAACATGGTGTTGGCACACAAACCGTCCCGAGTCCTCGAACTCGGCAGTTCGTGCGGTGTGTCCACGTTGTACATTGCCGAGGCTCTCCGCAACTCAGGCAGTGGTATCGTCGTCGCGACCGAACTGGATGCGCTCAAGTGTGCACGCCTTCGGGCCAACATCGAAACGGCGGGCCTGGACGCGTATGTCGATCTGCGGGAAGGCGATGTATTGCAGACCGTCGCCGAACTCGACGACGTGTTCGACATGGTATTCATCGACGTATGGGCCGACATCTACCTCGAAGTATTCAAACGGATCGAACACCTGCTGCGGCCTGGATCTATCGTTCTCGCCGACAACATGTACACAGCCGAACACGCCGTCCGGCCATACAAGCAATACCTCGACGGCGATGCGCGCTTCGCGACCACGACGCTGAACTTCGAATCAGGACTCGAGTTCACGGTCGTCGTTCAGTAAATGCATCCGAAGCGCCTCGGTTTGGGTACATGAATGCCTTCGCGACACCTCATTCCACCGCACCCCGAACCCGGGCTCCGCTCGCCGCGCGGCGCGTGCCACGCTGCACGACGCCAAACCATGCGGCGAGCAGCGCAATCGCCACGAGCACCGTAGCCACGAACGAGAAAAGCGCCCCGATCGAGAGCTGCAAAGAAAGCAGCACACCGCCGAGCACAGTCCCGGCCACCGAGCCGAGTTTGCCGACGCCGATCGCCGAGCCCACACCGGTGGAGCGAAGGCGCGTCGGATAGATCATGCCCGAGACCGCATACAACGCGAACTGACTGCCGATCACGCATACGCCACTGGCAAACACGGCAGCAAAGAGTGCAACAGGCGACATCGGCATGCCGAGCGAGGCCGCGATCGGGCAGCCGGTCACGGCAAGAAACAGCAGCACGCGAACGCCGTAACGATCGACGAAACGGCTCAATAGCAGCGCGCCCACCGTTCCGCCGACGGGAAACATCATCGCCGCCTGCGCGGCGCGCACGGGTTCCAGCGTGCCCATGCTGAACAGAATCGGCAGCCAGTTCTGCAGAAAGTGCAGCGCGAGCGAGTTGAGAACGAATAGCGCCCACAGCAGCGGTGTAACGCGAGCGAGACCCTGCTGGAATAGCGCGCTCGGCCGCGCGCGCACGTTGGGCTCGTCGTCGATCACATAACGCGCGGCCTCCTCTGCGTCGCTTGCGCCAAGGCGCACCGCAATCCGGCGTATGTCGCGCGCGTCACGTCCGTTCATGATCAGAAAGCGTATTGACTCCGGCAGCACCGCGAATGAGGCAAGCGCGATTGCCACGGCAGCCGCCCCGCCCACCGTGAACAGCACGGGCCAGCCGTAACGCGGCAGCAACCATGACGCGACCGCCCCACCGCCGCCCGCGCCAATCGAAAACCCCGAGAACATCAGCGTGATCCAGGTGGCGCGCCGTGCCGCCGGCGCATATTCGGAAACGAGCGCGACCGTGTTGGGCACCACCCCGCCCATGCCGATGCCTGCCAGAAAGCGCAGTAGCGTAAGCTGCTCGAGCGAGCTCGCGTAGCTGCACAGCCACGTCAGAACACCGAACCAGAGCGAGCCGTAGATAATGGTTTTGCGTCTGCCGAAGCGGTCTCCGGCGAAACCGAGCAGCAGCGAGCCCACGAGCACACCCGCGAGTCCCACGCCGAAGACGCGCCCGAAACCAGCCGCGTTCGTATGCCACGCACGCATCAGCGCGGGCGCGGCATACGCGGCCGCCACCTGGTCGTAGCCGTCGATCAGCACGATCAGGAAACACCAGACAATCAGCAACAGCGCAAAGCCATGAAGCCGCTGCCGCTCGATCAGGGCCGAGACGTCGATGGTATTCATCGGCGGCCTCCGCATGCTTTGTATGGCTGGTCCAGTGCGCGCGCGTGTCGATGCATGTCGTGTCTCCATTCGTGTTTTTGTAGTGATGCGTTTGAACGACTGCCAGCCGCTAGTCCGAAAGGCTAGTCCGAAGGCGTGACGCGGAAACTCGCCACCTGCCGCTCCAGTTCACGCGATTGCTCATTGAGCGCCTGCGCAGCGGCGCTCGCCTCCTCCACCAGCGCGGCGTTCTGCTGGGTGATGGAATCCATCAGCGTGATTGCGGCGTCGATCTGTTCGATACCGGCGCGCTGTTCTTCCGCGGACGAGACGATGCTGCCCATCATGTCCGCGAAACGCCGCGCGGCCTCGAGAATATTGCCAATCGACTGTTCGGCCTGACCGACCATCGCGGTGCCGTCCGCAGCCGCGGCCACCGCATCGCTCACCAGCTCGCCAATTTCCTTTGCCGCCGTCGACGCGTGCTGCGCGAGCGAACGCACCTCGGCGGCAACCACGGCAAAGCCTCGCCCGTGCGTGCCGGCACGCGCCGCCTCCACCGCTGCGTTGAGCGCCAGAATATTGGTCTGAAAAGCGATGCCTTCGATAATGCCGGTGATGTCTGCGATTTTCCGCGCGCTCGATTCGATGCGCGCCATCGTGTCGCTCACGCGCCCGATGGCGCCGTTGCCGTCGTTCGCCGCAGCAGACGCCTCGCCGGCAATGGTGTGCGCCTGCTGTGCGCGGGTCGCGTTCTGCCGTACCGTGCCGGTCAGTTCGGTCATGCTTGCAGCGGTTTGTTCGAGCGAGGCGGCCTGCTCCTCCGTGCGCGACGACAGATCCAGAGTGCCCGCTGCGATTTCCGCGGTCGCGGCGCTAATCGACTGGCTGCTCGCTCGCACTGCGCTGACGGTCTGCGCGAGGCGCGCCTGCATATCGCGCAGGCCGTCGAGCAGTTGCCCCATCTCGTCGTTGCGCAGATGCGCGATGTCACGTTGCAGGTCGCCCGCGGCTATCGCTTCGAAGTGCGTCAACGCATCGTTCAGCGGCGTCATGATCGCGCGTCGCAGCGAGATCCAGCTCCATCCCGCCGCCGCGACGCCGAACGCGATCATCGCGGCCGATGCGGCAAAGAACCGGTAGAAATAGCGCTCGGCGTCTTCGTAGCTGCGTTTGGCGTTTGCATAAAGCGTGCGCTTTAACTCGTCGTTTGCGCTGCTCATGGCGTTAAAGAGCGGGCTCAGTTGCACCGTGCCGATGCGTTGCGCGGCCTCGCGGTCCTGAGCCTTGAGCGCGTCGATAAACGCGCGCATCGCCACGCGCATCGAGGCGCGCCGCTGGCTCGCGGCTTCGATCAACGGCGCTTCGCCAGGCTCGTGCGGCTGGTTGACGAAAGCGCGCCATTCGTCGTCGGAACGCTGGAAGAAGTCGCTCGCGTGGGCGATCTGCTCCTGCGCGCGCGGGCCCTCCGGCTGCGCCGTTGCACCGCCGAGCACGAGCCGTGTGCGTCCAATCAGCAGTTCCGCGTTGCCGATATGCACAGCCGCGGTGAGCTTGTTCTCGTAGGTGTCCCGGCTCGCGCGATTGGCGTGCCACGCTCCCGCCAGGCCTAGCGCTCCGATGCCGCACATCAGAGCCGCGAGTAGCGCGATTGTCAGCGCGAGTCGCGCCTGAAGAGACATCGCTCTGGCACGCTTGACGCGCGCCACGGCCTGCCGCGCCAAAGCAGTGTTACGGGAATCGGGCATGGTCGAAACGAATTGAGGCGTCATGGCGTGGGCCTGAAAGCATGGTCGGGAGCAAGGACAAAAGCATGCGGTGCGACTAACGTAAGGTATCCGAACTAAATGGCGAGGCCGCGTTCCGGTTCGGCGTGACTGCCGCGCTTCACTGGTGGCGACGGCGGCGGCAGCAGCAGCAGCAGCAGCAGCGGCAGCAGCAGCAGCAGCAGCAGCAGCAGGAAACGATAGACGCTCTCTACTACGAGTCGTGAAGCATGGAGCGCCGCAGCGCGTCAGCGGACGGTTCCGGCGCCGCGACCTGCGCATGGGCGTCGCCGAAGCGGGCTCGATAAAGCAGCGCGAGCACCGTCGAGAATACGGCGGCAATGACGAACAGCAGCGAAGCCGCGTAAAAAAGCTGCGTGATCGGCAGATGCATGGAGAGCAGTAGCCCGCCGATCACCGGCCCCGATACGGAGCCGATCTTGCCGACCGATATGGCGCTGCCCACGCCCGCCGAGCGGAACGAGGTCGGATAGATCATGCCGGCCACCGCATACAGCCCGTATTGCGCGCCAACCACGCAAAAACCCGCGGCAAATACGGCGAGCATGAGCCACGTTTGCGAGGAGCCGTGACCGAGCAGCGCGACAACGGGAAAACCGATAACGGGTAGCGAAATGATGGCGAGTACGCCATGCCGGTCCACAAAGCGGCACAGGATCAGACCGCCGAGCACTCCACCTACCGAGAACATCATCGTGATGAGCCCTGCGCCGCGCGGATCGACGCCCATGCCTTCCATCAGGATGGGCAACCAGTTCTGCAGGAAATAGAGCGCCATGGAATTCGCAATGAACACGATCCACAGCAACGGCGTAATGGCGGCGAGGCCGTCGGAGAAAATCAGTTTCAGCACGAAGCGCTGCTTGTCACGCACCTCGCCCGCAACGAACTGCGCGTTAGCGGGAAGGTTCAGATCTGGGCGCAGACGCGTCATGAGACGGTGCAGCATGTGCGGATCGCGCTGACGTATCACGAGCAGCTTGGCGGATTCCGGCAACGTGAAGATCAGCAGCACTGCGACGAGCAGCGAGCCGCAGCCGCCCACCACGAACATCACAGGCCAGCCGAAGCGGTGGATGAGCGCCGATGAAACCAGCCCGCCCGAGCCCGCGCCAATCGAAAATCCGGAAAACATCAGCGTGACCCACGTCGCGCGCAGCCGCTTCGGTGCGTATTCGGCAACCAGTGCAACCGAGTTCGGCACCACGCCGCCCATGCCGATGCCGGCGAGAAAACGCAGCAGCATCAGTTGCTGTAGCGAGGTCGCCCACACCGAAGCGTAGGTCAGCACGCCGAAAAACAGACTGCCGATGACGATGGCTTTCTTGCGCCCGAGCCGGTCGCCCAGATAGCCAAAAATGAACGAGCCGATCAGCGTGCCGAACAGGCCCGCGCCGAACACCGGCCCGAAGCCGCCGCGCGCCACATGCCAGTCCTTGATGATGGCGGGCGCCGCGAACGAAACGGCGGTTTGATCGTAGCCGTCCATCAGCATGATCAGGAAACACCAGAACAGCAGGCCGACGGCAAAGCGTCCCGTCTTCTGCTCTTCTACCAGTGTCGCGATGTTGAAAGTCCGGTCTGCTTGCATGTGTATCCCATTGACCCCGCGTGCACGAGCCCGCCACCGTGGCGCGCCCGCTCGCGCTGTTGCTCCTCGATATCATTCACGGCGGCGCCACGGCCGGAGCCACAATATAAGAGGCGGCCCCGCGCGGCTCAATCAAAAAATTGCGATGAAGAGATCGAAATAGCTGAACAATCCGTTTGCTTTCGCTGCTTTACATTCTCATTTCATCGCGCACATGGCACCTCCGTTTGCTCAGAACATATGATTGACGCCCACACGCGCGACCGTCTGGCTGCCGCTCGAAGAAGGCTGATAGCCAAACTGCGCGGCACGTGCACCGTTTCCGCCGGCGCGCTGCAGCCCGACACCCGCGTAGACCTGCGTGCTCTTCGAGAGGTAATCGGTTAGAAACAGGTTGTACTGGTTGATCGTCAGGCCCTGAAAGAGCGAGTGATCCCACGAAAGGCCGAGCACGTAGAAACCCTTGCCGCCCAGATTGATATTCACGCCGGCCTGATAATTGTTGAGCGTCGCCGCGCCCTTGCTGTTCTCGAACTTCACGCCGGAATATGTGGCGTGCGGCGTGAAGTCTCCAATCTGAACGGAACCGCCCGCGGCGAGTGTGCTGTAGCGGTCCGCGTTGAACATGGTGCCCTGTCTGAGCGGCTGGCCGAGCAGCGAGCGCAAGCTGAAGGTGCCGAAAATGTCCGCCGTGCGATTGTGCGACATGGTGTACGCAATGCCGAACCGCACGGGCCCGCCCGCGTACTGCGCGCCCAGGCTGTACTGGCGGCCCGCGCTGAAATTGCCCGGCTGATTGCCGAACGAGTCCATCACGCCTGCCTGGATGCCGTGAAAGTTGGCCGTTTCGTACTTCACCGAGCTGTTCAGCGCGTGGTTGTTCGCGAGACCGTCGAGATTGCCTGGCGTGTAGAACGACGAGATGCCGGGAATCGAATTGTTCAGGCGGCCTATGTACTGGTAGACATAGTCGTTGATGTTGCCAAAGCTAAGCGAGCCCCAGCGGTCGTTTGCGAGCCCCACGTACGCCTCCCGGTTAAAGAAGCTAGTCGGATTGATCTGCGCGCCCGTGTTGGTGACGAAGCCCGATTCGAGTCGCGCGAACGCCGTGTTGCCGCCGCCCAGGTTCTCCTTGATCAACAGGCCCCAGCGATCGGGCTGACGCTTGCCCGACGACTCCTGGATCAGATGCTTGCCCTGGGTGTTCGAGACGAAGTCGACGCCCACGTCGATACTGCCATACAGCGTCACAGACGACTGCGCCACCGCCGGGCCAGCTAGGATCGCGGCGCAACCGCCGACGAGCAAACGAGTTTTCAACGCATGTCTCCAGTTTTTTTGTCGTTGGCCGGTCGCTCGCGGCGCCGGCTTCGTGCATCGCGCTGCCTGTGCGGCCCGTTCTTCGACGTTCCACGAGTGCGATGCCGACAGAGTTTAACCACTTCAATTCGCGCTTTGAATCGCGATTTTTTTATCAATCGATCGAACATTCCGAATACTGGATCAGGGTATTTACCCATTAATCGCAGAAATGCCGATAACTTATTCGAAAGCCGGAATTCGCGTGCTAACATCCGCCACGTCAAAATCCATTACGTTTAAACGGAGACCACGAATGCATTTCAGCGCAGTCCGGCCCCGGCGCATGATCGTGGGCATCAGCGGCGCTTCGGGCGTCGTTTATGGCGTTCGGCTGCTGCAGTTGCTCAGACAGCTCGACATCGAGTCGCATCTCGTGATGAGCCGCTCCGCGCAGGTTACGCTCGCGCACGAGTCGCAGCATAGCGTGGCCGAGGTGCGCGCGCTCGCCACCGTGAGTTACCCGAATACGGACATTGGCGCAGCCATTTCAAGCGGATCGTTCCCCGTAATGGGCATGATCGTCGCGCCCTGCTCCATTCGCACGCTCTCGGAAATCGCCACCGGCGTGACGGGCGGGCTGCTCTCGCGCGCGGCCGACGTCACGCTCAAGGAGCGCCGCCGTCTCGTGCTGATGGTGCGCGAAACGCCACTGCACCTGGGCCACCTGCGCAGCATGACGAGCGTGACAGAAGCCGGTGCGATCGTCTACCCGCCGGTGCCGGCGTTCTACGCGAACCCCGAATCGCTCGATGACATGGTCGATCACACGCTCGGGCGCGTGCTCGATCTGTTCGATATCGACTCTCCGGTGGTGCACCGCTGGGGCATGTAAGATTAATCCGCGTATTAATAAAATACCCTGATAAACCATTCGGATTCTTTTGCTTCTATAGAAACTGACGTTGCTTTAAAGTGGTTCCGTTCGACAGCAGAACCCTATTAAAAAGATTTATCGATCAATTGATAAATCTTCTCGATAAGAGAAACGTCATTACGAAAGAGGTCGAAAGATCGAATGAAAATCGTCATTGCAGGGGCCGGAATCGGCGGCCTGACGGCGGGCGCCGCGTTGCTCAGACAAGGCTTCGACGTCACCATTCTTGAACAGGCAAAAGCGCTCGGGGAGATCGGCGCCGGCGTGCAGTTGAGCCCGAACGCCACGCGCGTGCTGTACCGCATCGGCGTGGGCAAGCGCCTGGAAGGCCTTGCGTGCGAGCCGCCCGGCAAGCGCGTGCGACTCTGGAACAGCGGTCAAACGTGGCCGCTCTTCGATCTCGGCGCGGCATCGCGCGAAGTGTTCGGCTTTCCCTATCTGACCGTGCATCGTGCGGACCTTCACCAGGCGCTCGTCGACGCAGTGCGCGCCTTTCGCGCTGACGCGATCAGGCTCGATCACAAGGTCGAGTCGATCGTGCAGAAGGACGGCAAGGTCGAGGTGCAGACCACTTCCGGCGCGACCTTCGAAGCGGACCTGCTGATCGGCGCAGACGGCGTGCACTCGCGCGTGCGGCGTGCTCTGTTCGGCGCGGACGAGCCTGTTTATTCGGGCGTGATGGCCTGGCGCGGCGTGATCGACGCCAGCAGATTGCCCGAGCACATGCGTACCGCCTACGGCACCAACTGGGTCGGCCCCGGCGCGCACGTGATCCATTATCCGCTGCGCGGCCACCAGCTGATCAACTTCGTCGGTGCAGTAGAGCGCGACGGCTGGCAGGTCGAATCATGGTCCGAGCGCGGCACCATCGAAGAATGCCTCGCCGATTTCGAGGGCTGGCACGAAGACGTACGCACGATGATCTCCGCGATCGACGTGCCGTACAAATGGGCGCTCATGATCCGCGAGCCGATGGCGCGCTGGAGCTCGGGCAACGCCACGCTGCTCGGCGACGCTTGCCACCCCACGCTGCCGTTCCTCGCGCAAGGCGCAGGCATGGCGCTCGAAGACGGCTATCTGATCGCGCGCTGCCTTGCGCGTTACGAGAACGACATCCCGCGCGCCCTTGAACGTTACGAGGCGCTGCGACTCGAGCGCACCGCGCGCATCGTGCGCGGCTCGGCGGCCAATACCCAACGCTTTCACAATCCCGCGCTCGCGCACGCAGAAGGCGCAGCCGAATACGTCGATCGGGAGTGGAACGAAGAGCGCGTCAAAGAGCGCTACAACTGGCTGTTCGAATACGACGTCGACGCAGTCGAAATCTGAGCGCCAGCCCGATCCGCTCGCGCATCAAGGAGACACAGCATGTCCGAAACCCTGCCGCCGGTGCTCGGCCTGCACCACTTCGCGTGGCGCTGCCGCAATGCCGAAGAAACGCGCCATTTCTACGAAGACATTCTCGGTTTGCCGCTCGTCCATGTGATCCGCCTCGACCGCGTGCCGAGCACGGGCGAATATTGTCCGTACGTGCACCTGTTCTTCGAAATGGCCGACGGCTCCTACATTGCCTTTTTCGATCTCGGCGACGACACCGCCGCAGAGCCTTCGCCGAACACGCCGTCGTGGGTCAACCATATCGCGTTGCGCGTCGCCAGCGTGGACGCGCTGGAAACGATGAAACAGCGTCTGGTCGATCACGGCGTCGAAGTGCTTGGCGTCACCGATCATCATTTCGTGCGCTCCATCTACTTCTTCGACCCCAACGGCTTCCGCCTCGAATTGACCGTTCCGGTCGCGCCGGCACAAACGCTCGCCACGTACAGAAAAGAGGCGCGTGCGCTGCTCGACGCCTGGACCGAAACGCGCCGTCACGCGGGCAAGGAGACGCCCGTCGTATGAGCACGCTCAACCCTACTCACGACCCCGCGCGTCGCAGCTGGATCGAATCGGCGAACCAGCCGGATACGGACTTCCCGATCCAGAACCTGCCGTTTGGGGTGTTCGAGCGAGACGGCGTTGCGCGCGGCGCCGTCGCAATCGGCGAACACGCCGTCGATCTGCGCTTGCTGCACGAGAGCGGCCTGATCGCCGCTGGCAGCGATGCGGCGCTCGCCTGCGAAGCGGCTGCGGCAGGCACGCTCGAGCGGCTAATGGCGCTGCCGGCGCGCTATGCCAGCGCGCTGCGAGCCGCGCTGTCCGACCTGCTGAAAAGCGACGCGCCGCAACGCGCCCGCGTGCAGCAGATGGCCGAGGCGCTGCTGCCGCGCATCGACACGCTCGAGCTGCGCATGCCTTGCAATGTCGGCGACTACACCGACTTTCTGACCTCGCTTCATCACACCGAGCGCCACGGCCGCTACAAGGGCCTCGCCGATCCGCTGCCGCCGGCGTTCAAGTCGCTGCCGATCGCGTATCACGGCCGCGCGTCGTCGCTGTGTGTGAGCGGCGGCGAAGTGCGCCGCCCGCACGGCCAGTATCGCGACGCGGGCGGTCAGATCGTGTTCGGCCCCGCACCTGCGCTCGACTTCGAACTGGAACTCGCGGCGTGGATCGGCTTGGGCAATCGGCTCACGCAGCCTATCGCCGTGGACGACGCCCACGCGCACATCTTCGGTTACTCGCTGCTCAACGACTGGTCCGCAAAAAGCATTCAGTGGTTCGAGCAGGTGCTGGGACCGTTTCTCGGCAAGAGCTTTCATTCAAGCGTGTCGCCGTGGATAGTGACTGCCGAAGCGCTCGCGCCCTTCCGCAAGGCGCCGGTTGCGCGCGCCGCGGACGATCCACCGCTGATGCCGCATCTGCACGGCTTGCGCGATCAGCGCGAAGGCGGCCTGCATCTGGAGCTGTACGCGCATCTGTCGACTCAGGCACTGCGCGAGAGCGGCGCCGGCGCAGTACGCATCACGCACACGCATCTGGACAATCTGTACTGGACCTTCGCGCAGATGGTCGCGCATCACACGAGCAACGGCTGCAATCTGCGTACCGGCGATCTGCTCGGCAGCGGCACCATCTCCGGCGCAGACGATGCGGCGCGCGCGTGCATTACCGAGCTGACGAACGCCGGCCGCGATCCGCTTCGCCTGCCCAACGGTGAAACCCGCACGGCACTGGAAGACGGCGACGAGATCACGCTGAGCGCGCGTGCAACGAAAACGGGTGCGGTGCCGATCGGCTTTGGCGAATGTCGTGCGCGCATTGCCCCGGCGCTCGAGTTGGCGTTCGGGCCGCACGAAACGGAGGCGGCAGCATGACTCAGGCGCTCAACGGTTACGTGCAGGTCGGCGCAGGCCCGCGCAAGGTGCTCGCGATGAACGGCTGGTTCGGCAGCGCCGACGACTGGCACGCGCTCGTTCCCATGCTGGACACCGACAGCTTCACCTACGGGTTCTTCGACTATCGCGGCTACGGCCGCTCGCGAGAGCGCGACGGCGCGTTCACTTTCGAAGAAGCCGCTCACGACGTGCTCGCGCTTGCCGACTATCTCGGCTGGGAGCGCTTCAGCCTGATCGGTCATTCAATGGGCGGCGTGGCGATCCAGCGCGTGCTGCTCGCCGCGCCCGCACGCATCGAACGCATGGCCGGCGTATGCGCGGTGCCCGCGTGCGGCTCGCGGATGGACGACGCGCGGCTTGCCGGATTCCGCGCAGCCGTGGACGACGTCGAGCGGCGTGCCGCGATCATATCCTTCTCGACCGGCAATCGTCTCGTGCCTCGCTTCAGCGCGCATCTCGCGCGCGAGTCGCAAAGGCTCTCGCGTGCCGATGCTTTTGCAAGCTTCCTGCCGCAATGGGCCGCGAACGACTTTTCGGCGCAGGTCGAGGGCAACACGACGCCGGTCAGGCTTTTCGTCGGCGAGCACGATCCAACCATCACCGCGGAGTTGATGAAACGCACGTGGCTGGCGTGGTATCCGAATGCGACGCTCGAGACGCTCGCGAACGCGGGCCACTACCCGATGCACGAAACGCCGGCTGCGCTCGCGACGTCGCTGGAAAACTGGCTGAACGACGCCTGACTCACGAGACATCATGTACGAGACTCTCTACCTTCGGGCGTCCTCACTCGACGAGGCGCTCGCGTGGCTGCGCGAACACGCGGACGCGCGCCCGCTTTCCGGCGGCATGACGCTGATCCCCACGCTCAAGCAGCGGCTTGCCGCGCCATCGCACCTGATCGACCTCACGCGTATCGAGGCGATGCGCGGCATCAGCGTGCAAGGCGACCTGCTGCACGTGGGCGCGCTGACGAGACATGCGGAAGTGGCCGCGTCGCCGGTGGTCGAAGCGGCGATCCCGGCGCTCGCACGGCTTGCCAATGTGATCGCCGATCCACAGGTGCGCAACCGCGGCACGATGGGCGGCTCGGTCGCGAACAACGACCCCGCCGCCGATTACCCGAGCGCCGTGCTCGCGCTCGGCGCGCAGATCGTCACCTCGCAACGCCGCATTGCCGCCGACGACTATTTCGTCGATACCTTCCAGACCGCGCTCGAGCCGGACGAGCTCGTCATCGGCTTCGAGTATCCCATTCCGCTGCGCGCGGCGTACGCGAAGTTGCGCCAGCCGGCCTCGGGCTATGCGGTTGTCGGCGTGTTCGTCGCGCAATTCGCCGATTCGATTCGCGTGGCCGTGACCGGCGCGGGCGCCTCGGTGTTTCGCTGGTTCGACGCCGAAGCCGCACTGCACGCCAACCTCTCGGAGGCCGCGCTCGCCTGCCTGAAGATGGACAGCGGTTCGCTGCCCGACGACGACAACGGCTCGGCCGCCTATCGCGCGCATCTGATCGAAACCTACACACGCCGCGCCGTACAGGCGCTGCTCGGGCAGCCGCTGCGCCGGCCCGCTTAATCCGCTTCACGTTTTCAGGAGACACAAGAATGGAGTTCACCGGATCGCAGACCATCGCCGCCACGCGCGAACAGGTGTGGAAAGGCTTGAACGATGCCGCCGTGCTGCAGGCATGCGTGCCGGGTTGCGAAGAGTTCGTCGCGCAGAACGACGACGAGTACAAGGCCGTCGTGGTGGCCTCGGTCGGCCCCGTGAAGGCACGCTTCAGGGGCACGTTGCAGCTTTCCGAGCGCGACGGCCCCAACGGTTACCGAATCGTCGGCTCGGGCGAAGGCGGCGTCGCGGGCTTCGGCAAGATGGCTGCAACCGTCACGCTTGCCGACGCCGAAGAAGGCGGCACGCTCCTCACTTACGTCGCCGACGCGCAGGTGGGCGGCAAGCTCGCGCAGATCGGCTCGCGGCTCGTCACGTCGGTCGCCAACAAGCTCGCGGCGGAGTTCTTCAAGCGCTTCAACGCGACGATGAGCGCGCAGGCGAGCGCCGGCGTGGCCGACTGAGCGCGGCGAGGCGCTCGATCCAGCAGGTCCGGCAGGTCGGGCAATTCCAGCAACAACAGGGTGAATCATGGTTGAAGTTCAATTGCGGGTGAACGGCGCCGACGTGCGGCGCGAGGTTCCCGACCAGATGCTGCTCGTCGAATTTCTGCGCGAGACGCTGCGCCTCACGGGCACGCACGTCGGTTGCGATACGAGCCAGTGCGGCGCGTGCACCGTGCATCTCGACGGCGTTTCGGTGAAGTCGTGCACGGTGCTCGCCGCGCAGGCAAGCGGCGGCACGGTTACAACCATCGAAGGTCTGTGCGGCACACACAGCGAAGCTGCGGACGCACCACTGCATCCGGTGCAGAACGCGTTCGTGCAGTGCCACGGCTTGCAGTGCGGCTTCTGCACGCCGGGCATGATCATGTCGGTCGGCTTCTATCTGCGCGAAGCGCCGCGGCTCGACGAAGCGAGCATCTGCCACGCGCTCGAAGGCAACATCTGCCGTTGCACCGGCTATGTGAACATTATCGAGGCGGTGCGCCATGCGGCGCGCGAGATGTACCCGGCGCTGGCCGCGCCCGCTACGGAGGGTGTCAAGCCATGATCGGCCAACCACTTGCGCGCCTCGAAGACCGCCGCTTCGTCACCGGCAATGGCCGCTATACCGACGACTTCCGACTGGACGGCCAGGTGCACGCGGCCTTTCTGCGCTCGCCGCACGCCCACGCCGTGCTGCGCTCGGTAGACGTGAGCGCCGCGCGTGAGGCGCCCGGCGTGATCGCGGTGCTGGTCGGCCAGGACTATCTGGACGACGGCTATCAGGGCGTGGACCACGTGCCTAACCCGGTGGATGCCATCGACGCCACGAAGAAGGCATTTCTCACCTCGCTCACCGGCGAGATCTTCAACCAGTTGCACGTTCCGCTGCCGATTGATCGTGTGCGCTACGTGGGCGAGCCGGTCGCGATGGTGATCGCGGACACGCCGCTCGCCGCGCGCAACGCGAGCGAAATGATCGAGGTCGACTACGAGGTGCTCGACGCAGTCGTCAACGCCGCCGACGCCATGCAGGACAGCGCGCCTCAGTTGTGGGAAGGCGCGCCGCGCAATCTGTGCTTTCAGACGCAGTTGGGCGAGCGCGAGCAAGCGCGCCGCGTCATCGCAAATGCAGCGCTCGTGCTCACGCGCGAGTTTCATCACAGCCGCGTCGTCAATTGCCAGATGGAGCCGCGCAGTGCGATTGGCGTGTTCGACCACGAAAGCGGCCTGTACACGCTGATTTCCGGCAGTCAGGGCGCGGTGCGGCAAAAGCTTTGCCTCGCAGCAGCGCTCAAGGTGCCGCCGGGCCAGGTGCGCGTGGTGTGCCCCGATACGGGCGGCGGCTTCGGCCCGCGCTCGTTCATCTACGTCGAGCAGTTGGCCGTGGTGTGGGCCGCGCGCCGCATCGGCCGGCCCGTCAAGTGGACGAGCGATCGCAGCGAGGCGTTTCTCTCCGACTATCAGGGCCGCGACCAGATCGTGCGTGCGACCTTCGGCTTCGCGCCCGACGGCCGCATTCTCGCGATCGACAACGAATGGATCGGCAATATCGGCGCGCATACGGTTTCGTATGTGCCCATGTCGAACGGCACGCGCATCATGACGACCGTCTACGACGTGCCGGTGGCCGCCGTGCATATCAGCGCGGTCCTGACCAACACCGTGCCGACCGCGCCCTACCGCGGCGCGGGCCGCCCGGAGGCAACGCACGTGATCGAGCGCATGCTCGACCTCGCCGCCGCGCAATTGAAGCTGGACCGCGCCGAGATCCGCCGCCGCAATCTGATCGCGCATGACAGGCTGCCTTATCGCAGCCCGATGGGTCTCACCTACGACAGCGGCGAATTCGCGCGCAACATGGCGCGAGCGCTGGAGCTCGCGCAATGGGACAGCTTTGAAGCGCGCCGCGCGGCCTCGCTCGAAAAAGGCCTGCTGCGCGGCATCGGCGTAGCGAACTATATCGAGTCGCCGGTGGGCGCGCCGCGCGAGCGCATCGAATTGACGGTGCTGCCCGAAGGCCGCATCGACATCGTGGCGGGCACGCAATCCACCGGCCAGGGTCACGAGACCACCTTCGCGCAAGTGATCGCGCAACACCTGGGCGTGCCGATCCGTTCCGTCACGCTTCGCACCGGCGACACGGCATTTGTGAGCGTGGGCGGCGGCAGTCATTCGGACCGCTCGATGCGTCTGGGCGGGATGTTGCTGGTCGACGCGTCCGCTCAGATCGTAGCGCTTGGCAAACGCGTGGCCGCCGCACAGTTCGGTGTCTCGCCCGAACAGGTGACGTTTGAAAACGGCCTGTTCCGCGATACCGCTGCGTCGCGCGAGCTGGGCCTTTTCGAAGTGGCGGCGCAGGTCGCGCGCGACGGCCTGCCGGGCGAACCCGCCACGCGCAAGCTCTACGCCGAAGCGGAGGTGAACGCGCGGGTGCCCGCGCATCCCACGGGCGCAGCGGTTTGCGAGCTCGAGGTCGACCCCGACACCGGCGTGGTGACGCTCGTGAACTACACCTCCGTGGACGACGTGGGCCAGCCCATCAATCCGCTGATCGTGGAAGGCCAGGTGCACGGCGGTCTTGCGCAGGGCATCGGCCAGGCGCTCTCGGAGACCTGTTACGTGGACCGCGAGACCGGTCAGGTACTGACCGGTTCGTACATGGACTACGGCATGCCGCGCGCGGGCGTGATTCCCACGCTGAACCTCGAACTCACCGAGGACCCGACCAAGGGCAATCCGCTGCGCGTGAAAGGCGGCGGCGAAAGCGGCATTACGCCGGCCACGGCGACCATTTTCAACGCGCTTGCCGACGCACTCAAGGTGTTCGGCACCGACGAACTTGCGATGCCGGCCACGCCGAAAGTGGTGTGGGAATACATTCACCGCGACATGGCGTAAGCGGTTGCACGAACACATCACAATGAACCAGGAGATCCGCATGTCCAGCCCCTATGTTGCGATAGAGCGCAACGGCCCGCTCGTGGACGTCGTGCTCGACCGTGCCGGAAACGGCAACCTGATCGACGCGGGCATGAGCGAAGCCATTATCGACACTGTCACGACACTCGATGACGACGTGAAGCTCGTGCGCATCCGTTCGCGACTCGCGGACTTTTGCAAAGGCCGCCAGTCGCCGATGCCGCCGAAGGACGCGAAGCCCTCAGCCGAAACCTTGCGCCGCGTGGTCGCGGCGCCGCCGCTCGCGCTCTACGACGCGCTCAAGGCCGTGCGCGTGCCGCTCGTTTCTGTCGTGCGCGGCGAGGCGCTCGGCGTAGGCTGCGCGCTCGCCGCTGTATGCGACATCGCACTGGCCGCCGACGACGCCGTGTTCCAGATTCCCGAGATGGAGCGCGACATTCCGCCGACGCTCGTCATGTCCGCGCTGATCGGACGCGTGCCGCTGAAAACCGTCGCGCACATGGTGCTGAGCCGCGTCAGGCTGTCCGCCGGCGAAGCATTGCACGCGGGGCTCGTGAGCCGCGTGGTGGCCGCTGCCGAGCTGGACGCCGAAGCCGATGCGCTTGCCGACACGCTGCTCGGCTGCAGTGCGGGGACGCTGCGCGCGGTCAAGCAGTTCCTGCATCTCGCCCCTGAAATGCCGGCGAGCGGCGCGAGCGGTTTCGCCGCGCATCTTGCAGCCACTGCCCTGTCCGCACGGTTCTGACAAAGGCGCGAGGCGTGCCCATCCGAACTTGAAGAACATTGCGCACTAGATGCGCGAGGAACCCAATTGAGACCGAAGACTGCTATTCCCCGCACCGCCGACGGCAGCGCCATGCCCGACCTTGAACGCTTTCGCCTGCGCCGCTTCCTCGAATCGCTCGACGAAACGGAACTGGAACGCCATGAAGAGAGCGTCGATCTCGCCGACATCGCCGCGATCATGGAAGGCAATCCGCGCGCGGTGTGGTTCGCGCGTCCTTCCGGCGGCGCAATCCCGCTCGCGGGCAGCGTGACGGCGAGCCGCACGCGCCTTGCGCGTGCGTTCGACACCACCCCGCTGCGCCTGCTCGAAACTGTGCGCGAACGCCTGCGCGTGAAAGGCCAGCTGGTGGAAGTGAGCCGCGCAGAAGCGCCGGTGCAGCAGGTGGTGCTGACCGGCGACGAGTGCGATTTCACCGCGCTGCCCGTTCATTTGCAGCACGACCAGGACGGCGCACCGTACATTTCCGCGTCGATCGACTTTGCGGTCGACCCGGATACGGGCTGGACCAATGTCGGCATCCGCCGGCTGATGCTGCGCGGCCGGCGCACCGCCGGGGTCGACCTCGTCGCGCCTTCGGACTTGCGCGCGATTGCAATCGGTCACGCCAAACGCGGCGAGCGCACGCCGATAGCGTTCGCGGTGGGCACGCATCCGGTCGATCATGTCGGCGCGACCATGCGCATTCCTGCCGACGAGCTCGAACTGGTGGCCGCGCTGCGCGGGCAGACAATGGGCGTGGTCAAGTGCGTGACAAACGACCTGCTCGTGCCCGCCGACGCCGAGTTCATTCTGGAAGGCTATCTCGACGAGCGCGGCCACGCCGAGCCGGAAGGCCCGTACGGAGAATTTCTCGGCTACTACGGCGGCGTCAAGACCAACCCCGTGTTTCACCTCAGCGCGATCACGCACCGGCACGACGCCGTCTTTCAGACCTGCACGATCGGCGGCAGCTCGATGGCGCGCACCGATACCGCGCAACTCGCTGCGCTGCGCACCGAGGTCACGGTATGGCGCGCGCTCGAGACCGCCGTGCGCGATGTCAAAGCCGTCTACGCGAATCCCGCCACGGGCGGCATGTTCAACGTGCGCATCGCGATGCAGCAACGCGTGCCGGGCGAAGCGCGCAACGCAATTGCGGCCGTGTTCGCGTCGCTCGCAAACGTCAAGCATGTGTTCGTAGTGGACCCGGACATCGACGTGTTCTCTGACGAGCAGATGGACTGGGCGCTCGCCACGCGCTTCCAGGCCGACCGCGATCTGTTGTGCGTGGACGGTCTGCGCGCCATGCCGCTCGATCCATCGCTTCTTGGCACGCGAACCACCGCGAAAGCCGGCTTCGACCTCACGCTGCCGCTCCTCGCGCCTGGCGCCGAACGTGACCTCGAACACCGGGTGCCGACGCCGCCCGCCTATCGCGGTGCGCGTTTCGACTCGCTCGAAGCGGCGCTCGAACACGGACCGAAGCGCTTCTCCGAGCTAATGGCTGCAACCGGCACTCGCGACGGCCGCGAGGTGGTGCGCTGGCTCGAAGACGTGCAACAGCGCCGCAGAATTGCGCGCGACGCCGAAGGCCGCTACGTGTTCGCGTGACGCTGCATGCCGGATAAGCTGAAGCACAGGCGGCTGCCGCGCGTGCAAACAGCGGCGCAGCCGCCGCCGCGGCAGACGGGATAGAATCGGGCTTGCCTCAAGCCCGATCCACGAAGAGCTGTCGTCGATGAACCTGTCCCTCAAACAACTCAAAGTCTTTCTCGGCGTCGCGAACGCATCGAGCTTCACGAAGACGGCGCAGAGCATGCATCTGAGCCAGGCGGCGCTGTCGGCGATCATCCGCGAACTCGAAACGCAACTGAATTGCCGGTTGCTCGAACGCACCACGCGCACGGTGTCGCTTACCGATGCCGGGCGCGTGTTTTATCCCACGGCTATGGCGATCGTCGAGACGCTCGAAAAGTCGGTGATCGAACTCAACGAACTGGGCCGGCAGAAGCAGTCGTCGCTGCTGCTCGGCTGCACGCCGATGATCGCGGCGAGCCTCATGCCACCCGTACTCGCGCGTTTCGCGCAGGTCTATCCGGCCTCGCATATCGAACTCGTCGACCGCAATCCGACCGAGCTCCTGCAGATGGTCGAGGAAGGTCATCTCGATGCGGCCTTCGGCGTGTTCTTCTCGCAGCTTTCCGGCATCGACCGTGTGCCGCTCTTTCCGACGCGCCTCGTTGCCGTGTCCAGTACGGACGAAGGCTCGCCGCGGCGCGGCTCGGGCATCCGCTGGACTGCGCTCGAAGATCAGCCGCTCATCACGCTGCCGAAGGACAATCCGCTGCAACGCCTGATCGAAGCGACGCTTTCAAAAGAAGAAGTGACGGTGAGCCGGCGCATTGTGGTCGGGCATTTACAGACGGCCATTGCAATGGCGCAGGAAGGACTCGGCACCGCGGTCATGCCGCAATTCTGCGAGCACATCTGCTACCGGTATCGCGTGCGCATCGACGCGATTCGCCCGGAAGTGCCGCTCTCGTTTTACCGCATCACGCGCACGGGGCGCGACACGATGAATACGCTTGACCAGTTCACCGCGCTGTTTACCGAAGCGGCAACGGGAAATCCCGCCGGGATCATCGATATAGACGAAGACAATCGCATGCGCTCATGAGAAAACCGCAAAACATGGGCCGGCAGCAATCCTGTCATACATCGTGGGCGGCATCATAGTCACGCTGGTCATGTTCATGCTCGGCGAGTTGGCGTCCCGCAATACCGACAGCGACTCGTTTTCCACGTATGCCAGCGCCTATCTCGGCGAGTGGGCAGGCCATGCGGTGGGCTGACTGTACTGGTTCAAGTCCATGATGACGATTACGCTCGAAGCGATTCTGTGCGGCGCTATCCTGCACGATTTCCTGCCCTGGCTGCCGAGCTGGGGCGGCGCGCCCTTCATGCTGATGACGCTGGTCGCAAGCAACGTCTTGTCCCACTCTTGCCTCACGTTAGCGGATGCAAGCGATTGCCGCGGTGGACTGGCCGCTTGATTCAGGTCAACGCCCTTCTGCCCGCCCGGCGTCATTCTGGCACTGGAACGTCACTGGAACGTAATAGAAACCCTCAACATCCCGTGCCCTCACGCAGCACGCCGAATTGCGGTCTGAATAGAACAAGGCCGGGATAGCCCCTTTGCACCTGCCGGTGCGGGTAGCGCCCTCCCGTCATCAGCCGCCCGGCGCGGCGCAGAACGCGCCATAGCAAGCGACCCCAGCATGGAAACCGATCACCTGGACCCGCACACGAACTCTCGGCGCAGTGACCCGCAAGCAGAATCGTCGGTTATGCAGGGCTGGCGCGCGGGCGGGCTCACGAGCGCGGAGGTGGATGCTCAGCGAGCCCGCTTCGGCCGCAACGTCGTTGACTCGGCGCAACGGCCCGGCTGGTGGCGCACGGTCGCCGAGGTGCTGCGCGAACCCATGTTTCTGCTGCTGCTTGCAGCAGCCTCTATTTACCTGCTGGTAGGAGACGCTTCTGAAGCACTGATGCTGCTCGCGTTCGTGATGGCGGTCGTCTTCCTCACTGTTTTCCAGAGTCATCGAACCGGGCGCGTGCTCGACTCTCTTCGTGAGCTTTCGGCCCCTGCGGCTCAGGTGCTGCGGGACGGGCAGCGGCAACAGGTCGGTGCGGCCGAACTCGTTCCAGGCGACGTGGTTTTCGTGGACGAAGGCGCACGTGTGCCGGCCGACGGTATCTTGACAGAGGCTCATGAACTGAGCGTCGACGAGTCGCTGCTGAGCGGCGAGTCCGTCGCGGTGGCCAAGGCTGCGGCGCCGCCAGGCACGCGGCCTGACCTCGCGGACGGTGCCAACCCCGACACCATGCTGTTTTTCGGCTCGATGGTAGTCCAAGGTCAGGGGCGCATGGTGGTGACGGCCACGGCGCACAATACGACGCTCGGGCGCATTGGCAAGTCGCTTACCGGCATCGCCGAAGCGCCGTCGCCGTTGCAGGTGGAAACGGGAGCATTCGTCCGCCGTTTCGCGCTGATTGCGATCGCGCTCTGTCTGCTGCTGATCGTGGCTTACCGTTGGCGATACGGTGAATGGATCTCCGGTGTACTCGGGGCAATCACGCTCGCAATGGGCATTCTTCCCGAAGAGATCCCGGTGATCCTCACCGTGTTCATGGCACTGGGCGCGCGCCGCATTGCGAACGAAGGCGTGCTGACCCGGCGGATGAACGCCATCGAGACGCTCGGCCAGACCTCGGTGCTCTGTGTCGATAAGACCGGCACGCTGACGCAGAACCGGATGTCGGTGCGAGTGCTTTTCGCGCAAGGAAAACGGCAATCCGTCGACGAATCGACGCAAAGAATCGACGAGGCGTATCACGAACTCATCGAGTATCTGGTGCTCGCGAGCGAGATCGAGCCGGTCGATCCAATGGAACTCGCGTTTCACCAGACGGGGCGCGCGGAACTGGCCGGCACCGGACGCATCCACGAAGACTGGTCGCTGGTTCATGAATACGCGTTGACGCCTGAACTGCCTGCGATGTCGCACGCGTGGCATACGCCTCTACTCGACCATCATCCGGTCGCGTGCAAAGGCGCGCCCGAAGCGGTCTGCCAGTTGTGCCGCCTCGGCGAGGGACAGACCCACAGCATTCTCCAGGAGGCCGCGCAGATGGCGTCGGCAGGCTTGCGCGTGCTTGGCGTCGCGAAAGCGCGCCACTCGCACGCTGTCTGGCCGGACAATCAGCACGACTTCGAGTTTTCGTTCGTGGGACTCGTAGGTCTGCTGGACCCGGTCCGCCCCGAAGTCGCAGGCGCTATCGCACAGTGCCAGGCAGCAGGCATCCGCGTAGTGATGATCACCGGCGATTATCCCTCGACGGCGCAGGCCATAGCGGCCGAAGTGGGAATCCGCAGCGGGCGTGTGGTGACCGGCAACGAAATCGCCGAGCTGGACGACACGCAACTCGGCGAAATCACGAGGACTGTCGACACGTTTGCCCGCGTCAAGCCGGAGCAGAAGTTACGGCTTGTCAATGCGTTTCGCGAAAGCGGCCATGTCGTCGCGATGACCGGCGACGGCGTGAACGACGCGCCGGCGCTGAAGGCCGCACACATCGGCATTGCAATGGGCTTGCGCGGCGCCGAAGTGGCGCGCGAAGTGGCTTCTCTGGTACTGCTTCGCGAAGACTTCACGCCGATCGTGTCGGCTATTCGCCTCGGCAGACACATCTATGCCAATCTCGTGCAGGCAATCAGCTACACCGTTGCCGTGCATGTCCCAATGATTGCGGCAAGCCTGATTCCCGTTCTGGCAGGTTGGCCGCCGCTGCTCGCGCCCGCCCACGTCGTGTTTCTTGAGCTGATCATCAATCCGGTCTGCTCGGTGGTGTTCGAGAACGAACCGGAGCGCGAGGATCTGATGCATCGGCCGCCGCGCCGCACCGGCACGCGGCTTCTATCGACTCAGGCTCTCGCTCGCAATGCCGCCGTAGGCGCTCTCGTTGCCGCGCTGGTCATCGGCATCTATATGGTTTTGCTAAGCCATGCTTATCAAGCTTCAGTGGCCAGGACACTTGCATTTGTGTCGCTCGTCGTGGGCAACGTTGCGCTGATCTTTGCGATTCGGGCCTTGACGTTGTCCGATAGCCGCGCGCTCTTCCGCATGCGCAACCGCTACCTGTGGATCGTGTTGACCTTGACGGGCATAGCCCTGCTGCTTCTGTTGACGATTCCCGCCCTCGCCCGGCTTTTTGGCCAGGTCGCCTTGCTCGATTTCCGATCAGGCCTTTAGCCGTGAAGTCAGACCATGGTCGCCGCCGTACAGGCGTTGTGGTGGGTCGCGGCGCTCGGCCTCGGCCGCGCCGGCGCGCACCTTTCTCTTTCATACCGCCGTGTTCACGACGCCGCCCCTATAAACGGCCGGAAATCCGTTTCGACCGCGCGAATCTGTTCAGCACAGCTGTCGTACAGCAAACCCGGCGTGCCGTTCGCCCGATACATCCCGCGGCACATGCCCTTGATCTGAATGGTCGAAATGCCGTTGGCGTCGGTCGTTCGCGTCGCCCATACATAAAGGGCGCCGAATGTGTGCGGCTCCGCTGTTTCGATCGCCCTGTCATCCGACCGACGGATCGGCGTTGCCGAGCGTTGTGCCACATACAACCCCGTGCGGCGCCATAAACGATCGCAATCGGCTGCGGTCGAACAAGCCACGCGCGCCAGGTCACGCGCGTTGGCAAGCGCGATTTCGGTGTCGCGGCATGCCGCTATGCGCCCTTGCGTACTGCATGCGGCCAGCAAGGCCATCAGCAGACCAGGAACTATCATCCGCACGTTTTTCATATCCACTCCGCCCATCGTCGGTGTGCGGTCGGTGCACCGCACAAACCACTCCCTCAAAAGGTATGAGGAGGACGGCACTATGCATTTGACCTGGATCATCGACTGTCTTAAGAGCGATCCGCGCGAACCCAGAACTTTCCCTGACATCCCTTGCGCGCAAACGTGTAGGGAAGCGCTGACACCCGCGCAGAAATGCTGACTCCAGTCTCAGCGGGACCTGATTTTTTCGGGCAGGTCAATGGCCTTTACTGAACTTACCGGAAACGGAAATAGCAAGGCTCATCAGGAGACCATCATGTCGAACGCCGCGTTCCATGCCGCCCAAACCCCGGCCGACAGCCCTCTGCCGCTTGCCGCCGATACCTGCGACGACTTCAGCCGCATTCTCACTCTCGCCCGTGACGCCGGCATGCTCGTCACGCTCGACGGCCAGATTGGCCGCGAAAAGTACCAGAGCATTGCGGGCTCGCTGCAGGCGTTTCGACGCTTCGCGCAAGCACTGTGCGATACCGCCGCGCGCTGAAACCACCCGTCGCAATGCGATGCACTCGCCTGATCGGGAGATATGACAAATGAAACTGACGTTTCTCGGTGCGGCCGAAACCGTAACCGGTTCCAGATATCTGCTCGAAGGCGCTGGCCTGCGGATTCTCATCGACTGCGGTCTGTTCCAGGGCACGAAGAATCTGCGCCTGCGCAACTGGAATCCGTTTCCAGTCGATATCGGCACGCTGGACGCCGTGATACTCACCCACGCGCATCTTGATCACAGCGGCTATCTGCCGGTGCTCGCGCGCATGGGCTACCGTGGACCGGTGTACTGCACGCGCGGCACTCGCGATCTGTGCGAGATCATGTTGCGCGACAGCGCGCGGCTGCAGGAAGAAGAGGCGGCGTACGCGAACCGGCACGGTCTGTCGAAGCATCATCCCGCCCTGCCGCTTTACACGATTGAAGACGCCGAGCAAGCGCTCGAACGACTCGTTGCACTCGACTTCGACGTGCCGAAACAACTGAACGAGCATGCATGCTTCCGGCTGCTTCCCGCCGGACACATCCTCGGCGCAGCGAGCGTCGTGCTGTGCGTGGAAGGCAAGGTGATTGCTTTTTCGGGCGACATCGGCCGGCCCGACGATCCCATCATGCGCCCGCCGATGCCGCTTGCGCACGCAGACTACCTGGTCGTCGAATCGACCTACGGCGACCGGCTTCACACGAAAACCGATCCGGCCACCGAACTCGCGGAAATCTTCGCGGCGACGTTCCGGCGTGGCGGCGTCGTGGTCATTCCATGCTTTGCGGTGGGACGGGCGCAGACCATTCTGCACTACATCGCGCAACTGAAAGCGACTGGCCGCATGGCGAATGTCCCCGTGTTTCTCGACAGTCCGATGGCAACCAGCGTCACGCAGCTTTACCGGCACCATGTAGGCGAACATCGCGTGAGTTCCACCGAGGCCAACGCGATCAGCCACGCCGCGCAAATGGTGCGCACCGTCGACGAATCGAAGGCTATTCTCGGACGGCGTGGCCCAATGGTCATCATTGCCGGTAGCGGCATGGCGACAGGCGGGCGGGTCCTGCATCATCTGAAAGCGTTTGCTCCGGATCACCGCAACACGATTGCACTGGTCGGCTTTCAGGCTGCGGGCACGCGCGGCGCTGCCCTTGCTTCAGGTGCGCCTGACATCAGGATTCATGGCGAGGATGTGCGAGTGCGGGCGTCGGTGGTGTGTCTCTCGTCGCTCTCAGCCCACGCCGACTATGGCGAGCTGCTCTCGTGGCTCAGTTCGATAGCCGAGCCACCGCAACGCACTTTTGTCACGCACGGCGAGCCGGCTGCCGCCGACGCAATGCGACGTCACATCGAACAAACATATCACTGGCCGTGTGAGGTGCCGATCTATCAGCAAACCGTCGTTTTGCCGACAGCCGCGGACGAGCGTGCCGCGAACACCAGGGTTGGCGTCGCCGGCTGCGCACCGGCAGCCGGCTGGGCACCGGCTGCGCCTTCTCGACCCGCACCAGGCTCAAGCTCCGCCTGACGCCGCCACGCCCCGCGACGGCGTGGGCCGGAGAACGCGTCAATGAGAATGACGGTGGTGAATGTCCGGAAAATGTGCGTGCGTATGAGTAATCGGCATATGAACATGCGGATGGGTATGCGGCTCGGTTCCGTCCCACTCGAAATCGTGCTCGTGCTGATGGTGCTCGTCGTGACGATGCCGGTGCGTGTGCGCCAACCGTTCATGCGTGTGACGGTGTTCGTGGCGTTCGCGCAAATGCAGCCAGACGCCAATGCCCATGAGTAAAGCGGCGCACCAGAACAGCACGGTGGGCATTTGCGGCCACAAGGCTAGCGACAGCGCAACCCCAAAAAGCGGCGCGACAGAAAAATACGCGCCGGTTCTGGCGGTGCCCAGATTGCGCAGCGCGATCACGAAGAGCACGAGGCTAACGCCATACCCGGCGAATCCCGTGACCATTGCGGACACCGTGCGCAACGCGTCCGGAAAGCGGTCGCCCATCAGGTAAGCGATAACCAGATTGACAACGCCTGCTACCAGCCCCTTCAAACATGCAATGACGGTCGCATCGTTGGCCGAGACCTTGCGCGTGAGGTTGTTGTCGATTGCCCAGCACAGGCAGGCGCCGGCAACCAGCATGGCGCCGGCGGGAATACCGCTCGCGCCCGGTTGCCAGGAAAGCAGCACCGCACCTGCCACGATAGCGACCATGCCGAGGAACACCTGGTAGTCGACGTTTTCGCGGAAAACCACCCACGCAATCACGGCGGTAAACACGCCCTCCAGGTTCAGCAGCAGCGAACTCGTTGCCGCAGGCGTACTTGCCAGACCCAACATGAGCAAAGCCGGGCCCGCCACGCCACCCGCGACAATCGCGCCGGCCAGCCACGGCACTTCGGCCATCTGAATGCGGCCCTGGTCTTTGCGCGCCTGTGCGCTGCGGCGAACACGCTGCACCAGCAGCGTCAGCGCAAGCCCGATCCCACTGCCGAGGTAGAACAGCCCCGCCACGGTAAAGGGAGACAGCGTTCCCAACAGAATCTTGGCAAGCGGCGTAGTGGCGCCGAACAGCGCGGCGGCAGCGAGCGCGGTCAAAGCTGCATTCAAACGAGCGGTCATGAGAAATTCCGGCAAGAAACGGCTCAACTTCAACAATAGGCGACACCTGGGAAAACGGGTGCACTTTCATGTTAGCATACCCCCCTACCCTATATTGCCGGAGACATGCGTGAGTCATACCATCCGCGAGAAGCAGAAGCTGCTCAATCGTGTGCGGCGCATCAAAGGCCAGGTGGAAGCGATCGAGCGCGCGCTCGAAGGGGAAAACGGCTGCAACGACGTGTTGCAATTGATCACGAGCTGCCGCGGAGCGATGAACGGTCTGCTGGCCGTGGTACTGGAAGATCACATCCGCACCCATCTCGTCGACGCCGGCAACGTGAGTTCCCATGACGAAGCAAGCGCAACGGAGCAGCTCATTCAGGTCGTGCACAGCTACTTCAAGTGACAACCCACCGCCATTAACGAGCCCTTAATGCTGCAACTCGAGGACATGCAACTGCTTCGCGCGCTCGACGGATCGCGCTCGCTTGCCGCCGCTGCAAGGCTGCTGGATTTGACCCCGCCGGCGGTCACAGTACGGCTTCAGCGCATAGAACAACGCATGGGAATGCAACTGGCCACGCGCGCGGCGAGAGGCATCTCCCTCACCGACGAAGGTCAGCGCATCGTTCAGGAAGCGATCGAAATACTGGAGCGGATCGAGTCCATTGCGTCGCGCGTCTCGGGCGAGTCGAGCGGTGCCAGTGGCCATTTACGCGTGGTCGCACCGTTTGGCTTCGGGCGCGAATATGTCGCGCCGCTCGTGCGCGACCTGCGTCGCTCACATCCCAATCTCGCCATTTCTCTCGTGCTGGTCGAGAGCCCGCTCGCTGCGGCCTCGGGCGCTGACGCGGTCATTTCTATCGGCCGCGCCAAAGGGTCGTCGTGGGTCGGCCATTTTCTCGCGCCCAACGAACGCTTTCTTTGCGCAAGTCCTGCCCTCGCACGGAGCCTCTCGAGGCTCAAGCATCCCTCTGAACTGAACCGGTGCGAATATCTGGCATTACGCGAGAACGACGAAGACGTGACGCGCCTGCGTTTTACTCAACGCGACGCCGCAGGCAAACGGCCAACCCGATCGGTCACGATACGCCTCGACAGTGCCCTGTCTTCGAACGACGGCACCGTCGTCAGGGACTGGGCGGTCGACGGACTCGGAGTCGTCGCGCGTTCCGAATGGGATTGCGCGAGGCTTATCGCCGAGGGAAAACTGCGCCGCGTGTTGCCCGCATGGCGCCTCGAACCTGCACCGATCATGGCCCTCACGCCCACGCGTCAAAACCTGACTATCCGTCAACGCGTGTTTCTGGAAGCCGCGAAGCGAGCCTTCGATCCAGTGCCCTGGCGCAACTAGACCAACCGTTAAACCACGTTTAATGGTGGGTTTGCGAGCCGTTAATCACAACGCCGTCGCGAGCGCCTATAGTGGCGGCTTCCCGCGCAATGGCCGAGCTTGAACCGCACGCCGGTTGCGCGAAACACAGGCAGGAGCCAGCCATGAACTTGGAGTCGTTGAACACCCCGGCAGCATTGATCGACGTAGCGCGCATGAACCGCAACATCGAGCGAATGCAGCAACGCATGAACACGCTCGGCGTGAGCTTTCGCCCGCACGTAAAAACGACGAAATGCGAGCAGGTGGTCAGAGCGCAACTTGCTGCCGGCGCACGCGGCATAACGGTGTCCACGCTGAAAGAAGCCGAGCAGTTCTTTGCCACTGGCATTCGCGACATTGTCTACGCTGTCGGCATGGCGCCGACCAAGCTCCCGCAGGCGCTCGCATTGCGGCGGCAAGGCTGCGATCTGAAAATCGTCGCCGATAGCGTTGCGTGCGCCGAGGCCATCGTCGCCTTCGGCAGACAACACGACGAAGCGTTCGAAGTGTGGATCGAGATCGACGTGGACGGCCACCGTTCGGGCATCGCGCCGGAAGACGACCTGCTCATCACTGTCGCCGCCACGCTATCGAACGGAGGCATGTACGTCGGCGGAGTACTCGCACACGCGGGTTCCAGCTACGACTACGACACGCACGACGAACTCGCCCGCATCGCCGAACAGGAGCGCTCGGGCTGCGTGCATGCGGCCGAGCGCATTCGGGCTGCGGGCCTGCCGTGCGAGGTGATCAGCATCGGGTCGACGCCGACAGCGCTCGCCGCCGGGCAGTTGCACGGCGTAACGGAAGTTCGTGCAGGCGTGTACGTCATGTTCGACCTTGTCATGCATAACGTCGGCGTGAACGAACTCTCCGACATTGCCTTAAGCGTATTGACGACCGTGATCGGTCATCAAAAAGAAAAAGGCTGGGCCATAGTGGATGCGGGCTGGATGGCCATGAGCCGCGACCGCGGGACGCAACGGCAGAAACACGATTTTGGTTATGGACTGGTTTGCCTGGAAAACGGCGAGGTGCTGAGCAAGTATGTGATGAGCGCCGCGAACCAGGAGCACGGCATCATTTCGCGAGCGGGCACTCCGGACCACGAGATAGAAAAGCGCCTGCCGATCGGCACGCGCCTGCGCATCCTCCCCAACCATGCGTGTGCGACAGGCGCGCAGCACCCCGCCTATCAGGCCGTGCGTGCTGACGGCAGTCTCGAAACGTGGCCGCGCTTTTATGGCTGGTGAGGCGAACTCAGGGGTGCCTGCTTAAGCGTTGGCACTGAAGCGGGGGGAGTGCCACGAGGTTTCCGCTTCAGTGCCGTTTCGTAGGACATTGGATACGGCTTCTAGTCCGAACTCAGTTCCTGCTGTCGCCGCAATCGCTCGTTCTCTTCAAGGCGAGTCGCTTCAATTTCCTGCAGCACACCGTCCAGATCGACGGGTCGCGTGTCGGTCTCTATGCGGCCCGTCAATTCCACATCGACACGTAGCTGCCCCGCTTCGAACAGTGTCCAGATTTCGGCGCCATAACGGGAGTTGAGTAGTTGCGGAGCGAACCGTCCGAAATACGCGGCGAGGTTGCCGACGTCACGTTCCAGCATCGCGGCAGCCTCGTTGTTGCCGGCTGCGTCGACAGCCTGAGGCAAGTCGATAATCACCGGCCCGTCTGCTGCCAGCAGAATGTTGTACTCCGACAGGTCACCGTGAACCACGCCGGCGCAGAGCATCCGGACCACCTGGTTGAGCAGCAGCGCGTGCAGTTGCAGCGCGCGTTCTTCAGTCAGATCGACGTCGTTCAGGCGCGGCGCGACATCGCCCATCGCGTCCACGACGAGTTCCATCAGCAGCACGCCGTCAGTGCAGATATAGGGCTGCGGCACGCGCACGCCTGCGTTGGCGAGCCGGAACAGCGCGTCCACTTCCGCGTTCTGCCATGACGCTTCCTGCATCTGGCGGCCGTAGCGCGTGCCCTTTTCCATCGCACGCGCCTGCCGGCTATTCTTGACCTTGCGGCCGTCGCGATACGACGCAGCCTGGCGAAAGCTGCGCTGCCGGGCGTCTTTATAGACCTTTGCGCAACGCGTGGAGTCGCCGCTGCGCACGACATAGACCGTGGCTTCCTTGCCGCTCATCAACTGACCGACAACCTCGTCGATGAGTCCCTCTTCGAGCAGCGGCGCGAGCCGTTTAGGTATTTTCATGCAACCGCCAGTTGCGGCTCGTGGTGCGTAGATTCCGCGTGTGTGGACAGCGCATGGCTCGCTGACACAGGGCAGAACGACGAACCGATGGTAAAGGCGCCCGATGACGCGGCGGGGAATCTTGCTGCGGTGGCAACGAATGAAGTCATGCGGGATTATAAGGTAAGCGAGGATGCGCAGCGGACCAGCTCTATTGTGTCAGCGCACGTGTCGCCAACCTGGAAGCCGATAGCCGGCTCACTGAGCGACGAAACCGCGCTTGGCCGCGCCGCCTGCTTACTAGTTGCAGGTGGCTCCCAGCCCGCGGTCCGCATAATCGAACAACCGCTTGATGAGATCGCCTTTATCCAGTTGCTCGACCCACCAATCCAACGCGTGCCCGCATTTATCCTCGCGCCAGGCGAGATAGCATTGCGTATGCTCGCGCACGCCGGTGACGCGTTTCGCGACGAGCCTGCCTTCGCCTATCGCTCGTTCGGCCACGCGCTCAGGCAACATGCCCACCGCTATCCCCTCGCACAACGCACCCAGCTTGGCGGCCAGCGTGGGCACGATGATTACCGGCTGTCCGTCGTGCGTAGCCACCGATTGAGGCCGCAATTCGCGCGATGTATCGCTGATCACGACGCCGCGATATCGGGCAATCGTGCCGCTATCCAACGGCTCGGGCATGGCCGCAAGCGGATGACCGGCTGCCACCACGAAGACATGCCTCATGGTTCCAATAGGCTGTACCGCGATGTTCGCCGCGTGCGGCGGCTCGCCGACCGCGCCCACGGCGAGATCGGCGCGCCGCGTGATCAGTGCGTCCCATACGCCGCCAAGCACCTCAGTCGAGAAGCGCAGCCGCGTGATCGTTTCAAGCGTGTAGAACTCTCGAACCAAAGGCCATAACGAACCGAACGGCAATATCTCGTCAAGGCAAATACGCAGTTCGGATTCCCAGCCCTGATGAATGCCCTGCGCTTTCTCCTCCAGTTGCCGCGCCGCTTTCAACAACTGACGCCCCTCTTCGACGACCACACGGCCAGCCGGCGTGAGTTTGGCGCGTCTTCCACTGCGATCAAACAGCTCGACACTCAGGTCGCTCTCGATCTTCTGCACGAGGTACGTCAACGTTGACGGTACTTTGTGCAGCAGATCCGCCGCTTCGGCGAAGGTGCCTGTCCTGTCGATTGCGTCCAGTACTTCAAGCGCTTCAAGAGAAAGCTTTATCGCCATTCGGCGTCCCCGGTCCTGCCATGATATTGAAACTATGCGCGATGACGACGCACCGCATGCTCGTGCATCGCTCATTGCGAAGCGAAGAGATGAAGCGCGACACGCGAAGCTGCAGCGTCTGCACACCGCAAGCTGGCGCAACTCGAGCGTGGGAGGGGATTGTAAAGCGGACGTAAAGAAGCGACAAATACAATTAGCGCGGACGAGCCGCGCGCACAAGCAACGCAGACGGGATTCCGACGTGCAGAATCCGCCAGAGCGCTTAGAAGGAATGACGCATGCCGATACGCACGTCTGCCTGCGTGCTGGTGGACGACGGCGTGAAGCTGTAGCCAATGACCGCATTCACGCCGTCCGAGGCACGCAGGTAATCGCCGGAGATGTACACGTCCGTGCGTTTGGACAGCAGGTAGTGGAGTCCGAGCGATCCCTGGTTCCAGTGGTTCCCTTCGAACCGCGTGTGTTGATAGCCGCCGTAGAGCATCAACGCGGGCGTGAACGTGTAGGAAGCGCCGCCTTCGTACACCTGCATATGCGACGTTTGGCCAAGCCCCTTGATGGTCGTATACGTGAAGTTGCCGCTCAGCATCACGTTGCCGATCGTGTAGGCAGCGCCCACGGCAAACGCACCCTGCTTGTCGACCGGAAACGAAGTGGAGCTGTACAGATCAGTGACCGCTCCGGTTGCAGGATCGACCGAAACGGTGGGCCTGCCGAGGAACGTACGGGTGCCGATCATCGCGTACGGGTCGAACGCGTAAATGCCAAAGGGGTTGTTCAACTGCGTATAAGCGGCGCCCATGTTAAAGGGACCGTGCTCGTAGCGCGCCCCGACGCTCCATGCGCTCTTCTGGTGGAAGTCGCCCGCGGTGTTGCCGAACGAATACATGCCGCCGAAAGAAAAGCCGGATATATCGTTGGAGAGGAACTTGATGGAGTTGGGCAGCCGGTCGCCGTTCATGCGGTCGAAGTCGCCCTGGTGGATCGCGTAACCGCTCGCCCACGCAGAGATGTTGTACAGGTAGGCAAACTCTTCGGTCATATCGAGCTGATTACCGAACGACAAGGTGCCCCAGCTGTTCTTCAATCCGACATACGCCTGGCGGCCGAATTCGGCCCCACCGAATCCCAATTGACCATTGCCCAGGTGGAAACCCGACTCCAGCACGAAAACCGCCTGCAAGCCGCCGCCGAGATCCTCGGTGCCCTTGAAGCCGATACGGTTGCCGTATGAAATGCCGTCGTCGAACTTGACCTGGTGCGAGCCACCGGCATTATTCACGTAGGTAATGCCGGCATCCAGAATGCCGTACAGCGTGACGCTGCTTTGTGCGTGGACAGCCGTGGGGGCAAATGCGGCGCTTGCCGCAATGGCGAGTCCCGAAAGACCGACGGCATTTCTCTTCTTCATCTGATTCTCCCCTGCTCTATGACTGCGCAATTCGTTGGATGAAGCGATCCCTGCCGCGCTGTTGTGAGGCGCGCGGCACTTCTCGCGTGACGGGCAGTTCGAAACCGGTTGAGACCGGTCAATGAGGCCTGGCTACTATTTGTCGAGCATGAATTTCCGCGAGGCCTGGCATCGACGGGTCAAGAATACGAGTCCAGATTTATGGCGAATCGATCGGATGCGACATGAATCTGTCGCATCGCGACCTTGCGGTTGCAAGGTATCGTGTCATTTCACGCCAAGCGCCGTCTGAACGGCTTGCAAGCCATTGCCGCCGCTCGCTGTGTTCACGCCGTCAAGCCATGATTTGAGAAGTTCGGGATGGCGCTTGAGCGCTTCGGTGGCGGCAACATCCACACTGGTCTTCTTTTCGAGTACTTCGGTAATTACACCGTTTTCGAGGTCGACGTTAAACGTAAGCTGCCTGAAAAGACGGCCCACGTTTGGACACTGCTCTGCATAGCCGGTGCGCGCCACGGTATTCACGGTGGCGCCCCCATAGTTCGGACCAAAGTACTTGTCGCCGCCGTCCAGATACGTCAGCTTGAATTTGGTGTTCATCACATGCGGCTCCCACGCGAGAAACACAATCCACTTTTTCTCGCGAACCGCACGCTCCACCTGAGTGAGCATGCCGGTTTCGCTCGATTCCACGACCTTCCAGCTGTCGAGCCCAAAGGCCTTGTCGTCCACCATCTTCTTGATGTTCTGATTGGCCGGCGCGCCCGGCTCTATGCCGTATATCTTGCTGTCGAACTTGTCGGCATTCTTCGCGAGATCGGCGAACGAGTGCACGCCCGCGGCCGCCACGTAGTCGGGCACTGCCAGCGTGAACTTGGCATTGCTCAGGTTCGGATGCACGACCACAATCGACTTTTCTTCCTCGAACGGTTTGACGACCGGCGCCTGAGCGGGCATCCAGTTGCCGAGAAACACGTCGATTTGACCTTTTTTCAAGCCCTGATAGGTGATGGGCACCGACAGGTTCGCGACCTTCTGCTTGTAGCCGAGTGCCTTCAGCACGACGCCCGTCATCGCGTTCGTTGCATCGATATCGGTCCATCCGGGCCCCGCCATATTGACCTGCATGCACGATTGCGGCTCGGCGGCCGATGCGAGACTCGCCGCCGCGCATAGCAGCGCAACGCCGGATATGGCCTGTTTGAATAGCTTTTTCATCATCGCGGCTTCCTGTGGTGGGTGAATCATGAGGCCGCAGGGACATAGTTGCCCTGCGTTATCGATCAGTGCACGACAGCGGGAAACCGCGCCATGGCTTCCAGCGTATCGAGGTCGATGTGATTGCGCATGTAACGCTGGCTCGCATCGACCAATGGCTGCCAGTCCCACGATGCAACCGCGCCTTGCGTGGTCGCAGCGAAATGAAAGCGCCGGCGGCGCTGGCTTTCAAGCACCTGTTTGTGCAGTGCCGCGAGGTCCCAGCGGGCGGCAATTTCCTTGCGCCACGCGTCGACCTCGGCGGCGTACTCGGGGTTCGGCGCGAGATTCACACGTTCGAGCGGATCGCCCTGCACGTCGTAGAGCTGGTCTGGATCAGCGGGCGTATGAATGAATTTGAAACGCCCGCGCCGAAGCATCACGATCGGTGCAATCGCCCCTTCGGCAAGGTATTCGCCAATAGCCTCGTCATGACCATGCTGAGCGCTTTGCAGATGCGGCACGAGGCTATGTCCGTCGAGCGAATCGGGCCACGCAGAAGGCGCCTCGCCGCGCGCCAGTTCGACGAGAGTAGGCAGCAGATCAAGATGCGAAACAGAAGCCTGCACCCGATGCGCGTCGAACTGCTGCGGCGCATGCACGATCAGCGGTACACGGCAGCCGCCTTCGAAAAACGTCATCTTGTACCAGAGTCCCCGTTCGCCGAGCATTTCGCCATGATCGGAAGTGACGACGATGATCGTATCTTTCGCAAGCCCCGCCTGCTCCAGCGCTTCGAGAATCGCGCCGAACTGGTCATCGACATAAGAGATCGCACCGTAATACGCGCGCCGTGCGTTACGGACCTGCTGCGCGGTAGGAGGCGTGCGATCGGTTTCGCAAACGTGGCGTAAGCGCCGCGAATGTGGATCGGCTTGGTCGAATGAATCGTAATGGCGGGGCATGTCGATATCTTCGTCCTGGTACATGTCCCAGTACTTTTGCGGAACGGCATACGGATCGTGCGGATGCGTCAACGAGGCGACCATGCAGAAGGGCCGCGCGTCCTTGCCGGCATGACGTTCGCGCGCGATGTCGAATAGCTTCTGACGCGTCGTAAACGTGACTTCATCGTCGAAATCGAGCTGGTTCGTGCGCACGCATGGGCCCGCGTCGATCACGGAACTCATGTTGTGATACCACGTGGGCCGTGTTTCGAAGTCTTCCCAGTTGGGTGTCCAGCCGAAGTCGGCGGGGTAAATGTCGGTAGTGAGGCGCTCTTCGAAACCGTGCAATTGATCGGCGCCGCAGAAATGCATCTTCCCCGACAGAATCGTGCGGTACCCTTCGGCACGCAGGTAATGCGCGAACGTCAGCGTTTGCGACGGAAATTCCGCTGCATTGTCATAAGCGCCGATCGCAGACGGCAGCTTGCCCGAAAGAAACGAAAAGCGCGACGGCGCGCATAGAGGGCTCGCGCAGTACGCCGAATCGAAAACCACGCCCTGCCGCACCAGACGGTCCAGGTTCGGCGTTCTGGTCAACGGGTGTCCGTATGCGGCGAGCGCGAACGGGGTCATCTGGTCGGCCATCAGAATGAGAATATTCTTTTTGCTGTCAAGCATTGGGGCGTGCCTCGAATAAAATCATGAATGTCAGTGCAAGTACTCGTGCGGGCGCCACTGCCAGCGCTACCGCAACCACTCATGCTGTAGCAAACGGGCCTGCGGCGCGTGCACGGTATGAACGCACTATTGCCGGTCAATTCTGCGCTGTGAAGACGGCAATTCGTTATGTGGCTATAAGGGGGCGTTATGTCGAGGCTGGACCGTTTGCCGCCAATGCAGGCATTGACGATGTTCGAATCCGCCGCGCGTCTTGCGAGCTTTACCGCGGCTGCCCGGGAACTCGGCTCCACGCAGCCGGCGGTGAGCCAGCGCATCGTGCAACTCGAAGAAACGCTCGGCGCGCCGCTTTTCGAGCGAGGTCATCGTGGCGTGCGGCTCACGCACGACGGCGAGCGGCTTTTCGAGGCGGTACGTCATGCGCTTGATACGATCCGCGGCGCCACCGCCGAAATTCGCGCGCGTCGCACACCGCAAACACTCACGCTCTCCACAGACTTCGGCTTTGCGACCTATTGGCTGATGCCCAGGCTTTCGCAATTCAAGGCGCTGATGCCCGATGTCGACGTCAAGATCATCACCTCGCAAAGCGTATTCGAGCCCTCGCACGAGCAGGCGGACGTGGCAATTGCATTCGGCGACGAACATGCGGACTGGAACGCCCGCAGCGTCATCAAGTTGTTTCCCGAGCGCGTGACCCCGGTATGCAGTCCCGCGTTTCTCGCCGCGCATCTCCCACTCGCATCGCCGTCCGAACTACTGGTGCTGCCGCTGCTTCATCTCGAACCCACGCAACCGGCGCGCTGGCTGTCGTGGGCCGACTGGTTCACAGCGCACGACCTGACCGCCCCGGCTGCACATCGGGGCATCACTTTCAACAGCTTCACACTGGTCGCGCATGCGGCCATCATGGGTCAAGGCGTTGCGCTCGGCTGGGCGCCGCTCGTCGACGAACTGCTCGCCACAGGGCAACTGGTCGAATTGTTCGATGCGCCGGTAGTCACCGAGCGCGGCTATATGCTGGTCACGCAACGCGCGGCCACGCCCGCAGTAGATGCTTTCCGCCAATGGCTGCTCGGCGAATGCGGGCTCGACGCCGAATGACCGTCTGACGCTCCCGTTCCATTGCTGCGGCGATTCGCTTCTATCCGCGCACAGTGCCGATTTGTTCTACTGCGACGATACATGCCGCGCTTTGCGGCATGACACTATTGTCTCTGTGGAGAGCGCATGTCCGCCGATTCCCGTCCTGACCAACTGGTTCTCACCGTTGCCTGCCCGAGCGCCGCGGGCCAGGTTGCCGCCGTTGTCGGCTTTCTCGACCGGCATCATTGCTATATCGACGAACTCACCGTTTTCGACGACGAACTCAGCGAGCGCTTTTTCGTGCGCTGCGTTTTTCACGGTGTGGACAGCAAGGAAACGCTGAATATTGCAGCGCTCAAACACGAGTTTGAGCCGATTGCCCAGCGTTTTCACATGACGTGGGCAATGCATGACGTCGCCACGCGCCCCAAAGTGCTGATCATGGTGTCGAAGCTCGAGCACTGTCTCGCGGACCTTCTGTTCCGCTGGCGCATGGGCGAGCTCAAAATGGACATTGTCGGCATAGCCTCGAATCATCGCGACCTGGAGCCAATGGCCAGGCAGCACGGCTTGCCGTTTCATCATCTGCCAATCTCGGCAGAAACCAAGCCGCAGCAGGAAGCGAGTCTTCTGGATCTGTTCGAGACTTCAGGTGCCGAACTGATGATTCTCGCTCGCTACATGCAGATTCTTTCCGGCGAGACGAGCCGGGCCCTCGCCGGGCGCGCAATCAACATTCATCATTCGTTTCTGCCTGGCTTCAAGGGCGCGAAGCCGTATCACCAGGCTCATGCGCGCGGCGTCAAACTGATCGGCGCAACTGCGCACTTCGTGACGGACGATCTTGACGAAGGTCCGATCATCGAGCAGGCGGTGGAACGTGTCGATCATTCGTACAGCCCCGAGCGGCTGCTTGCAACCGGGCGCGACGTCGAATGCATCACGCTTGCACGTGCAGTGAAGGCGTTTATCGAGCGGCGCGTGTTTATCAACGGCGACAGGACTGTCGTGCTGCAATAGTGCTGCAAATAGTGCTGCAATAGTTGTTGCAGCAAGCAGCGGGGAATCTGGAAGTACAAAAAAGCACGCCGCTTTTATAAGCGGCGTGTTTTTGTACCACATGCTACGGCGGAACCGGCCGGCTCACTTCACCCAGCTATCCACCCGGTCGCCATGCGCACCGATCCACGCGTCCGCGGCAGCGGTCGGCTTTTCGCCGTTTTGCGTTGCGAGCATCACGCTGTCGATCTCGCCCGGCTTCCACTGGAATTTCTTCAGGAACGACACAACCTGAGGCGCCTTCTTCTCGAGCTCCGGATTCACAACCGTGTCGACGTGCTCCGCTTCGCCGAATACCTTCTTCGGATCGTCGAGGAATTTCAGCTTGTACTTCGCGAACATCCAGTGCGGCTTCCAGCCGGTCACGATAATGGGCTTGCTGGCCGCTTCAGAACGTGCGAGTTCTGCAGTCATCGCACTGCCGGAGCTCGGCATCAGCTTGTAGTCGAGGCCGTACGCCTTGATTGCTTCGCTGGTCTTCTGCATTACGCCAGCGCCCGCGTCAATGCCGACGATGCGCGAGCCGAATTCCGCCTTCTTCGCCTCCAGATCGCCCACCGTCTTCACGTCCAGATTCTCAGGCACGATCAGACCGATTTTCGCGTCGTTGAAGTTTGCGCCGAGGTCGACCACCTTGTCCTTGAAGTTGTTCCAGTACGCGCCATGCGTGACCGGCAGCCAGGCGGACAAGGTCGCGTCGAGGTCGCCGCGCGCCACGCCCTGCCACATCACCCCTGCCGCGACCGGCACGAGTTGCACTTGATAGCCGAGACGTTTTTCGATCACGCGTGCGGCCACGTTCGACGTCGCGACGCTGTCATCCCAGCCTTCCACGTAACCAATCTTGATGGTCGGCTTCGTGTCCGCGGAAACGCTCACGCTGCTTGCGGCGAGCGCCGCGCTCAGGGTGCTCAACACCAATATCTTTCTGATCAGTCTCATCGCCATTCTCCCGTTCACTTCCACAAACAACCCAATGAGCATTTAGAATCGCCAGCCAGAATTGCCAGGTAACGTTGTTTTGCGACATGCAGTTGTCCGCACGCGACCTGGCTCGTGGTCTTTCTGCACGCCGCGCAGCAGGCCTTTTTGCTGGCGCTCGCGCCGGTTACTTCTCCACTACGAGATCGCTGAGCGGCTTACTGCAGCACAGCAGCACCATGCCCTGGTCAATTTCCCGCTGACGAATGCCGCCCGCGTGTTTCATCGCCACTTCCCCGGACACCAGTTTGACTTTGCAGGTGCCACACATACCCTGCGTGCACGATGCCGGCAGTCGCACGCCCGCTTTTTTCGCCGCGTCCAATACGTGCTGGCCGCTGCCGCATTCAATCTCGCGATTGCTCTTCGTGAAGCTCACCTTGTAGCGCGTTTCGGTTTCGGGCGCAGCCGGAGCGGGCTCGAAAGCCGGCGCCTGTTCTCGCGCTTCTACGAAGCTGTCCGCAGTGACGGGTTCCGGCAAGGCTTGCAGCACATCGCCGACGTGAGCGGTCGTCAGTTGCGCGGCGACCTCGCTGACCGTTTCGAACGAGAAGCTTTCCTCGTGATAATGGCTGCGGTCGAACCCGCCCTCGGCGAGAAGATTGCGCACCGCCTGCATATAAGGCGCGGGACCGCAGGTAAAGATCTCGCGCTCGAGAAAGTCCGGCGCAATCAGCTTGAGCAGTGGCAACGTCAGAAAGCCCGTGACGCCAGGCCAATTCGTGCGCGCACCGACACGTTCGCACACGAACGCCGTGCGGAAATGCGCCTGATTCGACGCGATCAGATCGAGCTCCCGTGCGAAGATAATGTCGTCGGGAGTACGGGCGCTGTGCACGAAAACGATGTCGCTGTCCTCACCCAGTTCGTGATGCGCGCGGCTCATCGACATCAAGGGCGTGATGCCCGAACCCGCCGACAAAAACAGAAACTTGCGCGCCGGGTGGCGCGCACAGGTGAACTCGCCAGCCGGCCCAAGTACGCGGACCTCGCCGCCCGCCTGCAGATTGTCGTGAAGCCAGTTCGATACCTTGCCGCCCGGCACGCGCTTCACCGTAATCGAAATAGTGTGCGGTCGCGTGGGCGGTGACGAGATGGTATAGCAGCGGTTGATCGTCTCGCCGTCTATATCGAGCTCCAGTGTGATGAACTGTCCCGGCTCGAACACGAACGCCCGCTCAGAGGGCGCACGAAAGAAAAAGCTCTTTACGTCATGCGTTTCCTGCCGCACGTGACAGCACACCAGCGTGTCGTCGAGGTCGCTGTTCCACCGCGCGGGCAGCGCGTCCCAGAAGCGCGGCTGCGTAACACGGCTTGTTGCAGGGCTTGAGCCCGGCGTGACGCCTGGCTGGAACGTCGCCTGATCGCGCATCATTGTTTTCTCCCGCTCCTGGTTGCGCTCGTGTGCTCAGCGCACGAAGGACACGACGTTTTCGCCGCGATTGGCCGGCGTGGCATCGTGCGTTTGCGGTGCATTGCTGTAATCCGCGATGCGGCCGATATACCATTCGCAAAACTTCTCCACGAGACCTTCCGTGAACGGCGAATACGGGCCCGGTTCATAGGCGCTGCTCGCTGCGCCGCGTTGCGAATATTCGACGAGCGCACGGTCCTGATCGTTGGTCGCCCGCCATACCGCCGTGAGATTGTTCACGTCGTAGTCGATACCTTCGCGTGCGTCCTTGTGAACGAGCCACTTCGTGCGTACGAGTGTCTTACCGGCCGAGAGCGGAATCACCGAGAAGCTCACGATGTGATCGCTCATGAAGTGATGCCACGAATTGGGCTGCGTCCAGAAAGACAGACCGCCCAGATCGGCCTGCTCGAAGCCGCCGAGCAGTTTCTTCGACGCGACTTTGGCGTCCATAGTCTGCGATTCGCCGTCGCGATCGAGCGGAAGACGCTGGGTGCGAAAACCGGTGACGAGGTCTGCGAGCCGCTCGATTTCCGCCGACGGCAGCTTCATCGCTTCCCATTGCGCGGTGCGCCGCGCAACCGTCTCTTCAAAAGCCGCCATGCCCTCTTCGTTGGCCGGCGTGCGTTGATAGCCAAAGCCGTATTCGTAAAGCGAAATGGTCAACTCGGGATGGTTCGCGACGCAGTGATAGCACTCGCGATTGTTCTCCATTGTGAGCTTCCAGTTGCCTTCTTCGATAATGTCGATCGAAGCCGCGATCTTGCAGCCGGCCAGATCGTGAGGCAGCAGGTACGGCTCCATCGCCGCGCGCATCACGGAAAAGTCCGCAGGCGGGTTGTCAGCGAGACAGATGAAGATGAGACCCGCGAGGTTCTCCACGTGCACCTTCTTCAGGCTATGCTTGCAGCGGTCGAACTGATCGCCCATATGCTCGGCGAACATCAGGTCGCCGGTCAGGCTATACGTCCAGCTGTGGTACGGACACACGATGTTGCCAAGCGAGCCCTTGTCGGTATTGCACAGGCGCGCGCCGCGGTGACGGCACACGTTATGGAACGCCCTCACCTGCATGTCGTCGTCGCGAACGATCAGAATAGAATCCTGACCTAGCTCGACCGTGATGTAATCGCCCGGTTCGGGCACGTCCGGCTCCACCGCGACCTGGATCCAGTGCTGCCGGAAAATTGCGTCCATGTCGAGCGCGAAGATGTCTTCGCTCGTATAGAACGGCGCTTCAAGCGTGTAATTCTTCTTGCGGCGTTCGATCATTGCGCGAACGTCTGCGGAAACTTTCATTGTGTGCTCCGTTGCGTGTCACGTCTGGCGCCGCGCCAGGCCCTCCTGGCCGCATGCTCGCCTGAACCGGGAATCAGTAATCCACGAGTTGATGCTCGCGCAAATACGCGAGAATCACTTGTGCTTTTTCGACGGAACTCCCTTCAATTACGACGCTGCCGCCGCGGCTTTCCGTCGTGGTTGCCGAAAGCATGCGGGCATGGCCGGAGCGCTTTTCGGCAGCGGCAAGACGCACGGGTTTGGCGGTGGCCGGGCGAATCGTCCACGCCGGCCCCGCAGCGTTGGCGCGCGGGCTCATGGCGCCGCTGGAAACCGGGCGAATCGTGCCTTCGCGCATTCGTGCGTAGGCATAGGTCGGCGTGGCGTTTGCCATTGGATGCACGGCGATCAGCGCGGGCAGTTGGACCTCGACGCGTCTGCGCAAACCCTTCGGCATGAACTGGCGCACTTGCGCGCAACCGTCCTTCAGCGTCACGTCGACTGCTGCGCCGACAAGCGGCGTGCCAAGCGCATTTGCCACGCGATACGGCAACATGCCGCTGTCAAATGCGCCTTCCGCGCGCGTGCCGGTCAGCACGAGGTCATAGCCGGCAAGACGCGCGGCGAGCAGTGCCGACGCATCTACCTCGTCGCCTGCATCGCCAGACGCGAGCACTTCAACCGAGCGTGCGCCTAGCGCGAGGTATTCCTGCAACGCCGGATTGCTCGGGTCGCCCACATGCAGCACGTCGAGCGTCGTGTTCTGCTGCTTCGCGAGCGACAATGCCAGTGTCAATGCGGCCGCGTCGTTGCGGCTGTATCGCGCAACCCCGCTCACGGGATGGCGCCCCACGGAGACGAGTACGGCGATTTTCATGCGAGTGCTCCTTCCGCGACGGCCTTCGAATTCAGTAACGCAGCGCCGGTGCCGCGCGCGGAACGCGCGGCGGCGGCCGCATCGTTCAGCGCCGCGATGGTTTCCTGAGCATCCGCAATGACGGTGAGATTCGCGCGCTTCGCAATCGGCGCGCTCGCGTCGAGGTTCACGGCAATCACGTGGCGGCAATCCTTGATGCCCTGCAAATGCTGCACTGCGCCGGAAATGCCGAACGCGATATACACGCTCGCCTCGACTGTCTTGCCGGTCGCGCCGATCTGCTTGTCGCGGGTGAACTTGCCGTCGTCCACGGCCACGCGGCTCGCGCCGATCGCCGCGCCCAACGTGGCCGCAAGACGCTCGAATGCGGGCACGTCGCTCACGCCGTTGCCGGCGGAAACGATGAAATCCGCCTCCTCCAGCGCGAGTTGCGCCGCATCCATTTCCTCGATGCCGAGATCGCGCAGCTTGCCTTGCGCGGCTGCAGACTCGCCCCCGAAATGCCAGGCCACGCGTTCTCCCGCGCCGACGAACGGCAGTTTGGGGTCTACTGCATTGGGCGCGAGCAAGATCACTTCAGGCAGCGCGCGCGAAGCGAACGCGGTATTTGCATGCACGTAAGTCGCCACGTGTGACGCGTCTATTTCCACGACGTGCGTCGCGACGCTGGCATTCGCGGCGGCTGCATAACGGCGACCGAGGTCGCCGTCGCCACTCGCGTTGTCGGGCAGAAACAGGTGTATGGGTGCGTAAGCCGCGGCGCACGCCGCAAGCGCGTTCAGTTCATCCGCCGGCGCGAACTTGCGTCGGTCGAACGCGGGCAGTTCGATCAGCTTGTCCGCGCCGAGCGCGGCGGCGTCGCCGGTAAATTCGCCGAACACCAGAAGCACGATTTCGGTCGATGCGTCCGCAACCAAAGCGGCGGCGGCGAGGGTTTGACGCGCGTGCTCGTCGAGCGCGCCGCGGTCCGCATGCGCCGCGACCAGCATTACGTGCTGCGCGGCGGCCGTGGTGCGGCGCGGCTTCGGCTGGTGGCGATGCACCGTGCCCGCGGCGGCGAAATCCACGGTACCCGCCACGCCGGTCATGCCCAACGTGATGCGCCTCAGGCCGTCCGCGGTCACCGTAAACGGCCGACGCGGATTGATTCGTTTGAGTGTGTTCATCGCGTTACTCCAGCGCCGCTGCAACCAGTTCGGCGACGTCCAGCACTTCGGGACGCGGCCCCACCACGCCTTCGAGCATCGCCGTGCAATTCGGGCAACCTACGGCGACGATTTCCGCGCCAATGCCGCGAGCGTCGTCGATACGAATGTCGGGAATGCGTCGCTTGCCGGGAATGTCGGTCAACGGCGCGCCGCCGCCACCGCCGCAGCAACGCCCGCGCATGCCGCTGCGTTCCATTTCGACCACCTTGATGCCGATGCTCTTCAGCACGCGGCGCGGCGCCTCGGTCTCGCCGTTATAGCGGCCGAGGTAGCATGGATCGTGATAAGTGATCTTGCGATCCGCGTATGCGGCAGCCGCGCGCGGCGACAGCTTGCCACTGGCAACCAGCTCATCAATCAGCGCCGTGTGGTGCTGCACCTCATAAAAGCCGCCCAATGCGCGGTATTCGTTGCGCAGGCTGTGCAGCACGTGCGGGTCGGCAGTCACGATCTTGCCGAACGAATACTGCGAAAGCGTGCCAATCAGCTTGCCGGCGAGTTGCTGGAAGGTGGCTTCGTCGCCAAGACGCCGCGCCGTGTCGCCGGTATCCGTTTCCACGCCGCCCAGCACCGCATAGTCGATTCCCGCACGATTGAGGACCTTTACGAGAGCGCGCAGCGTGCGTTGATAGCGCATGTCGAACGCGCCTTCTCCGGCGATCAGCAGCACGTCCACGTGACGCCCCGGCTGCGCGACCTGCACCTGCAGATCGACGGCCCAGTCATAACGCGCGCCGATGTCGTAACCGTTCGCACTGCCGGTTTCGCGCAGATTGGCAAGCGTAATCGGGCCCTTGCCAGGCACGGTGCCTTCCACGAGCGTCTGATTGCGGCGCATATCGACAATTGCATCCACATGCTCGATCAGCATCGGACACTCCTGCACGCAAGCGCGGCAGGTGGTGCACGACCACAGCGTGTCCGCTTCGATCAGGCTGGAAATCAGGGGCTTTTGCGGCGCGCCCGCATGCTTGCCTACGGGAATGCCCGGCGTGGGGCTGCCCGCGTACTGGGCGTCCGTGCCGCCCACCATGCCCGTCACCAGGTCCTGAATCAGCTTCTTCGGGTTCAGCGGCTGGCCGGCCGCGAACGCGGGACATGCCGCCTCGCATTTGCCGCATTGCACGCAGGCATCGAAACTGAGCAACTGGTTCCAGCGGAATTCCACCGGCTTGCCGACGCCATATTCTTTCGCGTCGAGAAGCGGCGCCTTTAACGCGGTAGGCGGCACCACGTCCTTGTCGTTGCGCTCCGCAAAACGCTCCTGACGCGGATGAAACGCGAGGTGCAGCAGACCCGCAAGCGCATGTTTCATCGGACCGCCGCGCGCCGCGCCGAAGGTCATCGTGAACGCACCCACTGCAATCAGCAGCGCGACGATGATCGCGAGCGCACCCGACATCGCGGCAGCGGGCAACGCGACGAACAGCACGAGGCCGAGCGCAAACGAGCCAAGCAGCAGAGGCAGGTGATCCCACGGCCCCCGCGAAAGCCGCGCGGGCACCGCCTTCGCGCCATGCCGACGGCGCCAGACGAACACGGCGCCCACCAGCATGACGAGCGCGGCAAGAAAAATCAGCTTGTCTAGCCACGGCGAGTAAATCGCGAGACCGTAGTTGACGAACACGAGCGCCATCGCGAGGATCGCGCCGCCCGCCGTCGCGACGTGCGTTTTCGCAATGTACGGATCGCGCGCAACCACATGGTGCAGATCCACGAAATAGCGCTTCGGAATGGACAGCAGATTGGCCCAGCCGTACGCGCCCGCCGCGGTTGCGCGACCCTCGCGCCAATAGGCGGCGCGCTTTGCGAGCGCAAACGCCAGACCCGCCATCGACAACCACAACAGCACGGTGATGACAGATACGGGGCTCATCGTCAGAAGTCCTTGCAAAGGCGCAGCGCGTCGTAGATAGCGCCGTGAATGTTGTGCATGGAAATGCAGTCGCCGACACGGAACAGCAGGAAGCGTCCATTGCCGAGCGGCTCCGAGAGCGAAGGCTGCGGCTCGGAGGCAAAGAGCTTGTGCACGTCCACCTGGCCGCGATTCACCGACTCGGGCTTGAGCTTCCAGTACAGCGCGTCGTTCGGAGTGCTGCCGTTTTCGATCACCACCTGATCCACTGCGCGCTCTTCCTGCTCCTCGGTGTACTCGTTGCGAATCACGGCGATCTTCTTGCCGTCTTCTTCGTACACCTTGTCGAGCCAGTAATTCGGCGTGTGTATGACGCCCTGCGCATAGAGACGCCGGTAGAAAATCGGGAACGTCGTGCCGCCGACATCGTCGGCAACTTTCACGTCGGGCGTGACGATCTCCACATTCGAACCGCGGCTCGAGATGAAGTCCGCTACGCCCGCACCCGCGTGCGTGCTCACGCCGTCATAGACGAGTACGTTCTTGCCCGGTTCGACCTTGCCGGAGAGGACGTCCCACGAGCTGACCGCGAGACCTTCTTCGACGCCCCACGCCGCGACCTGCGACGTGAAAGACGAGCCGCCCGTTGCCAGCACGATGATGTCCGGCTTCTCGTTCATGATGGTCTTTTCGTCGGCGGCGACACCGAGGCGCCGGTCTACGCCAAGGCGCTTCGTCTCCATGTCGAACCAGCGGACAATGCCTGCCATCTGCTCGCGCTGCGGCGCCTTTGCCGCGAGCATGATCTGGCCGCCCACGTAATCGTTCTTCTCGAACAGCACGACGTCATGACCGCGCGACCTGGCGACGCGGGCCGCCTCGAGTCCCGCCGGGCCCGCGCCGACCACGACCACTTTGCGCTTCGGCCCGCTCGTGCGCGCGATCACATGCGGCATGGTCGCTTCGCGCGAGGTCGCCGCGTTCTGCACGCACAGCACGTCCAATCCGTTGTACTGGCGGTCGATGCAATAGTTCGCGCCGACGCATTGCTTGATTTCGTCTTCGCGGCCGTCGCGGATCTTGATCACCATATGCGGGTCCGCAATCTGCGCGCGCGTCATGCCGACGAGATCAACCATGCCGCTTGCGAGTAGCCGCTCGGCCTGGCCCGCGTCGCGAATGCTCTGCGCATGCATGACCGGAATCTTCACGACCGACTTGATGCCCGCTGCCAGATGCACGAACGGCTCGGGCGGCAACGCCATCGGCGGCATGCAGTTGGCGAGGGTATTGTGCGTGTCCGCACCCGAACCGATCACGCCGAGATAATCGATCAGGCCGCTTTCGCTCATTGCCTGAGCGATTTCTTTGAGTTGCCCGTGATCGAGCCCGTCTTCATGGAACTCGTCGCCGCACATGCGCAAGCCCACGCAAAAATCCGCGCCTACTGCTTCGCGCACGGCTTTCAGTACTTCCACGCCGAAGCGCAGACGGTTTTCGAGCGAGCCGCCCCATTCGTCGGTGCGAAAGTTGGTACGCGGGCTCCAGAACTGATCGATCAGATGCTGGTGCGCCGCGGAGATTTCGACGCCGTCCATGCCGGCGTCTTTCACGCGTTTTGCGGCCGCTGCAAAGTCGGTGATGATGCGGCGGATCTCTTCCACCTCGATGATCTTCGCATTGCCGCGGTGCACCGGCTCGCGCACACCCGACGGCGACATCAGATGCGGCCAGTGCTCGCCGTGAAACGCCGAGCGGCGGCCCATGTGCGTGGCCTGAATCATGATCTTCGCGCCGTGCGTATGCATTGCTTCGGCGAGGCGCGCGAGCGGGTCGATGATCTTGTCTGTCGACAGATTCACCGACTTCCACCAGCCTTGCGGACTGTCGATCGACACCGGACTCGAGCCGCCGCACACCGCGAGGCCCACGCCACCCTTGGCCTTTTCTTCGTAGTAGCGGATATAACGGTCGCCAGGCAAGCCGCCCGGCTCCGCATACACCTCTGCGTGCGCGGTACTGACGATGCGGTTGCGCAAGGTCAGCTTGTTCAGCGTGAGAGGTTTGAAAAGGTTCGGGTAACGCATTGCGATCGACCTCGGAATGATATGACTGGTAGTGCTATGCCGTGAGCAGTTAAGGCCCGCTCGTCAGCGCGTCACGCGGCGAGCGGCGACACTTCGAACACGCAATGATCGTGGCCTTCCGCTGCGCAGCTCGCTTCGCGAGATTGCGAGCGCGGGCCCTTGCGCGACGAGTCTGGCGCCGTGTCGTTGACCCAATCCATGGCGCCCGCGAACCAGCCGGCGAACATGTAGCAGAGCTTGCCTACCTTGCCAGGCTGCGCGAGCACGAACGACGAATGATGCAGCTCGATACGCGCGTGCGAAGTGGACGGGTCGGCTTCAGCAATCGTGAAGATGCCCCAGCCGCGCTGCGAGAGCCGCTTCAGGTAATGTTCGAACACCGCCATGCCGGCAATCCCGTGCTGCTTCGCTTCCTTGTCGCACCAGAAGTACGCGGACTTGTAGCCGGCCTTGTACAGAATCTCGGCATACGTCTCGGCGCCGAGCGCTTCTTCCACGGCCGTATGGTTGTTGGTGAAGAAATGACGCGGCACGTACAGCATCGGCAACGCGTCGGTGGTCCAGACGCCGGTGTTCGGATCGACGTCGATAGGCAGTTGGGGTTGCATGTGGAGACTCCGCTTTTTATAGGGTGATTTGTCTGGCTGAACGAGGTGGAGGCTCAGACCTTCCACACTTCGCCGAAAACGCGCACCCAGTTCTCGCCCATGATCTTCTTGATGCGTGTCTCGCTCCAGCCCGCGCGCTCCATCGCGGCGGTCAGATTCGGAAACTCGCCGATGGTCCGAATGCCTTCCGGGTTCACGACCTTGCCGAAGTTCGTCAACTGGCGATAGCGGCCCTTGTCGTGGGTGATCCAGTCGAAGAATTCGGTGCTGTAGCCTTGCGTGAAGTCGGTGCCTATGCCGACCTGATCTTCGCCGATCAGATCGACCACGTATTCGATTGCCTCGAGATAGTCGTCGACAGTCGCGTCCGCACCGCGCTTGAGGAACGGAGCAAACATCGTGACGCCGACAAAACCGCCTGCGTCCGCAATCTCTTTCAGCTGCTCGTCGCTCTTGTTGCGCGGATGCTCTTTCAGGCCCGACGGGCAGCAGTGCGAATAGCACACCGGCTTTTTCGAAGCCGCAATTGCTTCGGACGAAGTCTTGCCGCCCACATGCGAGAGATCGACCATGATGCCGACGCGGTTCATCTCCTGGATCACTTCGCGGCCGTAACCCGACAGGCCGCCGTCGCGCTCATAACAGCCGGTGCCGACGAGGTTCTGCGTGTTGTAGCAAAGCTGCACCACGTTCACGCCGAGATCCTTGAATGCCTCAATATAGCCAAGGTTGTCTTCGAACGCGTGTGCATTCTGGAAGCCGAAAATAATGCCCGTCTTGTTCTCTTTCTTCGCGCGGAAAATGTCGTCGGTCGTACGCACGAGCGTCAGAATCTCGCCATATTCGCGGATCTGCTGCTTCATCTCCGCAATGTTGTCGACCGTCTTCTGGAAGCTCTCCCACACCGACACGGTGCAGTTCACCGCGGTCACGCCGCCCTTGCGCATGTCCTCGAACACCGAGCGCTCGAACTTCGAAATGTTCAGACCGTCGATGATGATGCTGTTTTCGTGCAGATTGCTCATCGTTTGCTCCAGGCGTTCTTAGTAGATGGGGAAGCGCTCGCACAGCGCAAAGATCTCGCGGCGCACGCGTTGTTCGGTGGCCGCATGGCCTTCGGGGTGTTCGCGCAGCGCGTCCAGCACTTCCACGATCAGACGGCCCACGTCGCGGAACTCGTTCACGCCGAAGCCGCGCGTCGTGCCTGCCGGCGTGCCGAGGCGCACGCCGGAGGTGACGGTCGGCTTTTCCGTATCGAATGGAATGCCGTTCTTGTTGCAGGTGATGCCCGCGCGCTCCAGCGCCTGCTCGACCTGATTGCCCTTTAGCCCCTTGGGACGCAAATCGACCAGCAGCAGATGGTTGTCCGTGCCGCCCGTGACGAGATCCACGCCGCCGTTTTTCAGCACTTCGCCGAGCGCCTGCGCGTTGGCGAGCACACTGTCGATGTAGGTCTTGAAGCCCGGTTGCAGCGCCTCGCCGAACGCGACCGCCTTGCCGGCAATCACATGCATCAGCGGGCCGCCCTGCAGGCCCGGGAACACCGCCGAGTTGATCTTCTTCGCAATCTCTTCGTCATTCGTCAGCACGAAACCGCCGCGCGGGCCGCGCAACGTCTTGTGCGTGGTCGACGTGACCACGTGAGCATGTTCGACCGGATTCGCATGACGTCCCGCCGCAATCACGCCCGCGATGTGAGCCATATCCACCATCAGCTTCGCGCCGACGCTGTCGGCAATCGCGCGCAACCGCTTGAAGTCCAGCGCACGCGGATACGCGGAGAAGCCCGCAATCAGCAACGCGGGTTTGTGCTGCTGCGCGAGTTCTTCGATCTGCTCATAGTCGATCAGCAGCGTGTCGCGATTCACGCCGTACTGCACCGCGTTGAACCACTTGCCGGAAAGCGCCGGCTTCGCGCCGTGCGTGAGGTGACCGCCCGCGTCGAGCGACATGCCGAGCACCGTGTCGCCCGGCTTCACCAGCGCGAGCATGACCGCGCCGTTGGCCTGCGCACCCGAATGCGGCTGTACGTTCGCGAACTTTGCGTTAAAGAGCTGCTTGATCCGATCGAGCGCCAGCGTCTCGATCTCGTCGACATATTCGCAACCACCGTAGTAACGCTTGCCCGGATAACCTTCGGCATACTTGTTGGTCAGAACCGAGCCTTGCGCTTCGAGCACCGCGCGCGACACGATGTTTTCCGACGCGATCAGTTCGACTTGCGACTGCTGGCGTTCGAGTTCTTTCAGAATTGCGCCGCGCACCGCCGCATCGCGCGCGGAGAGCGAATCTTCAAAGAAAGGATTCGGGTTCGACATGGAAGGTCCGTAGAGTCGTTGACGTTAGGCGCTGCAAGCGTTGACAGGCCTTCGTTTCTGCCCTGCCGACGCCGGATTGCGTACGTCTATTCTTGACGCTTGCTTGGCGCGTCAATTTATGAATTCAGACGCGTTCTTTACCTTTTCCGCCATAGGCGACCATTTTCGACAAGTCGCGCGGGAAACCGCCTTTGCGCAATTGGCAGAGGCGGTTTAGTCACTGGTGAAAAGCGCTGGTTAACCATTAATCGCACTAATGCATGCGCCCGACGCACGACCGCGAAGGTGTATCGCACGATCGTTCGCCGAAAAGGCAATGCTGCACTGCGGCTGAACGCAATGCGCGTTCGCGGTGCGATGCGCGATAGCGCGCGGCGCTGTTGTGGTGCCTCGCGTGCCGCGATTCACAGCGCCGCCTACGCGCAAGCCGCGACAACCAAGGGTTTAGCCTGATGGCATGGTAGTTGCGCTAGTACTCAAAATTACATAGGTCGCTGCTCCCCCCAGCGACGCGACACTATAGATTCGAAGGAATCACTCCTCACCATGTCCACCGATCGCACGGCGTCACTGTCGCATTTCGCCTTCATGCCCGTTCCGAACTTCACGATGATCGCGTTCACCAATGCGATCGAAGTGCTGCGCATGGCGAACTACCTGACGGGACAGACGCTTTATCGCTGGTCGATCGTCAGCCCCGAGGGCGGCCCGGTGACCGCGAGTAATGGACTGTCCGTCGACACCGGTCCGGTCGAATGTGTCGGCCAGCCCGACATCGTGTTCGTGATCGGCGGCATTGACGTACAACGCGCGACCACTCCCGCGCATCTGTCGGCATTGCGCCGTTTTGCGCGCATGGGTTGCGTGCTCGGCAGTCTGTGCACCGGCACTTATGCGCTCGCGCGTGCCGGCCTGCTCGCTGGCTATGCATGTGCAATTCACTGGGAGAACATGTCGGCGCTCAAGGAAGAGTTTCCCGATACGCGCTTTCTGAAAGAACTGTTCGTGGTGGACCGCGATCGCGTGACCTGTACGGGCGGCGTCGCACCGCTCGACATGATGCTGAACCTGATCGCGCCGCGCGTGGGCACCGCACGCGTTACGCAGATCGCCGAGCAGTTCATCGTCGAGCATGTGCGCGACACGAGCGCACAACAGAAAATGCCGCTTGTGGCGCGGCTCGGTTCGGCCAACAAGTCGCTGTTCGAAGTGATCTCGCTGATGGAGAACAACATTGAAGAACCGCTGTCGCGCGAGGAACTGGCACGCCTTGCCGGCATGTCGCAACGTCAGTTGCAGCGACTGTTCCGCGAGCATCTCGGCATGACGCCGACGCACTACTATCTGACACTGCGTTTGCGGCGCGCACGCGAGCTGCTGCTGCAAACCGATATGTCGATCATGAACATTACGATGGCGTGCGGCTTCCAGTCGGCGTGCCACTTTTCGAAGAGCTATCGCGATGCATTCGGCACCGCGCCCACGCGCGAGCGTCGCAAGCAGGCGCCTTCGCTGTCTTCCGCGCCGCCGGTGCTGGCGGCCTGAAAAGCGCCGCGCTGCGCCTGTTTAAGCTCTATCGTCCATATCGGCAAAAACGCGTTGAACGAGCTTGCGTTCAACGCGTTTTCTATTGCGCGCTTCTACTCCGACGCGTTCACGCCGCCTTCAGCAGCCCGTGCGGATCGATCACGAACTTGCGCGGCGCGCCGCCGTCGAACTGGCGATAGCCGTCCGGCGCCTGATCGAGCGACACCACCGTCACGTTCACGATGTCCGCAATCGGCAGGCGGTCCCACAAGATCGCCTGCATCAGATTGTGGTTGTACTTCATAACCGGCGTCTGGCCGGTGTGGAACGAATGCGACTTCGCCCAACCAAGGCCGAAACGGATGCTCAGGCTGCCTTTGCGCGCGGCGGCGTCAACGGCGCCCGGATCGTCGGTCACGTAGAGGCCCGGAATGCCGATCGCGCCCGCGGCCCGCGTGATTTCCATCAGCGAGTTGAGCACGGTGGCCGGCGCCTCTTCATGCGAACCGCTACTGCCGTGGCCGTGCGCCTCGAAGCCCACGCAATCCACCGCGCAATCCACTTCCGGTTTGCCGAGAATCTGCTCGATCTGTTCGCCGAGCGTCGCGTCTTTCGACAAGTCCACCGTTTCGAAACCCATCTTGCGGGCATGCGCGAGGCGCGCTTCGTTCATGTCGCCGACAATCGTACATGCCGCGCCCAATAGGCGCGCCGACGCGGCCGCCGCCATGCCGACCGGCCCCGCACCCGCGATGTAGACCGTCGCGCCGGGCTTCACGCCTGCCATGACCGCGCCGTGATAGCCGGTGGGGAGAATATCGGACAGGCATGTCAGGTCGCGGATCTTCGCCATGGCCTGCGCGCGGTCGGGAAACTTCAGCAGATTGAAATCGGCGTACGGCACCATCACGTACTCGGCCTGGCCGCCGATCCAGCCGCCCATGTCAACATATCCGTATGCGCCGCCCGCGCGCGAAGGATTGACGTTCAGGCACACGCCCGTATGCTGCGACTTGCAGGTCGGGCACCGGCCGCAAGCCACATTGAACGGCACCGAGACGAGATCGCCGATGGCGAGCATTTCCACGTCGCGGCCCACTTCGATTACTTCGCCGGTAATTTCGTGGCCGAGCACGAGGCCGACCTCGGCAGTGGTGCGACCGCGCACCATGTGCTGGTCCGAGCCGCAAATATTCGTGCTGACTACCTTCAGAATCACACCGTGACCGATTGCACGGCCACGTGGGTCGACCATCTTCGGATAGTCGATGGATTGCACTTCAACCTTGCCCTGTCCCAGATAGACGACGCCGCGATTGCTGCTCATTGATTGTCTCCATGTCCTGTAAGCGGTGCGCGGCCTGTGCGCCGCACGCCGTTCAACGAGCGTAGCGCCCGTCGTGCATCACCACCTACACCCAACGCGACACGGGTTTGACTCCAACCGACATACCTGCCGCGCCCTGTTTTTATTGATTGACCGTTCAATATAAAAAAACTACCATGCGTCGATCGAATAGGCCCCGCAGCACGCGAACCGCCTGCCGGCCGCGCGTCACTCAATCTGCACATCAACCCCATGCCCAAGCTCGGAATGCGCGAAATCCGCCGCGCTCAGCTGATCGACGCGACGCTGCTCACCATCGACCAGACCGGCCTCGCCGGGGCCACGCTGGCCTCGGTCGCGCAGCGCGCGAGCATTTCCACCGGCATCGTCAGCCACTACTTCGGCGACAAGGACGGTCTGCTCGAAGCCACCATGCGACATGTGCTGCGAGATTTGTGGCAGGCCACCGCGCGGCGGCGGCGTGCGGCGAAGGCCGACCCGCGCTCGAAACTGCGCGCGGTGGTGGCGGCCAACTTCGACGCTGAACAGACCAGTGCGCCCGTCATGAAGACGTGGCTCGCATTCTGGTCGGAGAGCATGCACAAGCCGCACTTGCGGCGCTTGCAGTACGTGAATACGCGCCGTCTGAACTCCAATCTGTGCGCGGACTTTTCGAAAGCGCTGCCGCGCGCGGCAGCACGGCGCGCGGCCAGCGGGCTTGCCGCACTAATCGACGGATTGTGGCTGCGCGGCGCATTGTCCGGCGAACCGTTCGACACGAAAGCGGCGCTGCGCGTGGCAAACGAATACATCGACCTGGTTCTGGCGGCACGCGAATAGCCTTATTTGGCGCTGCGCGGCAGCACGCCAACGCCCGGCGAGATCTTTATCAAGGAGCAAGCAATGGCGGTATTCGAAACGCAACGTCTCTATATCGGCGGCGCCTATGTCGAGGCGACCAGCGGTGAAACCTTCGACACCGTCGACCCCGCGACCGGCGAAACGCTGGCTGCCGTGCAACAGGCAAGCGCCGCGGACATCGACCGCGCGGTGCAATCTTCGCGCGAGGGTCAGCGCGCGTGGGCCGCGCTCACGGCCATGCAGCGCTCGCGAATTCTGCGCCGGGCAGTCGAGATTCTGCGCGAGCGCAACGACGAACTTGCCACCCTTGAAACGCGCGATACCGGCAAGCCGATTGCGGAAACGCAGGCGGTGGACATCGTCACCGGCGCGGACGTGATCGAGTATTACGCGGGGCTGGCGACCGCCATAGAAGGTCAGCAGATTCCGCTGCGGCCGTCGTCGTTCGTGTACACGCGGCGCGAACCGCTCGGCGTGTGCGCGGGCATTGGCGCATGGAACTATCCGATTCAGATAGCGTGCTGGAAGTCGGCGCCGGCGCTTGCCGCGGGCAATGCGATGATCTTCAAGCCGAGCGAAGTGACGCCGCTCACGGCCCTGAAACTCGCCGAAATCTACACCGAGGCCGGCGTGCCGCCGGGCGTCTTCAACGTCGTGCAAGGCGACGGCCGGGTGGGCGCACTGCTCGCCGGCCATCCGGACATCGACAAGATTTCATTTACCGGCGGCGTGGAAACCGGCAAGAAAGTCATGTCGATGGCGGGCGCGTCGTCGCTTAAGGAAGTGACGATGGAACTGGGCGGCAAGTCGCCGTTGCTGGTTTTCGACGACGCCAATCTGGAACGTGCCGCCGACATCGCCATGAGCGCCAACTTCTTCAGCTCGGGACAGGTCTGCACGAACGGCACGCGCGTGTTCGTGCAGCGCAATGTGCTGGAGCGCTTCGAGGCTCTGGTGCTCGAACGCGTCAAGCGCATTCGCGTGGGAGCGCCGACAGAGGCAACGACCAACTTCGGTCCGCTCGTGAGCGCCGTGCAACTGCAGAAGGTGTTGGGCTACATTCAAAGCGGCATACAGGAAGGCGCGCGCCTGATCGCCGGCGGCAAGCGTCTGAGCGAAGGCCATTTCGGCCGCGGCCAGTATGTCGAGCCCACCGTGTTCACTTCCTGCCGCGACGACATGCGCATCGTGCGCGAGGAAATCTTCGGGCCGGTCATGAGCATCCTCGCATTCGACGATGAAGAGGAAGTCATCGCACGCGCGAATCGCACTGCCTATGGTCTCGCCGCGGGCGTCGTCACCGAAAACCTGTCGCGCGCGCATCGCGTGATTCATCGGCTTGAAGCAGGCATTTGCTGGATCAACACGTGGGGCGAGTCACCCGCGGAGATGCCGGTAGGCGGCTATAAACAATCGGGCGTAGGCCGCGAAAACGGCATCACCACGCTCGAGCACTACACGCGCATCAAGTCCGTGCAGGTCGAGCTGGGTGCCTATCAACCGGTGTTCTGAGGGCGCTGTCATGAGTAAGAATGAATACGACTACATCGTCGTCGGCGCGGGTTCGGCCGGCAATGTGCTGGCGTCGCGTCTCACCGAAGACGCCGACGTGAGCGTGCTGCTGCTCGAGGCAGGCGGCCCCGATTACCGCTTCGATTTCCGCACGCAGATGCCGGCCGCCCTCGCGTATCCGCTGCAAGGGCGCCGCTACAACTGGGCCTACGAAACGGACCCGGAGCCGCATATGAACAACCGTCGCATGGAATGCGGCCGCGGCAAGGGACTGGGCGGCTCCTCGCTGATCAACGGCATGTGCTATATCCGCGGCAATGCGCTCGATTACGACGGCTGGGCCGAGCGCCGCGGCCTCGAAAACTGGAGCTATCTGGACTGCCTGCCTTATTTCCGCAAAGCCGAAACGCGTGACATAGGCCCCAATGCGTACCACGGCGGCGACGGTCCGGTGCACGTGACCACCAGCAAGCCCGGCAACAATCCGTTGTTCGCCGCCATGGTGGAAGCCGGCGTGCAGGCCGGCTTTCCGCGCACCGACGATCTGAACGGCTATCAGCAGGAAGGTTTTGGGCCGATGGATCGTACAGTCACGCCGAACGGCCGGCGTGCGAGCACGGCACGCGGTTATCTCGACCGTGCGAACGCGCGGCCAAATCTGACCATCGTCACGCACGCGCTGACCGACCGCGTGCTGTTCTCGGGCAAACGCGCGGTGGGCGTCGCCTATCTGCATGGCGGCGCCTGCATCAACGCGCACGCGCGCCGCGAAGTGCTGGTGTGCAGCGGCGCGATCGCGTCGCCGCAACTGCTGCAACGCTCCGGTGTGGGCCGCTCCACATGGCTGCGGGAATTGGACATTCCGCTCGTGCACGATCTGCCTGGCGTCGGCGAAAATCTGCAGGATCATCTGGAGATGTATATCCAGTACGAGTGCAAGGAGCCGGTGTCCCTTTACCCCGCGTTGCAGTGGTGGAACCAGCCGGCCATCGGACTCGAATGGATGCTGAACGGCACCGGCATCGGCGCGAGCAATCAGTTCGAAGCGGGCGGTTTCATCCGTACGCGCGACGACGATTTGTGGCCCAACATCCAGTATCACTTTCTGCCGGTGGCGATCAACTACAACGGCTCCAATGCGATCAAAATGCATGGTTTCCAGGCGCACGTCGGGTCGATGCGCTCGCCGAGCCGTGGCCGCGTGAAGCTGACCTCGCGCGACCCGGCGGCCCACCCCAGCATTCTTTTCAACTATATGGCCGATCCGCTCGACTGGCGCGAGTTCCGCGACGGCATTCGCATTACGCGCGAGATCATGCGGCAGCCGGCGCTGGATCGCTATCGTGGACGCGAGCTCAATCCAGGCGCAGAACTCACTACCGACGCACAGCTCGACGCATTTGTACGGGAGCGCGCCGAGACGGCGTTTCATCCTTCATGCTCGTGCAAGATGGGCTACGACGACATGGCCGTGGTGGACAACGAAGGACGCGTGCATGGCATGCAGGGACTGCGTGTCGTGGACGCATCCATCATGCCGCGCATCACCACCGGCAATCTGAACGCGCCGACCATCATGCTGGCCGAAAAAATCGCAGACCGGATTCGCGGACGCGAGGCACTACCGCGGGTGGACACGCCCTACTTCGTTGCTAACGGCGCACCGTCCAGAAAGCGCGAGCGCGCCACGGTCTGATTTGCGCAGCGGGGGCTCGCGGGTGTTATTGGGCGGAAAGTAGCGCGGCGCTCTTTCCACCCATCATTTTTTCTTGGCCTTTCCGCAAGTTTTCCTCGATTGTCAGTGCGGCTGGAAGCGCGGATAGTGCTGCGTCAGCCCACTGTTCAACACAATTCAAGGAAAACGCAGCAATGAAGCCAGGAGTCATTAGCGTGATGGCCAGTGTCGTTTTTGCGCTCTGCACGACTACCACGACCAGCCTCGCAGCAAACGACGCAACAGGCGAGATCAAAGCCGTGGTCGACTCGACGGTCGCGCCGCTCATGCAGAAGCACCACGTGCCCGGCATGGCGATCGGCGTGATCGCCAACGGCAACACGTATGTGTTCGACTATGGCGTGGCCTCCACCGAGACGGGCGAGCCGGTCACGCAGCGCACGCTGTTCGAAGTCGGCTCGGTGAGCAAGACGTTCACCGCGACGCTCGCCGCGTATGCGCAACTGAACGGCAAAATGAATCTCTCCGATGACACGCAGCGGTACTTGCCGTCATTGCGCGGGACTGCGTTCGGCCAGGTGAGTCTGTTGAACCTGGGCACGCACACGCCTGGCGGTCTGCCGCTTCAGGTGCCGGACGGCATACATGACAACGCTCAGTTGCTGCAGTACTTCAGCGCCTGGAAACCGGCCTTTGCGCCGGGCACTTACCGCACTTATGCCAACCCCGGCATTGGTACATTGGGGCTGATTGCCGCGAAAAGCATGGGCGGCAGTTATGCGTCCCTCGTCGAACAGCGCATCTTTCCCGCGCTCGGCATGAAGGACAGTTACATCCACGTGCCGGCGGCGAGAATGTCCGATTATGCGCAAGGCTATACGAACGCCGGTGCGCCGATCCGCATGAAAGGCGGCGTTCTCGCGGACGAAGCCTATGGCGTGCGAACCACGGCCGCCGACATGGTCCGCTTCGTTCAGGCGAACATGAACCTGATAAAAGTGGACGACACGCTTGAGCGCGCGATCACCGCCACGCACACGGGCTATTTCAAGGCCGGCCCGCTGACGCAGGACCTGATATGGGAGCAGTACGCGTATCCGGTCACGTTGGACACCTTGCACGAAGGCAATGCGCCCTCGATGGCCATTACGCCGACGCCCGCCACGGCAATTGAGCCGCCGCTTGCCCCGCAGCAGGACGTGTGGATCAACAAGACCGGTTCAACGAATGGCTTTGGCGCCTATGTTGCGTTCGTGCCGAGAAAGCGCATAGGCGTCGTGCTGCTCGCCAATAAAAACTTTCCCATTGAGGACCGCGTGAGCGCAGCGTATCGGATCATGTCGGCACTGGCGCCGCTTCAACAGTAGTCAACAGTGACTTTCTGTTACGACGCGTCAAAAAAGTGCAGCCGGGTACGGCCGCACCCACGTTTCCTCATTCGCGTGCCGGGCTCAGCACGCCCTGAGCCTCGCTCTCCACGGCTTCGGAAACCAGCGTCTCGAGTGCCAGCCCGCGCGTCTCGACGCCGAGTATCCACACCGCCGCGGCCGCGATTACGAAGCACATTGCGCCGAGCGAAAATACGCCGCCCTGCCCGAACATCGGCAACACCACGCCCACCACATACGGTCCGATCAGCGAGCCCACGCGTCCGATCGCCGACGCGAAACCCGAACCCGTTGCACGAGCACCGGTGCCGTATAGCTCCGGCGTGTACGTGTAAAGCACCGCCCACATTGCAAAGAGGAAGAACTGCATTGCGAGCCCCGCGCAGATCAGCAACGTAGGCGTTTGCGCGTGCAGCGCGGTTTGCCCATACACGTAGGCCATTACCGCGCTCCCCGCGAGCGACGCAATACAGGTCGGCTTGCGTCCCCACCGTTCCACCAGCCACGCGGCGCAGATAAAACCCGGTATGCCGCCGAGCGAAATCAGCACGGTGTACAGCACCGATTTCGTCACCGCAAAGCCCGCCTGCTGCATCAACGCACCGAGCCACGAGGTGAGGCCATAGAAGCCGAGCAGCGCGAAGAACCACAAGGTCCAGACCATGATCGTGCGACGCCGGTAGGCCGCGCTCCAGATCTCGCGAAACGCGCCGGCCCCTTTTGCCGCCACCGGCTCAGCGAGCATGACGGGCGCGCTCAGGCGCGTGAGACCTGCGGCCTTCATCACCTTCGCCTCGACCTGCGCGAGAATCTTGTCGGCTTCGCCATGACGTCCGCGATGTTCGAGCCAGCGCGGCGACTCAGGCACGATGCGCCGCACGACCAGCACGAACACCGCAGGAATCGCGAGCAATGCAAATTCCGTGCGCCAGCCGAAGGACGGCAGCACGAAGTACGACACCACGCCGGCCGTAATGAAGCCGAGAGGCCAGAAACCATCCATCAGCGCGATCAGACGGCCGCGCGACGATGCCGGTACGAATTCCGACAGCAGGGTCTGCGCAATCGGAAACTCCATGCCCATGCCGAAGCCCAGCAGCACACGATAAAAGATCAGCGCCTCCACGCTCTGCGCGGTCGAGCACAGGTAGGAAGCCACGCCCCACAGCACCATGCTCCACTGAAACACCGGGCGGCGCCCGAAGCGATCCGCAAGCAGCCCCGCCACTGCCGCACCGCCCACCATGCCGAAGAAGCTCGCGCTCGCCACGAGTCCGGCGGTTGCAGTGGAAAGACCGAATTCCGTTTTGATCGAGCCCAGCACGAAAGTCATCGTGCCGAGATCGACGGAGTCGAAAAAGAACGCAATGGCAATGATGATGAAGATCGTGCGGTGATAGCCGGAGAACGGCAGGCGTTCGAGTCGCGCCGCGGCACTGGCGCGCGGCTGAGAAGCGGTAGGCATTGGCATCCCCTGAATGATGCGGCGACAGCCGCGAGTGATGTTCCGATCAGCGCATTCAGTAGACGCCGACATAAAACAGCCACATAGAAGGATTGCGCCATACGGATGGAACGCAGACGCCGTTCGGGCCAATGCAGACGTCAAGTCCCGCAAACACCGCCGGGGCTATCGGTTCAGGCGTGCCCGCGCCGCGCTCGCAATGCGCGCGAGCGCCTCCGCGCTCAGCCGCGCGGCAATCTTCTGCACATATTGATGGTGCCGCTCCTGCAGCGGCGCGCCGAGTTGCTGCGCGAGCAGATAGCGGATCAGCGCGATGCGCCGGTGCCGCAGCAGCATGCTCTGCTCGAGCAGCGCGAGCGCGGCATCGGCATCGCGTTGGTGACACGCGCGCCTGGTGAGGTGCGCGGTGACGACACGGGTCGACGTCATGTGAGTGCCGCAGCGGGAAAGCCGCGAGCGGTGCGACAGAACACCGCTCGCCGCGTCACGACATCAGCGGCTCGGCTGCATCGAGCATGATCTTCACGAAGTAGTCCGCGAAGCTGCGGCGCACCACGATGTCGAAGCTGTCCGCGCCGGTGGGCACCAGCGTCATCGACGCCTTGAAATAGTGGCTCTGCGCGCACTGCCCTTCACCGAACAGCTTGGGATGAAGATCGAGCGGACAGCCGCGCGACAGCACCTCACGCGTGCGCGTGCCGCTTATTTCGAGCACCGTATAGCCGCTGCCGATATCCACCGCTGACGCAAATACCCCTGCAAATGCAGTGCCGAGCGCCGCTTGCAACGGCGCGGTGCGGGACGCGTCGTGTGCGGTTGCAGAGCGCACCAGCCATTCGTCGGGACCGAGCCACAGCATATCGTAGCCATTGCCGCGCGCTACCGTGTTCGGCTTTTCCGGCGGCTTGCAGCCGAGAACCTGCTGCACGGCCGCGACGAATGCGGCGTCGCGCGTATCGCCACGCACGTTGACGAGTTCGAGAAACGGCCGCTCGCCAAGCCTGAATGCCGTGCCTGCCGTTGCCTGATGCTTCTTCAGCAGCGCATCTGCCCCGACGAGCGGCGACTCCTGCCACACGCCCGTTTGACTGCCGACGGCGCGATCCACGACCGAGGCCGCCACTTTGGTTTCATTCCACATGTTGACGCGCTCCTTCGCTGTCGTAGAACACCGAGCTGGTGATCTTCGCTGCAATCTGTTTGCCGCTCGAAAGCGGGATCGTGACCGATTCGCCGATCTTGTCGAGGCCGCCCTTCACGACTGCCATCGCGATGGAGCGCTTCAGAATCGGGCTGAAATAGCTCGACGTGACATGCCCGAGCATCGGTGCGGTATCGCCCTGGAACGGACCCGCGACGATCTGCGAACCCTCCGGTATCACGAATGACGGATCGTCCGCCAGCAGCCCGACCAGCTGCTTGCGCCCCGCCTTTGCCGTGTCCGAACGCGTGAGCGAACGCTTGCCGAGAAAGTCCTTCGACTTCGCGACGAGGCCGCCCATGCCGAGGTCATGAGGCGTCATCGAACCGTCCGTATCCTGCCCGACGATGATGTAGCCCTTCTCCGCACGCAGCACGTGCATCGTTTCCGTGCCGTACGGCGTGATGTCGTACTCCGCGCCCGCGGCCATCAACGCTTCCCACACCGCGCGACCGACGTTCGCCGGCACGTTCACTTCATAGGCGAGTTCGCCCGAGAAGCTGATGCGCATGACCCGCGAGGCCGCGCCGGCAACCGTGCCTTCGCGATAGCTCATGAACGGGAATGCCGCGTTCGCGAAGTCTATGTCGTGGCACACCTTCTGCAACACCTTGCGGCTGTTCGGCCCGACCACGGCGAAAGTCGCCCAGTGGTCCGTTACGGAGGCGAGACGCACACGCATGTCCGGCCATTCCGTTTGCAGCCAGCGCTCGAGCCACGTGAGCACGCGCGCGGCGCCGCCGGTCGTCGTGGTCATCATGTAATGCTGTTCGCCGAGGCGCACCGTCACGCCGTCGTCGAAGATCATGCCGTTTTCGTCGAGCATCAGACCATAGCGGCACTTGCCGACTTCCAGCTTGCTCCACGGATTCGTATAGACCCAGTTCAGCAGTTTGGCGGCATCGGGGCCCTGAATGTCGATCTTGCCGAGTGTGGACGCATCCAGAATACCGACGCTCGTGCGCACCGCGAGCGATTCGCGCGCCACCGCCGCATGCAGGTTCTCGCCCTTCTTGGGGAAGTACCAGGGGCGCTTCCAGTTGCCCACGTCCTCGAATTCCGCGCCGTTTTCGACATGCCATTCGTGCACCGCCGTCTTGCGCACCGGATCGAGGAACTCGCCCAGCTCGCGTCCCGCGAACGTGCCGAACGTGACCGGCGTGTAGTTCGGGCGGAATGTCGTCGTGCCGGTCTCGGGGATCGTCTTGCCGAGCGCCTGCGCGAGAATCGCCATGCCGTTGATGTTGCCGAGCTTGCCCTGATCGGTGCCGAAGCCCATCGCGGTATAGCGCTTCACGTGCTCGACCGACTCGAAGCCTTCGCGCGCGGCGAGGAAAATATCCGCAGCGGACACGTCGTTCTGGAAGTCCACGAACTGCTTCGGCCCACGCGTGGCGAGCTCGCGTCCGCCGACGAGCCACAGCGGCAGCATCTTCGCTTCGCTGATCTCGGCCACCTGCACCGCGTTCGGCCGCTTGACGATGTAACCCGCGGCACGCGCGGCTTCCACGCCCGCATCCACTGCAAAACGAATGCCCTGGCCCAGCGTGAAATCGCCGTTGCAGGCGCCCACGCTCGTCTCCGGCTGCATCGCCTTGCCCGGCACGAAGCAGGCCTTCTGGTCATGCCAATGCGCCTTGCCGCCCGATTGCGCGAACAGGTGCAATACGGGGCTCCACCCGCCGGACATGGCGAGCAGATCGCAGGACAGTTCGCTTTGCTTCGCACCCACCTGCCCATTCGAGTACGACGCAACGTCCACGGATGCCACGCGCAATTTGCCGTGCGCCGCCGTGATCACCGCCCCGCTGATCACCTTCACGCCGTAGCGGCGGGCGAGCGCGGGCAGCGTGCCCTTCGATTCGCCCGCGCGCGGATCGATCACCGTCACCTGCGCGCCGGCTGCCTTGAGATCGAGCGCGCACTGGTAGCCGTCGTCGTTGTTGGTGAAGACCACTGCGTCGCGGCCCGGCAGCACCGCATAACGATGCAGATAGGTCGACACGGCCGACGCCAGCATCACGCCCGGCAGATCGTTATTGCCGAACACGATGGGACGCTCGTGCGCGCCGGTCGCGAGAATCACGCGTTTGGCGCGGATCTTCCACATCAGCTCGCGCGTGCCCTTGCGTTGCGACACAGGCAGGTGATCGGTCAGACGCTGCGTGACCGTGACGAGATTGTGGTCCTGATAGCCGAAGGCCGTGCTGCGCGAAAGAATCTTCACGTCAGGCATTTGCCGCAGTTCGTCCTCGATCTTGTGCACCCATTGCAATGCCGGCTTGCCGTCTATCTCCGCGCGGCACGACAGCAGCGAGCCGCCGAGTTCCGGCTGATCGTCGACCAGCGTCACGCGCGCGCCGGACAACGCGGCTGCATGCGCGGCCGCGAGGCCCGTCGGGCCGCCGCCCACCACCAGCACGTCGCAATGCGCGAAGCACTTGTCGTAGCGATCGGCATCCCGTTGCTCGGGCGCCTTGCCGAGACCGGCGGCGTCGCGGATCACCTCTTCATACTTGGGCCAGAATTTGCGCGGCCACATGAAAGTCTTGTAGTAGAAGCCCGCGGGAATGAAACGCGCGATCTTCTGATTGACCGCCATGCGGTCTTTCTCGATGCTCGGCTTCGCATTCACGCTGCTTGCAACGAGCCCCTGGTACAGTTCCACTTCGGTCGCGCGCGCGTTCGGCACGGTGTACGCGCCGGTTTCGAGCTGCACGACTGCATTCGGTTCTTCCACACCCGCGGTGACAATGCCGCGCGGCCGGTGATACTTCCAGCTGCGGGCCACGAAATGCAGGCCGTTGGCGAGCAATGCAGAGGCGAGCGTGTCGCCCTGATAGCCCTGGTATTGGCGGCCGTTAAAGGTGAACGTGAGCGGCAATGCGCGGTTGATACGCCCGCCGTTCGGGAGTCGGTCTTTCTGGCTCATTGCTTCTTGCCCTCTTGTGCGGTGCCGTCGTTGCCATCCATCTTCAGCAGCGGACGATCAAACGTCTCGTAACCCTGGATCTCGTAGCTCACCGTGTCGCGTTGCGCCTTGAACCAGCGGCGACAACCTTGCGTGTGCATCCATTGCTCGCGGTGCACGCCGCGCGGATTCTTGCGCATGAACAGGTAGTCGCCCCATTCCTTGTCAGTGAGCTTCTCGGTGTCGAGCGGACGCATGATGTCCGCCTCCCCGCCGCAGGAAAATTCGGTTTCGGCGCGCGGCCCGCACCAGGGGCATTCGATCAGCAGCATGATTAAGTCTCTCTGTGGCTCTAGTGCGTTAGTGGGCGACGGCGGCAGCGCCGTGTTCGTCGATCAGGTGGCCGGTGTAGAAGCGCTCCAGCGAAAACGGCGCATTCAGTTCATGCGGCTCGTCTTTCGCGATGGTGTACGCATAGGCCCAACCCGAGCCCGGCGTCGCCTTGAAACCGCCCGTGCCCCAGCCGCAATTGAAGTAGAGGCCCTTCACGTCGGTCTTGCTGATGATCGGGCACGCGTCCGGCGATACGTCCACAATGCCGCCCCACTGGCGGTTCATTCGCACGCGCGAGAACACCGGGAACATTTCGACAATCGCTTCGAGCGTGCCTTCGATAATCTGGAAACTGCCACGCTGACCAAAGCCCGTGTACTGGTCAACGCCCGCGCCGATCACCAGATCGCCCTTGTCGGACTGGCTGATGTACGCATGCACCGCGTTGGACATGACCACCGTATTGACCACCGGCTTGATGGGCTCCGAAACGAGCGCCTGCAACGGATGGCTTTCGAGCGGCAGACGCACGCCGGCCATATCGGCAAGCGTGGAGGTGTTGCCCGCGGCCACGATCGCCACTTTCTTCGCCTTGATGAAGCCCTTGGTGGTGTCCACGCCCGTCACCTGGCTGCCGTTGCGGCGAATGCCCGTTACCTGGCAGTTCTGCACGATGTCCACGCCGGCCTGATCCGCGCCGCGCGCAAAGCCCCAGGCCACCGCGTCGTGCCGCGCGACGCCGCCGCGCCGCTGGATCGAGGCGCCCAACACCGGATAGCGGCTGTTCAGATTGATGGTCGGTTCCAGCTCCTTGATCTGCGCGGGCGTGAGGAATTCGGCGTCCACGCCGTTCAGCCGGTTCGCATTCACGCGGCGCTCGGTGTCACGCACGTCCTGCAGTGTATGCGCGAGATTCATCACGCCGCGCTGGCTGAACATCACGTTGTAGTTCAGGTCTTGCGAGAGACCTTCCCACAGCTTCATCGCCTTTTCATAGAGCGCGGCCGACTCGTCCCACAGATAATTCGAGCGCACGATGGTCGTATTGCGCGCCGTATTGCCGCCGCCAATCCAGCCTTTTTCGAGCACGGCGACATTGCGCACGCCATGTTCCTTCGCGAGGTAATAGGCAGTGGCAAGACCGTGCCCGCCGCCGCCGACGATCACCACGTCGTACTCGCGTTTGGGCTCGGGACTCTTCCACTGTCGTTCCCAGTTCTCGTGATACGACATCCCGTTGCGCAATAGGCTGAATATCGAATAGCGGCTCATCATTGATCCTTGTGGGTACTGTCGGTGCTTGCTGCCTGGTGCTTCATGAAATATGCAAAACGTGCTTCAACATTCGATGACGTTCACGGCCAAGCCGCCGCGCGACGTTTCCTTGTATTTGGTCTTCATGTCCGCGCCGGTTTCCCGCATGGTCTTGATGACGTTATCCAGCGATACGTAGTGCTGTCCGTCGCCTTTCATCGCCATGCGCGCCGCGTTGATCGCCTTGATTGCGCCCATCGCATTGCGCTCGATGCACGGGATCTGCACGAGGCCGCCAACGGGGTCGCAGGTCATGCCGAGGTTGTGCTCCATGCCAATTTCCGCGGCGTTTTCCACCTGCGTGGGCGTGCCGCCCATAACGGCGGCGAGCGCTGCCGCGGCCATCGAACAGGCCACGCCCACCTCGCCCTGGCAACCCACTTCGGCGCCGGAAATAGAAGCGGTTTCCTTGTAGATGATGCCGATGGCCGCGGCGGTCAGCAGGAAATTGACGATGCCCTCGTCGTTCGACGCGTGCATGAACTTCACGTAGTAGTGCAGCACTGCGGGAATCACGCCGGCCGCGCCATTGGTGGGCGCCGTGACGACACGCCCGCCCGCGGCGTTTTCTTCGTTGACGGCCATCGCGTAGAGATTCACCCAGTCGAGCATGGAAAGCGGATCGCGCAGCGACTCTTCCGAGCGCGAGCGCAACTGCGCGCACAGATCGGCCGCGCGGCGCTTCACGTGCATCGGGCCGGGCAATTCGCCGCGCACCTTGCAGCCGCGTTCGACGCACGCGGCCATGGTGCGCCAGATCGCCAGCAGCCCTTCGCGTACTTCGCTTTCGGGGCGTGCCGCGCATTCGTTCTTCAGCGTAACCTGCGCGATGGAAAGACCGGTCTCGCGGCATACGCGCATCAGGTCGTCGCCGGTGCGAAACGGGTACGGCACCTCGGCGCCTGCGCGCACGCCGTTCACGCGGTCGCCTTCGCGGTTCACCACGAAGCCGCCGCCAATCGAGTAGTACTCTTTTTCGACGAGCAGTTGCCCGTTTTCGTCGAAAGCCTGGAAGCGCATGCCGTTCGGATGCACGATGCCCGAACCGGGTGCGCCCGGCATCAGTTTGCGGAAAAAGCCGAGGTGCTCCCGCTCGTCGAATTTGACCGGCTGTTTGCCGAGCAGTGAGAGCTGCTTCGTCTCGCGAATCGCAGCGAGGCGCGGCTCGATCAGGTCCGGGTCGATCAGTTCGGGCAGGTTGCCTTCGAGCCCGAGCAGAACCGCCTTGTCAGTGCCGTGGCCCTTGCCGGTCGCGCCGAGCGAACCGAACAGCTCGACCTTCACACGGCGCACGAAGCCAAGCAGGTTCGCATCTTCGATATGCGACGCGAAACGGCAAGCAGCGATCATCGGCCCGACCGTGTGCGAGCTTGAAGGACCGATACCGATCTTGAAGAGATCGAAAACGCTGACGTTCATGGCGTGCCTTATGCGTTGCAATACCTGGGTGGCGGGATTTACCTCTACACAGGCCCTATTGCACCGCACGTCGAATTGAACCGATAGAATAAAAACGGCATGACAGTGGGATAGTGGCGTCAACTGCCCGGCGCGCCAAGCGCTGCGGCGGATTTACGAAGCCTTCTGACGCATTTGCGACAGGCGCTGCGCAGGCGGTGAAGAATTGGCGCCGCACAGGGACTACGCAGGCGCCTGTGGTTGCAGTTGCGGTTGCGGTTTGAGTTGCGGTTGCCGCTCCGGCTGCCTTACGATGCATGCCGCGCCGCGCCCCGGTGCTATGCTTGGCTCAACTCTCTTTACTCGTTTCCGGCTGCATTGCATGAACTCCGCTGAACCGCTTCCCCTGCAGTCCATAGACGGTGCGCCGAAAGAGCGCATTCGCTTCGGCATTATTCTTCTGCCGAACTTCACGTTGACGGCGTTCTCGGGTTTCGTCGACCTGCTGCGTCTGTCCGCGGACGAAGGCGACTTCAGCAAACCCGTGCGCTGCTCATGGACCGTCATAGGGGAAACCCTCGCACCGGTGCGCGCGAGCTGCGGCATTCAGATCACGCCGTGGGATACATTCGAAAGCGCCGAGGCGTTCGATTACGTCGTCGTGGTGGGCGGCCTGCTGCATTCCGGACCGGCTGCGAGCGACGCGACGCTCGCTTTCATCCGGCGCGCGGCCGCAACGGATGCCACGCTCGTCGGCATGTGTACAGGCGTGTTCTCGCTGATGCGCGCGGGGGTGCTGGACGGCTATCGCATCTGCGTGAGCTGGTTTCACTATTGGGACTTCATTGAACGGTTTCCGGCGGTCAACGAAGAGGCGCTGGTGGCCGACCGGCTTTTCGTGATCGACCGGCGGCGCATTACGTGTTCCGGCGGGCGCGCGTCGATCGACGTTGCAGCCGCTATTCTGCTGCGCCACTTCGAAACCGCGACCGTCCAGAAGGCGCTGCGAATTCTGCTTGTCGACGACATGCAGAAAGGCAACGCGCCGCAGCCGCATCCGCCGGGTCTCGCGCCCGCCACCCATCCGAAGGTCAAGCGCGCGATTCTGCTGATGGAACAGCACGTGGGTCGCTCGCTGTCGCTCGAGGAACTGGCGCGCAAACTCGACCTGTCGCCGCGTCAACTGGAGCGGCTTTTCAAGGCCGAAACCGGCAAGGCGCCGCAGGCGTACGCCAAGCAGGTGCGTCTGCGCACCGCCGCCTGGCTGCTGACGAGCTCGGACAAGACTGTGGCCGACATTGCGTCGAGCTGCGGCTTTTCCGATGCGTCGCATCTGGGCCGCGAATTCCGCAAACAATTCGGCCTGCCGCCGATGATGTATCGCGAGCAGCGCGGCACGCCGGCCGAAGCGGAATACGGTGCGGATTACGACGAGACGTTCCCAGGGCGGGCGCAGGCGATTTGAGGTCCTGATTCGGGGGCTTTTTCCGCTGGCTATTGCCTGGCTCTTGCCTGGCTCTTGCCTGGCTATTGCCTGGCTATTGCTTGCCATCTACCGGGCTTATTGCGGTTGTTCCCGGTTCTTGTTGTCAGTACCTGTTCCGGGCGTTATCGGCGCTTTCTGCTCTGGGCCCTTCTTTCAAGGACTCAGTCATGAGCCGCTCACAAGTCGGCTCATGATTTGGCTCATGACCTGACAGCCGTCGCACACATTTTCGCGCCGCACGACGCGGCGCGAACAACCACATCACTTTCCGGCTACATATGCCTTCACCGCCGGCAAGCCGTCCTTGCCGTCGAATGTCTTGACGCCCGCTAGCCACTGGTCGAGTATCGCGGGGTTCGCCTTCAGCCACTCGCGCGCGGCCTTGTTGGGGTCCGTCTTGTTCATGATCGGCAGCATCACGTGGTTCTCGATGTCCGTCGTGAAATGCAGGTTCGACACCAGCTTTGCGACGTTCGGACAGCGCGCCGCATAATCGGTCGGCGTGACCGTCATGACTTTCGCTTCACCATAGTTCGGGCCGAACACGTCGTCGCCGCCGGACAGGTAGTCGATTTTCATCTGCACGTTCATCGGATGCGGTTCCCAACCGAGGAACACAATCGGCTTCTTGTCGCGAATCGCGCGGTTCACCTCGACCAGCATGCCCGCCTCGCTCGACTCCACCAGTTTGAACTTGCCGAGCCCATACTGATTGCTGTCGATCATCTTCTTGATGAGCGCATTGCCGTCGTTACCCGGCTCGATGCCATAGATCTTGCCGTCCAGCTTGTCGTAGTTCTTCGCGATGTCCGCGAACGACTTGATGCCCGCCTGATACGCGTAATCCGGCACCGCCAGCGTATATTTCGCGCCCGTCAGATTCGGCGTGGGCAGCACGTTCACCTGGCCGGCCTTCCTGAACGGATCGATCATCGGGTCCATGGTCGGCGACCAGTAACCGAGGAACACGTCGATCTGCTTGCTCTTCACGCCGGCAAATGTGATGGGTACGGAAGCGATCGTCTTGGTCGGCTTGTAGCCGAGCCCCTCCAGTATTGTCGACGCAAGTCCGGTCGTGGCCGCAATGTCGGACCAGCCGACGTCGGCAAAACGGACGGAGCGGCACGCAGCCGGTTCCGCGGCAACGGCCGGGGTAACTGACAATGCAGACAGTGCAGACGACACGGACAACGCGCACAACGACGCAGCCCACAAACGTTTCATGGCGGTTCCTCAGGGTCTCAGGGTAAGTTGTTGCTTGCTGCGCTCTGTCACGCGGACAGCCGCCGCTCCACGCTCGGCGCATGACCGAACTGCGCGCGATATGCCTTGCTGAAATGACACGGCGAATGAAACCCGCAGACGGCGGTCACGCGCGCAATCGAAGCGTCGGTGTTGCGCAGTAGTTCACGGGCGCGGCGCAGGCGCAGCGTCAGGTAATAATGGGTTGGCGATACGCTCAGGAACATCTTGAACATGCGCTGCAAGTGTCGTTGCGACAGATGCACGAGCCGCGCGAGTTCGTCGAGCGACAACGGCTCTTCGATGTTCGCCTCCATCAACCGCACTACTTCGATCAGCTCGGCGCGCGTGAAGCCGACACGCGCATCGACCGGAATGTGCTGGTAATCCGTCGAGCCGCGAATCCTTTCCACGATGAACTGCTCGGACACCTGCGCCGCGACCGAATGACCGAGGCGCATGCCCACCAGATTCAGCATCAGATCGAGCGGCGCGGTGCCGCCCGTGCAGGTCAGGCGATCGCGATCGATCACGAAGAGCTCGTCGGCAAAACGCACATGAGGGTAGCTCTTGTGCAGCGGCGACATGTCTTCCCAATGCACGGTGCAGCGATAACCGTCAAGCAGGCCCGCGGCGAGCAGCGCATACGGCCCTGTGCAGATGCCGCCAAGCGGTATGCCCTGAGCCGCAACGTCGCGCAACAACGCGACTACCGTGTCGTCCACATAATCGCGCACGTGCCAGCCGGCGCAGACGATCAGCACGTCCGGCATGCCCGCCTGCGCAAGCGTGGTGGTGGGCCTCACCGTGATGCCGTTGCTGGCCCGCGCGGGTTCGCCGTCGGGCGTGATGACCGACCACCTGTAATGCTCCGCGCGGCCCACGTAGTTGGCCATGCGCAGTACCTCGACCGCGCTCGTGAACGCGATCATCGAAAAGTTCGGCAGGGTCAGGAAGCCTACGTGTGCAAGCCGCGAGAGCGGCGACTCGCACGGGGCTTCGACGTGGGTGATCGCGTCGCGCTTCATAGGCGGCTCAGCTGTGCTGCGCCGTCGGCGCGCGGCGCACCTTCATCAGATTGCGCAAGCCGGAGAAGAGCGGCGCGCGTGCCATGCCCGGCGAGCGGCCAAAGCTCTCCGTGATGCGGTCCAGAATGATCGCGAGCATCACGACCGAGAGTCCACTCTCGAAGCCGAGACCGATGTCGAGCCGCTGAATACTGGCGAGCACGTCGTTACCGAGGCCGCCCGCGCCCACCATCGACGCGATGATCACCATCGACAACGCCATCATGATGGTCTGATTGACACCCGTCATGATGGACGGCAGCGCATTGGGAAACTGAACCTTGTAGAGCAGTTGCCACGGCGTGCAGCCGAACGCCTGCCCTGCTTCGACGATTTCGCGATTCACGTGCTTGATGCCGAGCGACGTGAGACGCACCGCGGGCGGCATTGCGAAGATCACGGTGGACAGAATGCCGGGCACGCGGCCAAGACCGAACAGCATCGCAGCCGGAATCAGATAGACGAATGCGGGCATGGTCTGCATCAGATCGAGCACGGGACGCACGATCATTTCCACGGTGCGGCTTTTCGCGGTCCAGATGCCGAGCGGCACGCCGAGCACGAGGCTGATGAAGGTGGACGACAGCGTGAGGCCCAGCGTAATGACCATCTGATCCCAGAAGCCGGTGCCGTAAATGAGTAGCATCGCGAGCAGCGTAAAGAGCGCGAAACGCCAGCCCACCCGCCATAAACCGATGCCGACGAAGAACGCCATCAGCGCCCACATCGGCACGGCTTGCAGGCCGTGTTCGACAATGGCCGCGAAGCTCTCGATGACCTTGCCGATCGAATCGAAAGTCTTTGCGTCGTGATCGAGCAGATAGTGAACGCCGTGATCGACCCAGGCGCCAAGTGGAATGACTTCAGACATGAGAACCTCGATGGCGCGTGAGAACGTGCAGCACGTTCGTCTTGTTGACCGAACCACAGTAGGAGCCGTCCGCTTCGACGACCGGCAACGGCGCGCGGCTCGCGACCACGCGTTGGACCACGTCGTCTAGCGGCGTAGTGCGTCGGATGCATTCCACGTAATTGAGTTTTGCGGACGCATTGCCCGTTTCGTCGCGGCACACGAAGCCGCGAATCTTGCGCTCGCTGTCGAGCACGAACGCGTATTCGGCGCTGCCGTTCAGCGTGGCCGACACGCTGGACACGTCGATCTGCGCAGAATGCGAATGCATGAGCGGCACGGCGTCGGTCTGCATCAGATCGCCGGCGGTCAGATAGCGGCTCGTGTCGATGCCTTCGAAGAATGCGCGCACGTAGTCGTCGGCGGGATTGGTGATAATCTCCTGCGGCGTGCCGATCTGCACCACCTTGCCGCCTTCCATGATCGCGATTCGCGTGCCAATGCGCATCGCTTCTTCGAGATCGTGCGACACGAACAGAATCGTGCGTTGCTGCTCGCGCTGCAGTTCGAGCAGCACGTTCTGCATTTCCTTGCGCTTGAGCGGATCGAGCGCGGAGAACGCTTCGTCCATGATCATCAGCGACGGGTTCACGGCCAGTGCGCGCGCGAGACCCACACGCTGCTGCATGCCGCCCGACAGTTGCGCCGGCAGCTTTTGCGCGAACGCTGCAAGGCCGACCTGCTCCAGCACCGTCATTGCGCGCGCCTCGCGCTCCTTGCGTCCCATGCCCGCGACCTCGAGCCCGAAGGCCGCATTGGAGAGCACCGTGCGTTGCGGCATCAGCGCGAACGACTGGAACACCATGCTCATGTCCTTGCGGCGCAGCGCCGTCAACTCGCTGCGCGGGACGCTGGCCACGTCGCGGCCGTCGATCAGCACCTTGCCCGCCGACGGTTCCACCAGCCGGTTGATCAGGCGTATCAGCGTCGACTTGCCCGAGCCGGACAGGCCCATGAGCACGAAGATCTCGCCTTCCTTCACTTCGAACGATACGTTGTGAACACCGACAATCTGGCCGGTGCGCGCGAACACTTCTTCTTTCGTCGCGCCTCCTGCCAGCATGCCGAGCGCCTGTTTCGGGTTGGTGCCGAACACCTTGCACAGCCCTTCAACCACGACCTTCGGGGAATTCATTGAATGCTCTCCTATGTCGGCCAGAGTCGGTGCGAAGCCCATGCCCTGGTCCCATGCAAAGCTGCGTCGCGAACGTCCGTCCGCGCTGTGCATACATAGTTGCCAGAAAAAAGTACGCCTAGCCGACTATTTGCGACAAGCACATGTGGAAATACGACACCCATGTCGCATGTGCATCGTCAGGCGGGCGTGAAAGCCTTGCTGGGCAAGCGTTTGAAGGATATCAAGCAGAGTGCCGCGCGATGTCGTTCCAAGGCAAATGAAGGGATTTTGGCGGCGCATGGACGAGGCGCTCGCGACAAGCAGCAATGCCGCGCTGCAACAGACGATACGCGCCGACTGTCACGCTTGCGCGACGCTTCGATCAGCGCGAGCGCGGCGACGCGAAACTGCCCGCCAGGCGGGCGCGCAAAGCAACGTCCGATGAATAGAACAGGTCATGCGCCGCGGCGAGCGGCGCCCGCTGCGGCGTCATGAGTTGGGCCATGCGGTATGCCACATCGCACCGCACGGCCGCTGCCACTACGGGTTAATGCTTACTGGCTTGCGCCCGTGCCGATGCCCGCCTTTTTCTGCGCTTTCTGCAGGTCGCTCGGATAGTTAGGGTCGTCGCGGGAGGGCTGATAACCTGCGTCTTCGAGCTTCTTCAACTCGGCATTTTTCTTCGCGCGGGCCTGCTTGCGCGCCGCTTTGCGTTCGGCCTTGGTCGGCTTTGCCGTGCCGGTTGCACCGGGTTGCGCAGTTTGCGCGTCCGTGCCGGCGGCGGTTTGCGCAGCGGCAAGCGGCATGCCGCCCGCCACCAGCGCGGACATTGCAAGGCCAAGCATGATCTGTTTGACGGTATTGCGCTTCATGGATTGACTCCTCTTAAGTTGGCAAGCGTACTCAGGTGTTCACGACGTATCGTTCATTGCAGCGTATGCCGTACGATGCGATGCACGGCTCGCGCACAGAGCTTAATGCGAAACCGCTCGGCGCGTACTGCTGCGTGCCCGCGCCTGGTCCGGCCCGTGCGCATGCCGGCGCGACTGGGCATGCCTGTGACTCGCACGCGCGGGCGCATCTTGCTGCCAGAAGCACACCGGTTCGCGCCATAGTCAGTTTTTTTGAGCATGAGCGCGTGCGCTGGACTATTGTTTAAGCGCGCCGGGGGCGCCACCGTAGCGATGGCGGGACAAAACAGAATGCTCCCCGTGAGCACCAAACCGCTCACAGGCGGGGCTTTTCTTGCATGCAACGAAGCGACATTAACCTTTTAAGGATGGAGAAAACGTGAAAACAGTCAACCTTCTGAAGGCGCTCGGCATTGCGTTGTGCGTTGCGACTGCGTCGAGCGCTTATGCGCAGGCGAGCGGCGCGACCGACTCCGGCATGGCGGCATCGAGCACTTCGCGCACGAAAACAGTGAAAAAGGCGGACCGCAAGCTGGGGCTCGACGTACGCAAGGCCTTGTCCAGAGCTCAAGGCTTCGACGTGTCGAACGTGTACGTTCGTGCTCGCGGCGGTGCCGTCACGCTGACAGGATCGGTGCCCGACAGCGGGCAGATTTCGCAGGCCGAAGATGTGGCGAAGAACGTCGCCGGCGTGAAGTCGGTGTCGAACAAACTCACTGTGGCCACTCCGAACGGTGGCGGAGGTTAATTCCAGCACGGCAGAACGAGCGGGTTCAATGGCGTGGCGCCAGATTGCATCGGACGCCGAAGGATTGCGCCGGCACCGCACGGGCACTGCTTTGGTGCGAGTGCGGCGCTACCCTTTGTCCCGCTATGTGAAGCGACGCGTGGCTAAGGCTCGCGCGCTGCGCGCCGCTCACGCCCGGCTTGTTTACGCACGGCTCGTATGCGACGATCTCGCATAACGCGCGAGCATCCATACGGCAGCAGCGCCCGCGGCAAGCAAGGCGGTTTGCCGCGGGTGCATCGAAGCCTGCGTATACAAGCTCGATTCGAGCACTCTGCGCTTTTGCCCCGAGCGCTCGCGCAATGCGCCATCGGCGCCCTGATTTCCTTCAGGAGTGCGCGGCGGTTCATCGGTGCGTTGCGACGCAATGCCAAAGCGGCTCATCACACGGTCGTACAGATTCGGCGCACGGCGCGCGAACGTCACCATCGCTGCCGATGCGCCACCCACGTAGAGATCGCGAACCGGCGTGCAAGCCGCATGCAGAATCGCCTTCGCGACGATGTCCGGTGCATAGAGCGGCGGCGGCAACTTGGGCTGCACGTCCAGATGGTTGCGCGCATGCTCCACGAACTGCGTATGAATGCCGGACGGTTTGATCAGCGTGACAGAAACCGGCGCGCGCTCTTCAATCAACTCCATGCGCAACGCGTCGGTGTAGCCCTTCACCGCGTGTTTGGACGCAACGTATGCGGCCTGTAACGGCAACGCGATTTCAGACAGTTCGCTGCCCAGGTTCACGAGCGCACCACCGCGCTGTTTCAGGTGCGCAAGCGCAATCATCGAACCCTGCACCACGCCCCAGAAGTTCGTCTCGAACAACGCCTTTTGCTCGTCGATGGGTACGTCGGCGCAACGTCCGAAAATCGACGCGCCCGCGTTGTTGACCCACGTGTCGAAGCCGCCGAAACGTGCAATGGCCTTGTCCGCCGCTGCCTGCAATTGGTCCGCGTTGCCGACGTCGGCGACCGCGTATTCGACGAGCGCCCCCTGGTCGGCGAGTTGGGTGGCAAGCGTGCGCAGCGCCTCCTCGTCGCGTGCGACCAGCATGAGGCGCGCGCCTCTGCTGGCGGCCAGACGCGCGGTGGCAAGACCAATGCCGCTCGTCGCACCTGTAATGACGATGACCTGCTGCGCTACCGGTTTGAGCTTCACTGTCATGGCAAAGTCCTCGGAAAGATGACGGGTCGCGGCACGCCGGTTCGCAGCCGACCTGCCGCGCGAAGTACGTTTGCCTGCAGCAGCATTCGTCGTGCCTCGCAGCCCGCGCATGCCACCAGGCATGCCGCGCAGCGCTCGCCTTTGTTAGCTCGGCGTCAGCAATGGTTATGCAATTGAAGGTCGATCGAGAGCCGACGTAATATGCGCGCCCTTAAATCTTAATCATCGAATGCTTCAATGCGCGCAGCCTGTCGGGCTGCAAGATCACGGCATCGGCAGGCACCACACTATTTCCAATAAACAACATCCCCGGCGAATTCCACGCGTGCATCGTTGGAAACGCTGAACGGCGAAGTCGAATCTGGAGCCTGCCACATGTTTCGCAGAACCCTGTTACCCATTCCGTTTGCCGCGCTGCTGACGCTCGCGGCCTGCGGCGACCACAACGTCAATTCGACTGCTTCGTCGACGCCGGCTTCGTCCCCGGCGCCCACCGTGACCGCGCAGGACGCCCTTGCCACCGCCACGCCGATCAAGCACGTGGTGGTGATTTTCGGCGAGAACGTCTCGTTCGATCACTACTTCGCGACCTATCCGCAAGCGTCGAACCCGGTTGGCGAACCGCAGTTCACCGCGGCAGCCGGCACGCCGACGGTCAACAACCTGGCGAACAACAACCTGATCGCGACGAACCCGAACGCGCTTCCCACGTCGCCGAATACGGCAGGTCGCACAGTCGGCGCCGTGACGATTGCAGGGTTGGGGCTGCCCGCGGCAGATCTGCTGCCGTTCCGCCTCGATCGCTCGCAGGCGAACACAGCGAGCCAGAATCACGCCTATGCCGCCGAACAGCTCGCGTACAACAACGGCGCAATGGACTCGTTCCCGCTCTTCACGGCTGCTGGTTCGACAATCGCGGGCAGCACCGGCGCATTCGCAACCAAGGGCCAGGTGCTCGGCTATTTCGACGGCAACACCGTCACCGCGCTGTGGAACTACGCGCAGCACTTCGCGATGAACCAGAACGCGTACACCGACACATACGGTCCGTCGACACCGGGCGCGCTCGCTGTGGTCTCCGGGCAGAACAACGGTGTGATCGTGTCGGGCGGCACGTCGGCCAACGCGATTCCTGACTCGGCCGGCGGCTTTACGATGGTCGGCGACCTCGACCCGACGGGCGACGTCTGTACGATTGCGGCGGGCAGCAAAGTGACCGGCACCATGTCGCCCGGCAACAAGAACATTGGCGACCTGCTCAACGCGAAGAACATTACGTGGGGCGGCTTCATGGGCGGCTTCAATCTGCAGACGGTGAACGCGAACGGCACGACCGGTTGCGCGCGCTCCACGTTCTCGCAGGTGCTCAACGCGACGAAGACCGACTACGTGCAGCACCATGCGTGGTTCCAGTACTACGCGAGCACGGCGAACCTCGCGCACACGCGTCCTTCGTCGACGGCGGTGATCGGCGCCACCGATCCGCTGGACAATACCGCAACGCCGGTTCATCACCAGTACGACATCGACGACTTTTATACAGCGGTCAAAGCGGGCAACTATCCGTCGGTCAGCTTCCTGAAGGCGCCGGCTGTTGGCGACGGACATCCGGGCAACTCGGACCCGATCGACGAACAGGCATTCGTCACGAACGTGATCAACTTCCTGCAGCAACAGCCTGACTGGAAGAACACGGCCGTAATCATCGCCTATGACGACTCCGACGGCTGGTACGACCACCGCTTCAAGGCGCCGACGAGCTCCTCGTTCGATTCGACTACGGCGCAGTCGGCCGGCGGCAAGACGGTAGCGGGCAGCGACAACCTGAGCGCGGCAGGCCAGTGCACGGCCGCGGGCGCGGTTCAGCCGCAAGGCGTGAACGGCGGCGCGGTGAACGGCCGCTGCGGTCCGGGCACGCGCACGCCGTTTATCGTGGTGTCGCCGTGGGCGAAGGCCAATTTCGTCGACGACACTCCGATCACGCAGGCATCTGTGGTCCGTTTTATCGAGGACAACTGGCTTGGCGGTCAGCGCCTTGGCGGCGGTTCGTTCGACGCCACCGCGGGCAGCATGATGAACATGTTCGACTTCGCAGGCTCGGGCAACAATCCGCCGCTGTATCTGGACCCGAACCTCGGCACGAAGCTGGCGACCGCGCCCGCCATCTGAGCCCGACGCGAAACTGAGCCGTGCGTGCATGGTTGGCCGTGTCAAGCGTGGTTGTCAATGCGATGCGGGTGAGCCCCTTGCCTGCATCGCGGACAAACGCGCTTGCATAACACAGCGCACGGCTCAGCCTGCGACATAGCCGGTCGTCGAGCCAGTGCGCACGTGCTGGCTCGATTCGTTTTTTTCATCGCATTCGTAGAACTACTTCGTCACCATCGTCATGAACCAGACTCCAGACGCTGCCCTGCCGCCGACACTTCCCGCCGGCGGCGAACCGGGCCCTGTCCGCGTGCAACGCTCGTTACGCGGCGTCGTTGCGTGGGCCGCTGCGTGCGTCGCCAGCGCGGCCGTTGCGTTCGGTGCGTATGCACTGACTTATCCCGAGCGCATGCCGGTTGCGCTCGGCGCGCTTGTCGAAGAGATAACCGGCGCGAATCCGCAGCCGGTGCATCTGCTGCGTCCTGCGCGTGCACCGTTGAGTGCGGTTGCACTGCTTGGCAAGGAGATATTTTTCGACCAATCGTTATCCGCTTCAGGCACGCAGTCGTGCGCGTCGTGCCACTCGCCGAACAACTCGTATTCGCCGGATAATGCGTTTCCGGTTCAACTCGGCGGCGCGCACATGAACGAAGCCGGTTATCGGCCGCCGCCGTCGCTCACTTACTTGTATCGTCAGGCGCCGTTCAGCATTGGTCCGGACCAGGGCGACACCGACGCGCCGGTGGACCTGACGCAACTGGCCTCACAAGCCGCCGGCACGCAGCGCGCGCAAAAGACTGCACTCGCCGCGCCTGCCGCTCCGGCACTGGTGCCGCAAGGCGGTCTCTTCTGGGACGGACGCGCCGATACTTTGCAGGACCAGGCAATCGGACCGCTGACCAATCCGGTGGAAATGGCCAACAAGACGCCGGAAGACGTTGCGCAGAAGCTTTTGCACACCCGCTACATCGGCCAGTTCAAGCAGATTTTCGGCCCGGCCATCGAGGCGAACCCCAGTCTGCTGGTGTCCGAGGCGATGTTCGCCGTGGGGCGTTATCAGATTGAAGACCCGTCGTTTCACGCCTTTACCAGCAAGTACGACTACTGGCTGGAAGGCAAGGCTCGCCTCACGCGCGCCGAACTGCACGGCCTGCAACTGTTCAACGACAAGGACAAGGCCAACTGTGCAGGCTGTCACCTGAGTCAGCCTGGCAAAGACGGCTTGCCGCCGGTGTTCACCGATACCCAATACGAGGCGCTCGGCGTGCCGCGCAATCCGGCCATTCCTGCGAACAGGGACCCCGGCTTCTTCGATATGGGGGTATGTGGGCCGTTTCGTCATGACCTCGCAAAAGAGACGCAGTATTGCGGCATGTTTCTCACGCCGACGCTGCGCAATGTCGCGAACCGCAAGGTGTTTTTCCACAACGGCGTGTATCACGACCTGAAGCAGGTGATGGACTTCTACAACCTGCGCAATACGTCGCCGGAAAAAATCTATCCGCGCGACGCGTCGGGCAAGGTGCAGAAGTACAACGATCTGCCCGCGCAGTATCACGCGAACGTGGATGCTTCGGACGCGCCTTTCGACCGCAAATTGGGCGATAAGCCCGCAATGAGCGACGCGGATATCGAGGACATCATCGCGTTCATGAAGACGTTGAGTGACGGGTATCACGTCGGGGGATCCTGATTCGCGAGGACTGGGAGCAGAACGGGATCGGGACACGAGTAATCTTGCATACGTGCCTGTTCCCGTACGGGCAATGCCGCGCTGGTTGAGGTATCCTAGCCCGTTCTGCGATCCACGCCCTGCCCGATGACCCATTTCCCCTTCGACGCCGTTCTTTTCGATTGCGACGGCGTGCTCGTCGACTCCGAACCGATTACCAACCGCGTGCTCACTGAGATGCTCGGCGAGCTGGGCTGGCATTTGAGCGTCGAGGAGACCATGCGCATCTTCGTCGGCAAAGCGGTGAAAGACGAAGCGTCGTTGATCGAAGCGCGCACTGGCGTGGCGATTACAACGGACTGGCTGACGCAATTCCGCGCGCGCAGAAACGCGGCGCTCGACAGCGAACTGAAGGCGATTCCCGGCGCGGCTGCGGCTGTGCGCTCGCTACATACCACGTTGAATGGACGCATCGCGGTGGCATCCGGCGCGGACCGTATCAAGGTCGAGTTGCAACTGAACAAGGCCGGTATCCTGGACTGCTTCACGGGACGCATTTTCAGCGGGCACGAAACGCCGCGCAGCAAGCCGTTTCCCGATGTGTATCTCGCGGCGGCGGCAGCGCTCGACGTCGATCCGGCCCGCTGCGCGATTATCGAAGATACGGTAACGGGCGCGACTGCCGGGGTGGCAGCCGGCGCGACGGTGTTCGGCTATTGCCCGGGCGAACCCGGACACAGCAGCGCCGAGGCGTTACACGCGGCGGGCGTCGTGCAGGTGTTCCGGGACATGGAGGCTTTGCCGCACCTGCTCGCCGCGTGGCGCCGTGCGGCGTGATTCCGGCTATTCGAAGGCAGGGTCGATGGGCACGCGGTAGCCGACCGCGAGCCGGTTGGTTTCGTTAGCCATCCCAACTACTGCGAGCAGCTCGCCGAACATTTCGTCGGTCATACCCGCGCGGCGGGCGGCAGCGGTGTGGCTCGCCACGCAATAGCTGCAGTTGTTCGTCACGCTCACGGCCACGTAGAGCAGTTCCTTTATCAAGGGATCGAGTGCGCCCGGCGCCATCACGTCCTTCAAACTCTCCCACGTGCGTTCCAGCGTCGGCGGATGCTGCGCGATGTACTTCCAGAAGTTGTTGACGTCCTCGACGTTGCGAGTCTCTTTGATATCGTCGTAGACGGCTTTGACGGCGGGCGACGCTGCACCATACTCGACAGGCTTTTGCTGGCTCATGGATTCTCCTTGACGTGACTGCGGAAAAGCGCGATTCGCGCCCGGCGCGCATGCGCGTCATCTGCGGCATGTGCGCCCGGCACCGCGTGCGCGTCAGACAGGCACGCGCACGGGTCGACCGCGAACCCGCATCACGTTAGCATCAATCCATTAACCAGGAATTATCGAGGCATTTGCCAGGCACCAGCCAGACATCGGCCAGACATTAGCCGCGCATTAGCCGGGCACTAACCACGCATCAACCAGGCGTGCGCGCAGCCACCGTTGCCGGCGCAGCCGCCTGCAGATGCTCGCTGTTCTCGCCCGGAGCCGGCTCCGCGGGGCGCGTGGAGCGCTCCGATTGCGCAAGCAAGGTGCCGACCGAAGGATCGATTGCGTCGGTAAAAGGCTTCGGATCGAGTCCGATCGCGAGTACCAGCAACGCCATTGCACCCAGCAACACGAATTCGCGCTTGCCGAGATCTTTGAGGGTCGCGACTCGCGCATTTGCAATCGCGCCGAAAATCACGCGCTTGTACATCCACAACGTGTATGCGGCGCTCAGAACGAGCGTGGAAGCCGCGATTGCACCAATCCAGAAGTTGAAGCGAATCGTGCCCATCAGCACCATGAATTCGCCGACAAAGCCGGACGTACCGGGCAAACCGATGTTGGCCATCGAGAACAACATCACAAACGCTGCGAAACGCGGCATGGTGTTCGCGACGCCGCCATATTCGTCGATCGCGGCAGTCTTCGTGCGATCGTAGAGCATGCCCGTGCACAACAGCATGGCACCCGACACCACACCGTACGAGAGCATCTGCACGATTGCGCCGGCCTGCCCGATACGGTTGAACACGAAGAGGCCGAGCGTAACGAGTCCCATGTGGGCCACGGTCGAATACGCGAGCAGCCGGCGCATGTCGGTCTGTACGAGCGCAAGCAGGCTCGCGTAAATCACGGCGACGAGCGAGAGCGTGATCATCATCGGCGCGAAAAAGTGGCTTGCCTGCGGAGCGATGGGCAACGCGAAGCGCAGCAGGCCGTAGCCGCCGAGCTTGAGCATGCCGATCATCACGGCGGCGCCGGTGGGCCCGTCCAGATGCACGTCGGGCAACCATGTATGCAGCGGCCACATCGGCACCTTCACGCCGAATGCCGCGAGAAAGCCGAGGAAGATCAGCACTTGCGGCATCGTGCCAAGCCGCGTTTCCCGCCACAGCGCCAGGTCGAAACTGTGCGTCTGACTGTACAGATACAGCATCGACATCAGCATCATCAGCGAGCCGAGAAACGATACGAAGAAGAATTTCACCGCGGCATACGAGCGGTTCGCGTGGCCCCACGTACCGATCAGCAGGTATAGCGGAATCAGCGTTGCCTCGAACGCGACGAAAAACATCATGCCGTCGAGCGACGTAAAAACGCCCTGCATGAAGCCCGACAACATCAGAAACGCGCCGAAGTACTGCGCGGTGCGCCGGGTAATCGACTCCCACGAAGCAATCACGATGATGATCGTGGTGAGCGCGGTGAGAGCGACGAGCCACAGCGAAATGCCGTCGACGCCCACGTGCCAGGCAATGTCGAAGGTCGGCGACCATCTGATGTTCTCGACGAACTGCATCGACGTCACGTCGTTGCGAAAGCCCGCCACCAGCGGAATCACCGGCACGAAGCCGGCAACCGCGCCGGCCAGTGCAAGCCAGCGTGTACGGGCGAGTGCCGTGTCGGACCCGGCCCGCATCACCACCAACCCGGCGACGATAGGGATCCAGATGAGTAGACTGAGAAGAGGCAATGGCATGTGCGCTATCGGAGACTTGAAGGACAAAACGCCGCCCCATGCTTTCCATTTCGAAAGCATTGAAGCGAATATGTAGGCTTTGTGTTTGGCGGAAGATCGTGAACGCGCTGCTACCGAGGTTCACGTTTACCCGCAGTCGAACGACAAGGGTGGGAGATTACCAAGATAAGAATAATTTTGCATCGCAACAATACGTCTGGGTCATGGACAACGCACTATTGCGACGAGAGCCTCTTGCGAAATGCTTAGAAATGTGCACTCGCACAATGCGGGCGAAAGGCTGACTCCGTGCATGGTTTTGCCCGCCGAAGCCTGCTTTTCGGCACTATTTGGGAGAAAATCGGGACGCCAATCCGGCGGACGCGAGCGAACGCCCGTTCACCTTTGCGGGCATCCAGCCCGATGCTCGCTTTTTTGCCCGCTTTTCCGGCACAACCCGGTATTAGTCGGAAATATTTTTATTTGCGCAGACGAGCCAGGACGCACCCCACTGCGGCGGCAAACGCTCACGAACAACGTCTCGCGAAAGCGGCAAGCGGCTCTTCGAACGCGCCTTACAGAAGCCGAATATACTCAGCGCTCAACAGGCCGAAAGCTGCGCACTTCACCGAACGAAACGCCGCCGCCCGGCCACATTCCGCGGACCCTGCATGCAGTTTCATCACAAAGGCGAAAGCGCGCCTGCCGCGCTCGAGTGCCGCGCACTCAGCAAGCGGTACGGCAGCGGCCGCGTCGTGCTCGATCGTCTCGACTTCACGCTCGCGCCCGGCGAGTTCGTTGCGATCATGGGCGACTCGGGCGTCGGCAAATCGACGCTCCTCAATCTGATTGCCGGTCTGGATCAGGCGGATGGGGGCGAAGTGATCATCGGCGGCACGGCCGTTTCCCGACTGGACGACAATGCGGCGACACGTTTGCGGCGGCAGAAACTTGGATTCGTGTTTCAGGCGTTTCATGTGCTGCCGCATCTCACGCTCGCGCAAAACGTCGCGTTGCCGCTGCTGTTGAATGAATTGCCGGTTGCCGGCGCGCTTGAAATGCTCGCGGCAGTCGGGCTCGAAGGCCGGGGCGACGATTTTCCGCGGCAACTGTCAGGGGGCGAGTTGCAACGCGTTGCCATTGCGCGAGCGCTCGTGCATCGCCCTACTCTGATTCTCGCCGATGAGCCGACGGGCAATCTCGATCCCGACACTGCGCACGGGGTGCTCGAGCTGTTTAGCGCTCAGTGCAAGGCGACTGGGGCGGCCACGATCATGGTCACGCATTCCGAGGCCGCGGCCGCCGTTGCGGACCGCATCCTGATTCTCAGCGAGGGCGGCCTGCACGGCACGCCGCAAGCGCGGGCGCCTTCACGAGAACATCACGGCTTGCAACCGGCAGCCCGTTCGACCGATGACGCCCGCTGATCCGCTCGCGCCGGCGCAAACCCGTGGATATCGCACTCTCGCTCGCTGGCTGCTGGGTGCGGAATGGCGCAGTCATCGGGGACGCGCACTGGTTGCAATCGCAACGATCGCGCTCGGCGTGGCGCTTGGCTACGCGGTGCAACTCATCAATAGCGCGGCGTTCAACGAATTTTCCGCCGCGGCGCGCAGTCTCTCCGGCGAGGCGGATTTGCAGGTGCGCGGCGCGCAAGCTCTCTGCGACGAGTCGATCTACCCGCGCCTTGCCAACAGGGCAGGCGTTGCGCTCGCGAGCCCCGTTCTCGCGCTGGACGTCGGCGTGCACGAGCGTAATGCCACGTTGCAGGTGCTCGGCATCGACGTATTCAGGGCGAGCCGCATTGCGCCCGATCTGATCGGCCTACCGTCGACCGATCGGCCTTTCGACGCGCTCGCCGCGGACGCCGTGTTCCTTTCCACTGCCGCGCAGGAATGGCTGCGTGTCAAAACGGGCGATCGGATCGTGCTGCAGAACGGTACGTCCCTCGTGCCTCTGCGCGTGGCCGGCGGCATCACGAGGACACGGCCGGGTCAACGCCTTGCCGTCATGGACATTGCCGCCGTTCAGTGGAAGTTCGGCGTGTTGGGCAAGCTCTCGCGGGTCGACGTACAGCTGGAGCGCGGCGTCGACCGCGAGCGCTTCAAGCGCGCATTGCAGAATGAGCTCGGCAGCCAATGGGTGGTCGCCGAAAGCCGCGATGTCGAGAGCCGCACAGACAGGCTCTCGCGTGCCTACCGGATCAATATGAACGTGCTCGCGCTGGTCGCGCTTTTCACCGGCGCGTTCCTCGTATTTTCGACGCAGGCGCTGAGCGTCGTGCGTCGCCGCGCGCAGTTCGCGATGCTGCGCGTGCTCGGACTCACACGCGGCCGGCTGTTGCGTCAGATCCTGCTGGAAGGCGCGCTGCTCGGCCTGCTCGGATCGCTGGGCGGTCTCGCGTTGGGTTTCGCGCTCGCGGCCGGGGCATTGCGCTTTTTCGGCAGCGATCTCGGCGGCGGTTATTTTCCCGGCGTGCAGCCGCAAGTCGGCTTCGAGCCGTTCGCAAGCGCGGTGTTCCTGACGCTCGGCGTCGCGGTGGCTGTCCTTGGCAGTCTTGCGCCAGCGCTAGAGGCGGCGCGCGCGCGGCCGGCGGCAGCGCTCAAGGCGGGCGCCGAAGAAGGCGCACTCGCTCGGCTGGCTACGCCGTGGCCTGCATTGCTATGTCTGCTGGGCGGCGCCCTGCTCAGCCAGGCACCGCCGTGGTCCGGTGCGCCCATTGGCGGTTACGTGGCGGTCGCCCTGCTGCTCGTCGGCGGAATTGCGTTGATGCCGCGCGTCACCGCCTCTGTTTTCCGCAGCGTAGGCCGGGCATTTGCAACGCGACCGCGGCGCGGCGCAGCGAGCACGCTAGCGCTTGCGCGGCTCGCGAATGCGCCGGGTCATGCGTCGATTGCGATGGGCGGCGTGCTGTCGAGCTTCGCGCTGATTGTCGCGATGGCGATCATGGTCGCGAGCTTCCGTGTATCGGTGGAAGACTGGCTCGTTCACCTGCTGTCGGCCGATCTGTATGTGCGCACCGCACAACACAGCGACTCCGGCGGCCTGAGCCTCGACGAACAGCGTCGGCTGGCGGCCGTGCCCGGCATCGCAAAAGCGGCCTTCGGGCGGACTTCCCCTATCACGCTCGATGCGTCGCGCCCCGACGTCGCGGTAGTCGCCCGCGAAATAGACGGGAACGACCCGGGGGCCAATCTGCAGATGACAGGACCTGTACTGCCTGTACAGGAACTGAAGCACGATGAAATACCTGTTTGGGTGTCCGAAGCAATGGTGGATCTGTACGGCTACAGACTCGGGCAACATGTACGCCTGCCGCTCGGCGCACGCGCAGGAGATTTCGTGGTCGCCGGCGTATGGCGTGATTACGTGCGACAAAGCGGGGCCATCCAGATACGGCTTGCCGATTATCGCCGCCTCACGGCGGACATGACCGCGATCGATGTCGCCGTCAGCGTCGAACGAGGCGTGAGCGTGGAGCGCGTCATAGCGGGGCTGCGTGCACTGCCGTTCGGCGCGACGCTGGACATCTCACAGCCGGGAGAGATTCGCGCGCGCACGCTCGTGATTTTCGACCGCAGCTTTGCGGTTACGTATCTTCTCGAGGCGGTCGCAATCGTAATCGGCCTGTTCGGCGTAGCCGCGACATTTTCCGCGCAGACGCTCGCGCGCGCTCGCGAATTTGGCATGCTGCGGCACGTCGGCGTAACTCGCGCGCAGATCCTTGCGATCCTCGCGCTCGAGGGCGGCATGCTCACGGCGTGCGGCATTGCGGTGGGCTTCGTTCTCGGATTTGCGATCAGCCTGATGCTGGTATTCGTCGTCAATCCGCAGTCGTTTCATTGGACCATGTCGCTGCATGTGCCGTGGACCATTCTCGGCACCGTTGCTGTGGTGATGCTGGCGTCATCCGTATCCACTGCTGTGGTCGCGGGACGCGGCGCGGTTTCCGTCAATGCGGTGCGCGCAGTGAAGGAGGACTGGTGATGCGGGAACGGTTGCGGTTAGTGGCTCGCCAGATGGCGGGTCGCGCGCGAGTGCTGGTTCAGGAGCCGCTTACCGCCCTGCGGTTCCGACCTACGCGTTGGGGCCTGTACTGCGCCTCTGCTTTGCCGGTGATCGGCATGCTTGCAGTTGCTCCCTGCTTTGCTGCACCGACGGAGTTTGCCGTAGTCAACGAGGACCGTCCGGTCAAGCTGCCGACGGACACCGGCGCTCACGCCGATTTTCGCACCGAGTGGTGGTACGCGACAGGCTGGTTGACCACGCCGGACCATAAGCCGCTCGGTTTTCAGATCACGTTCTTCCGCTCTGCAACGGGTCATGATGCGGCCGATCCGAGTTCTTTTGCGCCCTCTCAATTGATCATTGCGCACGCCGCGTTGAGTGACCCCGCGCTCGGTCACCTCGTGCACGATCAGCGGATTGCCCGCCAGGGATTTGGGCTCGCTTATGCGAAGGCGAATAACACGGACGTGAAGCTCGACACATGGAAAATCGTGCGGGCCGCCGATGGCCACTACGATATGACGGCCGACGCGGGCGAGTTCGCATTGCACCTCGCGCTGACGCCAACGCAGCCTCCGCTGATTCAAGGTGAGCGCGGCTATTCGCGCAAAGGTCCGCGTCCCGAACAGGCGAGCTACTACTACAGCGAGCCGCAATTGCGGGTGTCCGGCAGCGTGATGCGACCGAGCGCCGGCGGCGATTCATCGCAACGGCCGACTGTAGTCACCGGCGTGGCATGGCTCGATCACGAATGGTCGAGCACCCTGCTCGACACCAATGCCGCGGGATGGGACTGGCTCGGCGCCAACCTGTCGGACGGTTCGGCGTTAATGGCCTTCAAGGTACGCAGCCGCGACGGACACACCGTCTGGGCGCACGCCGCATTGCGCGACAGCACGGGACGCGTCACGTCCTTCGCGCCGAGCGACGTCGACTTCACGCCACGGCGCATGTGGCGCTCGCCGCACACCAACACGTCGTATCCGGTGGCGATGACAGTGAGGACCGGCGCGCTGACCTGGCAACTCGATCCGCTGATGGACGATCAGGAGCTGGACTCGCGGCAGTCCACGGGCGCGGTGTACTGGGAAGGTGCGACGCGGGTGAGCCGCGACGGCGTAGAAGTCGGGCGCGCCTATCTGGAACTGACGGGTTATGCGGACGCGCTGCGCATTGGAGGGAAGTGAGCGGTGTCCGACGCCGCCTGATGGTTTGTGCCCTATCGTACGGCGGGCGTTTTTCTCCCGCGTAAACGCCGCAACCCCACCTTTGCGGGGTGGGGTTGCGGTCACTGCTGGGGAGCCTGACGATTACCTACTTTC